>NZ_KB903374.1 GCF_000379665.1 Butyricimonas synergistica DSM 23225 | reverse complement strand
CAAATTGCTGTTGTAGCTCAGGGGTAGAGCACTTCCTTGGTAAGGAAGAGGTCATGGGTTCAAATCCCATTAACAGCTCAGGAGAAGCAGTCTGTAAAAGGGCTGCTCTTTTGTTTTATATAGCTATTATTTAAATAGTTACAATAAGAATGTTTCTTAGTTACCAAACCTTCCCTTTCAATGCAATATTCTTATTTTTCAAGTGACAAAAGGGGATTTTAGATAAAAAATAGGGATTTTGCCTCTTATTTGTCCCCCTATTTGGTCCCCATTTTTTCAATAAAGCCAAATACCAGTTCTATAAATCAAGAAAATTTATGGAAGTAAGTATAACACCTATTTGTAGAAAAGACAAAATCAACAAAAAAAATGAAGCACCCCTTGCCCTTAAAATAAGTTACAACTATGATAGTAGAAGAAAAAGCTTAGGGACAAAAATCAATATTGATTATTGGGACTTTGAAAATGATTCCTTAAAAGAGGAAACACCCAACAAAGAATACATCCAACTCATTATTGACTCCGAAATTCAAAAGTTAAACAAAAAATCCGAGAACTCTCTCGATAAAGAACTCCAGCATGCCACAAGATACCAGTCCCGGAATATCACCTTGCCCGTTTCAACATGCCTCCAATGACGACGTTTGATTACCAGGTCAAAAACCTTACCACGTAAAGGGAAATCATGGATCACTTACTCGTCATGAAAACTAGTAAACCTAGTAGCCGATATCAATTTTACTGACTCGAGTTACTACAAAATAATCCACCAAACCTGCAAGAAACATTAAAGATACAAGTTCTTCCAAAGCAGTCATGAAAAATAATTTTATCAAGCAAAAATAAAACACACAGATTTTCCCATTGAGCCGGTTTCACCCGTACACGGGTATGGCTTGACGCCGCTCTTAAATACCACACTTTTCATTGAAGATTTTATCTCAAAAAAAAATTTATTTTAATCGTATTTTTTCAAGAAAATAGAAAAACTACTTCACGAACGATCGAAAAATCCATTCTTCAACACTTGTAACGATCGTAAAATAGTATTCCAATATTACATCATTAAAGTTTCTCCATCAACCTTTCAAGCAGAGGCGTAATCTTACGCAACAACAATTCATTTGTACTAATCAACATGGACACCTGATCGTCTTTCGCTTTCAAGGAAGAAGCTTGTTTGTCCATAATTTCCACTAAATGGCGAGTTAACTCGCTATCATCCTCTTTCACAGAACGAACAGGAGAACAAGAATCTTCTCCAATCACATCACCCCGGCATTTCTCTCCATCCCCTGTCAGAAGCCAAATCCGGTTCACTCCCAATAGACGACTCAATACTTCCAATTTTGTGGTGTCAGGCTTAGTCTTGTTATTCAAATAATTTGAAATAGTTGTAGCTGACATATTTAAATCCTTCGCCACACGATATTTCGTGTACCCTTTCTCTTTCATCACCTCTAGCAATCTCTCGGAAAATGACATATCCTTTTATTTAGAATTAATTTAAATTTTACTTTCTAGCAAAATATAATCCAATTTGACTTTGCATTCTTCCAAATTTGCATTATCTTTGCATATCGTTTGTTACAAATATAGCGATTATTGGTGAAATCCCCAAGTTGTTGGGGTTAGTTAATCGGTTGGTGATGTGAGAAGACAGAGACATTTATCCCGTTAACGCTCTTTGTCTTCTCCTTTTTTCACACACGATCACAAGGCATCATTTCAAACACACTCTGGAAATCCCAGCATATTCCCCAACAAAATCCTTATAAATCCCCCCGGAATATACCACACGAATCCCCTTCCACTCCTATTATATAATAGGTATAAAACAGTTTCGTTTTTTTCACCTCAATAGAGAAATAAAAAACGCTTCAAAAGAGAATCGAATACAAAACATTTCATTTAGTTTCGTTTTTAGATAAAATAATTGCGATTTTGTTTTGTTTTATTTCGTTTTCTTCTTTCCTTTGTGATATAAAATCTTTTGGATATGACACAGCACGAGACAACCAAACCATTTGATGTGATCATCATCGGCGGCGGGGCTACAGGAGCCGGAACCGCTAGAGACTGTTCCCGCAGAGGACTACGGGTGCTTTTGGTGGAGAGATTTGACATTTCAACCGGAGCCACGGGACGCAATCACGGGTTGCTACATAGTGGTGCCCGCTACGCGGTAACCGACCAAGAGTCAGCAGAAGAATGCATCAAGGAAAACATGATTCTCCGTAAAATAGCCAGCCACTGCGTGGAAGAAACAGATGGGCTCTTCTTGACTCTCCCCGAAGATGACATTCAATTCCAATCCAAATTTGTAGATGCGTGCCGCCAAGCCGGCATCCGGGCTGACGTAATCGATCCAAAAGACGCATTGAAAATGGAACCTTCTGCCAACCCGAACATTATAGGAGCCGTGAGGGTTCCTGACGGAGCCGTAGACCCCTTCCGCCTAACCGCCTCCAACATCATGGACGCAAAACTTCACGGCGCCGAGGTTCTTACCTATCACGAGGTCACCGAACTCATCCGGGAACAAGACCGGATCGTGGGCATCAAAGTACTTGATCACAAAACAAAAGAAACAAAATCCTATTACAGCTCCGTTGTTGTTAATGCGGGAGGTATATGGGGACATAATATAGCGAAGCTAGCGGGGGTTAATATCAATATGTTACCTGCCAAAGGAGCCCTGCTTATCTTCGGTCACCGGGTAAACAACATCGTGCTGAACAGATGTCGGAAACCTGCTGACGCCGATATTCTCGTGCCGGGCGACACGATCTGTCTGATCGGAACAACTTCCAGCAAAGTTCCTTACGAGGAAGTAGATAACATGTATGTCACCCCGGAAGAAGTAGATTTACTATTGCGGGAAGGCGAGAAATTATCCCCGCAACTGGCTCAGACACGCATCCTAAGAGCCTACGCGGGAGTTCGCCCGTTAGTGGCGTCAGATGACGATCCTAGCGGACGAAACGTAAGCAGGGGTATCGTCCTTCTGGATCACGCAACGAGAGACGGGCTCGAAGGATTCGTCACCATTACCGGGGGAAAATTGATGACCTACCGGTTGATGTCCGAATGGACAACCGACTTGGTTTGCAAGAAATTAAATGTCACCGTTCCTTGCACCACCGCCTCGGAAAAATTGCCCGGTTCAAGAGAGAACACCGAAGAAATAAGCAAAAAGATTATATCCGTCCCTCTCGCTCAACGCAACGCGACAATCAATCGCCACGGGGATATGGCGGACAAATTCTCCGAAAACACACCTCTAGACAACAGCTTGATTTGCGAATGCGAAGAAGTGTCCGTGGGAGAGGCGAAATACGCACTGAACGAATTGGACGTGAACAACCTTGTCGATTTACGGAGAAGAACCCGCGTGGGCATGGGTACTTGCCAAGGCGAACTTTGCGCCTGTCGGGCTGCCGGGCTAATGAGCAACATGAAGAAAGCCTGCACAAAAAGAGCAAAAGCTGACCTTACTTCTTTCTTGAACGAGAGATGGAAAGGCATGGCACCTATCGCATGGGGCGACACGTTACGAGAAAGTGAATATACCGCATGGATCTACGAGGGCGTGTGCGGACTAACATCATCTTCAAAGGAATAACTATGAAATTTGATACTATTATCATCGGTGGCGGTCTGTCCGGTTTAATTTCCGGAATACGCTTGTCAAAACAAGGACAACGCTGTGTTATCATTTCTTCCGGGCAAAGCGCTTTACATTTTTCATCCGGCTCTTTCGACCTACTGAACACATTACCGGACGGAAATAGCGTGAACAACCCGATCGAAGCGATCGAAGAATTGGCAAAACAAGCACCCACACATCCTTACACCAAATTAGGAAGCAATAAATTTTCCCAACTAGCAAAGGAGGCGGAGAATTTTCTGAAAGAGGTTGGAATTTCCGTGAAAGGCGACGCCCGAAAGAATCACTTCCGTATGACCCCGATGGGTACGCTAAAGCCGACATGGCTTACCTTGGAAGACCATATGCAAGGAGAAAACGCTGATCGGATTTCATGGAAGAAAATAAGCATCTTCAACGTAACGGGCTTTCTTGATTTTTACACCCAGTTCATCGTTGATGAATTGGCTAAAATAGGCACCACTTGCACCACCTATTTAATTAATTTTCCCGCCCTGGAGCACTTACGGAAGAATCCGACAGAGATGCGTTCCGTGAATATCGCCAGGGTATTTGACAACCAAGAGAATCTAGATGAGTTCGCCCGTCAAATCAAGGCTGAAAATGGGGATTGCGAAATCATCGCCCTCCCGGCGATCGTGGGATTGAGCAGGAAAGACGCCGTGACATACCTCCAAAAGGAAATCGGGAAACCGATCTGCTTATTGCCAACTCTTCCCCCTTCCGTACCGGGCATACAGGTACAACAACAACTACGTGCCCGATTCCAGGAAGCGGGAGGCGTTTTCATGCTCGGGGACATCGTGATACGAGCAGAAAAAGAAGACAACCGGATCAGCCGGATTTACACGAACAACCACGGGGACATACCGTTCTCGGGCAAAAATGTAATCTTGGCAACGGGAAGTTATTTCAGCCAGGGACTAATCGCCGACACGGAGCGAGTTTACGAACCGATCTTCGACCTGGACGTTACCTTCTCGTCCAACCGGGAACAATGGTATGACCGGAATGCGTTTGCCGCACAACCCTACCAAACCTTCGGGGTCAGGACGGACAAAGATTTCCGCGGGCTATACAAGGGAGAAGCTATCGAGAATCTTTATATATCAGGAGCGATACTGGAAGGCTTTAATGCCATCAAGGAAGGATGCGGGGCTGGAGTTTCCATCCTGAGTGCATTGTATGTAGCAGATAGAATTTCAAGTAAATAGAAGAAGTTATGAATCTACAACAACACAATATAAGCGACAACAATTTCGAGCAATGTATCAAATGTACCGTGTGTACAGTCTACTGCCCCGTGGCAGCCGTCAACCCGGATTACCCGGGTCCTAAACAGGCAGGACCGGACGGGGAACGCCTGCGCTTGAAGAAATTCAACTTCTATGACGAATCGCTGAAATATTGCATCAATTGCAAACGATGCGAGGTGGCATGCCCTTCCAACGTGAGGATCGGCGACATCATACAAGCCGCCCGCATTAAATATAGCGAGAAGAAACCGACATTACGTGATTTCATCCTAGCGAACACGGATTTAGTGGGGACACTATCCACCCCGTTCGCCCCGATCGTGAACACCACATTAGGTTTGAAACCCGTGAAGGCGATTCTTGATGGCGTCATGAAAATCGACCACCGCCGTACATTCCCGAAATATTCATTCGGGACGTTCGAGGGATGGTATAAAAAACAAGCCGCAAAACAAGCCGCCTATCCCAAGCAAGTAAGTTATTTCCACGGTTGCTACGCAAACTATAACAATCCACAACTGGGAAAAGATCTCGTGAAAGTGATGAACGCCCTCGGTTTTGGCGTACAATTGCTGGAAAAAGAGAAGTGTTGCGGGGTGGCATTAATTTCCAACGGCTTCATCAACCAAGCAAAAAAACAAGCCAAAACAAATATTGCTTCGATTCGAAAGTCCGTACTCGAAAAGAAGATTCCGGTAATAGCCACCTCGTCCACGTGCACGTTCACGATTCGGGATGAATATCCTCACCTTTTGGACGTGAAGAATGACGATGTAAGAGATCAGATCGAATTAGCAACACGTTACATTTATCGTCTATTTAGTCAACAAAGTGCAAAATTGAATTTCAAGAAGGGCGAGAAAAAAATCAAGGTGGCGTATCACACCCCCTGCCACATGGAAAAATTGGGCTGGTCTTATTACTCCATCGAGTTGCTGAAACTCATCCCGAACATTGAACTGACCGTACTAGACTCTCAATGTTGCGGAATAGCAGGCACTTACGGTTTCAAGAAAGAGAACTACAAGACATCACAAGACATCGGGGCTTCCCTGTTCAAACAGATAGAAAGTTGCGATTTCGATGTGGTAGTCACCGATTGCGAAACCTGTAAATGGCAAATCGAAATGTCCACATCAAAACGATGCGAGCATCCTATATCAATATTAGCCAACGCCTTAGAATGACACGCACGTCATCACTCTAAAGTGTAAAATGTTTTTATTACAAAAACAAGGAAAATAAAATAAAAAGGAAAACGTAATTTTATTGAAAATTATTTTGATTTAAAAATCAATATTCCTATTTTTGTTGTGAATTGAAAGATATTTATTACGAATAAGAAAGAAAACGTTTTCGAATTCATTCGATTCAAGGAAAAATAGAGGATCATAAAAACAAGAACAAATGGAGCAGAAAAATATTGCCATATTGAAATGTCCTTTTCCTGACTTCCGGATACTTTTAAAATCCAATATATACAAAAGTGTACTTGATTAATAATTATAAAAATAAAATCTAATAACATGTGGAATTTTTTGAAACCTGAGCCTCACAAGCCTTTACTTCCAAAAGAAGAAATCAACCACACGTACAATCGTCTACGGTGGCAAGTTTTCATCGGTATCTTTATAGGATACGCAGGTTACTACCTTGTTAGAAAGAACTTTGCCCTGGCAATGCCCTACTTGAACGAGATGGGCTTCGACAAAGGACTTTTGGGAGTGGCTATCTCGGCAAACGCCATCGCTTACGGTCTTTCCAAATTTCTTATGGGTGGAGTTTCCGACCGGAGTAGCGCTCGCAAATTCTTGCCTTTAGGATTAACTCTCTCGGCATTAGCAACCTTATTGTTAGGAACAAGCTTCGGTATCTCTTCTATCGTTTCCATGTTTATCCTGCAATTCCTGATCGGTTGGTTCCAAGGAATGGGCTGGCCTCCTTGCGGACGCGTGATGACACACTGGTTCTCCCATAACGAAAGAGGTACGAAAATGTCTATTTGGAACTGCGCCCACAACGTGGGAGGTGCGGCAATCGGTCCCATGGCTGCCATCGGGTTGACTTGGTTCGGTTCATGGCAAGCCGGAACATTCTGGTTTCCTGCCGTGGTGGCATTGATTATCGTTGTTATTGCTTACGCGCTTATTCGCGACACGCCACAATCTTGTGGTCTTCCCCCTATCGAGGAATATCGTAACGATTACCCCAAAAATTACAGTGCCAAATCAGAAGAAGAATTGACAGCTAAAGAGATTTTCTTCAAATACGTGCTAAACAACAGAATACTTTGGTTTATCGCCATTGCGAACGCATTCATTTATATGGTACGTTACGGGGTTCTCGACTGGGCTCCGACCTATCTGAAAGAAGCCAAAGGTTATGACATCAGAGAAATCGGCTGGGCTTATTTTTCATACGAGTTTGCAGCTATCCCGGGAACCATCATTTGCGGTTGGTTGAGTGACAAGGTATTCAAGGGTCGCCGGGCATTAACAACCATGATCTACATGGCTCTCGTAGCCTTGTTTGTAGTCGTGTACTGGCAGTTCAGCAAGACTCCGCTCATGGACAGTATCTGTCTGATTGCTATCGGATTCCTGATTTACGGACCGGTTATGTTGATCGGGGTTCACGCCTTGGATTTAGCTCCCAAGAAAGCTGCCGGGACTTCGGCAGGCCTGACGGGATTCTTCGGGTACTTCTTCGGTACAGCCTTATTAGCAAATATCGGTTTAGGATACATCGTGCAAAAGTGGGGATGGAACGGCAATTTCATTGCCCTGCTAATCGCGTGCGCACTATCGTTTATTTTCATCAGTTTTACTTACAAGGAAGAACAATATTTGGTTAAAAACAAAAAGTAACAAACATGAAAAAGAAACTTTTAACGAGTAGCGTTATCGTTCTGGTAATGCTATTCTTCACCCCTTGCATATCTGCACAAACCTATCGTCAGATCAAGGGATGGTCAAAAGAAGTCAATGACCGCATCGAAACTTTCTTGAATACGACCTTAACCATGAAGACCCGTAAAGTCGCCGTATTCGACGGGGATGGCACCGTGTTCGGACAAGTACCCCATTATCTGGCAGACGAAGCCTTATACCGTTATGCCGACAAAAACTACAAGGGCAAGAATGACAAAGTGTCCAAAGAGAAAATGGCAATTCTGAACCGGATGGTGAAGAATGGAGATAACGTGGGAAAAGTCTACGTGGAAGACCGTGCGCATTTCCTTGCCGGGATGACTCCCGAAGCCGTAGCTAATTTAGGATACGATTGCTACGTGGAATCCTACCAGGGGAAATTCTACCCGGAGATGAAACAGTTTCTTGCAAATTTGAAAGAATATGGTTTTGAAATTTGGATACTGACAGCTTCTCCCGAGTTTTTATACCAAAAATTTTTATCAGAGGAATTGGGAATCCCTGATGTGAATATTCTCGGGATGAAGTCTGTCGTAGTTGACGGAGTATTAACCAACGAAATCGTGCTCCCGATACCTCAAGACGACGGAAAAGCCAACGTTATTCCGACATTCATTAAAACCCGCCCGTTGGTAGTAGGTGGCAATAGCCGGGGCGACATGGATATGTTGAACCAGTCCTGTGGTCTGAAGATCGTAATTAACCCGGACGACAAGACGGTACGCGGTCCGGAAGACGGTCCGATGCACGGTGAAACGGTAAAATCGTACTGGGAAAAGGAAGGAGCTCTTATTGTCAGATGCAACGACGTGAGAAACCCGAAAGTACGTTTCCACACGGGCGAATGGGGAATCAGAGAGAATGTAAGCAACCCTAAAAACTAATTCTGAGAAGAATAATTATATTTTACATGAACTTAATTTAACATTGTTATGAAAAAAAGTTATTTATTAAACGTGTTAATCTTGTGTGGTGCTCTTCTAGTGTGCACGTCTACATGGGCTAAAGCCGAAAACGACGGAACTTCTAAAGCAACAGGAGAAGCTACCCAAGCGAATGACGGAGAACTTACCCAAAAAGTAAATAAACTCCTTTCTTTATTACCTAAATTCTCCGGCTATATCCAAACAGGTTACAACTGGGGTGACAAGAATGGCGACAACAGATCATCTTTCCAGTTGAAACGTATGCGTTTGATTATTGACAAACAAGTTTCAAAGACATTCGATTTCCGCGCCCAATTGGAGTGCTTCTCCGGATCAACGGACGGAACCGCTTACGCCAAAAAAGTAATCACGGTTATGGATGCATATGTTAATGCACATATCACTTCTGCATTGCATTTCCGTGCCGGTCAATACTATTTGCCACTAGGTTTCGAGAACTATGACATTTCTCCCGCTACTTTGGAGACGGTCGATTTCTCAAACATTTGTTATCGTATGGTATGCCGCAATGCCGTATCTACCCCGAATTTGATCGACTACGGTCGTGATCTCGGTATCATGGCTTACGGAGATTTCCTCCCGAGTAAAGACAAAAAATTCAACTATTTGAGCTATCAATTATCATTGACGAACGGTTATCTTCCGACGTTGAACGATGATAACAAGTCTAAAGACTTTGTAGGTCGTATCACCGTTCGCCCTATCGAGAAATTGCGTATTATTGGTTGCTATAACTGGGGTGAATACAAACAACTTAATGCAGGTACTGTAGTAGGAAATTATCAGGCTATGAACCGCGTTATCACGGGTGCTTGGTATTATGACCCGAATGGTCTTGACATTCGTGCAGAATACGGTCACATCAAGAGTGATGATGCTAATGTTGACGAAGATGGTTTCTACGCTCTTGCAGCTTACAGATTCGGCAAATTCATCCCTGTAGTACGTTATGATATGTATCGTGACAAGGCTAACAAAACTTCCGCAAACAACAAAGACAACTATCTTATTGGATGTACTTACGAACTGATCAAGGATGTTAAATTCCAATTAAACTACATCATTTCCGACTACACCGACAAGGTAGACAAGGGAACAGGAAACAGCTTGCAAATCATGTGCTTGCTTAAATTCTAATTATAAAAAAACTTTATTAATAACCTAAATATTTTTAGTATGAATAAGTTATTATTTGTAGTGGCACTACTTCTAATGGGTATCGCCGCAAGTGCACAACATCTAGGGAGCGAATATCGTTTGAAAAAAGTGATTCCCGTGGCAGGACGCCAAGGTATTGCTATCGATAGCAATTATTATTACGTATCGGACACGAAAGTTCTTTACAAATACGACAAGCAAGGTAACATCGTTGCAAAGAACGACCAACCATTCAGACATCCCGAAATTGCCAATCACTTCGGTGATATAGACATTTATAACGGAGAAATCTATTGCGGTATCGAGAAATTCGAATACGGACGCGGTTACAATATCGCCGTATCAATTTATGATGCAGAAACTTTACAATGGAAACGCGATCTTCCCTGGTCACCGGAATCAGGACAAGTAGAGGTATCCGGTCTTGCTGTTGACCGTGAGAAGAATATGGTTTGGATGTCTGACTGGGTGGATAGCCGCTATGTATATTGCTATAGCCTTGAAACAGGACAATACTACACGAAAATGCAATGCCGTCCTACACCGTACTGGTGTCAAGGTATTTTCATCGCTGATGGTAAAATGCTTTTCACTTCTGATGATGGTGAGTCTTTGTACAACATTCCTGACAATATCTACATTGCCGACATCACTGAAGTACACTTCACCGGTTTGCAAGATGGTACTGAAGTTGTAAAAGAAACTCCTTTCAGTGTGAAACTTGACAAAAACGGAAAACCTATAACGCGTAAAGGTAAAATCGCTGCCGGTGCAAAAGCAGGAAGAGTTGAATTGTTCCGTGAAATGAGTGATTTCCGCCGTGCAGGTGAGATCGAAGGTCTTGCTATCGACCCGGTAAATGACGACTTAGTAGTATTGAACAACCGCGGTACCTTGATCGTTCTCGGTATGTCACAAGGTCCGTTCAAAGAAGAAGGTTACACCGGAGAAATTCACGAACTTTACATCTACGAAAAAGTAAAATAGTTTTCGGGGTTAATAATTTCAAACAACGGGGGGACTGTCCGACACGCTCGGGCAGTCTTCTTTTTTTAGGCCGTTCCTGTTTTCCTCTCTTTTTCGATATCAATTTCTGCCCTGTTCAGTTATCTTCTAAGAATTAATTATAATCATATCATATAGTTCAGCATTGTCAAATTTTATTTAATTCCAATTAATTTTCTATTTATATACCTTTATAATAGGAGATGAATAGGAGTTGAATGGGAGTTGAATAGGAGATGATATAAAGAAAGTACAAATTAAAATGTTCTAATATTACAATTAAATGACTTTCATCAACAACAATACCACTTTTCTTCCAACACATTTCACCCGCCTCTACTTAACAAGGGTACAAAAATATAAACACCGTATATCGGAATGAATACGACAAATATATAGATGATTCCTGCTGTTATTCTAGAACGGGTAACCGATAGCCAAATGGAATGCCAACCCGTTCCAGAATTTGGGAATATTATAATATCCATGTTTGTCCGGATTCTTGTAAGGAGTGTGCAGAGGTACCCCCAAATCCCCGCGAATGACGATAAAACCAATATCGTAACGCAAGCCGAAGCCGGTTCCCAAAGCGATCTCTTTTAGCAAACCGGACAGCTTGAATTCACCACCAGGACGTTTGGAATCATTTCTCAACAACCATACGTTGCCGGCATCCAAGAAAACCGCTCCATTCAAATCTCCCGCAATTTTAAAACGCAACTCGATATTTCCTTCCAGCTTAATATCTCCGGTCTGATCGAGATACGCCGTTTTGTTATCACTTTTTTGATGATAACTTCCCGGTCCGATAGAACGAATTGTGAATGCCCGGATACTATTGGCACCCCCAATATAAAATTGCTCGCTATAAGGCATCACCTCCGAATTCCCGTAGGCATACCCTATTCCACCCATGAACCGGGTAGCGATCAAAGAATTTTCGGTTAATTTACGATACACAATCACTTCGGAAGTCACTTTCAAGAATTGAGAATAAGTGTTCCCAAATATCGTTTTCCCTTCCCCCTTGTGATTTCCGGACAGGTATTGTATAGCCGACAATATATTTCCCGCCGACATCAACATATTCTGCCAGTAGAAGCGGTTCGGGTTACGGGAAGTTGCCCCCCGGTCATACGTGTAAGTATAAGACATGGATGGAATAAACTGGTTCTTGAAACTCATTGCGATTGCCGGGTTGTTCTCCATCGTTTCATCGAATTCCGAAGAAGTGCGCAATAAATGGGTATAACTGATTTTCAAGGGAGTAACACTATGATACACCCGGTATGAAGATTGGAAATCATAACTCGTGGCCCCCGTGAACGAAATCATCCGGAAAAAAGTATGGCGATTCAGGAAATCGACTCCCACTTGAAAATGCGTGCGCTCGGTAAAATCCTTCGTGCTTTTCAAGAAATTAGGTACCAGCAGGCGTGGCAACGACAAAGCGACATTCACTCCTAATTCGTAGGAATTGATCAATCCGGATTTGGAATTCCCCTGCTTATCCCCGACTTCCCACTCGTAGGCGCCATTCAGCTTGAATGAAAGATTCTCGCCTCCCCGGAACAAATTCTTGTTGGTAATACTAAAAATCAATCCCGGTCCAAGTAAATTATTGGACTTCGAGGATACATCGAGTTCAATCTCTGTTTCTATCGGCAAATCATACACGGCGTTAATACCGAAATTCAATTTCCCGAACTCTTCCGTTTTAGCCGTATCCGTCCGGGTCACGTCCACGTTCGTGTATTTAAAGATTCCCAGACGTGCCAGACTTGTCTGTGTCCGGTTCTGCCGACGGAACGAATAAGTATTCCCGGGCAACAAGTGCATCGAGCGAGCCAAGACTTTCGGCTTAACTCCCAAGGGCTTCATGTATTTCACGTTGATTTCCTTGTAAGACAACGAATCGGGAGTTCCCGACTGGTCGGGTTCTTCCAGAACCAACTCCACTTTACCGATTTTATAGGGTTGCAAAGCGATAGCCGGAACCCCGTGTTTCAAGGCGACACGAATATCCGCCACCCGCTTCTCCCGCGTCGTATCGGCCAGAAACTCGATATAGTCCGATTGGAAATAATAATAACCGTTATTTCTCAGTAACTGGGTAATACGTGCCCGCTCATCTTCCATCGCGTAGACACTGTATTCTGTTCCTTTTATCAAAAGACAGCGTTGTTTCGTCCTTTGCAACAGGCTATCCATACGCCCCTTCCATCCCCAAAATGCAATATCCCCGAACATATAAGGCTTAGGGATATTCACGTGATAGCTGATCTTGGCTTTTTTCGGGTTACGCTTGTTCGGGATAATCTCGTAACTTGCTTCCACTCCGAAATATCCATAATCCTTGGCGGCATTATCCACCACTTTCAAGCGCAATTCGGGCTGCACGTCAGATATTAATACCGGTTTCTTTGCCAGCTTCTTGTACAACCAGTATTTAAGACCCTTTTCTTTCTTGATATTCCAATTATACACCCACAACCCGACAGGGAAAGGGGAACGCACGTAAGGGGCATACAAGGGATTATTCGGGGGATAGGACAAAGGGCTGGAAATAGCCGAACTCTGCGCTCCTTCCAGCTTCACGCCTTCTGCCGTTTCTATTTTCATCTTTTTTACCCCGGTGTACAGGACTTCGCCTTCCGCCAGTTTTTTGGTCTGCGAACACGATGCGCTCAATAGCAACAAAGCTGCAGCTACAAGTATATATATTCTATTTATCAGACTTTTCATACTCTGTTTGCTGTGTTTCTTTCGATTCCACCTTTGCTTTTTTCTTCCGCCGGAAAATATCACGGAACTTCTGGAAATTCTTCCGTAACACGACACCGATACCCGTTTGGGTTACTTCACCTTCCAACACGCTCTCGTATCCCGTGTGCCGGAATATCTTCAGAAAGAAATTCGGATTCTTCCCGAACAAATATTCGACGGCAATGTCATCCACCAAATTTTCCTCCACCCCACCTGCCGCTGGGTCGTTATCCGTGGAAATACGTCCCCCCACTTTCACCCGAACCCGGTTATTGAACAGACGTTTCGAGAATTGATAGGAATAATCCGTTTTCTTCGATTCGCCCGCTTCCGATACCTGATTGTAAGTATTGATGCCGAACGTCAAATCCATATTTTTCAGATGTTTTCTCGACCACTGGTTCAATTCCCGTTCCACGAAATTATTAATAGCGTTGTCGGAAGCATTTGATTTAGCCACCGTCCCCGGTCCCGAGTATGAACCGTAAATCATCATGTTCATGGCTTCCCGCGATCTTTCCTCCGGCGTCATTGCCGCCAACTGATTCTGTATCGTTATATCGCCTTCAGCGGCAAGATCAAAAGTAATATCCGGCTTTTCCAACGTACTAGTGATACGTATGATTGCCTTGAAATTCACCAGACGTGACTTCTGGCTATCATCCGTCACGCTTGCCGAAATTGTTTCGGCAGCCATAATGTTCAACGTGGGATTCGCCAAATCACCCGTCCATTCCACGTAATTTCCGTCCTGTATCGTGAAATCCTTCTGCCCGATCACCGGAAGCCCATAAGACACGATTCCGCTCGTAAGCACATAACGTCCCACGAGGCGACTCTCTCCTACCGGACTAAGGGTGTAAGTCAGGCTTCCGCCCCCGTTGATAGAAACCCGGTTCTGCCCGTTCGCAGACAACAACACGTTAAGATTTACCAATGGAGCTATATTCACGGACATCAGCAAATCCAAACTCATCGTATGGATTTGTTTCAACTCGTCCTCTTCCGCCACTTCTGTGCTATCTCGGAAAGAAACGAAACGCACGAGATCAACACTCCGGTCGGTCACCGAGAGGGGCGAGGATTTCAACGTGTAGTACACCTCACTGTTATCCAACAAATTAATATTCCCTCGAATCTTCAAGTCGTCCAATATGCCTTTCAATGTTGCCGACACATCGACAAACAATTGCCCGTAAACCATCGTTTCCGTGTTCTCTTTGACCTTCATGGCTTGAAAATTACGAGCGGAAACAGAGGCATCCATTTTGATCGTCGAGAAAGAAGCGAAGTCAACATTCCCCTGTAATTCCAAACGCTGTTTATTCGGGGCTATCAACCCGAAATGATTAAATGCCAATAAATTATTCTGTACTTTAATGGCAGAGGTATCTATTTTAAAGGTCGTCCCTACCGGAAGTACTTCCACCTCCCCATCCCGGAAAGACAAGCTTCCGTTTATCAAGGGATTATTCATACTACCTTTGATCCGGAAAGCACCTACCATATTTCCTCCCAAGCGAATCATTCCCGGCGGTGTAAAGGCTCCCGCTAACCGTAGAGGAAGTTCCGGTATGCCAATATTCAAATCAATATTCTGGTCGTCCGCCCCGGTCATCACTTTTCCCTGAGTCAACAGTGCTTGTACCCCGTCCACGGACAAGGTGAAATCAACGTCGTGTTGTGTCTGTTGCGACAACTTGTACTGTATCCCCATATCCAGATTCCCGATTCGTTCTTGCTGGTAATTAAATTCATTGACCGTGATATTTCCCCCCACATCGATCACCTTATTTTTACTATGCATTTGCAGATCAATTCCCAACAACCCGGACATATCCGGGATAAAAGTCAACACTTTAGATATATGCCCGAGGTCTATTGCTTTTATATCCACGACGAGAGATTCAGGCTCTTGGTTAACTCCTTGTTCTGAAACCAACCGAATCCGCTTGTCCTCACTCAATAACAACAAGTTTGCAGCCGGAATCTCGCCTTGCTTTATCCGGATGAAGTTTCCCCGGTTTATTTGCCAAGGCACGTATCCCAACACGAGAGGATCGGGAGAAATGCTTACGCTAAAGGCACTATCTTGGAAAGCGATATTCGCCCCGATATTAAAAATTTCCCCGTCCTTATTTTCCCGTTCCCGCAGGCGTACATTTACTTGATCGTGTTCGGCAAACCCTTCTACAGTGAATTGCGACAAGACTTCCAACTGATCTTTTGCCCCGAACACATTCACAGCATAACGTAATGCCACCCCTTGCCCGTAAGCATCCATCAGTATGCTATCCATCACGAAGCCCTCAATATCCAAACCGTACACCCCGACATCCATTTTAAAAGGAGAGGCAGCCCCCATTTCCAAATCAAGCCCGATACGCTTGAAACGCATCCCGTTATTTTTCAAATAACTATTCAATATATTCTTTTGGACGGCAGTTATCGTCAATCGAAAATTCGGTAACAATTCATCCAATTGTTCCATGTTGAAATCACGCTTCGCCAACTGTTCGGACAACAACGCCCCCGCTTTGGCAAATTGGTCCGCCAGCAAGTAACCATTCCCCTCCCCGTTAAACTTTATACTTAAATCCCCAGCATCTACCCCCAAACGGGTACGACCGCGTTCTCCCGCAAATGATAGGTTCAAATCACCCAATTGCCTGGTTCCTGTATCTTTCAGAATAATATTTGAAAAGTCGACATTCAAGGAAGAAGTACTGTCCGCATTCAACACTCCCGTCAGATTCAATCCCAACGAGAAAGCCAAGTCTTCGGTCATAAAATGCAAACCTTTCAAATCCACGTTCCGGATATCACTTTCCAGCTTAGCTTTATACCCATCCTTTTCCGCAACAAGGTGGAATTTCATATCCATATCCAATTCCTTATTGGCACTTCTCAATTCACCATTCAACGCCCCCTCCTTCATGGTAGCGTTTAGCGTGAGGTCCTTGTAATCATAACCGTTATACTGCAATGCTGTCAATACCAAGTTCGCCTTAGCCGATGCAGTTTTCCAATCCAACCCTTTCCCCGAGGCAGAAAGGGTTGCCGTAACTTCCCCCAGCGAATCCTTTGGCATAAACTCATCCAAGGCAAATTCCCTCAACCGAACGACGGTATAATAAGAATCATCCTTCAATCCGTATCCGGCTATCACATTCAGGCTTCCTTCCCGGGGTTTTACTTCCACCTCGGCTCGTGCCGTCTGATCTGCCATTTTCAAGTCGGCATTCATCGTCAGGTTATCCGGCACAACGAAACCAGCCTCCCCGCCACTCGCCAGGAAGGGTTCAAAGAAACGCCCGTTCCGCACGGTCAAGGTCATATGATAATCCGCAATCATCTGTTCCATATCCGTCACGGAAGAAACCTTTCCCTTACTTTCTAACAGGAAATCGTCCCCGGCACCCACGTTCAAATGGTTAATATTCAATTGATCGATCGCCCCGTCCAATAATCCGGCAAGAGAAAAAGTTTTATTTTGCAGAAATGCTTCTATCATCTCGTTCGTGTCTGGCATAAACAGCAGTATATCTTTACCGCCAACCGTTCCGTTCACCGATAATTGCAGCGGTGTAGTCATTCCGAAATCCGTAAGCCCGCTACCCGCCTGCAAGTTCATTTTTATTTGGCTGTAAGCCGTTTTCAAAGACAAATCGGAAACTTTGGATTTATCGCTTCCCGCATTTACCCGACAAGACAAATTACGCAAATCGAGCCCGTTTCCCTCTTTCACCCGTAACCGCTGCACGATAGCGGCAATCTCCGTTCCCCGGTTAAACACGCTATCCACCTGTAAAGAAAGTGCCGACAACCGTATGGCTTCCGGGAATCTTTCTTCGGAAACCATCATGCCACGGGGTTTCATCAAAAAACGACAATCAGCCAATTCCACGCTTCCCGCATGTACTTCCCACGGGACGCTCGGCATGGTATCTTGAATGACCTCTCCCTCCGTCGACGTGCTATCACTCTCCGTCAACAATTCACAATATCCCCGTGTCAATCGTATCGAATCCAAGTTAACCGTCTGTCCCCCGAGTTGTATCTCCGCCCCTCTCAAACGTCCCTCACCTATGCCCACCCGCATTTGCCCCATGGGCAATCCATTCATCACGTAATCAATGCTATCCAGTACGACTTCACCTACTTTAAATTTCCAACGTACCGGTTCCCCCGCCTCCGTCGTGTCCGGTTGGCTCTCTCCCAAGTGCATGGCAACAATCCCTCCCCGCAAAGAAACCATAGGTATATCAGCTTCTTGCTTCGCCAGATTCAACCGATCCACCCGAAGGTTCAGTTCATGAACAGCAACTTTCATCTTCATGCCCGAAAGGGAATCCCCGAAATTCAAAGCTGCATTTTCTACCACAAGGCGCCGCACCTCAATCTCTTTCTTTAGTAATTTCGCTAAAGTTACATTTACTTGAATCAAGTCGGCACTCAACATAGTATCCTGTTCCGTTTTCCCAAAATAAATCTTCTCTACCGCCAAATCGAGGGGAAATTTCAATAAGACTCTCCCCACGGATAGCTTCATCCCCATGTTGCGCTCCACGTATTGCTCCGCCTTCCCCTTCACAAAATTCTGAATCCCGGGAATATACAGGAGAACCATCACAAGCACAACCAGAGCCAAAAGCCCCAGCATTACCCTAAGTATATATTTAAAAATCTTGTGCAAACTCTTCATTATATCTTCATTTCGGAGATTGTAAACCAACTACAAAACTACAATTATTTCTTTAAATCCCACGAGCTATAAGGAAAACTCCTCACCCACCTTTCCCTCACCACTCCCTTAAAATGGAATGCTGATTTTACGGCTGAAACTCGCCCCGTGTTACGAAAAGCAGAACAAAAACGGTTCAAATAGAAGCCGTTTTGAAGATTAATCCGGAAGTGTTTTTTTCTCCATTTTTTTTCGTAATTTCGCAACTTGGGTAGGTGGGATTCTATTTTGGTTGAAACCTATCATTTACAAACATAAATTATTACTTATGTCACTAAAAAGAAATGTTCTTGATTTAAGAAAGAGAAAAGAGATTGTTCTTCAAGGTGGTGGCGAAGAGGCTATTAAGAAGCAAGCTGCAATGGGAAAATTGACAGCCCGGGAGCGTATCGAAGCAATTCTCGACAAAGATTCTTTCCATGAATACGACATGTTCGTTGAGCATCAGTCAAAAGATTTTGACATGGATAAAAAGGTTCTGCATGGTGACGGTGTTATCATCGGAACTGGAACTATTTACGGAGAACCCGTGTGTATCTACGCACAAGACTTCACCGTTGCCGGTGGTTCTTTAGGATTGATGCATGCGCGTAAGATCACCAAGATCATGGATCACGCCTTGAAAATGCGGGTGCCTCTGATCGGGATCAACGACTCGGGTGGTGCACGTATCCAAGAAGGTGTTGACTCTCTGGCAGGATACGGGGAAATTTTCTTCCGTAACACACAGGCATCCGGAGTTATTCCCCAGTTATCCGTCATCTTGGGACCTTGCGCAGGAGGTGCCGTGTATTCACCCGCATTGACCGACTTCGTGTTCGTGGTGGACAATATCTCCAAAATGTTTATCACGGGACCGGAAGTGGTAAAAACTGTTCTTGGTGAAGTAGTGACCATGGAGGAACTCGGGGGAGCAAGAGTACATAGCGAGATCAGCGGTAACGCACACTTCTTCGCTCACTCGGAATACGAATGTTTCGAGCAGATCAAAAAATTGCTGACGTTCATCCCGTGGAGCAACCAGGCAAAGGCCAAACCATTCCCGTCCAAACCGCCAAGACCGGAATACAAGATCGAGAAGATCATTCCTTCCGATCCGACACAGCCTTATGACGTGAGAGATATTATCCGTGCCGTAGCCGACGATTCGGACTTTTTGGAAATACAACAGGAATTTGCAAAGAATATCGTGGTCGGTTTCGGACGTATCGACGGAGAAACCATCGGATTCGTGGCAAACCAACCTTCCGTGCTAGCCGGAGTATTGGACTGCGATTCTTCCGATAAAGCCGGACGTTTCATCCGTTTCTGCGATGCCTTCAATATCCCGATCGTGACCTTCGAGGACATGCCGGGCTACTTGCCGGGAGTAGAGCAAGAGCACATGGGCGTCATCCGCCACGGGGCAAAAGTACTCTACGCGTACAGCGAGGCTACCGTACCGAAAATCACGGTTATCTTGAGAAAAGCATACGGAGGTGGTTATATCGCCATGAACTCCCGCCACTTGAAAGCAGACTTCATGTTTGCGTGGCCGACGGCAGAGATCGCCGTAATGGGTCCGGAAGGAGCCGCCAACATCATCTTCAAAAAAGAGATCATGGCAGCCGAGAACCCGGAAGAAATGCGGAAGATCAAAGTTGCCGAATATCGTGAGAAATTCGCGAACCCTTACGTGGCGGCCTCCAAAGGGTATATCGATTCTGTCATCGAACCCGAGGAAACCCGGAAAATTTTGAAACACTCTATCGAGGTATCCAGCAACAAGTCGGTATTAACCCCGGCAAAGAAACATGGTATCCCTCCATTTTAATCTCAAATTATACCACGAATGAGTACACCAAAATATGACTTATTGGAAATTGACGGATTGCAGTACAAGACCCAATTCACGGAGAAATTTATCAACCGGAAGAAATGGGAGAAACCAGATCCTGGAATCGTCACCACGCACATACCCGGTTCTATTATCGAAATGTACGTGAAAGAAGGTCAAGAAGTTAAAGCCGGAGACTTATTATGTCTTCTGGAAGCCATGAAAATGCACAACAAGATTTTGGCTCCCATAAGCGGAAGCATCGCCAAAATTCACGTGAACAAAGGCGACAAACTCCATAAAGACGCTTTAATGTTTGAAATAAAATAAACCTCAAAGGCTGCCCCTTCGGCAGCCTTTGCTTACTAAACGAATATGAGTTTTTTTAAAGCTTTAAACATTGTCAAGACATACGCTAACCACAAGGCATTGGACGATGTTTCCATCAATATCCCAGAAGGTTCTATCTATGGTTTGTTAGGTCCGAACGGTGCCGGAAAAACTTCATTGATCCGTATCATCAATCAAATCACTGCCCCCGATTCGGGTGAAATCTTCTTCCGAAACGAACACTTGAAACCGACCGACGTAAATCGTATCGGGTATCTTCCAGAGGAACGAGGACTCTATAAAAAGATGAAAGTCGGGGAGCAAGCCGTCTATCTCGCTCGGTTGAAAGGCATCAGCAAGAGCGAAGCCATCACCCGGCTGAAAATGTGGTTCGAAAAATTCGGCATCGAGGCATGGTGGGACAAAAAGGTTGAAGAACTTTCCAAGGGTATGGCTCAAAAAGTACAGTTCATCACGACCGTGTTGCACGAGCCGGAATTACTTATATTCGATGAACCTTTTAGCGGTTTCGACCCGATTAACGTGGAATTATTAAAGAAAGAGATACTGGGACTTCGCAAAAAAGGGACAACAATTATTTTCTCTACCCATAACATGGGTTCCGTTGAAGAGATTTGCAGCCACATCGCCCTAATCAACAAATCGCAAAAGATCATCGAGGGACCGATCAACCAGATCCGGGAGAAATATGCCAGCAATACTTATCAACTAAGTTGCCGTTACAACCCGGAATTCGATCCGGAAACGATTGTCGGCACCGAATTCGAGATAGTATCCCAGCGTGTCGAAGACGAACGCCAAGATATTATTTTACAACAGAACACGTACTGCTCGGCAAACACACTTCTATCCAGAGTTTTACCCCAAGCGGATATTATCTCTTACCAGAAGATTATCCCCAGCATGAATGATATTTTTATCAAACTCGTAAAGGAACAATTATCATGAACAAGATATTCATCATCATAAGTCGGGAATTTTCCACCAGAGTACGTAAGAAAACATTCTTGGTGGTTACTATTTTTGTTCCGATCCTATTTGCCCTGTTCTATGCTTTCCTGATGTGGATGCTATTACGCGATGACACGCAGAAAAGAACTATTGCGGTCATCAACGAATCGACCCTTGAAACACCGTTCCAAAAGATCAACAATACAACCTTCCAATATCTCGATCAAAATGTACCGGAAAGCGACTATGCCGAGTTCCTGAAAAAGAACGATTATTACGCCATCACCCGGATTCCGGCAAATGTAATGACCTACGCGGAAATTCCCGTGTTCTCGACGTCGCAGGTACCCATGGAATTAAAAAACGAGTTAGCCGCTCAATTGCGCCAAAATATAGAAAGTGTCAAACGTGCCGAAGTAATTGCCAAAAGTCAGGTTCCCGACCTCGAAGAAGAATTGGAAGCCACAAAAACTCCTGTACTCGTTAGAACGCTATTAGTCACGGACAAGGGGGACACGAAGGAAGGTTCATCCGAGATCACTTCTATCATCGGGCTCGTAGCTGGAATGATTATCTATTTCTTTGTCTTCATGTACGCCTCGCAAGTCATGAAAGGTGTGATCGAGGAAAAGACAAACCGGATTATCGAGGTGCTCGTTTCTTCCGTGAAACCGTTCCAGTTCCTTCTGGGTAAAATCATCGGCGTCGCTGCCGTGGGACTCGTGCAATTCCTGATATGGATTGTACTCGGGGGAATTATCATGATCGCCTTCCAAGCCTTGTTTATGCCAAACCTCGATTTAGAAGCCTTGAAAAACGCCAGCGATCTCACGATGTTCGCCCAAAACTCGAAAATAAATACCGAACAACTGGAAGTGATACAGAACCTGGCAAAGACCATTGATCCCATGTTTATCATGAAATTCCTTGCAGCATTCCTCTTCTATTTCATCGGAGGGTATTTACTTTACGCTTCCCTCTTTGCCGCCATTGGTGCTGCCGTGGATAACGAAACCGATTCCCAGCAATTCATGACACCGCTTTCGATCATATTAGTCGTTGCCCTTTACATCGGTGTTGCTGCCATGAGAAGTCCCGAATCGCCTATGGTATTCTGGAGTTCACTCATCCCGTTTACCTCGCCGGTCGTGATGCTCGTGCGTATCCCGTTCGGGGTGCCTGCATGGGAAATCATAACTTCAATGGCATTGCTAGTTGCCTCGTTCTTGTTCTTTACTTGGTTATCCGGCAAGATTTACCGGGTGGGAATTCTCATGTACGGGAAGAAAGTCACTTGGAAAGAACTTTACAAATGGCTTAGATACAAGGCATAAAAAAAAGCGGCTTTCGCCGCTTTTTTTATCTCTATCAGATTTTATGGATAACCATACCTGAACGAAGCTTCGGCTCGAACCAAGTTGTCTTCGGGGGCATAATATTACCGGTATCGGCAATATTAATCAATTGCTCCATAGAAACGGGATACAAAGCAAAAGCTACTTTCATTTCGCCATTGTCAACCCGACGTTTCAATTCACCCAATCCGCGGATACCACCAACGAAATCGATACGTTTGGAAGTACGCAAATCTTGAATGTCAAGAATGTCAGCCAACACATGGTTAGAAAGAATTGTCACGTCCAATACCCCGATCGGATCGTTATCGTCATAACTTCCGGGTTTTGCGGTCAATTTATACCATCTTCCACCCAAATACATACTAAATTCATGCAATTTAGCCGGATGATAAATCTCCGTACCCATATCCTCTACCGTGAAATGTTCGCCTAATTTAGCCAATAATTGAGCCTCGGTCAAACCGTTCAGGTCTTTCACTACGCGGTTGTAATCGATGATCTTCAACTGATGATCCGGGAAGTGAACAGCCATGAAGAAGTTATACTCTTCCGTTCCGTTGTGGTTCGGGTTCTTCGCGCTGAACTCAGCACCGATACGAGCGGCTGCAGCCGTTCTGTGGTGTCCGTCGGCAACATAAGTGAAAGGAACTTTAGTCGCAAACAATTCTTCCAGGCGTTTGTTGGTATCCGGGCAGTTGATAGCCCAGAAATGATGACCGAAACCGTCTTCCGCCACGAAATCGTAGTCTGCTTTCCGGTTCTTCACGATATCCTCAACGATAGCGTCGATCTCAGGTACAGCCTTGTAAGCAAAGAACACGGGCTCCAAGTTAGCTTTCACGTAACGGGTCAAGATCATACGATCCTCTTCCTTATCCGGACGAGTCAACTCGTGTTTCTTGATAATTCCGTTCATGTAGTCCTCGCAAGCAGCGCAACCTACTATACCATATTGTGTTCTTCCGTCCATCGTTTGGGCGTAAATATAGAATTTAGCTTCCTCGTCTTGTACCAACCATCCTTTTTCCTGGAACATATTGAAGTTTTCCACGCTCTTGTTGTAAACAACTTCCGAGTGAATATCCGTTCCAGCAGGACAGTCAATTTCAGCTCTGGTAACATGTAATAATGAACAAGGTTTTCCCGCTGCCATTTGCGCAGCCTCTTCCGAATTCATCACATCATAAGGTAAGCACGCCAACTCTTCGCACACCTCTTGGGTTGGTGGACGTAATCCTTTAAATGGTTTTACTATTGCCATATATTGATTTTAAATTTAATGATTGCCGATTTAGTGATTTCCCTTCCATAACTCAACGCTCGGTAAATCACAAAATCACTAAATCGTCAATCTAAAATTGATTTATTTGTTTACTCTGAATTTCTCGTCACCTTTCTCGATGAAGTTCACGATTTGGTGAGCGGCAGCCAATCCGGCATTCACATTAGCCTCTTCGGTTTGAGCACCCATCTTTTTCGGGGTTGCGAAGAAACGACCTTCAAATTTATTGAAGCATTCGCAATCCGGAGCAATATCAGTGATATAGTGGAAATCAGCTCTTTCTTCCATCAATTTACCCAAACCTTCTTCGTCGATAACCTCTTTACGAGCAGTATTTACCAACACAGCACCTTTCGGCATATTCTTCAACAAATCGTAGTTGATAGATTTTTTGGTTTGTTCCGTTGCCGGGATATGCAATGAGATGTATTGGCACATCTTGTACATTTCCTCTGCTGAATGTAACGGGGTAGCACCAGCAGCCTTGATTTGTTCGTCAGTCATGAATGGGTCGAAAGCATACACTTCCATTCCGAAACCACGAGCGATACGACCTACATTCTGACCCACATTTCCGTAAGCGTGGATACCGATTTTCTTACCCTTCAACTCAGAACCTGATTTACCGTTGAAGAAGTTACGAGCCATGTACACCATCATCCCGAAAGCCAACTCTGCCACAGCGTTTGAGTTTTGTCCCGGGGTATTCATAGCAACCACGTTGTGAGCGGTACAAGCAGCCAAGTCGATATTGTCAAATCCGGCACCTGCACGAACGATCACTTTCAATTTTTTAGCAGCCTCGATCACTTCTTTCGTGGCTTTGTCTGAACGGATAATCATAGCGTCAACGTCAGCCACAGCTGCGATTAACTCGTCCTGAGAAGTATATTTTTCTAATAATACTAATTCGTATCCTTGAGCCTCAACGATCTCACGAATTCCATTTACAGCAACCGGTGCAAACGGTTTGTCAGTTGCAATCAATACTTTAGTCATGATATTCTAATTTTTGATGTAAAAAAAGATTTACGATTCTGGCTCAGAATCGCATTCACGAAGTGAATACCATCATCGAGCCAAAATCGTAAACCGTCAGTAATTAAATATGTTTTGCTTCAAATTCTTGCATTGCAGCAACCAAAGCCTTCACGTCCTCAATTGTACAAGCATTGTAAGTAGAAGCGCGGAATCCGCCTACTGAACGGTGTCCCTTGATACCCACGATATTCTTGAATTTAGCAAAATCAAGGAATTCTTTCTCCAATGACTCGAACCCTTCTCTTAACAAGAAAGGAATATTCATTCTTGAACGAGAACCTTCTTTCACTACCGGACGGAATACTTTACTTCTTTCCAATTCAGCATAGATCATATCAGCTCTTTCGATAGCTAATTTCTCCATAGCTTCAACGCCACCCATAGCTTTAACCCATTTCAAAGTTTCTTTAACTCCGAAGATGTTCACGCAAGGAGGAGTATTGTACATGGATTCTTTATCCACGTGAGTCTTGTATCTCAACATAGTCGGGATCATTCTATCTGCAACCACGTTATTCAAGAAATCATTCTTGATAATCACGAAAGTAACACCGGCAGGCCCGAGGTTCTTCTGGCAACCACCATAGATCATGGCATATTTAGACACGTCAACCGGACGGCTGCAAATGTCTGATGACATATCACAAATCAAGGGCACCGGAGAAGTCGGATCATAGAAGATTTCCGTACCGCGGATCGTGTTGTTAGAAGTAATGTGCATATAATCCACGTCAGAAGGGATCGTGAACTCCGGATAATAAGTGAAACCATCAGCTTCGGAAGAAGCCACGATCTCTACTTCACCCCACATTTTAGCCTCCTTAATAGCGGCAGTTGACCAGGTACCAGTATTCACGTAAGCAGCTTTTTTATTCAAGAAGTTGAACGGAATCATACAGAATTGCATACTAGCCCCACCTCCCAAGAACAAAACTGAATATCCTTCCGGAATGTTCAATACTTCTTTGAATAAAGCTACAGCTTCATCATAAACAGCTTGAAAATCAGAAGAGCGGTGAGACACTTCCATGATAGATTGTCCCGTGTTACCAAACTCAAGTACTGCTTTTGATACATTTTCCAATGTAGAATCCGGCAATTTACAAGGTCCGGCATTAAAAATGTGTTTTCTCATCTCTAAAATATTTAATAGATAATTAATACTAAAATCTTGTTTATAATCACGTTGCAAAGATGCAAAATAAGTCGGTATAAAAGACTTTTTTCCGTAATTTTTATTCGCTTTTATTACTTTCTTATTATCAACAACTTCCGTCCTTCGAAAACGTTTTTGTACCTTAAAAGACAAAAGGCACCCGGAAGCGGGTGCCTTGTATCGTTCAGCTCAAAAGCACCCGACTAAAAGAACGGGGTTTTGACAATTTTCGCTTTTAAAGCTTTATTTCTTACCCGGATGAAAATCTCGGAATCCAATTTATGGAAACCGCTCTTCACGTATCCCGTACCGATTGACTTTCCTGTCCACGGAGAAACAGTACCCGAGCAAACCACCCCGATTTCGTTTCCTTCCGCATCCTCAATCACGTATCCCTGACGAGCGATACCTTTATCTTGAAGTTCAAACGGCTTCATATAACGAGTCGGTTTATCTGCTTTCAATTTCTCATGGTAAGCACGATTGATGAAATCATTTCCCGGTACAAACTTCGTGATCCAGCCTAATCCGGCTTCAATCGGAGAATGGTCGTCATCGATTTCATGACCGTACAAACAGAAACCAGCCTCCAAACGCAACGTGTCACGAGAACCTAGACCGCAAGGTTTAATACCGAACTCGGCACCAGCCTCGAATACCGCATTCCAAATTTTCTCTGCATCTTTCACGTAAGCGTAAATCTCACATCCGCCAGCCCCAGTATACCCGGTCGTGGAGAAAATAACTTTTTCCACTCCGGCAAACGGAATTTCCTGGAAAGTGTAATATTCCATATCCACGACATTAGCCGAAGTCAATTTTTGCATAGCCTTCAATGCCAATGGTCCTTGAACAGCAAGCTGACAGATATTTTCGGAAGCATTTTCCAAATCTGTTTCCAAATTCATTCCTAATTCTTTCGCCCATTTGGTACACCATGCCCAATCTTTATCGATATTTGCGGCATTCACCACCAACAAATATTTCTCAGCACTGAAACGGTACACCAGCAAATCGTCCACAATACCACCCGTTTCATTCGGGAAGCAACTATATTGTACTTTGCCGTCCGTAAGGGCTGCCACGTCGTTAGATGTAATTTTCTGCACCAACTCGAAAGCCTTCGGACCTTTTACCCAGAATTCACCCATGTGAGAAACATCAAACACGCCCAACTTTTCGCGAACAGTATTATGCTCATCCTTGATACCCGTGTATTCTATAGGCATATTGTATCCGGCAAACGGAGCCATTCTTGCTCCCAACGCCTCATGAAAATGTGTAAATGGAGTAGTTTTCATCATTATTTTTCGCTTAAATATTCATTATATTATTATACTATTAACAATAACGCTCCGCAAAGTTATAACTTTTATTCATCCTGCCCACCCTTTCTTTAAAAATATTACTTCCCGCTGAAAAAGTTAGAAGCAAACACATATATATTCCTTTCATCCAAAAACTTATCTTCCTCATTCCCGTGCCACAAACGGCTTCTGCAAACGATTGACAGTTTCTTTTTCAAGAAATTATCCAAAGAATCTCTTACCAATATTATTTGCAATATCAGCGGAAATGATTACTTTTGCTAAATAACCAATAATTTAGAAACACGAAAAAATCATGATAATTAAAGTAACAGAACAAAACGGTATTACCTTCGCCGAATTCACGGAAGACGTGACTCGCTTCACGTTAGCGTTGGCAGAAGCAGTGAAATCAGACCTCAGACCTTACTTAAATAATCCCAATTGCCGGATGATATTTGACTTTAGCCACATCGAATTCGTGGATAGTAGCGCCATCGGCACCGTTATCGCTCTTTTCAAAACGGCTAAAAGCATGGGGTCCAACTTGAAGCTCTGCAATCTTTCACCGGAAGTTTTAAAAATATTCGAACTTCTCCACTTGCAAGTCATTTTTGACATCACGGGTACACGTGAAAGTTGTATCGCTTCATATAGCAAATAAAAGTGCTTATAACCAAATTTTGAAAAGCACCCCAAAAGTTAGACACAAAACTTTTGGGGTGCTTTTTTTTACGCTACATTCAACGGAATAGACATACATAACTTATACCGAATCGCTTGAAACAAAAATTCACTCCTCCCGTATTATCAAATACAAAGCGAAATTCATAAACAACCAGTCCTAATTATTTGTCATTATGAAACATAAACTACAAATTTCACTGTTTTTCTCCCTCATCATCTATTTACAACCACAAACCTTGGATGCTTGCACCGGAATATCTTTGACAGCAAAAGACGGTTCCCGCATCGTGGCTCGTACCATAGAATGGGGCGGCAGCTACCTTAACAGTCAATACGTGATCGTGCCGCAAGGTTTCGAACAACAATCCTACACACCGGACGGGATCAACGGGATGCCATTCTCGGCCCGGTACGGGTACATCGGGATTTCCGTGGAACAAAAAGAATTCGTGGCAGAAGGTCTTAACGAAACCGGACTTTCTGCCGGGTTGTTCTACTTTCCCAATTACGGGAAATACGAGGAATACAATCCCGCCCAAAAAGCGAACACAATCTCCGACCTGCAACTCGTGCCATGGATACTTGGCTGTTGCAAAAACATCGATGAAGTAAAAGAAGCCATCGGGAAAGTTCACGTTGTTGGTATTGTCCCGCAAGCCTCCACAGTACACTGGCGCTTTGCCGATCCTTCCGGACGGCAAGTAGTTCTCGAGATCATCAACGGGAAACCCGTCTTTTATGAAAATAAACTCGGGGTACTGACCAATTCGCCGGGATTCGAGTGGCAAATGACCAATCTTAACAACTACGTAAACCTTTTCCCCGGCATGGCTTCCCCGCAACAACTGGACGATATAAAACTCTCCTCTTTCGGAAACGGTAGCGGATTCTTGGGTATCCCGGGTGATATCACACCCCCTTCCCGCTTCGTACGAGCCACTTTTTACCAAGCAACCGCCCCGCAGCAAGAAACTGGCTTGAAAACCGTTCTTCAATGCTTTCAAATCCTAAACAATTTTGACATTCCCATCGGGATTGAATATTCACCGAACACTCCCCCCATCGACATACCTAGTGCGACACAATGGACTTCGGCAACCGACATGACAAACCGGGTAATCTACTACCGCACGATGCACGACAGTGCAATCCGTAGCATTGACCTCAACAAGATCAATTTCACCCGCGTAAAATACCGTGCCATTCCCCTAAACAACGTGCAACAACAACCCATAATCCCGATAGATATTAAATAAGAGGTGCGTTTCAACACACCTCTTATCTACAATTATTTATAAATCTCACACTCTCTCCAGTTGAATAATCTTCTCCCAACGTGCCTTTTGAGCCGGAGTAGCCGAAGCTAAAGGACAATCTTGATACTGGCAAAAAGGACCGGCTAAACGAAAAACGACCCAAACAGCCAACTGAGAATCATCTTGCAAAATAGGCATCTCTTTTTCGCACACATCCAACAATTTATCTATATCATCGCTTCCCACTGCCTCAGCGATTTTCAAAGCAGCCAATAAATGACACTCATTCAACAACTTCATTTTTTTAATCTCTTTCTCTACTGCCTTTAAACGCTTGATCCCAACATTAATAATCTCACCTCCCATTATAGCCAAAATCTCATTACAAAGATCTTCTCCCAATCGCTTATCCACCTTTTCCCGACCAATAGTTGCATAAAATCTTTCCCGTTTATTCCTCAAAAACTGAAACGCCTTGGAATCAGAAGGACTCAATTGCGAATTAGCAAAAATAAACCAATATTCTTGAGATATCTTTTCTTCATCGCTCGCAACTTTCAACAATTCGTCTGCCACAACCGGCAATTTCGACCTTTCGCCACACTCGTTCAACAATTGAAGATACTCGTACAAAAATGCTTTATCTCGATTGCCGGTACGATATTTCACCTCCCAGCTTCCCAATGATTCGGTTCCCTCTATCCCTTCTTTCACCAACCGGATAAATTCATCCACCTCGTAAGCGCCGGAAATCTTATGCAGAAGCGTCCCGTCAGGTCGAATCAAGAAAAACGTAGGATAGGAAGCAACATCATAATTCCGAGCAAATTTCTTTCCTTCCTCTTTTTCCATGTCAAATTTCACGGAAACAAATCTCGGGTTAAAAAACTCACCCACTTTCTTTTGAGAAAATACTTTTTCAGACATCAACTTACAAGGTCCACACCACGTTGTGTAGCAATCCACGAAAAGCAACTTATTCTCTTCTCTCGCCTTCGCTAAAGCCTCATCGAAAGAGAGAATTTCAAAATTCACGCCTTCCTGTCCCTTAACCGCAACACAAATAGTGAAAAAAATAACAAAACAAACAAACCTTCTCATCTTAATCCTCCTGCAACACAAATTTATACGTTTTACCTGGCTCAAACCAAGCGTCATACACCAACAACATATCTTCAGACACAGCCACCTTCCAATCCTGCTTGGATACCAAACGAGGATTTTTCAATCGCTCCGGGAAAATAAAACCGAATGGTATCTTGCCAACGGTTGCCGGTTCCCCGGGTATTCGGTTATCAAACGTCCGGATTCCCTCTCCTTCCAACTGGTCCACCGAAAAATTCTCTTTCGTTTCCAAGGTAATCACGCACTTTTTCCCCTTGCGCACCATCTTCACCGTGTAAGTTTCTTCTCCCGGACGGAAACGGACATTCCATTTCGGATCTCCGAAATAAGCCAACAAATCCCGCTCCTGCCAAAATCCGAGAATATTTCCATCGACACGTTTAGCTGTTACCTCTTCCATTTGGGCATTTATAACAGACAAATTTGTTATCGCATCCCGAGTGAAATCATAACTAAGCTCCAGCAATCGGGGAAAAAACTCCTGCAACGTATGCAATAGATGCTGTTGTCCAATAAAATAAGCTTCTGCCATCGTGTAACGCCCGGGGGTTGCGTGCCAGAATTTCAAACCGCCCCATACTGCCTGTCCCAACAATATCTGGTTAGCAGGATACCCCACCATGGCTGTCACATTCGGGCTTCCCATCCACGCCAAAGCACAACTCTTTTCCGGCTGATCCACATCACAACCGAAACACCCGGCGGCAATATACACTTTTGGCTTTCCCGACCACTCCAATTCCCGATTCAATACTTCTCGCCGGGAAACGCGATTATCTTCTACCTTCACCTCCTGCATCGCGTGACGAAAAACTCCGTTTTGAGCATAAATCCGCTCGTGCACGCTTGAATTATCCGGCATCAACAACTGATAATTAGGTGCGTAAGACTCACACAACACGAAATCCGGCTCTAACTTCCGGTAAAGTTCGTTAAACTTATCTGTTTGCTTGTCTGCCTCCCAATGCTCCACGGCAAGCGTGTCGCAACTATTCATTTTCATTCCTGACTTTCCCCAACTCACGTACCCGAATCGCTCCCAATCCGCTTCTGTCAATTCAACTCTCTTTTGCGCCACCAATCCGTTATGTATCTCGAGCGGCTCTTTGGCATTCGTCACCAATTTCATTGCCATCTCCGCATCGATCCCCGTGATAATTCCCCAAATAAAATCGGCATAAATCGAGGGGGTCATCTGCCGCGACAAACGGTGCATCCCGATAACATAATCCCGGGTAATCCGCTCCGGTTTTTCTACTACCGCCACGTAACGGGGGTGTATACGCCGCAATTCCTCCAATGCCTCCCGCGGCTCCTTGACGTAATACACTACCTCCGCGGCGTGCAACTCCCGTAAAACTTCCACCACCTCTTTCCAAGCCTGCTCTTGTTCCACCGAGCGACTTGCCAATACCACGTATTCACATCCTTCAACTTTTACAGGGCGACGATTGCCGGCAAATACACTGCCGACAATCAAAAAAAACACAACAACAACACTTTTTCTCATATTCCTTTCAATTTTAACAATCGTTCCAACGTTTTCGGATCGGAAGGACGCGTCATATCGGCATCCACGATTTTCCCCTTCTTGTCCAACAAAATAAAACGGGGAATTCCCTTGATACGATAAGCCTCCATAAAGGTCTCGTTTCCCTCTGCATTCAACTGCACCCCTCCCATCTCTCGCTCTTTCACAAATTTTTGCCATACACTCCGGTTTTCATCCACCGACATGCTCACGAAAACGATCTTCTTGCCATGTAACTTCTGTTCCAATTTTTTCAGATAGGGAATCTCCGCGCAACAAGGGCCGCACCACGTCGCCCAAACATCAATATACACGTACTTTCCTTTCAAACTCTTCAATGTCACCACCTTGCCATTCACATCCCGGTATCTGAAATCCGGTGAAGCCATTCCCGCTTTCAGTGTATCCGCCACCGGCGCCGTCATCTGATCGGCCGCAACAGCTTGTCCCCCCGGGATTCCCAGGAGAACAAGCATAAGAAATAGATAAATTTTCGTCATCATTTTACATCTTTATAGAACAACTTCAAGGGCTTATCGGCCACCCCTTCAAACTTTGCCACGAACGAAAAATCTTGCGTCTTGTAAACATAAACGTTCCCTTTCAATCCGGATGCTCCCGCATCGTATCCCCCCACGTACAAGTATTCTCCATCCGGGCTTTGTGCAATACAAGTCGCCTCCCCGGGTATCGTCAACACGTTACGGCCACTCGCCGAAGCATCAGGCAATGCATCCGTGTAACGCCAACGATACACCTTGTTACCACTGGTGTAAAAAACTTCATTCCACAACCCGTTATACAACACCTGCGACTCTGGGGTCAACGTCAATGGGGAAGATACACTATAATCTCGAACTTGACTTTCGCTCTCTTTAGCGAACAATTCTCCCAACGTCCAATGATCCGGTACCTGGTTAAAAACCGTAATCCGCACCTTACCCGAACTGTTTTTCGATTCGCTCACGACAACCAACCGTTTGACCCGCTCCCCGACTAACAGGTAATTGATGATCCGATGTCCCGAAAACTCATTCCCTGAATTATACACCTTACTGCTCCCCTGATAAAGGAACATCTTCTCCTGATCGTTATCCGCAATCATCGGGAACGAGATGATAGTCGCCTCTTCCGCAGCATTAATGAAATCCGCCTGATACAACTTCGTGGCTTTCATATCCTTTCCCCACCAAGAATCATTTACCAATCCATTAGCGGTCAATTGAGACCCCACCACCTGGCCGCCTTTGGACAGGACGCCCAAATTCGTATTGTACACGGACAAGGCTACCGGTTGTATATCCCATTCCAACAATGGAGTCAAATCCATTTTACGCAACACCATCAACGTGTTTTTCTCCAATTCATAAATACATTTTTGAGACTCCGAAAGCACAAACACGCTTCCTTTATAGTTTCCACTATTCATCAAACAAATATCCCAGGCATCCCGCAACTCGAAATCCGGATTGATCATCGACCAGACATCCACGTTAAAGTCCTCTGCCTTTGCCTGCAACAATTCATTTGCATCGCTCAACACGGGACAAAACGACAATCGCCCATTCCCGGCATCATCCGAACTCAACACCAGCAAACCGGTTTCCATCCCGGCTTTCACCGTGACTGTCACGTAATGGAAGGTACTCCCGAACTCGTTATAGACCCGCAAACGTACCAGAAATTCACCCACGCGATTAAACGCGTACTCAAGCGCCGGTTCCGTGGAAACAAAACGCATCGAATCGATCACCGGCTTCCCGTCTTTGTAATCAGATATGTATCCCACGCGCCATTCATACGCCAACTCGTATTCCTTCAAACTCTGTGATACTTCAGCCTCGAAATGCACCGGTTTCATAAATTCCACAAACGCCGCATCCCCACTTTCGTTCATCCCATCGCCCGACATCTTCGCAATCGTGATGTCGGAAACTTCATTCACGAACCCGGTCGTACCGTCATGAATACAAGAAACCATTCCCAGCGATAGCCCGAGCAAACATAACAACAATCGTATATATATCTTTTTCATAATGCACTTCATTTATAATTATAAATACGGATCCGGCATTAACGTGTAATCCCCGTCTTCCGGATGAGCTTTCAAATGGTCGTACAAGGGACGCGCCACATATCGCTTAAGCATGGTATTATAAGGTTCTTTCCAAAAATAACGGAACCACCCCTGCATCACGGCAAAATCATAATTCCATATCTTTTCTATATTTTCCCCAAAATTCGGCAGGAAATACTCCGTCCACACGTAAGGTTCCAATTCTTCCACCTGATGGTAAAAACGAAGTACCAGCTCGTTATATTTAGGCGACCATGCCGTCCCGAACATATAACCGCTCCAGCTCCACCACATCGGTTGATACAACTTAAACGGATAGATAATATAGCATACCTGCGAAGAGATCACCGGTTGGAAATGCTCGTTCTCCACGAGCTTAAAAACAACCGACACCGTATCTGTTTCCGAATAGGCATAGGAAAAATTCAACATCCCGAACGTCTGCCCTGCCGGGATATAGCACGTGTCCTCGAATCTCAACCGCTCGGCAGGTATCGTGCTCAAAGAGTCCACCAGTTCCACCTTGAAATGGCGGTCTACATTCGCGGAGAAACCGAGAACATCAATACGGTCACTGTATTCGCACCATTCATTACCCAACGATGACGGGCGAATATCCAATGTATCGTATGAGCCTAAAAAATACACACCGGCCTTTTGATCGGTATCATACCACAAATAATCGCGGTCACAACCGCCTAAAAAAGCGGAAATCACCAGCATAGTACAACAAAGCCTAAAAAATCGATTCAATAATATACTTGTTTTCATATATTTTGCCCCTTTAATTTAAATCCTCTCTAAAATCAAACTCATCATCCGGGATAAGCAATTGCCACATGTTCTCGCTCATCGTAAGTTCCTGTCCGTATGCAGAGATCACCGTCTGCGGGTAACGATGTTTCATCTGAAACCACACCTGCCCTTCACACACCAGCTCTTTTCTCCACTCCTTGTCAATATTTTCCAGTGTCAACGTGCCCGGGAATTTCGACAAACCACGGGAAATCACGAGGTCATCAAGATACCCCTGTGCCGCTGTAGGATTGGCAGCTAAAGCAGCCTCGGCCGCAATCAGATACATCTCCGCAATGCGGATCTGATTTATCCCTTCCAACCCGGCAGGTGGCGTTGAGGAATTTGCCAACTCCACGGGATCCAACAATTTAAGCGTTCTCGTGTAATCTCCGGTTGCCACCGTATTGCCAAACCAATCCCGCCGGGCATCCATCTCTCCCGCTACCGACGCATAAAGTCCAATCTGGCTTGCAGTCGGATCGTACGAATCCATACCTCTCCCGATATAACGGGGATACAATTTGTCATACAATGTCTTAGTAGACAATCCCCAAATTGCCTCCGTTTCGGCAATTACACCCGCCATCATATACGTGACATCTTTCACCTCCCTCACCAGGGGGAACTTCTCCGACTCAATCAATGCCCGTGCATACTCTCCCGCCTTCTCCAAATCGCCCGGTTCCCCGCGCATGTAATACACCCGGGCCAAAGTCGCCTGTACCGCGTACCAGTTGAAATGTACCTCACGGTTCCGACAGATAATAAATTCATGCGAGCGCACCCGCGGCCACGTCAAAAGCGTTTCATCCTCCCGCAACAATTTCTCGGCATCCAGCAAATCCTGGATAATAAGATCGTAACACTCTTTCACCGTGAAGAATGAAGTCACATCAGGACCGAAATGCTTGACATAAGGGATTCCCCTCTCCGACAATTTCACCGGGGCAAACATCCGAAGCAAATCGAAATGGAGGTAAGCCCGCAAACCCAACGCCTCACCCCGGTAAAGATCCTCGAACCGGAGACGCTCACCCTCGTAAGCATCCAAATTCGACAGGAAATTATTAATATCGCTGATCGAATGATACATCCCCTGCCATATCGAATTGTAAACCCTCCTGCATTCCTCCCGATCATGTTCATATTCCAGCATAGAGTTCAAGGATGCGTTAGCGGGAATGTAAAACTGTGCCAAAAAATCCATCCAGAAAGGCACATCCACGCCATACACCGTAGATTGCGCCAACCCGGCATATATCCCGTACAACGCATCTTCTACGCCCTCCCGGTTGGTAAACAATTTATTCTCCAATACCGTCGACTTATCGCGCGAGGTAAGAAAATCGTCGCACCCTCCCAACAGGAGTGCTGCCCAAATCCATAGTATCGCTAATTTTTTCATCGTGTATTCAATTTTTAGAATGTCGGACTAATCGTAAAATTGTATCCTCTCATGTAGGGATAGCTGGTTCCCCGTTCATACTTCACCGTACCGACCCGAAGTATATCGCTGAAACCGACACCCAACGCCAAACGTTTCAAACCGATCTTTTTCAACCAGTCTCCTTCCAAGTTATAGGATACACTGAGTGAGGAAAGATAAAACTCGTTGTTCCGCTCCACGAAACGTTCCGTGTGACCACTCGTGGGACGTTGCACGTTAGGATACATCACGTAATCGTCCATCTGTTTCCAACGTTCCGTGAAAGCCCGACGGTCCACATTATCCTCTACATTGATATTCTCGACCTTATTTGCCCGAGTGACATTGTAAATATCTCCCCCGAAGGTTACCGAGCATCCGGCAAATACCGAAAGATTCTTCCAACGGACTCCGGTGGAAATCGTCCCGTGCAACTTCGGGATAGTATTTCCCAACGCCACCTTATCCTGCGGATCGTAAGTAAACGTGTAAGAACCGTCCTTCTTGATAAAAATCTCTTTCCCGGTAGCGGGGTCTATACCAGCCGAACGGACGGCATAAATTGCCGTGGCAGACTCACCCTCTTCCAATTGGATCCTCGGTGCCGTGAATGTACTGTACTTGTCACGATTCTCGGCATTGATATTTTTCAACGAATTACTGATCTTTTTGATTTTGTTGACCGTATGGCTCGTGCCGAAACTCATCGACCAACCCCAATCCCGCGTATGAATAATCTGCCCCGAGATGGAAAGTTCGTAACCGCGGTTGACACTCTCTCCCAAATTATAATTAACGGAATTATATCCCGTTGAAGGGGGCAACGAAACCGCCATCAACAAATCTTTCGACGCCTCTTTGTAAAAATCCACATTCACGCCCAAACGTCCCTCGAACAATTCGACATTAACTCCACCGTTCCATTTCAACGTGCGCTGTGATTTCAACTTGTCATTTCCCATGGCAGAAGGTAAAGCCCCAAGATAACTATCGTATGTCGCATTGTATTTATAAGTAGTCTGCGCGAGCGTTCCCCCGAAATTGTTACTTCCCACATACCCCACGCTTCCCTTGATACGTAAACTCTTCACCCAGCCTAAGTCCGCGATAAACTGTTCGTTGTGAACATTCCAACCAAAACCGACCGACCAATAAGGTGACCAACGACGATCCTTGGAGATCACGGAGTTACCTGACGTACGGAACGAAAAATCAACAAAATAACGATTTTTCAAAATAAAGTTGACATTCCCGAAATAAGCCACCGTGGCGCTATACGATTCACCACCTCCCGCGTGAGAACCCTCCGGGAATTTCTGTGAAAAGTTCAAATCATCCAAACGGTCTTTCGAGAATCCGACTGCCTGGAAACTAAATGAATTTCCTTTACTTTGCGACACGTTAACTCCCCCGTGAAGGCTCAACAAAGTTCCCTCTTCATCCAAAGGAAGGCTGTAATTCAACACCCCGGACAAACTCCATCCAGTCCCTTTATTTCCTGACACATCGTAACTGCCTTTCTCGTCTTCCGGGTATTCCTCCCTTTGGAATTTGGTGTGATCCGGTGAAACATACACATCCGACTGCCCGTTACTCATGTTGTATCCGGCAGTACCGGTAAAATAAAATCCTTTCAAAATATCCCACCTCATGCTCAAGCTACTGGAAAAACCTTTCTCTTCCGCTTTACTGAAACTGCTCAAAGTGGCATTCCAAAGTGGATTGATCTTGTCATACGACAACACCTTCACCCACTCCCCGTTCTCATCCTTGGGGGCATCATAAGGATTGATCGTCACCCAATCGCTATAACTTCCATAAGGCGAATCCTTTGTTGCCATCTTAGAAAAATCAGTACGGAGACTAACCGTCAATTTATCATTCAAATGATAAGAGAAATAGAAACCTAATCCCAAATTACGGCGATAGTCACCTTTCATCACACCCCGGTCATCCGAGAAATTGGCAGTAATCCCGTAATCCATGCCGCCACCGCGCCCGGTGATGCTCAACGAGTGGGCATGCGACCAGGAATTGCGCAACGGGATAGATTTCCAATCCGTGTTCACTCCGGCAGTAACCCGCTTCAATTTTTCGTTATACAACTCGTCATACTCTCCCGTCGGGCTATCATATTTCCCGTACAAACGTTCCAGTTCCAACTTCTCCCACGGGGAACAAAGATTGAAAGAAGATACATCCGGGAAACCAATGTTCGGTACAAAATTGTAACGCACTCTCACTTTACTATCTGTCACGCGCTTTCTCTCGACCACGATCACGCCGTTAGCCGCCTTCTCCCCGTACATCGCCGTGGCGGAAGCATCTTTCAGCACATCAATACGCTCGATATCGAACATATCCAAATCGTACAAACGCTCCATGCTGATCTCCACCCCGTCCATGATAATCAACGGGCGATTCAACCCCATCTCCATCTTTTCGCTATCGAGCGAATTCATACCGCGAAGAATGATCTCGGGAATCTTGTTCGGGTTAGAACCGTTCACGTCATCCGTCACGATACGCAAACCGGGAACCATGAAACTCAAAGCCTTCAGCACGTTGGTCTTCGACACGGTCAACAAATCCTCTCCTTTCACCGAGGTCACCGCACCCGTGTAACTATTCCGGTTTTGCGTGAAATAACCGTTCACTACAACTTCGTCTATCGATTCAACTTCTTCTTTCATCACGATATTCACCTCTTTTCCCGGCGTGACTTTCACCACCTCCTCGCGCATTCCCACGAAAGAAGCGACCAAAACAATCGACGCCTGCTCGGGCAACTCCAAGCGGAATTTTCCGTTGACATCCGAGGAAACCCCGATAGTCGTTCCCTTCAACACGATCGTGACTCCCGGCAACGGCTCTCCGTTCTGATCCTTCACGACACCGGTAATGACAACCTTCTTCTTTTCCGGCTCGCCATTCTTCACCCGGTAGATCACCACCGTCTCTTCATTGATCTCGTACTTCAACTTCGTATTACGCAAGCAATAATCCAGAATTTCATTCACCGTCTTCTGTCGCATATCCAAAGACACTTTCACATCCTTGATCTCGTCTGTCCAATACATAAACGTGAAATCGGTCTTTTCCTCCAATTTCCAAATCACTTGCTCCAAGGAAGCGTTTTCCAAACGCAGATCCAGCAACTTGCCTTGAGAATGCACAGCCGCTGTAACTTGAAAACAAGAAAACAACACTAAAAACAATTTTAACTGCATAATCCACAAAATTTTTCGCCAATTCCCGTTAAAAAAGGAACCAGAATCTCGTTTTTTTTTCATAATTTTGAACAATTAATAAAGAACACTTATTTATTGATTCTGATGCGTTTATGTTGCCAGCGTAAACGCATCTTTTATTTTTTACTCGAAATCAAATACACACTATCCCGTAAGGTTATCTCCATCAACGAATTCATTTTCAACATATCGATAATCGGATTCATGTTGTCATACCGATTCAATTTAGCCCCGATTCTGATATTCTTCACGTCGTCATCCACAAATTGGTATTTTACATGATACCATCGAGCCAAATAAGCCATTATATCCTCCAAACGCTCGTTCCTAAAAATAAACCTACCGCTTCGCCACGCGACATAACGTGCAACATCTACTTCATTCACCACCATGGTTCTTGCCGCCTTTTCGTAAACGACTTGTTCCCCGGAAATAATATCTTCAAATTGTCGACCGTCAAAAACCTGCACTTTCCCTGATGCCAAAGTTGTCGTTACCACCTTTTCGTCATCATAAGCCCGCAAATTAAAAGAAGTTCCCAACACCTTAACTGACAAATCCCGAGTTTCTATCACGAACGGATGTTCGGCATCTTTGGCTACATCAAAATACGCCTCTCCGGACAACGCCACGATTCTTTGCGCCCCCTTGAAACTCACCGGGAAACTCAATTTCGATTCCGCATTCAAATAAACTTTTGTACCATCCGACAAAGTCAACGAGTACTCCATCCCAGTCAACGTCTGAATCATATTCCGCACTTCTTTTTCATTCTTAACTTCGTGGATCTGATAACCTATTCCCGTTGAATCCGCCATAATTACAGTTCCATCTGACTCTTTCAATAAAAAGGTCTGGTCTTTCACTATATCCATAACCTTCCCGTCTGCCATGGTCAAACGGGCTCCGGTCGTCCCGGCTTCAATCCGGTAAGCGAAAACAGCTCCCGGCTCTTCCTTGACCGGTTGGTTTATCCAATAGAAAATACCATAAATAATCAATATGATACCCACTGCCGCATATCCAGCTATATATTTGAACCTATTCCACACTTTTCCAGAAGGCTTTTTCTTTATCATACCTGTTTTATCAGCAAGCATATTGGATTTTCTTGCCAAATGATCTTTAAAAACCTTCCAGCCTTCTTGTTGGTCAAACCGCCTTGTCGTAGATTCAAACCGGATATAATTATTCAAATCCAACACATGCTTGGCTAAATCTCGATTGCTTTCCCGCTCTTTCTCCCATTCCTCATAATCCCTCTTGTCCTGTTCCGTCGGAGCATCAGTAAAAAATGCCGCCAAAAACTCAGCTATCCTAAAATGCTTTTTGAACGATTCCATTGTTATCTTATTTTACTCATATAACACGCGAACCCTCAAACAGGAATAGTCAGAAAGTAAAAAAAATCGTCAAATAAATAACAATAAATAAAAATGCCCTTTTAATTGCGCCCTTAATTTACGGTATGCCGTTTGTTTCAGCGACTTTACAGAGCCCTCTCCGATTCCCATCTCCTTTGCTATCTGCGGATTACTCATTCCATCTAGAGAATAACGGATAATCTTCCGCATTTGAGGCGGCAATTTATCCACAGCATTTCGCACCAAAAGATAAGTTTCTTGTTCGATAACCTGTTCTTCAAAAACACGCTCGGATTCTAATTCCTCCTCATACATCTTCCGGTAATTCAAACTCACTTTCTCGTGACGCAAGATATTTAAACAGTGATTCCGCGTAACAGTATAAAGATATCCTTTCACCTTATAAATATCATCAAAATCCTCTCGCCTCTCCCAATACCCGGTCAAAGTTTCCTGAGCCACATCCTTACATTGTTCGTCATCTTTCAAATAGCGGGCTGCAAATACACACAACATGATATAGTAATCATCAAAGAATTCTTTGAAGGCATATAAATCTCCTCGCTTAATATTTGATACTATATCCTGCTTTATACTCACGGTCCAAATTATTTACCGGGCAAAAATAAATATTATTCGGTTACAGAACAAATATCCCCAAAAATCCATTTATATTTAGCTATCTATTTGCATAACAAAAGCAGTTCGAAAACCAATCCGAACTGCTTCTTTTTAATACACCAAACAACTATTTTAGTAATTGTTCCTGAATAATCTTCTCGAACTTCTCTGGCATCGCCCCCGTTTCAATAATCGGCTTTCCCCCGACAGGAATAAAAAACAAGGTAGGAAGCGCAACAACATTAAACATACTGCACAACTCTTTTTCCTTGTCGGCATTTACTTTCAAAAAAATGACCTTATCTTTATACTTCTCCGCCATCTTTTCCAATTCCGGGATCAACCGCATGCAAGGACCGCACCACGTCGCCCAAAAATCGATCACAACGGGCTTATCGCCCTTAAAAACAAACTCTTTATCTTTCCGATAATCGTAGATATGCTCCAAAAAATAATCACGGGTGATCGGGTTCAACTTACCCGCCTCCACCGTTACTGTCGAACCGGACAGGACCTCGTCTTTCACTTCCGCCAAATCAAAAGCCTGGAAGTACACTTTTTGTTTCTGGAAATCAATAGAAAGTATTCCTTCCTTCAGGATTCCGGTTCCCAAGACAGAACGAGGCAAATCCTTATTTTCTGCCACGACCATCCCCGGGAAACTATTTTTTACGAAGTCACATTTGCCCGCCACTTTCGTGTTACTCGTTTTCACAAGCTGCCCGTAACCATTATACAACGCAACCTCATTCCCGGCACTCCCCCCTATTTTAGCATAATCCGACGATGTCAAAGTAACCATCCCCTCGTTCCACGTGTCAAAAGCCAAAGAGAACACCTCCCCGTCTATCGTTACCGAGAAAGCAACCACCGAACCCGGCAGGATACTCAGATCAGCACGATGATCTAACTTCATGTACGAGGGACGGTACGGGACAGACGTGGTAATCTTTTTGCGTTTACTATCGATCGTCAATACCACGTTACGGAACAACGCCCCGCCAACAACTCCAGCAACCCCGAGTTTTCGCAAATAAGGTTCATCTTCCAGCACGAATGCCGCCACACTATTCCCGAACACATTATTCCCGAAAGAAATTGTGCTAATAGAAACACTTTTGGACGTCGGGACTTTCTTGTACAGAAAAGAATCGTAATGAAAATCACCTTCCTGATTCGGGTCTATATTAAATTTCTCCACGTATTCCGGCAAGATAGCATTATGTCCAGCCAAGTCCAGCACAAAATCCGCCTGCACCCCGTTCACAACCATTCCAATAATTATTTTACCGTCCACTTCCCGGTAATCCTTTACCTCCGTGGCAGTGTTCTTGGATTGAGCAATTGTCAACAATGGCAACAACATTATTACCAAACCTATAAACAATTTAGTTTTCATACTCGTTAAATTTTTCTGATTTCAACCTTCTTTTCTTTACCATCCTTCAAGATCACGATCTCGGTTTTATCTCCTTCAATACTATCAAGCAATGCCTCTACTTCCAATTGACTCTGTTTCAATTCCGACAATTCCTTTCCGTTTACACGCACGACCCGATCACCCAAGGCAACCAGCTCTTTCATGTCGTCCCATACCGTGGTTACCTCGAAATGACCGTTCACGGGTAAAATACCCACGTTCCACGTTTTCAAGTTTCCAGATAAATCTTCAACCACATCTCCATAAGGGAAAAAATAAAACCGGTTACGTGCGTAATCTATCACCACTTTCCCGTATTTCAACATATCCACACCAATCAAAGACCTTCCCATCTTGACCGTGATACTCTCCATGTTTACAAATTCCTTCCCCACGAAATTAACCCGATTGACACTTACTTTGTCTATTTCTGCCGCATTCTTGTAATCAAAGCCACCTATCCCAACACTATTAATTCCAAAGGCTTTAGCTAACAACCGACTTCCAGTCTTCTTTAAACTCTCGTAATCATTGGCAGCAAGAGCCAACAATCCCTGCGCCCCTGTATCAAACAAAATTCGCTTCGTCGTTCCACTAAAGTCCACGTCCACGATAGGGTGATTCGTGCTGCCCGGGTAAAACGGCACACCTTCCGTGATTTTCAAACCTCCCGGACGATATGGGTAATTGATGACCATGATTTTATCACGAGCATCAAAAGTAACCACCGCTTGCGCAAAAGCATCACTCCCCAAAATACCGGCAACTCCCAGTTCCCGGAAGAAGCCATTTGGCGGAAAAATAATACTTTTCATTTGAGCCAACTTGTAATTCGGGCTCAACTGCACGTCCTTCAAGATCGCCTCGTCATAAGACAGACTCATCCCGTTCACATCAGATACCCCTCGTGCTCCAATCCCGCCCATGGCTTTCATTTCCATGGCATTTTCTCTTATTGTCCCGGTCTGCCCACCCGTGTCCACGATATACTTCACTTTCACCCCGTTCACTGTCACGGGAATAATAATCTTCTCGTGAACGAACTCGTAATGAACCGTGTCACAAACCCGACGAGTCGCTTGTTGTTGCGCATTTCCTGCTAAAGAGAAAGAAACAGCAACAAAAACGAATAATATCCTGATATTTTTCATTCTCTATTCTTTTTGATAGACAATCACTTTCTCCCCTTGCTGGGTCTGTATCGTCAACTTCGTCTTCTTTTTCGCCTTCAACTCGGGAATCCCATTAATAATACTCTCGCAAAAATCGTATCTTCCCACGGGTTTCCCGTTTATTCTAGTTACCTTATCTCCCACTTCGACCTGCCCTTTCATGGCACTCCACACGGTAGCCACCACTAATTCACCATCCTTCACCCTTAACCCCAAGTTGTAATGCTTACTTTCCAAATCATTCTCCGGTTCATACGCCTCGAAGTAGAAACGAGCCCTAGGATAATCCAGCGTTACTTTGCCATAATCCAACAATTCCACTCCTAACAAAGTAAAAGGCGGGGTAGAAGTCTCGGAACTTACATTCCTAAATCTTGTACTCCCCACGGACAACAAGGGAAAACGCACACGGTGGGAAACATCTGCGTCTGCCATCCCGGCAACCCCGATAGAACCTTCCCCGTATCCCTCGGACAGGATATCAAAAGCACCGGCAGACCGCAATACATCAAAATCGGTGTCTTTCAAGGAAAAGAAAGACGGACTCCCCGTATCGAACAGGCAAGTAATATTATTCCCCGCCCCGGCTTGCAAAGAGATAATAGGCATCCCCGCTTTCACGAAAGGGATCATCTTCCGCAATGACACGGTTGACGGATTCTCGGCAGAAGTAATAGTGATGGTTTTTGCCTTCCCGTCAATCACCACAATAGTACGTGCCAACAAATCGCTACCGATCAATCCATCCGCCTGAAAACACGCGAAAGGAGAAGGTTCAGGCAATTTCATTGCCGGCACATTTGTGAAATTAATTTTCTTGTCGGGCGTGAGCAGACTTTCTATCGCCACGATCGGGTAAGCCGCTTTCTTGCTATTCACGTCTGTGGCGACCAGCGAATCTACGACAACTAAACCCAGTTCCTCGCAAACCTCCCCGGTCAGAGCCGTGCGTCCCCCCGTGTCAAAAATAAAGGAACGAGGGGTTCCGTTCATCTCCATCTCCACGACCATCTTGCCCCCGACCATCCGGTAAGGCAGCACAGTCCTATACTGCTGTGCTGCTACCGGAAGAACCACCATACAAAACAACCATATAATAATGATCCTGTATATCACCTTCATAACATAACCTATTATTTATCAAACCTATCTGCAGTCACCACAGCCTGATAAGCATTCAATATACCTCCGGACAAACATAAATCCTCAAAAAGGAATAAGTCCTGAGCCTGTTTCCCATCCACGATAATCCCTTTTTCTACTTCTGTGCCTTTCCGGGATGTCACCGATTCCAACAATATATTCCGTATCTGCGCCCCTGTCAGATGCGGATAGTAAGCCTTAACCAAAGCTGCCACTCCCGCCACGGTTGCAGATGCCAACCCCGCTCCGGTCCCAGTCTTATAAGTATCCCCCATGTACGAGGCATAGATATTCGTCCCTGGAGCGAACAAATCCAGCTCTTTCGCGCCATAATTAGAATTCATGGAAGGATTACCATTCTTATCGGAAGAAGCGATCACCATCAAATTCGTCAACTCCTTGCTTCCGTCCATCCAACGATGCGGGAAAAACACCTGTTTGGCTAAATCACGAGATAACTCCCAAACAGGAACGATCACCAACACCCCTTTACTTTCTGCATAACGCAAAGCCTCTGTCATCCATACCTTTTGTGCTTCCGGATACAAGGTGTTCTGTTGCGGCAGGGTTATCACATCCGCACCATGGTCAACAGCATAACGAATAGCCAGAGCCATATCTTTCAAATAAGGTTCCCCGCCAGCCGCACTCACTCGCAAACACATAATCTCAGCTTGATCCATGATACCATCTCCACCAAGACCGTTTCCTCTTTTTCCCCCGATAATACCGGCTTGCATGGTTCCCGTTGCCGCCTCTGAAGTCAACAACACATTATTCCCGTATTTATTATCCTTTATATCCAAGTAATTATCCCCAACAACATCTTTCCGCCCGTCGTTACCACCCCTTTGCAAAGCCTTTTCATATGTATCCTTGCCTCTTGCTACCGAAGATTCTACAAAATTTTTATAAATCACGTCAAGTTCATCGGTTTTATACAAGTTAAATCCCATGGCAATAAGCGTGAAAGCCACATCTCTCAAGGTATCCTGGGGGGCTTTCGGGTCATAATAAGTCTGGAACTCTTCCAACGTATGTTTCTTACCTGGAAATTTTGCATCCAATTCTTCCTTAAATTTTTGAGCGTATTCCTCTATTACATAAGCTACTTGCCAACCTCCATAAGTCCTAGCAAGCTGCGATTCCGGCATAACCTTATTTTTATAATAAGAATACTCCGCAAGATCCGCCGGGGCTGCAACTTTTGTCCGTTTTCCGTTCACGATCTTAAAAAACTCCCCGTTGCTCGTCATATAATCCGCGTATTTATCCTTCAAACGCAAGAATTCCCGGTCTCCCTCCTGCATCAAAGCCTCCATCACCAGCCCGTTCTTGCCTCCAAGAAAATTCCACCCGTTAATATCGTCCACAAAACCGTTTTTATCATTATCCTTCCCATCTGCTTTTTCTTTCGGATTCACCCAAATAGCTTGCTTTATATCCTCATGCTCAACATCCAATCCAGTCCCGATCAAAGCGACTACCGGTCTTTTCTTTATCTTTTTCCCTTTCAGAAATTCATAAGCCTTATTCACCTCTACCCCGTAAACCCCGTCTTTGTCAAAGGAACAGTTATACCAGTCCAAATCAGCTTGTTTCTTTTGTGCTTGATTATCTTGCTTGACAAGCTGTGCATTCACCTTACCTATCCCGATGCACACCAGTAATAATAAGAAATATTTTTTCATCATTTACAGAATTTATCTTGTTATACAATACGAAACCTAAAAAACTTATAGACACAATAATCGCCAATTACTCTCTGGCTTCCAATATCGCCTCTTTCACCTTCTCTCCCCCGTAACCCCCTTGCGAGAATTCGCCCTTCTTTATCGATCAACACGATAAAAGGAATACCGTAAAAACCATATGCTTTTTGAATCTCGTTGGGTTCATTACCAATCGTGAATCCTTCCTGATTCCACAACATCACCCAAGGCAAATCCTCTTCCGCCAACATCTTTTTCCAGTCCTTCTCCCGTTTATCCAACGACACGCTGATAAACTCCAGATCATTCCCTTTCAATTCGTTATAAATCGGCAAAAGACTTTTCATCTCATGCCTGCAAGGTCCACACCACGATGCCCAAAAATCAACCAACACCAGTTTTCCCCGGAAATCGCTCAAACGGACCATTTCCCCGTTCGGATCAACATACTCGAAATCATGCGCCTGCGCCCCAACGGCAAAACGCCCCAAGCTATCCACACGATGTGCTAACCAACGAAATGAAGCTGCATTCTGCCCGGCCTTCGGCACAAGATCCAGCAACATTTTATTCGGTTCGTATTGCTCCATATCAGCTATATAAGCCAAGGCACTATACATCGTTCCGCTCAACTTTCCTTTTACCTCGGGATTAATCACTCGATTCTTTGCCGCTTTTTCAGTCGGAAGCCATCGTGATAATTCTAAAAATTCATCAATCCCACTAAAAGCAAGAGAACTATTCTCCGGATTTTTCTCATCATAAAATCCCTTCACTGTTACCTCCCGATTATTCAAATAGATCGGCTGTACCGTGTTTCCGATATTCAATATATACACGTCCGGCACGATTTCTACAGACTCCGAACGAAACTCTTTACCATTCTCAACAAGAACAGATAATATCTTTTCACCCTCGATGGAAGTCACTTTTATTTCCACGGGTTCCAACAAACGCAATCTCCCGGACAATGTCAGACCAGTTTGGGCAATCCCGGGGGTAATTCCCCCGAGAAAGACCCAAAAAATGAAAACAATCTTCAACATATATCTTTTATTTCAAAACGACATTGCCAATCGACTGCAAATCTATTCCGTAATTCTCCTTAAACTTGTTCACTAGAATATCATATTTCTTCCGGATATAGCCATTCACATCCTTTTTGGCGTGCAATATTCCTTTATTCGTGTAGTCTTTATCTGCCGGTTCTGCAATCAAATCTTCATACGGGGTTTGAATAATCGCCTGAATATAGATTTCCACATCATCCTCTTGCTTTGTTCCGGATTTTATAAAGCCGCGCTCATACATATTCGTTTGCGTCACTTTATCCTCGTAATTCATTCCCTCGTAAAAACTCGCATCTTCCACGATCCTACCACTATTCAACAACCGGGTTAAAAAGGCATAATTAACTTCGTTTTTGAAAGTATTTTTCTGTACGTTTGTCATCGTCAGGACATCTTCGTTTCCCCAGTTAAACGCCAAATAATCATAACCACTATATACATTATAAAATGTAACCTTACCATCCACCGTACGCCAATTTAACTCCCCGCATAACAATAACTTCAACGGAAGTAAACGGTACAATGTAGAATCTGGGTAAAAATCTAAAAACAACGTTTCAACCAAATCCAACTGTTCTCCCACGTAAACTTCATCCGCAATTGCTCCCAGCAATCCATTACTGTAAGGATACGGATAACTACTATCTTCTGGTGTCGGCGTTGATTCATTCCAACGGTTCACGTCCCAATACAACTCCTTCAAATCAAATTTATACAGGATAAACGTGTTGCATCTCTTATTCCAATCCACGATACGATCATCGTAATCATGATTCCCCTGGGGCACACTATACCCGAATTCAGGCGTTTCTGTCGGCGTTAAACTATTATCGTCATTACAAGCGACCAGACTCGCTGCCAATATAAATATATAAATTAAATGCAGTTTCATAATTTCTCGATTAACGTTTATTTTGTTCCAAATAAGGATTACGATCTAAAGCAGATTGCGGTATCGGCAACACATAACGAGGGTCTTCCTTCCCTAAAACTAATTGTTGTTTTGAATCCGCTTTGATAAAATACACGTGTGTCAATTCCGGCATCCCGTAACGACGCAGATCAAACCAGCGATGACCTTCAAAACATAACTCCCTGCGGCGCTCGTCCTTGTAGAACTGCAATAACTCCTCTGCATTCGTGTAATCAACTTTATTATAAGCCACATTACGCGTATCATAACGATTCTCTCGTAATTTGTTCAAATCCGCCAAAGCCAAAGTCCGGTAATTATCCTCGCCTGTTTTCATAAATTTGCGGACATATGCCTCTGCCCGGTTTAAATACAATTCTGCCGTTCGAATTCCATGCGAAGCCCATTTTTCATTTTTCCCTCCCTTAAATCCATAAGCGGGGAAAATCGTTGGTCTAAAAATAGACCAATCCATCCAAGCCTCGTATTTGAAATACATATAACGTCGTAAATCCCAGTGATTATCACTATCCGTTGAAAACTCATACAAATCCATCAATTCATCAGATGCCGTGTACGGACTAGTAGCAACACCATTACCACCAGGATAACATGAATATTCCCGATTTCCTCCATACATCCAAATAATCTCGTTACTGGTAGATTCATTGTAAACACACCACGTATTACTTCCCTGATATTGCATGGCATCTTCAGGAGCACTAGCCAACGAAGTCAAGGCAGGCTTCTCTCCCAACACCATATTGGCATATTTCAAAGCATTATCCCAATCCTCCATATAAAGATACACCCTACACAAAATAGCTTTTCCCGCCAAAGCGCTAATCTTATACAAGGACATTTCCATTTTATTCTCTTCCAGCAATTTAATTCCCTTTTCCAGATCAGTTATCATTTGTTCATAAACTTCAGCCACAGTTTTCCGGGGTAAAAAACCATCAACCACCTCCATCTCCAATTTCAAGGGTACTCCCAGATTTTTAGTCGGGTCACCATAATTATAAGGTAAGGCATAATAATTTACCAATAACAAGTAATAATACGCCCGCAATACAAGAGCCTGCCCTAACATATTATTCTTTGTTTTTTCCTCTCCACTCACCCGATCCATATAATCGATAACCGTATTACACCCCATGATTTTATTATAACAAATCTGCCAAGTATTATACTTATCATGAGTCAATTTCTCGTACATATCATCACTCCAGGAAAACAAGGGATACATATCCTCCACGGAACTCTCCAAAGTTTCCTGTCCGCCAGCACCATTGCACTGTACATCATCCGTCAAGAAATCAACATAAACATATTGGAAATAATCCATAGGATAACCTTCACCCACCATCACCTGCATCAAATCATCCGCCGTCGTCGGACGAACCTCATCCTGACTGGCTTCCTCCAGGAAATCGCTGCATCCAACGAATCCTAACAATAAAATAAAATATAATATATTTTTCATACGACTTATCTCTATATCATTAGAAACTTAAATTCACACCCAACGTGTAGCTTTGTGACAAAGGTTGAGAACCGGTTGCAACTTCCGGATCCTTTCCCTTGAAATCCTTGCTTACAATCATAAAAGGATTGGATACACTAAACGTAAATCCCATATTTTGGGCAAACTTTTTAATCCACCCTTTCGACAAATTATAAGATAATGAAATACTGTTACATCTCAGGAAAGAAGCATTCACGACACGAATATCCGTGTAATTATACAATTCGTAACTATAAGCGCTTGACGAAGATAAATCAACTGAAGCTTTACCGAATTCCGGCAAAGAAGGAATATTCGTGTACTTCTCGTCTCCCGGTTTACGCCACCGGTTCACCAAATCTTTGGGCAAATTATTATATTCATACGGGGTACTATTGATCATATCATTATCAAACATTTTCGCCAAAAATTTCTTACCACCAACCGACAAATAAAAAGAAGTAGAAAGGGTTAAATCCTTAAATCTAAATCCCATATTCAAACCGGCGGTAAAATCAGGGTCCAACTTACCCATGTATTTCATGTACACCGTAGCGTCTGTTTTTGCCTCCGGGGTATCTATTCCGGGTAAATTATACAAAGGAATTCCATTCTCCGGGTTCAACCCCGCAAACTCAAACGCCCAAAATCCCGACACGGGATACCCTTGCTTATTTATATTTCCAGCAACAGCCTGCTGCCAATTCTCGTTCGATTCCAATTTACTAGTCACCTTATTATAGTTCTTGGAAGTATTTAATCCCATCGTCCAGATAAAATTCTTTGTCCGCACGGGTGCAAAGCTAAAGGATAACTCCCATCCGTAATTTTCCAGCGAACCTCCGTTCATCGGCATGCTCAACACCCCATTTTCGTAAGGCACCTCCTTATTGATAATCGCATCCGTGGTCTTTTTATAATAATATTCAAACGATCCGTTAATCTTATTCTTCCAGAACACAAAATCCGCACCGGCATTCACGGTTGCTGTCTTTTCCCATTTCAATTTCGGGTTCGGCAAACTCTTTATCTCCAAATAATATTCGCCAGTCACTTTAGATATCCCCGCTCCGGAAGGAATCCTGGCAATCAAATCCGGACCTGCAGCCTCACTTGCATTTCCCTGGTAGCCGTAAGTTAAGCGTAAACTGAATTCATTCAAGAAGTCTTGTCCCTCCAGAAAATGTTCCCGTCCCATATTCCAACGTAAACCCAAAGACCAAACCGGCAGATAACGGGCATCTTTATCCTGCCCGAAACGATTGGATGCATCCGAACGAATACTGGCATTAAAAACATAACGCTCGTCAAAAGTATAGGTAAACGCCCCGTAGAAAGAAAGCTTATTCGACTTATTATCAATAATTGAAGTCGTCGGTTGTGCATACCCGGTATTCTCCGAAATATTACCATAAACACCCGTGTTTGTCAAAGGAGGGTTCTTTATCGTTTGTCCCCTGTTAGGCAAATACCCGTAAAACGTCCCCGTGAACCCGTCGTATTTCGTGCTATTAACCTCTTGTCCCACGGTTGCCGTAAGCAAATGCCTGCCGAAATTCTTCACATAAGAGATCTGATTTCTCCATGTATAATTCTCGTTACGAGAATCCGACATATTCAACTGTCCTCCATGAGGCAACCTTGAAGCCTGATAATGAGTATCATTAGGACCATACATTCCAAATTCATATCCACGTATTTTTGCGATATAATTTGTCATTTCCGTCGCCCAAGATTCTCCATGCGTTGAAGAATAGTTGTATCCCAGCGACATTTCATATTTCAATCCTTTAATGATTTCCCAATTCAAACCAATATTTACATTCAGGGAATTGGACGTATTTCCGTTACCGGACTCCGCCAACTCATTCAATATATTATATTTATACCCGGAACGAGTGACATAATATGCCCATTCCCCATTCTCTTCAAACGCAGGAAGCACACGGCTTGTGGTGGAAGCATAGGAATAAGGCGAAACACTACTATGAAAACCATTCGTTTTTGAAACACTTCCGGCTACTTTAGCTGAAAATTGTAACCGATCCCAAAAAATCGTGTTCACGTTTACACTTCCTTGGTAACTCTTCGAGTCGTTCCCTTTGGCAGTACCATTGTTATTGGTTATACCGAAAGATGCATAATACGTAGTTTTATCACTGCCACCGGAAACACTGATGTTATTGGAATAACTAAACGGATTCTCGTACAAAAGATCAAACCAGTCCGTATTTACAACTTCCAATTTCTTTACCCCGGCATTGAAATCATCGTAAGAAATTTTTTCCTGCAAATATTGTTGCAACAAAGCCTGATATCCCACGTTTGCCAAAGGCTGACTACCTACTAATCCTCTCTCGTATATTTCCCGGGAAACATCTACTCTCTCCTTAGAATTCATCAAATTCAACTTATCATACGTCACCTTTGAGCCGATAGAGAAATTACCGGAATAACTGATAGACATACGCCCTTCTTCTCCCTTTTTCGTGGTAATCACGATAACTCCGTTCGCCGCCTTCACCCCATAAATTGCTGTAGCGGAAGCATCTTTCAACACGGTTACATCTTTGATATCGGAAGGATTCAACCAAGCAATGGCACTACCCACGAAATTCCGAATCATATCAATATTATCCGGACTTGTATTATACGTGGACAAATCCGTCGCTTTAAAAGGAAGCGGATCCTCTTGTATAATTCCATCCACAACCCACACGGGTTCCTGGCTACCTAACAACGTCGAAGTTCCCCGTACCCGTACTTTTTGGCGGGTACCGACCAAACCGTCTTGATTTTGGATAACCACTCCCGGCAACTTACCTTGTAACGCCTGCTCCAGAGACTGTGTTCCGTTCAATACAAGATCTTCCGCCTTGATTGTACTCACGGAACCCGCCATATTCGATTTCTTCACACGCTGATACCCTGTCACAACCACTTCATCCATCTCCTGCGCATCTTCCTCCAACACGACTTTCAACTCTTTCTCCCCTTTCCAAGTCACAAACTTCGTTTTCATCCCCACGAAAGAAAAAATCAAAGTCACACTATCCTGCTTGGTGGTTGTAAACGTGAACTCTCCATTTATCCCGGTAGCCACCCCAATAGTAGTACCTTTTTCCATGACCGTTACCCCGGGCAACGGTTCTCCTTGTTTATCTTTCACAACTCCCTTTACCTTCGTGATTTTCAATGTATCCAACATGGATACCGGAGAACCTCGTTTGATCACCACGACCTTTCCTTGTATCTCGTAATAAAGATTCGTTCCTTTCAACACTTTATCCAAGATCTTCTCCAAAGAAACATCTTTAAACACTGCATCCACCTTCCGCACCTCAGACACGTCCGCAACATTGTAAAAGAAGGTAATGTCACTCTTTTTCTCCAATGCCCAAATCACCTCCTCCAACGTCACGTCCTTCATTTCAAGGCTCATCTTGGCATATTGAGCTCGTACATTTGCCGAAATCGACATCATTGAACATAGCAATAAACACACGCATAATTTCATAATCCTCAAAATTTTTACATACAATTCCCCATAAGGAACGTATTTTTTCCACTTCTTTTTCATACTTTTGTCTAACTGATTTTATTTAAACGCTTTATTTTACATAAAGTGAAAATCCAAGCGGGAGATGTTCGCAGCATCACCCGTTTTCTATTTCACCCCCAAAACGATCTGTTTTCCTTTTACATTCACGGTTAATTTACCTGTAGCCCTTAACACATCCAATATCGGCGCAATGTCTTCACTTCGATCAAGTTTTCCGGCAAAAGTCATATTCTTTATAGACTCATCAGAGAAAACTACTTCCACGCCATACCAACGTGCCAATGTCCTCATAATATCTTCCAAACGATCTTGCCGGAAGATAAACCGCCCGTTTCTCCAAGCCATAAACAAACCGGGATCCACTTCCCGAACCTCCAACGCCACGTGTTCCCGGTCCCATTGAGCTTGTTGATTAGGAGAAATTGTCATTTTTTCCTTTTTCTCGAAACCGGCAAAAACGGTCACTTCCCCTTTCAACAACGTCGTTTGCACCTCTAATTCATCCGGGTATGCCTTCACGTTAAACTCTGTCCCCGTCACCAACACATCCATATCCTTTGTTTTCACGATAAATGGATGTTCTTTAGAGGCAGTAACCTGGAAATACGCTTCCCCCACCAAAGTCACTACCCTCTCTTTACCCGAGAATTTCACGGGAAACTCTATCCTGCTTTCAGCATTCAAATAAACGATGGTACCGTCACTCAAAATCAAATTGTACTCCCCTCCGGTTGGTACAATAATTTCATTTTTCAACCCCACACCTTGTTCCCCTGATTCCTGGTTGTAATTAATTCCGAGAGAATCATTCATGATTACTTTCCCGTCTTTTTCAATAATTCTATCGACTTTCTTTACACCCAGATCTACTTGTCGTCCATCATTCAATACCAAAACAGCCTTGGTCTCCCCTGGCACGATATCCATACCTGCCACTTTTTTCACCTCCGCATCTTTCCCTACAGCCATCCAAAATCCGATTCCGATAACACAGAAAATAACAACAGCAGCAGCATACTGCCACCATACACTCACTCTCCTGACAGGTTTTATCCCAATTTCCTTCTCAAAAGCGGTAGTATGCTTTTTTACATCAATGGACGACCATTTTTCTAACCTCAACTTCACATACTCTTTCTCCGTTATTTCCTGGTAGAACGAGTCATTTCCCGGTTCTGCGATCCAATCGTTCAACTCCTGCTTTTCCTCCTCATTCAACCCTTCCACGAGTTGCTTGGCTATCAATTGATATATTCTTTTATCTTGCATTGTCATTTCAATTTATTTCATCTGATCATATATATAACAACCAAGAAAAAGAAATCGATGAATCCCCTTCTAAAAATTTAATGTTAAAAATTGTATCATGCCGAAAAGGTCAAGATAAACGAGTCCAATCGACCAAAAAAAGAAGATAAAAATAGTCCCTCAGCAATCCCTTTAGTTTCTTATAGGCATTTTGTTTCAATGTTCTTACTGAATTGACTGAAATATTCAATTGTTCTGCAATCTCCCCGTTCGAAAGTTCTTGAAGCGACATCAAAATAACCTTACGGGATTGAGGCGCCAACTCATCAATAGCTTTATAAACCAACGCGTACACCTCTTCCTCCGCCACGTTATCCAAAAAATATTCTTCCGATTCAATTATACCTTTCTGCACGTACCGATTAACAATAGCCTCATGTTTCAACTCGTTCAGGGCTAGATTTCTCGCCGATGTATACAAGAATCCCTTAATCTTTTCCTCTGACTCGAAACTCAATTTCTCTCGCCACAAACGGATAAAACACTCTTGGGCGATGTCTGCCGCCACCTCCATATCTTTCACATACTTATCGGCAAACATAACTACAGACGAGAAATTCTTCTCGAAAAAAAATTTGAAAACTTGCCGGTCTTTGCTATTTATCCCGATAACTATATCCATAGTTTACCATAGTTACGGAACAAATATAAGTATTAAGCGGAATTTCACAAAAAACAGGCAAATATTTTTCTTTTTCTGCCTATCATTTTCAAAGTGCACACCTCCCTAGCTATAAAGTTCATAAAGTCTCGAATCACTCGACCTTATAAACTTTATGAACCTTATAAACTAGAGGCTATGCATAAAATTACTCGTAACGAATAGCATCGATTGGATTCAAACGGGAAGCTTTACGCGCCGGATACCAACCGAAAAATACTCCCGTGACCGTACAAACCAGGAAGGATATCACGACCGAATAGAGCAGGACGGATACCGGCCATCCCAAAAAGAAACGTAAAGCCAAAGCCGCACCGATTCCCAGCCCGACACCGATGACTCCTCCGGATACGCTGATGATAATGGATTCTATCAGGAACTGGAACAAAATGTGTCTTCCCTTTGCCCCGATCGACATCCGCAGACCGATCTCACGGGTACGTTCCGTCACCGATACGTACATGATATTCATAATCCCGATACCCCCGACCAGCAAAGAGATTCCCCCGATACAAGCCAGCAGGATGGTCAATACTTTCGTCGCCATAGTCAATACCTTGCTCATCTCCTCCAACGAACGCACGTTGAAATCATCCTCCTGCCCCCCGGTGATCCCGTGGGTCTGCCTCAACACGCCCGTTATCTCCTGAATCACTTTCGCCGTGTATTGCTCCCCGATCACGGAAACATAAATCCCGTGCATATAGGGTATCGCGAGCAACCTCTTCTGTATCGTCGTGAAAGGAGCCACGATGATGTCGTCCTGGTCCCGTCCCATCGAGTTGTAGCCCTTGGGAGCCAACACGCCGATAATCCGGAAAGGCACTTTGTCAAAACGAATCACTTGCCCCAGCGGATCCTCCCCGTTCTTGAAAAGATTATCCACGACCGTCTGCCCCACCACACACACTTTGGCGGCCATTTTCATATCCTGGTCGCTGAACATCTCCCCTTTGGCCACCGACAAGCGCCGGATATCCATGTAATCCTCGTTGATCCCGTAGATAGACGTCGGCGCGTTGTTCGCCCCGGAAATCACCTGCCCGGACTTGGTCACGTAAGGTGAACAACTTTCCAGATAAGGCACCTCCGACGCGATCGCCTGGTAATCCTTCAATTTCAGCGTCTGCTCGATCACGCCGTTCTGCCGGATCCCCCCCACCATCGCGTTGGCGGGCGTCACGACAATCATATTCGCCCCAAGTTCCTGTATCTGTTTCTCGATACTGATCTTGGAACCCTCACCGATCGCCAGCATCGAGATCACCGAGCTTACCCCGATAATGATCCCGAGCATGGTCAAAAATCCTCGCAATTTATTATTGCTCAATGCCCGAAAGGCTATAACTATCAAATTCCCGTAATTCATAAATCACCAATTAATTCGTTTCTTTGGGCAAACTGTCCAACACCTTTTGCGCCGACCCGATCCGAGAATTTCTGGTATCTTCAATAATGTGTCCATCCCGAAGCAGAATATTCCGGCTGCTGAACTCGGCAATTTCTGGGTTATGAGTCACAAAAATGAGCGTCCGCCCTTCCGCGTGAAGACGTTGGAATAGAGCCAGTATCTCGTATGAAGTACGGGTATCCAGATTACCCGTGGCTTCATCGGCCAACAAAATGACCGGGTCGTTCACCATCGCGCGGGCAATCGCCACCCGTTGCTGCTGTCCCCCCGACATCTGGTTGGAACGGTGAAAAATCCGATGTTCCAAACCCACAGCCTTCAAGGCTTCCAGGGCTTTTTCCCTTCTCATCCGCCGCGTGTAGGCCGGATTGTATAATAACGGCAATTCCACGTTTTCCAAAGCGGTGGTCTTTGCCAACAAATTATAGGACTGGAATATAAAGCCGATCTTCAAATTCCGGTAAGAAGCCCGGTCATTCGCCCCCATCTTCCTGACGGACATCCCGTCCAAATAATACTCTCCCGACGTCGGCGTATCCAGGCAACCCAGGATATTCAACAAGGTAGATTTCCCCGAACCGCTGGTTCCCATAATCGTCACGAACTCTCCCGGCCGGATGGAAAACGACACATTCCGCAAGGCGTGCACGGTTTCCGATCCTACCACGAAATTCCGGCAAAGATTTTCAATTCTTATAATATCTTCCATTTGTTCAATACAATAATAATGTACAGGATTAATGCGGTCTTTGTCCCGTCATATTAGGCATCAAGGGATTGCTTCCCGGGGCGTTCTTCTTCTTGGAACCGGAAGCATTCTCGGGCAACTCGACCCCGGTCACTACCCGTTCGCCCGCGTTCACGCCTTCCAGTACTTCCGTGTAAATGCCATCCGAAACACCCGTGCGCACGTTTTTGCAAGCCAACCCCTCCGCGTTCTGCACCCAAACGGATTTGCTTCCTTTCGCCGCGGGTTGCTTGGAGATGACAGGTTCCCCGTCCACCTCTTCAGGTTGGAAACGCAAGGCGCGCAAAGGCATCATCAACACGTTCTCTTTCTCGTGAATCAACACCGTGATATTGGCCGTCAACCCGGGTTTCAATTTCAAGTCCGGGTTGGGAGCGTTAATCACCACCTCGTAAGTCACCACGTTGGATTCCACGATCGGCTCCAGGCGCACCTGGGTCACCTCGCCCTCGAAATACTCGTCCGGGAAAGCGTCCACCGAAAAGATCACCTTTTGTCCTTCTTTGACCTGGCCGATATCTGCCTCATCCACATCCGCGATCACCCGCATATTCCGCAAATCATTCGCGATCACGAACAACTTGGGGGTATTAAACGTTGCCGCCACAGTTTGCCCCTCATCCACGGCACGGGAGATGACCACCCCGTCAATCGGCGAATAGATCATGCAATACTTCAAATTCGTTTCCGCCTTCAACAAATCGGAACGGGATTTATCCAAAGCGCGACGGGCATTCTCGTATTGATACTCGGCAGTTTCAAATTCCGAGTCACTCACCATTTTTTGGGCATGCAACCCCGCCATACGCGTATAATTCCTTTTCTGGTAATCGAATTCATTCTGGTTGGAATACAACAGCGACAATTGCGATTTGTATTCGGCCTCCAGTACGGTTTTATCCAATTCCGCCACAAGCTGGCCTTTTTTCACTTCCGAGTTATAGTCCACGAGGATACGGGCAATCGTGCCGGAGACCTGGGTACCCACCTCCACCTGGACAATCGGCTCCACGGTTCCGGTGGCGGTCACCGTGTTTCTGATATTTCCTCTCTTCACTTCAAACACCTCGTAATTTACCTTCTCCTTCTCTTTCGGGCGGAAAATGAAAAAACAGAGAACCCCCGCGAGGATAACGATTATCGCGATAACAATCTTCTTCATTTCAATGATCTTTACAAATTATTACATATCAATAGCTTCATTCCGATAAAAATTCAATAGCTTGAATGCCAGCACCGCCTGGTACTTCGCCTGGATTTGCTCCTGCAAGGCGGACAGGTAATTATTCTTTTCCACCAACAGGTCCACCGCGTTTTTCAGTCCCGCGTCAAACTCGCCCTGCACGAGCCGGTAACTTTCATACGTGGATTTCACCCGTTGCAGGGCTGCCTGGTAACGGCTTTGCGCCGCGACAACATCCTGATGCAAAGATTCCACCGTCTGCAACAAATCCTTCCGGGTATTCCGTTCATCCAACCGGGCCTGTTCGGTTTGCAGTTTTGCCTTCGCCACGTTCAGGCGTGCCTGTTTCCGGTTGAAAATGGGCACACTGACATTGATGCCGACATTCTCCACGAGCCGGTCATCCATCTGTGAAAAATAGGAACCGGAACCTTTCGAATCATGCCCCGTCGAAACGGAAGCCGAAAGGGAAACACTCGGGAGATAATCCCCTTGTGCCACCTTCTCGCCCAACACGGATGCCTCCACGCTGATCTGTTCGCTTTTCATCTCGGGGCGCAACCGCAGTGCCTCCCGGTACACCTCCTCCAACCCGGGAACGGGGACGAGCACATAGCTCTCGTCAAGCTCCGGGAAGATAACATCAAAACCCTCTTCCGGCTCCAGTTCCAGCAGTTGCTTCAATTGCAATTTGGATAAAGCCAGACTATTCTCGGATTGCACCACCCGGTACCGGTCGCTGCTGTATTGGGCTTCCATCTGGGAGAAATCGCTCGACGAGATGGATCCCGCCTCGAACAAAGCCTTTGTCCGTGAGAGTTGCACCTCCGAACTTTCCAGGGTTTGTCTGTCCGTTTTCAAGGTTTCATTTGCGTATAAAACTTGCAAATACGCCTTGGCTACAGCCTCCTCTATATTATTTTGGACAACCAGCACCTCCTGTTGCATTGCCTTTTCTTCTAAACCCCGTTGCCGGATTGTCCTGGAAATTTTCCCTCCCTCGTAAATCGAAAAATCACCATTCAACGAGTAATTACCCGTGTAAGCGCTCGATGAAGACAACTTCCCGCTCGCATCCGCTTTCTTTTGATGTCCCCAGCCTTGGGAAGAGGAAAAAGACAATGAAGGCAAACGCTGGGCTTTTCCCCGAAGCAATTCGGTTGATGCATTCTCTAATGACAAGCGAGAGTACCCCACTTGAATATTATGCTCCCGGGCATGTTCAATACAAGCACGCAATGACCAAGCTCCTGCTTTAGATTGAGCCGCCGCATCGTTCGGTCCCAATAGCACACACATGCTCCCGAAGAACACAATAATCCCCCGCTTCACGTTCCGGGAACGTGAATAAATATCACATTTTTTCATATAAATCTTTTCCCAATATTAATGTTTCGGACGAGCGTTTGCCTTTCCCCAATCCTCCTTGTATTTCTTTTCAAGCTCGAAAGCCTTTTCCGCGGCATCCGGCTCTCCCATTGCTTTCAACAAATTGCCTCTCCGTTTCATCAAATTGCTCAACAGCATCAAATCTGTCGTTTTCAAGGTTTCCTTGTCCACCCAGTCAATGCCTCGCCTCAAAGCAGCGACATCCGTGCTCCGGGCCAACTGGTCCATGAAGATGTGGAAATAGGTTACCCCATCATTCTCGCGGAAAACATTGTAACTGAAAGCCTCCTGCATCTTGTCCAACATTCCCTTGTAATCTCCTTCCCGCACGCACTTTGCCGTGTACACGTATGCCAGCCGGGCAGGAGAGGAAACATGATCGAAACGCAACAAGTACTTCACCAACAAATCGTTCGCCTCCTCATCGAAGGGCTGGCCGCTTTCCGGCGTCCACCGGGCAATTCCATAAGCGGAATTATAGAACACCCACCTCAGGCACTCGTCCGTTTTCTCTTTCCCCACCACCTGATACGTGTAATCCAGACTGTCCATCACGTGCTTCACAGGCATGGAAAGCGGATTTAACGGGGCATTGCTTACGATATGCCAAGTTGCCTGGTCCGCCAAATCCCGAATCGGCACCACATCCAAAAAAGCCTGCATCGCCCGGGCTTGGTCTTCACTTTCACGGGCATACATCGCCGTGAACAAATATCCCTTCAAGAAAGCCACATCCCGATCTCCCGCGGCAAAACGCTCCCGGAGTCCCTTTAAATTCTCTCGTGTATTGATAGCCTGTTCTCCCTCTTCGACCATCAACTTCACGTCACAGGCTCCGACCACCTTGTGCACCACCTCTTCCGTCTTCGGGTCGATGAACAGCAAGGTCGGGAAAGCCGCAATCTTGTATTTCTTCTTCAACATCACCCCGGAACTGTCCTTCTCCATGTCGTATTTCGCGTTGATAAAATGCCCGTTAAAGAACGCACCCACGGTATCGTTCGGGAACACTTTATTCGCCAGCATTTTACACGGGCCGCACCACGAGGTATAGCAATCCAGGAAGATCAATCGCTTCGCCTTTTTCGCTTTTTTCACCACTTGTTTCCACTCGACTCCCTTTTCAAAGCGGACACCGGAATCTTGTGCGTTTACCCTTGGGGTAAACACACAGGTTATCAATAAAAAGAATAGTATTTGTTTCATCATTATGTTCATTTGTTTTCTCCTAAGATGGTTTCAATCACCCGTTCGTTTTGCAGGATGATCATACCGTGCTTATCGCGGGTCACGCCCGGTTCCAACTTGTACGTGTAGGTCGGCACGCTTCCCTTCATCACAGTGGGCAAGTACTCGTAATTGATGTTGTCGCGCTTTTTCTTCAACTCCTCGGCAACCTCGATGATATGGGTGGATATGAGCAACGAGCAATTCTGCCGTTCGGCAAGGGCGTCGGCAACCAACAGCGTGGCATCGTACGCGTCCTTCACGTTCGTTCCCTTGAAAAGCTCATCGAAAATCACCACCAACCGTTTGTTACGGCTCACCTCGATCGCCACTTTCTTCACCCGAAGCACCTCGGCATAGAAATGGCTGTATCCCATGCTCAGATTATCCGACACGTTAATGGAGGTGTACATCCCCTGTTGCACCTGGAACAGCATACGTTTTGCCGACACCGGGAATCCCATGTGCGCCATGTAGACGGCGATGCCGAAGGACTTCATCAAGGTCGATTTCCCCGCCATATTCGCTCCCGTCAGGAAGAAGAGATTCCGCTCCGGCGTAATCTCCATGTTATTGGATACCGCCTTGGTCAGGCACGGGTGCGACAATCCCTCGATCTGGATATTGATATCGTTTTTGCCGGTTGTCTCTGCAAAACAGAAATGCCTCTCGCGAGCCACTCTCCCCACGACGGTTCCCACGTCCACCCGGTGGACGAATTCCAGCACATTCTGCAAAGCGCCGCGTTCGAGAAACAACAGGATCCGGTCACTACGGACCAATTGTTTCAGCGACATTTTCTTTTTCTCCCCGTAGCGGAACAATTCGCTCATATTCTCCCCGTTCAGTGTACGCCGCACCTCTTGAAGTTGCGCTTTCAACGGACTAGCTTCCACGGAAGGATGCAAACCGTTCACGTACTCTTTCACCTGCCGCAAATAACGAATGACCTGGGTCACCTGTTCCCGCCACAACTCCAACGCCGGATCGTTACCGATCAATTCCAGCATCCGGAACTTACAGGCTTCATAGATTTTGGGCAACATCTTGAATCCGCTCGTCATCAGGTAGTGTTCCACCTCTCCGCTCGCCTCCGAGTCCAACGGGAACTCTTTCCCGTACTGCTCGAACCAACGGAATTCGGCTACCCGCTCCTCTATCTTAGCCGCATCGGTCAAGGGGTTCATGAACATTTGTTCCAACAACACCTCTCCCCCTTCCGTTACGGTTTGACAAAACAAGGAATAAATGGAATTCGCTTTATATTTTCCTAAAATATTCAGGTCATTCAACGTCTGTTGGTCTGTTTCAAAAATCATGATACTCTCCTTTTATAATTTCTACAATATGCTCATTATTCACGATCACCAAACCGTGTCGGTCGGTGGTGATCCCTTCCGTCAATTTATAAGGATACACGGGCTTCATGTTTTCCATCCGGGTCGGCATATACAGGTAGCGTATATTCTTGCAAACGCCTTTCAGCGCCTCGCCCACCTCCGTGATATGAGTGGATATAATGAACAGAGAATCCCGGTTCTTGGCAAAAGCCTGCACCACGGCAAGCGTGGCATCGTACGCGTCCTTCACGTTCGTACCCCGGAAAAGCTCGTCGAAAAGCACGATCAACCGCCCGGTATTATGCAGGTTTTCCCCCACTTTTTTCACGCGCATCACCTCCGTGTAGAAGTGGCTGTATCCCCGGTTCAGGTTATCCGGCAAGTTAATGGTGGTAAACATCCCGTTGCGTACCGAGAATTTCATGTACTGCGCGGGCACGGGGAATCCCATGTGTGCCAGGAACAAGGCAATCGAGAGCGTCTTCATCATGGTCGATTTCCCCGCCATGTTCGCCCCCGTCAGGAAGATGACGTTCGTCTCCTTGTCCATCTCCAAGTCATTCCCCACGGGTTTGTCCAGAAGAGGGTGATACACCCCCTTCAATTTCAAGCAAATATCCTCCGCCGGACACGCCTCCGGGAACACGTACTTGCGCTCCACCGCCACGGAAGCGACACTCATGTACACGTCAATAAAGAAGATATGCTCCAACATGCGCGACAACTTATCCCGGTACTGGAAACGGAATGCCCGATCCAACTCGATGGATTGATCCTGCGTCAATTTCTTTTTCCCCTTATACTCCTTATACCATTTCCACTCCTCGAAAGCCAACAGTTTCGCCAACTCCTCGCACCGGTTATCGGCATCCGGGTAATGATGCTTCCGCAACTCGCCCAAAAAAGCGTCCAGGTGATTCAACAAATTCAAGGAAGCGATAATCCCGTTATGTATCCAGGCAAACTCCACGTCGCCCCGCAGGATATTTCTCAACTTCTGCGACATGTTATTCTGGTCTTTAGACAATTGCGTCCGCCGATCCACGTTATTCAAGTAAAACTCCAAGGCATCGAACATCTCCCCCGTGAACGGGAAATCGATCGTATGCGAAGTGAAGAAGGAGATGTTCTCCACCCGGCGGCGAATCGCCCGGTCATCGGACAAGGGGTTCCGGAACATATCGCCCATCACCCGCATCGCCCCCCGCGAATGCGTGTGGTTAAAAATCTCGAAAACCGAACGGCTGTTGGAACGCCCGAATAGCATCAAGTCTTCCAAGGTCTGTTTATCTGTTCTAAAACTCATAATCTCATCTTTTAAATAATTAATGGGAACGCCGGCGCAACCAAATGGTCACGGCAAGCCCAAGCAATAACAACGGCAGGAATTTCGTGAAAATTCTGCTGATCCAAGCGTACTGTTTCATCGTCAAATGGCAACGGACATCCTTCGCTTCCGGGCGGCGCACATCAAAAGGCATCTCGTGATTCGTGAGATAATGCAAGGCAGCCAACCCGAAGAAATAGTTACCGCCTCTCATGGAGGTGACTTCCTCGTTTCCTAAACAATCGGCATCTCCGCAAACGATAATCCGTTGCTCCTTGTCGCCCACGTTCCGGCTCAAGGCGGCAACCGTGCAATACTCTTTGGCGACCTCTCCTGCCGCCGGGTTGCAAACCAGTCTTCCCGCATCGATATCCACCGACTCCATCTCGTTCCAAGTGGCATACGAACGGTCTTCCCGCTGCTTGTTATTCAACTCCGGAACGATTGTATCGGAACAGAACAAAGGAGTGTACGTGAAACCTTTATCCGCAGTCTGCTCCAATCCCGAAGCGGAAGGCATCGACAACGTCAGGTCATCCAACAGGTAAGAGAGCGATGCCGCCACCGGACGGGCACGCGAAATGAATACATCCGGACGGAGTCCCGGCAAACGGTATTGCACTAAAATACCATCCAAAAGACGCACCCCAAGCAAATCTTCCAGCAACGGGTTCATAATCGCACGCCGTTTTTGCTCCCCGAGAATGATCAAGTTACCTCCCCGGTCCACATACTCCTTCAAAAAAACATACTCCGTCTCCGTGAGCGGTTCTTGCATGTCCGCCACGATCAAGATATCCACATCATCCGCCACCCGCTTGTTCAAGTCGATTTCCTCGGGATCAAACCCTTGGTTAATAAGGGAATTACGTTTATCTTTTTCAATGGCAATATCGTGATAACTTCCCGGGGCAGTCGTGGAGAATTGCCGCATCCCATGCCCCGTGGCAATAGCCACCTTATGCAATTTCGTCACCAACCCTTTCAGTGCCGCACTGATCTCCCGCTCCAAGGGCAACGTGTGATTGACCTCTCCCGGGTAACTTCTCAACCACACTTTCCGGTCTTTCCACTCCAACAACCAGTTGGTCGTGCGTTCCCCCTTCAAATCCACGCCCCGCGCTTTCAACTCTTCCGGACTCTTAAATATGCGAAATGGCACTCTATACTGTTTAGCCCTCTGTTCTGCACGTTCCCGCATAGTCTTATCAGGCATCGTCCTGCAGATTTCATCAAATGAAACAGCGGCTCCCACCCGGTCTTCCACCGTGATACTGTCATAGTAATACACCATTTTCAATTTCATGTCCGGTTTGAAACGTTCGTACAAACGGAATGTCTCCCGGTTTTGCTGCACGAAAAACGGAAAGGCCACGTCGCGGTAACGATTATTGAAAAGATTGGCATAACCCGTGATTTTCAACTCTCCGTCCAATTTCTTCACCACATCCTGGCTCTGTTGCGTCAAGGTATTGTCTTTCCGGGTCGTGGCGTCATAATACGCCATGAGCATCGGGCGGGAAGAGAAGTAGGCAATCAAACTGATCCCGACCACCACGCCGGCATATTGGCTGAACACTTTCAACGACGATATGGTCTGGCGCTTGGAATTCAAGCGGATAATCGTCAGTAACAGGAACATCACCGTCACCGCGGGGAAATAGATCAAATCCTCGCTGCAAATCATACCCGCCACAAACGTGTACGCCCGGCCGCTGATGGAAAGCCAATAGGTAATATCCCGCACCACGTCATACTCTTGCCACCAGCCTCCAATAGCAGACAACAAAGCCAACAGCAGGTAGGTTCCCAAAGCCGCCACAAACTGGTAGGAGGTCAGGCTCGACACGAACAAGCCGATGGATATATAGGTACAAGCCAACAGGAAAATTCCCAACAACCCTACAAATGTGGCCTGCCACTGGAAAGCCTCGATAATGTTGCCCGCGACAAACACGTACAACAAGAGGATCACGCAAAGGACCACGGCAAACATGACCGTCGAGAAGAATTTACCCAAAACAATCTGCGCGTTACTGATAGGGGAAGAATAAAGCAACTTAATCGAACCCGTGCTCAACTCCCGGCTGATCAATCCCATGGTCAGCAACGGAATGTAAAAATGAAGGGATCCGCAAGTACTCATCCACATCCCCATGATAAATCCGAAGGAACCGGGTGAAAAGTACCCGTCCCCCCATTCATTGTTATGGGCAATCCGCCAGCACAGCCCGGAAAAAATGCCGGATGCCTGCATCACAAAAACCAGCAACAATACCCACACGATCGGCGAACAAAACAACATCCGCAACTCGGTTTTCGCTATTCTATATATATTTCTCATAACATCGATTTTAATCCATTATTGACGTTCTTTCGCCCGTTGCACCAATTCCGCGAAAATGGTTTCAAGGCTCTTCTTTTCCAGGCGGATTTCCGTCATCCGCCAACGGTTTTCCGTACTGGCTCGCACGAGACCGTCCATCGCCAAGCGGGCATCCGAGAAACGGATCCGGAAATTATCGTCCCCCAACTCCTCGACACCCATCACCCCGTCAATCAACTCGATCGACGATAATGCCGGAGCATCCCGCAAGGTCACGAAAATAGAATCCGGGCTCGCCAAACTGTCAAACTCCTCGATCGACCCGTCAAAAGCCACCTCTCCCTGTTCGATCATATAAATGTGCTCACACAACGCCCGCACCTCCTGCAGGATGTGAGAGGAAAAAATCACCGTGTGCTCTTTCGCGATCAAGCGGATCAGGGAACGGATGTCCGCCACCTGATTCGGGTCCAATCCGTTCGTCGGTTCATCGAAGATCACGATGCTCGGCTGATGGATGATCGCCTGGGCAATCCCCACGCGTTGCTGGTACCCGCCCGAAAGGTTGCGGATCAACCGTTTCCGGAAGTGGGCAATCTGGCACAACTCCAACACCCGCTCAATCGCGGCAGGTATATCCCGCGTCTCCATGCCCCGTAATTCTGCGGCATAATACAAATACTCGTACACGTTCAAATCCCCGTACACGGGTGGCTGTTGCGGCAAAAAACCGATCTTCGATTTCGCCAGGATCGGGTTCTCCCCGACTTCCACCGAATCGATGTATATCTTCCCCTCCGTGGGTTTGATGATCCCGCAAATACTGTTCATCAACGTCGACTTTCCCGCCCCGTTCGAACCCAACAGCCCGTAAATGCCTTTCCGGGGAATCTCGATATTAATATCCTTTATCGCCCATTGCACACTGTAACGGTGCGACAAATGCTCTACTTTTATGATAGCTCCCATAACTCTCTTTTAAATTTCATTGACCGACATTTTTTATCTCGCCCTCCTCCTGAACCACAGGAAGCATCCCCCGATCAGCAACAACAAGGGCAACACGGTCGAGAACACCCATTGAATCACTCCGAACTGGTCCGGGGTCAGGTTTACTTTCGTTCGCTGGCCAAGCGGACGGACCATGAACAAAGGAAACTCCCCGTCGGTCATCCAACTGGCAATACCGTGCATCACGTGGCAACCGGACGCCTGGTTTTCATTGTCAAACAAGTCGGTATCTCCCGCCACGAGGATCTTCTGTTGCTTGCCGTTCACCTCCCGGCTCAAAGCCACCATCGTGTTGAACACACGCTCTTCCTCTCCCGCCGCGGGATGGTATTCCGCCTTTTCATCCGACAGATCCGTGGTTTCCAATTCCGTCCAATGGCTCACCTCCGGATTCGTGTGGGTCAACACGTACGTTTGGAAGCCCCGCTCTTCCACCACGTCGACCCCTCCCGCGGCATGAAGCAACATCTGTTCACTCAGCACCAGCCTCTTCATGTTTAATGCCTTGACATTTTCCTTATCAAAACGTACCTTCAATCTATTTTGAGGGGTCGCCACATCTCCCGCAAACACCACCTGCGGTGTCAACTCAACTCCTAACAACCGGCGAAGCACCGGGTTAAAAATATCGCGGCGGCGAGGTTCTCCCAACAGGATCAGATTTCCCCCGCGGGCAATATACTCCTCCAACACTTTTTCATGCGCTGCCGGAATCTCTTTCCGGGGATCCGCCAACATCACGATAGAGATATCCGACGGGATGGATTGTTCCAAGGTAATCTCCCGGATGTCAAACCCGTTATTGCACAAAGCCCGTTTTTCCCGCTTCCCGTTCAACACGGTCTGGTACTCCAACGGTTCCTTGCTGTCCAGGCGTCTCTCCCCGTGTCCCCGGACAAAACCGATCTGCGGGGCATCTTTCACCAGACGTTTGAAAGCCGCAATCACCTCGGGTTCTTCGTAATTAAATATTTTAAACATATTCGTGTAAAAAGCCTGTTTCCCGCTTTCCGTCCGGAACACGCGGACCGTGGGATACCCCGCCTCCTTCAAGCCCACACTCGGGTCCAAATCCTCTTTCGACTTCAAAATTCCAGGATCAATCCCGTTCTTCTGGCAGAATTTCAAGGCAAGCTCTTTCTCCGATGCCTCCGGGAAATCACTGGCAAACCGGAGATTAAAGTCCGGTGTATCCATCGCGTAATAATAAACCGTCTTCACCTTCATGTCGGGCTTGAACCGGATATATCCTTCAAACTCTTTTTGGTTACGCATGATGAAACCGGGATAAGCCAAGTCGTTATTATAAATGTAATCCAAAATATTGACATACGAGGTAATGGTCACCTCCTCATCGATCGCCTTCATCACCTCCTGGCTTTCGGGAAGCAGCGAATTATGTTGGTCGGCGGTCGTGTCCCAGAAACACATCAGTTGCGGCACGCGGGACAAGCCCCCTACCACAAAAAGCAACACCACCACACCGGCATAACGGCATGCCGTCAAACCGGCAGACAACTTCTGCCGCACGGAATTCAACCTAATCACCGTCAACGCCAGGAAAGCGGCGCAAATCAACGGGAAATAGATCAAATCCTCGCTGCACAACATCCCGTGAATAAAAGTGGTCACCCGACCCTTCAGGGAAAGCCAATAAGCAAATTCGCGCATCCAGTCATATTGTTGCCACATTCCGCCTACAATATTCAAAAAAGTAAACAGGAAAAAAGTACCTACTGCGGCAATCGCCTGGTGATGGGTCAACGAGGAGACAAAAATACCGATGGCCATATAAGTACACGCCAACAGGAAAAGCCCCAACAGCCCCGTCAATGCCCAAGGCAGATCAAACACCCCGATGGTGGCATACGAGAACAACACGTAAAACAGCAAAGGTGTCATCATCACGGCGGCATAGCCCACCAACGCCAAAAATTTCCCCAGGATGATCTGCGAATTACGCAAAGGGGAACTGTACATCAACTTGATCGACCCGTTGGCAATCTCCCGGCTGACAATTCCCATGGTCAACAAAGGAATATACAGGAAAAGGAAATCCTGGATATTGATCCACAACCCGCCGGTTCCCGCCCGCATGGCGGAGACGTTCACGTTACTAAAAATATAATGAGTCATCGCCATATTACCGCCCTGATAGGCAGAGGCATCCACCATGCTCATATAACGGTGGATAAAAATCAGACTCGTCTGCACGATAAAAGCCACCAAAAGCAACCAGGCTATCGGTGAAAAAAAGAGTTGCATCCACTCTTTTTTCGCTATTTTCAATATCATTCTCATAATTAACGCTGTTGTTTGGTTAACGCTGCAAATACGGCATCCATCGAGCTACGCTCCACACCCATCTCCTCCAGATGCCATCCCTTGGAAGCAGCGGCTGCAACTATATTCTCCAACACTTCGGTATCATCCCCGAAACGTACCCGGAAACTTCCGCCCCCCAAGGCTTCCACGCCGGTAACTCCCACGATCGCCTGCACCTCTTCTATCGCCGGTTCCGGCTGTACTTTCAAGAAAATACTGTCCGGTACGATGCTGTTGTCAAAATCACTCGTGCTCCCCTTGAAAATGATTTTTCCCCGGTTCACCATCACGATTTTATTGCACACCGCCTGCACCTCCGAAAGGATGTGCGTTGAGATCAATACCGTGGAATTTTGGGCAATCTCCCGCAACAGGCGGCGGACTCCCAGCACCTGGGTCGGGTCCAACCCGTTCGTCGGCTCGTCAAAAATTACCAGATCGGGCTTATGGATAATCGCTTGGGCGATTCCCACGCGCTGCTTGTATCCCCCGGAGAGGTTACTCAACAACCGTTTCCGGAAATGGGTGATACCGCACAACTCCAACACCTCATCCATTGCCTTCGGGATTTCCCGATCCGGCACCCGGCGAATTTCGGCGGCATGCCGCAAATACTCCTCCACCGTGAAATCCGGGTATATCGGCGGATTTTGCGGCAAAAAACCAATGTGCGCTTTCGCCTCCAACGGGTGTTTCAACACATCGATACCGGCAATGGACACTTTCCCGTCCGATTGCCGCACGATGCCGCAAATGATATTCATCACCGTAGACTTCCCCGCCCCGTTCGGTCCCAGCAAGCCGCAGATATCATGCTTGCGGACCTCGAAACTCACGTTCCGCAATGCCCAGGCGGCAGAATAGCGGTGACTCAAGTGATTTACATTCAATATTACATCCTCTTCCATAAATATAAATATTAAGCACAAGTGCTAAAGTTCATAAAATCAAACCCTCAGGTTCCTAATTACGATTTAAGCCGCAGAGGCTCCCAAAAATACTCCGCCTACATACGGGATCAACCAGAAAGCCCAAACGAACACGCTGAATTTGCTAAAATTTTTCTTCGCGTGCTCGCTGCCTTTCCAATACGTCCAGACGGCCCACAAGGCATGAATCGCCATGAGAATGATGGCCAAAAGCCCTGTAACGGCATGCAGGGGGTCTGTATTCCCTCCGTTTGCCTCGGCAATTTGCGACATCAAAGCCGTTCCCAACGTATCGGCACAAAGTCCAAGCAAGAAAAAGATAATGTGCCATAATTTTAGCGTGCGTTGTATTCTTTCCGCCCACGTCCCGATGGAGTAAAATACCAATGCCAGCGAGATACTGATAATTGCTGTTCCTAAAAAAGCTGTCATAATTTATAAAGCGCAATACTTTTGAAGACTCCCCGATATTCCGATGAAGGAATACCGGGAAATCCGATTGATGTTTTAATGTAAATGATTAAATTTCCGGATGTTGCAACTTATCCGTGTCGATGCCGTATTTTTTCAACAGTTCGATCACGAAATTGTATTTTTGTTTAATCCAGTCGATACCGGTTTTTCCATCTACTCTCCCGTCATCGGCATCCGCGTACACCCGGCTGAACAACCCGACGACAGAGGGATTGTTATCCTGTCTATCTATTGCCACCGGTTCCGCGTTCAGGATATCCAAAGGCACCGTTGCCAAATTCAGGAAAGCCATGAAGTCGTTTATCCGCGATTGGGTGATATTCCCATTGACCAAAGTTGTATTCGTCAAGAACCCTCTTTTAAACAAATTCTCCCCCTGCAATTGTGCGTAAGTATAAATATGCCCCGTCATCGTAAAACCGTTATCATACTCGAATACATCGTTTTCTTTCAAGATGGACATAAATGCGTCATTCAAGTCCTTGGAGAAATAAAGTTTGTCATTCGGTTTGATCGTATCGTAATCCGTACTTGCCCAATTGACTGCCAAGCGATTAAAGCTACGATAAACGTTTAATTTTGCCGTATCGCGAATGATCGTCGTTGTACCGTTTTCATATTTTGTTCCGACCGTGTACACTTTCCCCAAATTGGAACAAATCAAGAAACGGAGCGGCATATAATCTTTTAAATATTCCTCGGGATAAATTTTGAAACAGCACTTCTCGCACATGTCCAACACTTGCCCCACGTAATTGGGATCGGCTTGTTTCCCTCGTATCTCTCCTGTAGCTGTAGCTATGTAAACAAAATCTTTATCATCCATCAAAAACTCCGACCATGACATATTATTCCAAAAGAGATCCTTTTTCTCGAATTCATACAGGATATAAAAACCGTACTTCGTGTGATAATCCACGATTTTGGAGTCATAATCATGATTCCCTTGGGGTAATTTATAAAACGTCTCTTCCCCTTCCGACGGGGTGAGTTCATCCTCGTCATTACATCCTGCCACCAAGGCAAGCACCAACAATAAATAAATCCACTTCATAACGTCAATATTGGTTTTGTCTTAAATTACTATTCTTTTCCAAGGCTACCCGCGGTATGGGCAAGGCATAGCGGGGATCGTTTTCTTCCAGTACATATTTGCTCTTTTCCGATTCCTGGTAGAAGAACTCATGCTCGATCCGGGGCATTCCCGTGCGACGCATATCGAACCAGCGGAAGTTGCCTTCCCAGCAAAGTTCCCGGCGGCGTTCCCGCAGGCAAAGATCCAACAGCTCTTGAGGGGAAGCGAAGTCACTCAACTGCTTCTCGATGCAATTCCGAATCCGGTTGCTCCGCAGTTCATTCAGGTCATCCAATCCCTTCTGCCCGGCAACAGCATCGCCATTCTCCACGTATTGCCGGATGTAAGCCTCTGCCCGATTCAGATACACCTCGCCCGTCCGGATACCGGCGTAAGAGTCAAGTGCTTTAAAGATGCCGTTAATCCACTCTTGACGGACTCCATTGACGTAACCTATAGCTCTTTGCAGATAACTTTTACTGTGTGTTACGGTTGCCCGGATATCTTGCTCCTGTTCCGGATCGATGTCCTGCCCGAACAGGTTGACCAGTTCGTCCGAGGGCAACCAAGGGCTGGGGTAACTCCAACCAAAGATCATCTTGCTACCTGTTGGAGAAGTATAATGACATGCCCATAAAATTTCATCCGGGCAATACCGGACACTCCATATTTTACCGTATCCGGTATAGTCCGGGAAATAAGCCAAGTTCTCGTTGACTTTAAACACCGAATCGGCGTACTCGATGCACTTGTCCCATTTTCCCATGTAGAGGTATGCCCGGGAAAGCAGCCCGTAAGCCGCCGGACCGTTCATCCGGTATAGCGTCAGGTTCTGCGGATTTGCCTGCATTAAGCGAGCCCCTTCCGACAGGTCTTTTTCAATCTGTTCGTACACGCCTGCCACCGTCCCGCGGGAAGGTTTCTCTTCCGTAACGCCGGATCTTAATTTCAAAGGCACTCCCGGGTTTTTCGCGGGATCCCCGTAAGTGTACGGCAGGGAGAAGAAATTCACCAAATGGAGGTAATAGAACCCGCGTAACGCCAAAGCCTCACCCTTTAAATAGGCTTTCCGGTCGTCATCGCCTTGCATATCGTCCACGTAGTCCAATGCGATGTTACACCCCTTGATCCGTTCGTACGGCAACGACCAATAATCCGTGTGCGCCTTCTCGTCCTCATCCCCTTCGTCAAACATGGTAATATCGTAACAGAACAATCTGCGCCAAGTTTCTTTCAGGGTTTTAAAAGCACCTGCAATAGACATATTATTCTCGTCATATAGGCCGCATTTTACCTCATCCGTCAGGAAAGCGGTGACATAATTGAACATCTCCGACTCCGTTTCCGTCAGATAAGCTTCCCCTTCCAGTATTTTTTCCATATCGGAAACAGTTGAAGGGCGTATCTGGTTTTGGCTGGTCTCTTCAAGAAAATCATCACACCCGAAAAACGCCAAAGCTGCAAGTATAACTATTAATTTTTTCATAGGTTTTATTACAATGGTTTTTAAAAACTAAGACTGATACCCAACGAATAATCGTGGCTCATCGGCTGGTTGCCCAAAGCCACTTCCGGATCCCTGCCCAAGAAATCCTTGCTCCGGATCTGGAACGGGTTGCTCATGGAGAACGAAACCGAAAGGTTTTGCAGGAAATGAGGCAACTTGGCAGGCGGAAGGGTATAAGCCAACTGGATCGAGCTGCAACGGATAAACCAGGCGTCCACTACCCGCACATCGGATTTGGCATACAATTCGTACGGTTTCAACAGGGTGCCGACCGTCACGGGAACTTTTATCGGTTGGGCACTGGTAGAGATATTCGGCAAGGAGGGAACCTGGGTCGTTTTCTCGTCGCCCGGTTTCCGCCAACGTTTCAGCCATTCGGTCGACATATTGTACTCTTCGCCCGGTATTGCCTCGTAATTGGAAGACATCGGCGCCATGAAGGCTTTGTTCCCGAAACTGAAATACAATCCGCTCGTCAGGCTCAACGTTTTGTAGCGCAAAGTAAACGACATCCCGCTGGTGAAGTCCGGATCCATTTTTCCGGCATAGTCCATGTACAGGGTGGCGTCCGAGGCGGCAGCGTCCAAATCGATTCCCGTGAGGTCGAATTGCGGTCCTCCGTTCTTGGGATTCAAGCCCGTGAATCGGAATGCCCAAAAACTGGATACGGCGTATCCCTCTTTGTTCAGGTTCCCGGATGCAGCTTCCTGCCAACTGCCATTCGGTTCGAGGGTGGAGTTGACTTTGTTGTTCACCTTGCCGAAATTGAATCCCAAGGTAAGCAACCAATCCTTGCTCCGCCACGGGGTGAAACTGATCGAGGCGTCCCATCCGGAGTTTTTCATCTCCCCGCCGTTGATGGCGCGGGAAGCGACACCGTTTTCCAGAGGCACCTCCTGTTGCACCACCATGTCGGTGGTCTTCTTGTAATAGTATTCAAACGATCCCATGATATGGTTTTTGAACAGGCTGAAGTCCGTCCCCAAGTTAATGCTCTGTACCTTTTCCCATTTCAATCCCGGTGCCGGCAACGTGGGCACTTTCAGCGAGTAACCGCCACCACTAAGGGCTGAATTGGCAGTAATCGTAGCGATCAGGTCCGGGCTGACGCCGTTAGCCACGTTCCCTTGGAACCCGTAGGTAAAGCGGATGTTCATGTCGCTCAACAAATCTTGCCCTTGCAGCCAATGTTCCGAACCCACGTTCCAACGGAACCCAAGAGCCCAAATGGGGCGGAAACGGGTGCTTTTATCTTGCCCGAACTGGTTGGAGGCATCGGCACGCACGCTCACGTTCACGGCGTAACGGTTGTCATACATGTAGGACAAAGCCGTGTAAAAGGAGATGTTATTCGATTTCGTCCGGGTCAACTTGGGTTGGTTTTTCAAATAGGGATTGACACGTACAATAATTCCGTTCCCGCTTCCCTCTGTCTGGTATTCGGGCAAATTGACAAAGATATGTCCTTTGTCGGGCAAATAACCGTAATTGGTTTGATTGTAACTGGAAGTGGAGCCGCTACGCATCTCCTGCCCGAGCATGGCGGAGAAAGAGTGTACCTCGTTGAACACCTTCGTGTACTCCAGTTGGTTTCTCCAACCCCAGTTTTCACTGCTGTTTCTCAGTTCGGTCATTTCACCGCCCACCGGCAACCAGGAGTTGTTATAGGCATCACTGCCCTCGGCTACCGCTTCGAAATCGTATTGCCGGATAACAGCGATGTGATTCGACTGCTCCGTGTAGTAAGTTTCCCCGTGAGTCGAGTTGTAGCCGTAGGAAAAGGTCGTATTGAAATTCAAATCGTCCCGGATCTTCCAGCGTAACGAGAAATTGGTATTTACATTAGAACTCGTGTTCTCGTTACTACTATTGCGCAACTCATTCAGTACATTAAATTCATACCCGTTCGTTGCCTTGTAAAAGAAATACTTCCCGTCTTCGTTGTAGGCTCTCAAGGCACGGTTGGTCGAAGTGGCATACCCGTAAGGGTCATTCCCGACAAAGGCAGAGGTTTTTGACGTGCTTCCGTTCAAACCGACATTGAAAGTCACGCAGTTCCACATGGTGGTCGACAAATTCACGTTTCCCGTGTATTGCTCTTGGTCGTTCCCGATAGCGGTATTCCGCGTATTGTTGTATCCGAAGGATGCCCGGTAAGTGGCTTTGTCGCTTCCGCCCGAGATACTGATGTTGTGGTTGTGGCTGAATGAATTGCGGAAAAGAAGATCAAACCAGTCTGTGTTATTCGTTTCCAGCTCGTGTACCCCTTTGCTGAATTCTTCCAGGCTGATCTCACGCCGCTCGAATGCAAGAGCCAAGCCTAAGTATCCCATTTTTTGATCCGAGCCCAGCACCAGTCCGTTCTCGTAAGCCTCGCGGGATACCTCCACGCGTTCCTTGGAGTTCATCAACTCCATCCGGTTGTAATTCAAACGGGGAGTAAGCGACATATTGGCATTATAGTTCACGGACATACGTCCTTTTTCTCCCTTTTTTGTATTAATGACAATCACGCCATTAGCGGCTTTCGTTCCGTAGATGGCGGTGGAGGATGCATCTTTCAGCACGGTGATGTCTTCGATGTCGTTCGGGTTCAACCAAGAGATGGCGCCTCCCACGAAGTCTTTAATCATGTCCGTGTTATCCGGGTTCAGGTTGGTCAAGTCATTGGATTTGAACGGAAGCGGATCTTCCTGTATCACGCCGTCCACTACCCATACCGGTTCGGCGCTCCCCAATAGGGTGGACGTTCCGCGTACTCTCACCCGCTGGCGGGTTCCTGTCAAACCGCTCTTGTTCATGACCACCATCCCGGGAATCTTTCCCTGCAAAGCCTGCTCCAGGGTTTGCGTACCGGTCAACACTAAGTCTTCTGCTTTCACGTAACTGGTAGATCCTGCCATGGAGCGTTTTTTCACGGTCTGGTAACCGGTAACCACCACCTCATCCACCACTAGGGCATTTTCCTCCAAAATAACGGTCAATAATTTCTGTCCCTTCCACACGACCGTTTTCGTTTTCATCCCGACAAACGAAACGACGAACGTCACGGTATCCTTGAATGTAGAATAGGAGAACTCACCATTGACATTGGTTGCCACACCGCTCTTCGTGTCCTTCTCCATAATGGTTACCCCGGGCAACGGCTCCCCTTTAACATCTTTCACCACGCCCTTGATAACCGTCAGCTTTTTTGCCGACTTCTCATCATCCTTCACCCGAATGACCACCAGACGTCCGTTAATCTCGTAAGTCAACTTCGTGTTGGCAAGACAAATATCCAACACCTCTTTCAAATCAGCTTGCTTTACGTCGATATGAACAGATGAGACACGATCCACATCCTCGATAGAATACAAGAAAGTAAATTCCCCTTTCTGTTCGATAATCTTAAACACGTTCTCCAATTTCCCGCCCGACATCGAAATATCATATTTCGCCGTCTGCGAATAAACACCTGCCATACTTTGCAAGACACTCACCATTAATAGTAATACTGTCACTTTCATTTTTAACAGATTAAATTGCAACTTTCTTTTAACGAGAAAGTCTAATCCTCGTTTTTTTTTCATAGATTTGTCTGTAATTATTAAAGTTAAACGTCATTGTTCGCTTGTTGGCGCAAGCAAACAGTTATGAAACTCTAGCAGGGACGTGTTGGCGCACGTCCTTGTTTTTATCTCAATCTCACTATAATTTTCTTTTCATCGACGGCAAAAGACACTTTACCCGTCTTTTCCAGCATTTTCAATGTTTCCGAAATATCCGCAAAACGCTCCATGATTCCCGAGAACACGATATCCTTCGCCCCTGCCTGCTCGTAGAACACCGTCACGTTATACCAGCGAGCGACGTCATCCAATATCGATTCCAAGCGTTCGCGCCGAAATACAAATTGTCCTTTCGTCCATGCCCGATACGCCTCGGCATCCACTTCCCGTATTTCCAAACTATCTTTTCCCACGAACAAATTAGCTTGTTGGTTCGGTTCCAATACAATCTTCCTTGCACCAGCCTCAACCTCAACCTTCCCGCTTACCAACGTTGCTGTCGTTCGCCCGTCCTCTTTAAATGATTTCAAATTAAAAGAAGTTCCCAACACCGTTACCTTCATCCCGTTCAAATCTACCACGAACGGCTTGTCCTCATCTCTTTTTACTTCAAAATAAGCCTCCCCTTCAAGACGAACGTGACGTTCGTCCCCGACAAAAGCCACCGGGTAAGTCAACTTCGTCCCGGCATTCAACCACACCCGGGTTCCGTCAGCCAATGTCACGTTAAACTCGCCACCCCTGGGTATTTCCAGTACATTCATCCTCTCCTCTTTCATCCCCGCTTCCGATTGATAAAACAAAGCTTCATTCACCTGTTCGATCCTTCCGGACAAACTATCATCCACGATCACACCATTCCTTCCCCCCAAAACAACTTTTTTACCCTCTTCCAAATGCAAAATAGCCTTTCGTTCGCCTGGAGAAATCACGGCGACAGTTTTCACGTCCTCATGTTTCCCCTTATGCCCTGACATCGTGCCCATAAACCAACCCGCCACAATCAACACGACCACAGAAGCCGCATATCCCATCCATCGCCACGATAGATTTCGCCGCCGGGGAGCAATCTGTTGCTCGATACGATTCCACACTTGTTCCCGATGAATTGCCCGGTATTCCTCGTAACTCCGACTCAACGTGCTGCCTTTCGACAACTCGTCAAATACCTGCCGGTTAAAATCAGACTCATCCAACCAATCCCGCAACTCCCGTTGTTCTTCTTCGGTAGCGATTCCGACTTTATCCTTGTAGATTAAATCCGCTATGTGAATATACTTCTTCGTCATTTTTGTTGTTTTTACATCCATAAAACAACCAAAAAAAGAAAACGGGTAGTGGAAAAACGAAAAAAAAATCATTCGTCAACACCTGCTCTACCGATTCGCTACCCCAAAAACCAACCATGAACCATTCATAAACGTAGCATAAACGCAAATTTACGTTCATGCTTCGTCTATGATTCGTTCATAATTGGTTTATATCCGCAGGAAGCAGTAGAGAAAAGGTAAAGTAATCCCAGCTTTTCACACGAGAAATAACAAGTAAAATTTATCTTTCAACTTATCACGCAGCAACTGGTACGCATTTTTCTTGTGGAACTTCACCGTATTTAACGAGATTTTTAATTCATTGGCAATATCCTGATTATCAAGACCTTCCAAATTAAGCAAGCATACTTTCCGGGCGTGTTCCGGCAGACTGTCGATAGCCGAGAAAATTAACCGACGAGTTTCTTCCTCGATCACGGATTTCATGTAATAAAGTTCGGAATCTTCCTCTTGAAGGACATCATTCATGTATTCCTGTTCCACCTTACGGTGTTTCAACACGTTGAGGGCTTTATTCCGCACCGTGGTATAAAGATACGCCTTAATCGAGATTTCGTCCGGGAATTCCAACCGATTTTCCCACAAAGCTAGAAAAGTGTCCTGAACCAATGATTCGCATTCTTCTCGCTCCTTCAAATAACGATCGGCAAAAAGAACCAAGGAATTAAAATACTGATTGAACACCTGCTTAAACTCAAGACGTGTTCCATTCTTCAATATAATACTGTAATTCCTATTCATAAATACATCCAACATTCACTACTTCAAGAAGCAAAGATGCAAATAAATTCGGAGAAAACAAATTACACCTGACAATATCATTTCAACACCAACGGCACCCGCTTCCGGCAGATAATCCCATTCGAGGTGATTCCTTCCACGATAACCGAATACTTTCCGTACGTATCCGCCGTGTAGAATGACACGCTTGCCGGATTCTCCCGATCTATGGTAATGACAGGTTTCCAGTAAATCGTAGAACGTTCATCATAGCGGTTATCCTTTCGCACAGAGTCCACGTCATATTTCGGCACGTAGAACTCATCCGGAACTTGGAAACCCAATAATTTAAAAGGCAACACGTTCGGGCGTCCCAAGGGCTTCGGAGTCCATCCCGGTTCCGCAGAAATAATCAAAACCCCATTCGCCCCCCGATCGCCAAAAAAGATTTGTCCCTGCATACGATCCAACAAGGAGATATTCCGCAAGGCGCCTACCGGGATTAACCGGATTTGATCCATCGGTTCCTCGAAATCGTTCACCAAAATATAAAGCTTACGCCCAAAATGCTTGAAACAATCCTCACCCTCATCGTCTTTCTCGAAAGTGACACCGGGTAACAACTGGATGATCTGGGTTATATCCATCACCCCGTTCTCGGCAATCTTCGCGGAGTCCAACTGATGATATGCCAAATTATCATAGAAAGAATAGGATTTCTTTATTTTCCGCCGCACAACTTGCACCTCATCCAACACGTATATTTTCTCCCCGTTCTCGTAGTAATAATTCAACCCGTGCTGCTTGTAGAATTCCTCCTCTTTCTTTTTCTCCTGCATATTGTACGGCAAGTCGTAAACGGGAGGAAGAAACTCGTCCTCGTCCACTCGCACGGTAACCCCCCGGCGTCCTTTGGCACTCAATGCCTGTACCAAAAAACTCGTGCTATCGTGGAATGCGATCCCGTTAACCACGAAATTTCCCGTCTCGTCAGTCTCCACCATCCGGCAAAGCCCGTAATTGGAAATCAGTACGATATTTGCCCCTTTCGACTTTTTCCCCCAGAAATTATTCACCCGCCCGGACACGATTTGCCCGATCTCCAACGGGAATTTCAATACGGCAAATTCACCCTTTGCAATCTTGGATATATCAAAACGAGTCCACCCGTGAGTCATCATCACGAGATCGAGATGAGCGTCGATCTCCGGCGTCGTGTCATTGAAATAATAAGCCGGATTGTCGATATACCCCTTCAAATCCGAAGTCAACAGCAAATTAGACAAAATGTTATCTTCCAATGAATCCTGTACCACTTTCTCGTCATCTGTTACAGATATGGAAAAAGAACCGTCCAAATATCCCTTGAAAGGAGCATCGAAATCAATTTCCATTTTCACTAACTCCCGGCTAACATAAGTCGGTTTATTCGTGGTAATTTTCAACTCGGGACGCTGCTTGAATTTCCGGAAAAACAAGCGTTGGCTATACACGTTCGCCTCCTCGTCCATCAACACAATATGCGAGATTCCCTCGGGAATCATGCTCATATTGATGCTTCCTTTTGTCAACCCGTTTACCCGATTGGAACCAATAAGCATTCCGCGACAATGTATCACGGCATACAATTCTTTCGGCAATCGGGCATTTTGGGCTTTGATAACCCGGTAGTGCAACATGGAATCCTGTCCGACAAGCGTGACTCCCCACCCGTCATCGGAAACCTTGGGCAAATCGAATCGTTTCTCCACCCCGTCCTCCGTCCTCATGATGGCATAGAATTCCTTGCCCGGGTTCACGGGTATCCTGAAACATCCCATCCCGTCGTGTTGGGTTTCGATCTCGGCAATCGCCACGGAATCCTGATACACCTCGCCACTGGCATGAACGGCTCGCCCGTCTGCCCCGATGGCTTTAAAAGCTACTTTTTGCCAGTTATTCGACAACAAGGAACCGCCTTCAGGAAAAAACTGCACGTCAAAATCCCGTAAATGAGAGGGAATATGAATATACCGTTTAAAGGGGAAAGGATGTCCCTCCTGGAATTCAATCTCGATCGTCTTCATCGTGGTATCGATCTTCACCTCGAACTTTCCCTCTTTATCCGTCCGGGCATTCTTCTTGGAATAAGCATCTTTCTTGACCCCAGCGATATACGTCAGCAACACCCGGTCATAAGGTTCCCCGTCGGCGTCCGACAAACGAATAGTCGCCGTGTAACTATTCTCCCGGTTCTTCGTGTAGGTCACGTCCGTCCATACCTTGGAATCCTCCGGGTTAATGACCCGTATCTTCTTCTTGAACAGGAAATCTTCTCCTTGATTCTGCATATAATAAGTATATCCCCGCAGGCAATAATCGCCTTGTTGCAAATCTTTCGGGATATTTACCTGACCGTAGAAACAGGAATCACGTTCCACCACCTTTATCCGCCGTATCACGGAATCCCGGCGATCCACCAGATCGACATACGCATAACGGCTGTACACCATCGGTTGAAGCCCCGCGGCGTGCACGAGATACCCCCGGAACCAGATTTTTTCGCCCACGTTGTAAACACTTTTATCGGTATGCAAATACAACTTTTCTTGTTGTAATTCCCGAAGTTGTGCCGTCAAATTCCCCAATAATTGCTTCTCGAACGGGGACAATTCTTTAAACGCGCAAACAAGTAAAATAATTCCCACAAAGACCACGACTTTTTTCATAAACCTGTCAGATAAAATTATTTATTCCTTTTAAACAGACTTCTCAACACGTCAGCCAAATCATCCAAGCTATCACGTGAATCGGCGTGAGGCATACTCTTCAGCGCTCCTAACTCTTGCTCCCCGATACCGATTTGCATCGGATAAATCAAAATACAGCTATGCTTGTTGAAATACTTGTTCAGATAGGTCGGGATCATCGCCATATTCCTCACGTAAGAGGGATAAGTCCGACGGCTCATTACGATCATCAGAGCATCGTTTTCCTTCACGTCCCGGGAAATAATCAAGAAATCATCCCAACTGGCAAACTCGTTAAATTCAACTTCTACCGGATGTTTCGAATTCACTTCCCGCAACACGGACAAAACCGATTCATCTGCATAAAATATAATTTTACTGCTCGAATTCTTGGCAATATTCCAGATCCGTATCACCCAGTACGGGAAACCGATCTCCCGTTCCGCACGGGAAGGCACGACCACGATATATCGTTTTATCGTTGACAAGGGTTGAGTGGGACGATACACTAAAGTCGTGGTCGCACATTTCGACAGCACCCGATCGGTCAAATTCCCCAGGAAGGTATCCGATATTTCCCCTTCCTTGCGGAGCCCCAACACAATATCCGTAATTTTGTGTTCTTTCGTGGCATTCTTGATACCGTTCACCACGTCATCATCATAACGCAACGAGGTCTCCAATTTATTGTCTGTTGCCGCTGCCGCCTTGGAGGCTTTCTCCAACAGCATATTCGCCTTCTTCTCTGCCGTCGGGTCGCCCACGTCTGCCTTGATTACATTCAATGCAGTCATTACAGCCTTCGCTTTCTTCGATTTAATCGTCACGGCTAGATTTATCAACTCTTCCACATTCTCGCTATTGCTTAACGGAATCAATATTCGGTCTTCCTCTTCATCGTCATTATCCAACTCGTCTCCCGCAAACTCAGCCAACGCCACTTCCTGCGCCCCTTTCTGCGTGGCAAAGGAAGCCACGATACAAGTTACCAAAATCATCACGATAGTCCCGTTCAACACGCTCTCGTTCAACAGGCGAATAGGTTCGCCTTCCGGCGTCGTCCCTAAAATCACGTTATAACCGACCAACACGGCTGCCAATGTCGCAGCAGCCTGGGCATTGCTCAATCCGAAAATCAGCGTTCTTTCCGAACTCGTGAATTTAAAATTCTTTTGAGCCAACCATGCCGGAATAAATTTAGCAATTGTGGCAACAATAGTCATGACCACCGCAACCCATATTGAAGTCAAATCATTAAAGAACACGTGAAAGTTCACCAACATTCCCACTCCAATCAAGAAAAAAGGGATAAAAAGCGCATTCCCCACAAACTCAATGCGATTCATCAGGGCGGAGGTATTCGGGATCAAACGATTCAACGCAAGTCCCGCAAGAAATGCCCCGATAATCGCTTCCAATCCGGCAGCTTCCGCCAAGAATGAAGCAAAAAAGACCAGTCCCAACACAAAGATGAACTGCCCCACACGGTCGTCATACCGCTTGAAGTACCATCGTCCCACGACAGGAAAGCCCCACAAAACCACGAATGCAAACAAAACGGTAGAAACACCCAAACGAATCCAGAAGCCTTGTGTCAATTCACCCGTGGACATTCCCACGATCACCGCCAACACAAGCAACGCGAGTAGGCAGGTGACCACCGTCCCTCCGATCGTGACGTTGACCGCCCTATTCTTCGTGATACCATATTTACTGACAATCGGGTAAGTCACCAGCGTATGGGAAGCAAACATACTCGCCAGCAATATGGAAGTCGGGTAAGAAAAATCCAACAAGAAAACTCCCGCAAAAGTTCCCAAGACCATCGGGATAAAGAATGTGTACAAACCGAAGATCAGACTTCTCTTGCTGTTCTTCTTGAAATCCGCCATATCTATTTCCAGACCGGCAACAAACATGATGTACAACAATCCTACCGTACCGAACAACACAATACTGCTATCCCGATCCATGACATGCAAACCGTAAGGACCTATCACGGCTCCGGCTATAATCAACCCGACAATATCCGGAATCCGGAAACGATGCAGCAAAAGGGGTGCGAACAGAATGATAAAAAGGATTACAGAGAAAATCAACACGGGATTGGTCAACGGCAGTGTAATACTCAATATATTCTGATAGATCATAAGATTGAATTTTAATTCTTAGCATTACAAATTTATTCTTTTTTAATGAAGAGAGAATTAAAAAAAGATAAATTTGTAGGCAAAATCATCAAAACTTATAAAAATAAAACGATTCATGAGAACTCTCGTTAGCCTATTCCTGTTAATATCACTACTTTACTCGTGCCAAGAGGAAAATAGAAAAAAACAACCCGTGGACTGGGTTGACACTCAAATCGGCTCCGTGCATTGCCGATGGTTTTTCTACACGCCTGCCGCCCTCCCCATGGGAATGGCAAAACTAGCCCCGACAACGAACGCTTACGGGAGTTACGGAAGTTGGTTGCCTTGCGGCTATGACGACCGTCATTCCTCGATTGAGGGGTTCGCTCACTTCCATGAATTTCAAATTGGAGGAGTCGTGACTATCCCGACCACGGGTACGCTGAAGACGCTCCCCGGTTCCCTCGAGAATCCGGACGAGGGGTATCGTTCCCGTATTGACAAAAAAACAGAATACGCAACGCCGGGATATTATTCTGTAAACCTCACGGATTACAATATTAAAGCGGAACTCACGGCAACAACCCGCACGGGGTTCCACCGCTACACATTCCCGGCATCCGCCGAAGCCCGCATTTTGTTCGACATCGGTCACAAACAAGGCGAAAGTGCCACAGTAACAGATGCCGAAATAACCTATCACCCGGAAAACAACGAAGTAACCGGATGGGTCGAGAATTACCCGATTTACGCTACCTTTTGCCAGCCCGACGGGAAAGTTAAAATTTACTTTGCGGCGAAAATAGACAAGAAGCCGGAATCTGTCGGTACATTTATCAACGACAAGATCAGTGAGAACACAAACACGACGCACGGTGTAGGATGCGGATTATTCTTGAACTTCTACACAAAAGAGCGGGAACAAATCCAAATGCAAATGGGGTTATCCTACACGAGTATCGAAAACGCCCGTAATAACCGGGAAACGGAAGCTGCAAACAAAACATTCGACGACGTGAAAAATAGCGCCCGCAACACATGGAACGAAATGCTGGGACGCATACAAGTCGAGGGAGGCACAAATGAAGACAAAACTAAATTTTACACCGGATTGTATCACGCTTTGCTCGGCAGAGGCATTTCCAATGATATCAACGGACAATTTATCCAACACGATAGAACCATCGGACAAATTCCATTGGACGAAAAGGGGCAACCTCTTTACTCGCACCACAACACAGACGGAATGTGGGGAGGTTTCTGGAATCTCACCCAAGTATGGACGCTTGCCTACCCCGAAATCTATTCCGGTTACGTGAAATCCAATCTCGACTTTTATAAAAATTCCGGTTGGTTACACGACGGAGAAGCCGCAGGAGTTTACACGAACGGGGTACAAACCAATTTTCAAGGATTAGTCATTTGCGCGGCGTATCAAGCCGGAATCCGGGATTTCGACATCCCGAACGCTTGGGATGCCGTGCGTAAAAACGAACTGGGATACATCGGCAGGGACATGGGCAAGGGGAAATACGATAACGAGTACTTTATCAAAGGTGGTTACGTGCCTTTAAAAGATTATCACTACCCCAACGGCTGGACATGCAATTTCGGGGCATCCCACACGTTGGAATACGCTTTCAGTTGCTATGCCGCGGCTCAACTAGCAAAAGCCCTGGGCAAAACAGCAGAACACGACACGTTAATGCATTACTCGTACGCATACAAAAAACTTTTTGACCCGGAAACGAAATATATGCGCCCACGAGAAGAAGATGGCACATTCATGCAAGATTTCGACCCGATGAAAGGCTGGAAAGGCTTCCAAGAGGGGAATGCCGCTCAATACACGTGGTATGTTCCCCACGACATAAAGGGGCTGATCGACCTCATGGGTTTGGAACTATTTAATGAAAGACTTGAAAATACTTTTACAGAATCCCGCCATACACTTTTCGGCGGAGGGAAAGAAATTGACAGTTTCTCGGGAGTCGAAAAATTGTATAACCAAGGGAATCAACCTTGCTTGCATGACGCATGGTTATTTAATTACTCCGGGAAACCGTGGTTAACTCAATTATACACACGTTTGCTTTGTGATGAATTTTACGGGGTAACACCTGAACACGGTTACGGATACGGGCAGGATGAAGACCAGGGACAATTGGGAGCCTGGTACGTGCTGGCAGCCATGGGCTTGTTCGACGTGCAAGGCGGAACAAACATCACGCCCTCCTACCAAATCGGTAGCCCGAAATTCAGCAAGATCACGATTAAACTAAACCCTAAATATTATTCCGGCAAAGAATTCGTGATCGAAACGGAAAATAGTGCCCCGGAAAACTATTACGTTCAATCCGCCACACTAAATGGGAAACCGCTAGAAAATTGCTGGTTTTATCGCAAAGAAATCATGAAAGGCGGGCATTTGAAACTGAAAATGGATTCCGTTCCCAACACCCGTTGGGGGATCGCATCCATGCCATATTCCAAGTAATAAATAGAGGCATTCCGATGGAACGCCTCTATTTTTAATATTATCAACTGATACTTTATTTCACTTCCCAAACGTCACCGCTGTTCAATAAATCTTCAACACAATGAATCGGTGATTTTACTTTCACGTCTTCAATTTGTCCTTCCAAAGCATCATTGTAAGTTACACCTTCCACATCGCGGATCACACCTAATGCCACGGGATATTCCGGCGCTTTCATGTGTACCAGCATCCAATGTATAGAGGGATTTACGCTATGTGCATCATGTACCATAATGTCGTCAAGAGTGATTCCGTCTTTGCCGATCTCCACAACTTTCAACTTTCCGGCTTTCATATCGAACATGATACCTTTATCTTTATTCTTTCCGAAAACCATCGGTTCGCCGTGCTTCAAAATCAACTGACGATCCTCTTTCATCTCTTTATCAGTAATAGCAGAGTGAGCCCCGTCGGCAAAAATAACGCAGTTCTGAAGAATCTCCACAACAGCGGTTCCTTTATGACGCACACCCGCCTCGATCACTTCTGCCGTCAAATTGATATTCATATCCAACGAGCGGGCAAAGAATTTCCCTTGTGCACCGATTACCAATTCCCCCGGGTTAAACGGAGTTTCGATCGTTCCATAAGGAGAAGTTTTCGTCTTAGTTCCCAATTTCGTGGTCGGAGAATACTGACCTTTCGTCAAACCGTAGATCTCATTATTGAACACTAAAGTGGTAATATCAATGTTCCGGCGGATAGCGTGAATAAAGTGATTACCCCCGATAGCTAACGCATCACCGTCACCGGAAACTTGAAGAATATTCAATTTCGGGTTAGCACTCTTTGCCCCGGACGCAATAGCGGCAGCACGCCCATGAATCGTATGGAATCCATACGTGTTCATGTAGTAAGGGAAACGGGAAGAACACCCGATTCCGGAAATAACTGCCCACGATTCTTTCGGGTACCCCAATTCAGCCATGGCTTTCTGCACGGAGTTAATGATACCATGGTCACCGCAACCCGGACACCAACGAATCTCTTGGTTGCTCTTAAAATCTTTCGGTGTATATTGTTCTGCCATGATTATTTTCCTAATAATTCGGTTATTTTTTCTTTCAACTCAACTACCGTGAAAGGTAATCCAGCTACTTTGTTATACTGATAATAATTGTAATGCGGGAATTTAGCTCTCAAATATTGAGCAAATTGTCCCAAGTTCAACTCGCAAACGATGATTTTCTTGAATTTGCCAAGCACTTCGTCCGTATTTTTCGGAAGCGGGTTGATAAAGTTGAAGTGAGCCAAACTTACGTCTTGACCTTCTTCTCTCAATTCACGCACAACCGAATACAAGTGACCGTAAGTACCACCCCATCCAACAACAAGCACATCACCACCATCTTGGTTTCCGAAGATTTCTTGTTGCGGAATATAGTCAGCTATTTTAGCCACCTTAGCATCACGCAAATCCGTCATCACCTGATGATTCTCCGGCACATAGCTAATCTCTCCAGTAATATTTACTTTCTCCAAACCGCCGATACGATGTTCCAATCCTTTCGTTCCCGGCAAAGCCCACATTCTGGCTAAAGTTTCCGGATCACGTGCATAAGGTTTGTAATCATCACCTTCTTTGGCTACTCTCGGCGTAATAGCCGGGAAATCTTTCAGAGAAGGAATTTTCCAAGGTTGAGCGCCGTTTCCAAGATAACCATCCGTCAACAAAACAACCGGAGTCATATGTTCAATAGCTATTTTAGAAGCCCAAAAAGCATAATCAAAACAATTTCCCGGGGTACTTGCAGCAACTACCGGCATAGGGCTTTCACCATTACGTCCGTAAAGAGCTTGCAATAAGTCAGATTGTTCTGTTTTCGTGGGAAGACCGGTAGAAGGACCTCCACGTTGAACATCAACGATAACCAAAGGCAATTCAGCCATAACTGCCAAACCGGCAGCCTCGCTCTTCAAGGCAAGACCGGGTCCCGAGGTTGTTGTAATAGCCAAATTCCCAACGTAACTTGCACCGATTGAAGTACAAATTCCGGCAATCTCGTCCTCTGCCTGATAAGTCTTAACCCCCAAGTCGCGTCTTAACGCCAACTCTTGCAAAATATCCGTTGCCGGAGTAATAGGGTAAGAACCGCAGAACAAAGGCAAATTAGCCTTTTCAGCAGCAGCCAAGAATCCCCATGCCGTAGCTTTATTTCCGGTGATCGTACGATAGCGCCCTTTCTCGATTTGAGCGGGAGCCACATTGAAATGCACTGCCAGCGCATGAACATTAGAAGCGTAATTAAATCCGCTTTCCAACACTTTCACGTTAGCTTTAGCGATTTCCGGCTTTTTAGCAAACTTCTGATTGATAAAATCTCTCGTGTGATCTACCGTACGATCGAACATCCAGTAAATCATACCAAGAGCAAACATATTCTTACATTTAACGATAGACTTTTGATCCAGGCCACTGTCTTTCAAAGCTTCTTCCGTCAAAGTTGTGATCTTTACAGGAATCACGTTATAATCTTGCAAGCCAACATCTTCCAGCGGGTTTTCTTTATACCCGGCTTTCTCGATATTCTTGTCATTAAATGCATCTAAATTCACGATAATCGTCGCACCCTTTTTAGCCCAACGCAAGTTGGCTTTCAGCGCGGCAGGATTCATCGCCACAAGCACGTCAGCAAAATCACCCGGCGTCTTTACCGGATTATTTCCAATATGTACCTGGAAACCAGAAACACCACCTACTGTACCTTGCGGGGCACGAATCTCAGCAGGATAATCCGGAAACGTTGATACACCGTTTCCAAATAAGGCTGCAGCATCCGAGAACTGCGAACCCGTTAATTGCATTCCGTCTCCCGAATCTCCCGAAAAACGAATTACAATGTTCTTTTTGTCGATAACTTTTGTCTTTTCACTCATGACTTAGTTACTTGTTCTTTAATATTAGATTATAAATAATATACTATAATATCACACTGATTTTATGTTGTAAAACATGCGTAAAGGTAGCCAATACAAATATCTAAACAAGTTTGTATCAAGATTTTTTTCTTTCCAGATATTGCCTTGACAATCAAGACCAAACATGTTAAAAAACATATTTTTCAACCCATATAAAATAAAACCGTTCTAAAGAAGAACCGGTTTCCCGTCGTTTTTTTGTTACTTTCCCGTTACAGTTGAAAATTTAAATGAAGAATTTTCCTTTCAAAATGGAACAAATGCTAGGCAAAAATTGTATAAATAATAAGTTTTGTATAATTTTATCGAACAAAAGGTACATAATAACCTATTTAAAATAAGACATATTACCATGAAATATTACTTGATTCTTCTTTGCTTGGTAATAGGGATCGCAAGTTGCGGAAAGAAATCAAAACTCTCTGATTTTATTGAAAATCCCGACGATCAGAATCCTTACACGATCAGTTCCACTCACGTGGGCATCATTCAAAGAGGTACGAACATCAACCAATTGTACTCGCTATACCCCAAAAAACAAATCAAACTAATAAAAAACAAAGGCGGATTCTTCAATCAAGAATTTGACGATTACAACGTGTATGACCGGGACGGAATATTGCTATTCACAGCGACTCCGGAAGTTTCAGGGGATACCAGTTCATATATAAACCGGATCATTATCCGGGATACGATTTTCAAAACAGCCGAGGGCATCGGACTGAACTCCACACTGGGAGAACTCCGGGACGCTTACCACAATATTCACTTTCTCCCTTCCTCGGGTGAGATCGTTGTTTCCGTTCCAAAAGTCAGCACCAACTTCTTAATCAATAAAGCAAATCTGGATGATTCATGGTGGGATAATACGACCAATGACATCATAGAAAAAAACATCCCGGACAGTACACAAATAGACGGTGTCGTGGTATTCTGGAATACCAAAGAAGCCGCATCCAAAGTTCCTGCCGTGTTTACCGCAAACTTTTGGAACGAAATGTTAACTAAATTAATTACCTGGTGCGTGATACAACTACCCTCTATCGCTATTTTAATAGTACTCTTTGTTTCCTTGCTGCGAGCTTTGCGCTTCACGGTCAAAAAGATGAAAAAAATAGCCACCACCAAAGCCCACAAAGCAGCAGACATTGATGACGGAGAAGCAGAAAAACGTATCAACACACTCACGGGTATTATATATGGTATCGGAAGAATCTTCTTATGGGTCATCTTCCTACTGATACTCCTCGGTAAATTCAATATCAATATAGCTCCCATCCTCGCCAGTGCCGGTATTGTCGGCTTGGCAGTCGGTTTCGGGGCACAAGAACTTGTCCGGGATTTCATTTCCGGATTCTTTATCTTATTGGAAGACCAGTTACGAACCGGCGATTGGGCTGTTATCAACGGCACGGAAGGACTGGTTGAAAAAATCGAGTTACGAACCGTAACCCTGCGGGATAGCTCGGGAGTCGTACACATTTTCCAAAACGGAAAAATTGACACGCTTTCCAACATGACCAAAGAATGGTCTGCAATCGTGCTAAACATAGGCATTGCCTATAAAGAAGACACGGATAATGCCGTGGCACTCATGCAACAAGTCGGGGATGAAATGCTCAATGATCCTCAATACAAAGACATCATGCTGGAACCTGTATCCATCAGTGGAGTAAATGATTTCGCGGACAGCGCCGTGATGATTCGTCTTGTACTCAAAACCAAACCTATGCAGCAATGGACTGTCGGACGAGAATATCGCCGAAGATTAAAGAAATTATTCGACGAAAAAAATGTCGAGTTCCCATTCCCATACCGTAGTATCACGTGGGGAGATAGTTCCAACCCCATCAGGCTAAAAATAGAAAAATCAGATTCGGATATTTCCGATATTCCAAAATAACTTCTATCTTTTAGTTTTTAACTTTAAACTTATATCGTATTATGGCCAGATTTCTAAAAGATCGGACAAAATCACAAGGAGCAGCACCCGGTTCACTCATTTTTATCGGGAAGCAAAAAATGACCAAAAACTCCATCCATGTCATACAATATACACAGGAAGGGGTCAAGGAATTTTTCCCCGAAACCATGAACGGCATCCACGATATGGTTTCCAATGATCATATGACATGGATCAATATCTCCGGTCTTCAGAATACAAGCCTTATTGCCGAAATGGGGAAGGCTTTCGATATCTCTTCCCTATTTTTGGAAGATATCCTAAACACAGACCAACGTCCCCGTTTCAGCGAGGAATCCGATCACCTGTATATCATTGCCAAAACATTCTACCTCGGAAATGAAGATAACGTGGTTCATATGGAACAACTCTCCTTTATTGCAGGTTCCCACTACCTTATCACCATACAGGAAACGGATGCCGATTATTTCAAAGATGTAAAGAAACGCCTTTATGACGGAAAAACCCGTATCCGCACCTTTGGAATAGACTATCTATGCTATGCCTTGCTGGACACACTCGTGGATAGCTATATTATCAATCTGGAAATACTGGGAGCCGCTATTGAAGAGAGAGGAAGGAATATTCTTGACTCTGACGCAAAAACAATAGAAGATCTTTATCATTTTAAAACAGAGTTATCTTATATACGAAAAAATGTTCGTCCTTTTAAAGAAGTAACAACCCGCTTCACGAATTGCGACTCCCCTTTAATCAACGAACGCACATTCACTTACTTGCATGACTTGGACGATCTGGTTCTACAAGCTCAAGAAGCCATAGAAATTTACTATTCCATGGTATCAGATCAAATAAACCTCTACCAAACTAATACCAGCAACCGCATCAATGATGTCATGAAAGTATTGACCATCTTCTCCGCCATCTTCATCCCCCTCACCTTCATCGCTGGCATTTACGGGATGAACTTTAAATATATGCCGGAACTCGATAACCCTCATGCCTACTTCGTTCTGTGGGGGATCATGATTGTTATCACGATCATCATGCTCCTTTATTTCAAACGAAAGAAATGGCTCTGACAATTACTAAGCCTGTCCTTGTGGTCCCATATCCAGCGGGAACATTGGTGCGCCGGGAGCACCACCTTCCGGCAGATTAATCTTCCCGTTATTCATTTCAAATTTACGGATATTATCCTGTAAAGCCAACATCAAACGTTTTGCGTGTTCCGGGGTCAAAATAATACGACTTTTCACGTCCGCTTTGGGTACTCCGGGCATGATACGAATAAAATCAACAATAAACTCGGACGTAGAATGAGAAATGATAGCCAGATTAGCATAAGTACCTTGCGCGACCTCGTGACTAAGCTCGATATCAAGTTGTTGTTTCTTTTCTTCCATAATATTAGATTATAGTTATAAAACAATAGAGGCACCTTTCGGCGCCTCTATCTTATTTTTATTTTTCAAGTCTCTCGAGGTCAGACTTAGAACCTACGATCATACTTCTAAATTCTTTCATACCCGTACCAACCGGAATCAAGTGACCGCAAATCACGTTCTCCTTCAATCCTTCCAACGGATCGACTTTACCATAAATTGCTGCTTCATTCAATACCTTCGTGGTTTCCTGGAATGATGCTGCAGAAATAAAGCTTGACGTCTGCAATGCCGCACGGGTAATACCTTGTAATACCTGAGCAGAAGTTGCAGGTACCGCATCTCTGGCTTCAATCACCTTCAAGTCACGACGTTTCAATTGTGAATTGATATCCCGCAACATACGTACAGAGATAATCTGTCCCGGTTTCACCCGATCCGAATCTCCGGCTTCAAGTACAACTTTCTTACCGTAGATAGAATCGTTCTCTTCCATAAATTCACTCTTGTCAACAACTTGATTCTCCAAGAATCTCGTGTCGCCGGCATCCTGAATCAATACCTTACGCATCATCTGGTGTACGATAATCTCGAAATGCTTATCATTGATCTTCACACCCTGCATACGATATACATCCTGTACCTCGTTCACGATATATTCTTGTACTTTAATCGGACCTTCGATATTCAAGATATCAATCGGGGTAATCGCACCGTCAGACAGCGGGGTTCCGGCACGCACGTAGTCATTCTCCTGAACCAATATCTGTTTTGACAGAGATACCAAGTACTTCTTCACCTCTCCGGCTTTAGAAGTCACGATAATCTCGCGGTTACCGCGTTTGATCTTACCGTAAGTAACCTCTCCATCAATTTCAGATACGACTGCAGGATTCGACGGGTTACGAGCCTCGAACAACTCGGTAACTCGAGGAAGACCTCCCGTGATATCGCCTGCTTTACCAACAGCCCTCGGAATCTTAGCGATTGTACTACCTGCCGTTACTTCAGCACCTTCTTTTACAACGATATGAGCGCCTACCGGTAAGTTGTAGCTCTTGATCGTGTTGCCTTCCTTATCATTGATACGAAGGGCAGGAGCTTTCATCTTATCACGGAACTCAATGATAATCATTTCTCTAAATCCGGTCGTTTCGTCAGATTCTTCCTTGTAGGTTTCACCTTCAATCAAGTTCTCCAACCCGATCGTTCCGGCAAATTCGGTAATGATCAAAGCATTGAACGGGTCCCATTCGCAAAGCAATTCCCCTTTATCGATTTCCTGTCCATCCTTCACGAACAATTTTGCTCCATAAGGAATAGCATGGGAAATCAATATAATATTTGTATTTTTATCCAGAATACGCAATTCCGTCAAACGTCCTACAACAACATCACACGTAGTGCCGTTATCCAGAACGTGTTCAACAGAACGCAACTCTTCAAATTCAACGTAACCATCGTACTTCGCTTTCAAAGAGTTCTCGCTGGAAATATTTCCAGCGGTACCTCCCACGTGGAAGGTTCTCAATGTCAACTGTGTACCCGGCTCTCCGATAGACTGTGCGGCAATAACCCCGACAGCTTCTCCCTTCTCAACCATACGGCTCGTTGCCAAGTTACGCCCATAACATTTAGCACATACACCTTTCTTCGCCTCACAAGTCAACACGGAACGAACTTCCACCCGCTCGATCGGAGATTTCTCGATAATATCTGCAATAACTTCCGTAATTTCATCACCTGAAGCCACGATCAACTCGCCGGTATTCGGATGATAAATATCATGTACGGAAACACGTCCCAATATTCTTTCAGACAAAGAAGATACAATTTCTTCGTTATTCTTGATAGCCGAAATTGTGATACCCCTCAATGTACCGCAATCTTCCTCGGTAATCGTGATATCATTCGCCACGTCAACCAAACGACGAGTCAAGTATCCCGCGTCTGCTGTCTTCAATGCCGTATCCGCCAAACCTTTACGAGCACCGTGGGTTGAAATAAAGTACTCCAACACCGAAAGTCCCTCTTTAAAGTTTGCCAAAATCGGGTTCTCGATAATCTGAGCACCGGCAGCTCCTGATTTCTGCGGTTTTGCCATCAATCCACGCATACCGCCTAACTGACGAATTTGCTCACGAGATCCACGGGCTCCGGAATCCAACATCATGTAAATGGAATTGAATCCTTGGTCGTCTGCCGCCAACTGCTTCATCAAAGTAGAAGTCAAATTAGCGTTAACGTGCGTCCAGATATCAATAATCTGGTTATATCTTTCATTATTGGTGATGAATCCCATGTTATAGTTAGCCATCACCTCTTCTACTTGGTCATATCCCTCCTGCAACAAGTCTTGCTTGTTCTCGGGAACGATAACGTCACCCAAGTTGAATGACAATCCACCTTCGAACGCTTTACGATACCCCAAGTCTTTGATATCATCCAAGAACTTAGCAGTCACGTCCACACCGCAACGTTTGAACACGTCACCGATAATGTCACGCAAAGCTTTCTTCGTGATTAAAGTATTAATATACGGATAATTCTTCGGGGTAAACTGATTCAAAATCACACGACCGACAGTAGTCTTAATCATGTGTTTTATCGCATTACCATCCTTATCGACATCATCAATTTTTACTTCAATCTCGGCATGTAAATCCACAGCCCGTTCATTGAAAGCAATAATAACTTCCTCCGGGGCATAGAACTTCAAGCCTTCACCCTTCACGCCTTTCCTTGGTTTCGTGATATAGTACAAACCGAGTACCATATCTTGAGAAGGCACCGTAATAGGCGCACCGTTAGCAGGGTTCAAAATATTATGAGAACACAACATCAAAATCTGTGCTTCCAACACAGCCTCATTACCCAACGGCAAATGCACTGCCATCTGGTCACCATCGAAGTCGGCGTTGAATCCGGTACAAGCCAAAGGATGCAAACGAATAGCCTTACCCTCAATCAATTTCGGTTGGAATGCTTGAATACCCAAGCGGTGCAGGGTCGGTGCACGGTTCAATAAAACCGGATGACCTTTCAACACGTTTTCCAAAATATCCCAAACGATCGGGTCACGACGATCCACGATCTTCTTTGCACTCTTCACCGTCTTCACGATACCACGCTCGATCAACTTACGGATGATGAACGGCATATACAACTCGGCAGCCATATCCTTCGGAAGACCACATTCGTGCATCTTCAAATCTGGACCAACGACAATTACCGAACGCGCGGAATAGTCAACACGCTTACCCAACAAGTTCTGACGGAAACGTCCTTGTTTACCTTTCAAACTGTCGGACAAAGATTTCAACGGTCTGTTGTTTTCAATCTTAACTGCATTGGACTTACGAGAGTTATCGAACAATGAATCCACGGCTTCCTGCAACATACGTTTTTCATTACGTAAGATCACATCCGGAGCCTTGATCTCGATCAATCTCTTCAAACGATTGTTACGGATAATTACCCTTCTATACAAATCGTTCAAATCGGAAGTTGCGAAACGACCACCATCCAACGGAACCAACGGACGCAATTCAGGTGGTATCACAGACAACACCTTCACGATCATCCATTCCGGTTTATTAATTTCTTTGCTCTCACGGAAAGCCTCCACTACCTGCAAACGCTTCAATGCTTCATTCTTTCTCTGTTGAGAAGTCTCCGTGTTCGCCTTATTTCTCAAGTCATAGGACAAATCATCCAGGTCCAGACGCTCCAATAGCATAGAGATCGCCTCGGCACCCATCTTAGCGATGAATTTATTTGGATCATCATCATCCAAGTATTGATTATCCGTCGGAAGTTTATCCAAAATATCCAGATACTCTTCCTCCGTCAAGAAGTCCATTGTCTTAATACCAGTATCACCCATGATACCCGGGTTAACCACCACGTATCTCTCGTAGTAGATCACGGTATCCAATTTCTTGGAAGGCAAACCCAACAAGTAACCGATCTTATTCGGCAATGATTTGAAATACCAGATATGAGCTACCGGAACAACCAACTGGATATGCCCCATACGCTCACGTCTTACCTTCTTCTCCGTCACCTCGACACCACAACGGTCGCAAACGATCCCTTTATAACGGATACGCTTGTACTTACCGCAATGACATTCGTAATCCTTCACCGGTCCGAAAATACGCTCGCAGAACAAACCGTCACGTTCAGGTTTGTAAGTACGATAGTTTATCGTTTCCGGTTTTAGTACAGCGCCACTAGACCGTTCCAGAATCTCTTCCGGAGAAGCTAGTCCAATCGCTATTTTAGTAAAAGTCTTTACTTTATTGTCTTTTCTGAAGGCCATATTTATGATTTTAGATTTCAGATTTTAGATTTACGATTGCATAGAATCATAAATCTAAAATCATAAATCAACAATTATATTAAATTTACGCTCAATCCTAACCCGCGAAGTTCATGCAACAACACGTTGAAAGACTCCGGAATTCCGGGATTCGGCAGAGGTTCACCTTTCACGATATGTTCGTAAGTCTTCGTTCTTCCCATTACGTCATCCGACTTCACGGTCAAGATTTCCTGAAGGATATGCGAAGCACCGAAAGCCTCAAGTGCCCAAACCTCCATCTCTCCGAAACGCTGACCTCCGAATTGAGCTTTACCTCCAAGAGGTTGCTGGGTAATCAACGAGTACGGACCGATAGAACGAGCATGCATCTTATCGTCAACCATGTGTCCCAACTTCAACATATAAATCACACCCACGGTTGCCGGCTGGTCGAAACGATCTCCCGTTCCTCCGTCGTACAAGTACGTGGTACCGAATCTAGGCACACCTGCTTCATCCGTATATTTATTGATATCATCAAGTGTAGCACCATCGAAAATCGGGGTGGCGAATTTCACTCCCAAGTTCTTGCCTGCCCAACCTAACACAGTTTCAAACACCTGTCCCAAGTTCATACGAGAAGGCACACCTAGCGGATTCAAACAAATGTCGACCGGAGTTCCGTCAGACAAGAATGGCATATCTTCCACCCTTACCACGCGAGAAACAATACCCTTGTTACCATGACGTCCTGCCATCTTATCACCGATTTGCAATTTACGTTTCTTAGCCACGTAAACTTTTGCCATCTTGATGATACCCGTGGGAAGTTCATCCCCAACAGTAGCGTTATATTTCTTACGTTTAATCTGTCCCTCGATCTCTTTGTACTTGATGATATAGTTATGCAACAAGTCACGGATCATATCATTCTTCTGCTTGTCAGTCGTCCACTTGTTCGGGTTGATCTGCAAGAAATCCATATTCTGAAGCATCTTGTAAGAGAATTTCACTCCCTTCGGAACAATATCCTCGTTCAAGTAATTCTTCACTCCCTGTGAAGTCTTACCATTCACAAGCTCGAATAACTTATCGATCAACAAAGAAGTAAGATCACCGACTTTACGTTGGAACTGCTCGTCTAACTCAGCTAACAGATTCTTTCCGGCAGCCTTCGTCTTACGGTCACTGATCGTGCGTTGGAATAACTTCTTGTCAATAATCACACCCTTCAAAGACGGAGAAGCCTTCAAAGAGGCATCCTTCACGTCACCCGCTTTGTCACCGAAAATAGCTCTTAGCAACTTTTCTTCCGGACTCGGGTCTGACTCTCCTTTCGGGGTAATCTTACCAATCAAAATATCGCCCGGCTGGACACGAGCCCCGACACGAATGATTCCGTTTTCATCCAGATCTTTCGTGGCTTCCTCGCTCACGTTCGGGATATCAGCCGTCAACTCCTCAAGACCACGTTTGGTTTCACGAACCTCCAAAGAGTATTCGTCCACGTGAACAGAAGTGAACACATCATTCCGAACAATATTCTCGGAGATCACGATAGCATCCTCATAGTTATATCCTTTCCAGGGCATGAATGCCACCTTCAAGTTACGACCAAGTGCCAGCTCCCCTTTCTGAGAAGAATAACCTTCCGTTAATATCTGTCCTTCCTCCACCCGCTGACCTTTTCTCACGATCGGTTTCAGCGTGATCGTCGTACTTTGGTTGGTACGCTGATATTTTGGCAAATAATATTCTTTCGTGTCAGGCTCAAAACTTACAAAAGCCTCTTCTTCCGTACGGTCATATTTAATCACGATCTTACGTCCGTCCACGAAAGCAACACTACCGGGACCTTCTGCCACTATCTGTGTTCTGGAATCCTTAATCAGGTTACCTTCCAATCCGGTACCCACAATCGGAGATTCCGGAGAAATGATCGGAACTGCCTGACGCATCATGTTAGATCCCATCAACGCACGGTTTGCGTCATCATGCTCCAAGAACGGAATCAAAGAAGCCGCAATAGAAGCGATCTGGTTCGGCGCAACGTCGATCAAATCAACTTCCTCACCTGATGCCATCGGGAAATCGGCATCCTTTCTGGCCTTTACCCACTTGTTGGAGAATTTCCCATCTTCATCAATCGGCGAACTTGCCTGAGCAATCACCAACTCCTCCTCCTCCTCTGCAGAATAATATTTCACTCCTTCTTCGGACAAATCAACCACCCCATTGTTCACTTTGCGGTAAGGGGTCTCGATAAACCCGAGATCATTGATCTTCGCATACACGCAAAGAGACGAGATCAAACCGATATTAGGTCCTTCCGGAGTCTCTATCGGACACAAACGACCATAGTGAGTGTAGTGTACGTCACGGACCTCGAAACCTGCACGATCTCTAGAAAGACCACCGGGTCCAAGAGCGGACATACGTCTTTTGTGAGTTATCTCGGCTAACGGATTGGTTTGATCCATGAACTGGGATAACGCGTTCGTTCCAAAAAACGAATTGATTACTGAAGACAAAATCTTCGAATTAATCAAGTCAACCGGGGTGAACACCTCGTTATCGCGCACGTTCATTCTTTCACGAATCGTACGAGCCATACGAGCCAATCCAACTCCGAATTGATTATATAATTGTTCGCCAACAGTACGAACACGACGATTACTCAAGTGGTCAATATCGTCCACATCCGTCTTGGCATTTAACAAACGAATTAAATACTTGATGATCTCGATGATATCCTCTTTCGTCAAAATCCGGATATCCGGGTCTGTTGTAAGATTCAATTTCTTGTTCAACTTGTAACGTCCCACGTCACCCAAATCGTAACGTTTGTCCGAGAAGAACAGTTTATCGATTACATCACGTGCGGTTGCCTCATCTGGCGGCTCCGAACTACGCAATTGCCTGTAGATATGCAATACGGCTTCTTTCTCTGAGTTACAGGGATCTTTTTGCAGCGTGTTGTATATAATAGCATAATCTGCCAGGTTTTGCATTTCCTTGTGAAGAAGAATCGTCTTCGCTCCGGATTCGACAATCGCATCAATATGCTCAGGCTCCAGTACCGTTTCACGATCAACGATAATCTCGTTACGCTCGATAGAAACGACTTCACCGGTATCTTCATCAACGAAATCTTCAATCCAAGATTTCAAAACACGAGCAGCCAAACGTCTGCCAACGACTTTCTTCAACCCTGTACGGGAAACATTCACTTCATCTGCAAGACCGAATATTTCAAGAATATCCTTATCCGTTTCAAAACCAATCGCTCTCAAAAGAGTCGTCACGGGTAATTTTTTCTTCCGGTCGATATACGCGTACATCACGTTATTGATGTCCGTGGCGAACTCGATCCAGGAACCCTTGAACGGAATAATTCTCGCGGAATAAAGCTTCGTACCATTCGCGTGGATACTTTGCCCGAAGAAAACGCCGGGAGATCTATGTAACTGAGAAACTACCACTCGCTCTGCCCCATTGATCACGAAAGTACCTTTCGGGGTCATGTAAGGAACATTTCCTAAATATACATCCTCAATAACGGTATCAAAATCTTCATGTTCCGGATCCGTACAATACAACTTCAACTTTGCTTTCAAGGGAGCCCCGAAGGTCAAACCTTGACCCAAGCACTCCTCAATCGTGTAACGAGGGGGATCTATAAAATAGTCCAAAAATTCTAAAACAAAGTTGTTTCGTGTATCAGTTATAGGAAAATTTTCCTTGAAAACCGTGTAAAGGCCTTCATTCTTTCTGTTCTCAGGCGTGGTACCTAATTGAAAAAAGTCCTTGAAAGACTTCAACTGCACCTCAAGAAAATCAGGGTATTCCAACTGATTTTTTATCGATGCAAAGCTTATTCTATTGTTTGAATTATATGAAGACATCTATTATTTTTTTTGAACCTAAACAATCATAACAACAAAATGGTTTAGAGTCCACATGAGACTCTAAACCTGAAAACCATCCGGTTTTATACTTTATTTAAGTTCAACTTCAGCTCCTGCTTCTTCTAATTGAGTTTTCAATGAGTTAGCTTCTTCTTTAGAAACTTTTTCTTTCAATGGAGCCGGAGCCTTGTCAACTACTTCTTTAGCTTCTTTCAAACCAAGACCGGTCAATTCTTTAACCAACTTAACAACGGCTAATTTAGCTGCACCTGCTGATTTCAAAATAACATCGAATTCAGTTTGTTCAGCCTCAGCGGCAGCAGCACCACCAGCTGCAGGAGCAGCTACAGCTACAGCAGCAGCTGCAGGTTCAATTCCGTACTCTTCTTTTAAAATGTCAGCTAATTCTTTTACGTCTTTTACGGTAAGGTTTACTAGCTCTTCTGCAAGTTTTTTCAAATCTGCCATTTCTATTCTATTTAAAATTGTTTGTTTACTAAACTATAAAAATTATTCTTTTTCAGAAAGTGTTTTAACAACACCAGCGATCGTATTTTGTCCGGATTGCAATGCGGAAATAACATTCTGCATCGGTGATTGCAACATAGCAATGATGTCTGCAATCAACTCCTCCTTAGACTTGATACTGATCAACGACTCGAGTTGGTCTTCGCCAACGTAAGCGCATTCCTCAACGAAAGCAGCCTTGAAGACAGGTTTATCTTTCTTTTGACGAAATTCTTTAATCAGTTTCGCAGGAATATTTCCGGTATCACATAACATGATCGCGCTATCGCCTTTCAACACGGAGAAAATCTCCTCATAATTGTTGTCAGCGTTTTCCAAAGCCTTTCTCAACAAAGTGTTCTTTACCTGCACTAATTTGATGTTGGCATCAAAACAAGCCCGACGCAAAGCTTGTGTGTCCACAGCGTCAAGACCAGCGATGTCACTAACATACAAGTGCTTGTAAGAATTCACTTGCTTTGTCAAGTTTTCTATTACGACTTTTTTATCTTCTTTTTTCATACTACTGAGGTCCTTTTTAGATTACTACATTAATCAAGTAAAGTCTTTGTTTCTACTTGAATACCGGGACTCATCGTACTTGACAGGTACACGCTCTTGATGTAAGTACCTTTTGCAGCCGTCGGTTTCAGTTTATTGATCACGTTCAAGAATTCTCTTGCGTTCTCCATAATCTTCTCCGGCTCAAATGTTACTTTACCAATAGAAGCGTGAATAATACCGAATTTGTCAACCTTAAAGTCGATTTTACCAGCTTTAACCTCAGTTACAGCTTTCCCGATTTCCGGGGTTACCGTACCACTCTTCGGGTTAGGCATCAATCCACGAGGACCCAAAATTCTACCAAGAGCTCCTACTTTACCCATTACAGAAGGCATCGTGATGATAATATCGATGTCGGTCCAACCGCCTTTCAATTTCTCGATATAATCGTCCAAACCCACGTAATCGGCTCCGGCTGCTTTAGCTTCTTCTTCCTTGTCAGGAGTACACAAAACCAAAACTCTTACTTGTTTTCCGGTACCGTGAGGTAAAGTACATACACCACGCACCATTTGATTGGCTTTACGCGGGTCTACCCCTAGTCGAACGTCCATGTCAACTGACGCATCAAACTTCGTGAAAGTAATTTCTTTCACAAGCTGTGCAGCCTCGTCGATAGAATATACTTTTCCACCTTCGATCTTCGCTAAAGCTAACTTCTTATTTTTTGTCAGTTTACTCATTACGTTTGAAGTGTTACAAGTTCATTAAAAAGGTCTGTCACCGGTTACGGTAATACCCATACTTCTGGCGGTACCAGCTACCATACTCATTGCTTTTTCAATCTCGAAAGCGTTCAAATCTTTCATCTTGTCCGTAGCAATTGCTTTCACTTGATCCCAAGTGAGGGAAGCCACTTTCTTACGATTAGGCTCCGCGGATCCGGATTTGATTTTAGCGACTTCCAAAAGTTGAATAGCAACAGGAGGTTGTTTTGTAATAAAATCAAACGACTTATCACCATACACCTGTATAATTACCGGGATGATTTTTCCAGCCTGTTCCTGAGTTCTAGCGTTAAATTGCTTGCAGAAGTCCATGATGTTGACTCCCTTAGAACCTAACGCCGGTCCTACTGGAGGAGACGGGTTTGCAGCTCCGGCTTTGATTTGTAGCTTGATAATAGCTTCAACTTGTTTTGCCATGATTGTTTTTAAATCAAATAATTGTTATTCTTTTTCTACCTGCATGAAACTCAATTCAAGTGGCGTTTTCCGTCCGAAGATCTTGACAATTACTTTCAAGCGCTTCTTGTCAGAATTCACCTCCTCTATCACACCGGTAAAACCATTAAACGGTCCGTCAGTCACTTTAACCGACTCGCCCACGAAATAAGGTATACTTATTTCTTCTGGTTGTTCCGCAAGTTCATCCACCGTACCGAGTATTCGGTTCACCTCTGCTTGACGCATCGGAACAGGATCTCCTCCTTTGGTTTCTCCCAGGAAGCCTATCACATTCGTGATGTCACGAAGAATGTGTGGGATTTCACCAACGAGTGCAACCTCTATCAGTACATATCCCGGGTAAAGATTTCGCTCACTGCTATACTTTTTCCCGTTGCGTACTTGATACACCTTCTCGGCAGGCACCAAAACTTGTGAAACGTATTCCTGAAGCCCTAAACTGGCGATTTCATTCTCGATGTACTCCTTTACCTTCTTCTCTTTACCTCCAATGGTTCGAAGTACATACCATCTTTTTTGTAGTTCAGCCATGTTAGACCTCCAAGATTATTAGTAAAACAAATTATATATACCGGTCACGATATGTCTGAACGAGAAATCCATCGCAAATATGCAAAGCGCTATGATGACGGAAGCTATCATCACGATCGTCGCACTACTTTGGAGCTCAGACCACGTAGGCCAAGTTACTTTATTCACCAGCTCATTATAAACATCTGATATATAAGTCTTAACTTTCATTTGTTATTCAATTTAGTTGCACGGGAGGAGAGGTTCGAACTCCCGACCCTCGGTTTTGGAGACCGATGCTCTACCAACTGAGCCACTCCCGTGTATGGGTCGACCGAAGTCGACCCTATTCTATACTATTCTTTGAATCATTCAAGAATTTCGGTAATCTGACCAGCACCTACGGTTCTACCACCTTCACGGATAGCAAAACGCAAACCTACGTTACAAGCTACCGGAGTAATCAAATTAACCTCGATAGTCAAGTTATCACCGGGCATTACCATCTCACGTCCTTCCGGAAGTGTGATTTCACCGGTAACGTCCAAAGTACGGATATAGAACTGAGGTCTGTATCTGTTATGGAACGGAGTATGACGACCACCTTCTTCTTTCTTCAAGATATAAACCTCTGCTTTGAAGTGAGCATGCGGTTTAACTGAACCCGGTTTTGCCAATACCATACCACGTTTGATCTCGTCTTTGTCAATACCGCGGAGCAACAAACCTACGTTATCACCGGCTTGACCTTCGTCAAGAATCTTACGGAACATCTCAACTCCGGTACATACGGTTTTCTTACCATCAGCACCCAAACCGATAATTTCCAATTCATCACCCGTGTGAACGATACCAGTTTCAATACGACCGGTAGCAACAGTTCCACGACCAGTGATAGAGAACACGTCTTCAACAGGCATCAAGAATGGTTTATCAACTGCACGTTGCGGCAACTCGATCCAAGTGTCAACAGCGTCCATCAATTCCATTACTTTCTCTTCCCATTTAGCCTCTCCGTTCAATGCTCCAAGAGCTGAACCTAAGATCACCGGAGTATTGTCGCCATCATATTGATAGAAAGACAACAATTCGCGAACTTCCATCTCAACCAACTCCAACATTTCAGGGTCGTCCACCATATCCACTTTGTTCAAGAATACCACGATTCTCGGAACGTTTACCTGACGAGCCAAAAGAATGTGCTCACGAGTCTGAGGCATCGGACCATCGGTAGCGGCACAAACTAAGATTGCACCATCCATCTGGGCGGCACCAGTTACCATGTTCTTTACATAGTCGGCGTGCCCCGGACAGTCAACGTGTGCATAGTGACGATTTGCAGTCTGATATTCTACGTGAGAAGTATTAATGGTGATACCTCTTTCTTTTTCTTCCGGAGCGTTATCGATAGAATCGAATGAACGTAATTCAGAAAGACCTTTTTTTGCCAATACCGTAGTGATAGCAGCCGTCAAAGTAGTTTTACCGTGGTCAACGTGACCGATAGTACCAATATTTACGTGTGGTTTGGACCTGTCAAAATGTTCTTTAGCCATAACTCTAAAACAATTTTATTATTAAACAATTTATCACAATAACTCTATATTCATGCAAGTAACTCGCTGTTTATCTAACATTTAGTCAAACAAGTGCGAGAAAACCCATTTAATTTGGCTTGCAAATGTACAAATTAAAAATCATATCTCACAATAAATGAGATCATTTTTCTTAATCTTCTCTTTTTTCTTTCGCTTTAACCAACTGCCTTTTGAGCACATCATATAACTCATCAACGGTTTCCTCGAAAGTTTTCGCATTCTTCTTGGCAAAAACATCTTGCCCTTTTATATCTACATGTACCTCGGTCAGTTTATTTTCCAAGTGGTCGTCCTTTTCCAATTTTAAGGTAACATCCACCCCCATAATACCGTCGTGATACTTTTCCAGTTTAGAAAACTTCTTGTTTATAAAATCCTCCAATACCGGATTTACTGAAAAACCTACAGGATTAATTCTAATTTCCATATCGTTTCCTCCTATAATTTATGCTCGCGGATGAGCTTGTTTAAAAATCTTCAACATTTTCTCCACGGAATTATGAGTGTAAACCTGTGTGGCAGCCAAACTCGAGTGCCCCAGTAATTCTTTAATTCCCTGGATGGACGCCCCGCTATCCAACAGATGTGTGGCAAACGAATGCCTTAACACGTGCGGACTTCGTTTCGACAAAGAAGTATGTTTACTCAATGCATTTACCACCAAACGGTAAACGAATTGCGGGTAAACCGGCCTCCCTTTGTCCGTCACGAAAAAATACCCGTGCTCCCGTTCTACCACGTCCTCCCGTCCCTTGAGATAATAAACAATATCTTGTTCCAACTCTTTTAGGATCGGGATCTCCCGTTGTTTTCCGCCTTTACCGCGGACACGTATACAGCGCCGCAACATATCGACATCCTCCAGCCGTAATCCAACAATTTCAGAACGCCTCATGCCCGTGTCGTAAGCCATCAACAAGATCAAGAAATCTCTCAATCCATGAAATCCTTCCTCCTTCTCGGCATCATATAACGTGTTTTCCATGTCCTGCTCATTCACGAAAACAGGCAATTTTTTCGGCAACTTCGGACCTGAAATATCTTCCGCCGGATTTACCTCTATCACGCCTTCTTTTACCAAGAATCGGAAAAATGCCTTAACGCTGCTTAACTTACGCTTGCCCGAAGCGGGATGTAACTTTTGTTTTCCACCCCGGTTCCTCAAAGCACCTCTCATTTCCGCCACGACCCACTCCCTCACGAGCTTGGTCGTCATTTGGGAAAAATCTTCGTCATCTTCCTCCATTCCACAAAACGCATAGAACTGACGTAAATCCGTCTTGTAAGCGGTTATCGTGTGAGCGGAATAACGCTTCACATCTTCCAAGTACTTCAAGAATAATCCAATTCGTGTCATCTCTATAAATAATAAGGCGTAAGCAAGTTACGTCTTTTGTTTTGAAAAACAAAGGAAGAACCCGTTTTTTATTCTTCTGCCTGTTGCAAAGATTGACGATAAGCAGCTTTCATTCGAGCTACTCTGTTTCTAACAGATGGCTTCGTGAAAGCCTGACGATCTCTCAGTTCTTTAATAACACCGGTTTTCTCGAATTTTCTCTTGAATTTTTTCAACGCTCTCTCAATGTTTTCGCCTTCTTTTAATGGTACAATTATCATGATTTCTATTTTTTTAAAATGAATATTTTATATAATACAAAAAATGGCAACACGCTATCGTGCTGTACTAGAACTAAATATATGTATTCTTTTTAATCTCTCAAAAATAATTGACCACCCCCTTTCAAGCGGATTGAAGTTTATATTTAAAATTCAAAAAACTGGCTGCAAAGATATATCAATTAATTGAGATATAAAATCTTTACCTTCTATTTTTTTCAGAACAAAGCAACCAACGACACGCCATCCCTGCCAAATTCCGGGGAAAAGAAACGGTATTCCCGGGGATATACTCCCCCTTTACCAAAGCCTCTCCAATCCTCAACCATAGCACAGATATACGATAATATCGTTGCTATAGCGAAACAATGAAGAGGCTCCGAAAGAGAGAGTATATTACCCCGGAAATAGGGTAGCAATACGGTTATTCAACCCATCATTCATCCTCCCGCAATTCCAAAGTAATCCCAGAGCAATACTACCTCTACCTACTTACAACACTAATATAGCACAATTACACCACCGTTGGCGACTGGCGATGAAAGAGCACTACAACTATGTTGTAACCGAGTAGAGGTAGTATTACTTTGGGATTACCACGGGATCACGAGGGAAATCCCCTCGGATAATATAATTTCCTCAAGGATTCAACAAATCCTTACAATAATAATTCAATATTCCATTAATTATATCCAGGTAGTTTTTTGCCTTCGTATTCCCCGGATTTATTCGCATCACCTCGTTAAGATGATTCAAAGCTTGCGTCGTGTCCCCCTTCGCGTAATACACGGCACCCAATTCCAACAATACTTCCTCCCTCTCGCCCTCGTTACGCTCCAACATTTGCTGCAACATCTCAATTGCCTCATCCCGACGTCCTTCTTTCGCTATTTTTTTTATATCTTCTATTTCCATATTATTCCTTTTTCTGTTATTTAATATAGTATATACTACTTTTTATATACGTCCGTTTCAAAGGTAGCTAAATTTTTCACACCATCCTCCACTTTTACCACCAGGTGATTCTTTCCCTTCACGAAAACCGGTTCGTTCAAACTTCCCTCGAGCCGTCGATTTTTTGCGTCATAACTAAACAAACACCACTTACCATTCACCTCCACCCGGTAAGAAGCGATCCCTGACAAATCATCAAAAATACGGAACTGCACTTTCCTCCCGCTCACTCCCGTGTACAATATTATTGGGGCGACAGTATCCTGCCGAATCGTGTATTCACCCAACACCCGGGGCAATGCTTCCAGCCCCCCAGCACTCCAAGTCGTGCTCAAGGGAGAAAAACGTCCTTTTACTTCCAACAAGCAAAGCACCGATTTATCCGGAAAATTTCCTTGCACGGACAATTTCCCATTCTTCAACAAAGGCTGAATCCGCTCCGTCAAGGAAAAGACCTCGATCGTCTCCGTACTATCCTTTTCTTTCCGGTAAACACGAGGCTTACAAACGACAGGATAAGGCAAAGCCCCGGCTTCCAGCGCCAAAGAATACTTTCCTTCTTGCAAAACACCCCCTCGCTCGCTCGTCAGCACCTTAGCACCTTCAGGCATCTTTAGTCCTGCTCCTGTTTGCTTTCCAACAAGCTGGAGCGATACACGGGAACGATTTCCATTTGCATCCCGCAACTCGACGGAAACATCCACCACACTATCCTTATGCACCTCAACAAAGCCCCCCTGGCGATTATTCACGCCAAGCAATTGCGTTTGGCAATCCCCGAAAGCCAAGTAAACATACCTTCCCTCCCTGTACTGGTGAAAATCTTTTATGGTATTTACCCAGGACGCTTGACCAAAAGACAAGCGATCCATCTTCATTTCAAAAACATTCTCCCCGCTAGCAACCACCTTCATTTCATACACACCAAGCTTATTCCACGAGTCTTTCATGTAATCATCCGCTTGTATGCCAATACCAACTATTCCCGCGGGCACACTTATTTTTCCACCTTGATACATCCGTTTCCCGAGATTCTTCACTTCAACCCGACGGGGAGCATTCCCCACGCCTTCCGGCGAAAACGTGTAGATATAGACTCCTCGCACGTTAGGTCCCGTTTCATCCGTCACGGAAAGAAAATTTAAAGGATTCAACGCTTGCTCGCTCTCGGTTCCGCGTACCTCGAAATGCAAATGTGGTCCTCCCGAGGAACCGGTATTACCGCTATACGCGATAGTATCTCCCGCCCGGAAGAATATTTGCCGCCCCAACAGATTCTCATCGATCTCGAACGATTCCTTGCCATATTGTATTTCTCGCACCACCTTAGCGATCCGAGGCACGAATCGATTCAGGTGCCCATACACAGTAGTGAGTCCGCCCTCGTGTTCGATATACAAAGCGTTCCCGTATCCCACGGGAGAAACTTTTACTCGGGCTACGACCCCATCTTTCGCACAAATGACAGGCATTCCTTCCCTACCCCCGGTTTTAAAATCAAGCCCGGTATGCAGGTGCGTCGCCCTCAATTCGCCGAAATTCCCACTCAGCAGTAAAGTTCCATGCAATGGATGCAACAATCGCTCGGATTGCGCGCAAATATTTGATGATAAAACAGGTAGCATGATCCCCGCTAACCATATCGCTCTCCACAATTTTTTCCTTGTCATAAAAAAACAATTAATTTCACCGCAAAATTAATAACACTCTTGATATTTAAAAGAAATTATTCTATCTTTGTCGTGTAAAGAAGATGTTATGACAGCAAAAGAAGATGCCGTTATTAACGAGCTAAACGAAAAAATTGAACGACTGATAAAACTATATATATCCTCGCTGGACAAGAGCAGAGAGATGGAAGCGGAGATGAAAGAACTCCAAAGCCGGATCGAACGAATGAAAAGCGAGAACATAAAATTACATGAAGAAATCAAAACATTGAAGGTGGCAACCGCTATTTCAACTGGAGAAGGAAGTTCCGAGGCAAAAAATAGAATAAGCCAACTTGTGCGGGAGATTGATAAATGTATTGCTCTTTTGAATAATTAAATATGAATGATAAACTTACTATCACGTTAAATATAGCCGGTAGGCCTTGCGTTCTGACCATTGAGAGAGAGGAAGAAGAGGCGATCAGAAAAGCCGCCCAGCTAATAAATAGTAAGATTGCAAAATATAGGGAAAAGTATGCAAATGCCGATCCCGTCGACTTTCTGGCAGTTACCGCACTACAATTTACGGTAAAAATGTTGGAAGCCGAGAAACAAAATAATATCGAGCCCGTATTAGATAGAGTGAGAGAGATTAGTAGTAGGCTGGATGGATTTGTGAAAGAGTAGAATAAGATAGAGTTCTTTGAAAAGGAAATAGATATACCCGCATTATTTCGTATTTAACTGGAAAACTCAACACTTAACCAATTAGAGTGAAGCTTTGTTAGCCAAAGACAGGCCTCGACCCTTCGGGGTTCCGTCAGGACAGTGGAAGTCTGAATCTAACGGCAGCTCTACCCGTGTCTAACAGGGGTTTTTTAAAGAGAAATAGTGCGGGTTTTTTGTTTGAACAAAAAACACCAAAATATAATATAACAACTATAAATTCAAGTTACGAATATGATAACAACTATAATTACCGGTGTTATTGCTTTAGTTGTAGGATTGCTTATAGGCTATATGCTGATAAACATGACCTTAAAATATAGAAGCAAAAACATCATCAAAGAAGCGGAAGCCGAGGCGGAAGTGATCAAGAAGGACAAGATTCTGCAAGCAAAGGAGAAGTTCTTGCAAATCAAGGCAGAACACGAGAAGCAGGTAAATGCCCGAAATAGCAAAATTCTTCTCGCTGAAAATAAGCTGAAACAAAAAGACGCCGAGTTGGCTCGCAAAATGGAAGAATGCCAACGCAAGATAAAAGAGGCGGAAGTACAACAAGAAACGCTGGAAGCGCAAAAGGAATTGTGGGAGAAGAAACACGCGGAACTGGATAAATACAAAAAGCAACAAATCGAACAACTGGAGGCCATCTCCGGGATGTCGGCGGAACAGGCGAAAGAGAAATTGATCAGTTCGCTGAAAGACGAGGCGGAAACCGAGGCCATGTCTTACGTGAACGAGATCATGGAAGAAGCAAAGATGACGGCTAACATGGAAGCAAAAAAGATCGTGGTTAAAACCATTCAACGGGTTGCCACGGAAACTGCCACGGAGAACGCCGTATCTATATTCCACATCGACTCGGACGAGATCAAGGGACGCATCATCGGGCGCGAAGGACGTAACATTCGGGCACTTGAAGCCGCCACCGGAGTAGAGATTATCGTGGACGATACCCCGGAAGCCATTGTACTTTCCGGATTTGACCCGGTAAGACGTGAAATCGCCCGTTTGTCTTTACATCAACTGGTAACAGACGGACGTATCCACCCGGCACGTATCGAGGAAGTCGTGAATAAAGTGAAAAAACAAATAGAGGAAGAAATCGTGGAGACAGGTAAACGTACCACAATCGACCTCGGCATCCACGGCTTGCATCCGGAATTGATCCGTCTCGTAGGTAAAATGAAATACCGTTCTTCCTATGGACAGAACCTATTGCAACACGCCCGTGAAACCGCGAATCTTTGCGCCATCATGGCTGCCGAACTAGGACTGAACGTGAAGAAAGCAAAACGTGCCGGATTATTGCATGACATCGGCAAGGTGCCCGACGACGAGCCGGAATTGCCGCACGCAATCCTCGGTATGCGCTTAGCTGAAAAATACAAAGAGAAACCGGATATTTGCAATGCTATTGGGGCTCACCACGAGGAGGTTGAAATGACTACGATGATCGCTCCTATCGTGCAAGCTTGTGATGCTATTTCGGGGGCACGCCCGGGAGCAAGACGGGAAGTCGTGGAATCTTATATCAAACGCCTGAAAGAAATGGAAGACATGGCTCTGTCATACAATGGAGTGGTTAAAACATACGCCATTCAGGCAGGTCGCGAGCTTCGTGTCGTGGTAGGAAGTGAAAAAGTTTCCGATGCCGAAGCAGAAAAGATTTCATACGAGATAGCCAAGAAAATACAGGATGAAATGACTTACCCCGGACAGGTAAAAGTTACGGTAATCCGCGAAACCAGAGCGATTAATTACGCAAAATAATTCATTTAGCCCATTCATTCGGGTTAATTTCATGAAACCAAATAATACCGGGCAAACATTTGTCCGGTATTATTTGTTTTACTAAATTTGGTTGCTCAAAAAGTAAACAGATTATGGAGCCGATAAAATCATCCGAATTAATCACGAATGAAGACGGTAGCGTCTTTCATCTTCATCTGCATCCCGAGGATTTGGCAGACCAGATTATCCTCGTGGGCGATCCGTCGAGAGTAGAAATGATCGCCTCTTATTTCGACACGATCGAGATCAGAAAAAGCGACCGGGAATTTCACACCGTCACCGGACACTACCGGGGGAAACGGATATCCGTCATCTCCACGGGTATCGGTCCCGACAACATTGACATCGTGATGAACGAACTTGATGCCCTCGTGAATATCGACTTGCAAACCAAAGAAATCAAGACCGAGAAAAAACACTTGAATATAGTGCGCATTGGCACATCCGGTTCCGTGCAGGCTGATGTTCCGGTACACTCGTTCGTGATATCCGAGATGAGCCTGGGAATCGACGGCGTATTGCGTTTCTACCGGGACAACGAAAGGGTATGTGACACGGCTTTTGAAGATACGTTTATCAAAGAATGCCATTGGACCTCGCTTGCTGCCCGACCATATGCCGTAAAGGCTTCTCCGGAATTGGTGAACAAACTGCACACGGAGGGCGTAACGGTAAAAGGCGTGACGCTCACGGCAAACGGATTTTACGGTCCCCAGGGACGGGTGCTTCGGTTACCCATAGAAATGCCTGCCGTGAATGACGAAATAGCCCGTTTCCACTTTAACGGTCACAAAATCGTGAACTATGAAATGGAAAGTGCAGCCATCGCGGGACTATCGGCACTCATGGGACACCATGCTACCACGATCTGCCTGATTATCGCCAACCGGACAACCGGGGATGCTTCCTCCAATTATAAACCTTACATGAAAAAGCTTGTTGAATATACCTTAGATTCACTCGTACGTTAATTTTTTTATTTTTAATATGATACAAAGAATACAAACCCTCTACCTGCTCATCGTTGCCCTTATCATGACAATGCCTTTATTTGTCCCCATTGCCCAAGTAGTTGTTCCCAACGATGCAAGTTACAATTTTTTCACTTACGGAGTCGTGCTGATCGGCGAGCGATCTGCCCTTCAAGCACATTATTGGGCTTTACTTATCCTGAATATTTTCACGATCGGTCTGCCCCTAGTGACAATTTTCCTTTACAAGAAACGCTTTTTACAGCTTCGCCTGTGCATTGTTGAAATTATCCTTCTGGTGGGCTCCACGATATTGATGTGGTATCATATTAACCAATTCCAGAATAAAATAGATGCCGATATCCTGTATAAGCTTAGTTTTATATTCCCCTTAATTTGCGTGGTATTCACGTACCTGGGGATGAGAGGGATTTTCAAGGACATCAAGTTACTGAAATCGCTCGACCGGATTCGATAATAATTAAATCAATTATATAAACCAATAACTGAAGATGAGAAAAGTAAACACCTTAATTACATTGGCATTGGTTTGTTGCACTTCCTACACGATGGCGTGCACGAACTTTTTGTTCACGAAAGGATCCACGAAAGACGGATCTACTATGGTTACCTACTCCGCAGACTCTCACGTGTTGTACGGAGAATTATATCACTGGCCTGCAAAAGATTGGCCTGCCGGGAGTATGCTCGACGTTTACGAGTGGGATACCGGCAAATACATGGGTAAGATTCCCCAGGTTGCACATACATATAATGTAGTCGGTAACATGAACGAACACCAGCTGGCTATCTCTGAAACGACATACGGCGGAAGAAAAGAGCTGGAAACCCAAGCCGGGGCTATCATCGATTACGGTAGCGCAATCTACATCACGCTGCAACGCGCAAAGACCGCCCGCGAGGCAATTGTTGTCATGACTGACCTCGTGGAGAAATTCGGTTGGGCAAGTAGTGGCGAGTCTATCTCGATCATCGACCCGAATGAAGTATGGATTCTTGAAATCATCGGCAAGGGTGAAGGAGAAAAAGGAGCCGTTTGGGTAGCCCGTATGGTACCGGACGGATACGTGTCCGCTCATGCGAATCAAGCTCGTATCACCACTTTCCCGTTAGCAGGCAAAACTTCTATCTCTTCTGACAAGATGAACAAAATTTACGACCCGAACATCACGACCGTGTATGCTAAAGACGTGATTTCTTTCGCGAAGGAAAAAGGATTCTATCCACAAGACGCTAAAAATAAAGATTTTAGTTTCTCTGACACCTACGCTCCAGTTGATTTTAGCGGGGCTCGGGCTTGCGAGATTCGCGTATGGGCATTCTTCAATGCCGTGAACCCGGACATGGGACAATACTTTGATTACGCAAACGGAAGAAATATCCAACGGGATGCCAAAGGATACGCCACGAACCGTATGCCTTTGTGGATTAAGCCGAGTGAAAAAATTGACGTACTTCAAGTGATGGACTTCATGCGCGATCACTTGGAAGGGACAGAATTGGATATGAGCAAAGATATGGGAGCCGGACCTTACGAATGTCCTTACAGATGGCGTCCGATGAGCTTTAAAGTAGACGGTAAAGAATATGTTCACGAGAGAGCAACTGCCACACAACAAACCGGGTTTACCTTTGTCGCTCAATGTAGAGGCTGGTTACCCAACGAAATCGGAGGTATCCTTTGGTTCGGCGTAGACGACGCAGCCAGCACGGTATATTTCCCGATGTACACCGTTTCAACGGAAGTACCGTTCGCATTCGCCGAGGGCAATGGCAGTATGATGGAATTCACGAACAAGGCTGCTTTCTGGGTATTCAACCAAGTGACGAACTTTGCTTACACCCGTTATAACCTGATTCACCCGGAAATTCGGGAGAAACAAGTAGCCCTGGAAAAACAATACGTGAATTTCGTGCAAATGATTGATGCCGGAGCAAAAGAAATGTTGGCAAAAGACAAGAATGCCGCAATAGAATTCTTAACAGACTTCTCTTGTAACACGGGTAATCAATTAGTTGACACGTGGAGAGATTTCTATGGCTATTTGTTCTGCAAATACATGGACGGAAACGTGAAAACAGCTATTCCCGGACAAAAGAACCCGAAAGTAGAGCAACCGGCACTACCGGAGTGGTATTTGCGCATGATTATCGAGCAAACCGGTAAAAAATTAGAAGTAGTAGAATAGCTACTACTTCTAATTTCGGTTGCAGGTTACAAGTTGAGCCTACGGTTCTGCAAGTCACAAGTTCGAGAACCTGCAACCTGTAACTTGTGAACTTGTAACAAAATAAATATTCCGATGCTTGCACCGGAATATTTATTTTTATACCTTTGCCACTCAATTTTGAAACGTACGCAGTCTCTTACATTGAAGACTGAAAGTCGTAATACTGCGTTCGATAAATGAACCTTTTAAAATAAAGACAATGGATTTAATTAAAATTGCGGAACAAGCTTTTGCAAGAGAAAATGCTACAGAACTTCCCGTATTTTCTACAGGTGATACCATCAGTGTACATTACAAGATTATCGAGGGGAGCAAAGAACGTGTTCAGATTTTCAAAGGTGTAGTTATCCAAATCAAGGGTACAGGTACCACCAAAACCTTTACGGTTAGAAAAATGTCTGGTAACGTTGGAGTAGAACGTATCATTCCTTTCAATTCTCCTTATATTCAATCAATTGAGGTGAACAAAAAAGGTGTTGTTCGTAGAGCTAGAATTTATTATTTCCGTGATCTTACCGGAAAGAAAGCAAAAATTAAAGAGAAGAAATTTTAATTTAAGCTTTAGCTATATAAAAAAGCCTCGTTTGACACGAGGCTTTTTTATTTTTCTTCTCTAAAACGTAACAATTTAACCTAAAAATCCATATCATTCATTCAGGAAAATCCTAACTTTGCAAGAAGGTAAATAAAATGACCGCTTATGGAAAACAATGACATTATTAAAATAGCCAGAGCAAAAGCCGAAAAATGGTTAGACAAGGCTTATGACGAAAAAACACGTGCAGAGGCACAACGTATGTTGAATGACCCGGACTCGACAGAATTAGTAGAGTCATTCTACAATGACCTCGAATTTGGCACGGGAGGGTTACGAGGAATCATGGGAGTCGGTACCAACCGGATGAACATTTACACGGTAGGGGCAGCCACGCAAGGTTTCTCCAATTACATCAACCAAATGTTTCCTAACGAGAAAAAAGCCGTGTGCATCGGACACGATTGCCGGCATAATTCCCGCTTATTCTCGGAAACTGCCGCCAATATTTTCTCGGCTAACGGGATTCACGTTTACCTGTTTGAAGACCTGCGTCCCACACCGGAAATGTCATTCGCCATCCGGGAATTAGGCTGTAAAGGCGGAGTTATTCTCACGGCATCCCACAACCCGAAAGAATACAACGGATACAAAGCATACTGGGACGACGGTTCACAACTCGTGCCCCCGCATGATAAAAACGTGATAAACGAGGTCAAGAAAGTACAAATCAATGATATAAAATTCCAAGGAGATCCCCAGATGATCACCATTCTGGGAGAAGATTTTGACAAAAAATACCTTGATAAGGTGAAGACACTAAGTCTTTCTCCCGAAGCTATCCGGAAAGAACACGATTTGAAGATCGTCTTTACCCCGCTACACGGAACGACTTATGAACTCGTCCCTGCATCCTTGCGAAACTGGGGATTCACAAACATCCATACCGTACCCGAGCAAAGCATTCCGGACGGGGACTTCCCTACCGTGGCTTCCGCTAACCCGGAAGAACCTGCCGCATTCAAAATGGCTTTGGATCTGGCTCGCGAAATAGATGCAGACCTCGCTATGGCATGTGACCCCGACGGCGACCGTATCGGTATCGCGGTCAAGGATGACAAAGAAGAATGGACTTTATTGAACGGCAATCAAACCAATATTATTTTCACGGAATACATCATCCGCAAAAAAAAGGAATTAGGTTTGCTGAAAGGTAGCGAATATACCGTAAAAACCATTGTCACCACAGAATTGATCAAGGATATCGCAGAAAAGAACAACATTATTTGTTATGACGTGTACACCGGCTTCAAATGGATTGCCGACGTGATCCGAAAAGAGGGCGGCGAGAAATTCATCGGTGGCGGCGAAGAGTCATTCGGCTTCATGCCGGGAGCCTTCACCCGTGACAAAGACGGAATTTCAGCCACTTCACTCATGGCAGAAATCGCCGCATGGGTGAAAACGCAAAACAAGACGCTATACACGTTCCTGAAAGAGATTTACGCTAAATACGGATTCTCGCAGGAGAGAATGATTTACATCGTGCGCAAAGGCATCACCGGGGCACAGGAGATCAAATCCATGATGGAGGACTTCCGTCACAACACGCCCAAGAGCATCAACCATAGCGATGTGGTGCTCAAAAAAGATTACCTGACACGGGAAGCGACCGACCTTCGCACGGGCGAAAAGAAGCATCTCGATTTTGAAACGACCAGCGACGTGTTGCAGTTCTTCCTCGCAGACGGAAGTAAAATATCTGTACGTCCTTCCGGAACCGAGCCCAAGATCAAATTCTATTTCGAGGCACGTACACTGATGAAAGACGTGAATGATTACGAACGAGCGCAAAAAGAAGCAAACGATCGTATCGATGCAATCATCAAAGATTTAAAGATTGAATGATTCTGTGATTGGGTGATTTCCGATTAAGAGTATAAGTATTAGCCGATTAATTTATCATGAATTAATCGGCTTTTGTATTGTAGATTTTTTCTCGCAAAAGAAAACAATAGAATCTTCAATTCGATAGTTCCATTTCTAATCAAATATTTAAACTCACTTGAAATATCAAAAAAAGTTATTCTATAAAATACAATTCTTCTTAAAATATCACGACAAATATTTGCAAAGGCATGAGTATTTACGTATATTTATAACGATATACTAAAATTCAAAATCTTAAAAACCAAAATTATGAAAAAAAACTTTTTGAAGCCATTTGCACTTATCTGTCTAAGTTTAGTCATTATGACAATTGTCGTTGCTAATGTAGTTCTTGAGCGTCCTAGTCCTCCGAGAGAGCCTAATGTAAATTACATAACGGCTACTTCATGCGAAATATCATATAAAGCACCCTTGAATGACGGCGGATCACCAATACTAGCTTACATTATAGAATGCCAATACAAAAATTCTCCAGGATGGATTCAAAAAGGAGTATCTAAAGAACTTAAATATACTGTTATTAATATGAAAGAAAATAGTACGACTAGATTTCGTATTAAAGCCATTAATCGTGTAGGAGAAAGTGATCCTGTAGAAACCGGAATTATTGAATTTAAGTATTAAAGGATAAACAATTTCCACATGATCTAACAATCACACCGAATTTTTAAAGAGAGGATCATATACATCTCTTTATTCTAATCTTCAAAAAATCTTCTTGTTTCACAATATATTATACGATATTTTATATATTTAACCTGTACTAAAAATAAACCTGCAAACATGAAAACTACAAATCTAAAAACAGCTATAACTTACGAAAGTAAGTTGATAAGAAGGAATTGGTTATTCTACCTTTTCATTTTTGGGGTAGCGTGTATATTAGGTACTCTTATCCCAGGTGTGTTTTTTATCCCAGGTATTGGGAGAATTTCGTGGGATGATGTTGTATTTGCATCTTCTATGCCTTTGCGTGGAATCTATTTTCTAAACCTATTTCAATCTCTCATTGTTGCATTCCTTGTTTGTGACATTCAAAGAAAACGGAAAAAAGCTGAAACCGGGGAAGTTCTCTCAGCACGACCAATCAGCAATGGTCAAACCCTTCTCGGAGAGGCTATAGGCATTCTTATCCCATTCCTCACGATAGATATTATTTTCATGACCATATCCATGATTATCAACATATTCATCCCGAATTCTCCAGTCAGTTTATGGATAAACCTTTTCTATTTTTTCACCTATACGATTCCCTCGCTAGTTTTCATCACCAGCCTATCTATGTTTGTCAACAAACTGGTTAAACACCCCATGTTTAGTTGGTTGATTCTAATGGCTTTTCTCTATCTCGAATACAATTACGCTGCAACAGCTTTTTACGGCATACTGGACTTCCAAGGACGCTTGCTTCCCAACTCTTTTTCCTCTATGGTGGGATTCGTAGACCTATCTAGTTTCCTACTCCACCGGGGTGTTTTCTTGCTACTAGGGATTAGTTTTCTCTACTTTAGCATTTTACTCGTGAAGAGGCTCCCCGGGATCGCCGGTCGGCAACGTTATTTAGCTGTTCCTGCCATGTTATTTTTAGCATTTTCCTTGTGCCTCAGTTTCATCTACATTGAAAAGTTCCAATCCCGCTTGGAAAATAGAATTACCTGCCGCAAAGCCTTTCTTAAATACACCAAAACTCCCAAAGCCCGCGTGATCGCACACGACATCACATATTGCCCCGAGGGGAATACATTCTCGGCAACAAGCCGAATGAAAGTACAAAACCAGAAAAAAAAGCAAATAGACCAGCTCTTGTTATTCCTTAACCCAGGGCTGAAAATTAACAAGATTGAATCCAACGGACAAAGCCTTCCCTTTCATAGAAACTACCTAGCCGTTGTCATCGAACGTTCCCTAGAACCAAATGAATATATCAAATTAGATATCGATTACGGGGGATACATTGATGAAGATATTTACCAGATAAATCTACCTGACGAGGATTTCTTTTCTCCAACCCCTGATTTATACCGCAAAGAGAATTATGGCAAGCACTCCGCTTTTGTATCAAGTAAATTCACCTTCCTTAGACCGGAAGTGATGTGGTACCCGACAACAGTTCCCTCGATAGCATGGCAAGCATCTGCAGAAATGAATTTCACGAGTTACACGCTCCATGTCAAAAAAACGGGCGAACTGACTATTTTATCCCAAGGAGTACCCACGACAGAAGGAGATTACATCACGTTTAACAATTTACAAAACTTGACGGGGCTAACCCTCTGTATCGGGGAATACGAGAAAAGAGCTCTCACAATCGACTCGCTTACCGTGGAACTTTATACTTACTCGGGAAATGATTGCTACATGAAATATTTCGACGAATGGGATCTCCTCAAAGAAGACAACCCAAACCGGGAGAAAGATTTAAAAAAAATGTTTTACCTGTGCAAAGATGAGATAGAGCAAGATAAACCCAATCCTTATCCTTTCAAATATTTCAAACTGATTGAGGTGCCTTCATCTTCTTATTTTTTACGTTCGACTTTATTTAACGACTGCATGCAACCGGAAATCGCACTTTTCCATGAACGATTATGCCGCATAGAAACCCGCAATCCTGCTGATTATGCAAATAATAACCATTACGACAAAAGTGTACAAGAATATCTTTTAACTGTCAATTTTCCCGGTTTATGGAATAACTATATGAGAATAAAACATATTTTCACCGATTACAATAGTTGCATCACGTCCGACACGTACCAAGGCATAGAACTAATATTCAAACGGATGATAAATCCGGATGTACATATAAGTTCCGATAATATCATGAGCCCCCAATTATTAAATCACATCGCAGAACGAGGATTAAAAGGAATCATCACGGAAGAATATAGCCGTGAACAAAACATCGCTATCCGTTCGAAAGTTTCCCATTTACTCGGGTATCTTACCACAATCACGCCCTGGGATGCCTTGAGCCAGTTTATGCAAGAATTTAATACACGTACTTATTTCCAAGAAGTTAACTTCGATTCATTTATCGAGAAATTCGAACAACGTTTCGGACAAGACATCAAGGCATACATGGACGAATGGTACACGACTCACGAAGTTCCCTTGTTATCAATAAAAGACGCATCCCGTAAAACCACGGAAGATACACAAATCATCGAGTTCAAAGTTGGTAATTTCAGCAAGACAGACGGTATCGTTTCAATCGTAGCAAGGAACTACCCCGGGAAAAGTGTAATCAGAAATCTCCAAAGTTACTTGATTAAAGCCGGGGAATGCAAACGAATCGTCGTTCATGAAGACATAAAACATCAGGTACAATTAACCACAAACTTTTCAGGACATTTCCCTGAAAACATTTTTTTCGAAGTCCAGCAATCTCCATTATCCGGTCCTATACCGAAGGAAGGCATCACGTTACTTGATAGAAATCAATTCTATTCCCCGGGGGAGATCATTGTAGACAACGAGGATGATAATTTCTCTTTAATCGATTCGGCAAACAATCGAAAACGATTGACCGATATCATCAAAAAAGAAGACGGACAGAAATATACTAACCGCTTGCAGGTCCTAAAAACTAACGCCTGGAGCTTGCCTATATTACAGGAACTCCATGGCAAGTATATTCGTAGTGCTTTCGTAAAAAAAGCCGGCACGGGACAATTCAAGGCTGAATGGAGAGCAAATCTCCCGGAAGCAGGGAAATACGAAATATTTGTCTATAGACCTCATCTTGTCGGATACGAAGGAGGAAAAACAGCAACCGATCACCCTGGAATGAAAAATTACTATACAGTTTATACCCCCAAGGGAAAAGAGGGAATCATCTTAGAAATCCCTGATAAAGAAGAGATTTGGATAGGATGCACCTCCACCTTACCGGAAGAAGAAGCCTGGGTATCATTAGGCACGTTTACCCTGCCGGCAGGAGAATCCCGAGTCGTGTTGGATGACCGGGGAGTGTCTACTATTACAGATAGACTATATGGAGAGTTAAATCAAATGGTGGTCGCCGACGCCGTTAAGTGGGTAAAGAAAAAATATTAATGGAAATTTATACAATAAAGAGTACCCTAAAAGTGTCTGACTTTTAGGGTACCTTTATTATGAACATTCTACAAATTCATTCCACCACGGAATCACCAAACAACTCATCTTTGAAATTAATCAAATACAATTTCTTACGGGCACGTGTGAATGCCGTGTATAGCCAACGCCAATATTCGTCGTCCGGCTTTTCTTCTCCCATCCATCCCGGATCGATGAAAACAGCATCCCATTGCCCGCCTTGTGCTTTATGGCAAGTTACAGCATAAGCGAATTTGATTTGCAAGGCATTGAAATACTCGTCTTCCTGAATCTTTTTGTACCGCTTTTGTTTGGAAGGAATATCCATATAATCCTCTTCCACTGCCGCAAACAATTTGCGATATTCGTCATAACTCAATGCCGGTTGTTCCGAGGTCAATGTATCGAGCATTACCCATGCTGAAATCTCCTCCTCGTACCCGTAAATACTCAGGCGGGCATTGACAAAATGGAATCCGTACAGGTCTTTATACTTACCTACTTTTTCAACGGTAGCGATGTCCCCGTTGGCAATAAAATCAATTTTGTCATACTCCGCTCCCCAAAAATAATTGTTTTTAACCACCATAATCTTGTCCCCGCTACCGAACGCCTCTTCCCGATAAAGTACCCGAGCCCGGATTCCCTCGTTAAAACGATTCGCCCGCTTGTTAGAACGACAGATCACCATCGTTTCGTCCATGCCGAACGTACTGTAACAATGGTCTATTTCTTCCAACAACTCGCCTCCCCCGACACGCACGATGTCCGGGAAGGGGGCAACTTTCAAAAGCAATTGGGCATAAGGAGCCGCCCCGATCATCTCCCGCACGAGCGTGGCATTGTATAGTATCCCGGATTGTTCGGATTGACGCATAATATCCGTGAGGCTCGCCTCGTAAACCTCCATCCCATAACTTGCTTGCAGGAAATCAGCTTCCAAAGCAGGACTGACATCTACTCCCACCGGGGGCAACTGTGCCGTGTCCCCGATCAACACCAAACGGTTGTTGCGCCCGTTATAAACAAACTCGAACAAATCGTCCAACAAAGAACCTGTCCCGAAATTAGAATCCTGGGAATTCATCGAGATCATAGATGCCTCGTCCACGAAAAACAGCACGTTGGCACCCGCGTTAAATCCCAAGTTAAAGACGCCAATTCCTTCCTGTGCATTCTTCTGACGATAAATCTTCTTGTGTATCGTGTATGCAGACTGCCCCGAATACCCGGAAAACACTTTTGCCGCACGCCCGGTCGGAGCCAATAGCACAACATGATATTCAAATTGTGCCAAAGTATTCACGATTGCCGCAACCAATGACGTCTTACCCGTCCCCGCATATCCCTTCAACAAGAACAAACTTTCGGGATTACGATCAAAAAAGAAAGCCGCAAAAAGTCTCATCGCTTCTTGTTGTGAAGGCGAAAACTCAAAACCAAACTTCTCTTTTACAACACGTTCAAAATGTTCATTTATCATGATTAAAATAAATAGCCAAAACTGTGGTATGATCTTTTTTTTTCTTATATTTGCCAACACTACAATCCACCGTGGATTGGTGCGGGGTGTCGTAAGAAACACCGTGTAAAGATATGAAAAAACAGCTTGAAAGTAATAGAACTAACTTGTTTAATATATAATAAATATACAGACAGAAAAGATGAAACCAGTTAAGATCATTATCCAAATCGTTTTAGCAATTGCGGCTATCTACCTGGGGTATTTGTGCTACGAGAGCGTGCAGAATCCCATTCAATTCCAAAAATTGAAGAAACAAAGATATGATAGGATTATCCAGAGATTAAAGGATATCAGAACTGCACAAGTGGCTTACAAAGACATTCACGGAGTATACACGAGTAGTTTTGATACTTTAATTAGTTTCGTGAAATACGATTCTTTAAAAACCGTTCGTTCTATCGGAGAACTTACCGACGACCAACTGGATCAAGGAATGACGGAACAAGAAGCTTTGAAAAAGGGATTAATCATCCGTGATACGATTCGCGTGTCTGCTTTGGAGCAACTTTTCGGAAAAGATTATCCGATCGATGAAATCCGGTATGTCCCGTTCACCAAAAGGAAACACGAATTCTTGATGGGAACAAATATGATTTGGACCGAATCGAATATTGAGGTACCCGTTTTTGAAGCTCGTGTTAATAACATGATTATTTTCGAAGATATGTTCGATGAATACGGTGATGCTATTCTCGAAGAAAACGGTGAAAGAAAACGGTTACAAAAATACCCAGGTCTGAAAGTGGGTAGCGTACAAGAGGCAAACAATAACGTGGGTAACTGGGAGTAAACTTCTGGTTTGTAAACGAGAAATACATGCAGAGTATTTATTTTGTTGACTCGAATTTCACTTACGAATTATCTACACAGTCGATATTATCCATCCGTTATGCAACGGATGGATTTTCATTTTGCGTGTACGATGCTCACGATAAATTAATGGTATTTGTGCATGAACCTTATGCCGCCGATTCCCGGGAAGCAGTTCTCGCCCGATTGAAAAATTATCTCGTGAACGATGTAATTTTAAATCTACGTTTCAAAAAAGTATATCTTATGCCTTGCTTTAGCGCGAAAACTCTCATCCCCGAGGCTCTTTTCGATAAAGCAAACGTAACGACCTTATACTCGTTAAATCAAGAGATTGCTCCCGACGATACACTCTTGTTCCATCCGATCGAAAGTATGGATGCCTACCTGGTTGAAACCATCAACTCTCCTTTCAACGATTTTATTCGGGAACATTTCCCGACCATCCGGATCGTGAATGAGGCATATCCTTTTATACAAGGGGCTTTATCCAAAGCATTGCATGACTCGGAACAGATATTCCTGAACATTCAGGACAGCTTTTTCGATGTACTGTTTATAAAAGACACAAGAGTACAATTATTCAACACGTTCAATTATAGGACAGCAACCGACACCGTGTATTTCTTGTTGAACTGTATAAAAGAATGCCAGATTCAAAAAGAGAAATTACACGTTTCTGTTTTTGGTCCGGCAACAAACGACGGTAAACTAAAAGAATTACTTTCAACATATTTGCCACATCCTTATTTCGCGAAAGAGCCGTTATTAAACGAAATATTGAATGACAAAGAGATGAATTCCTCTCATTTTATTCACTTGTTAAACCTTCATCGATGCGGATTATAAGCGGAACACATAAAGGCAAAGTGATTTGCCCGGACAAAAATTTTAAAGCACGCCCGACAACGGACTTTGCCAAAGAAAATTTGTTTAACGTGCTCAACAACTACATCGATATAGAGGGAGCTTCTGTCCTAGACTTATTCTCCGGCACCGGTAGTATAAGTTATGAATTTGCCTCACGAGGAGCGGAACGAATCGTATCTATCGAACAGAATTACAATCACTATTCTTTCATAAAAAAGACCGTGGCACAACTCGGTTTCAAAAGCATCACCGTGTTTAAAACCGATGTGTTCATCGCTTGCAAAAAACTGAAAGGCAAGTCGTTCAATATCATCTTTGCCGACCCGCCGTATGACTTGGATAAAATCATGGATATTCCGGCAGCTATTTTTGACAACGAGTTGTTAGCACCGGAGGGATTGGCTATCATCGAGCATCCCGGCACCGTGGATTTTTCTTCCGCACCTTTCTTCTCCGAACATCGCCAATATGGCAGTGTTAACTTTTCTATTTTCAGACAATAGAAAATGTAACATTGTTGTAATTAAAATGTATCTTTTTAGAAATCTTTTCAATCTACTTTAGTCACCGAAAACAAGAGGTTTTCAATTATTTATTAATGACTAAAATTTAGACAAATGAAAAAGATTTTAATGAGTGTGGTTTTGATCATTGCTTGCTTGAGCAGTTTCGGACAAGAAGAAAAAAAAAAATTTCAAATTACAGGAAAGCCTATCGTTACTGTTTTCGCGAATTATCATGCAGGATTAGGAAACGCAAACAAAGAATCCGGTTTCGCACTAGACCGTGCTTATCTTGGGTATCAATTCTCCCTCACCGAGAAATTAAGCGGTAAAGTAGTATTCGATATGGGTTCCACCAAAGTAGACGGTGCTGACCTTGAAAGAGTAGCTTACCTCAAGAATGCCATGTTAAGCTGGAAAACAGGAGATTTCACGCTGGACTTCGGGTTGATCGGATTGGAACAATTCAACGTGCAGGAAAAATTCTGGGGATACCGTTATATCATGAAATCATTCCAAGACGAATACAAATTCGGTTCCAGCGCAGACATGGGTATCTTGGGAAAATACAAATTTGCCAAATGGCTGTCTGCTGACATCACGATCAGTAACGGTGAGGGTTACAAAAAACTGAATGGCGACAACAAATACAGATACGCTCTCGGGACTACATTATTCCCGGTAGAAGGTCTGACCGTTCGTGCTTACTATGACATTGCCGGTAAAAATGGCGACGGCGATGGGATCGAGAGTCAACAGAGCTTAGCTTTCTTTGCTGGTTACAAACACAAATTATTCTCTCTTGGAGCCGAATACAACCAAATGTTCAACTCGAAATCCAAAAAAGACAAAGACCAAAACGGTTTCTCCATTTATTCCACGGTAAAATTAGCTGACAAGTTTGACATCTTCGGGAGATACGACAATCTAGCTTCTAAAGACGATTGGAGCAGCACAGACGGTCAAAGAATCTTGGCAGGTATCCAATATTCACCAATCAAACAATTGAAAATCGCCCCGAACTTCTCAACATGGAATCCCCGTGACGGTAAATCAAGCGCTTTCGTCTATTTAAACATCGAATTCAAGTTGTAACATGAATGTAACATTCGTGCAACATTCATGTAACAAGATTCATCTAAACTTGCATTGTAAAAATGAATCAATAGATGTTGAAATTAATACGATTAGAAAATGAAAAACTTATTTATTATTCTTCTTGCTATCGCGATTGCATCTTGCGGAAACTCCAAGAAAAACAAGGGTTCCGAGGATAAGAAAATGAACATCGCAGCTGCCGGGGCAACTTTCCCATTGCCATTCTACAACCTGGCATTCAAAACCTACCAGGAGAAAACCGGAAACACCGTGACCTACGGGGGTATCGGTAGCGGCGGCGGAATCAGAAGCTTGAAAGATAAAATTGTTGACTTCGGGGGATCGGATGCTTATCTTTCTGACGCCGAAATACAAGAAATGCCTTACGCCACGATACACATCCCGACTTGCATGGGAGCCGTGGTGCTGGCATATAACCTGCCGGAAGTGAAAGATTTGAAACTCTCGGGAGAGGTGATTGCCGATATTTATTTAGGCAAAATCACCAAATGGAATGATGCCAAGATCAAAGAATTGAATCCCGGCATAATCCTTCCGGACAAAGAGCTGACCCCAGTGTATCGTTCGGATGGTAGTGGTACGACATTCGTTTTCAGCGATTATCTAACCAAGGTCAGCAACGATTGGAAAGACAACATGGGTACCGGGAAATCACTGAAATGGCCCGTGGGACTTGCAGCAAAAGGCAACCCAGGTGTAACCGGAACCATTAGCCAAACTCCCGGCAGCATCGGTTACATCGGGTCGGAATACGCTTTCTCCCTGAATATCCCGATGGCACAAATGAAAAATAGCTCCGGCAACTTTATCACGCCAAACACGGAAAGCATTTCCGCGGCAGCCAAAGGTGACATCCCGGCAGACACACGTACCATGATTACTAATTCGTCCGCCCCGGATGCCTATCCGATTAGTTGCTTCACCTGGATTATCCTTTACAAAGAACAAGCGTATTCTAACAGAACTTTGGCTCAAGCACAAGCTACTGCCCAATTACTGGACTGGATGCTAAGTCCCGAAGCACAAGCGTTGACGACAAAAGTACATTACTCTCCACTTCCGAAATCCGCGGTGGACAACGCCAAAGCACTATTAAACTCTATAAGTTTCGAGGGCAAACAAGTCCTCAAGTAAATTAGGTGATTTACGATTTCATGATTAAGTGATTCTTGAATTTTCATTCTTGAAAATCACTTAATCGTAAATCATCAAATCACTCAATAAGTTATTTTATGCGTGATATTATTTTCAAACGGCTACTTTCCATTTGTTGCATCCTGATTTTATTGATCAGCGCCGGGATGATCTACTCCCTCGTGAGTGGCTCCCTGTCTGCTTTCGGTCATTACGGATTCTTCCAATTCATCGGTTCAACGGAATGGAACCCACATCCGGATAGAGAAACCTACGGAGCCCTTTCGTTCATTGTAGGGACATTATTAACCTCTTTTCTGGCGTTAATCTTCTGCATCCCGTTCTCCCTACCCGTTGCTCTTTTCACCGGGGAATTCTTCAGGGGTAAAAAGATAGCCTCCTTTATTAGTTCCATCATTGACTTGCTGGCAGGAATACCCTCCATCGTTTACGGCTTATGGGGCTTCTACACGTTCCGCCCGCTGATCATAGAAATGGGGGTAAACGCACAAGGATTCGGGATACTAACATCTTCCATCATCCTGGCAATCATGATTATACCTTATGCTTCTTCCCTCAGTGGCGAATTTATCTCAATGGTTCCCAACGAACTGAAAGAAGCAGCATACAGCTTAGGCGCAACCCGCTACGAAGTAATCAGAAGCGTTACTTTCCCCGCTGCAGGTTCCGGTGTATTTGCCAGTTATATTCTCGCCTTGGGACGAGCCTTGGGTGAAACGATGGCGGTAACCATGTTGATCGGAAACACGAACAACCTCCCCACGTCCCTTGCCGACACGGGCAACACGATGGCAAGTATTATCGCAAATCAATTCGGCGAGGCTGACGGCTTAAAATTAAGTTCGCTCATTGCCATCGGGTTACTTTTGTTCTTGATCACTGCAATCATAAACTTAGTCGCAAAACTCGTTATAAAGAAACTTAACTAATAAAAAAAATGAGCAGTTTAAAATATAGAACGATAAAAGACAAGACATTCTTCTACGTAACCTGTTTTCTCGCCTCATTGACCGTAGTACCGTTATTCGCAATTATATGGGAATTAATCAAAAAAGGCTACAAACAGATCAACTGGAACTTCTTCACGGAGAGTGCCCCGAGCACACTGGATGCCATGTTAGCACGCAACACGGGGGACATTATTCCCGGGGGTATAGCCAACGGGATCACAGGGACCTTACTTATGGTCGTGCTGGCAGCTATTATCGCAATACCGATCGGCATTTTGGTAGGCATCCATCTATCGGAACATCCGAAAACGAAGTTTTCCTACATCACCCGGTTTCTAACCGACTTGATACAAGGCAGCCCTTCTATCGTGATTGGTATTATCGCCTATGCCTGGATTGTCAAACCGATCGGAAGTTACTCCGCCCTGGCAGGAAGCGTAGCACTAAGTATTATGATGCTTCCCCTCATCGTTCGCTCGACAGAAGAAACATTAAAAATGTTACCAGGCAGCCTGAAAGAAGCCGGGCTTGCTCTCGGGGCTTCATATACCAGTGTCATACTCAAAGTATTGCTACCGGCAGCTTTCGGGGGATTGTTCACGGGCATACTACTCGCCATATCCCGCGTGATGGGAGAAACCGCCCCACTTATGCTTACCGCCCTGGGAAGTACCACAATCAACTGGGATATCGTAAAACCGACTAGCGCAGTTCCTCTATTAATCTGGGAATTCTACAACGACCCCAATTTGATAGATATGATTTGGAGTTCATCTCTCTTCCTACTGATTTTGATATTATCACTTAATATTATTGCAAAACAAATCGCGAAAAAATGGAGAATTCAATAAATTCAGTGATTCAATGATTGGCGATTCTGAGATTCAGTCAAAAAATCACATAATCATAAATCACATAATCACGTAATTAATATGGTTATCACAAATCCAATACTACAACTAAAAGACGTTTCCATATCATACACTCCCGGGAAGAATGCCGTGGAATCGGTTAGTGCTGACATAGCGGAGAAACAGATCACGGCAATCATGGGACCCTCCGGATGCGGGAAAAGCACTTTATTACGAGCTATCAACCGAATGCACGAGCTATACCCGGACATAAAAACGACCGGGGAGATCCTGCTGAACGGGAAGAATATATTAAAAACAAATCCCATGGAAGTACGCCGTATGGCGGGAATGGTATTCCAACGACCGAACCCCTTTCCTACCATGAGTATCTATGACAACGTGATTGCCGGGTATAAGCTGAACGGCATATCTCTACCCAAGCGGGAAAAAGACGAACTCGTGGAGCAAAGCTTGAAAAATGTGGGTTTATGGGATGAAGTAAAAGACTCTTTATTCAAAAAGGGAACTTTTCTTTCCGGGGGACAACAACAACGCTTGTGTATTGCTCGAGCTCTCTCGTTAAAACCTCAGGTACTCCTGATGGACGAACCGACTTCTGCACTTGACCCGATTGCCACGAATCGCATCGAAGAACTACTGCTTGACCTGAAGAAAGAATTCACAATCATGATCGTCACACACAATATGTCGCAAGCCGCACGTATTTCGGACTACTCCATGTTCATGTATCTCGGGAATCTCATCGAATATGACGAAACGCAGAAGATGTTCACCAACCCGAGCGACAAACGCACGGAAGAATATTTGACAGGACAGTTCGGATAATTTCGTGATTTATGATTTCAGATTAAGTGATTCCAACCGCACAAGGCTAATACTTTTAGTAATCATTGAATCACCAATCTCTGAATCTATAGTTTTTAACTTTTAGCTTATATCTTATATATCATGACTACAATCAGAGAAAAATACCTCGAAAAAATAAAAGAAGATTTTGAAGTGCTGTCCACGGTGGTTATCCAGCAGATGGAACTCGTGTACACCCTCACGGAAAGCAATAAAGACACGGAATTACATTCCTCGATAGAACAAAACGAAGTCATCATCGACAGTCTTGAAGTAAAAATTCGGGATGAAATCATCAATTCCATCGTACTTTACTGTCCACGTGCAAGCGATTGCCGAAAAATCATGTCCTATCATGATATGACAGCTTACCTGGAAAGAATCGGCGACTTGCTTCTTAACATTGCAGATTTCTTGCGGGAAGTAGATCCCAAAGGCAGTTTATACACGCTATTCCTGAAAATCATTCACGAACAACTGGAAATCGTGAAAAAAATGACACAAAATGCTATCTTTGCTTTCACGTGTGAAGACGAGAACCTGGCGAAAGAGATTATCCGAACAGATGATATCGTGGACAAGAATCACAAGGAAATCATTCACGGGATTCCTCTTCATTTCGTGGGTAAAACCGTCAAAGACCAAGATTTGTTGGACGCCCTGTCACTAAGCAGCATATCGTACAACATCGAACGGATCGGCGACAACGCCACAAATATAGCGGAGGCAGCAATCTATCTCATGGAAGGGAAGAACGCAAAACATATTCATAACAATTAAATTTGGAATTATGGACAAACAACGCATTTTAGTCGTCGACGACGAAGCAGATTTAAGAGAAATCCTGCAATTCAACCTCGAAAGCGAAGGCTATACAGTCGACACTGCCCCTTCCGCGGAGCAAGCCTTGAAAATGCTCTCCGAAGAATATGACCTCATATTACTGGACGTCATGATGGACGGGATGTCCGGTTTCAAGATGGCGGAGAAATTACGTAGAGATATGCAAAACTCCACCCCTATCATCTTCCTCACCGCCAAAGACACAGAAAACGATATGCTCACCGGTTTCAACATCGGCGGGGATGATTACATATCCAAACCCTTCTCGATAAAAGAAGTATCCGCACGGGTAAAAGCCGTGCTGAAAAGGACAGGCACCCCGGAAAGTAAGAAGATCATCATCGACGTGGGGGAAATGCACATAGACCAAAGTACCAAGTGCGTGTCCATCCGCAATAGTATTGTCCCTATCACTAAAAAAGAGTTCGAGATATTAAATATGCTGGCACAATCGCCCGGTAGAATCTATTCCCGCGAAGATATTCTCAACAAAGTATGGAATGACGACAGTTACGTGCTGGAACGTACTGTCGATGTCCACATTACCCGACTGAGAAAAAAACTCGGGGACCAGGGGAAACATATTGTCAATCGTTCCGGATATGGCTATTGCATAGAACTTTAAAAGTTAATACATAAATTATTTCCAATGAAATTATCCTATAAACAGAAGTTGTTTATCTACTTCTTCATTGTATTTGCAGCATTCACAATCGTGATTATCTTTTTCCAACAGAATCGGGAAAAAGAATACAAGACAGAAACTCTGCGCACCACGCTGGATGATTATTCCGACATTATAGCCCGCTATATTCATCAACACCACCTACTTGAAAAACACGAAACAGACTCGTTGAGCAGCGTGTTGACACTCATGCCCTCCAACTTGCGCCTGACTATTATTTACCACGACGGGAAAGTCCTATACGACAACAACCTCGACACGGGAAAAAAAATTGAAAATCATCTGCAACGCCCAGAAATACAAACCGCCTCTATCCAAAAAACAGGAACCGCCATACGTCTCTCGCAAAGCACGGGAATTGAATATTATTACTATGCCAAAGACTACGTCAATTATTATATCCGGGTCGCACTTCCCTACGATATTGAAGTACAAAACTTTCTGAAAACAGACAATATGTTCTTGTATTTCATCACACTATTATTCTTTATCACATTGCTCTCGTTGATTTATATTTCCGATCGGTTCGGGAAAGCCATCTCCGGCTTGAAAGACTTTATCATTGCCGCGGAGAACCATAATATCAACTACAAGAATATCCGTTTCCCCCACTCGGAACTAGGCGAAATCGGAGAAAAAATCATCCATAGCTATCGCTTGCTGGAAGAAAGTAACAAACAAATCAACGTGGAACAAGAAAAATTGCTCCGCCACTTCCATTACTCCGACGAAGGTATCGCAATTTTTTCAGCCAACGGGGAAAAGATCTACGCGAACACGCATTTTATTCAATATCTAAATACGATTTTGGATGAACCTACTTTCAAGGTGGAAGGTTTTCTCGGTCAACCTGATTTCAAGGAGGTAAACACCTTTCTACAAAAGAATACGCCGGTCAACCCCAACACAACAAATATTCCGGTTTACCAGAACAAGATCAGTAAAGCCGGCAAACATTTTGCCATTAAAGTATTGATATTTACGGATAATAGTTTCGAGATCACGTTGAACAATATCTCTGACAACGAGAAAAACCGTTTATTGAAACAAGAGATGACCAACAATATCGCTCACGAGTTGAAAACTCCCGTGAGCAGTATCCGCGGTTATATCGAAACCTTACTGGAACAGCAAAATATAGCCCCCGATAAACAACGTTTCTTCTTGGAACGGACCTATTCACAAGTCGTGAGGTTATCCGACCTGATCCGTGACATTGCTTTAATCACCAAAACGGAAGAAGCATCGGAAATGTTTGAAAAAGAACAAATTAACATTCACAGCACACTACAAGAGGTAATCACAGATTTGCACGAACCAATCGTATCCCACGAGATCACGGTAAAAAACGGAGTCGACCCAAAAATCTCCATCGAGGGAAACAAAACCTTGATATACGCCATATTCCGTAATCTGATAGAAAACTCGATCAACTACGCCGGGGAAAATATCATGATCGGGATCAGTAATTACACGGAGGATAACGAGTTCTATTATTTCTCTTATTACGATACCGGACGAGGCATCGACGAAAACCACCTAAACCGTATCTTCGAACGCTTCTACCGGGTATGCGAGGGACGTAGCCGCCAATCTGGAGGCTCCGGGCTAGGTCTTTCCATCGTGAAAAATGCTGTACTTTTCCATAAAGGCGATATTTCTGCCAAAAACAGGAAAGACGGGGGATTGGAATTTCTATTCTCGTTGAAGAAAACTCTTTTCTAAAACACGGAACTCCCACTTCCTTTTAAAATAAACATAGAGGTTGCCCTTCAGGTGATCTCTACGTTTATTATCGGCAATAGGCTTTTTTGAAATATTTTAATACTATTCGACGCAACCATTTCAATAATTATTCATCTATCACATAGATGCTTAAAACAACTAGTAATAAGAAAGGGAAAAAATGAAAAGCAAGAACACATTCACGCTAATTATTTTTTTGATCATAACTACACTTGCGTTTTCCTCTTGCAACGACGACGGGTATAGCCTTGACAAATTTTGGTTAGAGTTCGGAACCATCGAAAAAACAGGCGATAATGAATATCAAATCGTACTGGATAAAGGACCGGTTCTATTCCCATCCGTGTCAAACGTTCCCGCACGCACGCTAGAAAACAACACACGTGTATTTGCTGACTTCACGATTCTACAAGATGCCACCCCGGGATCTGCCGTAGATCATTACGTGAAGGTAAACGGTTTGCAAGAATTACTGACAAAACCAATCGTTCCGTACAAGGAATCCATCAGCGACAGCCTGGGTATGGATCCAATCGAATTACCCGAATACTGGATCGCTAACGACTTTATCACATTCCGTTTTTTCTATGGCGGGGGAAGTACAATTACCCATATGGTAAACCTCACCAAACATGAAGGAGAAACCGCAGACGGAAAAGTATTATTGGAATTCCGCCATAACGCTTACAACGATCCGGAAAACACCAGTAGAAACGGTTACGTGAGTTTCCCACTAAAAGAAACCTTTGGCGAAGTAAAAGACTCCGTAGAATTGCAAATACGTTACAAAGCATTCGATCAAACAGACAAAACAATTGACATTACTTATCGTCCTCGTAAATAGGTCTCTTCGTGACGGTAAGATGTAACGGGAGAAGTTCGTTCTGAACTCTCCCGTACTTTTTTTTCTCGTAAAAGCACATTTTTTTAAAGATTTTTCCTCGAAATGTTTGGAAGTTCAGCAAAACTACCTATCTTTGTACCCGCTTAAGACAAGCAAATGTTCTTTGAACAAAGGGGAGATACCAAAGTGGCCAACTGGGGCTGACTGTAACTCAGCTGACATCGTCTTCGTAGGTTCGAATCCTGCTCTCCCCACATACTGCGGAAATAGCTCAGTCGATAGAGCACTAGCCTTCCAAGCTGGGGGTCGCGGGTTTGAGTCCCGTTTTCCGCTCTCTGAATAAAGCACTTACGAAAGTAGGTGCTTTATTGTTTTAGGCGGTTTTCATGAGATTTGGAGCATTTATTTAAACCAACACTTAATAATCTGTTATTTCTAGCGTTTTTGTTTTGTCTTCAACAATCACTATATTTGCAGAAAGAGAATGACTACATGAACCTGATTGAATTAAATATGGATAAAATCATTGCCTTGTGCAAGAAGTACAAGGTTAGTAAATTATTCGTGTTTGGTTCTATCCTCACGAATCGTTTTAATAAAGAAAGCGATGTCGATTTTATAGTTAATTTCGACAAAGCACAAGTAACAGATTATTTTAGTAATTTCTTTGACTTGAAATACGCTTTAGAAGATATTTTGGGCAGAGAAGTTGATTTACTGGAAGAACACGCTATTCGTAATCATTACTTGAAAGAAACTATCGAGCAAACCAAAGCATTAATATATGGATAACTTTACCAAGAAACACTTGCAAGATATACTTAATGCGATTGATGACATTGAAACATTTTTCGAGGGACAACCAAAATTGTTTGAAGAATTTTGTCGAGATATACGTTTACAAAGAGCGATTGAGAGGTGCATTGAAATTATCGGTGAGGCGATGAACAGGATATTAAAAGAGAACAAGGATATAGCCATCACTAACGCTCGTAAGATCGTGGACGCTCGTAATTATATCATACACGGTTATGATAGTCTTTCGTTTGATATTCTTTGGAGTATTGTTGTCAATCACCTCCCCCGTTTGAAAAATGAAGTGGAAAAATTACTACAAGAATAATATTAAGCGGTAAATCCATTTGGTGGAAAAATATAAAATTTTGATCTCTATATACTATTTATAAATTTTCCACCAACAAATAAAAAAGCCAGCACCCTAAGGACATATGAGGTTCTGGCTTTAATCATTTAGTTGTGCTGTCTTTTCTTGAGAAGCTTAGGTTTGGACTTTCCAAAAATATCTGGATATAACATTTTTAATCTCTCCATGTTTACATACCTGAATAAATCCATTTCATGGAAAATTCGATAATGTTCTACACCAAACCATTCTGAATTGGAGGTTTTCCTTTCTCACGTAACTTCATAGGAATAAATTTTTCTAACAAACAAAAGAGTATCTAGTTCAGGAAAGAACATCAGACCAATCATTTACATGTACAAAGATACTTATTGAATAGGATAGTACCAAGTAAATATATCAGAATATCAAACATTTATATCTATGATAACATGTTGATTTGACACTCTATTTCCAACTTTACCACACAAGGAAATTACACGCACGAATATCTCTAGTTACAGAAACATTCTAACTCGTGATTATTTTTCATTCTAAAATAGAGATATACCTCTCTAAAGATGCTTTTTCAGCTTCAGCAACCAACAAGTAGAAATCATCATGTTGTTGTTCCGTGTGAGAAGATTCCAAAGCTTTATAATAACGTAACTTCATATCATTATCACTTTTCAGGGTAACAATGGTATAACCTTTTTGCAACAGGTAGAGGTTCATCAGAAGTCGAGAAGTACGCCCGTTGCCATCTATAAACGGATGTATCCTCACCAGTTCATCATGCAAATAGGCGGCGATAATAACTGGATGAACATTTTCTTTTTCCATACTTTGAAATGTCAGCATGAAATCTTCCATTAGCTTCTCCAACAAATAAGGCTGAGGCGGTACATGAGTGCTACCCGAGATCATTACAGGTACGGTTCTATAACTTCCAGCATTCTCCCTATCTATACCGTGTAACACAAGTGCATGAATCTCCTTGATAGTTCTTTGACTTATTTCAATATCCTGTTTAGCAACCTCCTTTATATAGTCAATAGCTTCTGCATGATTGATTGCCTCCAAGTGTTCACGCATGGATTTACCAGAAATAGTGATTCCCTCGTTGACAACAAGTGCCGTTTCCTGCAGGGTAAGCGTGTTCCCTTCTATACGGTTACTCTCGTAAGTGTACTCGATATCCAAAGCATCCTGAATTTTCTTTAATGCCTCCACTGGCAAAGGACGCAAAGAAGATAACCGCATTTTCAATGAATCCACTTCTCTTAATAAATCAACCAACTTACTATTCATGTTGCCATATTTTAGTTGATTACAAAGGTAAGAAATTATCATTGTTTATATCTAGTGGAAAAATACAAAATTCTAATCGGTATATACATTTTACAAATTTTCCACTAACCCTTACTTCATTGATAAACACCAAAGCCTACAAGAATTGGCTTAAAGCTAGAGAATGAATAAAACAAGTAAAAGTGATAATGAACATTATAAATCAAGGTTGGTGGAGAATTTGTGAATTGTATATATAAACTGAAAATTTAAATATTTCCACCACTATTAGAATGATTGTATCGTGCCAGTGTTCAGCAAGGATAACGAAATGACTATATCCCATCCAGCATTTATTGAAACAGTTCATAAGGTGGCGAGTGAATTGTTTAGAGGGGAAAGCATAGATGAACCTGATATAATGGTTAGCCATGTTATAAAAGGTAGGATTCCAGAAGCCATACATAAACCAGTGGCAGAATTACTGGAAACAGATAAAACTATCTATTATGAAAGAATGGATTTGCGTTTGAGATTCCAACTATTTATGAATCTATAAACGGCAACAGGGTCAATCTATGCATTACGGGAGTGAGAGCGTATAACAGGGAAAACCTCTATTCAAAGAAAACTTCTGAAAGGTTCAGTGTTGCCATTGGATTCCAGAATAAAGTATGTTGTAATCTGTGTACTTTCACGGATAGTTTCCAGACTGATTTAAGAGCGATGAGTTACCATGATCTATTTAGAGGTGTGATGAAGTTATTTAACCAGTATGATGCAGACAAGCATTTAAGGTTGATGAAGAGTTTTACAGGTTCTTACCTCACGGAACATCAATTCACACAATTCTTGGGTAAAAGTAGGTCGTATCAATGTTTACCAGCAAGAGATAAGAAGCATTTTCCTTACATGGAGTTGACGGATAACCAGATTAACATGGTGGCAAAAGCTTATGACAACGATGACAATTTCAAGAGGGAGCATGAAGAGAATGGAATTAATCTATGAAAATTCTATAATATGCTTACAGGAGCCAATAAAAGTAGTTACATTGATAATTTCCTTGATAGATCATTAACCGCCACGCAATTAACGGAAGGGATAGATAAGGCGTTACATGGTGATAACACCTATAAATGGTTTATAAATGAAAACCGTTGGAAATAAATTCTTTTTATTCCATTGATTAACCTAATTTTGCCATTACAATCAGTCCTAACGTTTGTTGGATGCTGAAATTTATTTACATTTGTAGCGTCATGTGAAAAATCATTTTCTCATGGCAGACATATTGAATTAATGGAAGCGTTTTTGTTTCATCCTGCGTAAGAAAATCGCCAATTTTTTAACAGAAAGGATAAACAAGTACAAACTTCATGCTGACCATATATATACTACAATATACATGGTTAAGCGTGGGCTGATTGTTTATTTTCTGTTGGGTGTTTGGCGATACCTCTTACGTGATAAACAATTTAGATCCCACGCTTTTTTATACTTATAAAATCAACCTTTCTGGGAATCTTCAAGGTCACATTAGATTGCAATATTATGCACTTGTTGAAGAATGTTTTAATCATTATTGTTTGTGTTACAAATTCACAATTTCTTCACGCGCAAACAGAAATGTCAGCTCTATCTGATTACGTGAATATTTACAAGAAGTATCTACATAGGGATGAAGGGAGCGGTACTTGTGTTATGTACCCTTCTTGTTCCCAATATGGATTAATTGTTTTTGAAGATTGTTATTTTCCCAAAGCGATGATGTATATGGCAGATCGCCTCATTAGATGTGGGCATGATTTCAATTGTTATGATTTGACTTTAAATAAAGGACAATTACTTCTACTTGATTTTCCCCCGTATGCAGAAATTCCTAGAACTTACATTCACAATAACAAACAATATTACTCTTATACAGACTGGGATGCGAAACCTGATAGCACATTATTATTCATTAATCATCTGATAAATAAACAAATGTACCGAGAAGCTTTAATTGAAATCGAAAAAACACAATTTCAAAAGCGATTATTAACGACACAATTATTCACAAACAAATTAATTTGCTATAAAGGTTTGGGGCAAATAGAAAATGCCATATTCGATTACGAGGTCCATTTCCCCGAATCCATAAAAAACTCTCCAAGAATAAAATTTGAAATGTTAGATATTCTCTTGACGGTAGAGAATTACGATATGGCACACAAACTTCTTTCTGAAATCTCTGATAACAATATTCATCCGATAATATCCCAAAAATATGCTTGGCAAGGAATTTTTAGTGCATATCAAGAAAATTGGGATGAAGCGAATAAATATTTCAATTTATTGGCTAGTTCTGATACAAAACTCAAGAGAGATAAAGAGAATTTTCAACTTATTCAAGAAGCGGCTACTTTAAAAAAGAAAAAGCCTTGGGTCGCTTCGTCATTATCATTAATTCCTGGTCTTGGATATATTTACACCCAACGCCCCAAAAGTGCACTAACCTCTTTCGTTATGAATTCATTACTTGGATATGCCGTGTTTACAAGTATCAAACAAAAAAATTATGGAACAGCAACTTTACTGGGTGTTTTCAACCTAAGTTTCTATATCGGTAATATATTTGGCTCCGGCAGAAGTGCCTCAAGCTACAATCAACATAAACTACAAAAAATACAATCAACCCTGTATCAGAATAATAAATCCATCAACTAAATTTTTGAACCATGAGAACATTATTGAGTAAATCATTCGTTGTCAAGCCAATTATCGCAATCATGATATTGGCTTTCACAAATCTTTCTTTTACCCTCGCGGATAACGAAGTTATCTTGAAAGCAGGGACATTGATCCCTTTAGAAGTTCTAAGTGAAATTAACACAAAAAATATCACGACAGGACAAATCATAGATTTCAAAGTAACAAAAGAGATCTGTGTTGATAAAAATGTTGTTATTCCTTTTGGCGCCATCGCTAAAGGGCAGGTTTCAAGATTCGAGAAACGTAAAGGCGTAGGTAAAGGCGCTTCCATACAAATCCAACTTAAAAGTGTAACAGCCAAGGATGGAACGGATGTTATGTTAACGGGTGGCAATATGTCTGAAGAAGGTGAAAACAACCTAGTCCTTTCAATTGTACTTGCCGTATTTGTTTGTCCTCTATTTTTATTATTAAAAGGCAAACAGGCAGTAATTCCCGCTGGAACATCTATTTCTGCAACCGTGGCAACAGATACTTATATTAAATTGTAATGCAAAAGGGTTGATTATTATTTTAAAATGTCTGTTCATGATCATGTTTTATTAATATGATTTTACGTTGATTCATCGTGCGTATGTCAACTTGGGTGCGAGGGGATGATAGACTTCGGTTTGTCATCCCTTTTTATGTATAAATAAAAAAGCCAGCACTTGTGAGGTACTGGCTTATTTGTGCTGTCTTTTCTTGACAAGCTTCGGTTTGGGACTTCCCAAAATATCAGGATATAACATTTTTAACCTCTCTATGTTTACATACCTGAATAAATCCATTCATGAAAAACACGGTAATGTTCCACACCAAACCATTCTGAATCGGTGGTTTTTCCTTTCTCACGTAAATTCATAAGAATAAATTTTTCTAACAAACAAAAGAATATCTAGTTCAGGAAAGAACACCAGAGCAATCATTTACACGTACAAAGGTTCTTGTTGAACAGGATAGTACAAAGTAAATATATCAGAATATCAAATATTTATATATGTAATAATGTATTGATTCATTGTCATGTTGACAACTTGGAAGATTAGGTATTATATGCCAACTCAGAAGAAAAGTCACCATGTTTAGATTTCAAGATTCAGAAAAACATATTGCTTAAAAAAACTATCACAAATAAGGGGATTTATATATATTTATATCATCAAACAGACTTCATAAACATATAGAACATGAATAACTTAAACAAAGATATATTATTAGGAACTGCCATAGGTGATGCTTTGGGATTGCCAATTCAATTTTTAGCTAGAGAAGTTGTAGCAAAAAATCCAATCACGACAATGGAAGGACTCGATCAGTTTAATGTACCAGCAGGTACATGGTCTGACAATACTTCTTTATCCTTTTGTCTGGCAGAATCCCTCTGTAATGGTTATGACCTAAATGATATTATCAACAAGTTCACGAAATGGATGTATGAAGACTATTGGACACCAGCTAACGAAACATTTGATATAAACTATATAAATTATTTTACCATTGTAAATTTAAGGAATAACGGATCTCCACATATAGCAGGGATAAATAATAAACGAGGTAACAGTGACGGATCACTCATGAGGATTCTTCCACTAGTACCTTATATCCTTAACATGGAGGAAGAAAAGAAATTTAGGATAATAAAAGAAATTTCCTCGTT
>NZ_KB903373.1 GCF_000379665.1 Butyricimonas synergistica DSM 23225 | reverse complement strand
AAGATATATTATTAGGAACTGCCATAGGTGATGCTTTGGGATTGCCAATTCAATTTTTAGCTAGAGAAGTTGTAGCAAAAAATCCAATCACGACAATGGAAGGACTCGATCAGTTTAATGTACCAGCAGGTACATGGTCTGACAATACTTCTTTATCCTTTTGTCTGGCAGAATCCCTCTGTAATGGTTATGACCTAAATGATATTATCAACAAGTTCACGAAATGGATGTATGAAGACTATTGGACACCAGCTAACGAAACATTTGATATAAACTATATAAATTATTTTACCATTGTAAATTTAAGGAATAACGGATCTCCACATATAGCAGGGATAAATAATAAACGAGGTAACAGTGACGGATCACTCATGAGGATTCTTCCACTAGTACCTTATATCCTTAACATGGAGGAAGAAAAGAAATTTAGGATAATAAAAGAAATTTCCTCGTTAACCTACAGGCACCCAAGAAGTATTTTAGCCTGTATCGCCTTATGTGAATTTGCCATACAGTATATCAACCTCCAATCAGTAGAGGAAGCCTACCAAACTATGCAGCAAACAATATTACAACTCTTGAAAAGAGATATGTTTATTGAAGAAGGCATTCCTTTTGAAAGGTTAGCAGGCTTATCTTATGAAGAATTTAAAACTATTGAATTGAAGGATATTCATTCTACAGAATATGTTATAGATACATTGGAAGCCAGCTTGTGGTGTATCTTCAATACTACTAGTTATAAAAATGCTGTTTTAAAAGCAGTGAATTTAGGAGATGATGCAAATACTGTGGGTGCGATTACAGGAGGATTAGCAGGAATTATATACGGTTATGCTACTATTCCCTCTGAATGGTTGGAGGTATTAGCAAAGAAAGATGATATTATTAAATTGGCTGATAAACTGGATTCAATAATGAAATAGAATATAAAAGAGAACAAGGATATTGCTATCAGCAACGCTCGTGATAATTCCTTTAAATTCACACCCTAATCAAATATTAAATCTATATTAATCTCGTATCACTTCCGTATCATTTCCGTCATGAACGCTATAGGAACCCTATAGTAACGCTATATGAACCCTATATATAAATAGCGTTCTTATAGGAAATTAAAAACTTACCTAAAACTTTTTATACACTATTCCACCGGAAGTAATACGCTAGTAAATACGGATTAAGGTATTACCTCCTCGGGTATTCTCCCTATCCGGTTACAACATACAAGCATCCCGAAAAGTACGTGCCACTTTACCTCAATTATCATTCCCAACAAAATCAGCCACACACGTACTTCTTCACGAGAAGCTTCTCTTCCCTCCTCGGGAAATTACATGCTATTCTAAGATTTCAAAAAAAACTACTCGATGATAAATCAATACAACGTTCTACCCCTATCTCCTCCATAAATCGCTGGTCGTGGGAAACAACGATCACGGTACCCCGGTAATCCCGAATAGTAGAGGTCATGATTTCAATATTTTGAATATCCAGATTATTCGTGGGTTCATCCAGCACGAACACGTCGGGAGTATTATTACTTATCATCAGGCAACAAAATATCAATCTCATCCGCTCACCACCACTCAACTGTTCACACGGTTTATCCCATGCCAAAGCAGAAAACAGGAAGCGATTGAGCCTCATCTTCAATTCATGTTCCGGCAGGTTATTCACGTTGTAGCGCTCCGCTTGTGCGTAAACGGTAAGATCAGCCCGGAGCATGGAATATTCCTGGTCAAGGTAAACGTACTTAAAGTCCGTCCGGGTCAACACGCCTTTCGTCGGTTCCAATTTTCCTAATAAAAGACGCAACAAGGTAGTCTTCCCCGAACCGTTTCGCCCGCGCAAAGCTATCCGCTCACCGCTTTTAATCTGGAAATCGAGAGGTCGTTCCCACAGCATTCCCTCCGTGTACCCGAAGTTCACGTCACGAGCCGTAACCAGTACCTTTCCCTCGTGCAACACAGACGGATTAAAATTCACTTTCATCTGCCCCAGATCAGGTAATGCCGCACGATTTTCGGAAAGACTAGTCGCAATAGATCCGATCTTTTCCGCATGTACATCTTTCAATTTCGAGGAACAGCTCTCCGCTCTGTTCTTCAGAGTGTTCATCATAATACGGGGAATCCCTTTGCGTAAACTCTGTTTCTCTCCCCGCACTTCTCTTTTTTGTTGGCGTTCAGCCGCTTCCCGGGCAACCTTCTTCGCCAACCGTAATTCTTTTTGCTTATCCTCGATCCGTTCTTGTAATGCTTGAACCCGAACTTCTTTCTGTTCCTTGCAAAAATCGTAATTACCGCCATAAACAGTTATTCCCATTCTACTCAGTTCCATCGTCTGGGACAATAAATTCAATAATGTCCGATCATGACTCACCACCAAAACCGTGGCACTTCCCCTACAAATCAGGTCATACAATTTCTCCCGACTCCAACGATCCAAATGATTGGTCGGTTCATCCAACAACACCACGGAAGGCGTATGAATATCGAGCCCGGCAAGAAAAATCCGTGTTTTCTCCCCGCCACTCAATAATTCCATGCTTGAAGTCAATTCCACGTGCTTCAATTCCCAGCTATCCAATGCCGCCCGACACCTTTCCTCTACTTGCCAGTCATCACCAAGCGTGGTGAAATAGGATTCATCCACTTCACCTCTCAATATCGCATGCAATGCATCTATTTTTTCTTCCACCCGCAAAGCCCCAGCCACCGTTAAATGATTGTACTGTCCCAAATGTTGCGGGATATAATAGGGGATAGCATCACAAATCACCTCTCCGCCGGAAGGTTCCAGCTGTCCCGCCATGATTTTCAAAAGCGTAGATTTCCCGGAACCGTTATTCCCGACCAACGATACTTTCTCTCCAGCCCCAAGCGTGAAATTGATATTTTGAAACAAAAACTCCCTGTTCGGGTGAATATAAGTTATTTGTTTTACGACTATATCACTCATAAAATGTAATGTTAAGAAATTAAATACTTGAAAAACAATCTATCGGGCAAGCGAGTCTGACAAAGTTCCTCACGCTTGTAAAGTTCATAAAGCGACATGGTGCTCTCGAAAAACAGGAATCAACCACGGGCAAAACATTCCCGGGTCTATTGACATTACAGACCTTGTGGCTCTACAAACTTTATAAGGAAAGGGACATGATCTCTAAATTAAAAGTCGGCTCTCGACGACCTCTTTGCGATCGTGCTGGCACATGAAACAATTAATAAAACCCGACACTCCGTTCGGAGACTTTATATCGGTTTTTACAACCGACTTAATTATTTAGACATCTTCATTGGTGTAATTTTTTAGTTTCTGGGAACAAAAATAAGAATTATTATCCGGACTACCAAATCGGCATCCGGATCCATCACGTTCACAATTAATCGCGAAGGAAGGATTACAACACCCCGAAATGACGCAAAGCGTTCATCACGCCGTCATCGTCAACAGACGAAGTCACGTGATCGGCAACTCGCTTCACCTCATCTTCGGCATTTCCCATAGCGACACCTATCCCCACGTGTTGCAACATCGTAATATCGTTCCCCCCGTCACCGAACGCCATACTCTCGTCCAGGGCAATCCCGAAATACTCCAACATCTTATCTATCCCAACCCGCTTGCTACTACCTTGCGGGATAACATCAGTAAAAAGGGGATTCCACCGAGTCGCTTCACTATGGGGCATTGCCGACATTATCGCTTTCTCCTGTTCCTTCGTGAAAAAGGCTACTAGCTGAAAAGTTTCCCCCTCGCTCGCTTTTCGCAAAGACGCTACCGGAGGTTCCGGGAAATTCAGCATCCGGAATACTTCTCGGGATTGTTCGTTATGAAAATTCAAATACAACTCGTGCTCATGCACGAAAATACAAGGGAAACTCTCTTGTTTTTCCATATACTGCACGAGAGAAGCAATATCTTCAGCGGACATACTATTTTTATAAATCACTTGATCTTTGCCGGCTATACAATAGCCCCCGTTCAAGGTAATATAGCCGTCAAATTGCAAATCTCCTAAATTATTAATTGACAACAAATGTCTTCCGCTCGCGATAAAAACCTTAATACCTTTCGCCCTCAAGGCAACAATTGCTTTCTCCGCGGACTCTGGAATCCGATGAGTATCAAAACTCACCAAAGTCCCGTCAATATCAAAAAAAACTGCTTTTATCATATTCTCCAATTTCGTCGTAAAAATACAGAATTACATGACAGGAATGATTGATCTGGGTCAAAAAAAGACAGTCATACGCAGTAATACCCGAATCAACGTGAAGTTCCACCGTGTTCAAGGTGTCGTTTCCTAAAATTAATGACCTTTCTTCCCCTCTTCCGGCAACACGTTGTCCAACCTGTACTCCAAAGCCTTGACGGAAATCAAGATTTCTTTCACAGAGATACCCAGGGAAATCACCAAAAGCAACAATGCCAACCCGAAAGTATAAACCGCCACGGTTTGTAACCCGATATAAATAAAAAGAGTGCATACCACGCAAAGCAACAGGCTCATTACCCCGTATATCTGCATCGACCGTGCCATGTAAAGCCTTTTCCGCAAATTATCGATCTGCAATTTTGTCATGGCATTCGGGCGGCTCTCGTGCTCTCCTTTCAGATTACGAATCACTTGGGCATAAGCCAGAAAACGATTCGTGTACGCCAGCATAATCAACGAAATAGCCGAAAATAATATCGAAGGGGTTGTCAACGTCAATTCTTCCATAATATCATAAATAACTGCTTAATGCTCGTTTAGCACACTCGTATCCTTGATTATACAAATCGGTCAGTTTCTCCACGTCCCGTTCAATGCGGTCGACCTCGAGCACTTTCTCCGGTCGGATGACGATCACTTTTCCTTCTTCCTCCAAACGTTCCACGTAATCAAGTGTCTCGTTATAATGTTTATTTTTCGTTTTCAAACTTTTCCGCATAGCCGGATAGCGGCGGTACATGAACCAGGGGATGGACTTTTTCGACTCATCCTTCCGGTATCCTTTATTACGGGTCAGAACCACCACGTTGCGGGAAAAACCATCTGCGATAGCCTTACGAATAGGTATTGCGTCACAAATCCCCCCGTCGAGCATCGGTTCCCCGTCCACGTGAGTAATCGGACACACGAAAGGCAGGCTGCACGACGCCCGGCAAATGTTCAACAAACGTACAGGGTCTTTCTTCTCCTCGAAATAATTCGCCTCACCCGTCCGGCAATTGCTCGTGACCATAACAAAACGTGCCGGCGAGGTAAAATAAGTCTTGTAATCATAAGGGATAATACGAGTCGGGAATTCATCAAATATCAGATCGAAATCCATGATACTCCGTTTCGTGAAAAAATACTTTACCCCGATATAATGGTACTTGTCCAGCAAATCTATATTGCAGGTTTTCGCCCTTCCCCGTTGCCGGGAAACATACGAAAGCCCGTTACACGCCCCGGCGGAAACACCTATCGAGTAAGGGAAATACATCCCGTTATCCATCAGCCAATCCAAAACTCCGGCAGTAAAGACACCTCTCATACCACCGCCTTCCAACACCAATCCCGTACATTCATCTATCATCATAACCAACAAACATTTTTCTCTTCACTCGACACGGGCGGCAAGACATCCCACCGTCCGGTCAGATCCGGTCCTTCACTTCCGGCAGTATAACGCAACAAATGGTCGCCCGGATGCTCCCGCCAATAATTCACGATGGGGTCTATAAAACGCCAACTTGCCTCCAACGCATCATTCCGGGTATAAAGCATGGAATCCCCTTGCATGGCATCGAGCAACAACCGCTCGTAAGCCCCCGGCAAATAATTATTACACAGCGAAGCGTACAGGAAATCCATCCCCACCTGCTGTACTTTAAAACCTCCGCCCGGCATTTTCAACCCGAATTTCAGCATCACGCCCTCGTCCGGTGTCATCCGGATAATCAACTGGTTGCAGGAAGTTCCCTGGCATTGTCCCTCGAACAACTTGTGCGGGGTCGACTTGAAATGGATTACGACTCCCGACCGTTTGTCTTTCAAGCGTTTTCCCGTGTAAATATAGAAAGGCACGTTGCTCCAGCGCCAGTTATCGATAAAGACCTTCAGAGCGACATAAGTTTCCCTGTCCGAGTTCGGGGCGACATCTTTTTCCTCCAAGTATCCGGGAACTGCCTGTCCTTTTACCTCTCCCCCCTCGTATTGTGCACGTATGACATTCCGGGCAATATCTTCACCCGTCCATAGCCGTAAGGAACGCAACACTTTTGCCGTTTCGTCGCGTATCACCTCCGGCTCGATCGTCGCGGGTGCTTCCATCGCCACGAATGCCAGCAACTGCATCAAGTGATTTTGCACCATATCCCGCAGCGCTCCTGCCGTTTCGTAATATTTCCCGCGCTTCTCGATACCCAAAGATTCGAGGGCATATATCTCCACGTAATCTATATAATTCCGGTTCCAAAGCGACTCGAATATCTGGTTGGCAAAACGCAATACCAAGATATTCTGCACCGTTTCTTTTCCCAGAAAATGGTCAATCCGGTAAATCTCGCTCTCGCAGAATACTTCCAGCAGAGATTCGTTCAAATTCCGAGCCGTTGCCAAATTAATCCCGAAAGGTTTCTCCACCACGATACGGTGCCAGCCCCCTTTCTCCTTTACCTGAAACAGGCAACTCCGCCCCAGGTATTTTGTAATCGCCTGTTGCGAAGTCGGCGGAGTAGCCAAATAATAGACCACCTTCATGGGAATCGCGTTCTCTTCCATGAGAAGCATCACCCGTTCGCCCAACTCGTCCGCCCCATTTTCCGGGTCGAAGGGCTGGTAATACACATTCTGCATGAAACGGTCGACCTCATCCCCCTTCAAATTATCCTCTCCCTTCAATTCTTGCAACATCACGCATATAGACAAGCGAAATTCATCGTCGCTCATCGGGGTACGCGATGTCCCGAGAATAATAAAATGCTCCGGCAACATCTGTCGCACGTGAAGCTCGTATAGCGAGGGCATCAGCATCCGTTTTGTCAGATCGCCCGATGCCCCGAAAATAACCAATACCTGATCCTCCGGTCTATTCATATCCTTTTACACGTTATAAGTACCTGAAACTGTTTTTCCTCCCTCTCCCGTCCAATCCGTGTGGAAGAACTTGCCCCGCTCCGAGTCCGTCCGCTCGTAAGTATGCGCCCCGAAATAATCCCGTTGCGCTTGAATCATGTTAGCAGGGGAATCCAGCGTACGCATATTGTCGAAATAACTCAACGCCGCGAAGAAACAAGGAGCCGCAATCCCGTTGAACACGCAATCGACAATGACGCCCCGCAAGGCGGAAAGCGCATCTTCCATTTTCTCGTGGAAAAAGGCGTCAAACAAAAGATTTTCCAAAGAACTGTTCTTACTGAACGCCCGGGTAATCCGTTCCAGAAACACGGAACGAATGATACACCCCTTCCTCCAGATCTTGGCTATCGTCCCGAGATCCAGATTCCACCCGTTGCGGTCGGAAGCCCGGCGCATCAAGGAGAAACCCTGCGCGTAAGAAATCAACTTCGCCGCATACAAAGCATCCCGCACAGCCTCAATGCCCTCGTTGTTCAAAGGCATATTCGTCTTCATATCCCCCACCCGTCCAGAGGGGTATTGCTTGGAAGCCCGTTCCCGTTCCTCCACTAAAGCCGACATAAAGCGGGCAAATACCGCCTCGGATACCAACGTCAAGGGATCTCCCTCGTCCAATGAAGCGATGACACTCCATTTACCCGTTCCCTTCTGCCCGGCTACATCCAGAATATGATCCAGAAGATAATTTCCGTTCTCCTCCTTATAGTGTAGAATGCGGGAAGTAATCTCTATCAGGAAACTATTCAGTTCCCCCCGGTTCCATTGCTCGAACACGTCGCCCAACCCGTCATTATCCAACCCGGTTCTTCTCTTCAGTATCGAGTACGTTTCGGCGATCAACTGCATATCCCCGTACTCGATGCCGTTGTGCACCATCTTCACGTAATGCCCGGCACCACCCGGTCCGATCCATTCGCAGCAAGGCGAACCGTCGTCCAGTTTTGCGGCAATCGATTGAAGTATATCTTTTACCAAAGACCAAGCCATCTCGGAACCTCCCGGCATGATGGAAGGTCCGTGCAATGCACCTTCCTCTCCTCCCGAAATGCCCACCCCGATGAAGTACAGTCCTTTCTCTTCCAACATCTTCACCCGGCGTTCCGTGTCGTGATAATCGGAGTTTCCCCCATCGATAATCACGTCCCCGGGCGAGAGCCAAGGCTCCAGCTGTCCGATCAACTCATCCACGGGATCGCCTGCCTTGACCATCAACATGATCTTCCGGGGCAGACGCACCGATTCTACAAATTCCTCTATTGTATAGGTGCCACGAAAACGTTTTCCCTTGCCCCGTCCTTCAATGAAACGGGTCACGACGCTCTCCCGGTTGGGATGTACCCGGTTGTAAACCGAAACCGTGTAACCTTTATCCTCCAAGTTCAACGCAAGATTTTCACCCATCACCGCCAAACCTATCAATCCTATATCTGATACCTGCATAACAATTTACAATTTTATTCGTAACTACCTTTTACGATGTTTCTCATCGTTTTGTTTACGTTCACACTATTTTATTCTTAACTTTGTTAAACAAGAAAGCAAAAAGAACGCCAAATATGATAAAATCTGAAAAAGAAAAAATGCTTACCGGGGAAATCTACGATTGCGGGGACAAGGAATTGATCTCTCGCTGGCACAGGGCGAAGGAATTGACACGCCTGTACAACCAAGCTCCGACAGACCAACCGGAGGTCCTCGACAAAATATTATCCGAACTTTTAGGCTCCCGGGGAGAAAACGTGTGGATAGCAGCCCCCATCCACGTAGATTACGGGGAAAATATACACATCGGCAACAACTGCGAGATCAACCTGAATTGCACCTTCCTGGATTGCAACACGATCACGATCGGCGACAACACGGTGATCGGTGCCGGAAGCATCATCACGAAATCCATTCCCGCCGACAGCCTTGCCGTCGGCAACCCGTGCAAGGTCATCCGGCAGATTCAGTAATCTGCCAGATGATCGAACATCGAGGTACTCAAGTATTTTTCTGCCCGGTCGGGGAAGATCACCACAATATTACCGGCATCGATCCGCTCCGCCGTCTTCAATGCCGCTAACATAGCCGCCCCGCTACTCATGCCGGCAAATATGCCCTCTTTGGCGATAATCTCCCGTGCCATAGCAATCGCTTCCTCGCTCTCGACCATCACTTGTATATCTATTCGTGAAGGATCGTAGATTGCCGGGACAATCGCTTCGTCCATATTCTTCAATCCTTGTATATAATGTCCTTTCACGGGATGAGCGCACACGACTTTTATCTCCGGCTTGCATCTTTTCAGAAAACGGGAAACCCCCATAATCGTGCCCGAAGTCCCGAGAGCACACACCAGGTAATCGATCTCACCTTCCGTCTGCTGCCATATCTCGATCGCCGTGTTCTCGTAATGAGCTTGATAGTTACTGGCATTACTAAACTGGTCGGGCATAAAATACTTATTCGGATTTTCCTCGACCAACTTGTGAGCCATCCGGATAGCTCCATCCGTTCCCTCCGCGGCAGGAGTCAGTATCACCTTCCCCCCATACGACCGTATGATCTTCCTCCGTTCCACGGAAACCGCTTCACTCATCACGATCTCCACGGGATATCCCTTCACGATACCGATAATCGCCAACCCGATCCCCGTGTTGCCGGAGGTCGGTTCAATAATCGTCTTCCCGGGCGTCAAACGCCCTTCCCGTTCTGCCTGCTCCATCATCTGCAAAGCGATCCGGTCTTTAATACTTCCCGTCGGATTGAATCCTTCCAACTTGGCGTAAATATTCACGCCCGGCTTCACGTATAAATTATTTATACGCACCATTGGCGTATTGCCAATGGTTTCAAGAATATTCTTCTTTACCATGATTATGATTTTTGATTTACGATTTATGACTCCCAACCATACAAGCAGAAGCCCATTCTGTAATTGACGATTCCATGATTCCGTGATTCCAAATAATCACCGAATCAAAAATCATTAAATCACTAAATAAATAAGTTTGAATTATCTACATCGACAACAGCAACAACAACAGCAAGCATTCCCTTTGAAAGATTCAAAGCTCAATACTCTCACTTGCGATTGATATAACAGAATTGCCATCGTGTTCATGTATTAGATGATTATTATTTGCCTTGTGGCACTTTATTTATACCGCAAATATAAACAATTTATTTTATCTTCGCACCGCCATTTGGAAATGGTGAACCCATTTTCAATTTTCAACTTTCAATTTTCAATTAAATATGATTTCAGTAGACGGATTAACAGTAGAATTTGGAGACAGAGCACTTTTTAAAGATATATCATTCGTGATTAACGACAAAGACCGTATCGCCCTCATGGGTAAAAACGGGGCGGGGAAATCCACCCTGCTGAAAGTCCTTGCCGGGGAAAGACAACCCAACCGGGGAAATGTATCTTGCCCGAAAGACACGGTGATCGCCTATCTGCCCCAACACTTGATGACGCAAAACGAGCGTACCGTCTTTGATGAAACCTCACAGGCATTCGCCCATCTTTTCGAGATGGAAAAAGAAATTGAACGTTTAAACCAACAACTAACCGAGAGAACCGATTATGATTCTCCTGAATATTATAAACTGATCGAGGACGTGTCCACCTTGAGCGAGAAGTTTTACAGCATAGACTCCACACACTACGAGGCGGATGTCGAGAAAATACTCCTGGGCTTGGGATTCCAACGGGAAGACTTCAACCGTCCGACTTCCGATTTCAGCGGAGGCTGGTGTATGCGTATCGAGCTGGCAAAAATGTTGCTTAAAAACCCGGACGTGTTGCTACTGGACGAGCCGACCAACCACCTCGACATCGATTCTATTCAATGGTTGGAAGATTTTCTCGTGAACAACGGGAAAGCGGTTGTCGTGATCTCCCATGACCGGGCTTTCGTGGATAACATCACCACCCGCACCATCGAGGTCACCATGGGACGCATCTACGATTACAAGGTGAATTACTCGCAATACCTCGTGTTGCGCCAAGACCGCCGTATCCAACAGCAAAAAGCATACGACGAGCAACAAAAGATGATCGCCGAAACCAAAGAATTTATCGAGCGATTCAAGGGCACTTACTCGAAAACCCTGCAAGTGCAGTCCCGGGTGAGGATGTTGGAGAAACTCGAAATACTGGAAGTAGACGAGGAAGATACTTCCGCTTTGAGATTGAAATTCCCGCCTTCTTCCAACTCCGGGAAATATCCTGTCTCGGCAGAAGAACTTACCAAAGATTACGACGGGCACGTCGTATTCCGGGATGCCAGCTTCACGATAGAGAAAGGCGAAAAAGTTGCTTTCGTGGGACGGAACGGGGAAGGAAAATCCACCCTCGTGAAATGTATCATGGGAGAGATTCCCTATACCGGAAAACTAACTTTGGGCTACAACGTCAAAATCGGCTACTTCGCCCAAAACCAAGCCTCGCTGATGGACGAAAATCTCACTGTCTTCCAAACGATCGATGATGTTACCCCGCTGGAATTAAAGCACAAGATAAAAGATATGCTCGGAGCCTTCATGTTCAGCGGTGACGACATAGACAAAAAAGTAAAAGTCCTCTCCGGTGGCGAACGTACCCGTCTGGCAATGATTAAACTATTGCTTTCCCCGGTCAACCTCCTGATCCTTGACGAGCCGACCAATCATCTGGATTTACGCACGAAAGACATCTTGAAGAGTGCCCTGAAAGATTTCGACGGAACCCTCATCGTCGTTTCGCACGACCGTGATTTCCTTACCGGATTAGTAGAAAAAGTCTACGAATTTGGCAACAAAAAAGTCACCGAACACCTTGAGGACATCCAAGGTTTCCTCCGGAAAAAGAAAATGGAGAACCTGAAAGAGATCGAACGGAAGGGATAAAAGAAACGGGATCCCGTAAGACCCCGTTCCCGCAAAAAAATATAAAACACAACATATTATTTTTCATGCTCGTAGCGTACGAAGACCTCCATCGCCTCGTATTCCGCCATTCCGATCTTGTTATACAGATCCGCAGTATTACGATTACGGTCTTCCGCCCGCTGCCAAAACTCCCGGGCATCTTCACCCGGGTATGCCGGACCGTTATTCTGAGAACCATGCCTGTAAATAGCTTCCCGCTTAATCATCAGTTCTGATGGGCTCACTGGCACTGCCATATCCACTTTCTCCACTTCCCATTCCTGCCATGCCCCGCGGTACAACCACACGTAACAATCCTTGAACCAATCATCCTTACACACGACATCAAATGCCTGCATGATCGCCTCCAGGCAAACGGCATGTGTCCCGTGTGGGTCTGCCAAGTCCCCGGCAGCATATATCTGGTGAGGTTTTATCTCACGCAACAACTTCACGATAATATCAATATCTTTCTTTTCCAGTGTTTTCTTTTTCACCGACCCTGTTTCGTAAAAAGGCATATTCAAGAAATGCACTCTCTCTTCCGGAATACCCATAAACCGACAAGCAGACAAGGCTTCTGCCGAACGCAACGCCGCCTTGTACGATAAGATCTCCCACGACTCGTTCTCCTCCGGTTTCCGGTGGAGGATTTCCTCCTTCAACCTTTTAAAGCCCGCGTTCTCCACTCCCGAGTTACGAGAAAACATATCGGCAACATCTATCATCTGGTAAAGATAATCGTCAAACACGGCAATACTTCCCGACGTCTGGTAAGCCACGTGCACCTCGTGCCCCTGTTCCACCAAACGGGCTTCCGTACCGCCCATGGAGATCACGTCATCATCCGGATGGGGACTGAAAATCAACACCCGCTTCGGGTAAGGATTCGCCCTTTCCGGTCGGGTAGAGTCATCGGCATTCGGTTTTCCTCCAGGCCACCCGGAAATCGTGTGCTGCATATCGTTGAACACCTCGATATTCACCTTATTTGCCGAACCGAACATTTCGATCAGATCATTCAAACCATTCTCCTGGTAATCTTTATCCTCGACTTTCAATATCGGTTTATTCAATTTCTGACACAAACGCAAAACCGCCTTACGTATCAGTTTCTTATCCCAATCCACCTTACTCACCAGCCACGGGTAATCCGCTCTTGTCAGCTCGGTTGCCGCACTCTCGTCAATCACGAATTGCACATTCGGGTGCATCTGCAAGAAGGTTGCCGGCACAGAGTCCGACGCCCGTCCCTCGACAGTAGCTTTGATAATAGAGGCTTTCTTCTCTCCCCAGGCCAACAGGATCACCCGCCTTGCCTTCATGATCGTCCCCACTCCCATGGTAATCGCTTTTGTCGGCACCAGATTCCGGCTCCCGAAATCCTTAATCGCATCCTTGATCGTCAAGTCGTTCAAATAAACCTTTCTCGTGGCAGATGTGATAAAAGACCCCGGTTCGTTAAAACCGATGTGTCCTGTCCGACCGATTCCCAACACTTGAAGATCAATTCCACCCTCCGCCTCTATCGCCTTCTCGTAATCCTCGCAGAACTTCTCGATCTCCTCATCGCCTTCCAGCGTCCCGTCGGGTATATGAATATTTTTAGGATCTATATCTATATGATCAAACAAATGGTGATGCATAAAATAGTGGTAACTCTGCTCCGATTCCTTCGGCATCGGCAGATACTCGTCCAAGTTGAACGTCACCACGTTGCGGAAAGACACCCCTTCCTCCCGGTGCATCCTCACGAGTTCCTGGTATAGCTTGATCGGGGAAACTCCCGTCGCCAAACCCAGTACACACTTCTCACTGCTGGCAGCTCTGGTTTGCACCAAATCCACAATTTCCCGGGCGACGGCTTTCACCGCCTCGTCCGCCGTTTCATAGATCTGAACAGGTATCTTCTCGAACCTGTCAGCCCCTTCCCCTTTCGCGATGTAGTTTTTTGTAATCACCATATTGTTTCTCCTTTTATATACCAGTTAATAAAGTGAATAAACACTTTCTGAATCATCATACAAATGTTCCATAACAATCATCAACGTTCCCAGTATCGCCGAATAACCTCCTAGGTTACTCATCACCAGTTCGCAATGATTCCTCATTCGGGCTAAAGCGTATTTATTAATCGCCTGTTGCACGGGAACGATCAGCAAGTCACCCGCTTCCACGACCTCCCCGCCGATCACCACCATATCCGGGTTGAACAAATGGATCATCGTGGAGATACCTTCTCCCAGCTTCTCCCCCGCCTGGTGCAACAACTCGATAGCGGAAATATCATCTTTCCGGGCAGATTGAATGACGGACGCCAACGACCTTCCCGCCACTTTCTCGATCGCCCGACCGGAAGACACCGTTTCCAGACATCCGATCTTCCCGCAATGGCAAGGTGCATTCAGCCCGGATATACGGATATGCCCGAATTCCCCCGCCATTCCGCTTCCCCCGCGATACAGTTTGGAGTTCAATATCATTCCCAAACCGATGCATTCGTTTACGCTAATACACAGTACATTGTTTATATCTTTAGCCACCCCGAAAGTATGTTCAGCCATTGCCATCACGTTCGAGTCGTTATCGATAAACACGGGTATTCCCAGCGTTTCTTCCAAAATAGCCTTCACACCCGGGCGTTCATAAGTCAAATAAGTATAGGTATTCCCCTCCCGGTCAATCAATCCCGGAAGAGCCACGCCGCACATTTTAATTTTCGCACGGTTTACGCCCAACCTCTCGATTGTCTCATCGATTCTCTCTTTTATGTACTTTATTGTAGCATTGTCATCTTGTTTCTCCAAGATAGACGGGTACTCCAAGATGCCCTCGATAGGCTCGTTCTGTAAATTGAATATCGCTATCCGCAAGAATTCACGCCCGACATCCACTCCCAATATATAAGCCGCATCGGGATTCAACGAAAAAACACGAGGACGCTTTCCCCCGATAGAATTTCCGCATCCCCGGTCAATTACCCACCCTTCCTCGATCAATTCCTCGATCATCCGGCTCACCGTGGGAGTCGTCACGTTCGTCAAACGACAGATTTCCGGTTTCGACAACTCGCCCATCCTGTAAAGAAAGCCTATAATAGCCTTCTTTTGCAAGTACCGTTTCTCTTTCAATCCCGGCAATGAACCTTTATTTACCATGTTCGAGTCATTCATAACTTCATCTATCAAAAGAAATCATCATTATTGACATCACAAATATATGAAATACTTTCTAAAATATTTGCGTAAGTATGCGAGAAAATGAAAAATATTTTTCTTACACACCCATACACATATTAATCACTCTATCACAAAAACTTTCATTTGTATGTCCCGGTCTGTCATTCCACGGGACAACTGTAACATCCTTCGGATTCATACTCGATTTCCACGGTCAAATGGTCAATTCCAATATCTTTCAATCGATCCACCGCATCATGTTTTACCCGAATCATCCCGTCCCGTGAAATATCATCCGCCACGATCAGGTGAGCCGACGCGATATTCTTCTCCCCATCCAGCGTCCACACGTGCAAATCATGTACTTCTTTCACTCCCGGCACTTCTTGCAATACTATTTTCACTTTATCTTCCGGCATATGTTCCGGCGCTGCCTGCAAAAGAATTCGGAAAATAGCGTACAGGTTGCGACACACGTTCGTCAAGATAAAAATACCGATACACACGGATAGCAGCGGATCGATAAAATACCATCCCGTGTAACGAATAATCATGCTACCGATCAGCACCGCCAACCACCCCAGCACATCTTCCAGCAAATGCAACATCACGGCACGCTGGCTAATAGAATTCCCTTTCATCAGCCGCAACGCCGCGAAACCATTCACCGCCAACCCGGCAATAGCCAGCCACATCATACCCGAATAATTCACCTCGGCGGGATGAAACAACCGGGGTATCGTTTCCATGAAAACAAAAATAGACCCCACCAACAACACGATCGAATTAATCAACGCTCCCAAAGTCGAAAATCGCTTGTACCCGTAAGTAAACGTCCGGGTTCTCTTCTTCTCCGAAAAGCGTTCCAGAAAAAAAGACACCCCGATAGAAAATGCATCGCCGAAATCATGCACGGCATCCGATATAATTGCCACCGAATTTGTCCACAACCCACCTATAATCTCAATAATCGCAAATCCCAGATTCAAGAAAAAAGCAATCCCTAAATTCGTCGTACTTTCCCCGTGGGAGTGATTATGACCTGAATGTGAATGTCCTTCGTGTGAATGTTCGTGTTTCATAACTGTTCATTTTCAGTAAAAATACTCATTTCCTCTTTGAATGTTTCATTTCATAGAGAAAATAATTACCTTTGCACCCGACAAAAGTGGAAAGATTTGGCTGATTGCAACCACGGAAAAAAAGTGCTAAACCGCAGTATAATTCTGAATTCAACCATCCATGTACTTTCCTGTAATATTAATTAATCATTGACTATTGAATTTGTTCAATTACATTTTCAATTTTCAATTTTCAATTTTCAATTAATTTATGGGATACTTATTTACATCTGAATCCGTATCGGAAGGACATCCGGACAAAGTGGCAGACCAAATTTCGGATGCCGTACTAGACAAAATCATCGCGTTCGACCCGGACGCCAAAGTTGCCTGCGAAACGCTGGTAACCACCGGGCAAACCGTCATCGCGGGAGAAATCAAGACAAAAACCTACGTCGACGTGCAACAAATCGCCCGTGACGTCATCAACCGCATCGGTTACACCAAGAGCGAATATATGTTCGACGGTAACAGTTGCGGCGTGTTTAGCGCCATCCATGAACAATCCCCCGACATCAACCGGGGCGTGGTTCGTGAAGACCCCATGGAACAGGGAGCCGGAGATCAAGGCATGATGTTCGGTTACGCTTGCAACGAAACGGACAACTATATGCCGTTAGCCCTCGAATTATCACACTTGCTATTGTTCGAGCTTGCGCAAATCCGTAAAGAGGGACAGGAAATGACCTATTTGCGCCCGGACTCGAAATCACAGGTAACCATCGAATATGGCGACGACAACAAACCCGCCCGTATCCACACGATAGTGATCTCCACGCAACACGACGAATTCGTACGTGCCAAAGAAGCCTCACCGGAAGCACAATTCGAGGCGGATGCCCAAATGGTGGATCAAATCCGCTGGGACATCATCAATATTTTGCTGCCGCGAGTGAAACGCCTGCTTCCCGAACGCGTGCAAGCCCTATTCGACGAAGACCTCATCCTGCACGTGAACCCCACGGGCAAATTCGTGATCGGCGGTCCTCACGGGGATACCGGACTTACCGGAAGAAAAATCATCGTTGATACCTACGGGGGCAAAGGCGCACACGGGGGTGGAGCATTCTCCGGCAAAGATCCCTCGAAAGTAGACCGTTCTGCCGCTTACGCAGCCCGCCACATAGCCAAAAACATGGTTGCGGCAGGAATAGCCGACGAAATATTGATACAAGTATCCTACGCTATCGGCATCGCCCGTCCCGTGGGAATATTCGTGAACACCTACGGCACAGCGAAAGTAAACTTGAGTGATTCCGCCATTGCCGAAAAAATCTCCCAAATCTTCGACCTTCGCCCGAAAGCCATCGAGGAACGCCTGAAACTCCGCCACCCAATCTACCAAGAAACGGCAAGCTACGGGCACATGGGACGTACCCCAAAAACCGTGAAGAAAGTATTTACTTCAAACTACTGGCCAACCAAGGAAATAGAAGTTGAACTATTCACGTGGGAAAAACTCGATTACGTCGACAAAATCAAAGAAACGTTCAAGTAACGATACCAAATATAAAAAATGGAGGGAAGCATTTTGCTCCCCTCCATTTTTATATCTGATTAAATAAAATTTTAATCTCTTCTCCCCATATAAATCATGATATAATATAATAAGGTTGCCAAAGAACCAAGAGCCGCTATCACGTAAGTATATGCCGCCCATTTCAGAGCATCTTGGGCTTTCTCTTGTGACTCGTACGTCGTGATTCCGGAGTTCCGCAACCAAGCCAACGCCCTGTGGCTGGCGTCGATTTCCACGGGCAATGTGATAAAGCTAAACAAAGTCGTCATGGCAAACAAACATATCCCCGCCAACAGCAATTGAGGGAACGTATTTACCAATAAAATACCTCCTAACAAAATCCATTGCACCCACCGGGAAGCAAAACTCACCACCGGCACCAAAGACGAACGTAATTTTAACATACTATAAGCCTGTGCGTGCTGCAAAGCATGACCGCACTCGTGCGCTGCCACGGCGGCAGCTGCCACATTGGCACCATAATATACCTCATGACTCAAATTAATCGTCTTATCCGTCGGGTTGTAATGGTCTGTCAGTTGTCCTTCCACGCTACCAATCTTCACTCCCTGCACACCATTATCCCTCAACATTTTCTCCACCACGTCCCTCCCGGTCATCCCGTTAGCCGTGGGTATTTGCGAATATCTCTTGAAACGGACTTGCAACTGGCGGCTTATTAACCAACTCAAGATTGCAAACCCAATAAATATAATCCAAATTAAAGCGTTTCCTGTCATAAATCATTCAAATTAAAATTCAGTTCAAATATATACAAAAAGCAGACCATTCCCATCGCTGGCAATTATTTTTAGCAAGAATGACATTTACTATTGCTTTTTAATAAAATCTTCACTAATTTGTAACCCTCGAATTATTTGAACAGTTATATACGTTATTAACTAAACTGTATTATAATGAAGACCTATAAACCTAACGAAATTAAAAACATCGCGCTAGTGGGTAGTGCCGGGTCTGGCAAAACCACGTTGGCGGAATCTATGATGTACGAGGGCGGGGTCATCCCGCGCAGAGGTAGCATTAGTGCAAAAAACACTTCATCCGACTACCGACCGGTAGAACAGGAATACGGATCATCAGTATTCCCGGCTGTACTATACACGGAGTGGAAAGAGCACAAGCTCAACTTCATAGACACCCCGGGTGCAGACGATTTTGTCGGAGGAGTTATCTCTGCGCTGAACGTGGTCGACACGGGTATAATGGTACTCAATGCCGTTAGAGGTGTCGAGGTAGGAACCGAGATCATCGCACGCCACGCGAAACGACTCAACAAACCGTTGATTTTCGTTATCAACCAGGTAGATCACGAGAAAGCGAATTTCGATCACACGCTGGAACAAGCCAAAGCAGCGTTCGGTTCAAAAGTCGTACAAGTACAATATCCCGTGAACCCGGGCACCGGATTCAACCGGGTAATTGACGTATTGAAGATGGAAATGTACCAATGGAAGCCCGAAGGCGGAAAACCGGACGTACTCCCCATCCCGAAAGAAGAAGAAGAAAAAGCACACGAACTACATAACGCCCTGATCGAGGCTGCCGCCGAGAACGACGAGCAACTCATGGAATTATTCTTCGAGAAGGGCAGTCTTTCCGAAGACGAAATGCGTGCCGGCATCCGCAAAGGGCTCATCGCACGGGATATGTTCCCCGTGTTCTGCGTATCGGCAGAAAAAGATATGTGCGTACGCCGTTTCATGGAATTTGTCATCAACGTGGCTCCGAGTGCAGGCAGTATGCCTCCTTCCATCACGGAAGACGGACAAGAAGTTCCTTACGACGAAAAAGGCGCAACCTCCCTGTATATGTTCAACACGACCGTGGAACCCCACTTGGGAGAAGTAATTTACTTCAAAGTAGCTTCCGGCACTATACATGAAGGCGACGACCTATATAACGCCACCAACGACAGTAAAGAACGTATCTCCACGCTATACGCCGTGGCAGGTAAAAACCGTACCAAAGTAACGGAAATGATGGCAGGGGACATCGGTGCCACCGTGAAACTGAAAAACACGAATAACGGCGACACGCTGAACGAGAAAGACGTACATTACAAATTCGGTCAGATTCAATACCCGAACCCTCGCTTCAGGACAGCCGTGAGAGCCGCTAACACGAGTGATGAAGAAAAACTGGCAGAAGTGCTGCAACGCATCCACCAGGAAGACCCGACATTCCTCGTGGAATATTCCAAGGAACTGAAACAAATGATTATATCCGGTCAGGGAGAATTCCATCTGAACACGATGAAATGGCGTATCGAACACAACGATAAACTGGAAATCGAATTCTACCCGCCAAGAATACCGTATCGTGAAACCATCACGAAATACTCCTATGCGGACTATCGCCACAAGAAACAATCGGGTGGTGCTGGGCAATTCGGTGAAGTACATCTCGTGATCGAACCCTATACCGAAGGAATGCCCGCCCCGACCATGTACAAAATCAACGGTGTCGACAGCAAAATCTCCGTGAAAGACACAGAAGTGGTTGAATTGCCATGGGGTGGAAAACTGGTGTTCTACAATTGTATCGTGGGTGGCGTAATTGACGCCCGCTTCATGCCAGCCATCCTGAAAGGTATCATGGAAAAAATGGAAGAAGGTCCGCTTACCGGGTCATACGCCCGCGACATCCGTGTCAGCGTGTACGACGGCAAGATGCACCCGGTGGATTCAAACGAAATCTCGTTCAAACTCGCCGGACGTAACGCCTTCAGTGCCGCGTTCAAACAGGCTGCCCCAAAAATCCTTGAACCGATCTACGACGTGGAAGTCCTCGTACCCGATGAATACATGGGCGACGTGATGGGTGACCTCCAAACCCGTAGAGCCATCATCATGGGCATGGAAGCCGACGCCGGATTCCAGAAACTAATGGCGAAAGTACCGTTAAAAGAAATGCAACGTTACTCCACAGCATTGAGTTCCATCACGGGCGGGCGCGCCTCCTTCAACATGAGCTTCTCCGGTTATGAAAAAGTACCCACAGAAGTACAGGAGGAACTACTGAAAGCTTACCAGGAGGAGAAAGACGACGAAGAATAGAAACAGATACATTAATTTGAATTACATAACTCCAGCTATCTTGATCGAATTCAAAATAGTTGGAGTTCCTTTTAAATTTTCATTATCTTTAACCGCAAACTAATCCACGTATCCTATTATCAAATGCAAAACGACGAACAATTCATAGAAGCCTTGAACAACAAAAACGTTAGTGCCTATCACACCCTGTTCAAGGATTATTATGTATCGCTTGTCATGTATGCCATGCACTATGTCGGACAAGAGGAAGCCAAAGACATCGTGCAAGATCTTATCGTATCCATCTGGGAGAAAAACATCCAATTCTCATCAATAGGCAGCTTCCGAACATTCTTATACACGGCAATCAAAAATCGCTCCATCAACTATTTAAAACACAAAAAAGCTGAGTCCAACTATATCAGCCACGCCCTACACCAGGGCTCCGCCGAAGAACAAGAACTATACGGCATCATGGAAGAAGAAATCTACCGCATATTCTTCCACGTGGTCGACAATCTCCCCCAACGTTGTCAGGAAATCTTCAAATTGCACTTGGAAGGAAAAAAAGAAGAAGAAATCGCCTCTTTGTTACAAATCTCCATCTCTACCGTGAAAAGCCAGAAACAGAAAGCCTTCCACCGCTTAAAAGATGAACTGGGCGAACTCCTGTCCATCATTTTTTTCATATAACATCATTTTTTTGTTTTTTGGCATCGTACTTTTTACACCCCATGTTGTTTTATAACAAAACAACAACCCATGGAAGTCAAAATGCAAGAAATAATCAAGCTCATCGTCCTGCATATGCAAGGCGATCTCTCGGAAACACAACAAAAAGAACTCGACCGATGGCTGAATGCCAATCCCCGGAACAGGGATTTCTTCCATCAAGTCACTTCCCGGGAGAAAGCCAAAGAGAAATTCTTGATAAAAGAACATATCAACAGCGAGAAAGCGTTCCGGCAATTCTCGTCAAACATCCGTCCAGCCCGAATCAGATATATCCGCAAAATATCCATTTACGCGGCAATCCTCATATTGCCCGTCCTGCTAAGTATTTTTATACTCATCCGGCAACACGAAGGAACTTCACGCTCCGCTTCCACGGAAACTCCCATCACTCCCGGAAAAACAAAAGCTATACTGACTCTCGCCCAAGGAGAAACAATAGAATTATCCGCAGACCGGTCTCCCGCAAGCTTACCCTCCGGTCTTCACCTCAAAGGACAGGAAAACGAACTGATTTACAACCCTTCAGATTCCCCAAAACAAGACATACAATACCACGAACTGGCAACACCCCGTGGCGGTGAATACAAAATCACCCTGCCGGACGGCACCTTCGTCCATCTCAATGCCGGGACAAAACTAAAATTCCCGACACGCTTCGATACCTCGAAAAGAGAAATCTTCCTCTCCGGGGAAGCCTATTTCGAAGTGGCAAAAGACAACGCCCGCCCGTTCTACGTGATAACCGACATCGCGAAAATCAAAGTACACGGGACAGCATTCAACGTGAACACGTTACTGAACCACCAAACGCAAACGACCTTGATTCAAGGCTCTGTCGGGATATTCGTGCAAGGCGACAAACAAGAACATATGTTGAAACCCTCACAACAAGCCGAGATCGACAACACCACGAAAACCATCTCGATCAGGGAGGTAGACGCATCATCCTATATCGCGTGGAAAAACGGCGTATTCCAGTTTGACGACGAACGCCTGGAAAGCATCATGGACAAACTCGCCCTATGGTATGATGTCAACGTGTTTTACCAAAACGATGCCGCAAAAGATATCCGGTTCACGGGCTATTTAAAACGGTATGACGACATAAACATCATCCTGAACGCCATTGAAACAACCGTCAGTGCCAGTTTCCGGATCAAAGAAAAAACCATAATTATTAACTAAAAAGACCATACAACAGCAAGAAACGAAAAGAAACAAATAAAAAGGACGGAGATGTTACAGCATCACCCGTCCCAAGACCAATAAACAAGCAAGGTTCCAGCCTTACTCATTCCAGTACTAATAATTAATTAACAACAAATCTATGAAAAATTTTTGGTATAAACCGCGAAGTCACGCACGTCCGCGAAGTAAAATTATTTTAGTTATGAAGATTTGTGCACTATTTCTCTTGATTTTCAACCTTAGTTTGTCGGCGAATATATATTCCCAACAGAAGAAAGTCAACTTGGAACTCAAAGATGCAACCAGCAAAGAGTTATTTGCAGAAATTCAACGCCAAACTGGCTACTGCTTTATCTACAATTCCCAGCAAGGCACACAACTGGGCTTGATCTCGATTTCAGTACGCAACGAAACAGTACAAAACGTCTTAGACCGTGTACTGCAAGATTCGGGATTCGGGTATGAATTTCAGAATGAAATCATCATCATCACCCCCCAGAAAAAAGAAGAAACCGATAAAAACACCTTAAAAGGCGTCATTCTCGACGAGGACAAATCCCCGCTTCCCGGGGTGACCATCCTCGTGAAGGGAACGAGCAACGGGGTAACGACAAACGTCAAGGGTGAATTCACCATCAAACTGCAAAAGAACGACACCCTTATCATCTCCTTCATCGGGATGAAAACCGTGACTCTCCCCTACACGGGACAAAAGGAAATAACCATCACGCTGAAACAAGACGAAAAACAACTGGAAGAAGTTGTCGTCACGGGGTATCAAGTTATCGAAAAACGAAAACTGACCTCCGCGGTTGTCAGCGTGAAAGGTTCGGATGTCATTGACCCGATCAACACTTCCATCGACCAAATGCTGCAAGGAAAAATACCCGGTCTGCAAGCGATCAACCAATCCGGGACTCCCGGTGTAGCCCCCAAAATCCGCATCCGGGGTTCATCCTCCATCTCTGCCAGCCGTGAACCGGTATGGGTAGTGGACGGTATCATCCTCACCGACCCCGTACCTTTAACCCCGGAAGAAATCAACAGTATGGATCAAGTAAACCTTATCGGTAACGCGATTTCCTTCCTGAACCCGGAAGATATAGACCGGATCGACATCCTGAAAGACGCCTCGGCAACAGCTTTATACGGCGTTCGTGCCGCCAACGGGGTCATCGTCATCACGACCAAGAAAGGACGCATGGGTCCTCCCCGGGTAAGTTTCTCGGCAAACCTGTCCATCACCGACCACCCGCACTATTCCACCATGAAACGGATGAACTCCAAAGACCGTATCGAAGTATCGGAAGAGATGCAGCAGAAAGGGATGTCGTTCAGCCAGTACGACCCCTCCGGCGTCGGTTATGACGGCTTATTGAAAGAACTGTGGGAACGTAAAATCACGTTCGACCAATTCAATCAAAAAGTAAAAGAACTCAAAGAACTAAACACCGATTGGTACAACCACTTGTTCCAAACCGCGTTCACGCAAAGCTACAACGTGTCCGTGAGCGGGGGCGGCGAGCGTTTTAACTACTATTTCTCCGCCGGGTACAACAACCAGCCGGGAGTCGCCAAGCCGGAAGAATACTCCCGCTACAACGTCATGACCAAGATCGACGCCAAACTCTTCCCGAACCTGAAAGTCGGCTTGAACCTGAGCACTGCCACGGTTAAAAGCGAAAGGACTCACAGTTCCATTGACCTGTATCAATACGCTTACGAAACTTCCCGAGCCGTACCCGCCTACAACACGGACGGCAGCAGATTTTTCTACACGGCAAAATTAGGTTACAGCGATGCTATCAAAGATTACTATTCACCGGATATCAAATTCAATATATTCGACGAACTGGATCACACGGGCAACGAAACCGAGAACAACACGACTTCCATGACCTTCAACCTGGACTGGGATCTCTTCTCCATGTTCCAGTGGCACACGCTGTTCAACATGACCTCCACTCACTCCGACACACGCGAATGGGTAGACGAGCGCTCCTCGTACGCCCAGCAAAGGCGTTTACTGGCATACGGGGTTAAAGCCCCCGATCTCAAGGAAGTACCCAGTTTTTACGAGAAATCGGCTCTTCCCATAGGTGGCATCTTGAACGAGAACAATTACAGGTCAAAAAATTACCAGTTCACAAGTACCCTAAGCTTTTTCAAGACCTTCGACAAACATGAAATAAATGCCATCGTCGGCATGGAAGTCAGTTCCAGCAAAATGGACGGGACGAAAGCCACGAATTACGGTTACCTGAAAGACAGGGGGCATAAATTCGCCGAAGTAAACCTGGCAAACTACACCCAATATAGAAAAAATATGCAGACAAACCACCCGACCCTCACGGACACGAAACGAAATCAAGTTTCTTTCTACGGGGCGTTCACGTACACTTACGACAACCGTTACAGCCTGAACTTCAACATTCGTGCCGACGGTTCCAACCAATTCGGGCAAGATATGTCCACCCGCTTCCTACCCGTGTGGTCAGTTTCAGGAAGATGGAACCTGCACGAGGAAAACTTCCTTCGCGATGTTTCGTGGTTGGAAACCCTTGCACTGCGAGGTTCTTACGGGGTACAGGGGAACGTAAGTCCGGATCAGATACCCAACATGATTCTGACCCTCGGGGCTATGGATAACATTTCAAACGAATTCTCGTCCAAATTGAGCAAAGTGCCCAACGACAAGCTAAAATGGGAAAAGACCAATTCCTACAACTTGGGAATCAACTTCGTCATTCTCGAAGGCTTGCTTGACGTTACAGCCGAAACCTATTACAAAAAAGGAAAAGACCAGATCGTGTCGAAAAGCATCACCTCCACCAACGGGGCAAACCAAGTATCCATCAACGAGGGAAACATCAACAACAAGGGCTGGGAATTATCCGTACGGGTAAACCCGCTGCGCCACAAGGATTACGGCATTTCCATATCCTTCAACACCTCCAAAGTGTACAACAAGGTAACCAACGCCGGCGACCCCGAAAACATCACGTATACTAATTACGTGGACGGAAGCATCATCAGCAACGGCAAACCGGTAAACACCTTCTATTCCTACCGTTTTGACAAACTGGATGCCAACGGTCTTCCCACGTTTAAAAACTACAATGAACAATACACGGAAGACGGAAACGGTCACAAGGCTGGCGATTTCATCGTCAACTCGTACGAGGAAGCCTATCAGCGCACGTTTGTCAGCATGGGAAGCCGCGAACCCGATTTGAGTGGCGGATTCACCGCCGATTTCAGGTACAAACGTTTCTCGTTAAGCAGTATTTTCGCGTTTAACTTGGGGCATAAAGTGCGACTCAACAACCTGTACACGGCAGGACAAACCCTTCCTCGCCCATCCCAGAACATGAGCGACGAATACGTCAACCGTTGGCGCAAACCGGGTGACGAGGCACATACCAATATCCCGGTCTTAAGCCAGGAAGCATTAAACATCGTCCGGTGGGATCCGGGATACGCGAAATACTCCAACCTGCAACTCCGTTACCCGATAGCCGAATCTTTATGGCAAATGTACAATAACTCGGATTTGCGCACCGTATCCAGCAGCTTCCTGAGATGTACCAACATTTCACTAAACTACCGTTTCCCGGAAGAATGGTGCAAACACCTGTATCTCAATTCGCTCAACGTGGGATTCTCCGTATCCAACCCGTTCGTGATTAAAAGCAAGGACCTGAAAGGACGTGATCCCGAACAGATACAAATGGGTGCCCGGTCGATCCCGCCGCAACAAGTCTATTCATTCAGATTATCATTTAACTTCTAATTACCGAGCCATGAAAAAGACATATATACTAATATTCTTAACTTTCTTGTTTTTAGGATGCAATGATTTTCTTGAACCTAAATCCCAGGATCAAGTCATACCTAAACACGTGGAACAACTAAAAGAACTGCTGCTAGGTGAGATCATACAGGAGAAAGAAGATTTCCTCAGATACTTACCGTTAATGACAGATGATTTTGAAGACCGGGATGGCACCATGTACGAATTCCGCAATGAATACTGGGGATATTACACGTGGCAACAAGAACCCGAGGATTCACGGGACAACGTCACCATAGCCGACAAAGCATGGGAAAAACTGTACCACACCATCTTCGTGTGTAATATTATCATCCATGACATTCCAGACCTAGAAGGAACCGAAGAAGAAAAAAACAAGCTACTCGCCGAAACTCATTTTATTCGGGCACAAGCTTATTTTTGCCTGGCAAACTTGTACGGCGAACCTTACGAGAACGCGGAACAAGCGAGAACAGCTCTAGGCGTCCCCATAAACCTCGAAACCACGATCCTCAACAAACGCTATACCCGCTCCATGCTCGCGGAAGTCTACACGCTCATCGAATCGGATCTCAAGGAATCCATCCGGCAGTTTAAAAGCGTAGAATGGGAAAAGAATTTTGCCCGCCCGAGCTTAGACGTGGCGTACTTGCTCGCGTCCCGCTTCTATCTCTACAAAAAGGAATACCAGTTGGCGAAGAACTACACGGATTCTATTATCCAAAACAACCGTTATCAATTCTATGATCTCGTCAATACCCCCGCGTCCGAATACAGCTGGTTCCTGCACGGTAGTAACCCCGAGATCATGTTCTGTTATGGAGTGGTCAATTTCGAGCATATATCCACCACTGCCAGAGCGGGAGTGTATATTGTTTCCAATTCTTTAAAAAACCTCTTCATCACGGGTGACTTACGAAAGGCATCATTTATGAACCCAGATATTAAACCGCACAAGTACAACAACGGCATCTCTACCTGTTACGGCAACACTTACCGCTGGGCGGAAGTATACCTCAACCGGGCGGAAGCCCTCGTTTACCTCGACGACTGGCAAAGTGCCATCGACAATATTAACGCCTTACGCGAGAAGCGCATCAAAGGCAATTATCAAATAGCAGCAAGCGACAAGGACGATGCCTTGTTAAAAGTCCGGGAAGAACGCCGCCGAGAACTCTGTTTCGAAGGACAACGCTGGTTTGACCTACGCAGATACGGGATGCCCGAACTCCGGCATACATTCACCGCGAGCGGTTTGCCCCGTGAATACGTCCTTCAAGAAAAAAGCAAGGCATACACCTTGCCCATCCCGCGATCAATCCGTCAACAAAACACGATTATCGAGAACGTGAACCGTCCCGTACAGAATTAACTTTTAAAAGAAAGAATATGAAAGCATTTTATATCATCCCCATATTCCTGTTATTGCTTCTCTCCTGCCACGATGAAGACAATATAAAGGCTGAACTACAAACGGGTAAATACAACCTCACGGACGACCCGAATGATCCCGTCCAACATTTCATCTACGATCTTTACCAAAAGAGCGGTGTCGTCCTCGTGACCAATCCTGACACGAGCGACTACGTGTACAACTTCAATAATCCCAACACCATACACATCGTTGCCCCGAAACAAGACAAAGAACTGCTGCACAAGAGCATTCAATTCATCTCGGAAGTTTTCTTTGACCTCTACGACGATAGCTTCAAAAAGAACTATTTCCCGTTCACCGTGCTGTTGGCAGACGAAATCCAATGGTGGTTGTTCGGGGATTACGATTTATTTAACGCTTACGCAAGCACCAGCTTCGTCGCCATCGCGAATATCAATGATGACCTATTTCCCATAAACGAGGCAACCAAACGAACTGCCCGGGGCGAAATCAACGCCTCCCTCTGGAGTAGCTATTTATTTCCGAGGAATGCCTGGAGAGTACGAGGTGCCTTCTACGAACCAAGCAAAGATTATTACGACCTATATATGTTAGATTCGTGGACAGAAGAAGACGGCATCCTTGAAGCCCGGGAATACGGGTTTATTTCCTTCGATCCCATCACCTCCGATACCGAGGATCCCGAGGATTGCTTCCTCATGGTTCCAACACTGGAAATGGATGTTCAACTATATATCCAATTCATCTTCTCTTCCACCCGGGAAGAACTGGACGAACTCATGGAAGAATACCCTCTCATCGAGGAGAAATACAAAATACTCCGGGAATCCATACAGGAATCTATAAACATAGATATATTCTCTTTTTGTTTGTAAACTGGTAAGATCATGAAGTATCGCACTTTTTAAAGTGTGATACTTCATCACATTTTCCCCCATTCAAACCACTCTAAAGAGATTGCACATCTTCAAGCGTTTTTATACCTTTGCCCTGTCATTAAAACTCGAAACCATGCATCTATTTTACACGCCGAACATCACGGGCAATGAATACTCGCTACCAGAGGAAGAATCAAAACACTGTATCAAAGTGCTTCGCCTCGAGGCGGGTGACCAAGTATCGCTCGTCGACGGCAAAGGGGGATTCTACACCTGCGAGATCATTCAGCCGAACGCCAAGCGTTGTGAAGTCAGATGCATCGAGAAAAAAGAACATTACGGGCAACGGAATTTCCGCGTACACATCGCCATCGCCCCGACCAAAAACATCGAGCGCATCGAATGGTTTCTCGAGAAATGCACGGAAATAGGGATTGACGAGATCACCCCGTTGCTTTGCGAACACTCGGAACGGAAGATCATCAAGCCAGACAGGTTGGAGAAAGTGATCGTTTCCGCCATGAAACAATCGCTGAAAGCCTACCTCCCCACGCTTCACCCGATGACCCCCTTTGACGATTTCGTGCAAGCACGGCGAGAAGGCGTAAAATGTATCGCCCATTGCGATGAAGACAACAAGCAACGACTGGACAAAGCCTACCTTCCCGACCAACCGGTCACGATACTCATCGGACCCGAGGGAGATTTTTCCAGCCGGGAAATAGCACTAGCCCAAAACAACGGCTTCATTCCCGTAACGCTGGGCGAAAGCCGCCTGCGCACGGAAACCGCAGGCGTAGTGGCTTGCCACAGTATCAATTTCATGCAGGAAATCCGGGTAAAACACGACTGACAAACGGCATCTTCTCTTACTTGACTATAACTTTTCCTACTCGCAAATTAGGGATATACTACCCCGTTAGGCGACTTTTGGCAAGGTTTTAGGCGGGTTTTGGGCGGGCTCACCTACACTTCGCCTACAGTTAGCCTACACTTCGCCCACGTTTTAGTGAAAAATATGCTTTTTTAACTTGGACGAAAAATCCTCGTTCCGTTGCAATACACGACCAAAATTTCAGCAAATTTTATCCCATACAGGAGCTTAATCCCAGCATAACCGTTACACGTCCCGCTCTCAATCCCAAGAGAGCGAGATAAATATTCCCCGCACAAATGTCCCTCGAGAAAAAGGTTGCAAATTTTCACGCGATACACCTGCCGATATAGAAATGATTTTATATTTTTGCACGAGTAATTCAAGATTCCAGAAAACGCAAAAATCGTGGACTTTATTAACGAACTGAACGAGAACCAGAGAGAAGCCGTGGTGAACACGGAAGGACCCACACTTGTGATTGCCGGCGCGGGGTCGGGCAAAACGAGGGTATTGACGTACCGTATCGCCAACTTGTTGAGCAAGGGAGTACCCGCCTACCGTATTTTAGCACTTACTTTCACGAACAAAGCGGCACGCGAGATGCAGAAACGTATTGCCGCACTCGTGGGGCAGAGCAACGCAGCAAACTTGTGGATGGGCACGTTCCACTCCATTTTCTCGAAAATACTGCGAGTGGAAGCCGAACATCTCGGGTACACGTCCAATTTCACGATATACGATTCGCAAGATTCCAAGAACCTGATCAAATCCATCGTCAAAGACTTGCGGCTGGACGACAAGGTGTACAAGCCGAACGATGTCCTCGGGCGTATTTCCATGGCGAAAAACAACCTCGTGATGGCACAGGCTTACGCCCAATCGGCAAAGATCGTGGCGGCTGACCAAGCGGCGAAAAAGCCGATGATCTCCGAAATATACAAGTATTACCAGATACGATGCCGCCAAAGTGACGTCATGGACTTCGACGATTTGCTGCTGCAAACCAACATCTTGTTCCGCGACTTCCCGGAAATACTGGAAAAGTACCAGAAGAAATTCGATTATATCCTCGTGGACGAGTACCAGGACACGAATTACTCGCAATACCTTATTATCAAGAAACTGGCGGACGTGCACAAGAACATATGTGTGGTCGGCGACGATGCCCAGAGTATCTACTCTTTCCGGGGTGCCCGTATCGAGAATATTCTGAACTTCCGAAACGACTACCCGGGATACAAACTCTGCAAGCTGGAGCAGAATTACCGTTCCACCACCACTATCGTGGACGCGGCGAACAGTATCATCAGCCGCAACAAGGAGCAGATACCCAAAAAGACGTTCTCCGAGAACGAGGAAGGCGACAAAATACGGGTGATGAAGTCGCTGTCGGACAAAGAAGAAGGCTTCCAAGTCGCCCAAGAGATATTCCGCATATCCCAGAACGAACAAGCCGAATTCAACGACTTTGCCATACTCTACCGGACAAACGCCCAGTCGCGTATCATGGAGGAAGCGTTGCGCAAAAGAAATATACCTTATAAAATATACGGGGGATTGTCTTTCTACCAGCGGAAAGAAATCAAGGATTTGCTGGCATACCTTCGCCTGACGGTCAACCAAAATGACGAGGAAGCCTTGAAACGAATCATCAATTATCCCAAGAGAGGCATCGGCGACACGACCGTGGACAAACTCAAGGAGGTCGCCCAAAAATACAACGCGAGCATTTGGACGGTGCTCTGCAACCTGAATAAAGTGCCCGGCGCGGTTTCTGCCGCGACAGCTGCCAAACTGACGAATTTCAGACAATTGATAGAAGGATTCACGGAACTGGCAAAAGAGGAAAACGCTTACGAAACGACTTATCGTATCGCCAAGGCATCCGGGATCATCGAAGACCTGTCCGCGGACGATACCCCGGAAGGTGTATCCCGGAAAGAAAATATACAAGAGTTATTGAACGCCGTCAAGGATTTCTGTGAAACAGCTTACAACGAGGCCCGGGAAGATAAACTCCCGGCATTCCTGGAAGGAGTGGCATTGCTGACCGATCAGGACAGCGAGAAGCCGGAAGACAACAATAAGGTGACCTTGATGACCATCCACTCGGCAAAGGGGCTGGAATTCGAGAATGTCTTTATCGTGGGTATGGAAGAAGACCTTTTCCCCGCGCAGCAAAGCGCTTATACCCCGGCAGCATTGGAAGAAGAAAGACGCCTGTTCTACGTGGCACTGACACGCGCCGAGAAAAGGGTCATCATGACTTATTCCTCTTCCCGTTACAAGAACGGTAACGTGGTTTATCCCCAACCGTCACGATTTATAGCAGAAATCAACCCCGTGTACCTGGAAGGTTTCTTCACCCCGACCCGGTCATCCGCAGACCGGAAACTGAACGTCCCGGGACGCATGGAAAGGATGGCAAAACCCACGTTAGCACCCCAACCGCGGGTAGACATCCCGGAAATGGATACTTCCAAACTACAACCAATCAGCGGCAACAGCGTCATTCCCGGCATGGTCATTTACCACCCGAGTTTCGGGGCAGGGAAGGTCATCGCGCTTGACGGACTTGGGGTAAACAAGAAAGCTAAAGTGCTATTTTCCAAGCACGGTCAAAAAGTATTATTGTTAAAGTTTGCAAAACTATACGTGCAAGGGGATACAAATTAACGACTTATAAATAAAAAATATTATATTTGCAGCATATTCTAAATTCTATAATAAATACAGCGAGGGACAGTGATTCCGGTATAGCGAAATTATTTTTCCGGCGTTTCCCTATAAATAAATAATTTAAAGACAAAACTTATCCTGTAATGGACTATAATAGCCAAAGAAAAAAACTGATTCTTCCGGAATATGGAAGAAATATACAGATCATGATCGATCACCTGGCAACAATAACAGACAGAGACGAACGTACACGTGCTGCCAGGACAATCATCAGCGTGATGGGTAACCTTTATCCCCACCTTCGGGACGTGCCGGATTTCAGGCACAAACTATGGGATCACTTGATGATCATGTCGAATTTCACTCTCGACATTGATGCCCCCTACCCCCTTCCCGATAAAGCGATCTTGGAAGAGAAGCCCGAAAGGTTACCGTATAACAACCACCGCATCAAGTACAGACACTACGGGTTGTTGACCGAAAGATTGATCGAAAAGATCAAGGAAACCGAAGACCCGGAGATCAAGAGAGTTCTTACCGTACTGACGGCAAACCACATGAAAAAATCATTCCTTACCTGGAACAAGGACTCCGTGGAAGACGAACAAATATACGATGACATCAACACGTTGTACGGGGGCAATATCGAAATGCCGGAAGGTATGATGTTGTCACATTCCAAAGACTTGTTACAGAAGACAAATAAAAAGCCTTCGAACAATAATAACAGGCAACAAAAAAACAGAAAGCATACTTTCAAGAAACACTAAATCTGAACCAAAAATCCAAAATTGGCAGATGCTGGTAACTCTCATTTTCGGTGGAAATCAAGGAGATCGCAAAGCTCTCCTTGACGAAGCGATAAAAGAAATGTCGACCATAGGGAAGATCGAAATCCGTTCTTCCCTTTACGAAACCGCCCCGTGGGGATTTGAATCCGAGAATCCCTTTTACAACCAAATCGTGGTTTACAACACGGAACTAACCCCGGAAGAAGTTTTAGACAAATGCCAGGCGACGGAAAAACAATTGGGACGCGTGCGCACGGGAACCCAATTCACTTCCCGTACCATGGATATTGATATTCTGTTCTGCGATTCCCAAATCATCAATACCCCTCGCCTGACAGTTCCTCATCCCAGAATGGCGCAACGCAACTTTGTCTTGTGTCCGCTGAATGAAATCATGCCCGACTTCATCCATCCCGTTCTTGGCAAAAAAATATCCGAACTCCTGCTGGAAAGTCCGGATACTTTGAAAACCGAAATCATAGAGGCGTGTTGAAACACACCTCCATTACTCCGTTCTCCTGATCTCTGCCCCGATGGCGTTCAACTTCTCGTCGATATGCTCGTATCCCCGGTCGATCTGGTCGATATTGTCGATGACGCTGGTTCCCGAGGCAGACAAGGCGGCGATCAACAAAGCGATTCCGGCACGAATATCGGGGGAAGTCATCTTCGTGGCTCGCAATTGCGATTCATGATTCTGCCCGATCACCGTCGCCCGGTGCGGGTCGCAAAGAATAATCTTCGCTCCCATGTCAATCAATTTATCCACGAAAAACAAACGGCTCTCGAACATCTTCTGGTGTACCAACACGCTACCCTTTGCCTGTGTCGCCACAACTAGAAAGACACTCAACAAGTCGGGCGTCAAGCCGGGCCACGGGGCATCGGCAACCGTGAGAATGGAGCCGTCGATAAAATCTTCTATCATGTAATGCTCCTGCCGGGGGATATACAGGTCATCATCCCGTTCTTCGATGCGAATACCCAGTTTACGAAAAACATTGGGGATAATCCCCAGCTGAGGAATAGCACAACCCTTGATCGTGATTTCCGAGCGGGTTAAAGCGGCAAGCCCTATGTAACTGCCAATCTCTATCATATCCGGCAAACAACGGTGGCAGCAACCACCCAAACTCTCGACCCCCTCGATGGTCAACAGGTTGGAGGCAATACCCGAAATACGTGCTCCCATGGCGTTCAACATCTTGCAAAGCTGCTGCACGTAAGGCTCGCAAGCCGCATTGTATATAGTAGTAACCCCCTCTGCCAAAACAGCCGCCATGATAATATTCGCGGTTCCCGTCACGGAAGCCTCATCCAACAGCATATAAGCGCCCTTGAGTTTTTGGGCAGACGCCTTGAAACACCCGTTAGTACCATCGTACTCGAAAGTAGCGCCCAATTTCTCGAACCCCAGAAAGTGTGTATCCAAACGCCGCCGACCGATCTTATCCCCTCCCGGCTTCGGCACCAACCCAAAACCGTGAATAGCCAGCAGGGGACCAAGTATCATAATGGAACCACGCAGGCTGGATGCCTTGTTATAAAATTCTTCCGTTTCCAAGTATTTCAGGTCGATATGAGCGGCTTTAAATGAAAATTCACCCTTTTGTCTACGTTCAACCTGCACCCCCATACCCTTCAATAACTCGATCAATTTGATCACGTCTAGGATCTCCGGAATATTACTGATGACCACTTCTTCCTTCGTCAGCAAACAAGCACATATCACCTGTAACGCTTCATTTTTCGCTCCCTGAGGGACCAGTTCGCCTTTTAACCGCTTCCCTCCTATAACTTCAAACTTACTCATTCCGTATCTATTTTGTTCCGACGTAAAACTATCAAAAATTAGAAGAGAAACAAAACAACACCAATTTTAAATTTGCATGACCAAAATTAATCCATACATTTGTAAAAATCATTTTCTATTAAAAAATGATTTGCGCGTACCCAAAATAAAAAGCTATCTCGTTTATTGTATAACAAATAATTAACGATTAAAACTACATTATGAAAAGCTTTCTAAAGTATTTATTAGCAACGATTGTCGGCGTCATTATCGTGAACACGTTTATGCTTGTCATTTGCATGGTCATGTTCATCAGTTCCATCAGCCTCATTAATTTCGCGGGCAACAAGAGTGTAACTCTCAAGGATAATTCTATTTTGAAACTCTCTTTCAGGGATCCGATCCCGGACAGGGCTTCCGATAATCTGTTACAGAACCTAAATATCATGACCTTCACCGTGAATAAACAGATGGGATTGAACAACATACTGAAATACATCGACCGAGCCGGCAAAGACGACCGCATCAAGGGTATTTACCTTGACCTGACGGAAATTCAATCGAACTTCGGGGCTCTCGCCACAATCGATGAGATACGAACTGCCCTATTGAAATTCAAGGAAAGCGGAAAATTCATATACAGCTACTCGAACATGGGATACGACCAGAAAAGCTATTATCTGGCAACGGTAGCCGACAGTATTTTCGTGAACCCGGAAACCCCGTTATTGCTCACGGGTATGTCTGCCAACATCTCTTTCTACAAAGACTTGTTGAAAAAGATCGGCGTACAACCGGAAGTGATCCGCGTGGGAAAATTCAAATCGGCAGTAGAACCTTACATACAGGATCACATGAGTGATGCCAACCGCGAGCAAGTGCAGACGTACCTCAATTCCCTATGGGGAAATATCATCAAAGGTATTTCCGAGAGGCGTGATATTTCGATAGAGAAGATTACCCGGCTGACCAACGATTTTCAGGTATATCCCACGGAAGAATTCGTGAAAGAAGGTTTCTTCGACGGGACACTTTATGAATACGAGATGCTCGGCAAACTGAATGCCGCTTGCGGAATTTCGGACTCTACCCAATTGTCTATGATTAGCTTGGATAAATACCAAAACGCAGCACTCCCGACCCTCAATCTTGCCTCTGACAAAATTGCCGTTATCTACGCACAAGGGGAAATCGGTTTCCAACAATCACCGACAACGATCGGTCCGGAGCTGGCTCAAACCATCCGTAAAGCACGGGAAGACAAGAATATCAAGGCGATCGTCCTGCGAGTGAACTCCCCGGGAGGAAGTGCCTTGACATCCGATATTATCTGGAAAGAAGTTCAGCTTGCCGCTCAAACGAAACCATTGATTGCATCCATGGGGAACGTTGCCGCTTCCGGCGGGTATTACATTTCCTGTGCAGCCGATACCATCGTTGCCGACCCGACCACACTGACCGGTTCTATCGGGATTTTCGGGTTATTATTCAGCGGGGAGAAATTGATTAAAGATAAACTAGGCATCAACTCGGAAGTGGTTAAAACCAATGACCACAGTGATTTTGGCGGAGGTTACCCGCTCCCGATTCCGATCAGCGACAGACCGCTGACCGCTTACGAGAGAAACGTGATGCAAAATTACATCAACCGGGGTTACGACTCTTTCCTCGACCGGGTGAGCCAAGGTCGCCACATGACAAAAGAAGAAGTGAACGAGATCGCGCAAGGACGAGTTTGGACCGGAGAGGACGCCTTGACTATCGGGCTGGTTGACGTGCTGGGAGGGTTGGAAGATGCCATACAGATTGCCGCGGCAAAAGCCGGACTCACGGAATACCAGATCACGGAACTTCCGGCTGAACGCAACACGCTTGAAGACCTCTTGCTCAACCTCACGGAAACGGTAAAAGCCAAGATCATCAAGGCGGAATTAGGTGAATTCTACGATACATACCGTAGTCAGAAAGAATTATTAAAAATCAACGGGATGGTAGCCAGAATACCTTACGATCTCACGTTCAACTAAAGCGAATGTCGAACTCCCCGGGCAAAGGTCTTTCGGCATTTGCCCGGGGAATAAACAATATACTGCATGGTGCTCAAATATCTTACTTTATGGCCATTAAGCGTCCTGTACGGACTGAGTGTCAGCGTCAGAAACAGGCTGTTCAACCTAGGCATACTGGAAACACACGAATTTGATATCCCCATCATCTGTGTAGGGAATATCACCGTGGGCGGTACGGGCAAGACTCCCCACACGGAAGCATTAATCAACGTGTTGAAAAACGATTACCGGGTAGCCTGCCTGAGCCGGGGCTACAAACGTAAAACTTCGGGATTCGTTCTGGCAACCGAACAATCCACAGCCAGCGAAATCGGGGACGAACCCATGCAGATAAAAAATAAATTCCCGAACATCACCGTGGCGGTCGACGCCAACCGGGTGAGGGGCATCAAAAAATTGATGCAATTGCCGGAGAAACCGGATGTTATAATCCTCGATGACGGATTCCAACACCGGTACGTGAAGGCGGATATTAACATCCTGCTGATCGATTACAACCGACCGATCTATGAAGACAGCCTTCTGCCTTTAGGCAGATTGCGCGAGAAACAGAGTGCCAAAGACCGGGCAAATTACGTGATTGTCACGAAGTGCCCTGCCAATATATCTCCCATCGAGAAGCGGATCATATCGAAGCACTTGAACCTAATGGCTTACCAGCAACTTCTGTTTACCACGATGAAATACGGGAACATTACCCCGCTGGACACGAGCAGCCGTTGTTCCATTACCCCGGATTGTGCTATCTTGTGCGTGACGGGAATTGCCCAACCGGCACCTTATATCGAACACCTTGAAAAATTAACTAACCAAATACATCATGTTTCTTTCCCGGACCATCACAATTACCGAGAAACAGACATACAACAGATCACACAGGAATACAACAAGATCGGCAACCCGAACAAGTACATTTTCACCACGGAGAAAGATGCCGTTCGGTTAGCCCTATGCAACATTCCGGATGAAATCAGGCAACGGATATTCTACGTTCCTATCGAACCGGAATTCCTGACGTCACAAGACCAACTCATTAAAAATATATACAACTATGTTAGACAAGATAAAAGAAAGTAGCCAATACTTGGCGCCTTACATCAAAGGCGCACACACGATAGGGATTATCCTGGGCACCGGACTGGGAGAGCTCGGGAAATCCATCGAGATCGAACACGCCATCCCGTACATGGCTATTCCCCATTTCCCCGTATCCACGGTACAGGGACACCGGGGACAATTGCTGATCGGCACGTTCGGGGGCAAGAAAGTGATTGCCATGCAAGGACGCTTCCACTATTACGAGGGATATTCCATGCAGGAAGTGACTTTCCCCGTGAGAGTACTGCACGCCCTGGGTGTGAAGACCCTCTTCGTGTCCAACGCGGCAGGAGGGGTGAATACCGGCTATCTCGTGGGCGATCTCATGGTGATTCGCGACCATATCAACCTATTCCCGGAACACCCGCTCAGGGGAAAGAATATCGACGAACTGGGACCCCGTTTCCCGGGTATGGCGGATGCATATAGCCCCCGTCTGATAGCCCTCGCCGAGGAAGCCGGGAAAAAATTGGATATTAAACTTCAGAAAGGCGTTTATGCCGGATTGCAAGGTCCTTCTTTCGAGACTCCGGCGGAATACCATTGGATCCGTGTTATCGGCGGGGATGCCGTGGGAATGTCTACCGTGCCGGAAATCATCGTGGCTCGCCACATGGGCATGGAATGCTTCGGGATGTCTGTCATCACGAACAGTACAGCCAGTCCGGAACTGCTCAACACGAACCACGCGGAAGTACAAGACGTGGGCAATCACGCCCAACCCCGCATGGGAGCTATCTTCAAAGAAATTATCAGCCGGTTATAACCGACCGAGTTCTATCATGATTTTTGCTGCACCACGGGCATCACTCAATGCCTCGTGGTGATTCAGTGCAATCCCGAAATGATCGCACAAGGTATTCAATTTATAATTAGGCAAACCCTTCACCAGCTTGCGGGAAAGCCGGCACGTGCAATAGGACGGGGGCATCGGGATATAAATATCCGCCCGTTCCAGGCAAGCCTTCAACACGCTCATGTCGAACCCCGCATTATGAGCCACCAAAGCCCGCGTGTCGAAATAGCGCCCCATCACGCTCCACAAATCATAAAACGAAGGCGCCTCCTCTACCATCTTCGGGGTAATCCCGTGAATCTCGATGAATTTGCGGTAAAAATAAAACGGTTCCGGCTTTATCAGATGCGAGAATTCCTCCGCGATCTTTCCGCCACGCACGACGACAATCCCGATAGAACAAGCGCTTGTCGGGTAACGGTTAGCCGTTTCGAAATCTATAGCCGTAAAATCCTTTAACATCTAAAACAATGACATGATCCATTCAATAACCGGGACCAGTATCGCGGTAGTCACTCCCATCAACCCGATCGCCAACCCGCTGATAGCTCCTTCCAAAGCGCCCAATTCCATCGCCCGGGCAGTCCCCAACCCGTGGGCAGCAGCTCCCAGCGATAACCCGCGGGCTATCTTGCTATCGATATTCAACTTGTTCAACACGAACGGTCCTACAATACCCCCGAAAATACCGACCACGATGACAATCACTGCCGCGATTGCCGGTATTCCCCCGGCTTTTTCCGCGACATCCATAGCTATCGGGGTCGTAACAGACTTCGGTTCCAGGGTGGCTATCAGCACATGATCGGCTCCCATACAACGGGCAATGCCTATCACACTCACGATACCGACCAGACTACCTACAAAGATAGAAGTTAAAATGGAAACCGCGTTACTTTTCATGTATTCCACTTGTTCCCAAAGCACGAATCCCAAGGCAACAACGGACGGTCCTAGCAAGAAATTAATCATCCGGCTCCCCTGCTGGAACGTTTCATACCGTATCTCCAACACGCTCATCAATCCCAACAAAGCCGGAATCGAAACCAACAAAGGATGCAACAAGGCAATCTTTGTTTTCCGGTACAACCACAACGCCATCAAATATACCCCGCAAACCAAGGTGATTATAAATATCTCCGATGAAACTATTGACTGCATCTCTTTTGTAATTTAAAAATGTTACTTCACACCCGAATGCCTGCGATTCTCCTGCCATTGCTGAAGTGTAGCCACCACGACCAACACCAGCAACGTCGTGACCGTCCCGACCACCAACACGATATCCCAATAGCGTGACAATACATCCATCGACGTGATAATCCCCACTCCCGCCGGAAGGAAAAAGAACGCCATATTGTTACACAGGAAGCGGGCAACAGGGCGCACCCTGTCCGGACTTACCCATCGCAAGGATAACGCCCCGAAAAGCAACATCATTCCCAACACGCTTCCCGGGACGAACCCGTTCAACAACCAAGCAATACACTCGCCCAGTAAATAAAAAGCCATAATGATAAAAATACCTCCTAACATCGTATCATTCTTTTAGCATGATTCCCGCTCCAAAACGTCCCGTATCCCCGTGATCCCCGCGGTAAGAAAAGAATCGGTCATGATGGCATACCGTACAGACTCCGGCAACCTCAATCCGGGCAGGTAGTACACCCGCTTGTTCCAATTGCCGCTTGTTCGCCTCCCACAGATTAAAGTAATACTTGCCGGGATTCTCGGAGTTCGTGACGAGCCCTCGTATATCTCCCAATCCCTCACGGGCAGCCTCGATGACTTCCTCGCCCACCTCGAAACAACAAGGTCCGATGGATGGACCAATACCCACGACAACATTCTCGGGTTGACAGTGAAATTCCTCCTCTATGCGTTGCACCGCCCGTGCCGCAATCCGCCCAACAGTTCCCCGCCACCCGGCATGAACCGCAGCAATCACCCGCTCCTCGGGATCATAAAGCAATACCGGAACACAATCCGCAGCCAGGACCATCAAACAAATTCCCGAGTCCCGGGTAATCAGTCCATCCGTGGCGGGCAGGCGGCTCTCTTTTTCTTTTCCACCCTTTCCCCGCTTTGTCGTGTCGACCACCTCAATATGTGTCGTGTGCTTCTGTTCTCCAAAGGTGAAAGCATCAAGGTTACACCCGACAGCATTAGCCAACAGCTCCCGGTTAACCAGTACATTTTCCATGCTGTCTTCATCCATGAATCCCAGATTCAACGAAAAGCGCCCCCCTGTACTCACCCCTCCTTCCCTACCGGAAACGAAGTGATTCAATTCCGGGAAACGACTCAATCCCGCGAAACGGTAAAACGGTACATACTCTCTCTCGACCCTAATCATAACTGTTCGTTTTTTCGAGGGGACAAAGATACAACATTCTCATAAAGGTTATACTCCCAATCCATAAACTTTAATTGTCAACAGATAGACTCATGTGACAAATAAATTTAAAAACCGAACCAACCCGACCAACTCCACGTACCAAAAGAAAAATAATCCATTCCCCGACGCCGGAAGGTACGTACTGACAAGCGTAAACCCCGGCGTCATTCTATTTTTAACACACGCCTCTCGCACCAATCAAAGGTTATAAACGTTTTAATACCCCTTCTCGAAAAAAAGTCACTGAATTTCTTTGTGGTTTATAATGAATCGACTATCTTTGCTGCCCGTTAAAGTAGGAACAATTTTAAAAATTATATACGAGATGAAAAAGGGCATACATCCTGAAAATTACAGATTAGTAGCATTTAAAGATATGTCTAATGGAATGACTACTATCACCAAGTCTACCGCAGCAACAAAGGAGACTATCGAAATCGACGGAGTTGAGTATCCATTAATCAAGATGGAAATTTCTAACTCTTCTCACCCGTTCTATACCGGCAAGATCAAATTGATCGACACCGCAGGACGTGTTGACAAGTTCATGAACCGTTACAAAACGCACATGGAAAACAGAAAGAAATAATTTTTCTGATATAATACAAAAACCGTCCAGGAATAAAATCTTGGACGGTTTTTTATATGCCTTTTAGTACCCCGTGGTAATTATCGTGATTTCACAACAATATCAATACATTGCGCATCCGCAAAAAACTTCCGGGCAAAAGCCAACACGTCTTTCGCCTTGATTTTATCAATCACGTTCTCGAAAAACTCGGGAGCATCCAAACGTCTCCCCGTTCGTTGATAAAACTGAATATTTTCCGTCCAGAAAGGAATACTTCCGAAATCCGGAACGGCATCCCGTTCCTTTTTCAACAACAAGATAAAATCCTCTACATCCTCATCAGAAATTCCCTCTCTCAAAAACTCCTCGATCAACTCGTGCACAATGGCTCGCATACGGGGACCTTTCTCCAGCGAACTCTCAAATTGCACATTAAACAGCTGCGACGGATCGGGATAATCACTCACATCCGTCCGCACGTGCACCCCGTAGGAACCGCCCTCCGTTTCCCGGATACGTTGCTGGAAAAGAAACTCGAAATGCTTCTGAAGGATCATCATGCAAAGTTTATCAACCGGTTTAACTTTCAAGGTATTCGAGAAAGCCATGTCTACCATGTATTTCTGCCCGGGAATATCCACGGCAATATCTTTTGCCACGTCCCCTTTCTTGTAATACTCGTATTTTACCGGTTGCTCCTTCTTCCCCCCGGCTGAAGCAAGAGAAGCGATATATTCGGCAACAAGCTCCCGTGCTGTTTCCCGCTCTAAATCCCCCACGATATAATAAGTGAAATCCGAGGCATTCTGGTAACGCTCCTTGAAAATACGCACCATTTTCTCGTAATCCATCGCCTCGTAATAAGAAGCTCCTTTCACCCACAAACGGGGAGATTCCACCATACGCAATTCCCTCAACACGTCGTTGATCGTGTCATCTGTTGTCTTGCGGGAATGGACTGACATCAACTTATTGACGTGAACGTACTTATCAAAAGCAGCCTTATCAAAACGAGGCTTCTCTATCACCAGATGCAGGAATTGAAAAGCAAATTCTGCATCTTTTGCCGTGCTCGTGCAATTCATACTCTCGGATGTTTCCTCCAAGAATATATCCAGATTAATGGAATGCACTTGCGTGAGGGCATTCAACTCTTTCGTCCCATACTTGTATAAACCGCTCTTCAAGAACAAAGCCACCATGGCATCCGCCGACGGCAAATCCTCCGCGGGAATCAAAGAACGCCCACCTCGGCTACCAAGTAAAATGTTAAACATACCCCTGTTATGGTCCGTGTACTTGTAATAAACTTTCGCCCCGTTACTCAATGTCCACTCTTCCGCATCAATCGCTTTTAGCACCTTCTCTTTTACAATCTTACCCGTCTGAATATCAAAATCTATCAACTTTCCAGTCGCCAACGACTCCTCTTGCCCTTCTTCCTTCTCAAACGTCAAATCGCACGCATTCTTGATCACCGTAGAAATTTGCTCTTCCGTGGGAAACGGGTAATCCGGACGATTCCCCTGCATGATAAAAATCCAATTCCGGTCATCATCAAACCAACGATCGATCCATTTCCGGAACTCTTCCGCGGTCAGACCGGCAAGCAAGGTCTTCGTCGTATCTATATTTTGTGCGAACTCGCTGATCGGATAGCCAAGCAAGAAGTTGTTCTGATACATTTTCAAATACATGTTATTTGGGAATTTATCTTGTTGCAACTTAAATTGTTCCAAGCGTTTAAGATAACCGGCAGCCAAAGCACGCAATTTTTCATCCGTGATCACCACACGATGCACACGCACCATTTGTTCCATCACTTGTTCCAAGGCTTCGATCTCCATTCCGGGCAAAGAAGATACCACAATATTTAATCCCTCGTAATTACGAACAATCTCGAATATACCGATACTCGCATCAAGGAATGCCATCTCATTGCTCTCCATGCACTCCGCCAAATGGTCACGCATAATCTTATTATACAACTCCCGTAACAAATCCTCCCGCAACATCTCCCGCAATGAATTTACCGGATTCTTTCGGAAACGTTTCATAAGCACCATCCCATTCTTCGGCACATCCTTGTCTATCAATTTGTAATATTGAGGTTCCGGGTTATCCGGAATATCATACACGAGACGAGGTTTCGGGTTCTCCCGCTGGGGAATAGGAACAAATAAACGTCTCACCTCGGCTTCCACCTCTTCCACGTTTATATCCCCAAGAATAATTACCGCCTGTTGATCCGGGCGATAGAAATCCTTGTAATAACTCCTTACTTGCTCGGCTGTGAAATTCCGCAATACGTTCTCGGAGCCAATCACGTCATGCGTGGCATACTTGCTTCCATTATAAATAAAATAATTCGCCTTAGTTTGCAACCGGTTGGACAAATCCATTCCCGAACGGCGTTCTTCCAGTATCACCTGTCTCTCGATTTCCATCTCCTCGGGATATAACTTGAGAAAACCGGACCAATCCCTCAAAACCAAGATACAAGAATCGACCAGCAATTTCAAGGAAGAAGGTACGTTATTTATATTATACACCGTTTCGTCATGACCGGTATACGCGTTAAAATTACTTATCCCGTGCCGCTTCAAAAAAGCCGGGACCCCGTCAGGGAAATTCTCCGTGGCATGGAACGCCATGTGTTCAAGTACATGGGCCAACCCGTTTTGTTCATCCTCCTCCATCAAAGCTCCCACGTTTTGCACGAGGTAAAAATCAGCATGCCCAGGCATACTTCCGGTGCGGCGAATGTAATATGTCAACCCGTTTTCCAATCGACCGCCCCGAAAATTTACGTTATCCTCTTGTGCGAATATCGAGGGAACAAAAAATAAAGCAAGGAATATAAATGACAACAATTTTCTCATAATTCTCTCAACTTCTCTTGTATCATATTCTGCAAATGTTTCATCAATTCCACATTTTCAATTCCGGAACTAACAACAAAAGCCTGATTCAAACTCTGTTTCGCTTTTTCCAAATTACCCGTGGCGCAAAAACAATCCCCCAGCATATACAACAAACGAGTGCGCAACTGCGCTTCCATCTCATGTTGCAAAGCCTTATCCAACCAAACGATGACTTTGGCATGTGTCCCTTCCGGCAAATTCCCGCGATACACGGTATACAAATCCTCTATCGGTTGCGTGTAATCGTTTACCACCAAAGCCTTCTCCGCCCCGGAAAAATAGCGATCCATCTTCTCAAAAAACATGTTTATATCTTTACGGTAAAGACTATAATACCCGTCCGCCAGCAAGGATATCGCTTCATAAGCGGGAAGCGTACCAAACGAAATATCACCGTACACCGGTTGCAAGTCACCTTTCACTCTCTCCAGATGTTTCTTGTAATCCTGTTTCCCGTTTTTACAGAAAGAAACAATGTAATTATTGTAAAGTCCCAGAATGAAATCCTGAATTTTCTCCTTCCCTACTTTCTCGGCATACCCCAAATAATTCTTCACCAAGAAATCAAAAATTTCGTCATTATCCTTGATTTCCGTATGATACATGCTGATGATATAAAAATCCTCCGCGTTAATCATGTTTTCCAATTTCTTGTTCTTCACGTACTCGGGGAAAAGCGCCTCAATACGCACCATCCATTTATCCCGGTTGTAACCCGTTTGAGTAGTGATAAACTCGGGTGCCCGAAACAATAATTCCTGTTGCAACTCCGTGTTTTTCTTTTCCTTCTTGGATTTTTCATACAACTTCTCGAACGTCAGCATATCACCCGTCACCATCTTCGCTTCGCGGAGCAACGCATTCGGAGTTTTCGCACCCAACACCAAACGTAACACCTCGCCTTTCACATTCACGAACAACATCGTGGGAAAAGCCTCCACCCCATATTTTTTCACGAGTTCCGCCTGCTCGGGAGCTTCCGCATTCAACTTGCAACTCACGAAATGCTTGTTAAAATAATCGCCCACTTCCGGCACGGTAAACACTTTTTGTGCCATCACCTTACAAGGTCCGCACCATTCCGTGTAGAAATCGATAAACACATCCTTCTTTTCAGCCTTCGCCTGTTTCAACGCCTCTTCAAAAGTCCCTTGGAAAAAGACAATTTGAGCAGACAAATTTCCAAGCACTCCCATAAACAGGAGTGCTAATACATATTTCATCATTCTCATCATTATTCTATTTTTTTGAATTTAATCTTTTACAATAAACGTGAACACATCAGGCAACACCACAGAATGTCCTTCATTCTCCACCCGCAAGGAAATAAAATATTTACCCGCCGGAGAATCCATCTTCATATCCACGTAAATACGCCCTCCACCGACTACTTGCACATGAGAAGCAAAATCCTCGGCAGCCTTCTCACCTTGGTCACTACGCACGCTTTCCAAGTAATAACGCATAGGTTCCGTTCCCAAGATCTGACCGATCGTCGAGGTCGTCCACGGGGTATTCTTCTCCACTTGATTTTGTAATTGCCCAATCTGCTCTTCTATCGTAAACGGGTCATCCTCTCCCATCTCTGCACAGATTTCTATGATTTGATCCGTCAAAGCATAAACCTCATCTTCCAAATCATATTTCTGGGGCAAAAACTCTTCCTCCCAAAGCAACGCCAACTCCTCCGCCTCCGCGTACAATTCGGCTATCTTATCTTCATCTGGATTTAACGCTCCGGATTCAATATCAATTTTCTCCATGAGCGCATCTATCTGAGCCTGCATTTCTTCCCCCTTGGCATCCAACTCTTTCAATTTAGCATTCGATGTTTCCAATTCGCCCATCAACCCGGACAACTCCTCGTGGGCATGCAAAGCTTCCAATGTTGTTTGCAATCCCTCGATCTCTTGGGTCAAATTTGAAAAACGCACAATCTCCAAAGTATTTATCGCGTACCCGGCATGGGCACTATCCAAATACCCGACAGTCACATCGTCACAGGCATGCAAAAAACTACATCCCCATAACAAGAGTATATACAATAATTTCTTCATCACTTTCTATTTAATATATATCCGACACGTTAAAATCATATCCCAGCGCTTGCACGACACCATTGTTCGTCTGAATATCCGAAGAGAATATCAATGCCCGCGATAAATTCGTATCCTCCAACTTGAAATTCAATCGCACGATACCCACGTCACTGGTATTCATATCCATGTAAGGCTCTTGCGTCGTCCACAATCTCACGGTAGAACCATCCAACAAGGGATACTCCTTACCGCCCGTCACCTCTCCCGTTTCGCTATCCCAACTTCCGCGAGGCACATCTACCACCATGATCCGCTCCGTGATAATCAACTTACTTAAAATAGCGTAACATTCATCCCAATACAGACTGTTCACCTGCTTATATCCCATATCCAACAAATAAGTACGGATCGAATAGTTCGTCAACCCCAAGAAGGTAATTTGCTCGTGTTCACCTTTTCCCTCGAACAACTCTCTCAATCCCGCACGCTCAATCATCACGATCGTGGAATCCCAATCCCTCGATTGCGTGTGCAGATATTCCCATAAAGAACAATCATGCACCCCGTTCGAAATGCCCCCGTCCTCGTAATTCCACTTGGTACAAGAAGCCAATCCTACCATCGCGACACAAATCGCCGCTTTCAATATATTATTCATTATTCTTGCCATTGCCAATAAATATTTTGAGTCATTAACGTATTCTTGTTAAAAGCATTGGAATGCACTTTCGTGTAAAGAGCGCCATTCTTCACATCCTCGTCGGTAAGCGTCTGGAAACCTCCCAACAAGAACTCCCGGAAATACCCGTTCCGAACAATATCGAAATAATACTGTCCCTCTCCGAACAACTCCCGACGTCTTTCCAAGAAAATCTCTTTACGCAAATCCTCCTTGCTCGTGCTGCCCGCATATTCACTCAATCCGGCACGTTCCCGCACGCGGTTCAAATCGCTGACAGCCTCGTCCGTCATATCCAACCGCGCACGACACTCGGCACGCAACAAAATCAAATCCGCCAATCTCCAGAACACCCAGTCGCAATCAGCCAAAATAACAGGCATACCCGCAATATCCTCTTTCATTTGTCTGATCATATCACGCCACTTCGCGATATGGGCAAAAGGGGTCACCTCTTCTCCATTAGAAGTAGAATAAGTTAATGTTCCCAACTCGTACCAGAATTCCTGTCTTCTCAAATCATTTTCCTCCGGGTAAATCCTTTCCACCGTACTCACCCTGATTCGGGTATAGGTATTATTACTATTATTCACCATACTGGCAATTTCACTTCTATCTTGCGTGAGATAAGGATAAGAGATTAAAAAATGCCCCGGGGCTTCTTTACTAAACGACTGGAAATTCCGGTCATAATCCAATGCGTTATTCGAAATAGCGTAAATAATCTCATCACTTTTCCGATTTTTCCCAAGCACATTCTCGATCAAACCGGTCATACTCTCCAACTCGTAAACTCCGGCTTTCCCGTCCAACACCTCTGAAGCATATTTTTCCGCATCTACCCAATACTGCCGTTCACCCGTCAAACCGCCCATCCAAGCGCAAATATTAGCCAACAACGTATTCACGGTTCCTAAACTGGCACACTGTTTCGTGGTGATTGCTGCTCCCGAAGTACCAACTAACTTATCATGCGTGGGTAAATTCAACGCCGACTGGGCTTCCCGAAGCGCCTCCTGCAACACCTCCAACGCGGGACTCTTCCCTATAGGCTCGATAGATTCCGAATTCTTCGTGATAGGAGCATCCCCCCAGATCTGTGCCACCCGGAAATAAGCCAACGCCTTGGCAAAGTGCATCTGCCCTAACCAAAAAGCCGCCCGCTCCTCCGACACATTCTCGAAACGATGCGCATTCTCGATCATCACGTTCGCCAAATAAATCACGTCATAATAGGTTGTCCAGCTCTGCGTGTTCGACGTACCCGTGTACTTGCTCACATCCAACTTACGATACCCGTCCACATCAGCCTGCACATCATCCGCATCGATGGAAGAATAAAAATAAGGTTGTTTACCGAAACAAATATATTTCATTTTACTTTGCACCACATTGTACAAAGCCTCCAACTCACTCTCGCTCTTGAAATAATTCACGAATGTCACCGAATCCTCCGGCTCCACCTCCAACCAATCGTCACAAGCGAACAAGGGAATAAATAAAAAAAGTATCAATATCTTTTTCATGCTCTACATTTTAAAAATTAACAGTCAATCCGATCGTAAATTTCCGCGGCAAAGGATAAGAACGTAAATTATCCGTCCCGGAAGTAATGTCTATCAACTCGGGATCAATACCTGAATAATTCGACAACAGGAACAAATTCTCCGCCGTCACGAATGCCCGGATACCACTCAATCCCACCTTTTTACAAATTGATTCTCCTAAATTATATCCCAAAGTCAATTGTTTCAAGCGCACGAAATGCACCGTTTCAATATCCTCGTCATATATCCCCACGTACTGGTTATACAAATACTCGTATTTCTGAGCTTTAGGATAAGAGGCTTTCGCACCATTTCCTGTCCATGTCGCATTCAAATCTTTAAGAGCCACGAACAACGGACTACTCTCCTCCCTCGGGGACAAACTAAAATCATCATAAACAGCCACCGCATGACGACCTATCGAGTAATTGAACAGAATATTCAAATCGAAATTCTTCCAACGGATTTCATTAATGAAACCACCATGTCCTTTCGGAAGCGGACTCGCTGCATAATATCTGTCGTTTTCATTTATTTTCCCATCTCCGTTCAAATCCTCGATCCGGCGGGCACCCGGGAAAAACACGGCATGCGTGTTCACGCCCGACCACAAAGGTTGCTTCTCTCCTTGAGCGTTATAAATAAAAGGCACTTCATCCATACTATCATAGAACCCGGAAGTCTTGTACGCAAGAATCTGGTTCAACGGCTTACCGATCACTTGGCTACCATAATCATACCCGTCCGAACTCTTCTCGAAACGGTTCCAGTTCCTCGAAAAATTAAACTTCATTCTCCACTTCACCGCGGTTTCTCGCAAAATATCCGCTTCCAACTCGATTTCTAACCCCTGATTGGAGATAGCCATAGCGTTCTGCCACTGGAATGTATGATAATAAACATCTCCCGGCAAATCCCACTTGCTCAAATGTCCCGTCGTGTATCTGTAATAATAATCGATATTCATCTTCAATCGGTAATCCAAGAAACTCAGATCCAATCCCACGTCATACTGGTCGGTCTCCTCCCAACTCAATCTCCGGTTAATCACACCGCCATTCTTATCCGGAGCCATCCCCGAGTTACCCAAGAACATCCCGCTGGCAGAGAACAAACCTTGTGCCAAATAACGTTGCCCGAACTTCTGACCGGAAGTTCCCCAACTGGCACGGATCTTACCGAAACTCAACCAGTAAAAACGTTTCATGAAAGGCTCATCCGTGAAAATCCACCCCACGGCAACCGAAGGGAATGTCGCCCAACGCACATTTTCCCCGAAAACAGAAGAACCATCCCGACGAACCGTCGCTTCAAGCATATATTTATCCCTGAAATTATACGTCAAACGCCCAAAATAACTACACATCCGCTCTTCCGAAAACCCCGACGAGTATTTAAACGCAGAAGCATAAGAGTCCAAACCGTCCCCCGGGGCCACTTGATTAAGACCATTCGATCCGCCCCAACCGTCACCGACATACTGGATCTTATCATTCGGGCCATTGGTTCCACCGCCACCATTCGAGTAACTCTGGTCTTTCTGGAAAGACAACCCCAACATGACGTCAAAATTATGCTTCTCCAAATAATTGAAACTATAAGACAATAAATTCTCGTTCAATATTGACAAATCACGGGCGATAGTCCCTTCCGAGGTAGAGAAACGATAAGCCGCATTCGTGTTCGGATCCAACGTGCTCGGTTTAAACACATTCTGGTTCTGCTGGTTATAATCGACCCCCGCCGACACTTTCAAATGCAAATCACGCATTAACTCGTAATCAAACACCATGTTGTAACGCAACGAATAACTTTGGTTCTTCTCGGAAGTCTGGTTCAAATTCTTCAACATCGCTTCCCCGAAAGCCCCGCTACCGGGCAACAACGTAGGAGTTTCCGAGGGATCCGAGGTAATCTCTTCAAACTTACTTGCTGACGCTCCCGCGTTACTTCCCCGGCTACGGTCGCTATACGCGAGCCCCAACTGGGAATCCAACCGCAAACGCTTTGCAGGCTGCGCGGACAAATTGGACAAAACAGTAAAACGCTTGAATCCCGTGTTCGGCATGATACCCTCCTCGTCATAATACCCGGCACCCACCATGTAACGCGTATTTCCCGCTCCTCCCGAAGCCTGAAGGTTAGCGTTAATCACCTTTGCCGTCTGGTAATTCTTTCTGTACCAATTCGTCGAATTATTAAAGTAGGGATTCAAACTATCTTGCAAGATCAGTGCATTTTGAGGCCCGTTTGCCCCACCCCAGAACCAATCATACATGGGACCGTTATCATAACGATTATTATACACTTCCTCGTAAGACTCGGGCAACTTCCATTCACCGCTCTCCGTCTTATAAGGAGCTACCGTGTTGATCAAAGCATTCAAATGATACATCCGCTCATAACGTCCTCCCACCTGCTTCGGTGCCACGGGCAACCAGGAAGCCGAATAAGAAACATTTGCCGTGAAACGGGCTTTTCCCGCCTGTCCCTTCTTCGTGGTAATCAAAATCACACCGTTACCGGCACGCGAACCGTAAATAGCCGCCGATGCCGCATCCTTCAACACCTCAACCGACTCGATCATCGAGGGATCCAAATTCGACAACGTGTTGGCTCCCGTCACCGGTGAGGTGAACGACTGCATCGGGATTCCATCCACCACGTACAACGGCGTACCGTACGACCGCTCTTGCCCCTCACCTTCCGTGAACAAAGAATTGTAACCACGAATGGCAACCACCGTACCGCCGCCACCGGGAGAACCGGAAATGTTGTTAATCTCGACTCCCGCCATGTGTCCTTGAAGCAAATTCTCCAAGCTATGCGTCGGCATCTCTTGCAAATCCTCCCCTTTCACCGAAGAGATAGCGCTAATGACATTCCTCTTTCTCTGTGAACCATAAGCGATCACTTGCACCTCGTCCAAACCGGAAATATCCTCCTGCATTTTCACAGCCACCGGCTTTCCATCCGTGTAAGCCACTCTCTGCGACTTGAACCCGACAAAAGAAAATACCAAATACCCTTTTTCCTTGGGCAAAGGCAAGACAAAACGTCCGGCAGTATCCGTCACCGTTCCTATCCGAGTGCTATCCAACAAGACAGTTACACCCGGCAAAGGCTGATTCTCGTGGTCGACAACCTTTCCTTTGATAAGGTACGTCTTCTTCTCATCATCCTTCTTCACCTGTTCCCGAAAAAGGATAATGGTCTTGTCCAAAATCCGATACCCGAATCCCGTACCTTTTAAACAAGCTTCCAAGACTTCTTCTATCGTGGCATCCTTCAGATTCAAGGAAATATTCCCGATCTTCTCCACAGCGGCATCATCAAAGAAAAAGCTATACTCCGATTGAGCTCGAATATCGTTCATCACGCTCCTCAAAGAAGCCTCGGAACACGTCAGGTTCAATCTAACCGTTTGCGAATAAGTATGGGCTGACACCTGCATCACACCTATAAAGGTTAAGATAAAAAATAACTTCATAACTTTCCATTCTTTTCGCCATCTACCATGATGATGGCAATTTTCAATTGTTTTTTTCATACATTTGTACTGTTTTAAAATAAAAACTTAATAACAATTCCTAGACCTTTGGTGTTGGCGCACCGGAGGTCTAATTTTATCGTAATCGAATAGACACAGTCCGCTCGTTCACGTCAAATTCCACCCGTTCATTATTCTCGATAATCTTAAGTATCGCCCTGAAATCCTCACTCTTGTTCAAATCCCCCGTGAAACGAATATCCTTTGCACCCGGGTGAACGTAGAACACTTGCAAATCATACCAACGAGCCAAAACATGGAATAAATCTTCCAACCGGGTATCTAAAAAAACAAAACGTCCATCCTTCCACGCGGAATACAAATATGTATCCACGGTATGCTTTGACAAACGCCCCGACTCTTTATCCAGGGTTCCCTGCTCCCCGGGTTCCAAACGAATTTCCTGCTTTGAATCTCTGGAAACCATAATCACAGCACCACTCTCGAGCGTTGTCGAAACTCCGCTCTCGTCGGGGTAAGACCTGAAATTAAACGAGGTCCCCATCACCCTTACGTCCGTCAGCCCGGACCTAACGATAAAAGGTTTACTCTCATCCTTCTTCACGTCAAAATAAGCCTCACCCTCCACGTACACGATCCTCTCGTTCCCAACAAATTCTACCGGATAACGAATCTCCGTTTCCGCGTTCAACCAAACTGTCGACCCATCAGACAAAGTAACAAAATACTCTCCCCCTCTCGGAATCCGAAGTGTATTAAACAACAATTTTTTCTCCTTCTTTCCACTTGTGCCACCATTATTCGTGTAGGATATATTATTTCCTTCCACGGTCACACGCGTATCCCCCTGCCTTTTTAAAACACCGGAATTACTATCGGACAACACCACCCGTTCGCCCCCCGCCAATGTCAAAATAGCATTCTTCGACACGGGGACACTCGCTTGCACCACCGGACGCTCGCCCGTTTCGTATCCCACCCCGACATACACCCCTAACGCAACCCCAAGTACCAACACAAACACAGCCGCGTACCGTGAAAATCGTTGCATTCTCCGACGCCTTTGCAACCTTGCCCGAGAAGCCATAAACATTTTACAATCTGCCTGCCAATCCACTTGCAAATATTCCGCACTCTTTTTCTTCAACACCCCTAATGCACTAAAACCCTCATACTTTTTGCGATTAATATCCGAAGCAGTCAGCCAATCATCTAGTTCTTGCTGTTCCTCAACGCTTAACGTTCCCTCCAAAGAACGGGCAATTATATTTGCCAACCGAAATATATCCTTTTCTTTTTCCATGTCAGTTCTATCATTACACAAACTATGACCCCCATTGTTAAAAAAAGGGGGTATCAAAACCAACATTTTTTATAAAAATAATCAGATATACAATAAAAAGATCAATCCCACGGACGGTACAACATATTTCAAACGTTCATAAAGCATCTTCTTGCCGGCTTTCTTGTAAGATTTCACTGTTTCCAGTTGAAGCGAAAGGATATCGGCTATTTCCTGGTTACTTTTATTCTCTAACACCAACAAAAACACTTTACGATATTGCTCCGGAAGATCAAAAATCGCTTTCATCAAATGATGATACACCTCTTCCTCCAGAATTTTATCTAAATAATACTCTTCCCCCTCCAACTTCACGTCCTCGGCATACTTTTTCTTCACTTCCTCGTGTCGCAAGTATTTTAAACAACGATTTTTAGTAGCCTGGTACAAATAAGCCTTCAAATTATCTATCGAAACAAACTTCTCCTTCGCCTCGATCAAAGCCGTGAAAACTTCCTGTACGATATCCTTGCTCGCGTCCAAATCAATCACGTAACCTTTCGCGAACAATACAAGCGGAGTGTAATACTGTTCGAACATCAACTTGATAGCGACATCATCATAACGCTGCAAAGCATTTATGTACAAATTCTCTCCCTCCACGATCATCTGCATATTATTTTGAGGAGGTAAAAATACTCTCTATTTGCAAATCTCCAAAATTTTCCCGGGTAAATTCCACCTATTGACGCAAATTACCGACAATCACACGCCGTCTACCCCAGGTCTGGGGTTAAGCTATCACTTCCCGCCCCCATGAACATAACATGAACGAAACATGAACGCAAACGAGCGTTGATGCTCCGTTCATGTTTCGCCAATGCTTTGTTTATACGGTAGAGTATCGAGGAAACAAAGAGCGGGAATTCATCTCTCCGGGTCGGCAAAGACGTGCTCGATAATCCGGCGATCCACGTCATCGAATACCTTATTCCGGCGCTTCATCACAGCCTCGGCTGTCGCGATAAACTGTGGCATCTTATGTTCAGTAAAACCGCAAGCCCCACCCCACGCGAAGGAGGGTATGAAATTACGAGGAAATTCAGCCCCGAAAACATTGGCACCCACACCTATCACGGTTCCGGTATTAATCATCGTGGAAATACCCAATTTGGCATGGTCGCCCAATATCAAACCACAGAACTGAAGCCCGGTCTTCCGGAAATGCCTCGTGTCATAATCCCACAGCTTCACTTCCACGTAAGTGTTCTTCAGGTTCGAGTTGTTTGTCCCGGCTCCGATATTGCACCATTCTCCCAACACGGAATTTCCCAGGAAACCGTCATGCGCTTTGTTGGAATAAGCGATCATCACCACGTTGTTCACTTCACCCCCGCACTTGCAGTATGGACCAAGAGTCGTGGCACCGTACACCTTCGCTCCCATGGTCAACACGGAATGCTCGCACATCGCCAAAGGACCTCTCACGAGGACCCCTTCCATGATTTCAGCATCCTTCCCGATATACACCGGACCGCCTTCCGTGTTTATCACCGCCGCACGCACAACCGCACCTTCCTCCACAAAGACGGGATATTTCCCGTACACCCGCACGTGACTATCCAGCGGTGCGCTCTTTCGTCCTTCGGTTAGCAACTTGAAGTCAACTTCCAACTCCTGCCCGTTTAACGAAAACACGTGATAAGGATAGACCACACGAACGAAATCGCCCGTGAATTCTTTCCGTACTAAATTTGGTAATACCGCAGGATCAAAGGCTGCCACACCCTGCTTATCGACTCGCGAAGCGATCACACAATCGCCCTGTAATAACATTTCCCCCGGCTGTAGACCTTCGATCTCCCCCAACAACTGTTGGTTCGGACACACGGACGCGTTGATCAGCAAATTATCATCTTCCACAGACAACGGGTATTTTTCTTGAAGATAGTCTTTGGTCAGGAATGCAACCTTATTCCCTAACCGCTTTTCCCACTTCTCCCGAATAGTGAGAATGCCTACCCTTAACTCAGATACCGGACGGGTCAAAGTAAGGGGTCTTAACGTCCCCCAACTTTTATCGTCGAACAAAATTATTTTCATTTGTGTTTTATATTTGAGTGCAAAAATAGAAAAAATCTTTGGCATAGGAATTGCCCTATTAAGTAAAGATTTATTTTCAGGGCCTTTTTTGTCAAAATGACAGTCCTCGATTCAAGGCTAATCAACGGGCTTCCTGAAAAATAATCATCACACGGGGAAACAACTATAATTAGATAAATAAATTATAATGAGCGACATAGATTTGAAAGATTTTTTACAAGATACGATATCCGGGGAAAATCAGGACTATTTAACTATACTGGGCGACGAGAAAGAGATGTTGAACGACCACAGTAATATTCCTGACACTCTGCCAATTTTACCGCTTCGGAACACGGTATTGTTCCCGGGAGTAATCATTCCGATTAATATCGGCAGGGAAAAATCCCTGAAACTGGTTCGCTTCGCGTACAAGCAAAGCGCCCTGATTGGTGTTATCGCGCAAAAGGACATTCTCACGGAAAACCCGCAACAAGCCGATCTTTACTCGACCGGTACGGTTGCCTCCGTGTTGAGGTTACTGGAAATGCCCGACGGAACAACCACGGCTATCATACAAGGGAAAAAACGTTTCCACTTGGACGACATCTTGTATGACGAACCCTATCACGTGGGTAAAATTATCGTGAAAGAAGAAGAGAAAATCAGTGCCGACGACCAGGAATACAACGCCATAGCCGAAGCACTAAAGGATATGGCTATGAAGATCGTGAAGTTCTCGAGCAATATCCCCAACGAGGCAGGCTTCGCGCTGAAAAATATCGAGAGCATGTTGTTTCTGGTCAACTTCATATCGTCGAATACAGAGATCGATTACAGGGACAAACAAGAATTACTCGAGATCGACAGCCTGAAAGAACGCGCGGGCAAATTGCTGGGCTTGCTAGGCAAACAAGTGAAAGTGTTGGAATTAAAAGAAGATATCCAGAAGAAAGTCAAAGTAGACCTTGACAAACAACAACGGGAATACCTTCTTCACCAACAGATGAAGACCATCCAGAACGAATTGGGAACCAACCCGGTAGATGAGGACTTGCAAGAACTGGAAGAGGCTGCCTCTAAGAAAAAATGGTCACAGAAAGTGGAGGAAATCTTCCAGAAGGAACTTCAAAAACTAAAACGCCAAAACCCGTCGACACCGGACTACTCCGTGCAATTCAACTACGTGAAGGAATTGACGGAACTGCCATGGGAACATTACTCGGAGGACAACTTCGATCTGAAAAAAGCATCCGAGATACTGGATGCCGACCATTACGGGCTGGACAAAGTGAAAGAACGTATCCTTGAATACCTTGCCGTGTTGAAACTGAAAGGAGATATGAAATCCCCGATCCTCTGCCTGTACGGACCACCGGGAGTAGGAAAAACCTCACTCGGTAAATCCGTGGCACGTGCACTGAACCGGGAATTTGTACGTATGTCTTTGGGAGGTTTGCATGACGAGTCCGAGATCCGCGGACATCGCCGTACTTACATCGGAGCCATGCCCGGTCGGATTATCCAGAGCATCAAAAAAGCCGGAACCTCAAACCCGGTATTCATTCTGGACGAAATCGATAAGGTAGGACAGGATTTCAGAGGCGACCCACAGTCCGCGCTACTGGAAGTACTTGACCCGGAACAGAACACGGCTTTCCATGACAACTACCTGGACATCGACTACGATTTGTCAAAAGTCATGTTCATCGCCACGGCAAACGATATTTCCACGATCGCTCCCCCGCTAAGGGATCGTATGGAGATGATCGAGGTGAGCGGTTACCTCATGGAAGAAAAGATAGAGATCGCCAAGCGCCACCTGATCCCGAAGCAATTGGCAAACCACGGGTTGAAAGCAGAACAAATCACGTTCTCGGATGACGTATTAAATTATATCATCGACAAATACACCCGTGAATCCGGTGTTCGCGGACTAGACAAGACACTTGCAAAAATCATGCGCCAAGTGGCGAAGAACGTCGCCCTCGACCCGAACTTCACGATACAACCGACACAGAAAACCGTGGAAGAATACCTCGGCACTCCTATCTTCACGAGAGAAGAGTACCAGGGGAATGAACTCCCGGGTGTCGTTACAGGCTTGGCATGGACAGCCGTCGGCGGGGAAATCCTATACGTGGAATCGAGCACCAGCAAAGGAAAAGGGATACTGACCATGACCGGAAGCCTCGGTGACGTCATGAAAGAATCCGCCACGCTGGCACTGGAATACATCAAATCGCACGCCGAAGAACTGGGCATTAGCCCCACGGCAATAGAGGAACACAATATTCACATTCACGTTCCCGCGGGAGCCGTCCCCAAAGACGGACCGTCAGCAGGTATCACGATGGTTACCTCGTTAGCCTCATCGCTAACCGGGCGGAAAGTGAAAAAAGCCCTCGCCATGACCGGAGAAATCACTCTCCGCGGTAAAGTCCTCCCCGTGGGCGGCATCCGAGAAAAGATTCTTGCCGCCAAACGAGCCGGAATCAAAGAGATCATTCTCTGCCGCGAGAATAAAAAAGACATCGACGAAATCAAGAAAGAATACGTCAAAGGCATAAAATTCCACTTCGTCGACCACATTCGGGAAGTGTTGGAAATAGCCTTGATCTAAAATTGCCCCGACAGTTCTTCCTAAAGAATCTCGTGTGAATTACCAAACACACGAGATTTTTTGTATTTTTGTTAGTGCAAACACATATTCAATGAAAAATTTAATAGAATTATCGCATACCGAACTGATGCTATCATTCGTCGCTTCTTGTATCGAAGGAGTTGCCCGCAGACTTGGAATTCCTTACCAAGAAGTATTTGCCCGTATGAAACACGTGAATATGATTGAAAATTATATTCTCCCCTACTATGATACACTCCGCACAGAAAGCCGGGAGCACGTGACTGATAATATGGTAGAATGTTTAACGACATGGGAGGGTAAAAATGAAAGAACCGAACCTGCAGAATGACCCGGCAAAGTCACCGGAAATTCAAGAAATGATATTAAGTAGCCGCATCGGTATCATATCCGCCGAACTATCAAAACGTTTGGAAATCACCCCAGTCAGGGCATTACAATTATTCTACGAGAGCAAAACCTGCGCCGACCTGCATGACAAAGATACCGGGCTTTACCTGTACGGGAATCTCTATATCGCGGATGAATTCATACGAGAATACGGGGAGAAAACACTACATTCTTAATGACTTGTCCTTTCGTTTCCACGGCTTCTCGTGATATTCCGGCTTCGTCCCCCTCGTTACCGGGTCGTACCGTTCAAGTTTTTGGTTATCAAGAACCCAATAATTCCTCTCTTCATCAACATACTGTCCATCATAAAAACAATATCTATTCTCCTTCAACGTGCTTTTATCATTATAGCGCCGTGCGCTCCGGCAACTCACGTTATCATTGATATTCTCCAATGCTACAATTCTCGGGAAATTCTCCCCGTTCGTGTAATTTATCAAGGCATCCATACAATCCCAAGGACCGGTAACCACAGCACTCTGATCATTCTTGTCAATCCGAAGCAAAGAACGAATCAATATACCTCCTCCTCGCGAATCTACCCCGTCAGCTTTCACTTCTCCCTCGAAACAAATATCTAAACCACTAGAATGCACTAAAAATGTACCTGTCTTCTCGCTATTTCGAGCATAAACGAAAGGACGCTCACAAGACTCCAAAAGATCTTTATGAACCGGACTGAAGTAATAAAATTCTATCTCGAGGAAACGATATTTCACGCCCCCCTGGTCGATACAAAAACCTCGAAAAAGTTGTTTCGCAATACTCCCGAAAACCTCGTCAGCGTTACTCTCCGTGATGCTATCCACTTCCTTTAATACCTTCTGCAACATTGTCATTTTTCCAGCATTCAATATTCCATTCAACAATCTTTTCCGCCTACTCCCCGCTCGCGAAACAAATATAATGATAATTCTTGTTTTATCCACCACTTCCCCGTCTATCCCGGCTCTTATCTATTGATTAGGTATTGACTAACTATTGACCATGAATTGCATATACAATAGTTAGTCAATACTTGATCAATAGGCAATCAATACTTGAGAGCCGGAACGGACGGGGAAGACTGCGTTAATTCAGCAATAAAAGAGTCGTTATCTTGGAAGAAGATTTGGTGTCTTCATTGATGGTGACGTCACCATTCTCCTCGACTTTGCCGATGACATTCTTACTGTCGGAATAACGGAACCCGGTGAAAGTAAATCCTTCTCGCGAGGGATTGAACACGACATCGTACACTTCATCCACGCCGTGGGCTTTCAAGTCGACCTCGCAGCCTTTCGAGTAATCCGCCAAGCGATAGGACTCGTAACATCCTTCTTTTTCATAAGAGCGGTACCAAATGGATTGGGCTGAACTACCGTCAGGACTATTGACAGGTCGAACGTAAGCGGTTTTGGTCAATGTATTTGTTTTTGGATCGTAATCCCAGATAAAATCTTTTCGCTCTGCCGGATCCCCAATACCCCCCTCGTAAGTTTTCCGCACGGGATTGTAGTCAAGCCTATCTATAAAATTTATTGTTTCGTCTTTCCCGAAATAGGCTTCTTGCAGAACAGCCAACGTCAATTCGTTGTTGCCGATTAGATTTAATTCTACCAAATATTTTTGATATTCACTCCCCCCTACCCCTGACGAATTAGAGAAACTCACCACGGCATAAAACGTTTTCTCTACAGGAAATATTCTAAAATCAAGATACCGATTCTCGTTTCCTTCACCCAATTCCTGGCGGAAAAAGTCGTCCATTTTATAAATACGACTTCCCGGACATTTGATTTTTTTGCTGAAATCATAATCACCAAACAGTAATAATCCGTTTTTACTTACCGCTATATCCACGCCATTATTATTCCCATATTTATATTGTTCACTCGGAAGGTATTGTTCCATGGTGATGTTGTTCGGGTCGGAAACATTGAATTTGTAAAGCTCACCGTCAAATTCCGTGTATATATTCCCGTTGTCGTCAGAATAAGCGGGTTTATCCGAAACCATGTAACCAACATCCCGAAAGTTCAGAGCATAGAGTGCTTCCGTTTCCTTGTTCACGAACAGAAACTTGAAGTACACATCTTTATTAAACCGGAATCCCCCTTGCATCAAAAGATAGCGGGAATCCAAGTCCCTGACACATTCGATATTCATATCCACGGTATCACCGCTTTCGGTGATGAAGCGGATGGGACGAACGGTGCCCTTGTCGTCAATGGTCATGTAGCGTCGAACTTCCTCGGTGGTTGCCCGCCCGGCACTCCCCCCGCTCTGGTAAATGGCAGTTGCTCCTTTCACGGTCGCTTTTTCCAAGTAGCGACCTGTTGAATTATCATCCTTACTGCAAGCATAGAACACAGCAAAAGAAAAGATAAATAAAAATAGTCTATTCATAGAAAAATGATTATTAATATGACGATAAAAAATGAATTTGTATTTATTGTTTATTTTATCAACTTGACCTTATAATTATATCCAATTTCAATCCGTTGCCGTTGACTTGGATTTAATGCCAAAATGTTGTTCATTATATTGACGGGCTTTACGAAATACTCTCAGCAATAAAATACAAGTAACAAATGACAGAGTAATACCAAATAGCGGTACCATCGCCAATACAGATTCATTTTCTATAAAAAGTGAAGAAAAAAACTCCATGACCTCGAACAGACAACTTATAAACATAAATTCACCCAATGTTTTAATTCCTCCTGTCGGCTCTCCTGTAAACTTCGATAGCTGTCTGGCGATATAAAACTCGTAAACAATGATTCCTATTAGCAACATCATTATAACAAATACCGCTCCTACGTTAACATCGTCAAAAAATTCGTCAGTAAAAATAATTGTCCCTATTCCAGATAACAAAAAACACCAAGGCAAGAACTTCAGTAACGGTATTTTTTGCTCGAAATTTTTCATGTATTGTAATAAAAGCAAGAATCCCCAAAACAAGATAAAATCCCATGTTGCATCCAAAGTATCAAAGTATCCATCTCTAATAGATTTTGCATTTAACAATGATCTAACAACACCAATTGTTAGAATTCCAATAAACCATCCCCATAATTTACTGCTTTTAGGAAGTTGTAAAGCTTTCTCCTCTTTTGTCAAAACATTTTCTACTTCAGAAGTTGTATTACCGGATTGTCCCGTTAGGGGTACTTCGCTAGTTAACCATTCCCCACAATGTTTACATTTTTTTGCCGCGATAAGAATCTCTTCTCCACAATACGGACATTGTTTTGTTTCACCCATAATATTATGTTTTACATTAACGTGATCTTAAAATCCAAACCGAAATCTTTTACTTGAAAGAAAGTAAATCTAACCGTGTAAGTTATTCTATCTTCTTTGTTCATGAATACGACATCGAACTCTAAATCACTTACCCGGTCTATGCTTTTGATTTTGCGCAAATCATCCTGGTGGTCTGATTCCAATTGCTTGATGAAGCGGCCGGCGGTTTCATTGACCGCTTGAGAGTATGCCTTAAAGAAGAGAGCAACTGCTTGTTGTCTGATTTTTCCTCGTTCCTCTGCTGTCTTCGCCGCATTGTAAGCCAAGTCCAATTCCGCTAACTTTAGCCCCGATTTCAAATCTGCTTCATCCAAACCGAATTTAATTTTAAGGCATTTCTGGACATCGGCTGATTCGGATTTTATATTGTACTTGTTCGCTAAATAATCTTGCTTGTAAATCTCGTTGAATACTTTGGATCCGTAGTAACTATAATTCATATGGTTACGAGTCAGGGAAAGTACACGGATCAATTTTTTATCTTTAAATACCCCTTCAGGCTCCCCGTACAAGCCCACGATTTTGTATTCCGGGTGGGAATCACTGTATTTGTATGAAACTTCATCGGGATACGTTTCCGTTTTTCTCGGCAATTCTTCGTTTGCCCATTCCCAACCTTGGGTTTGACGTTTCAACTCCAGTGCTTCTTTCTGCTCCGCGGTGAGATTATCCGGATGATTCGGGTTGGGTATCTGGCGGACAAGCGACTTTCGGGGGAGATCGTCTACCTGGGAAGAACTTTTCGCTTTTAAATTGAATAATTTTCTATACGCGGTGACAAAATCCTTGCTCTTGAGCATTTCTTCGTCACGCTCTACCAGAGCTTGTACCTTTTGCCTGTAATAGCCGATGTAGTCCGCCACGTCGGGAGTGATGACCGGATTCTTGTCATAATTCACATGCAGAAGCGCGAGTTCATTTTCTTTAGCCTCGATATTTGCCCGAATTTGTTCTTTACCCTTTTTACCAAAAGTTTTCCGAAGCTGCTCGTTAAGTTGCTCTACTTCTTTCTGAAGCCGATATTCAAGATGTGTATCCCGAGCTTTCAGGTGTGTTTTAAATTTTCCAGAACGACCCACTTCTTTCACGATTGAAAGTTGAACGTCATTTTCGCACGGGGTGATTCCCCCGTTTTTAGCAATCTCCACGATTCGCTCGCACTCGGCAAACAAAGCCCGAAGGGAATCTGTTTCCCGCACGACCTTTTCGGCTATCAGGCTTTGGATTTTCACGGTATCAACGACAAGAATCGTGTCCGTAACAAACCGTGGCTCATTCTCTTGCGAGAACGCGAAAACATCCAGTAACAAACTGAAACACAACGCCAATACCTTTCTCATAGTTGCGTAAAATTATCGCACCACAAGCTCCCCGAGAGGTGACTATTTAATATTAGAAAAGCGTGGGAACTTTCAGTTTATCTGTTTTGAGGTATCGCCAAACACCCGCACAAAAATAAACAGCTACCCCACGCTAAACCATATATAGAGAATGTCTATATGGCAAGCATGAACGTTTGTACTGCCTATCCTATTGTGCTAAAAATTGGCGATTTTCAAAACAAGGATAAAACTAAACGCTTCAATTATTTCACATTTCATTACCCGGGATTAATCCCAAGCAAGGCTACAAATGTAATTAATTTTCACTATACAGCAAACGTTCATCCGGGGTAGCCGTGTGGCAAAAGTAACATTTTATCGCGAACGAGCCTTCCGATACGAACTTTCACGGTACTGTTTATCATGTTTCCAAGCGGGAGGATAAAAAGAGAGCGTGAAATTGCTAACCCTTCCCACATGCAAGGTTCTGGTAAACCCATCATCATGAAAGCGAAAACAATCCACGCCCGGAGGGGTGTGGAACGTGCTTCGGCTTATTATTCATGATGATTAAAATGTACCAGATTTTGCAATGTAGAATAATATCCTGTCCGTTCAACAATATTTTAGTTCAAAATGTCTGTTTCTTGATACTTCTATTTAAGTTCTACTTTTAGTTCACGATACAATATTAGGGAAAATTCGGGATATAGCCAAACAAGAATCAATCTTTCCGGAATCAGACTCTCGTGCACAACGGTTTGCACGAATTTTGAAAATATTTTGAAATTTATTTTGTTTTATCCATACTTCATCGTATATTTGCTTTTGGAATAGCTAAGTGCTGTTTCTGGAATCACGACAAAAAGATGATTCCCTTGTCTTAATCTCGTTATTGTATCAACATAACGGATAATTTAATCTTGATGCGATTCATCCATCAAGAACAAGGTTCTCGAGAAAAGTCATGATAGTCATCATGAGAAGTTCCTCTCAAAAAAAAATATTTTTTAATAAACTTATTAAATTAAAAAAATGTCTAAAATCTTTACAGATTTTTTAGGGATCCTTATTGGATCCACGGGTAACGTAACGTATTATATGCGTTACAGTGATAACATCGCACGTAGGAAAGGGGCAGGCAGAAAGGGTAGCAACTCTCCCGCCGCCATCGAACAACGGATGAAGTTCGGGGTTTTAACAAAACTGGCATCCGTCCTACAAGCGATAATACTCTTGGGCTTCCCCCAGCGCAAGAGAGGGCTCACGGCGGCAAACGAGTTCGTGCGGCTGAACAAGGACATTTGCACGGTGACGGGCGACGCAGTGAGCGTCGACTACGAGCGGTTGCTCTGTGCCAACGGTCAGTTGCACACGCCGGAGGTGACCGTCACTTATTCCGCGGAAAGCCAAAAATTCCTGTTCGAGCAAACGACGACAGAAGAAGAGAGGAACAACAGCGCGGACGACAAAGTGTACGCCGTGCTGCTGGAAAGCAACCAAGGTTTCTGCAGGTTGGCAGAACTACGCCAACGGGGAGAAAGCGGTACCACTTCCGTCACGTTGCCGAAAAGGTGGGAAAAGGAACACGTGATCGTGTACGCTTTCGCCACGAGCGCCGACGGGAAGCTGGCATCCAAATCCATATACTTGACCGTGGAGGAAGGTGCTTAACACTCGCGAAAGAGGAATTCCCCGGGAACGGGGAGTTCCCTTTCCTTTGACAACAAGATAAAAATTAAAGTATCGTGAATATTAAAAAAATTACCATGGAAGTTATTGATTATTTCAAGGGTCTCGTCCGAGGCAGAAGAGGCAACGTGATTTATTTCACGCGCAACGGGAAATTACACGCCAAACGATACGCCATCCCGGGCAAACCGAGGAAATGGGAAGTGGAGGGACGCACGGAAAAACAAAGAGAGGTCACCACCCGCTTCACGGCGGTACAATGGTTCTACAAGGAGTACATGAAACAGATTTCGCCCGTGGCGTGGCGCTCTGCCGCCAAGCCGAGAGGATGGACGGCGCCGAACTTGTTTCACGCGACCAACTCCCGCTGTTTTGACGGGCAAGGCGAGATCGCCGATTTCGAGAATTTCGTGTTTACCCTGGGCATTTTAGCCTTGCCCCGCGATTTACGGGTGACACGGGAAGGGAACCGCTTCCGGGTGACGTGGCACGAAGAAAGGGAATGGAGCACCACGGCACGAACGGACAGGATGCAGGTAGGCATATTGTACGACAACCTGCAACGCTCCCCCCGCCTGGCACCGGAAGTGAAAGGATGCCGGGGAGATTTGCAAGGCGAATTCATTCTTGATGAAACAATCGGGAAATCGGCACACGCGTACATCTTCTTCACGGGAAGCAACGGCACGGATTTCTCCGCGAGCTGGCACGCCCGGGTGGAAGTGGCGTGACTTCATTTGTTTTATCTATATAGATATAAAATATTTCAATCAATATTATTATTTATATCAATAAAAACTATATATCTTTGTACCGGGAAAACAAATTAATAATAACACATAAACACACTAACAATGGAAACAATTATCAATTCACAAATTCCGGAATTTAAAGTTCAAGCTTATCACAATGGCAATTTCAAAACGGTAAGCAGTGATGACGTAAAAGGGAAATGGGCGATTTTCTTCTTCTACCCTGCTGATTTTACCTTTGTATGCCCGACCGAACTGGTAGACGTTGCCGAGAAGTACGAGCAATTCCAGAAAATGGGAGTAGAGGTTTATTCTGTAAGTACAGATTCACATTTCGTGCACAAGGCATGGCACGACGCTTCTGAAAGTATTCGCAAAATCAACTACCCGATGCTTGCCGACCCGACCGGGACATTAAGCCGCGCATTCGGGGTGATGATCGAGGAAGAAGGAATGGCATACCGTGGAACTTTCGTGGTAAACCCGGAAGGAAAGATCAAGATTGCCGAAATCCATGACAACAATATCGGACGTAACGCGGAAGAATTACTCCGCAAGGTGGAAGCAGCCTTGTTCGTGGCAGAGCACCCGAACGAAGTTTGCCCCGCGAAATGGAAAAAAGGAGGCAGCACCCTGAAGCCGAGCATCGACTTGGTCGGTAAAATCTAAAAGTACAAAATTTAAAGTTTAGAATTTGGAGTGATGCCATTCTGAATTCTAAACTTAACATTTTAAACTCTAAACTTCATTTACATGCTAGATACTACACTAAAAGAACAGCTAAAAACGATCTTCGAGGGATTGGAAGCAACATACACGTTTGATATTGTTGTTTCACCTCAACACGAGAGCCGGCAGGAACTCGTGGAAATATTAAGCGATGTTGCCGATTGCACGGACAAAATCTCCAACCGGATCACGGAAGGCGACGGGTTATCGTTCACCATCTTGAAAAACGGAGAGAAAACAGGTATAAGATTCCGTGGAGTTCCCAACGGGCACGAGTTTACTTCCCTGTTGCTCGCCATCATGAACTTGGATGGCAAGGGAAAGAATTTCCCCGACACGGCAATTTGCAACCGGGTGAAAACATTGAAAGGTCCGATTCACTTGACGACATACGTTTCCCTGACCTGCACGAACTGTCCGGACGTGATACAAGCGCTGAATGCCATGACCACGTTGAACAACCAAATCTCTCACGAGATGGTGGACGGGGCAATCAACCAAGCGGAAGTCGAGGCATTGAATATACAAGGCGTTCCCTCCGTATTCGCGGATGGCAAACTGATTCATGTAGGACGAGGTGAATTCGGGGAATTGTTGAATAAACTGGAAGCCCGGTACGGAAGTAACGAAGAGGCAGTAGAAGCCACGGAGAAACAATATGACGTGATTGTCACGGGAGGAGGACCTGCCGGAGCCGCCGCCGCGATTTATTCCGCACGCAAGGGATTGAACGTCGCTATCGTGGCTGAACGCATCGGGGGACAGGTAAAGGAAACCGTGGGAATCGAGAACCTAATATCCGTACCCGAAACAACAGGCAGCCAATTGGCTGACGATCTCAGAACACACATCCAACGTTACCCGATAGACGTGCTGGAACATCGCCGGATTGAAAAAGTAGAAATCGAAAATAATCAAAAGATATTATCCACCGCAAAGGGAGAGAAATTCATAGCCCCGGCGGTCATTGTCGCCACGGGTGCAAGTTGGAGAAGATTAAACGTGCCCGGGGAGGCAGAATATATAGGCAGAGGCGTGGCTTTTTGCCCGCATTGCGACGGACCGTTCTACAAAGGCAAGCACGTGGCTGTCATCGGAGGGGGCAATTCAGGAATAGAAGCAGCTATCGATCTGGCTGGTATTTGTTCTAAAGTAACCGTTCTGGAATTTCTCGAGGAATTAAAAGCCGATCAGGTGTTACGGGAAAAAGTAAAGAGCCTGCCGAACGTGGAGGTATTCACGAATTCGCAAACTCTTGAAATAGCAGGCAACGGGGAGAAAGTAACAGGAATACGGGTAAAAGACCGCGAAACAAGGGAAGATCGGGTAATTGCTTTGGACGGCATATTCGTTCAAATCGGATTAGTACCGAACAGCGGAGCGTTCCGTGAAGTGGTGGAAACAAACCGTCCCGGGGAAATAGTAATCGACGCGCGTTGCCGCACGAACATTCCGGGTATATACGCGGCTGGAGATGTATCTTCGGTGCCTTACAAACAAATTATCATAGCAATGGGCGAAGGAGCGAAAGCTGCACTTTCCGCTTTTGAAGACCGTACGCGTGGTGTATTAGGCTTATAACCTCGTTTCCTCATCAGGTAGTTCCAGACTTTTCGTGAGCGATTTCACGAGCCTGTATTTGTTGAAAAATTCCCGCAATATAACCCTTAGCACGGTATACCCGGGTATGGCGAGAATCATACCCGGTATCCCCGCCAGATTACCGGCAATCAAGATTACCAAAAATATTTCCATCGGATGGGCATGCACGCTATTCCCGTAGATCAAAGGCTGCAACACGACATTATCGATCAATTGCGTGATGATAAACACGATACTCATGTAAATCAACAAGGGGAATACTACCATGTAGAAATCCACGTCCACGTTCGTGGCGATCCCTACCGAAAGCCCGAAAGCGGCACCGATAAGCGGTCCGATATATGGAATAACATTTGTCACCCCGGTAATCAACCCGATTAGGACGGCATTATTGAACGGGAGTCCTATTATGGTCAAACCCAAAATATTCAACCCCATAACAATCAACACCTCGAAAGTGATCCCGATAAAATAACGCACCAGCAATCTCTGGATCGAATCGAGCGCCTTTCCCACGCCTTCACCGTAACGGGCAGGGACAACAGCCAACAGCATCTTGTAAAAAAGATTACTGTCTTTCAAAAAGAAAAACGCCATAAATGTCACCGAAAAGAGCGCTATAAAAATACTACTGATCGTTCCCGCCAAGGAACCGAACAAATTCTGAATCTGGGTGACATCCACCACGGATTTCAAATTCTTCACGATATATTCCTTAATATCCTGATTCGCGTCTATAATCCCGAAATGTTTCAACCCCTCCTCCAAGTCTGCCAAAGGATCTTCCAACTTGTTCACGATATTTGTAATGCTAATGTCACTCAAGGACTGGAATTCCTGGCTGACCAACGGGATCACCGTGTAGAAGAAAAGCACGAGAACAAACCATATACAAACCAAAGCGATCCCCGCCCTCAACCCATTCGGCATTCTTTTTCCCTTAATCTTAACTTTCCCCAAAAGATCGATAATCGGGTGCCCGAAAAAGGAAAGGACTACCGCTACCAGTATATAAGCGATAATCGAAGAAAAGTACCAGCACAAAAAAACTACCACCAACAGCGCCAAGCCTCCCAAACAATATTTTCCGATATTATTCATAATTCAAATTTTGCATTATCGAGTAAAAACTACCTCACGTTTACGGTTAGAACTATTTCTCGTTACATATCCCGTCCGCCTTTTTCTCCCTTCAAAAATAGACAAATAAATTTATCCTATACGCACATAAGTATTATTTATACAAAAAAACAGGAAGATTAGAAAAACATTTTTACCTTTGATAACGTTCTTAATTGATAATAATAAAAATTGTCGTGTATGTTGAAAAAGGCTTGGTATCTTTATTACGACGGATTTAAGAATATGCCCCGCTGGGGACGTACCCTTTGGCTTATCATTATTATTAAGCTGAGTATCATGTTTCTGGTTTTCAAACTTTGGCTGATGCCCAACTTCCTGAACTCCCAATACGACAGCGCGGAGGAGAAAAGCGATCACGTGTTCAAAGAATTAACAACAAAACCTTGATATTATGCTTCTTGATCTGACAACCACCACTCTAGTGGAGTGGTCACGATGGCAATTCGCCATGACAGCAATCTACCACTACATGTTTGTTCCCCTCACCTTGGGACTAGCCTTGATGCTCGCCATCATGGAAACGATGTGGGTAAAAACAGGTGACAAAAGTTGGCTGAACGCCACAAAATTCTGGATGAAACTTTTCGGTATTAACTTCGCTATCGGGGTTGCCACCGGGTTGATTCTCGAATTTCAATTCGGCACGAACTGGTCGAATTACTCTTGGTTCGTGGGTGACATTTTCGGTGCCCCGTTAGCTATCGAAGGCATCATCGCCTTCTTTCTCGAATCGACGTTCGTGGCAGTTATGTTTTTCGGCTGGAACAAAGTCAGCAAACGCTTCCATCTCGTATCCACGTGGATGGTATTCGTCGGTGCAAACATCTCTGCCCTGTGGATTCTGGTCGCTAACGCGTGGATGCAGAATCCCGTCGGCATGGAGTTCAACCCGATAACAGCCCGCAACGAAATGGACAATTTTTGGGCGATACTGTTCTCGCCCACGGCTATCAGCAAATTCACCCACACGGTGACCTCGGCGTACACGCTTTCCGCTTGCTTCGTGGTGGGCGTCAGTTCATGGTTTATCCTCAAGAAAAGAAATCTTGAATTCGCCCGCAAGAGTATTATGCTCGCTTCCGTTTTCGGGTTAATCAGTATCATACTAACGATCTACACGGGCGATAGCAGCGCACAAGACGTGACGAAAACCCAACCCATGAAGTTTGCGGCAATGGAAGGTTTGAATGAAGGTGGCAGAGGAGCCGCATTTACCGTTATCGGTCTTCCGGTAAACGATCCGTCTTTACCGACAGACAAAATGAAAAAAATGGAATATGCCATTCATGTTCCTAAAATGCTTTCGTTCTTGGGATACCACGACTTCAATGCTTATATCCCCGGTATTCAAAATATTCTGGATGGCTACACTTCCCAATCCGGGGTGACCTATCCGTCTTTAGAACAACGCATGGCAAACGGTCGCACGGCAATTGACGCCTTGAAGACCTACAAGCAAGCCGTCAAAGAAGAGAATCAAATCCTTGCCGACAGTACCTTGCAAGTCTTTAAAGCCAATTATTCGGATTTCGGGTACGGCTATCTCAATTCCCCGTATGACGCGATACCCCACGTACCGCTGGTATTTTATAGTTTCCGTATCATGGTGGGGTTAGGCATGCTTTTCGTGTTGCTTTTCGCCGTTTCCTTATGGTACGCCAAGAAAAGAAAGTTCGAGAAATTCAAATTAATCCCTTATCTGGCACTATTCTGTGTTCCCATGGCATACATCGCATCACAATGCGGCTGGATCGTGGCAGAAGTAGGACGCCAACCGTGGGTAGTACAGGATTTAATGCCGACCAATGTTGCCGTAACGAAGATCGCATCGAATTGGGTTATCACCACGTTCTGGATGTTCGCCATACTCTTCACAATCCTGCTCATCGCGGAACTGAAGATCATGTTCCACCAGATCAAAAAAGGACCGGAAACAGACAATTGAAAATGCAATATTGAAAATTAAAAGACGAGTGACCAATTGTAAATCATAAATCGAAAATGAATATGGAATTTCTTCAACACTACTGGTGGATTTTAATATCACTGCTTGGCGGACTGCTGGTTTTCCTGCTATTCGTGCAAGGAGGGCAAACACTACTATATACTATAGCCAAGACCGAGGACGAACGCAATGTACTTGTCAACAGCCTTGGGCGCAAATGGGAATTCACGTTCACGACACTGGTCGTGTTCGGCGGGGCATTCTTTGCCAGTTTCCCGTTATTCTATTCAACGAGCTTCGGTGGGGCATACCTTGCTTGGATGGTCGTGTTGTTTTGCTTCGTGATACAAGCCGTGTCCTACGAGTACCGCCGGAAAGCGGGTAACTTGCTCGGCGAACGCACTTACAATGTATTCTTGATTATCAACGGGGTGATCGGAACAATTTGCATCGGTGCCGTGGTCGGTTCTTTCTTCACGGGCAACCCGTTCCAATTAGGCGAGATGAATGATGTCAATTGGATGAGCCCTTGGCGGGGAATCGAAGTCCTGTTTAACTTCGCCAACATCTGCCTGGGGTTAGCCATTTTTTTCCTTGCCCGGACACTGGCATCCCTCTATTTCATGAATAATATCAAACATAACGCTATTTACGAAAGAAGTAAAAAGCAAGTATTGTACAACTCGGTTCCTTTCGTCATCTTACTGTTGGTTTTCCTCGGTATCATTCTGACAAGTAAAGGTTACGCTATCATGGAAGATAAAAGTATCCAACTGGTTCAGTACAAATATTTCTACAACCTATTGGAAATGCCGTTAAACACGCTGATCTTGTTAATCGGGGTTGTCGGGGTTCTATTCGGCATCATCAAATCCATCATCAAACCTCACTGGAGAAAAGGAATTTGGTTCTCCGGGACCGGTATCGTACTTGCCGTTATCGCCCTGTTCATCGTGGCAGGCTTTAACAACACGGCATTCTATCCCTCGTACACGGATTTGAATTCCTCACTGACCATCTATAACGCTTCGTCCTCGTACTACACGTTAAAAACCATGGCATACGTTTCTTTGGTTTCTCCCCTTGTCATAGCGTACATTTTCTACGCCTGGAGAGCCCTTAACAAGAAACAGATAGATATACAAGACGTGCAAGACGATCACCACGCTTATTAAAAAAACGAGAAATTGCAGGTTACCGGCATTTAATTTGTAACCTGCAATTTCCCATGTTACTTACATGATTGCCGATACATTTCAATTTTCTCCGATTTTTTATCGATTTTATTTATAAATGCAACTCCTAAATTTCAAGACATTATATATATTTGCATACAAAATCGATTGATAACAAAGTCCGCAAGAGGGTCATGCACGGAAACACAGATCTTGATAACACGATATTAAAAGCTATTATAGAAGGAGATGCAAACTCTTTCGAAATTCTATTTCATAAGTATTATCAAGAATTGTGTAATTACAGCATGGGCATATTGGGTGATGCCGAAAAAGCGGAAGATGTTGTACAAGACGCTTTTGTCTATTTGTGGGGGAATCGACAGAAAATCAACATTACAATATCATTAAAATCTTATTTGTATCAATCCGTACGCAACGGGGCTTTAAAAATTATTCGAACTCAGGCTTTAGAACAACACCATATGCCTCGCTTGACCGAATTTATCGAGTACTTGGAAAAATCCGAGTTTTCCGAAGATGAACTCATCAAATTGCAAAAAATCGAACAGGCGATAGATGAACTGCCTTCGCAATGCAAAAATGTTTTTTTAATGAGTTTCATGGACCAAAAGAGTTACAAACAAATCTCTGATGAATTGGGAGTTTCGTTAAACACGGTAAAAACACACGTCAGTAAAGCCTATCGTATCATTCGGGAAAAAGTGCAAGATATTAAAAATCTTTCCTTATTTATATGGCTCTATTTTAGAAGAATACAATAAATTTATTCATTCTATTTCATTTTTTTATTTTTTCGATCACCCTTTTGAGGTAGTTGTGGACCTCGAAGATATAAAAACGAAATCATGAAAGATGAATTAGATTATTTAATACAGCGAGTGTGCAACTCGAAAAAAAAGAAGAAATTTGACGAAGAAGCCGGATGGAAGAAAGTTCAAGCAAGAAATTTCCACAAGAAAAGACGTTCTGTCATCCTCTTGTGGTCAGGGTATGCCGCATGTACCCTAATCATTCTAGGCTGTATTCTGTTTGTAAACGATCTATCAGGACCTCAATTCCCCACACCTCTCGCGCATAATGAATCCCAACATCCCTCCCTCCCCGCTAAAGTGGAGTTAACCTTAGCGAACGGAAAAAGTATTGATTTAGAAGATATAAACGATCTACTCGAAGAAGAATTAGGAATATCCATCACGCGAGACAGTATTCATAATCAATTAACTTACCGGAACAATGAAGTACACCAAGATTCCATTGAAATTCGTTATAACCGCTTAGTGGTACCCAGGGGAGCCGATTTCTCGTTTGAATTACCGGACGGTACTTTCATCGTGCTTAATTCCGAATCCGTCTTACGGTTTCCAGTGCAATTCTCCGTGACCGACCGAACCGTATACCTGGAAGGAGAAGCCTATTTCGAAGTATCTAAAAATGAGAATGTTCCATTCAAAATCATCACCAAAGAACGGGAAATCACGGTACTAGGAACGAAATTCAATATCAGTTCATATTCAGACGACCCGAACTGGAGCACGACATTAGTCGAGGGAAAAGTATCCATATCGGATAACGGAGAATTACGCATACTGGAGCCCTCCGAACAATACATCGTCAACAAGCGAACAGGAAAAGCGGAAGTGAAACAAGTAGACGTGACACTACACACTTCTTGGCTAAACGGAAAACTTCATTTCAAAGACACTCGTCTGGAAGACATTACCCGAAAACTGGAACGATGGTATGATTTCACTTTCATATACCAAGAAGAGGATGTCAAAGATTTCAAATTCAGAGGTGTCATTGACAAAGACCGCTCTTTAAAAGAAACTTTATCTCTCCTGGAAGGGACCAAAGTCATACGTTTTGAAATAAAAGACCACATAATCACTATCTTGAAAAAATAGAGCAACCTATATTATCCATTTAAACAGTAATAAATTAATGAAAAAGAAGTATCTCAAAACAGCTATGGTTATAGCGGTATTATTGCTAAGCATAATACCTCTACAAGCGGGCAAGCTCTCCCCGAGCGACAACCTAAACTTCAAAAGTCAACAAATGACGATTGAACAAGTTTTCGATGAGATTTCAACGCAATTAAAATGTGATGTATTTTATAGCGAAAACCTGCTAGACGCCCAGAAGATAGTTCGTCTGCCACGTTTGCAAATGACGTTGGATGAAACATTGCAATTCATTTTAGCGGACAAGTACACCTACACGTTGGAAAAGAACGCTATCGTAATTGCAGCCCGTTCCCTCGTTTCAAGCAAAAAAATCACAGGAACAGTGAGAGATGAAAACGGGGAGCCGTTACCAGGGGTAACTATCCTAGTAAAAGGAACAACCACCGGGAGCACAACAGACGCAAACGGGAATTATACATTAATTGTCCCGAAGTTAGGTATGAAACTCATCTTCTCCTTTATCGGAATGCAAACCCAGGAAATCACGGTCACGAAAGAGGTGATCAACATCGTGATGAAAATGGACGTAAACGAGATGAACGAAGTTGTTGTCACCGGTTATCAAGTGATAGACAAGAAAAAATCAACTAGTGCCATTTCAAGCGTGAAAGCCAAAGACGTGATGATCGCCGGAGCCATGTCTATCGACCAGATGCTTCAAGGACGCATACCGGACATGATGATGATGACAAACTCGGGTGAGGTCGGTGTTGCCCCGAAAATCCGTATCCGGGGTACATCCACGCTCGTGGGAAACCGCGAACCGCTATGGGTGGTAGATGGAATTATCGTGCAGGACCCCGTGCCCATCGCCCCGGAAGAATTGAACGACCCAGATTATATCAACCGTATCGGTAACGCTATCGCAGGACTTAACCCGAGAGACATTGACCGTATCGATGTTTTGAAAGATGCTTCTGCCACGGCAATTTACGGGGTAAAAGCCGCAAACGGGGTAATCGTGATTACCACAAAAAAAGGTCAAATCGGACGCCCTGTCGTAAACTACGATTTCTCCGCTACCTACCGTCGCCGTCCCCGGTACACGGATCGTAACATCCACTTGATGAATTCCAAGCAAAGAGTAGAATTCTCTAAAGATCTAGTAGAAAAACACCACGTTTTTTCCTCGGATGTCAATTTAATCGGATACGAGGGACTCGTGCATAATTTATACAACGGGTCCCTCACACACGCCCAATTCACAGAGGAGGTTGCCAAACTGGAAAGCACGAATACCGACTGGTTTGACTTATTAACCGAAGATACATTCTCTCACCAGCACACGATAAGCCTCTCGGGCGGGAACGAAGAAATCCGCTACTACTCATCCATCGGATACTCCATAGACAATGATGTTATTAAAGGAAACAAGTACGAACGTTACACCGCAGCCCTAAACGTGGATGCCAGCGTATCTCCCAAGATCACAACCAGCCTTAATTTAAACGCAAATATCGGCAAACGCAAATACAGCGAGGAAAGCATAAACCCCATTGATTACGCTTACACCACGAGCCGCACCATCCCCGCTTTAGACGATCAAGGGAGATACATTTACTATAAACGCCAATACGCATACCAACAATTGTACGATTACAATATCTTGAACGAACTGGACAACAGTTATTCGCACCAAGATAATTCGGCGGTCTCGCTAACCGCAAACTTGCGCTACAAGGCAACCAACTGGTTATCGCTCCAAGCCATATTCTCGTATTCAACTTCCAACACGGAACAAGAAAATTACTTGGGCGATTGCACCTGGTATGCGGCCTGCCTGCGTGAATCGGAGTATGGGGAAGTGTCCGGCAAAGGTGAGGCGATTTACAACGAAATGCCTTACGGGGGAGAATTGAAAAAGACATACACGCGCAATAACGCTTACACGGGACGTTTGCAAGCGGACATCAGCAAATATTTCGGGGCGGACAACCAGCACAACATCACCGCCAACCTGGGATACGAGGTCAGTTCCTCCAAGTACGCGGGATTCTCTCGCACCGACAGGGGATATTACGCCGACCGGGGAAAGCAATTTACCGTGATAAATTTGGATGATTTTCCACATTATAAGGCCTGGATGCAAAACAACTTGCCGAGCGCATCCGACAACCTGACAAATATGATTTCCGGATATGCTTCCGTATCATATAGCTACAAGAACTACTTCACGTTAAATGCCAATACCCGTGTAGACGGATCCAACCAATTCGGGAGCAGAAGTAACGAAAAATTGCTACCCGTGTGGTCCGTATCCGGTTCGTACAACATTTCGGAACACACCGGGATGGACAACCCGTGGGTGAGCAACATGGCATTGCGTCTCTCTTACGGTTATCAAGGAAATATGTTGAGCGGACAATCCCCGGAATTGATTATGAAGAAATTGCCTTTCAACACGCATTACAATGAATTGGCATCAGAGGTATCGGTTTACCCGAATCCAGACTTACGCTGGGAGCGTACAGGTTCTTTTAACGTGGGTTTGGATTTTTCTTTATTCAAAGACATTCTCCAAGTGAACACTTCCTACTATTACAAGCACACCAAAGACGCTTTCCTGACGAAAAAGATCTCAAGCGTAAACGGACGCGGAGAATACGTGATCAACTCCGGGACTATTGACAATCGAGGTTTCAGTATCGACGCAACGATAACCCCTATCTCAAACGACAATTTCCGCTGGACACTTTCGACATCATTCTCCAAAGTGTACAACGAAATGAACACCTTGCCGGGAGTCGATGAATATGAATTGGATGACTTTTTAAGCGGTACCGCCCTGACCAAAGGCCACGCAGTAGGCACTTTCTGGTCATACAAGTTCATCGGCTTGAACCCGCGTAACGGAGGACCTATTTTTAACGACATGCAGGACCGGAAACAAGAACTCGTGGGATTGAGCAAATACGACACGTACACGATGGTGCTAACCCCCTCCGGACAAAGAGACCCTAAAGCACAGGGTAGCATCACGAATTCGTTACGCTACAAGAGTTTCCGGTTAAACTTTATCCTGAATTACAGTTTAGGCTCCAAAATCCGATTGTTCGGATTATACGACGACGGGTTGAATTTCGACCCGGAGAAAAATGTCAATTACGAAATGGTGAATCGTTGGCGCAACCCGGGAGATGAGAAACGCACGGATATCCCGAATATCATAAACAGTTCGAACCCGGAAAGCCTGGCCTACCTCCACCATTGGTCTTTTGCCGAATCGAGAAACAATATCCAAATCATTGCGGAAAACGCATGGACAATGTATGACCAGTCGGACCACCGGGTGGTAAGCGGGAATTATCTGAAATGCTCGAACATAAGTTTCAGCTACGACTTCCCGATACAAAAACTGGAAAAATGGGGCATATCCATGCTCACCGTCTCGCTGTCCACGACCAACCTGTTTGACATCAAATCCAAAAGACTGAAAGGACAGACACCTATCCAGAGCGGATTCTCCGACACGCAATTGTCAGAACGTCCGACATGGTCATTTAGCCTTAGTGTTTCATTTTAAAAAAAACAGATTATGAAATATATTTATTTTATCGGTTTACTTTGGATACTATTCTCTTCCTGCTCGGATTTCCTGAAAGAGTATTCACAGGACCAAGCCTATGTCCGGGATTACGCGGACTTGGACGAATTACTGATTGGGGAAACATACATGGAAACGGAATTCTATGATATGAATTTAACCCATGCCTACTACCCGTATATCCATCTGATGGCAGATGAAACCCAAGAGAATATTGAGTCGACCGGTTGGGGAATAGATTATTCCTGGTTTCAAAAACAGTATTTCGGGTACGTGGCCTGGCAATACCGGGTCGGATATCACACGGACAAATTGACGACAAGCCCGGAGGACACGGATTGGAATAAATTGTATAAACACATCAACCTCGCCAATATGATACTTTACGAGGTGGACAAATTATCCGCAGAAAATGATGACGAAAAACAAGCGATATCCCGGATTCGCGGAGAAGCCTATTTCTTGCGGGCAGCCTACTATTTTACCCTCGTGAACCTGTACGGGCAACCGTATCAGCCTGCCAGTGCGGCAACCGCATTAGGGGTACCCGTGAAAACCACTCCCGTGATTGAAGATAAAATGTTCCCCCGCGAATCATTGGAAACCGTGTATGCCTTAATCATCCAGGATTTGGAACATGCGGCAACAAACTTGGAAGGAATCGCCCGTAAATCCATATATCGGGCCAATCTGACTGCCGTGCGCCTGCTGCAAAGCCGCATATACCTTTACATGCAAAACTGGCAGAATGCCGCCAAGTATGCCCAATTATGCCTGGATTTACAATCGGACCTAATTGACCTGAACACGTTTGACGGAACGTCCAAAGCCTTCGCGGATGCCTCCTCTCCCGAAATTATATTCTCCATGGGCGGGAATGACATATCAGCACTGATTACTACTTACTGGAAGGGACTCAGTGCTTCAGAAGACTTAAAAGCATGTTACCCCGACGGAGATCTCCGCAAGCAATATTTTCTGAAAAACGATGAAGAGGCCTGGGTGGATTTATACATGTTCTGTAACAAATTTGTCCGGAAAGAGAGGACGTACAATGCGAACGTGTCGAGCAACTTCCTCTTCCGTACCGCCGAAGCGTGGCTGAATCTGGCCGAAGCATCCGCATACATGGGAGGAGACAACGAGAAAAAAGCCCGGGAAGTGTTGGATCTCTTGCACGAACACCGCATGGAATACTATGACGCGACAACTTTGACAGGCGATGACCTGATTGAGGAGATTCGTACGGAAAGACGGCGGGAACTATGTTTCGAGGGACACCGTTGGTTTGATTTGCGCCGCTACAACGTATGCGAGAAAAAGCCCTTTACCGGCACCATCCGCAATACTTATACGGAATTTGGCGATTGGCAAACGGCATCGACCACTTACACGTATGAGTTGAAAGCCGGCGACCCGGCGTGGACGTTGCAGATACCTTACGAGGTCATACAGTTTGAAGAATTGACCCCGAACCCGAGAAATGAAAGAACTTATATATCCATCCTCCAATTCAACTAATTATGAAAAGATTACAGACATATATCCTTTACGGAATCATTTTGTTGGGTTGTTTTTCATGCAAAAAGGAAGACGACCTGCTTCCCAACGCTCCTCAACCGAACCTGTTTGCACCGGCTGAGGGCGCCACCGACCCGACCTCGCAATTGCGCCGGAAGTTCCACGAAGAAACCGGAGCCTATCTGTTGTTTACAGACACGTTGAAAAACGAATATTACGGAACGGATGTATACGGCAATCCATTGTATACCACAGAATTATTAGACCTGTCGTATGGCATAAACAGTTCCGTTCTATGGAAATTCGAATTCGAATATTTATCGGATTACGAGAAACAGGTATCAGCAGTTGAATTGCTCAAAAAACAAATTTTACCTGTTTTGCCTAAAAATTATTACCCCTATTCCTTTTTGTTGATAGATAATCTGATTGCTTACACGTGGTGGAGCGAGGAGGGGGCTACAGACGGTTGGTGGGATAGCGGTTCCGACCAGGATTTCTATTTCGGAACCCGCGCTATGGCCATCAATATTTCGATGCTGGAAAGCGAAGGAGAGACCTTTGCCAAAAGAATCCTCAACAGTCTTATCAGGGACTATTATCTGACATCAGAAAAATTACAGGAATTTTACGCTCCCGGCAGGAATTATTATGGTCAATATATCTATGATTATCAGTATGGATTTTGGAGTGAAGAAGATTTCATCCAAGCAACGGGAATCTTAGCTTATTGGTATGACGGATACGAATATTTTGAAGTTTATGGCTCGGGTAATGATTTGGCAAAATACCTGGAGATCATACTTGACGGTTCGGAAGAAGATTTCAAAGCAGAATACGCAGATTACCCCTTGGTACTCAAAAAATACGATATACTGAAACGACTTCTGATTGAAGGAGGTTTCGCTGTCTGAATAAAACATGCATAAAAAGAAAGGATATGAAAAGACAATCAATAATTATTGCAATCGGTTTACTGATTTTAAGCTGGGCTTGCTCAGACGACGACAAACAACAAATACCGGTCATTGAGCCGGAAGTACAGGGGGTGTTCAAAGATGAAACCACGGGACTTGAGTTCCCGTGGGTACGTTATGGCAACCTGGAGTGGATGACCACCAACCTGAATCTTGATGTCAAACCGGACGATTGGACGCAGAACGGATGCGAGATAAGCCATGAACCCTCGAGAAATCCCGTAGACAGAGCGCTTGAAAAGAAAGAGAATTTCAAGACCTTCGGATGTCTTTACACCTACGAAAAAGCCCTGGAACTCTGTCCCGAAGGCTGGCGCATCCCGACGGACGAAGACTGGCAGGCACTGGAAAAGGCGATGGGCATGCCGGATGCCGATTTGAACGCCACCGATTGGCGAGGGAATCCCGTCGGCACACTGCTGCAACAGGAAGAAGGCACCATGATGAATCTCCGCACGGGAGGTATGGGAGAATATGATGGGGATAATTTTGTACCCTATTTCATCTACGTGTATGGCTTTTACTGGAGCGCAACCCCGGAAAAAGAAGGCAGCAACCTCCATTATTGCCGTCAGATAAGTTATAACTCCGATCAAATAGCACGGACCTTAATTGATAAAAGTAAAATGCTTTCCGTTCGCTACGTGCGGGATGTCCACAAATAAAACAAATAACATGAATCTTAGCATAAAAATTTGGTTATCACTCACGTGTTTATTATTTACGACATGGTGTTCCGCACAGGAAGAAACAAGTATCAGTTCTTTACGGCCCCCGACCCTTTTGGGGGCACTAGCCCCGGAATACCCGGTAGAAAAATGGATCAATAAAGCGAGTGAAAAAAACGATAAAAAATTGACATTACTCTATTTTTGGTCGACCTCCAACCCCTTGCCCGCATACGTGGACATACCTCGTTTCAACAAATTCGCGAAGGAATTCAAAGACCGGTTGAATATTATTGGTCTGACAGCAGATCCCGTGGAATACATCACGAACATTGAACCAGCGATAGAATTTCCTTACGCCTACGCCCCCCAAGCCGTAAAGAATTTCAAAATCAAAGTCTATGGTTATTGTTATATCTTAAATGCCCGGGGAAAAGTCATTTACGAGGGTTTCCCTTTACTGGAAGGAGAAATTATCTCAGAAAAATTTTTAAAAAAGCTAATACGCAAACATTATAAAAAGAAATGAGAATATTACTTATTACAGGATTATTACTGGGACTTTTCGGCTTCAACAACACGCAAGCTCAACCGAATAAAAACATGACGACCAAAAAAGAAATCTTGGTCGGTCAACGTTTCCCGGATTTTGCCGTACAAGAATGGCTGGGGAAAAAACCTAAATTAAAAGGGAAATTCGTACTTATCGATTTCTGGTGCATCATGGCTTACCCCGTAACCCATCGCACGGTGCCATACCAGAATTATTTGGCAAAAAAGTATAAAAAACACCTTCAAGTAGTAGGATTCACCAGTGATGAAAGCAATCTCGTGAAACTAATGGTAGAACCGGACATCCGCTACCACCGGGGTATTGTCGAACAGGCAATAATCGAGGATATATTCAACATCCAAGCATGGCCCACGACATATTTAATCGATCCAGACGGCATCATCGTATGGAAAGGTCACGTGCTAAAAGAAGGCATAGGAGAGAAGAACACATTCAATTTAACAGAAGATGTGTTGGAAAATTTCTTTAACAAATACCAAAAGAAAAAAGAAACCAAGAAATCCAATACCAAGAAATCATAAACTATTACACAAACAATATTCAACATGAAAAAATTATTCTTATTTTTGTTAGCATTTTTCTCCGTAACATCGGCATTTTCACAAGAAGATACAGAATTCGACTGGAGCCGTCCCATGTTAGGGAAGAAAGCCCCCGCGTTAAACGTCAAAGAATGGATAACCGAAAAACCTGATACAACTGGGAAATTTATTATTTTGGACTTTTGGTCCACCTTTTGTGGTCCTTGCGTGAAATTCATTCCACACATGAATAAATTTTCCAAGAAATTTAAAAAAGAAGCTGTTTTTATCGCCATTACCTTACAATCAAAAGAAAGTATGGAAAAAGGTCTTCAAGAAATAAAGAAAATAAAAAAGAAACTGAAAGAAAAATACTCGCCAATCATTTTTTACCAAGCCACGGACCCAAAATCTAAACTCTTCAATGCGTACTGCGGTGAAGGTATCCCCATGGTAATCATTATTGATCCGGATGGCATTGTACGCTGGCAAGGCAATCCCCACGGGGAAAGAGGAGACGGTGAAGGAGGGTTGACCGAAAAAGTTATTAAAGACATCATAACCAAATACAAAAAATAAATGGAACTCACAGTTGAAAATTTCCAAGAAGCCCGGCAAATATGTATACAAGCCGTTCTGGAAGCAATGAAAACTCTAGCCTACGAAGCCTATATCGGCGGAGAGGGAAGTGAAGACGGCCTATACGTCGCGGGAGTAAACAAAGATGACAGGATTCTCTATCTCACTCATTTTGATTGGGAAGAGGTCTCCGAAATACTCCCGGCGATAGAAGCAGGGAAAGTACGGGAATGGATTATTGATACACACAAAGATTCTTATCCCGATGGAAAAATCGAGTAAACTATTTATTCCTAATAAAAAAGAGGTGTGTCAACACACCTCTTTTTTATACCTCGCGCTCCCTTCTACATGTAAGACGAATTATCCCAACAATGAGTGCAAAGCTCCTCTTTCGGCAAACCTATCGCTTTCACGATGTCTTCCAATCGCTGGAACTTCAATGAGTCCAATTGCAGATGGGCAGCCATGACCTCCAGCATCTTCTTGTACTTCTCCGAGTCCGGATCGGTATAAGGCTTTAATATCTCCTCCGTCAATTCGGACGTACCTTCCAAGTCCCGAATTACCCGGCGGGTAAACAAATCGAAATTTGAACGGGAAGAGGAAAAATTCAAGAACACGCAAGGATACACCAGCGGCGGACAAGCAATGCGCATATGCACCTCTTTCACCCCGCACTCCCGCAATTTCACCACGTTATCTTTCAACTGCGTGCCCCGCACGATAGAATCATCCAAGAACAATATCTTTGCGTCCCTCGTGAACGCTTCATTCGGCAATAGCTTCATCTTCGCCACCAAATCACGCATCGATTGGTTTTGCGGCATAAAACTACGAGGCCACGTGGGCGTGTATTTCACGAAAGGTCTTTTGTAAGGGATATGGCGGGCATTGGAATAACCGATAGCATGCCCCACTCCCGAATCGGGAATCCCAGCAGCATAATCCACTTCCACGTCATCATTAGCGGCAATGGCTGCGCCACAACGATAGCGGGCATCCTCCACGTTTATTCCCTCGTAATAAGACGAGGGATAACCATAGTATACCCATAGGAACGAACAAATCTGTTTCTTGCATCCCGGGGTGGTGATCTGCGTGATCCCGTCACGGGTAATCTGTATCGCTTCCTTCGGTTTAATATCCCGTACGATAGTATATCCTAAATTCGTGAAAGAAGAACTCTCGCTTGCCACCACGTAGCCAAACTCATTCTTTCCCAAAACAATCGGCGTTCTCCCGTACTTATCCCGGGCTGCATAAATACCCGTTTCGGTAAGAATTAGGAATGAACACGATCCCTTAACCGAGTTGTACACGTTCTCGATCCCCTCCTTAAAAGTTTCCCCGGAATTTATCAACATGGCAACAACCTCTGTCGGATTAATTGCAGACCCCGACAACTCGGCAAAATGCTTCCGTTCCTTCAAGAAACGCTCCACAATCTCGTCCAGATTATCGATACGTCCTACCACAACCACGGAAAAACGCCCCAAGTGAGAAGTCACCGTGATCGGCTGGGACTCCATATCACTAATAATCCCAATTCCCAAATTAGACCCGATAAACCGATCCAAATCCGGTTCAAACTTATTTCGGAAATAGGCACTCTCCAAACTATGGATGGAACGATTGAATTCTTCCCCGTTATAAAAAGCCATTCCGCCTCGTTTCGTTCCTAAATGAGAATGATAGTCCGTACCATAAAACACGTCAGCCACACAATCCCTACGAGATACACAACCAAAAAATCCGCTCATACAATATCTTTTAAATTATTTCTCTATCATCTCCTTTGCCGCACGTAAAGCGATATCGAATTTCGGGTAAATATTATCAACCCCGACAAGTTCGCCAACACCACCTTTCAACAAATCTTTCTTCACGGGTTCACTTACTCCCGACAACACGATTCGTGTATTCTCCTTCGTCAACTGAAGTATTGTTTCTTTCAGATTCTTCAAACCAGTAGAATCCACGAACGGCACGTGCCGCATTCGGATAATCAACACACTATAATTCACGCCCAAGTTACGAATTGTTTCGCAATAAGTCTTAGCCGAACCAAAGAAAAATGGTCCACTAATCTCGTATATACCCAAACCTTTCGGTAAATCCTTATAATTCTCCGAAATATCCTGATCCAGATTCGTCGCCCCGATAATCTCTTTCGGCGCATTATCTGCCATACGTTTCATGAACAAAAGGGCTGCCAACACCACCCCGATCTCGATAGCTACCGTCAGATCGACCAACACCGTCAGGAAGAAAGTCACCAACAAAATCACCACGTCGAACACCGAAGCCCGCAATATGGAACGGAACGAACGCCACTCACTCATGTTATAGGAAACCACGATCAGAATACCTGCCAGACAGGACATCGGGATCAAGGAAGCCCATTTCCCGAAAAATAACATAATCAACAGGAGCACCACCGCGTGAGTAATTCCCGCTACCGGAGTACGTCCCCCGTTTTTCACGTTAGTAGCCGTGCGGGCAATAGCTCCCGTGGCAGGGATTCCTCCGAACAAGGAAGAAGCGATATTAGCGATACCCTGCGCGATCAATTCCGTGTTAGAACGGTGATGCCCGCTAATCATACCGTCTGCCACCACCGCAGACAACAATGACTCGATAGACCCCAGTATAGCGATTGTCAATGCTGGTTGCAAATAATAGGACAAATTTTCCCACTCTATCGTTGGAATAACAGGCTCGAAATTACATTTGATTTCCCCGAATAGCGACCCGATAGTCGTCACCGAGTTTTCCGGCAAAAGAAACATCGCAACAGGCGTAATCAGCAAGATCGCCACGAAAGAACCCGGCACCCGTGACGTGATCTTTGGCATATACACCGTGATTAATATCGTCACGATCGTGATTCCCACCGCATACCAGTTCACAGTATCGAGATTACTAAAATAAGCCCCCCATTTCCCGATAAAACTACTGGGCACGTCCGCAATCGTCAATCCTAAAGCATTGGATATTTGCGTCGAGAAGATCACCAACGCAATCCCGGAAGTAAACCCGACAATCAACGGGTGAGGGATAAACTTCAACAAAGTACCCAACCGCAACAGACCGAACCCGATCATGATTACCCCCGCCAATATCGTCGCAATAATCATCCCGTCTATCCCGTACTCCTGGATAATGCCGTAAACGATCACGATAAAAGCCCCGGTAGGACCACCGATCTGCACCCGGCTTCCACCTAAAAATGAAATTAAAAACCCGGCAACAATAGCCGTAATAATACCTTTCTCCGGAGATACCCCCGAAGCCACGGCAAATGCAATTGCCAACGGAATTGCTACAATTCCCACCACAACTCCAGCCAGAATGTCTTTAGACAGATTCTTCTTCACGGAGCCGTCTTTAATTAACCCGAACAACTTCGGACTGAACACCTTTTCCATAATACTACCTTGTTAAAAAACAAGCGGCAAAGGTAGTAATATTAATGGTAAAATGAAAAAATGTGAAAATGAAAAAATGTCCCGCAGGCAACCCCTCACACGTTAAACACCTCTCTCACGTATCTCTTCAATTCCCATTTCGACAGCGCACCTCTCCCTACTTGCGGCTGCCCCATAACCGGAACAAACAACAGTGTGGGGATACTCCGCACCCTGAAAGCCTGCACCAGTTCCCGCTCCGTATCGCTATCCACCCTATAAATATCAATTTTCCCCTTGTACTCTCGTTGCAACTCTTCCAGTATCGGGGCTATGGTCTTACATATACCACTCCAATTCGTGTAAAAATCTATCAATGCCGGACGTTTCCCCTCAAACTTATACCGTCTGTCATCTTGGTAATCAAACACCTTCTGTTTAAAGCTATCCTTGGTCAAATGCTCGATCATAAATCAGTTTATAAAATTCATAAAACCCATCAAATTTACAAAGCCATTTTTGCCGGAAACAGCATCAACTTCATAAACACTATTTATCTTACGATATTATTTCCCTTTTTGTTCTCTTTATCGTATCTTTGGAGAGGTAGTTTAAACCATAATACCATAAAACATGAAAATCTTAGGAAATATTATCTGGGTTGTCTTCGGCGGATTATTCATCGCCATAGAATACTTCGTTTCCAGCGTGGGACTATTTATCACCATCATCGGCATACCATTCGGCTTACAAACCTTAAAACTCGGTGTACTTGCCCTATGGCCTTTCGGTAGTAAAGTCGTCGATATTCCCAAGAGCAGCGGTTGCCTCTCGGTCATAATGAATATCATTTGGTTCTTCATCGGGGGCGTATGGATATTCCTGTCGCACATTCTCTTCGGGGTACTCTTTTGTATCACCGTCATCGGCATCCCTTTCGGCATGCAGCATTTCAAACTTGCCGGACTAGCCTTGACTCCATTCGGTCATGACGTGGAATAAGAAAAGCGGACCACATCCCTAAGGTCCGCTCATCTAAAAATGTCGCCAAGCGACAGTAATTTACAAATTCAATCAATCTCTACATCCTTAAATTCCTTTCAGTGCATTCAATGTTTTTTCTGTTTCCGGGTTCGAGGGGCGGGTCATTTTCGGATTTACGATCTTTCCCTCTTTATCCAAGAGTATAAAACGAGGAATACCCGTGATATTATAAGCCTTCATGAACTCCCGGTCACCCCCATTATGTAATTGGATTCCACCCAATCCTTGTTCTTTTACCATTTTCTCCCAAGCAGCCTTATCCTTATCGCAAGAAATACTCACGAACACGATATTCTTGCCGTGCATTTTCTTTTCCAATTCTTTCAAATGAGGCAACTCGCCCCTGCAAGGAGGACACCACGTTGCCCACACGTCAATATACACGTACTTCCCTTTCAGATCACTTAAAGAAACCTCTTTACCATTAATGTCTACATACTTAAAAACAGGAGATTGATCCCCGGCTTTCAATTCTTCCTTTTTCTCTTGGGCGTTCACTCCCGCAAATACCAGCAAAAGTAAGATACAGGATAAATAGTACTTTAATCTCATTGTCTTTTACTTCAATTTGTGTTATCGTTCACAAATCTAAAGAATAAAACCAATTACACCGCCTCGAAAAAGTGATTTAAGATAGATTTAATACACCCTCATTTTTTACCCACGACAACCTTAAAACTGTCATCCAGGCGCAATATCCCGCTAAACGTGCTCCCGTCCTCGTTTTTAAAGCCGGTCAACACCCCCGTTTTGGACTTCAACACCAACGCTTCTACCTGCTTCTGTGTTAATTTTTTCCCAAAAAATTCCATCGGAATTAAAAAATCGCATGACTTCCGATACAGGCTACACCCCCAGGCAGCCCGCCCCTTGATGATCTCGCCATTTCCACACTTCGGGCATTTCAACACGACAGGTTCCGCGGGCGCTTTCTCCTTGCGGGGTGCTTTTTCTTTCTTCGGCTCATCCTTTTTTTCTTCCTCTGCGACTTCAACCGTGATAGCTCTCCGCGGCGAACACTTCACCACGTGCACCAATTCATTGACCATCACCTTCAACTCCTCCATGAAATCAGCTACTTGATAGGTTCCGTCTTCAATCATTCGCAACTTCTTCTCCCACAGCCCCGTCAACTCTGCAGACTTCAACAGGTCGTTCTGTATCGTGTCTATCAACTCCACCCCCGTGGAAGTCGCCAGCAAGCGTTTCTTATCCTTACGGATATACCCCCGCTTCAACAAAGTTTCGATAATTCCAGCCCTCGTGGACGGTCTGCCAATGCCATTCTCCTTCATCAGGTCACGCAATTCCTCATCTTCCACCTGCTTCCCTGCCGTTTCCATAGCCCGCAGCAAATCAGCCTCCGTGTAATACTTCGGGGGTTGTGTTTCCTTTTCCTGCAATTCGGGAGAGTGCGGTCCCCGCTCACCCGCCTCGTACACGGGCAACACGTTCTCATCACCCTGCTTGTTGGATACCGCAGGGAATACCACCCGCCAAGCGGGATCAATAATTTGCTTCCCGGTAGCCTTAAACTCATGTACCCCCACTTGTGCCATGACTGTCGTGTTAGCAATCTCGCAATCCGGGTAAAATACCGCGATAAAACGTCGTGCCACCAGATCGTACACCCGCTTCTCGTCAGGCGTCATGTCATAACTGAACACTCCCGTCGGAATAATAGCGTGGTGATCCGTGATCTTCTTGTCATTAAACACCTTGGTTGACTTCCGCAACTTGCCCCCGTTCAGGACGGGATCGACCAACGTCGCATAAGGCTTCAAGCCCTTCAAAATTCCCGGGGCTTTCGGGTATATATCATTTGGTAGAAAATTCGTATCCACACGGGGGTAAGTCGTCAACTTTTTCTCGTAAAGCGACTGGATGACCTTCAACGTCGTGTCCGCAGAGAAAGCGAACTTCCGGTTGCATTCCACCTGCAACAACGTCAAGTCGAACAACTTCGGCGGATGTTCCATCGCCTTTTTGCGCTCCGAACTCTTGATCTCCAACTCCAGCGGCATAATCTCTTGCATGAAAGCCTCCGCTTCCTCCTTTACCGTGAAACGCCCTTTCGTGTAAGAAAACCAGCCACCCCGGTAATCCGTCCGTACCTCCCAATAAGTTTCGGGTTTAAACTGCTCGATCGCCTTCTGCCGTTCCACGATCAACGCCAACGTGGGCGTCTGCACCCGACCAATCGACAGCACGTTCTTCCCGTTCCCGTAGCGCAACGTGTAAGCCCTGGTGGCATTCATCCCCAGCAACCAATCGCCGATAGCCCTTGCCGAACCCGCCGCATACAACGTGTCAAAATCCTTCGCGCTCATCAACTTGTCGAACCCCTCCTTGATCGCCTCCTCCGTCAACGACGAAATCCACAACCGCATCACCGGCACCTTACATTTCGCCTTCGTCATCACCCAACGCTGGATCAATTCACCCTCCTGCCCGGCATCACCACAGTTAATCACCATCTCCGCCCGGTTGAACAATTCCTCGATAATCCCGAATTGTCGCTTGATACCCTCGTCATCAATCAATTTAATCCGGAACGTGGAAGGAATCATCGGCAGCATCGCCAAATTCCACGGTTTCCACTTTTCCGTGTACTCGTGCGGTTCCTGCAACGAACAAAGATGACCGAACGTCCACGTCACGCAATAGTCATTCCCCTCGAAATAACCATTCCGACGCACTTTGGCACCCAATACCTCCGCAATCTCTTTTGCCACACTCGGTTTCTCCGCTATACAGACACGCATCGACTAATTTTAGATTCAGTGATTATTAATTTTCAATTGTTTAAAAGCTCAGCTGGATTCTTCCCTGGATCATGCTGAATGTCTGTTTTCCTCCCTCCCTCGCATGCTTATCCAAACTCACCAGGCTATAACTCATCTTTGCCGAGACATATTTATTAAAATAATAAATACCACCGATAGACAAGTCATTCTCCTTGCCCCCCATGATTCCGGCATCTTTATCATTCATGTTCGTGATATTATAACGGCACAAAATCTCCAAACATTTTTCACCCGGAGCTACCGCCATACCACTCTCCTTATTATAAGCATAACGACCATTCAGTAAGGCGTACCCGACTTGCGCATACCACCCGTCGCCATTATAATTCTCCACTACCGCACGACGGTTCACGTGAGCCAACAAATACTCACTCTGTACGTACCATTTGTCAAGCACCATGACAAACTCCGTCCCGAATCGCCATTCATTGATAGCATCCGTCACGTCTACTTGCAAAAATTTCTCGGGGATCAAATTAGACGGGGCACCGGCAGAATACACCACTTTATTCTTCTCCGCTTCCCCCAACGCACTAAAACGAGAAGAAACCCCGACATGAATCACGTCCTTGTCATTCACGTACGGGCGATACAACACCCGCCCCGACAAAGCATACCCTTCATCACCTTTCTCCGTGTTATCTACATCCTTGTCACTGAACACCCCGGCTGCAACATTCAAAAGATCGACATTATACGTGTAACTCACGCCCAATTTACGACGATCACCGAAAGCGATACCAGTCACGGCAGCCCCGTTGAATTTCATATCCGAACTCCCGATCCGGTACTCCAAGGAGTAAGGTTCAAAAAAATGCCCGACCCGAAACAGATTCTTACCGTCACGATACTCTATAAAAATATCCTTCATAGATACTTTGCTTTTGGCAAATCCCACTTCAATCTTCCCTGTCCAACGATCAAGAAAACGTACTACCGTTCCCAACCTCAAATCATACACCTCCATGGCATTGCCCAACGAAGTCTTATCACTAAAAAATACTCCCCCATCAAACAACGCCCGACCGATCAATCGTGCCTCAAAATTTCCTTTTTCAGACTTCAACGTTAATTGTGCAAAGACTCCCACGTAACAAGCCATCAAAATCAAAAGTAAAAATACTTTCCTCATCATCAAGGTTTTAAAAAATTAATAATCCATTCAAGACCAGAATATCTCTCGCAAAAATACAAAAAAATCAGCGATTCACTATCTTTGTTATCTCAAACACAATAACGTGCCCGACGTATAAAAAGTTGCAGAACATCCTGTAACGCCTTGAGACGAAAGCTCAACGGGCTAAAACAATAAAAAAGATTCTATGGAAAAAGAAATCATTACCCGCACGCTAAAAGCCCTGAAAAGGAATCATTTCGAGGTTTATCTTGCCGAAAACCGGGAAGAAGCAAAAGAAATCTTTTTTAAAGAGATTTTCGAGAAAATAAAACCCGCCACCGTGTCGTGGGGCGATTCCATGACCATGAAATCCACGGGTGTGCTGGATGAAATAGCCAATAACCCCGAATGTATCCTCATTCGTACATTCCAGGAAGGATACAGCCGGACACAAAAGACTTACTGGCGCCGTCAAGCTCTTCAAACCGATCTTTTCCTGACGGGGACGAATGCCCTCACACAACAAGGACAACTGGTAAACATCGACATGGTAGGCAACCGAGTAGCCGGGCTCTCTTTCGGTCCCGAGCACGTGGCTCTTTTTATCGGCACCAACAAGATCGTCGAAAACATCGAACAAGCAATGGAACGCATCCGCACCGTGGCAGCACCATTAAACGCCATCCGCCACACCAATCTGCATACCCCATGCCAGAAGACCAAGACATGCATGAACTGCCAAAGTGCCGACCGGTTGTGCAACACGTGGACGATCACTGAAAAATCATTCCCGCAAAAACGGGTAAAAATCATTCTTATCAACGAATCACTAGGACTATGAGCACAAAAGAATTTGTATTTGAAATAGAAATGAAAGTACGCGACTACGAGTGCGACCTGCAAGGCGTGGTCAACAATTCCAACTACCAACATTACATGGAGCACGCACGCCACGAGTTTTTGGAAACCACCGGAACTAGTTTTTCCGCTTTACACGACCAAGGTATCGACGTCATGGTCGCCCGCGTAGACATCTCCTACAAACACCCGCTCCGGGGTAGCGACCGATTCATCGTGAAAGTTGCCTACGAACGGGAAGGCGTAAAACTGGTATTCTTTGAAGATATTTACAAACTCCCGGAACAAACATTATGTGCCAAAGGACGCATCGAAGCCATTTGCCTTCAGAACGGCAAACTCACCCGCGGCGAACTCTTCGATACGATATTTATCGACAAGGTAAAGAAAAAATAAAAAGAGGTGTGTTTGACACACCTCTTCTCTATAATATCTAGAAATCAATCCTTTGATTCTTCTGCACTATTTTCTATCCCCGTGACGCATAAAGAAGGAACGGAAATTCCATTTCTTGCCATCATTCTCCAATTGGCTAGAACGTCCCGATAACTCTTCTCCGTCAACCGTGATATAAGAATAAGTGTATGATGAATAGCTATTCATTCTTTCAGTTCTGATAGTACCGTCTTGATTAAAAGAATAGGTCGTATTCACGGTACTCTTACCATCTCGATCACTCTCGTCAAAAGATTCCTCGTACCATTCCTCCGTGTATGAAATAGGGAAATAAGCCGAAGCTTTTCCTAACATCCCCACTAACCCAAAAATATCTGCATCCTCCATATCGAAAACTTCAGATTGAGTCATAGTGAATTGCCCTAATTCATTTTTTTGCTCCCCGTATTCGATCGTATAAGTGGAACGCTCTTTCGATTTCTCCCCATTCTCTATCTCACTTCCTTCGGAGTCTACCTGAACCAAATTTCCATTTTTCCAGGTGTAAGTAACCTTATAAGTTCCTTTAATAGAATAGCTTTCTCCATATTCCTTACTATTCTCGTTGTATTCTTCCGAATAAGACACTAATTGATCGTTTTTATAAGAAAAAGAAATCTCACCGTTTCCTTTATAGCTGCCCTCTTCATCCTTATAATCCCACGATGATTTAATGCTTTTGATATACCCCTTACCGGTAAACGATACTTTAGCCTGCTCTTCGCCATCGGAGATTAGAAGCCCCTTGTCATAATCAATCTCTCCAAGCTCGTCAGAATTGTATCTAACTTTCACACAGCGATTGTTGTCATCGTACTCGAAAATATAATTTCCGACTTTAGAAGGTAATTTCCCTGCATACGTTATTACCGGTCCTTGTGGCGTTTTGTCATCGTCATCATCACTACAAGCTGCAAACAAGCACATTACTATGGCTAGTGTTGCCCATAACAAATTTTTCATCTTTCTTTTTATTTAAGAATTATAAAATAATCTGATCGCAAAATTAATCAAGCCTATAAAAAAAAACAAATCCATAAATTCATTTTTTAATATTTTAATCCATATTTTTCGAATTATCTATTCCCCTTCCCACCTCCTTGATAAGCAACATCAAGTAACATTTCATCTATTTCTTGAAAAAAATATTTCAAATTCTTTGCAGGCTTCAAAAAATGTACTACATTTGCATCCGCAATTGAGCAACAAGGGCGCTTAGCTCAGCTGGTTCAGAGCATCTGGTTTACACCCAGAGGGTCGGGGGTTCGAATCCCTCAGCGCCCACCACTTGAACGCCACGAGGCGACAAGAAAATGACAAACAACCTGTAAATCTCTAATTTACAGGTTGTTTTCTTTTATCCTTTTGACTACTTCCGACTCTAAAATGCCAATCTCGTTACTAACGGAGTAACCTAAAAAGTAACCTCTAACTAATTTTGAAAAAATAGGTTACTCTTTGGCAAAAAGGTGTCAAAAATTGGCGAAGCTAATTTTCTCATAAACAAAATATTACAAGTATTTTTCAACCTAAAAATTTTTGTTATGAGGGACACATTTTCAATTTTATTTTACCTCAAAAATGAGGACACAGCGGAGAAATCCATTTATTGTAGAATTTCTATTTGCGGTGTAAAAGCCCCCTTTTACACGAAGTTAAAAATCAAACCCAAATATTGGGATCAGGAAACAAAACGAGGCAAGGGAAGATCTAAAGAAATCCCACGGATAAACCTTGCTTTATCTAAACTCGAAACAGAAATCACCGAAGCATACGAAAAAATCCGAGAACGCAGAAAAAAGGTTGACCCATTCTACTTACGCGATTATTTACAAGGCAACGTTCAAGACAAAGAAAACGTTTCTATTTTGACCTACTTCGACCAATTCAACAGCGAGCTAGACGAAAGGGTAAAGGCAGAAGACTTAACAGATGAAACGCGCATCAGATATGTCAACACCCGTGAAAGATTAAGTAAGTTTATAAAAGAAAAATACCAAAGGGACGATCTGTACTTGGACGAAATAGATGTTCGATTCGCACAAAGGTTTAGATTATTCATTTGTACCAACTACCCGTGTAAAAATAACACCGCACAAAAGTACGTACAAAAATTAAAAACAGTTATCACTGACGCATGGGGTAATTCTTTCCTTGTGTCGGACAAACTTATACGCCACAAGTTGAAATACGATCATACTAACCGAACTTGTTTAACATGGGCTGAGCTTAAAAGAATTATGCAAAAAAAATTCTACTCGGAACGTCTTGAAAAAGTCAGGGATATGTTCGTTTTCGCTTGCTTCACGGGTATGGCTTATGGAGATATTAGATCCCTTACCGAAGAAAACTTCAACCTCATGAACGATAACAACGAGTGGATCGACAAAGATCGGAATAAAACGAAAGTAAAAGCTGAAATCTTATTCAGCGACATCCCGAAACTAATCATTGAAAAATACAAAGATCAAAGAATTAATAACCGACTAATTCCTATCATAAGCAATCAAAAATGTAATGATTACCTCAAAGAAATCGCCGCTCTTTGTAAAGTAAACAAAAATTTAACGTGCCACGTAGCCCGACACACGTTCGCAACCACTGTCACTCTAACGGAAGGCGTACCGCTAGAATCCATATCCAAAATGCTGGGACACACGAACACGGTCACGACACAGATATACGCAAAAATCGTAAACGAAAAACTGCGAAAGGATGCTAGCAAATGGAATAAAAAGATGGTCGGAATTGAAGATGAATTTAACCTGAAAAATCAGTAATCATGGACTTACAAGTAATTCAAAGTAAGATATACAATATTAGAGGATACAAGGTAATGCTCGACTTCGATTTAGCGGAATTGTACCAAGTAGAAACCAAATTCTTAAAAAGAGCCGTCAAAAGAAATATCGAACGATTCCCGGAGGACTTTATGCTTACTCTTACAGAAAAAGAGTTCGCCAACTTGAGGTGCCAAATTGGTACCTCAAGTTGGGGAGGTTCTCGATACGAGCCATTTGCTTTCACGCAAGAAGGCATAGCCATGTTAAGCGGAATTTTACGAAGCGAGATCGCGATACAGGTAAACATTTCTATCATGAGAGCTTTCGTCGCTATGCGGCAAATGATCGTAGGGTACGAAGAACTACTTAAACGCATCGAAGAACTCGAAGAAAGCACGGACGCCCAATTCAGCGAACTGTACAAAGCCTTAACACAATTATTAAGCCAGCAAGTAAACGATACAGGTAGACGCCCCATCGGTTATATTCAAAACCAAAACGAAGAAGTATGACAGGTAAATAACGGTATATCCCCCAAAGATATACCGTTTTCTTAGTAGTCTAAATAATCCATTCCCCGATGCAAAAGGAGCCGGATATACTTGCAAAAAGTCACGTGTAAGGTGCGACGCTATTAAATCTCTCCGGCTCCTCTACAAAGTTACAAATAAATATTGAAGATCAGCCACCAAGAAGAAATAACTATTCCCATATATATGTTTTTATATTTATCATATCCAGATGTTATTAAAAAAGGCAGCCGGATTGATAGTAATTGAATTGGAATAGCCCGGCTGCCCGAAGAAGAAAGGGGAGAAAATCGAGTGATCCCCTTTCCATACCGAGATTCTCTGGTTGCATTATGTAGTTCAAATCTCAAGCATCAAAAAGAATAATCATGTAAAAAAAGAGCCGGATTGTATACACTTTCAGAGGCTGGGGAGATAAACCTTAACCTAAGATCGTTCCGGCTCAATTTTTTTGTGCAAGCCGGAAAAAATTCCCGGATGCTATTCAAGTACCCGGAAAAACACAAAGGTCAGACACGGGTACTCAATCGTGTCGGAGGACTAGCCAGCCTTGGAAACGAAAGAGCAACACCGTGCCCGACCAGTATTTATATATAGCATATATATATACGAAATCGAAGCACAAGCGTTGCATCAATCATCCTGTGTTCCTGAACCCAGAAATAATTAAGCAAAAACCTAATTAAACCTAGATCCCTGATGAAAATGGCTAGTTTCCGACCACAAAATGCAAATCTGCACGCTAATACTTTTAAGAACGTCCAAAAAGCGAATACACGCCCTTTGTTCAATCACAAAGGAATTAAAAAAATATTTCGTTTGCAACTTTTTTACATTCTAATTTCAGCCTTTCTAGCGTGCAGTATGAATTATTCCACGATAACGGTAAAAATACGCTCTAGCACGACGTTATACCCCTCGTTGGAAACTTCCACGTCAAACACGTAGCGACCGGGCGGTACCGTGTGATTCCACGGTAATTTTATAATACCCGCCCCCTGCATTGAAAACTGACTTGTCGCATCCGGGTGTTCACTGGCTATATTCTTAATCGAATACCGAATAGGAGCTGTTCCCAAAATACCCTCGATAGAGGTACTTTGCCACGGGATTTCAAACTCGATTTGCCGGGCATCCCCGACAGGATCAAGTACCGATTTAACAATCATGGAATCCGGCGCATACACGGCATCCCGTGTTTCCAAATACCCGACCGTTATATCTTGACACCCCGTCACGATCAACAGCATCACCCCCATCATTATAAATACTTCTTTCATAATCCTAAATTTTAAAGTTGTGTGAATTGATAGGTATAATCTAAAGCGTGTACCACCCCGTTCGTCACTTCAATATCAGCGGAGGCGATCGAAGCCATGTTCCCGCTAACAGAAGCGTGTATTCTTAATCCTTCCGCCCCGATGTCGGGTACGCCACCATAAGATGATTTTGTCCGGTAAACACGTAGTTCGACACCTGATAACGTCGTTACCATAGTTCCACCCGTGAGCGTCCCTTTCACCTCGTAATCGAATCCCGTTTTCATCATCTTTCCCGGAATGATATGAGAAAGAAGCATTTCCCGGCACAAGTCAACCGGGATATCCTTTACCCGGTTATAGACAGGTTCCCAATCATCATCTATCGTTTTCACGAGAAGCTGTTCAATAGATAAATTCGTCACCCCGAAAAACGTGATCTCTTTATAGTCGGGGTTCGTCCCGTCGAACACGTCTTTCAACCCGGCGTGTTCTATCAGTATCATCGTGGAATCCCAATCCCCCGGCTGGCTCTCGAAATACTCCCACATGGTACAATCATGTTCCCCGTTCGCCAATCCCGAATCGTGATAATAGTCCTCGCAAGAACAAAGGATGCAAAACACCCCGATCAAAAATATATATCCTTTCATAACTCTAGCATTTTAAATTAATAAGCATAACCATTCGCCTTCCAGTACGGGGTTTGCAACATTAACGTGTTGTTGAAGAAAGCCATTTTCCCCACCGGGATAAATAACGCCCCATCTTCCACGTCCTGCTCGGTCAAAGTCTTGAACTTCCCTCGTAACCTCTCCCGGTAATTACCGTTCCGCACGCAATCAAAATACCTCATGGATATTCCCTCGCAGAAAAATTCCCGTTCCCGCTCGTCTTGTATCTCGTCCTGCAAATCGGCATCCGTCCCGGCATAATCTTTCACCCCCGCCCGGTTACGAATACGGTTCAAATCAATTCTCGCCCCGGCATAATCCCCCGTCCGTGCCTTGCACTCTGCCCGCAGCAGGATAATATCTGCCAACCGGATGATAATTTCATTCGCTTTATAAGACTTTATTTGTCCCTTTTGATTACCCGACTCGTGTATGATAATTCGTTGATACTTTTGCACGTAAGCATTCCCCTTTGTCGTTACAGTGGAAACCTTCGCCATGCTGTCAAGTTTATAAAAATATTCGTTTCTCCGTTGATCGTCCGGGTCGGGGAACATCTTGTAAACGGTCGAGTTACTTATTAAAAGTCCCCGGCGAGCCGTGGAGGGCGTTGTCAAGGGAACAATCGGCCACCACTGGCAAAATCCCGCCATATAAGCACCCCATCCCTTTACATCGTATTGGGTGTCTTTAAAATCACACTCCAAAATACCCTCCCGGCTGTTACCGGGGATCACACTCGCGCACACTTCATGAATCGTGTTCGCCAAGGCGTATGATTTATCGGCAATCACGGAATCACATTCCAGTATCGCCTGTTTTAACAAATCCGGCTCTTTATTCAACGCTGCCTTCCAAGCGTAGAGGTGTGCCAGTATCGCGTGACACGTCCCGGAGGAAACCGCTTGTTTACTCGTTATCAAATTCCCCTCTATATCTTTCAACTCGTCCGCCACGGGCAACAACGAGATCGCTTCCCTTAAATCAACGATACAGCGTTCCGCGACCTCCTGCCAAGGTGTCCGGGCTTTCATTCCCACGTCTTCCGCGTGAACGATCAAGGGTAAATCGCCCCAGTTCTGTAACATATAAAAATACACGTAAGCCCGGAGCCCAAGAGCTTGCCCCCGGAAGAAATCATTTTGTTCTCCCGTGAGATCGGCTCGATCTATATTATCCAAAATCAAATTAGCCTCGTTGACAATTTTATACTCGTTGTTCCAATTGATGCAACCATGCGTCTGCGTCCAACCCCGTGATAAATCGTTATTACTTGGATTCGTCCAAATTCCAAGCACGTCAAAAGGTAACCCCCGGTCACGGTAAACAACAGAACTATTATTCGCTATGTTGTAGCGAAATGTCGCGTACAAGCCGTAGTTCGCCGCATCCAAATCACTCGCGTTTTTCCAGTAGTTTAAACTTGTCACTCCCGTGTCGGATTCTACCGTCAAGAAATCATCACAAGATGATAGTGACAACGCCATCAATATAAATATATATATCCTTTTCATACTTTTAAAATGTTCCGGTTATACCAAGTGTCAATTTCCGGTTCAAGGGATAATTGCCGAGATTATCCACGCCCGTCATTATATTTACAGATTCCGGGTCTGCACCGGAATAATTCGTGATCGTGAAGAGATTTTCCCCCGACACGAAAACCCGCACCCCGAAGCCCACTTTTTTCTTCCACCTATCCGGCAACGTGTACCCGATAGAGAACGTTTTCAATTTCAGGTAGCTGACATTTTCCACGTTAGCGGTCGTGTAAGAATTAAAACTACCTAACCCACCCTCTAGTCGATTCATCGGGAAATCCGTTTTATCACCGGGTTTCTGCCAGAAAGAAACGTTGTTTAAATCAACATACACGGGGGTAACGCTATCATCCGGCGTTAGCCCGATTATGGTTCCGACCGAAGCCCCGCGAGCCGCGTTCAAGATATGTCGGCTAATCACGAAATTAAATAACACGTTCAGGTCGAACCCTTTCCATTCCAAGGTGGTGATAATCCCTCCCTGCGCGACGGGGGCGGGAGCTCCCGCGTAAACGCGATCATCCGAGTTTACCACCCCGTCACCGTTCACGTCATACACCACCCGGTCACCCGCCCGGTAATGCTGCGTGTTCCCGTTACCCGCGAGAGGGGTATCCTTACCGTTTATAAACATTCTCGGCACCTCTTTATCATCATTATAAATTCCCCCGGTTTTCAACACGTAAAGACCGTTCAACGCTTTCCCGATGATGTTAAGGTTTGTCGTGTTATCTTCCGTTAGAAAATCTCGCTTGTTCTCGCTTTTTTCAAGGCGGTTCCAGTTCCGGGCGATATTAAACGATATATTCCAGTTCAATTTCTCGTTCCTGATCGCGTTCCATTTCACCTCTAGCTCGATCCCCTCGTTGCTGATAGCGTAAGCGTTACGCCACTGACGATTGAAAGCGGAATAGTTACCGGGTAACATGACAGGATAAAGTAATTTATCCGTGTAACGATAGTAATAATCCAGCACAACCCCGAAACGGTGATCGCGAAAATCCAAGTCCAACCCGAAATCGTACTGTCCCGTTTCCTCCCACGTCAGGTACTTGTTACTCAATCCCCTCGACAAATCCGGGTGAATGGTCGGGTTGCCGAGATAAGGATCACCCGGTGAAAAAGAGCCTTGCGCGATATACGGTTGATCGAACTGTTTACCCGACTTCCCGTAAGAAACCCGGAGTTTTCCATGATCTAGCACTCCCCTACTCCAATCCATGAAAGGCTCTTCCGAGAACGTCCACGCCACGGCGTAAGAGGGGAAGGTTCCCCACCGGACATTTTCACCGAATTTCGAAGAGGCGTCCCGGCGCAACGTGACAGAAAGGAAATACCTTTCGAGATAATTATAATTCAAACGCCCGAACACGCCCACACTCGTGCTAACTTCCCGCCCGGTCGTGCCGTCCTTCAACGCCCGGTTCTCGTCCACGTTATAAACATTACCGAACCACGAAATATAATGAATCAGATCGCTTGGGGAATCTTTACCCCACGTCCCGATAGAGTTTCTCTCGTCTTCCTGCACCGACAAACCGAGTAAAAAATCTAAGGTATGCTTTTCAACAAACGTGTGCCTGTAAGTCAAAAGGTTCTCGTTTATCAACGTTAAATTTCTCTCGATCTGCCCGCTTGAGTAGGATTCGTTGTACTCGTCCAAATCAGAGGGCAAGAAAAGATTTTGATTTTGCTGCGTGAAATCCAACGCCACGGAAGACTTTAATTTCAAGCCCTTCACGATCTCGTAAGATAAATCTAAAGAGGTTCGTACCCGGTAAGACTCGTTATCTTCTTTTATCGTGTTGAAACGCTTTATCATTTCATCAAAGGCGGGCGTGCCCTCGCCCGGCAATATCGTTGACATGGTTAGCAACTCTTCGGGTATCTGTTCCAGTTCCTCCCCGGACGTGAAACCCGTGTAAGCCGTCAAGCGAGAAGCCCGTTTACGTCCCGTCCGGGCAAGGTAAAAGCGCACGTTAGATTCGACTTTCGGCAGGGGCTTGATAAAGAAATTCGCCAACAGGTTCACCCGGTCAAATCCCGTGTTCCTCAATACCCCCGATTCGTCATAATAACCCAACCCCACGTTATAAGAAACGTTTGAGGTTCCCCCGCTCAACTGCAAGTTCGCGTTCAGCACCTTCGCGGTTCTGAAATAATACTTGAAGAAATTCGTCGAGTTATTATAAAACGAGTTCAAACTATCTTGATAAGCGGCGATACCCGCCCCGTCACCTTTATTCCAAAAATAATTATAGTGCATATTCTCGTTATACGACTCCCGGTACGAGCTAACGTACTTGTACGTGTTTGTCGAGGGGTCGAAGTAGGCTTGCTGGAAATTCCGTAACGCCTCCAAGCGCAAGTTCCTTTCAGCGTTTCCCCCGGTAAGCTCCGGCAAAGAGGGGTCAAAACTCCACGTGTGGGAAAAATTAACGCTGATCTTCGCCCGCTGGTTCAAACGCCCGCTTTTCGTTGTCACGAGCATCACCCCGTTGGCGGCCCGTGACCCGTAAATCGCCGCGGAAGCGGCATCCTTTAACACCTGTATGCTCTCTATGTCGTTCGGGTCGATCTCCGCGAGGGTATTCGTTCCCGTGACGGGAGAGGTGAAAGATTGCATCGGTACACCGTCAATCACCCAAAGGGGATTTGAAAAACGTTGTTCTCCAGCTATATCAAAAGAATTGTATCCCCGCACGTTGATAGACGTGCCTCCGCCACCGGGCGCACCCGTCATGTTAGTGACGTTCATCCCCGAAACCCGACCTTGTAGCAGGTTCGCGATGGAGGGAGAAGGCACGTCTTTTATATCCTCCCCGCTAACGGTACTCATGGCTCCCACGACTTCCCGCCTCCGCTGCGTCCCGTAAGCGATAACCGTCACCTCGTCCAAACTTGACATTTCTTCTTTCATCCGGATAGTCAACAATTTCCCAGCCTCGAATCTCGCTTTAACCGTTTTAAAACCGACAAAGGAAAACACCAACACGCCCTTTTCACGGGGCAATTTCAACGTGAAATCCCCTTCCGCGTTCGTGGTTACTCCTAACCTAGTGGAATCCAACAACACAGTCACCCCCGGCATGGGCTGCCCCTTCTCGTCCATCACCCTGCCTTTTATTATGTTGTCCTTTACTCCCGTGCTGTCCCGTACCTCAATAGCATTCGCCAACAGGGACACGCAGCAAAGCAAGGGTAAAAACAACATTTTCAAATAAATTCCTACCGTGAACTCTCGCGGCAAACGAATTTTGACTTTAGCGCGCGATTTACGCCTGCACGCTTGTCTTTCCAAGTTTTTTTTCATAACTTTAGATGTTAATTCATTAGTAATTAATATGGGGGAAGTCACGAAGCTGTCAACTTAGGCGAACTTCCCCCTTTTTTACTTTCCGTTTCCTTTGGAAAGCAATTCCTTTATCCCGATCTCGTTAATTTGCCCATCTTGAAAATCATCCGGGTAATCATTCTTCATGATTCGCTCTAGTGCTTTCAAGTGAACAACATAGTAAAAATAGAAATGAGTGTTCAAGTCTTTCAATTTTGTCAACTGGATCAAAAATTTATTGTAGTCACTCAAACGTGCGCTCATCTGGTGCTTTTTCTTTTTCTCACCATCCTTTTCCACGAGGTAGAATCCAAACACGTCGTACACCTCATTATAGTGTACTTCCAAATTACAATGACACAGTAATCCCATGAGTTTAGTCATTCTTTTAAGCGTCGAGTAAAGAATGTGTAACTTCTCCCGCTCCGACGTTTCCAACCTTGCCGCGGGACAAAGCAAACGCGCCTCTTCTAAAAAGAATTTCTTCAATTCTTCAATATCTATATTATCATGAAAATCTGTCATCCGACCTTATTTTAGAGTATTATTTTATCATATCAGCTAATTGGCTGATGAAAAACCTTGAAAGAATACCTTATTTTACATCTAAAGTTTAAAACCATGAAATCAAAGATAGAACTTTACACGTCTGACAAGGTAAAACAATACAGGTTAGAGGCTGAAATGAGCCTGCAATACTTCGCTGATTGCCTCAACGTGACACCTCAATTCATACATGACTGCGAGAACCCGCAAAAAGCTCAAGCATTCAACTTCGATCACGTGAACGAAATCGCAAAATTATTAAAACGCCCACTTTGGGATTTTATCTCAAAATACCCGCTTTAACCCGGTGGGGGCTTGTTCTTGTTGAGGGACGATACTTTCTGTTTCATAACTGTTAAATTTAATAATCCGGGATGTGTACACCTTTTATTATTTTATTGATATTCAGCATAATAACATTCCACACACCCAATATTTCAGGTGTATTTTCCCTTCTGGCATTTCTGCCTCTCCATAAAATTTTCGTTTGTTTTTTGCACGCGTGAACGTGACTGACTGGACAACCCTCTACGAGGTTTAATAATGCAAATATAATCATACTTCATGAAGTGTCAAAATAATTAAGGCAAAATCTTTCCTTTATCAATAAAAAAAATTCTAAATGGCAGCAACACAGGATAAGAACAAGAAAACGGAAATAGAAATTTTCGTTATCAATAAGGTTAAAGAATTTAGAGAAGCGGCAAAACTAAGCAAAAGGAAATTATCCTTAGAATTAAGGTTAAATCATAACTATGTGAATAACGTAGAAAACCCAAAATCGTCAGCGAAATACAATCTCAATCAACTTAACGAGTTAGCAAAAATCTTTAAATGCACTATCGCAGACTTCATTCCCTCACCTTATATAAAAACCGACACGATCGAAGAATACATGGAATTACACCCGAAGATTAAAGCCAAGTACGAGATCATGGCTAAAAATTACGAGGAGAAAGAGCGAAAAAAAATTGAAGAAAAGGAAAGGAAGAAAAAGGAGAAAGCCGCGATGAAGAAAAAAGCGACCTCCAAGAAAAAATGATCGGGCGAATCCGCTAACTCGCGGACCGGGCTTTCCGCGGTACTTGATACCTCGCTGCAATCCCTTTCGCGGGAAAAGGGAGCGAGCGCCCCAAAAACTTAATTATATTACAGGATAAAACACGCGCGACATGACAATCGAGGATCTGCATAAAATTCTTTCCAAAGGCGAAAGTTTACATCTCGAATTTAAGGAGGCAAGAATAAAAGTCCCCAACAATTTCTACGATACCGTGGTTTCTTTTCTGAACCGGGAAGGAGGAACAATTATACTAGGGGCAAACGATGATGGAGTTATAACCGGAATTGATAAAAATGCCGTCGACCAATTAAAAAAAGATATTGTTACCGCGTTAAACAACAAAGATGTCATAAATCCCCCGGTCAATTTCCCTATCTACCAACTGGAAGATAAAGGTCTGATCGTTTTATACGTGAAGATTCCCGTTAGCTCGCATATACACAGCCATGACGGAATTATCTATGACCGGGAAAATGATAGCGACATCAGAATCGAGGATGATTCCCGAATTTCTGAATTATATTTCAGAAAACGAAATCATTTTACCGAGAATGAAATATTCCCGTACCTCCAAATAGAAGATTTGGATAATAACCTGTTTGATAAAGCGAGAAGTATTATTCGATCTGTCAACGCTTCACATCCTTGGTTGACGATAAACAACATGGAGATTTTACGCTCATCCGGGTATTATCGAAAGGATATTCGGACTGGCGAAGAGGGATTAACCCTCGCTTCCGCTCTCGTGTTTGGAAAAGATTTAACCATCCAGAACATCCTCCCGGCATATAAATTCGATATTTTGGTAAAATTGAATGACCTCGATCGTTGGGATGACAAATTAACGTTACGAACAAATTTAATCGACACCTACCTGCAAGCGATGGATTTCATAAAAAATCGCTCACGCCTGCCCGATATGTTTTATTTGGAGGGAGATCAACGAAAAGATTTGCGAGAAATAATATTCCGTGAAATAATAGCTAACGCCATTGTTCACCGGGAATACACGAGCGCGTATCCTACCACGATGATTATTTACAAAAATCGTGTTGAAATAACAAATCCGAACAAACCTTTATTCAGAGGGTTGTTGACTTTGGATTCTTTTAATCCATACGCCAAGAATCCGAATATACGTAAATTCTTCTCCGAGTTTAGCTGGGTAGACGAGATCGGTTCCGGGGTAAGAAATGTATACAAATATCTAAATATCTATTCTTCCGGTACAAAACCCCTCTTTATCGAGGATAACCAGTTTAAAACCGTAATTCCCCTTGTTGGCTCCGTTTTGGGAGAAGAGAGAGCTGCCGCGTTTATCGAACTGGTGGGATTAAATAAAACTAACCTCGATTCAGAAACGCTTGAATCTATTGAATCTTTAAACTTGGCTCCTGACTATGCAGAAATGAATGATACGAATGCTTTATTTTTCGCCAAGGATAGAAGTTTGGGGTGGAGTTGGAGTAAAAAAGGGGTGGAGTTAGAAAATCTTAGAATAAAGATAAACAACGAGTTACTAGAAAATCCTTCTTTCGAGGGGTGGAGTTGGGCAGAAAAAGGGGTGGAGTTATTCGATAAAAGAACGATGAATTTGATTAAGATTTTATTGCTCTGTTTGACTCCCAAGAATATCGAAGATATACAAAATTTGATCGAGTTTAATTCAAGAAATAAATTGAGAGAAATATATATCAACCCTTTACGGGTAGCTTGTTTATTAGAATACACTATAAAAGATAAACCCAATTCTTCCAACCAAAAATATGTTATTACAGAGAAAGGGAAAGATTTTTTAGGTGGATTTGACTTGTAGCAAATAATTTAAACAGCAACCTATGCTAGTAGTGGATAACATGAGTTTACGGGAAATGTATACCGAACTCGTAAACGACGGGCCCAATGTCACGGCGAAAGTCGAGTACCTGTGCAATAACTTCCGGCGGAACGTTCTCAAACGCACTCGCTTTCCCGTTCAATTCAAGCCAGTCGATTACGTTTCACCGAAAAAAAATAAATGGATTATCATTTTTACAGCCAAAAGCAAAAAAGACGCGGAAACTCCGGCAATCACTTATGTTTGCACCGCGAACGCGAGAGGCGGTATTTACGTGTTCATGATTTCCTTGTTTCAAGGTGATCCCTGCGTACTCATGTTCCCTCCTCACTTTTTTCAACGATACCGGGATAGATTCATGGAAGGGAACAATGATATAAAAGGCATTGACCTGATAAAATACTTTTTTTGCAGGAACCCGACTTTCTCGTCTGATGAAAGCGTCGAGGATAAAAGAATTTTTCAAACAAGCTGCGAGGACGGAGTATGTTTAGGCATCGAGAAAGAAAAGAATATTTTTATTCAAAGAACGTTTATAACGTATGAAATGCTGAAAAACGACCAAATCGACACGTTCGAGAGCCTGTACGATTCTCTGTACGACGGAAAGGAATAATCTTATTCCCCTGTCGGGTAATTCGCTCTTTTTTTCGCCTCTTCCAGTATCGCCTTGTACATCCGGGGTTCTAACCAATCCTTTGCCACGCTCATAAACTTGCGCGTGAGTAATTGATCTTTATTCTCCGATCTCTTCAATGCTTTTTTCCTCGCGAGAATCAAATCTAAAAATTTTAACCGGTACTTCCGTGCCTCGTAAGCCCTTCGATAATTACTATCCTCGACTAATTCCGGGTTCAACCCCTTCAAATCCTCGAAGCGATCGAGCGTTGTTTTCACGTCCCTGAGTTGTTCAGTTAATTTTTCTTCCCAATATTGGAGCAATTCAATATCCTCGCACTCAAGAACATCATCGCCAGTAATTTCTAACTCTTTATTAAACAAATTCTCCGCTTCCATACTCGTGTATTTTAGATGACAATATAACAAAATTAAACCAACCCCGGAACATTCAAACCGACTCTTTCTCAACAAATATATTGCATACTGTACAGGGTACAAAACAATTCGCGGAAAATCTTTTCTTTACTTTTAATTTTTAGAAAAATGGGAACCAAAACAACCGAGATTGAAACCTACATCATAAACAAGGTTAAGGAATACAGGATAAATGCCGGGATGAGTCAAAGAAAATTGTGTTTGGAATTAAATTTAAGCCCATCCTACGTTTTTCGTGCCGAAAGCCCGAAGTATGAAACAAAATACAATCATAACCAACTGAACGAGATCGCGAAGCTGTTTAATTGCAAGATCGCCGATTTCATGCCTGACCCTTTCGTGACAACAAACTGCATTGAAGAATTTGCGGAGATACATCCCCGGTTCCGGCTGAAATACGAGGAACTGCAACGACAGGAAGAGGAAAAATCAATGAAAAAACTAGAAGAACGGGCAAAGGAAAAGGCAAGGAAGAAACAAAAATCATCAAAGAAATAATCCTTCTCCTTCACGCGGGCGAACCCGCCCACTCGAATCTTCACCTATACATATAGGAAACGCCCTCCAAAGAGGGGAGGGCGCTTTGGATATTCATTTAATTTACTATTTAGAGTCACGGGCGGTTTCCTGCCCGCGCTTCCACGAGGAATGGTGGTTCCCGCGCTTACACGTTTGCATTATTTCGAGTGGGACTCTATTTAATAAATCTTATCACAAAGGTAGTCATCTGATATTTCAGATGAAAGAAAATAAGAAAAAATATTTTCTTTATTTTTTCAAAAATAAGGCAATGAAGACACAAGTTGAGTTAGCGATTATAAAAAAGGTTCGGGAGTATAGACTCGCCGCCGGGATGTCGCAAGCCCAATTGTCAATGGAAATGAATTTGGATATTACTTTCGTGGGGAACGTGGAAAGTGCTAAATGTAAGGACAAATATAATTTCAACCACTTGAATGCCCTCGCCATTATCTTCAATTGCAAGATGAAAGATTTTATGCCGGACGAAAATTTCCCGGACGATAACTCGAAGTACCTCAAACGAGATAAATAACAAGAGGGGGCAATTGCCCCCTCTCTTTAGTCTTCAAAGATGTTTCCCCAACACTAGCTTTATTACACCTCTAAATTTACGGTTAAGATTTGAAAAAAGTACGTCATTCTTGACTTGACGAGTGCATATAAACACTCACGTCGCTACAATCCTGACTTAAATCAAATGTTTGCTCCACGGTTGAATAACTCTGGTAATCCGGGTCAGAAAAACGCAAGGTTGATTTTCTACTTTGTACTTCAATAGAAAAAGAACCATCCGACCATGTGGTTGTGGTATTAACGGAAACACCATTTACCATTTCATCTACCACGATTCCACCAATTGGTGATTGGGTTGATTGATCGTAAACATGTCCGCTTACAGAAGTCTGTACTGCCGGGGCAAATGCCGTGAACGATAGGCACATTGTACCAACCGCCACCAAACATAGTAACATTAATCTTTTCATAGTCGCGTAAATTTAACATTAATAAAAATAATGCGCGCATAAAAACTCTCTCTGAAAATGTATACTCATGCAAGTTAAGATTATTTTTTTACTTAAAAAAGTGCGTATTAAAAAAATACGACGGAATAATATTGTTAAATAGAATAATTCTTTACAGTTTTCAAAAACAACACTTATTAGCTACATATTAGCAATATTTTTAGCACACTTTTTGCTGAATCGCTAGAAACTAACAACAACAAGACTTACAAAAAAATACAGGTTATTATTCAGTCGTGTATACACATCTAATTTATTCCAATTTTGTACTTTTTTTCCTATCTAAAAATACTATTTATAAATAACATGAAACACCACTAATTTATAATCATTTTAGATAAAATGAGCCAAAATAGGCTCTCAAACCCCATTTTATCATTTACAATCAATACTGTTTTACCGAATCGTGATTATATCGTTCAGGTTCGTGGTGTACCTCTTGGAAACATGCTCGCTTTTTAGCTTCCATTTTTTACTGTACCCTTGGGCGGCAATTTTCAGCGCGTCTGTCCCGTTTTTCTTGTTGATCCGGTCAACGGTATTATACAAGCGTTGAAGTCTAACGCGGTCCGTTTCATCAAACAAATTTAGCTGCACCTCGTTTTTCGGAACGATGGCGGATACCACGCACCCCGCTTTCTTATACGCATATCCTTTTTTATAAATATGTTGTAGGATAGAACAGGCAGCAGCTATTAGTTCTGAACTCGCGTTCGTCGCCACGGGCAACGATATTGTCCTACACTCGAAATCTTGTGGTAAATCCGCTCGAAACCGATTCGTTAGTATGAACACGGTAATCATTGTGGCACACGAATTTTGTTCCCGCAGCTTCAGGGCGCAAGCCGCCGCAAAATTCGACACCGCCTCGGATAATGTCAGGTAATCGGTCACGGTTTCACCGAAACTTCTCGATGTACAAATACTTTTCTTATCTTGCGGTTGCTCCAAATCATAACAGGGAATACCTTTTAACTCCCTCCATGTTCTCACCCCGTTTACTTTCATGTGCTTACGGACAAAAATTTCCGATTTTAAAGTAAAATCATAAGCTGTTTTTACCCTGTGATAATTTAACAACTTGGCATATTGTCGCCCAACTCCCCACACATCCACAATATCGAACAATTTTAGGGCTTTTTCCCGCTTTTCCTCGCTATCTATAATACACACGCTGCCATAGCGTTTATATTTTTTCGCGAACTTACTTGCCACTTTAGCCAACGTCTTCGTGGGAGCGATACCCATAGACACTGGGATTCCGGTATTCCGGGTAACAGTGTTCACGATTTGTTTCCCGTATTCTGCCAAATTATAATGTTCCTCGTATCCCGTGAGGTCAAGAAAACTCTCGTCCACGGAATAGACCTCTATATCCTTCACGAATCCCGCGAGAGTCTGCATGACTCGATTTGACATATCCTGATACAAAACATAGTTAGATGAAAAAACATGAACCCCATGTTTCACGATAACATCCTTCACTTTAAAGTAAGGATCACCCATTTTAAGCCCTAATTTCTTCGCCTCGTTGGATCGTGCGATCACGCACCCATCGTTATTAGAAAGCACCACGATCGGCTGATCCCGTAAAGCGGGATTGAATACCCGTTCACAACTCGCGAAAAAGTTATTACAATCGACAAGGGCATACATGGCTCACCTTTTTCGTTGTTTAATAATGCTTGTTACCACTCCCCAAACAACAAAATAGTTCTCACTCGTTACCAGTGTCGGCTCGTACTTAGCATTTGCTGGATGCAACCAGATCACATTTTCTTCTCCCGTCCTCCTCTCGATCAATCGTAAGGTAAATTCTCCATCAAGAAAAGCAACCACCATATCCCCATTTTTCGGAGGTAATAGAGATTTATCTATTACAACAATATCCCCCTCGTCAACCCCGGCATCTTTTAAACAATCCCCCACGACACGCCCGAAAAAAGTAGATGCGGGATTCTTCACAAGTTCTTCGTTTAGGTCAATTGCCAATTCCAAATAATCCGCCGCCGGAGAAGGGAAACCTGCATGAATTCCCTCTTCCGCCAAAGGCAACGCCAAGCGCGTACTCGTGTCGCACTTGTATAATTTTATTTCTCTAAATATGTCCTTTTCCATCACTACCGCGAAGATAGAATGGGAAATTCATAATTAATTTCGTAATAAATTAATTACAAGAAGATTTAGGAACATTTGAGAATGTTTTGGTTAAGTTCCGCGTGAATATATAAATGAACGTTCGAGGATACACCTATATAATAAGGTATAGGAAACATACGATTACTCTAATTTTTTAACTCTTCCTTACGTGAAAAGAGCAATCAACACTCGCGGCTATTTATAGAGAAAAAGCGGGGGATACCCCGCTTTTATTCTCTTATGTGGTAATTGATTCTTCTTTTTCATAACTCTAGTTCAACGTGAGGCGTTATTCCGGCAAGCGGACACGAAACATCGGAATATCCGGGGCGTTACTGACCGCATACAAAACGCTTTCGCCCTCGTCATAACTTACCCCAACCGCTGACTTATCCAACATATAGGTGTTTAGCAAATTCCCGTCCCAATCGAACACCAGCAACTCGTTACAAGTATAGAAGTCCTTTCCCGATTCATTGTATGTTTTTCCAGAATAAAGGGCGTAAACACGTCAGCGAGTTAAACAAAAAAATTAGAAGCAGACCCGTCACTCTCGCTCAAAGTATGCCGCAACATGGGTTACAGATTATATCGCGAGGACTTTTGGCAAGGATAAACATTGTCTATACAAATGTGCAAATTGTAAACCGGGAATGAAGTATTTAATTTCGTCTTGTTTTTAACATTCCCAACAAGGATGCTAATTCTTTTCCCGTTTGCGTTATTGATTTAATATCTATTCCTATTTTTGATTCAATTGCATCAAATTCTTCTTTTAGCGTTTCAACTTCCTTCAATACTTCCGTTCTTTCCCTAGATTCTAGTTTACCCTCACGTTCTAACCAAGATTTATTCAGTACGAATGTTTGTATTTCTTGTATTCTATGTAGTTTCAAAACTTCTAGGTAAAAATTTCCATTTATTATTTTCTGAACATCAATTTCTTTACGACTAACAATTGAAACATAGTCATTACTTTTGTATAATTCCCAAAAATTGCGGGCTAAATCTATTCTCTGTATTTGATTCAATTTCTCTCCCATCAAAAACGTCTCAAATTCCTCTTTACTACCGAATATAGATTCGTAACGTGACTCCGAGAATATACTTACTTTATCATCTATATTTGAAGTTAAAAATCCGACCAACTCGTTAATATAGTCCTCCGGTTCACGTTGTATATATTCTCTCATCTTTTTGCAAGCCCTCTCGTCCAAAATAGCACCCTTTACATTATCATTTTTTTCAACACAACTAGACAATAATTCCAAACCTTTGGAAATATTATTTCCCTCCCTTTTAGAAATATCATTATTGAGATAGTAATCTAAACTCTTTCTGGCATATTGCAGTAATTCATCTTTACTTAGAAACCATGCTTTATCGCAATCATCGGATATGGATAAATCTAAAAGAACCCGCTGTAAAAATTTATTATAAATATATTTCCCTTGTGCATCTTCCTCAAACAAGTCCATCAGGTAACGTTTATATGAATATTCATACCCGTTGTAATACTTTTTCACAACAATAGCCATATCACTTTTATAAAAATATTTCGTAAGATTACTATAATAATCTAAGGATGAAGTATATTCCAACATGTAAAATGATAATTTCATGTGAAATTCAAATTGTAGTTTTCTTTCAAAATCATTAATTGGGTATTGTCTAAAAAAATTAATTAGATCAAAGAGATAATTTTCCTTCACCCATGCGTCAATTTTAGAAATCGCATCTCTTTCCAATAATAAAAAAAGAGATTTTAATTCAATAATTTTTAAGGAGTTAAAAATCCCGTCTAAAAAATATATATCAAAACTTGATTTATCATATATTGGTCTTAAAACGCCAGGTTTATAGAAATTAGGAAACAACTTTGTCAACACGTGATTTACCACTTGAACGTGTCTTTCCCCGTAGTTATATTCTTCTAGTTTTTCATTAAGTACTTTTTCTTCTAGTAAAGAAAAAAAATCATTATTATTAAATTCTTGCTTGAACAATCTTCTTTCTCTTAATGAATTATAAACCTCTGTATATTTATAATTTAACAACTTCAAATAAAAATAATGGTCGAACACAACTTCATCTTTCAAATTGGTATATTCCTGAATAAATACATTCAAAAACCTTTTGGCATCTCGAATATTTTGAATGAAGACTTTGAAATCATCCCCTAACTCATTCATTATTCGCAAATAATCGATGTTATTGCCCAAACGAAACTTCAATTGTTTTGCAAGATATTCAATGATATAATTTTGAGACCTGTATGGCAAATGAAGCTCTACATCAAAGAATTTATCCCAAAATGAAGGCATATCTTTCCCCGATTGATCTTCAGCAAATGGGTTGAGACATCGCCTGTCATACGCTGATATGAAAATGATATTCGATATATTGGCAGAATAGCGGATGAGTTTTCCGGTTTGTAAAGTTTCTTCCGGTGTCAATCGATCAATATCATCTATGATAACAACAAGCCGTTGATCTAGTTTATCAATTGCATATTGCAGTTTTTCTTCTTCATTGACTTGATAAAACATTTGCTTCAATTCACTCAAACGGGAAACAATATGACTTTCATCCACGAATCCAAGAACTTTAAGGTAGTTATCAATTAACGTGGACGCTTCCCCGTTATACTTGCGTAAAGTCGATTTCAATTTTTCAAAAAAAGTAACTTGAATCTTATCAGCATCCTTGCATTTAGCAGGATTGAATTTTATTATGATATATTTTTTTCTTATCTTATTAGCTAACAAATTCAAATAAGAAGATTTACCATTTCCCCAGCACGCGTCGATACCTATACTAAAAGAATGCTCTTTGGGTACTTTTTCTAAATATTGAACCAGACTATTAACCGAAGGAGTATATACTAGCTCGTCTTTATCTTCTTTCTCTATTTCTCGATCCGCTTCAAGATAATAGTCGGGTGATTCCGTTTTATCAGGTTTCGACCTGCGATATAAATAAACCTGATAACACGTGTAAATAAAGAGAATAGCGAACAACACATCAAAATATTTTAGTCTATAATCCTCGGGATAGTAAATGTACTCACCCGTGAACCGAAACCGAATATAAATCACGGTCAAACTTAGTATCAAAATTATCCTGGGAACAGTATCCAAATAACATTTATATGATTTATAAGAAAGAAAAACTGCCAGTAAAGCCAACGAGATACAGGTTACTATTCCAAAAGCCCAACCATCGTTAATCTTGGAAAGAAGACACACGATCGTGTCATCATATAACTCCACGAGTTGCTTTTCATATCCTGCCCAAATAAAAGCTCCGAATAAAACAAGCAAAAAACTTTTCTTGTAACGCCCTAAAAAGTTCCATCTCTTTTTTACAGTCTTCTCTTCATTATCGTTATTATTGCTCATAATAAGTAAATCAACTTGTTTATAATTCCAGTATCCATCCGCCGGCTCCCTACCCTCATGCACGCCCCCACTCTTACACGCTATAAAGATAGAAATTAAGAATAATTAATTAAAATAATACACGAAGAATTTTTCGGATGCGGTTTCTGCCAAATGTTGAAATGTCCCAAAAGACGAGTTCGAGACACTAGAATTATTACAGTAAAAAAATCCCTGTCCTTATCTTTACAATTACCTGTATACAGGACGAGAAATAAAAGAGAGCCGCCTCGGAACTGACGATAGTATTCAAAAGGGGAACAGCTCAAATTAGGAGTACCTAATAGAAGGACTATTGGTAAAAATTTTGCCGCGAAATAAGCACTACTACGCAAATACACCTACAAGTTAAACAAGAAATTAAAAGTATCCCTCCTCACTCTCGCTAAAAATGTCCTGTAACATGGGGTACAAATTATAGAGCGAGGACTTTTACAGGCTGCAAAAAGCCTCTCGATCGTGAATCACGAAGGCTTAAAACACGTGAAAAACCAACTTTATCAAGCGTCAGTTTTAGAAACGACATCCACGTTTTGAATAAGTTTTCTAACTGTCTCGACCGTCTTTTCTGCTACTAATATATCCATCGTCTTTATCTCAATACTCTCAAATTCTTTCTGATAAACATTTAAATCCTGCAATATTTCATTCTTCTTATGCGAGTCCATAGCCTTACAAAATTTCCATTGTTTTGCAATATCTAATAAGTCTTTCCGTATTTCTCTCGCTCGACACAGTTTCTTAACTCCATCTGAAAACTCTGCATTCATTTTCGTTCGACTATTGATTTCATCTTTACACTCGATTGATGTGTAATTATTACTTTTAAACAATTCCCAAAAATTCCGGACTAATTCTACTTCATTCTCTTTATCAAGCCTTTTATCGTATAAAAAAGCTTCAAAATCATTTGCAAATATAGACTTGTAACATATATCTGGAAATACATATGCTTTATGCGTGAAAGTTAATATGTGCATCTTTATAAACAAACGTAAATATTCAACGGGATGTTCAACTATATATTCTTTTGCCGATAGACAAGCAACCTGACTCAACACAGAGATATTGTTACTAACATCTTGAATACAATTTTTCAATAATTCTAATCCCATGGCAAGATTATACTCGCTTTTTTTAGAGATTTGATTTTTAAAATAATAAAATGCTCCTTTACAAGCATATTTTACAAAATAGTCTCTATCGAATATCCAAGTTCCTTTAGCATCTACTGCCGCCTCAAATAGTTCAGCAAGAATCAGTCGAACAAAATCATGATAGATATGCTGTTCTTGTGAATCCCTCTCAAATAAATCAGCAAAATATTTTTTATATTGTACTCTATCACCATTGTAATATTTATCTGAGAAAATAGCCACGTCAGTTTTATTGAAATATCCTGTTAAGTGCTTGTAATAATAGTAATTCCTCGTATATGCAAGTAGATTAAATGACAACTTCACGCAAAGTTCAAAAGTCTCTTTATCCTCAATCTCAAGATAATCACGCAGTTTTAAATAGTATATTAATTCGTCTATACACCCTCGCCCATTCCATTCATCAATAGTTGACATCGCATCTTGTTCAGATTGCGTAAAAAGACTTATTATATCTTTTAAACTCAAAGTATTGCTAATTTCATCTTGAAAATAAGTTTCAAAACTATCAACATCATTAATTGGTCTTACTAATTTCATCTCTAAAATATTAGGGAATAAAAAAATCAACATTTTCTTAATCATGCCAACACTTTCCGGATCTTTTTCAATATTTTTCAAAACTTCTTCATAATCATTTTTTAAACGATAAATACCATTAGGATAATATTCTATACCACTAGTAGAATCAGCTTCGATGAATTTCTTAGCCCTCAATGCATAAAAAACATCTATATATCGATATTTCAAAAGTTTCACGTATAACAAATGTTCGATTTTAACCTCCTCTTTCACGTCCAAATATTCCATGTAGAAATTATTCAAAAACCTTTTAGCGTCCCGAAGATTCCGGATAAGAAATTGAAAGTTATCCCCCAAACCTTCCATTATTTCTTTATAAGGTGCTGAATTTGTTGCCTTAAGCCATTTTTGTAATCGTTCCCCTATATAAGAAATAATCATCTTGTTATGTCGATAAGGTAATTGTATCTCCATGTCGAAGAACTTATCCCAAAACAAAGACAAGTCATCACCTTGCTCGTTTTTAGTAAATTGATTTATACAATTCCTGTCATAAGCGGTTATAAAAATAATGTTAGAAATATTAGATGCAGCGTACCGGATAAGTTTTATGGTTTTGAAAGCTTCTTCCGGTGTTAACCGATCAATATCATCTATGATAACAACAAGCCGTTTCCCTATTTTACTTAGAGCAGCTTTTAGCTTTTCCTCCTCCTTCCCATCATAAAACATGGCTTTTAATTCTCTAATTTTTGACATGAAATTACTCTCGTCCAGTATCCCGATGGCTTTCATGTAATTATCAATCAAGGAAGATACTTCTCCACTATATTTCTGTAAAACCGATTTTATCTTCTCGAAAAAATTCACTTGTATTAAATCTTCTTCTTTGCTTTCTACGGGGTTAAAGTCTATTACAATGTATCTATTTTTATCTATATTTTCACGTACTAAATTCAAGTATGATGATTTACCGTCCCCCCACGCCGAGTTTATCCCGATGCTAAAAGATACGTCAGCAGGAACTCCACTCAGCCGATCGGCTATATTTTTAGCCGAATTACTAAATTCTAGTTCATCTTTTTCTCCAGCCTTTATTGCATGACCCGATATAAAAACAGGAGCATCACGTTGAGGGTTTAAACTACGTTCCACGGCTTTATAATTGAGCAATATTTGATATAACCCATATACCAAAAGAATTAGAAATAAAACATCCAAGTATTTAATCCAACATCCTTCCGGATAATAAATGTAAGCTCCCGTGAACCGATAACGAACGTAAATTAATGCTAGAGCTATTAATAAAATCATTCTAGGGACAGCATCAAGGTATTTCTCACGGGTTCTTTTCCACAAACGCCATGCGAACCCGATCAGTGCAGCGAACATGATACACGCGAAAAACCACCCCTCGTTCACCTCTGAAAGAAGCCTCACGATCGTGTCATCATATATTTTGACAAGTAGCTTTTCAAACACGAATCCTATAAACAAGCAGGTAAAAATAAGCTGAAAATTTTTTTTATACTTTTTCAAATAGTTCCAAAACTCATTAAGTCTTTCCCCAAACGTCTTCTTTTCATTATCGCTCATGATAAGTAAATCAACTCGTTTATATTTCCGGCATCCATCTGCCAGCTCCCTACCCTAATGCACGCCCCACTCTTACACGCTATAAAGATAGAAATTAAGAATAATTAATTAAAACAATACACGAAGAATTTTTCGGACGCGGTTTCTGCCGGAAACACGGCTCTTCGCGGTACACGGTACACTGCGGCGATCCTCGCGCAAAATTGAAGCACCCCTCCGGGGCAGAGCGGTAAGCAATTGTCTTGTTCGTTTCCTTTTACCGTCCCCCTCGATTGTCCCCGCATTCTTGTTTATACCCGCCATCAGTCAGCCGCTATTCGATTATGCAAAGGTTGTTTCGTGTCAGCGGGAAAAAAAGTTCAAGCCTCCGGTTTTACAAAAAAATCTCCACCCCTCCTTTGATTTCGGCAACGAGCCAGTCGGGTAGTATTTTTTTGAAAAAACTTTTTTGTCCCGCGAGCACGACACCCTTAGAGCATAACGAAAGCGACCGACCGAAAGGCGAGGTAGACATGGAGCGAGGGACAAGGGAACGGGAAAAAGAAAACGAAGCTCCCTCCCTCAGTTAAAGTAGACACGGACGAACAGAACGCGAGTAGTTAGCCGATCGGGGGCATCCCGACAACTTGAAAAAAATAGAGTTATGGAAAATTTGCAGGAAGCAGCTATTTATGTCGGGACGTACAACAAATACAATTGTGGTAGTATCGAGGGCAAGTGGATGAACTTATCGGATTATAGCGATAAGGAGGAATTTTTAGAGGCGTGCGGTGATCTGCATTCGGACGAGGAAGACCCGGAACTTATGTTTCAAGATTGGGAAAATATACCGGAAGCATTTATTGGTGAATCGTCGCTATCGGAAAAGTTCTTCGAGGTTCGCGATAAAATGGATGAAATGGACAAAACAAAGCAAGAGGCTTTCTCTGCCTGGCTAGATTACTACTCATTCGATATAGCAAAAAAAGATATTGACGATTTAGTACGTGATTTTCAAGACCAGTATTTCGGGGAATACGATAGCGAAAAAGACTTTGCGGAAGAATGTGTTAAAACAATGGAAGACCTATCCGATTTCGCGAAACAATACTTCGACTACGAGGCATACGCCCGTGATTTATTCATGGACGGGTATGATTACGTGGACGGGTATGTTTTCTATTGCCGTTGAACCGTGGGGGCGATCCCGCCCCCCTTATTCCCAAACATTAAAATTCAATACCATGAAAAATAATACATATAACGTGAAAGCCATTGAATATGAAACGTGTTGCTCTTGTATAGATATAAGCACGTGGAAAGAGTTAATGAAAGGTGCGGTAAAGGCGAACAAGCGAGAAATCAACCGACTTGTCAAACGATTTGAACCTACATTTTATAATATGCTAGCGTTGAACTTTTATAACCCTTACGGTTATTTTAGAACCAAACACCATTTTGTAGTCGTTCATTCCGCTATCGAGTACTTTTTCAAAATTATTGAATCATGAGAAAAATTTTCAAAATAGGATGTTTAGGAATAATCACCACGTTTATCGTGATTTGCCTACTTGCGAAAACGGGTACGGGGGTACTAGAGGGAACAATTCTTTTCGTGCTGATCGCCCGTGTCCTGTTACGCTTGTTGAAACTCGTTCTCCACGTGATTGCTATATTTATATTTATACTACTGATTTTAAACGCCTTAATATAACATAACATGACAAGAATAACAGAAAATGGAGTATCTACGACCCGAAACACGGGTGAGGAAAAATACGAAAGGTTTTCTTTTCGTGACCGCCCGTATATCTTCTATCAATATGACTATCGCCATACAGACGGGGAATTGTTTAGCTGCGTGCCCCCCCCTAAAAGAGTGCAGGGAGGCACGGGAAGAATGGATAAAAAACAAACAATCTAAATAATAAAGCCATGAAAGAGAAAAAGAAAACACGCCCCGAAATCGAGGACGTGAAACTAGAAAATTTAATCCGAGAAGTGTGCAATCGCCTTACAAATTTTACCCCCGCGGCAGAAACGACCGAGTTCTTTGTATCGGAAATTTTAAGGCTCGAAGACAAATGCGAAGAGGTTAAATGCAAATTAACGGATATATAACAGTTTAGATTATGCAAGCAGAAGATTTTATTCAATATAAAAACATAGTCCTCGAAATTAGAGAAGTGAAAAAAGACGGCTACAAGTGTTCCCTTTGTTTCGCGTTTAACAAAACCCGAAGATGCAAACATTTACCCTTGTGTTGGACGAAAGAAAAGACGTTCTATTTCGCGAAACTTTCCCCACTTGAAATTAGAAGGGCAAAGAAAGCGGGAAAGAAAATCACGGACTACAAAGAATACATCTAGTAACGAAGAAAAACGGGAGGAAAAATAGCAAGTTAACATCTAAATCACATAAAAAAATGAAACAGGAAAATATACACGATTGGTTCGAACAGGCGAAAGACCTCGCCAAAACCGAGAGGGAACTAAAAATCGAACACTGGATAAAAATATCGTTTCAGCTTCGAAGGGACTATGATAATTATGACACGTTACACGTTATTGACATTCCCCGGCAAATGCTTGATCGGTGGCGATGGCTAATTAATTGGAGATTGGCTAAATATACTTGCCAATATCCCCGCGAAGAAATAAAAACGTATTATCACTACTATGACAAACGGACAGGACTAGAAACAGGATTCAACACGCTACTATCATGCTTCGCGGCAACCAAAGCACAAGTAACAAGGCTAAAGCGAATTATGGAACAATACATAATACACGAAACCCAAAATAACTTATTCTTTGATCCCACCACTGATGAACGTTTGCAAAAAATCAAGGCAAAACTAAAACAGAAATACAAGAACGTGGAGGCTATGGGAAAAAAAGTGGAAGAAGAAGTTATTAAAAACAAGGCGGCATGATCGCAAAATTGAGCATTATCAACATTAAATCAATATTATCATGAAAAAACATATTATCAATAGAATGAAAGATATCGTGAAAAACGAAAATACAACCGTATCCCAAGACTTCGAGGCTGACAAGAAAGACCTTAAATCATACAACGGAAATTTCCTTTGGGGGTATTCCTCGAAAGGGACGAATCTAATTTGCTATAATGCACCATTCTCATATTTACAGGTAGAGAGAGTCAAGGATACAAAGAATTGTTACGTATGTGTCGGGGGTAAACTCCGCAAGGTTTCACGCGAGAAAGCCAAAGCTATCGCGGTAGGCTTGTACTCCCGTAACCATTGCGCCTAAATCATAATCACTTCAAATATTTAAAATTAATACCATGAAAACAAAAGAATTTTTTCAACAAGTCAGTTTAAACGAGATTCAACCGAATGAAGCAAACGTGCGGGAATGTTTTGATAACGCGAGCATTCAAGAACTTGCCGATAGTATACAAAATAGCGGGTTAATAAATCCACTTACCCTCCGGTCTGTCGGGAAAAACCAATACGCCATTATTTGCGGCGAACGGCGTTTCCGTGCCGCCCAATTACTCGGTTGGAAATCTATCAACGCTTACATCAAGGATGTAACAGCGGAAGAAGCACAAGAATTGTGCCTAATCGAAAATATTCAGAGAGAAGATATTTCCCCTATCGAGGAAGCGAAAGCATACGAAAAGTTATTGCAAACAAACGGGGACATCAACGAGTTAATTTCCCGTACAGGAAAAAGCGAAAAATATATCCGTGTACGTTTAAAACTTAATCATCTTATTGCCGATTTCGCGGAACTCCTTCAAACAGGAGAAATTGGTATCGGGGTTGCCGCGGTTATCTGTGAATATTCCGAGGATGTTCAAAAAGATGTTCATTCGAGATTTTTTGATAAAACTTCATATTCCAATTGGTTCAACTTGCCCCAAGAAGCCGTGAAAAAAAGAATCGAATCCAACTACACAATGAGTTTAAAGGATTACAAATTTGATAAGCAAGAATGTGCCTCTTGTCCCCACAACACGGCAAATTTTTCACTATTCTGTGAGGATAGCGGGAAATGCGTGAATCCAACTTGCCTACAAGAGAAAAACGCAAGCTACCTAACAGCCGAAGCCATCCGGATAAAACAAGAAAATCCGCTTGCCGTTCTCTGTAAACCCGTGTATAGTCAAACTAATGATACCGTGATTGAACGTCTTCTTTTACAGGAATATGAAATAAAGGATAACGCGAATTGTCGTTATTATCCGAACGAACCGAAACAACCCGATTTTTCCAACGTTGAAACAGAAGAAGAAAAGGAACACTTCTCGCAACTTTATCAAAACAAAATGCAAGAGTATTACGAAAGCATTAAATTACTTGAACAGAAAGAAGAACAAGGTTCTTTAACAAGATTTGCGGTAATTCAAGATAAAAATATCGTTTTTCAGTATCAAGAACATGAGGCGAAAAGTCAAGAAAATGAACTGCATAAAGAACTTAAATCCCTTCAAGACAAGGACAAAAGAAATACAGAATTAAAAACGATCAACACGATCAAGGACACGAAGGCATTCATCGAAGAAAACGATATACCGCACTCTGAATTTTCAGAAAGCGAGGAAAAATATTTGTACTTCTTTCTTCTCGATGCTCTCGACAGGAAGCATTATCAAGATTTAGGCGTTACTAAAGACACGTACTATGTTAGCGAGAATGAGAAGAAAGAAATCGTGGAACGAGGACTATCCGAAGAGCTAAAGACTATCATTAAAAGAGATTTTCTAGTGAAAGGGTTCCGTACCGCCTTCGGGAAAGGGGTTACTTCCGACTATTTTATAGCTTTCGCGAAAGAGCATTTCCATGATGACGTGGAAAAAATCGAACAAAAATACACGGAGGTGTATAACAAGCGTTTCAAGAAAATAAAAGAACAAATTGCCTCTATCAAGAAGCAACTAAAACAAGGAAAAAAGAAAATGCAAGAAGCGAGCAAGAAAGCCGCGTAATCCATATTGAAATTCATCGGATTAATTAACGAGCGTGGAAATATATTGGCCCGCTCGTTTTTCTTTTTGGGGAAAGAAAGAGAAATCGCCCGCGGCAGAAGCCGCGGGCGATTTCTCTTTACATCTTTCATACCTTTTCCCAAATATTCAGCACAAATACTTCTCAGTTCATCATAGCTTTTCCACGTTCTTCTTCGTTAATCACTCCTCCAAAGAAATCATTTTCAAAAATTTCATTATAATTTACGTCCCTTTTTTATTTCTCGTATTTTCTTTTCTTCCGGTAAAATGCGAAATTTACCACCTTCTAATTCCATAAATACATTTTTCCCCGAGGACGATTCTTTAATATGAAAAGGTTTACCTTGTAAAATTTCCTTTAACTCGTCTAACGAAAAATTCTCTCCGCATCCCCATCGCCGTTCAAGCATCCTTGATAACGTGAACACGTTCACGGTTTCCCTGACACGAGCTGGCAACATGGAAGGGTATTTGTTAAAATAATTAGGGTTACTCTGGTCAACAAGAAAACACAACTCGGGAGAAAGGTAAGTATCTTTTAAGATGGGAAAAGCAAGAGGATTTTTTTCAAGAATAAATTCAGCGATCTCCTCGTTCATAACCGTATCAGATATATTTATCGCGCACATGATCGCGTCAGTCTTGCTCTTGCAATCTTTTTGTAAAATTTCTAAACATACATCTGCATATGGAACATCTGAAATTAAGTCATACTTCGGGATTTGCCCCGGTAAGGCTTCCAACGCTATGCGACAAATTTCTCTTGTTTTCACATCATTTCTCATTTTTCTAAGCAAAAAAGGATCTCGTTCTACTAATTCAAGTAATTTGTCGTTTTCCATTCATTCTTTATTATGATTTGTAAAACTAAACGTTACTTTTTCCACTTGTCCGAAAGAATCTTCAACATACACGTCGATCGTTTGCAGGTCTGTACTATTAGAGGTATAATACAAGCGAAATATCGTGTCCGAGAGTGGGTAGCGGTCATTTGGCGTAAATTCAATTTTATCGCTTGTTTTTAGTATTCCCTTCCCGGAAGGCTGGAAATACCGGATGTAATATTTCGTGTCTTTATACTCACCCTCCCGTTTTATTTCAAAACGAATTTCAACCGTTTCATTCTCCGTTATTTGGTTTTGGACAGGCATTGTTTCGATCGCAAATTTATATGCTTGCTGAATCTCCAGCTTATCATTACACCCATTCCCAAGAATGTATAATAATACTATATATAATATGTACCTTTTCATTTTTTAGGAAAATTAGAGGGGGAAATCCCCCTCTTGATGAATAATTTATTTAAGTTCTCCCGATGCTGATACTCCCGCGGCCCACTCCGTGACAGTTACAGACACATTACTCATAGTTAATCCAGTACCTCCAAGGCTTAAAGTGTAAGTATTGATTTTCGATTTCTCCCAAGTTCCTGCCGGAACGGAAAAGGTGAAAATTTTACCATCAATTGTGAAACTCATACTAATTTCCTTCGCTTGGAACGTGGCGGGGATAAGAGTAAAATCTAAAACCGCCGCTTGCGCATCCGTTGGGGCTGATGCCGTGATCGTGTAAAGACCAGATGAATTTGTTTTAGTTATGGTATGCGCTGAGGTGGTGGTTGCAGTGATTACTCCCGTGTTAATGTTTAACGAACCTTGTGCGCAAATCGTGTTGTTTGTACTACCGTTGATCGAGATTTCCGTGAGTTTTCCCGTTCCTGTGTAGGTCGATGCCTTAGAGATTTTGAAACGAACCTTAGTTAGGGCGTGCGACATTGTTATTGTTGCCGTGGGACTTTTAGCGTTAATAGTGCCGGACGATTTCCCGTAGCAATAGTCTGCAACCGCAGAAGTAACATTTACCGGAATACTCGTTCCACTTGACACTGACGAGGAATAAGGAGTATAAGCGTAAATCGTTGCATTATTAGCCGAGAGATAAACCGGGGGTGTTAACACCCAACCGGAAGCACCTAAAACCGCTTTAACATTACTGTTTGCGCTTGTGTTGTCATACACCCCGCCCAAGTTTCCGGAGGTAACGAAAAGACCCATTTCCGTACTCGTTGGAAACGAAGCCCTAGAGGTCATTGCCTCTAAATTAGTCGATACGTTTAATTCATTCCTTAATGGTGTGATCTCTGCATCGGGTTTAGAACAACTCGTGCAAAAAAATGCACTTACAAATACAGCGATAAAAAAATAAATTGTCTTCATAAAAATAAATTTTAGATTAATAAAAAAATAAGACGTTATATAGCTATTCAATTATTGAACGTGAGATAGTACTCGTTTACCATACCCGGAATCCAAGTCGCTGGAGGAATTACATATTGATAATAACGATCATCTATGCGTGCCTCGAATATGATTTCAGCAGTGCGCATTCGGCACGGAAACACGAAAAAATCCACGTGTTTATACTTGTCTGTAAACCAGATATATCCTTGGTCATCAATCACGCTTACATGTGGACTAGAGAGAATTGAATTAATGGATTGAGAGGCTAGATTAACGTGTCCTCGTGTGCAAAGACTAAAATGCGGGTCGAAGTTCCGCAGCCGCAGTTCTGTCGCGAATACTGAACTTCCGGGAGCAGATTGTTTCAGCCAAAACCGGGCGATCGTGAAAGGAGATTGCATCCGGATCAACACTTTCGGCGAACTCTCGCTGACTTCGGTTTCACCTTGACCAAAAAGAAAAGTCCTGTCTTTTTCCGAATTTAGAGGGATATACATATCTGTAAGCCCCTCTTCATATGGATAATAAGCAACAACTTTTCCGGGGAATGATTTTAAAATCACGTCCTGATCCATTCTCCAACCGTCAATTGTCCTAACCACACGAATATTACGATACTTTTCTTCCTCCCCGTCATAAATCGCTTCCATGTTTACGGATTCGACGATAAAAATGCCTATTTCACTACCAACAGGCAGTGAACTTGCTGACGTGGAACGGGACAAATCGGATTCCAAGCTAATTTCTAAGCGTACGGAATTATCATTATTTATCTCTGTTTTTTTCGTGCAACTCACCAACAGAAAAATTGAAAATATATTAATGTTCTCATGTCTGCTTGTTTTATGTATTTTCAATTGGTTATTGATAAATTGTAAGTGTAAATCTTCCCGCATTCCCAATTTGTCAGGGGAATTTCAAAAGAACGTTTACTCGTTGGAGAAAAAACGACTTCTAAAATCATTTCTCCTGATAACACAGGAGTTGGAATCACGGTCATTGATATGCTATTGTCGTCGTCAGGAAAATCACTTGAAATTTTATACGACGGGCTGAACGAAATAGAAACCGCGTGCGCGCTAGGCAAAGCAGGTACTATCGAACAGTCTTTCATATCCACCTTTCCCATAACAGATAGGTTTGTATAGCCTTCGTTATTTCTTAATGTTATATTCAGGATACTTGAATAAAATGTGCTACCGGAAAGGTTTCTTATCTTAAACCGAATAACGGAATACATGTGTTGTAGTATAATATTAGCATTTGGGTTAAGATTGTTTATACCTTCGACCTTACCTAATAAAAAGTCCGGACTCGCCTTCGTTGTTACTCTAGTCGCACGTGGATCGGTAAAAGTTGTTTTGTAAGGCGAATACACGTATATGTTAGCCATCGTTGAACTTAACATGATGTCCTCGTCAAGTTCTAACTCGCCATTTTTAATGATCGCATGAATATTCTGATACGCAACACCATCATAATCATTTTCCGGAGAATTTTCCGCAATGTAAACTCCGAGTTCTGCACCATCAAGAAGCGGCGTTGTCCCGCGTGACAAAGACGCAATGTTTATATTTAAAGGGATTGGAAAATTTTCTAAAATTTCCTTTCGGACACAAGAACATCCCAAACACATACATATTAGTAATATAGTTATTTTCATTGTTACTCTGCTTTAATTTCTAAATCGTCTTTTACTTGATCTCCGAGTTGATAATCTGGGTAATTAACTTCTAAGCCCAGTAATCCAACAACTACATTAAGATTTAAGATTTGTACACGGGAATCTGACAATTCGATCTTACCCGCTAAATCAATTGCGATTTGCTTCATGTCCCTGTCCCCATTTAAGTAAATATATAATTCTAGCGTCACCCAATGAAAGTTTTCAAATATCTCGAAATTAGAGCAATAGATACTATCTCGTTGTTCCGTGGAGAACGGGGTGCGAGTACCTGTTTCTACATTGTAAAGATTTCCTTCTATCCTAATAACGCTATCTTTTGCATTTCCTTGCGCTTTAATATAAAGTGCCAGTGTTCGGGTATTCTCTTCGCAATCCGTACATTCATTACAGGCATAAAACCCAAATGCGACAAAAACAAACAAGATAAACATGATTATTTTTCTCATAACTATTTAATAATAAATTTAATCCCTATGGAATACTGAAAATGAAATGTCTTGATAGAATTAAATAGAATCTTCTCTCTAGCACGACAAGAAACAAGAAAACGATTCGTGATGTAGGTTTCCAATTCTACCGCTAAAGCTCCTCCCGCAATAAAACAATTTTGATTTTTCAGAATAGCCCCATCGCAGAAATTTTTCACGCCCCAATTTACAGATTCATAACCCGCAAAAAACATCCCCCCAAGATTGAAAAATAAACTTTTCATTCGATTAGATAAAATGTTTTTATAGTATCCTCCTGAAATTAGGAATTGACAAACAGGAACAGCATTGCACTTGTAACAAAAACGTTTTTCCGTGTATTCGATGCCAGCAGACCATTTATTCTGGTTTTGAACGTACCGGAAGAAAGATAAACCAATCGTGTAATCCAAATTCTTTTTCTTCAAAAATGGATAACTATCACCCCAACCATAATTAAGTTTGATACCCCATTGTCCCGAAAGGCAACGCTGTGAGAACCCCCGGATCGTGCCGATGAACAGCACGATTAAAATTAATAATCCCAATCTTTTCATCCTATTTTACTTTTAATTTTTCGATTGTTTTAGCGCATTCAAAGTCTTGATTTTCAACACGAATAATTTGATCCCTAGCACCATCTTTTTCATACAACTCGATTGTAAATTGTTTCTCATCCACCATCGTAAATTTTGAAAAAACATATACCATGCGAACGGAGGAATGCGCGGGAACTCGTTTTACCTCGCTGTAACTTGCAAGAGGTTCCAAATAGATTTCTTGCATTGCAGTTCGTTTTACAAGTTTCTTATCTATAATTTTGAAGTGGATAAAATCTATATCAAGCCCAACGTTAGAAGTATTTTTTATATATATGTGTATAAAAAATAATCCCTCGTGAACGTAGATGCTCTTTACAAGTGTTTGAATGGAAAACAATTTACACCCTAAGTATTTTATATTATTCCGGTTCTCTTTATATATAGCTTGCATTATTGCCTCTACTTGTCGAGTAGATACATCCCCAAAATTTGTTGTGTATATCTCGTTTGCAATTGTAATATTCAATTTCGTGAGTGCTTTTGCATAAGTGACCTTGAACGAGTAAAACGTACCATCCGAACAAATTACAGTCATGTTGGTTTCCGTGAAGTCTTCCACGGATGCTTTGATTTTTAACACGTTTTCGGAGTTTTCGACTTTTTCTGCAATTAGATCAATAGAACCTAAATCCACGTATTTTATTGACGAGGGAAAAAGAATATGAACAGTTTGATTAAAAGTAACTTGTAAGTTATAACTTTTTATTTCCTGCGCTTTGAGTATAGAGCAGGTAAATACTAATATTAGATATATAATTAATTTTTTCATTGAACTATTTTATTGTTGGTTAATGAGTAATACTCTGTAATTTGTTTTTATAGTTACTTTCGTGACTTTTATTTTTTTATTCAAATAGCTGGTCGCACCTTGAATTATTTCACGGGAAACATCTGTGATAAGTTGTTGGCCTGCATTATTCCCTAAATTGATAGATGTACCCGCGTTCCCTACGGTATTTCCTGCAATGTCTTTGACAGAATTAGACTCAACAGAAGACGGAATATAAATTCCTTCTTGCCCGTTTAGATCAAGTATTTTGAGGTATACAGGAATATTGTATCCAGCATATTGAATGTTTTTTATCGCAAGCTGTAAACGTTCAGATTGTAGCTTTGCCTCGGCAATTAGTAATGTGTTTTTGGGAATACAAATATCTTTGATCCTGATATTTTCTAGCAATCTTAACGTGACAATTGGGGTATCGGATTTGTCAAAAATTAATACTTGATTATTGCTCACACAAGCTTGAATCGTGTTAACTTGACAAAAGGTGTGTTTCGATGAGATCGTGTTAAATCCGAAATTCCTTTTTTTACTAAAAGAACGAATAAACGTGGAGTCTGTTACATCCCCAAGGCGGGTAATTACCTTTTCATTGTCTGGTTGAACCAATACTGTGTTTTTATTAGTTGGTTGATTATTTTGAACTGGAGTAGAGGTTGTTTGAACTTGTGTGGGATTTAGGTATTTGGCAGCAAGTTTATAAGATTCTTCCATCAATTCCTGTTGATTCGGTTGAGGCTGTATTCCCTGTAATTGTTGCTGTAATTGTTCAATTTGTCGCTGCAAATTTTCTTTTTCTCGATCTTCTTTATTAATGGGCTGATAAAAAGATTGCATCTCTTTCGTTAAATCTTTATATGTCGTTACCGAAGTAACTACACCTGTTGCCTGATCCTCTTTTTCTGGTAAAAGTGATAATGATTTACTCTCTTCTTCCCGTGCGGTAAGTTCAAAAGCATAATCCTCTAATGTCTTCCTCTCGTTTTGCTTCTGCCTAATATCTTCTGCCTCGTAAGCTGCCTTTTTATCATTCGTTATATTATCACCTTCCGACACAGGTATATTCACGTTATAACCATTCACCTCCTCAATATTATCCTTTCTTGTTGACGAAGGAACGAATATAAAATACATCACGAATATAAAGATCACGGCAAAAATAGGATACACGATTAACTTCTGCCTTTGAAGTCGTTGTTTAGGAGTTAATTGTTTCCCCTCTCCTTTGTTATTCCATTTCATCATAAAAATTTTTATTTTGCTGTATAATCGGTGAAGGATGAACGTGTTCAATCTGTATGAACTTTCCATCTTTTTTACCAATCTGGTAGGCTGTAAATGCAATCGTGTAAAGAGAAGCCAAAAAGAATAAGGCAAATAGTATCACTGTCAAAACTATTTTTTGCATGGGAGAAAGGCAATTGCATAGCTTTCTTATATGCAAGTCTATTTTATCGGGTATTCGTTTAAATACTTTCATCGTTTTATTGTTTTAATATCTTCATTATTAGTTATCTCGAATTTCTCAATCATGTAAGCAAACGGGCTATTATCGGTTCTTACAGTATTCAGTAAATTACACCGGGTTACTAGATTGCGTTCTGTCACGCTTGTTTCACGAATAATAAGTTGTTTCGCATAAGTAGTAACCGCATAAGGGTAGTGGTTAAAATTACATATGACACTATCAATCTGAATCTTTTGGTTAATATTTGCACTAATCATGCGATTGTAATATCCCTTTGCCTCCAAGTCCTTATAACAATTATACACGCTACGATCTGCAAGAAATAAAGCCCGTCTTACGTTGCCCTCGATCGCTTGCTTGTCCGGTGCGATCGTGAAAAAAAGTTCATGAAACATACACACGTGCGCCCTCGCCTCTACCGGGCGATTCGTGGATAAATCTTGCGCTAAAGCAAGCATTAAAGATTTCCCCTGATCCAGCACGTAAATCTTCTGTCGTTGTGCTTCTGCGAAATTATAGGCGCTATACACGCTATATCCCGTTATTCCCGCGCACGTGATTAAAAACACGATAACCACAAAACGAACTTGCTTAAAACTACTGTCAATATTTTTTAAACTCTTGAACATACTATTATTTTATTATTGTCCCGGCTATTTTTCCCGCCGTACTTCCTCCTAAAGAAGCTCCAGCATTTGCAGTATCATTCAAATGCTTTTGGTAATTACCAACACCACCACTTTTCACAATCCAGTCCGACACGGTTGGAACAAGGAAATACCCGAAAATGCCAATCAACATGAAAATAATATACACTCCACTACTCGCGTCAGGTACAAATGACGGATCACTCAGTGCAGCTATGTCTTTTTGCACCATAAGCACCTGTATCTTAGATAATAATGTACTAAAAAGATCGCACACGGGAAGCCACAAGTAAACAGAAATATACCTTGTAAGCCAATTGGTTAAGGATGCTTGCAGTCCTTCAAATGTGCTTATCGCGAAGACGATAGGCCCCAGTATTGATAGGACTACAAGAAAAAAGGTTCGGATAGTGTCTATTATCAAGGCTGTCGACTGGAATAGAAATTCCAAAAACGCCTGAAACGCATCCCTTACACCTTTACGTAATTCATATAATTGCCTCTCGATAGTCATTCCCATCATTGTCATCAAATCCGAGGGACTCCAACCCAATTGTTCCAGTTCCTTATCATACGCCTCACTCGACACGATATACGCAGTTTCCGGATTACGCACCATTGCCTCGTATTCCAAGCGATCTTTTTGTTTCCTGTATTCCGTTAAATCAAATACTTGCTTCGACAAAATCGAACTCGTACCCACGACAACAGGGGAAAGAACCCCATTTATTGCTTGCAGGACAAGCGGAAAAAACATAATACATAAACCAATACAGAAAGGTCGCAACAACGGGTAGACATCTATCGGTTCTACACGAGCGAGAGCTTGCCAAACTTTCATAGAAATATAGAATAAGGCTCCTATTCCCGCGATAACACGCGCAACATCTGCCATATCACTACAAAGGGGCATCATTTCGTCGTACGCGTTGCGTAACACTTGATGCAAATTGTCAAATCCTTCTCCCAATACCATATCTTATTTATTAATTACCAATATCTTTCATCTGTTCCATATAGGCTTAAGACTCTAGCCGTATCATTTTTCTTTTTTGATCGGAGCCAAGAAACAGAAATTGTTCGTCGCGTATAGTAATTCACTAAATCCCGATAATGTTTTACGTCCCGGTAAACACAATCAACAAGATCAATTCTTTCCTTATCTGTCATACTTAGTTTCGTAGCAGTCACAACGTTTTTCAATTCCAATAGCAGGTCGGTAGCCTCCTGTAATAAACGTGTATACCCAAAAGAAATAGCCTCTAACTCTCTTGTAGTAAAATTTTTATCCGTCAACATCCGTTTGTAGTTATTCACGAAAATATCAGAGATTTCTCCAACGAGAAGTACCGTTTTTTGTACCTTCCGGGCATCCTTCACCAAATCACTCACGCTTTTTAAAGCATCGTAATACTTCTTACCTTGTTCGTAAAGTTTAACCGTTTCCTGAAAATTATTTATCATGTTCGTTGCCGTGGAGGACGTGTGAACGATTTGTTGGATAGAATTTACAATACTCTGCGTAACATTTGCAACATCTGTTACCGGAATTTGTGCCTTCACGAACATGGAAGAAAGCACAACACTTATAATTAATAATATCTTCTTCATACTATTTCCGAATTATGTTCCGTTTGCATTTTCTCGTATTCTCCCAATCCCCAAACTCTCAAAATATCGTCCTCATCAAGAGTTAATATTTCTTCTTTCAAAGCATTAATTTCCGGGATTACTTCCCCGTATTCGTTAATACATAGAATTGCTATTCTGTACTGACTATGATCTTTGTATATCAATAGCGATGGGCTTAACTCTCGACTTCGCCAACACCCACAAACATCATCCAAATTCAATTCTGAGTTACCCGTTTGCTGATCTGCAAAATCAACCATTTCCTCTAAAGAAAAACCTTGTCGTTTTTCCGAACCATTTTGCTCTATTCGTGTCATTTTAAACATATTAAGATGATTAAATTAATTATTCCCCCGTTTTTCACAGGCAAGCTGTTTGATTGCTAATTCGATGTTTCCTAATTTTTCAGCTCGTCGCAGAACCTCTAATTTCTCAGATTCTTCTGTTGTGTACGTCAGGTATTCCGCAATTGAAACTTCGGTAGCGTACACTGCCGACTGCGTGCTACCCAGCGAAAAGAAAACTTCCTTGTATTTCCGCCCGGGATGGTTCGCCATGTTGATAGACAAGATTTGCGAACGCTCCTTGTCGGTCAGTCCCAAAAGGTTCTGTATGCTATCGAATTTATTAAGGTATTTCCGTTGGTCGAGCAGGATTTTACAATCCGAGTTATTGATGATACTCTCTTTCACGATAGAGGAAGAAATAATATCCTCAATCTCTTGCGTGACTACAACCGCTTCTCCGAAATACTTTCTGACGGTTTTATAGAGATACTTGATGTAGTCTGCCATGTTCGCCGATGCAATCGCTTTCCATGCTTCCTCGATTAGTATTAATTTCCTTATTCCCTTCAACTTGCGCATCTTGTTTATGAAGGCTTCCATAATGATAATAGTCGTTATCGGGAATAAAATCTTGTGGTCTTTGATATTATCCAACTCAAATACAATGAAACGTTTGTGTAGCAAATCCAGTTCTTTGTCGGAGTTCAGCAGATAGTCGTATTCACCGTCCTTGTAATAGGGTTCAAGCACGTTTAGGAAATTATCTATATCGAAATCCTTTTCCCGGACGTTCTTTTCTTGCAGGTGTTCCCGGTAATCGGTTTTCACATACTCGTAAAACGTATTAAAGCAGGGAGTAACCGAACGATCCTTCGTAATCAGTTCGATATAGGAACTAACAACGTTCGACAAAGCCACTTCTTCCGCCCGTGTGGGTGCTTCATCGTCCCTTTTCCACAGGGTCAGGATAAGCGTTTTAATACTCTCTTTCTTTTCAATGTCAAAAAAACCATCTTCCACGTAGAAAGGGTTAAACGCTATCGGGTTCTCGTTGGTGTACGTGAAATAAATCCCGTCCTCACCGAACGTGCGGTTGTGGATAAGCTGAGACAGCCCCAAGTAACTGTTACCCGTATCTACTAATAGCACGTGCGCCCCCTGTTCGTAATACTGGCGTACCATGTGGTTAGTGAAAAAAGATTTTCCCGACCCTGACGGCCCTAAGATAAACTTATTGCGGTTCGTGATAATACCTTTTTTCATTGGTAAGTCTGAAATATCAACGTGTAAAGGTTTCCCTGTGCGATCACACATTTTAATACCGAACGGACTAAGAGAAGTTTTATAGTTCGTTTCTGACGAAAAAAAACAAACAGCTTGTTCAACAAATGTAAAAAATGACTCTTCGGCTGGAAAATCACCAGCGTTACCGGGCATTGCTGCCCAAAAAAGTGTCGCGGCATCGCTTATATTATAACGAGCCTTACAGCCCATCGCGGTAATCTGACTACCGACTTCATTCTTCACCCGTTTTAACTCCGAAACGTTTTCACTCCAAGCTATGACATTCGCATGACAACGAACCGCCATGAGGCCTTTGGAATGCGCTGCATTCAAAAATAACTCCATCCACTGTTGGTTAATTTGATTGGCTCGGCTATAACGGGAGAGCGAGAGCATCGTCCGGGCGGACTTTTCAAATTTTTGTAAAATTTCCGGGGTTGAATCCAAAAACACATACTGATTATAGATATGATTACAATCTAACAGCAATCCCAAATTTCCGCCAAAAGAAAGAGTTGTCGAATACCTCTTATTTTCCGTATCTGTGTTGACAAAACCCGGCAAATCTTCCACATCTGACAACGTGTGTAAACAAGTTGTTTTATCTCCCACGCGTACATGATCCGCGTGTAACTCAATATCATGCAAATAACCCGTGTCTGATAACGACAAATATTTTTCTATCAATCCCGTTGATTCCGGCGTTCCGATAATTTCATCCCCGGTTAATCTTGTCAACCTGATACACCCTGAATCATCCATTATTTTTTTAAACTGCTCCACGCTTTCACGAAAACAGGTAAAAGATTCTTTGTTTACTTCACCCGGGATAATATTTCCACGGCAAAGCGTGGAAAAGTTACTTTGTTGACGGGCTCGCTGTTTCGTTGTCTTCGTTAAATACAAATAACAACTATGCTCTAAATACGGACGTTCATTAAAATGTAGTTCCGACGAACGCTCTAAAAAAGTCATTTCTTTTTCAAAATCAGCTTCGTATTTTTCCTCGATAAACCAATCTTGCTTATGCACAACCGAATATTCAGGTAACACGCTAATAGCTTTTACCCAAGCACCGTGTATTTGTTCGTACTCGGCAGCCGTAATAGTAAAAATTTCCGGTAACTCCACACGAAAACATACCGTAATGTCTGCATCCTTTGAAATAATACAATCATTTTCAACGGACAGCAAAGGCAATTTATTTTCTAGCGTCGTCGCTTTTAGTGTATTACGCATGATTTTGCTTAATAAAATGATGAATTAATTTCCGATTAATCAAGAAGCGAGGACGATGTTTATTCGCGAACAATTTCATTACCCCGTGTTCCCCGTATACCCTATTTAGCTTAAAAGTTAACCAAACCAACACGGAAGCGGCAATTAACCCGAACACGATACAAAATAAATTATTCACCCCGACCATAAATAACACGATAACCACAAAGAATATTGTCAATAGCCCGACCGCAAAAATTAAAAGGTATTGACTTTTCAATCCCCTGAACTCAACTGATTTACCGACTCCTTTATAAATCTGATATTTCATAATACCCTTTTTAAAGAAAAAATGATCGTAAGATCGTGGCTGACACGATAAGAAATATACAGGCTCCGAACCAACTGGCAGCGACTTTACTCGTGTCGGGGTCGCCCGCGCTAAATTTGTTAAATACCTTAACACCCCCGATAAGCCCGCAAACCGCCCCGATCGCGTAGACCAGCTTCGTGGCTGGATCGAAATAAGATGTTATCATAGTTGTTGCCTCCGTTATTCCCGCAGAACCGTTGCCTTGGGCAAATAAAGCCCCGGCGATGCTAATAAATAGCATCGAAAGAATTATTCTTTTCGACATTTAGTTATAGTTTATGCCACGATCTTATCTCGCGGCGATGATTAATTATTTATTCCCCCCGAAGTATCACAATTATTAACCGTATTCACTTTCTTTCATAATTCATTACTATTCAATTTCAATACTATCTAACATATCTCCCATCTTTTCGCGATTTTCTTCAATCTGTTTCATGACCGAATCATACACCTCCGTGTTTTCACCTGCATTTTCTTCTTCTTTTATCACGTAAACAATTTCTTCGAAACGAATACCTCTCGCGACACCGGAATCCTCATCTTCATACTCTACATCAATTAAATCTTCTTCCAGCATAACAGGTTCATTTTCTTTCTCTAACACAAATGTATTCTCAATATTCGCTTCTTTTGTGATCGAAAGTCCAATGCCTGTTTTTGTCCAAAATTGTCTATTGTCAAACTTACTTTCCCCTATAATATCATTACTGCAATTGGGCGACGCCTGTTGATCTCGTTCTTTTTTCACTTCCGTACCACGTAAAAAAATCCACAAATAGTAGATTGTTAGAATTACAACAACCATAATTATCAAGATTATCATGGTTTCAATTTTGAAATTTGCTGTTCGATCATTTTAGAAATTTCATCACCATACTGTTCAAAATGTACGTTCAAGATGTTATCAATAAAACCTCCCAAAGTCAGCTTTGTACCCAGCAGCCTGATAAATGCCGAAACTCGCGAATAATTATTCATGCTTATATACACTCCATGCCTTTCGGATAAGGTATTTATCATCAAGAAAGTAGAAGAATAGTCCTTTTTCCGCCTTGATTTTACCTCAACCTCCTTTTCTGCCTTTTCTTTTTGCTCGGAAACATCATCCCCGGCAATCATTTTTTTCAGCAGTAATTCGTTAATTTCATCTTTACTCATCGCACGACGATCTTTATAATTTCAGAAAATAGATTCTCAAGTCCACTACTTTTCACGAACTGACGAGAAGGTGCAAATAGCGTCGAACGAAATACTATCCTTTTATCGGCCAGTATTTCCTTACGAAACCGCTTTGTATCCAAAATTTTATTATCTAATAGATTAAAATGTAGTTGTTGTATTATTCTATTGTACGAATCGTATAGATCGTTTCTTTCTCTCGCATCAACTTGATTCCAAAACAAATAAAGATGTTTTAAGCGCATCTTTTCATCTTTAACAAACACATCATTCAATGTTTTGACAAATGCGAAACTACTCTCCAAAACTAAACGATCCCCAAGAAGAGGAACGAAAACATAATCCATCCCCGCCAAAGTTGCCAAAACACCATTACTCTGCACCGTTCCCGGTAGATCAAACAAAACCACATTATAGATAGTTTTAGAAGAATGTAAATACTCTTTTAACGTTCCAATAGCATTCTCCGGCGTACTTCGTAAAATCGGGAACGCTGTTTTTTCCAGAGTTTTCAATTGACTATAAGCAAGTCGTTTAAAATAAGAATCTTTCTCTATTAAATCTAAATCGCGTTTGCGCAAATTGTAAATACTGTATTGAGGGTAATCCGCATCAACCACGAGTACATTCAACCGTGTAAGATAATGTAGATAACTAGCCATTAAGACAGTCATAGAAGATTTCCCGCAACCTCCTTTTTGGTTCGCAAAACTTAAAAAAACTTGTTTCATATGCTTTGTTTTGAATTATTTTCAGAACAAAAGAATATTAAAAGAGCTTCAAAATAAAAGTTATTCCTTTTTTGTCCCTTTTTGTCCGATATTGTCTACCCTTCATTCATCCTTTCCACCAAACAATCATTCATTCAGTAATGCAACCAAGCAGGCAATTTATCATTCATTCGATGATTCAATAAATCAACATATCACTCAATCATCCACTCACTCAATCAATCAATCAATCAATCTTTCCGCCAGTCCTCCATCCGATCATTCATAATATCAATTTACCTGCACGCAAGTATTTTCAATGGTGAAATTGGCAAATAACTGTTCGCTATTGGCAAACACAAAATACAGTGTTTCAAATCTCTAAACAGTAACTTCGAGCAAAACGATTCACAATATCGACATGAAAAAAAAGACGGTAGATTCTTTAAAGCAAAATCCACAAGGAATTGGTTTTTATGTTCGCGAGAACATAGCAAGGTGTGTTTAAAGCAGCTTAAAATGATTTAAGCAGCTTTAAACCCTTGCCCCCGACAAGTCGAGGGGGAAAATTACTCCGAAGTCGTAATTATTAAATTATAAATATGGAACAAAAAAAGAACTCTAAAAACACAGGGAGAAAGCCAAAAACAGACCCGGCAATATTCCGCTATTCAATTAGTCTTAATTCCGTGGATAATGCACGCTTATTAAAGCTTTATGAACAATCAGGTATGCGTACTAAAGCTCATTTTATCACGCACCGAATTTTCGGTGAACCGTTCAAGGTGATAAAAATTGACAAAGGAGCAGTAGATTATTACACACGTTTGACAAGTTTTTACGCACAATACCGCGCAATAGGGGTAAATTACAATCAAGTAGTTAAAGCACTAAACTCCAATTTTAGTGAACAAAAAGCTCTCGCTTACCTCTATAAACTAGAGAAAGCCACGATCGAACTTGTTAAATTAAACCATGACATCATTGAATTAACCCGTGATTTTGAATTAAAATGGTTGCAAATATAACAGGAGGAAAATCATTGGCAGGAGTATTATACTATAATTTAAACAAGATAGATGCAGGTGCAGGAAAAGTCCTATTCACGAATAAAATGTTTGAAAATGAGGAAGGCACTTTTAATGTATCACGTTGCATGAAATGTTTTGAAATGCAAATGCCAGCAGATATGAAAACAGAAAAACCTGTTATTCATATTTCTTTAAACCCACACCCAGACGATAAACTCTCGGATGAACAACTTGTAGAAATCGCAAAAGAATACATGGAAAAACTAGGTTACGGGAATCAACCCTATCTAATATTCAAGCATGAAGACATTAATCGTCATCATCTACATATTGTTTCTATCCGGACAAACGAGAAGGGAAGAAAGATTAATGACCAGTACGAACATTGCAGGAGCAAAAAAATCACACGCGAGCTAGAGAAGAAGTATGGTCTGCATCCGGCAGAAAAGCAAAATTGTTCAGAATACCCGGAACTAAAAAAAGTGAATTACCGGGACGGTGATGTGAAACACCAAATCTCTAACACGGTTAAAGCACTAATGAGTAGTTACTATTTCCAAAGTTTTACAGAATACAAAACCTTGTTATCTCTTTACAACATTCATGTAGAAGAAATAAAGGGAGAAGCAGCCGGGAAACCCTATAATGGTATAATTTATTCAGCAACTAACGACAAAGGAGAAAAAAAAGGTAATCCCATTAAAGCATCACGTATATCAATATCAGTGAGTTACAATGCAATTTTGAAAAAGATTGCTACATCCACAAAAAGAATAAAAGAGAAAAACCTTAAAGATCATACCCGGCAAGCGGTTTCCGAGGCCTTTAATGGCTCGCGGACCCGCAAACAGTTTGAAAAGGAATTGAGAAAGAAAGGGATTGACGTGATATTCCGGCAAAACTCTAGCAAACGCATTTACGGAGTTACATTCATCGACCATGATAGCCGGGTGGTGTTGAACGGTTCACGCCTAGGCAAAGAGTATTCCGCAAACGCGTTTAACGAACGATTCAATAAAAGTATTCCTAACGATAGCAGGACTATTCGCCCTAGCTTATCTCCCGGTATAGATTTTGGAAATGGAACGTTCAATTCTCATCCCCAAGGACAAGAAACTTTTGGCAATGACATTTATTCGGTGGACCAGAGAAAACGTCGGAAACGCAAGAAAAGAAAATTATAATCGCTTAATCAAATTATTATGCAACAAGAAGATGATTTATGCGGGTTAGCCCGCGTAATGGATTTCATGCGAGCTATTAGCATTCTGTTCGTATCTATAAATATATATTGGTTCTGTTACCCTACAATACAGAAATGGGGTATCAATATCGGGGTCGTCGATAAAATTTTGTTGAACTTCCAGGGTAGCGCAGGGCTATTCTCCAATATCCTATACACTAAACTTTTTTCGGTGGTATTTCTCGCTCTATCTTGTTTAGGTACAAAGGGCGTAAAAAATGAAGAAATTACATGGAGCAAGATTTATGTATTCCTAAGCATCGGTTGTATCCTTTTTTTCTTGAATTGGTGGATATGGGATGTTGCGTTATCCTCTGAAAATAGGACAATTCTGTATATCCTCACCATGATAGTTGGGTACCTATCTCTTTTAATCGCGGGACTCTGGATTTCACGACTTTTAAAAAATAATTTACTAGATGATATTTTCAATACTGAAAATGAAAGTTTTGCACAGGAAACTCGCCTGATAGAGAACGATTATTCCGTAAATTTACCGACCCGGTTTTACTATAAAAAGAAATGGAACGATGGGTGGATAAACATTGTAAACCCGTTCAGAGCAAGCATGATATTGGGTACGCCCGGTTCGGGAAAATCGTACGCGGTAGTCAATAACTACATCAAACAACAAATCGAAAAAGGGTTTGCTGTTTATATTTATGACTACAAATTTCCCGACCTTTCGGAAATAGCTTATAACCATTTAATCAAGCATTTGGACGGGTACAAGGTAAACCCTAAATTTTACATTATCAATTTTGACAATCCACGCGAGAGCCACCGATGTAACCCGATAAATCCGGCATTCATGACGGACATATCGGACGCATACGAAGCCAGTTATACAATCATGCTAAATCTTAACCGCAGTTGGATAACCAAACAGGGAGATTTCTTTGTAGAAAGTCCGATTATTTTGCTAGCTTCTATCATTTGGTTTTTAAAAATCTATCAAGGAGGTAAGTATTGTACATTCCCTCACGCCATCGAATTTCTAAATAAGAGATATTCTGATACATTCACGATTTTAACGAGTTATCCCGAATTGGAGAACTACCTTTCACCGTTCATGGACGCTTGGGAATCCAACGCTCAAGACCAGTTGCAGGGGCAGCTTGCAAGTGCTAAAATCCCGCTTTCCCGCATGATAAGCCCGGCTTTATATTGGGTAATGACTGGGGACGATTTTTCACTGGATATAAACAATCCGGAAGAACCTAAAATACTGGTGGTAGGTAACAATCCCGACCGCCAAAATATCTATTCCTGTGCTTTAGGGTTGTATAATTCCCGCATTGTAAAGTTGATAAACAAGAAGCACCAACTGAAAAGCTCTGTAATTATAGACGAATTACCGACCATCTATTTTCGGGGACTGGATAACCTAATAGCAACGGCACGAAGCAACAAGGTGGCAGTCTGTTTGGGCTTTCAGGATTTCAGTCAGTTACGCCGAGATTATGGGGATAAGGAAAGCAAAGTAATCGAAAATACCGTAGGTAATATTTTTAGCGGGCAGGTCGTTGGAGAAACCGCCAAAACTCTTTCCGAAAGGTTCGGCAAAGTTTTACAAAAGCGGCAAAGCATGACTATCAACCGCAACGATAAATCGACTTCCATTTCTACACAAATGGATAGCCTTATCCCGGCATCCAAAATAAGTAATTTATCACAGGGTATGTTTGTGGGTGCGATAGCAGATAACTTTGACGAACGTATTGAACAAAAGATATTTCATGCTGAAATTGTGGTAGATAGCGAAAAAGTAAAAAGAGAAACCACGAATTACAAGAAATTCCCAAAAATTACAGATTTTCAAGACGAAGATGGAAATGACAGAATGGAAGAAACGATTCAAGCAAATTACATACGCATCAAGGAAGATATTCAACAAATTGTACTCGACGAATTAAAGCGAATAAAAAAAGATCCGAAACTAAAACATCTAATTAAAGAGAAAGAGTGCTAAACGCACTCTTTCGTATATTCAGTGAAACGTGCTACCATCTTTTCATAGTAGATATTTTTTACATCCCAAAATAATTCCTTAAAACCAGATTTATCAATTTCACTCGTGCCGGGATTATACGCGAAATCAAGTTCAAGCCCCAACACGCCAACGGCATTAAGTAAAATAGTAAATAGGTTTTCGAGGGTATTTTTAGAAAGATAATTAAAGCTACAATGCAAATAATGCAATTTGGTATTCTGTTCTGACATTTTTATATCAGACAGATTATTACACTTACATTCTAAACAGCATAAATTCAAATTCGCTGTTAAATCCAGATGTTTGATGTAATTATTTTGACAATTTAATATAGCCATATTAGGTAAAGTATCCACCTTCAATTCTTCAAGACAATTACATCCACAAAATAGCACCAAGAGGTTACTACGATCAAATTTTAAGCTCTGCAAGTTACAATTAACGATATATAAACGATGCAGAAAATCACAATCAATTAATTTAAAATCAATAAGTTTTACATCTTGGACGGAAAATTCACAAATTTTTGTGCCGGATATTTTGACCGTAACAATCCCCATTGCACACGTGTATTCGTGCGTAAAAGAAGTATTCAAATCTGAAATAGTATTATTTCTGTGCTCTATTTCTTCATCCCCCCAATCAATTGTACCTCCATACAACAAACAAGTAAAAGATATTTCTTTTACGACATCCGTATTCAAAGTAAATTCAATAGATTGCGGTCTTTGGGTGGTGGTGGTTTTAGCGTGACGTTTATTCATTCTTATATATTTAGAGTTAATAAATTACCATCCCATTTTTCAATGGTTTAAATTTATCTCCCCTATTTTTTCACGCCAAAACGTGAATAAAAAGGCGTGGATTAATTTGTCACGCAGGAACCACCATATCCCCTAGATGTAAATTATCACGCCTAATATATCATTCCATGTAGCGAGGAAAAATGGTGGTTTCGCTACAAGAGAATTACTATTTCTTTTTTCAAAGATAACAAAAATTCTAAACGGAAAGACAAAATAGGACAAAAACAGACGAATTTTACATTCCCCTAATTATCTGCATTTTAATAATCAATTTCATGTTTATAATCAATAATAACAGAGATAACATGAGCAACGAATTGAACATTATGTTTGTTTCCGACAAGGACGACCAAACAAACACGCTAAAAAGCATCAGCGGTATAGACGAGAAAGGGAATCTAAAAACTACCCCGGCAGATGAAGCAATTGACCAAAACCAATTTTTCAAGGTTGACAAGAATTTAAATCCCTTTGAGAACTTTTTCAAGAACTTTTGGACACAATTTAAAAATCCGGGGAATTACAAGTTTTTCCGTTTTAAAGAAGATGAAATTCATTTGGTAAATCAACCCGGAGAACAGCAAAAACATGAGGTGACTAAAGAGGTCGAGAAAAAAATCAAGTCCTTAAATCTAAATCCTGACGAGAAAATCGACTGGAAAACCCTCGCGAAATTCGGGATTACCCCCGAAAAACTAAAAGAGAACGGTTCTTTGGAATCAATGTTGAAAGGGTACGGTTCAAATAACCTTATTGATGTAAAAATTGCGATAAATGGAGTGACGTTTGAGGGAAAAGCACGGGCATTCTTTAACCAACAAGATGATAAAATCACAACAGATCTAAAATCAAAACTCGATTATCCGAATTTTGACAAATACGATCTCACGTTCACGGCTGATGACAAAAAAAATATGCTTACAACGGGGAATCTCGGTCGTGTCGTTTCGCACAAATTTAAAGGATCGTCCGAAGCGGAACCCGCATTTTTAAGCGTCGATCATCTGACAAATAGGATTGTTGCATTAAGAGCCTCTTCATTGAAAATAAAAGACGAATACAAAGGTGTAAAATTAACCGAAGAACAAAAAAACAGTCTGAAAGAAGGTAAAGCAGTGTATCTAACCGGGATGAATAGTAAGGAGGGGGTAAAGTTCGACGGGTACGTGCAAGCAAATGCCGATAGTCGTGGTATCGCATTAGTACGAAACCGCACCCGGCAAGAAAAAACTGATAAAAGAATTTCAAACGAGAAAGATCCCCTAAAAGGTATTCCGCCTGCTTTCGGAGGGCAACCAATCACGGAAGAGCAACGAACCATACTGAAGGATAACGGGGTTATTTTCGTGAGAAATATTTCATGTAAAGATAAAACCGTCCGAGATGCTTATCTCAAGGGGACATCAACAGGTATCGAGTTCTATGATGCAGCAGACAGAAGAAACGCATCACTAGCACAAGAAGTCTTAAAATCACAAACAAAATATCAAGAAAAACACCAATCTCAAGAACAAACGAACAAACAACAGAAAACTCCTAAAATGAGGCAATAAGATTAAATCTTACTGGTAAAATAACAATGACTGAGGATAATTCTTCAGTCTTTGTTATTCTACTTAAAAACATTATCTTAGTCTTCACAAATAAAATTACTCCCATGAAAAAGGATAATGGTAATATACCTAAGACAGAAAAAGAACTTGAAGAATGGATGCAGGCAAATTGTGCAAATTTCGATTCTTATTCCATTAACGGGAACGCTATTTATGAAGGATTCGGGATTGAAAAAATCGGGGGAACTTTTATCTGGTATTATACTGAAAGAGGACAAAAGGACACAATAAAAACCTTCACATCAGAACAGGATATTATTGAACACGCTTATGCACAAATACAATCTGACAAATGGGCTTGGACGCACTGCATTGGTTTCACTAGCGACAAAGCTAAATCGGAGGAATTATGCAGCATTCTTACAGAAATGGATATAGAACACTTTCAAGATGAAATACCTTATTACGGTATAAATCATCCCGTTTACAGGGTCTTTGTTTTGGGATGTGATATAAAAAAGACCATACACCTGAAAGAAAGATTTCAAACAGAGAAATAATTCCTAATACTCGGTTCATTCTAATTCCTCATTGGCATTCCCTCGAATCCACATAAATTCAAAATCAGAAGGTGATTGGCTCATCTTTGATGTCACCCCTAAGTCGCTTAAAAATTTTAGGACAGGAAGTAACCAACAATACCCAACATGAGATTACTCAAGCATTATCGGAACTTGAAGCGACTGTTGAATTACAAAAAAATATCAACAACTGATAATCAACATCATATGCACAATACGATAAAAAAAGTGATTGCGTAATTCCTCAAGTAAATATAAATGGAGAAGATTTAACACATTTAATCTTTCTTAACCCAGAAGTATACTGAAAACAATGGCTGGAAGGGAAAATAAGAACTTCAAATATAGAGATGGATTTTGTTGTTATAGGTACATTGATGATGCAAGATAAACAAAGTGACGTATTAAAGTCCAATAGGGATATTCATATTACTTTCTAACTTTAATTTCTACAGGTGATGTCCTTGGGACAGATTTCAATTAGTTGGATGTTAATTATTCCATACAAAAGAGGTGTGTTTCAAATATTATTCGCAAATTTGTATCAAACATTATAGTATTGTAATTTATCAGCAAGACAAGTAATATGGAATCGCAAAAAATCAAAAAAAATTAAAGTCGTATTAATTGAGAATGGTAAAACAGGAAAATGATTAGCCAAACAAGTTGGCAAGAATGAGGCTACCGTTTCCAGATGGTGCTCCAATAAAATGCAATCCTCACTTGATATACTAGTTAGAATTGCAGCGTTATTGAATGTTACCTCTCGCCAACTTATTAAGAGCGGTAATATGTAATAACAATGAAAGATATTCTATCATACGAATCAGACATAATACCGTATGCGATAATCGTTTCCATTGGAATGAGGTAGAGAAACAAATTCCAGCAATACCAACTCCTGATATCTCTTTAGCGAACTTTTGGACAAAGTTTGAAACAACAATATAAATAACAATACATTGTCAAAACGAATGAACAGAATTATACTCATTGGTAACGGCTTTGATTTAGCACACGGACTTCCAACCAGATACGAAGACTTCATAAACTGGTATTGGGAGAAAAGAGTTATGGACTTTTGCGGGAACCTAACCCCTATATCCGAAGATTGCTTATGTACTTTTAAGATGACTACTCATTCCAATTCATGTACAGCTTGGAACGTGTTTATATTTAATTACCCAAAATTTATCAATAGACCTTCGGGGAAAGATATTATTACTTCAATTATTCAAGATTCCACCAACTACGAGGTGGTATTTTCTCCATTCTTCAAAATCATCTATGATTCTATCGAATCAAAAGGATGGGTTGACATTGAAAATGAGTATTATCGGTTATTAAGAGATTTAATAACAAATCCTGACGATCATAATTATACTGTGTCGAATCTTAATTTCCAATTACAATATATTCAAGGACTTTTGACTGAATATCTCACATCTTTATCTTTGAATGAAATCAATCATGACACAGATATATTAAAGCAAATATACTCTTCTATACAATATCGTGATATCTGTGTTTCTCAACTGCACACATATTACGACTATGTAAATAACATATTACATCAAGGAGAGATGGAATATAAAAGACTTCTGTCAAAATATAATTTCCCTAAAGATAGTATCCATTTCTCTTGGGAAGATCTAAAAGGATTAAAACAACAATATATCGAATTTTCTGAGGAGAAGGGTTGTAAGGATATTCCAGAGGCGTATTTAAAAGATTTAATATATCCAGAAAGTATTCTGTTATTGAATTTCAATTATACAGGGACCGCTGACAAGTATGGTTTCCCAAAAGTCGCTACTGTTAATCATATTCATGGCACTCTTACCAAGCCGGATAGTATGATATTTGGGTATGGTGATGAGTTAGACGAAAGCTATACACAGATATTAAAACAAGAAGATAACGAGTGTCTAAGAAATATCAAATCAATAAAGTATCTGGAATCTAGCAATTATAGGAAGATGTTACAATTCATCGAATCTGCCCCATATCAAATATATATAATGGGACATTCCTGTGGGAACTCCGATAGGACACTTCTCAACACACTGTTTGAGCACAGGAATTGTGTATCAATAAAGCCATATTATCACCAAAAAGAAGATGACTCTGATAACTACATGGAGATTGTTCAGAATATATGCCGCAATTTTACGAACATGAAATTAATGCGGGATAGAGTGGTTAACAAAACTTTTTGCGAGCCATTACCCCAAAATTTCATTAATAGGAAATGAGAATAAATAAGGATATTATGACTATTGATGATATAAAGGCAGTGATAAATTCTGATGAATCGCAAACTCTAGAGCTGAAAAAGACTACCGGAGAGTTCAAAGATAGTATGTACTTGGCGTGTGCATTTCTGAATATATGAAACAACCGTAAAGACACACAACAGTTTCGCGGGTTCTTTGAACTCGCGAAACAGTTTCTTCTACCTACTCGTTTTCTTTGTCGAAATCATATTTCCTTAGATTCTGCATAACCTTAACAATTTCGGAATATTTATAAAAGATTTTACCCCCAACTTCAAAAAAAGCAGTCGCCCGGAACGCCTGTATCGTTCCAATTTTTTTATCCACGTTTAGTAATTGGCATAAATCCTGATTATCAAAGACGAAAGCAAGTCCAACTAACAAACGAATTTCAAGGTTTTAATAGAATGGCAGCTTGAATACGAGAATACCTATGGAATCCCTTAAAATTAAGGTATGAAAAGAATCAAGCATTTTCTTCAACACCCTCTATTTTAATAGAGATTATTTTAGACATATCAGAAAATAGTGTATTTTTGTAATCTATTTTATACTATGCATAAATCACAGCTAATTCAATGAATAAAATAAAAGAGATACTTGAAAAAAAAGGGATTAAACAAGTTTGGCTGGCAGATCAGTTGGGCAAAAGTTTTAATGTGGTTAACGCATATGTACACAATCGAAGACAACCCTCATTAGAAACTCTGTATAAAATAGCATCAATATTGGATGTTAACATAAATCAGTTATTGTATTCTAAAGAAGAACTAAAAAAGGAAATGAATAAATAATATGGCAACAGCAAATCAATTAAAGACTCTTATTAAGAGTCATTTTGAAGAAAACAATGAGAAATTTAATACTGTTGCTCTGCAGATAGCTGCTCATGAAGCCAAGTTGGGACATTCCAATTTGGCAAATGACATTAAGCAAATCATTGATAGTGGGAAAAAAACATCTCCTAAACTGAAACCTTTAAATTCAGAATTACAAGGTTTAGTACTAGAAGTAGAATCCGATAAAAAATTATCAGATTTAATAATTTCGACTGAGATAAAAGACCGTATTAATAGAGTCGTCAGGGAGTTTACGCATAGGAATAAATTATTAAGCTACAATTTAGAGAACAGACGGAAAATATTATTTTCAGGTCCTCCGGGAACAGGAAAAACTATGTCTGCATCAATAATTGCGAATGAACTTCACTTACCTATTTATGTAATATTAATGGATAAGGTTGTAACTAAATATATGGGAGAAACAAGCGCAAAACTTCGTCAAATATTCGATTTAATCGTTGATAGACCAGCAGTTTATTTATTTGACGAATTTGATGCTATCGGTTCACAACGTGGAAAGGATAATGATGTTGGAGAAATGCGTAGAGTTCTTAATTCATTCCTTCAATTTTTAGAAAGAGATAATTCTGAAAGTTTAATTATTGCGGCAACAAATAATTTAAGAATGTTGGATCAAGCTTTATTCAGAAGATTTGATGACGTCATTCATTATAATCTCCCCACTGATGAAGAAAAAACACAACTTTTAAAAAGTAGACTTGGTAAAAATGTAACAAGTAAGGATATGAAAATTCTTTTACCAATGCTTGAAAATCTTAGCCATGCTGAAATAAATCAAGCATGCTTAGATGCGATAAAAGAATCAGTTTTAAATAACACAGACATTTCTCTCTCACTAATAGAAAAAACAATTAAAGAACGCACAATGGCATATAAAATTTAATTATTATGAGTAGGCATGATCATATAAAACTTCCTGATTTAGCAGATACAATTCGTTATTCACCTGGACAAAAGCCAGCAGGAGGTCCAAACATTCCTAATAGAGATAGAGCTTCTCATGCTGCGGCTTTAAAAGATAAGTTTGATCGCATGAGAGAAGCTGATAGTAACCTAAAAAGTCAGCGAAATGCCCTTGCTCTACCAACTCGTACAGGTACATACGTAGAATTTAAAGGGAAACAAAATTATGATCTAGTTACTCAAAGCCTTGAAGCAATCAACGCAGGAATGCGTTTAATGAATGTTAGAAATATTACGGATATTCATGGAAATATAGATACTTATGCCACAGTATATATTCCCAAAGGACAAGAAAATAAATTTTTAAACAAGCTACGGGATTATGCAACAAAGGTTACTCAAAAAGGAAATCCCAGAAATCAAAATTTGATTAATAGTATAGAAGATATACATATAGCCTTACTTTATTCGTTTTGGACAGATTCTCCACAACTTTTTCCTAATGAAAATTACAATTGGTATGAAGTGTGGATAAAAATAAATGAATCGGATGACAAACAAGAGCAAATAACCCAATTCAACAATTTGCTAACAAACTTAGACATAAGTTTCAAACCAAACTATTTATTATTTCCAGAAAGAGCCGTATTTTTAGTATATGCAAACAATGACACTCTACTCCAAATCCTAAATAGTTCAGATAGTTTGGCAGAACTAAAAGCAGGGAAAGAAACCGCAGATTTTTGGACAAACGAAAACCCAAGTGATCAAAATGAATGGGTTGAGGATTTATTAAGAAGACTTGTGATAAATGACCAATCAAATATATCAGTATGTGTAATTGATACTGGGGTTAATAACGGACATGAACTACTTTCTCCCATAATACAAGATGCTCATTGCCTTGCCTATAATAATCAATGGACTACCGCAGATAGAAAAGGACACGGAACAATGATGGCAGGCGTTTGCGCTTATGGTGACTTATCTCGCTCTTTGGAACATAATGATCGCGTAGAAATAAAACACACTTTATGTTCAGTAAAATTACTTCCTGATGTTGGGGAGAATCCAATAGAACTTTGGGGAGATATTACTAAACAATGCATTTATAAGGCTGAAATAACAATCCCAAACAAGAATATTTTATATTGCATGGCTGTAACTTCAGCTGACACACATGATAAAGGACGCCCTTCTTCTTGGTCTGCAGCTTTGGATGATATGTGTATTGGTGCATCAGAAGAAACTCCAAGGTTAATAATTGTTGCGGCAGGAAATGTGACTGATGAAGAAGTGTGGAATAATTATCCAGATGGGAACACTCAGCAATCTGTACATAATCCGGGACAATCTTGGAACTCTCTAACGATTGGAGCATATACAGAAAAAGTACAAATAAATGATGCCAATTACAATAATTTACCAAGAGTTGCTCCCAGTGGCGGACTTTCACCATATAGTAGTACATCTGTATTATGGGATAAAAAATGGCCTATCAAACCCGATGTCGTTTTTGAAGGTGGCAATTTATTAAAAAGAGAACATGATTTAACACCGTACGTTGATCATGATGCCTTGGAAGTTCTAACCACATCTAAAAATATACAATTCCGTAAATTTGAAACCATTAATGCAACAAGTGCAGCGTGCGCTCTTGCTTCTAATCTTGCTGCAGAAATTGCAGCTACTTATCCTGATTTATGGGCAGAAAGTATTCGTGCATTGATTGTACATTCGGCAAAATGGTCTGATTCAATGTTACGTCAGTTTCATGTTACAGGAAGAACTAATATAAAAAGGCTTTTACGCTCTTGTGGTTATGGTATCCCCAATAGAGAACGCGCATTATATAGTACAGAAAATGGATTTACCTACATATCGCAAAACTCTTTAAAACCTTATATAAAAAATGGTTCGACAGTTTCTCTAAATGAGATGCACTTCATCAATTTACCGTGGCCAAAAGAATTATTAGAGAATTTAGGAGAAATAAATACCACATTAAGAATAACTCTTTCTTATTTTATTGAACCAAGTCCCGGTGAAATAGGATGGAAAGATAAATATACTTATCAATCTTGTGGTTTAAGATTTGACGTTAACAACCCGCAAGAAACCCAAGAACAATTCAAAAGGCGAATTAATAAGTATATCGAATCGGAGGATGCCGATGCTGCCAATATTGATTTAGTCGAAAACGATAGTGGAAGATGGAAAATAGGTATGAAAAATAGGAGTGTTGGTTCTATACACAGTGATATGATAACAACAACTGCTGCTGATCTTGCATCCTGTAATATGATTGCCATTTTTCCTGTTGGTGGGTGGTGGAAAATGAGAACAAATCTTAATAGGCACAACAGTCGAATAAGGTATTCTTTGATCGTATCATTAGAAACTCCTGCAACAGAAGTTGATTTGTATAATGTTGTTACGACAAAAATAGCAGCAATAGTTGAAGCACCTATTGAAATAAACATCCCCGTTTAGGAGCTAAAAATAGAATTAAAAATATATATGTATAAAAGAACATAAATATAAATTACAGGGATTTCAAACAAACAATTAGAAAAAAACTGAATTAATTATCAATACATCAAAATATCGCTTATGCACATGGAGTAACAATAGGAAATTATTGACAAGTTTTACCATCAACAGCTATACCATTGAAACAAAACAATGCACTGATTATTATTTTATATATATGATTGATATGTAGATTAAAAATACTTGTAATGAAACATCATAGATTGATATAAACAAAACGCTTTAAATAAAGTCGAACATTAATAAGTACAGATAATAATAATACAAACAAAAAGGCAATTTAAAATCAAGATTCATTCTAGTTCCTCATTATCATTCCTCAAATCTACTAAAATTTCAGAACTAGAAACAACCTTCGAGAACACATAACAGATTCACGAGTTCAAAGAACCCGCGAAATTGTTTTTTCCCTTACTCACTTTCTTTATCAAAATCATATTTCCTTAAATTCTGCATTACCTTGACAATCTCGGAATATTTATAAAAGATTTTACCCCCCAACTTCAAAAAAGGCAGTCGCCCGGAACGCCTGTATCGTTCCAATGTTTTTTTATCCACGTTTAACAACTGACACAAATCTTGATTATCTAACAAGCGTTCGCCATCCACGCCAAATTCTCTTTTTTCAAGAGAAATCAGCCTTGCATCTATCCTTTCTAACAGGCTAAAGCATTTATCAAAAGCCTTTACCATTAAATGCTCGTCAATATCCATAGGCTTACTTTTTCTTGTTTCGTTTACGCTGTTCAAGATACGCCTTATGCCCCTTGCACAAATCTGCAAAGCGATTAATGTCGCATTTTATAGTCCCAGTTTCAATTAACCGCCGCACTTCTTTCATCTGTATTAATACCTTACCTCTTACAAGTGAGTAAGTCAATAAATTTTCGTACCTGATACGCTGTAAGGTGCGGCGGCTAATCTTCAAATAAGTACAAACATCATATTCATCTACCCAATCCTCCTCCCCTTGCTTGTCTTCTTTATTAAGCACGTAGTTTGAAATTGTATCCAAACTCTTTTTCAATTCGCGATAAACCTCAGAATCAAATGTTATTATTTCCATCTTGTCATTTTTTATTCTCGCGAATATGTAATTACGTAATTTCCAGAATGCCACGGTAGGGGAAATCAGGGGTAGTTATTTATACTATATTAACTATTTTCGTCCTCTTCCATACGCTTCATAAGTCCGTCTGCAAGATCATTGAGAAAACCCGCACGATTCTTTACCGGACGCTCCTTTAATTCTTTGTAGATGCCATAATAATCACCCAAATCAATGCTAAAAATTTGTTGAAAACAATCTGCCAATTCTTTTATTGTTGCTTCTCCAAAACATTCTTTTGTCACTAGAGCATAGATCAATTCGACTAATCCCCGCTTTGTCCCGTGCCACACTAATTTGGAAGATTTGCTAAATGGCTTATCCAAAAGCAATATTTCAGAGTTTAGATATTCCAAAAGCATCTGGTAAGCTAAAATTCGAGATACTTTATTATCCCAAAGTGTCATGAAAGAATCATCCAAATTATCACGATCTACACACGAAAATTCTAAAGCATTCTTTCGAGTAAATAATGCTTCATCCAAAAATGTAGAACCAAGCTGCAAATATTTATACGTGTAAATATTCTCTTCCAAATATCCCGTTAAACGCTCCACTTGTTCAATCAAATAAGCACGTACAAATTCCTTACTCGCGCATAAAATACGCTTTGATTCGATCTCCTTTATTTCCATGTAGTAGATCAATTTACTATGCAATAACGGCTTTAACTCTTTGAAGAACAATATCTCTTCGTTTATATCCGCAAAACCATTCGTTAGTACGTAATCTTTTACTTGTTTCACCACACCATAAATAACTTGCATAGCCATAACCGACATATTTAAGGCGTCATTTCCTTTAAGCGAATGAATAGTTGTTTCCAATTCGCTCATAAGCATCATAAAATACTTTTTCATACACGATAGTTTAATAGCGGCTATGAAACTATTAAGTGTAAAATATACAAATAAAAACAGATAATACACTGAAATACATAAGAAAATAGCCCTCTATCGCCTATATTTACAATAAAATTAGTATCTTTGTTACGAGAAAATTAAAAAGGCTTTTTTTTGAGCCAAAAGCAGTTACTTAAAAGTAACCTAGATTAGTTTTTTAAGAGTACTTCCGAGTTAAATAACTGGATATTAAAGAATTAAAATATACAGGTTCGAATCCCTCAGCGCCCACCACTTGAACGCCACGAGGCGACAAGAAAATGACAAACAACCTGTAAATCTCTAATTTACAGGTTGTTTTCTT
>NZ_KB903372.1 GCF_000379665.1 Butyricimonas synergistica DSM 23225 | reverse complement strand
ATGATTCGATTAACGTTCCAAGCGATTGTCAAAACAATCGCTTGAAGGCATGAATGAATAATGGACTTTAAAGATATTTGTCACGGTTGGCAAGAGTGCCACGCTGGAGTGACGTGAGTTGGAAACGACTTTGAATGGTATTAAACGGTGTCTATAGCGACGGTGATCCACCTCTTCCCATCCCGAACAGAGAAGTTAAGCCCGTTAGCGCCGATGGTACTGCCGAAAGGTGGGAGAGTAGGTCGATGCCAAATTTAGAGAGAGCGAGTTCAAATGACTCGCTCTTTTTTTATCTGAACTTTTCATTTTCAATTTTCAATTTTTCATTTTCAATTGTTTATGTATCTTTGTCGCGATGAGAATACGGACGAATATCATATCGATAGGTTTAATCCTGTTAGCGTTGTTTATGATCGCGATATATTTGATTGGTAAAAAAATCAGCGATGTTGGTAATGATATGAACAATGCAAACGTGAGGGAGGCTTCACGTTACCGGGCGGAGTCCGTGGCTTATGAATTTCGAAAAACGGAGGAATTACAACGTTTGGCTAGGGAGTTTTTCGGGCGTACGGAATCCTATAATGAAGTGGATTTGTTTTCTCTTTTGAAGACCATGTTGCAGTTAGACCCGAAATTGAGCAGAACGTGGTTTTTTCGGGGAACAAAGGATTCGTTGCGTATATTGGAACGTAATAGTGAGTCCTTTCGTCGTATGAAACTCTCGGGGAGCGAGTTGAAATATATGTACACTTTACTTGACACCATGAGAGAGCATCATTATAGCGGGACGTACACGGAGAATGGCAAAATATACTGGACGACGATTGAAACGATAGAACCGGCGGTTTCCCGAAAAGCTCTTTTCGGTTTTGATATTTTGCTAACGGATTTGCATTCTTATTTTGCCGAGGCTAGCGGAAAAGTTTCCAGTTACGTGTTTATCGTGAACGAGCAAGGGGTATTGCTATCTCATCCGGATGAAAGGTTGTTGGGGTCATCTCCTTTCCAGCAGGAAGAGCTAGATACCTTGAGGGAGGTGATGAAGACGAAGCATGAAGTGGAGATGATGGTGCATTCTGTTTTCTTGTCTTCCCCGGTACTTCGTATTTATTATCCCTTGACAATCGGCGAGGAGAATTGGGTAATAGCCGTGAACGTACCCCAGTATGGAAATAGAGAGATTTTGGATGAATTTCATCGTTATACGTTGATGATAGCTTTGATTACGATCGTGATATTTGCGGTGTTGCTTTTCTTCGCTCAGCATAAATGGCGTAAAGAGTATCGGTTGAGACGGAAAATAGAGCGGGAGTCAATGGAACTGCATTTACAACAATTGAAAAACCAGATTAACCCGCATTTCTTATTTAATTCCTTGAATTCTTTGAGCGTACTGATCGGTACGGATTCTGTCTTGGCGAAAGAGTTCGTGTTGAAGTTATCTAAAGTATATCGTTATTTGCTGGAAACGAGGAATGAAAGTTTGTCTACTATAAAGGAGGAGATCGATTTTACCCGGCAATATTATTTTTTGCAGAAGATACGTTTCGGTGAACAGTTAGAGTTAACGATTGACGTCTCTCTAGCCTGTCTGGACGCGAAAATACCTTCCATGAGTTTACAAATGCTGGTTGAGAACGCTATCAAACATAACCAGATCACGATGCAGAGTCCATTGCATATTCACATCCATGATGATGAAGATTGGTTGATAGTGAGTAATAATTACCAACCTCGAGGGGAATCCGGCGAAGCCTCGATGGGCGTGGGATTTGAGCGAATCCGTACTATTTACGAGTTTTATTCCCGTGAAAAATTTGTATATGGTTGTCAAAATGGTTATTACGTGTGCAAATTGCCTCTTTTGAGAAATGATTTATAACTAAAAATCGAACTTTCACTCCGTTTTTTCGGGGATTCACTCCTATTTTATTTTTATTCGGCGAAATCTGTCTTAATATTGTATAGCATCAAAGATTTAGGTCAGATTTAACGAATAAATAAAGTATGGCAAAAACAAAGACATTTATCTTAGGCGTGACAATGATCGTGGCATTATTGTTACTTTCCATGACGGGATATTCTAGTGAAAGACAAAAGAAAAAAAAGTCTGAAGAAAAAACGGAAGTAGCCAGTAAGGATACTTATGGTGAATTAGTAAAAAAGGCAAAGGTTGCCGAAGGAGTGATCAAAATTCTGACGGTGGAGAATGATTATTATTTCGAGATCGCCGATTCATTGATGGGACGTGATCTCTTGATCGTGAATAAAGTGTCGGGAGTGCCTTACGAATTGAATGATGCAGGGTTGAATCGAGGAATGGAATATGATGATAAACTAATCCGTTTCTATAAAGACGAGAAGTTGAATAAAGTATGGGTGACAACCTATAATCCGAGAGTAAGTGCGCCGGAAGGAGACGCGATAGCGGAATCGGTGAAGGCGAATTACCGGGAGTCGGTGATCGAGTATTTCCCGATCGAGGCATACGGGAAAGATTCGGCATCCGTGGTGATTAAAGTAAATAAGATATTTGACGGAAGCGAGAAAAGCTTTAATGATGTATATAATAGTATCTCTTTGGGGGGAGCGATAAAGACAAATTTATCAAAGATATTGAGTGTGAAAGTGTTCCCTGAGAATGTGGTGGTGAAAGCGCTGATGACGACGTCAGTGGTAGATGGTGGCGTGGCTGTCCCTTTGACCGTAGAGACGACAACGAACTTGGTGTTGTTGCCGGAAGTGCCGATGAAGCCGCGTTTCGCGGATCCCCGTGTAGGGTTCTTCACGACGGAGCATGCTTATTTTAATGATGCGCAACAAAAAGTAGAAAAACGGGAGTTCGTCCACCGTTGGCGGTTAGAACCGAAGCCGGAAGATGTAGAGAAATATAATAGAGGAGAGGTGGTAGAGCCTGTTAAACCGATTGTGTTTTATATCGATCCTTCAACCCCGAAACAGTGGAGGGAGGAAATAAAGGCAGGAGTATTGGATTGGCAGGCAGCATTCGAGGCAGCAGGTTTCAAAAATGCTGTTATCGCGAAGGATGTCCCCGAGGGTGATGAAGATTTCGATATAGATGATGTTCGTTATTCTGTCATCACCTATGCGGCATCTGAGCAGGCGAACGCTATGGGACCTTCTGTTGTGGATCCCCGTTCCGGTGAGATTATAGAGGCTGACGTGGTATGGTGGCATAACGTGATGTCATTGCTTCATTCATGGATACAAGTTCAAACGGGACCGATAGACCCGAGAGCACGGGGAAATAAATTGAGTGACGAGCATATGGCTAGTGCTATTCGTTTCGTGTCATCGCACGAAGTTGGTCACACGTTCGGGTTGAAGCATAATATGGGTGCCTCCTCGTCTTTCCCTGTGGATTCATTGAGATCCCCGAGTTTTACCTCGAAGATGGGGGGCACGGCAAGTTCTATCATGGATTATGCCCGTTTTAATTACGTGGCACAACCTGGAGATGGTGTCGTGGCTATTACTCCTAAGATTGGAATATATGATAAATTTGCTATTAATTGGGCTTATCGTTGGTTAGACACGGAAACACCGCAAGAGGAGTTGCCGATTTTGAACGGCTGGATTCGGGAACACGAGGATGATCCGATGTATTGGTACGGGGAGCAACAAGACCCGAAAGACCCAATCGACCCGCGATCACAAGATGAAGACCTGGGTGATGATGTTGTGAAAGCGAATCGTTACGGGATTATGAACTTGAAGCGAATCGTGCCGAATATTATCACGTGGACGGAAGAAGAAGGAGAAGGATTCACGCAAGCTGGCAGGTTGTTGATGGCAGTGATTAACCAATGGAAAATGTACGCCGGACACGTGACGGCAAACGTGGGTGGTATATATATAAACAATCCGGTAATGGGTAGTTCAGAGGATCGTTACGTTCCCGTGCCGAGAGAGAGACAGAAGGAGAGCGTGAAATATTTGATCGATGAAGTATTTATCGTTCCGGATTGGTTGTTTGGAGCAGAGGTGTGGAAGAAGAGTTACCCGATACAAATGGGTGTAGAATATTCTCCTTACACGGTGGCACGAGAGATGCAGTACGCTACGTTCTATAATTTGTTGAAAGACGATCGCCTGATGCGTATGTTTGATGCGGAAGCGACTTTAGGACGTGCTAAATGTTATACTCCCGAGGAGATGTTCGCGGATATTCACAAAGTTATATTCGCCAGTTCTAACGCGGGAAAGAACCTGTCACTTTATGAAAGGATGACACAGAAGAACTTTATCGATGCCATCATTGTGAGTTCAAATAAAGCCGTGGAGAAAACAACAAAGAAGGCTTTACACAATACAAACGCGTGTTGCTTTGCCTCAAAAGAAGCTGCGTTTAAAATAGAACCTAGAGAAGACGCTCAATTGAGAATTTTGCATTTCACTTCCATGGGACGGGTATCTGAGGCGGTGTCCGTGAAAAGAGGTGAGTTGTTGAAAGTTCTGAAATTGGCGGAAAGTAAGCGAAACACGGGCAACGTTGAAACGAGAAATCATTATGAAGATTTGATTATCCGTATCAAGGAAGCTTTGAACATGAGATAATTATTATACCTTTAACATACGAAGTAAACAAATGAACATGAGAAAATTTTTATTATTGATTGCGTTATTCTGTCCGCTTTGGTTGCTCGCTCAGAACGAGGGAGACTACCGAACAATTAAGGGCGTGGTAATGGATTCCGTTACGAACGAGACTTTGATTGGAGCGACAGTGGTTATAGATCCGGATGCCCCGGAGTCCAAGAATTTGGGACCTAAAGGAACAATCACGGATATCGATGGAAACTTTGAATTGAAAGTACCGAAAGCCGTGAATTACGTGGTAATTAGTTTTATCGGGTATAAACCCTTGAAACTGGACATCTCTAAAAAGACGGAGTTCAAGGTGCTTTTACAACCGGATTTGGAGCAGTTGGAGGAAGTGGTGGTGACTGGGTATCAAAAAATAGAGAAACGAAAAGCTACCTCTGCAATTCAAACTGTAAAGATGGATGATATAAAACGAATAGGAGTTGCCAGTATCGATCAACTATTGGAAGGACAGGTTGCGGGTATGACTTCAATCCCCACGAATGGAGCTCCGGGTGCACCTAATAAAATGCGTATTCGTAGTACGGTGTCTTTGAGTGGGAGTACGGATCCGCTGTGGGTTATGGATGGTATGATTTTGGAAGGGAATGATATTCCGACAGATTTTAATAGTAAAGATAATATTGATGAATTATATAATACATCTATCGGAGGTGTTAATCCTTCGGATATTCAAGATATCACGATATTAAAGGATGCGGCGGCAACTGCAATTTATGGTGCTCGTGCTGCAAATGGTGTAATTGTTATAACGACGAAAAAAGGCTCTAGGGGAAAACCTCGGGTGAATTTTTCAGGAGGAGTATTTTATACATTAAAGCCGGATTTGGATAAGTTGAATTTAATGAATGCTTCAGAAAAAGTTGATTTTGAGTTAGATTTAGCTTCTCGTTCAGATTTGGATTATCGGAGTGATTATGGAGAGGTTGCTCGAATATTAAAAAGACACGATCAGTTAGGAGTTCTTCGGGAAAATGGATTTGGAGGATTATCCTCTGATGCTCAATCTGAGATTAATGCATTACGTAATATTAACACGAATTGGGGGGATGTCATTTATCGGAATGCAGTGAATCAACAATATAATATTAGTGTTTCGGGAGGTTCTGATTTCGCTAGATATTATTTTTCAGGTGGTTATTATAACGAAGAGGGTACTACAAGAAATACGGGATTTGAGCGTTATAATATAACGATGAAAACAGATTTTGATATAATTCCGAATTTGAATGTAGGAGTTTCTTTATTTGTAACTGATAGTAAACGGAATAGTTATTTGACAGATGCAGATGCGTTTATAAATCCGGCGAACTATTCTCGAAATGCAAACCCTTATTTGAAATTAAGAGATGAGAATGGCGATTATGTCTATGATCAGGATATAGAAGGATATAGTGGGAGGTATGTGAAGTTTAATTATTTGGAAGAGATGAATAATACGAAATATACCTTAAAAAATAGATCCATAAAACCGATGCTTTCTTTAAATTATAAGGTCGCTTCATGGTTAAATCTTTCTACACAATTTGGTATGCAATTGGAACATACCAGTTCTGAAAAGATTGCAGATAAAGAAACTTATTATGTCCGTAAATATAGAGAAAGAACGAGAGTAAACGATGGAACATATTTTCTCCCGGATGGAGGTATTATTCAAAATGCTACAACTGATATGAATCAATACCAATGGAAATTACAAGGAGAGTTTAATAAATATTTTGCAGAAAAGCACGAAGTGAATGTGATGGCTGGATTGGAAATGAGGGGAAATAAGACAACAACGATTCAGACTAAAGGGTTTGGGTATGATCCAAATTCCTTGACAACGAAGCCTCTAGTTTTTCCTACAGGAAGTACAGCTGTTGATGAAGCGGCATTCCGTCAATATCAGAAAAGTTTTGCGGAAGATAGATTCTTGTCTTATTACATGACGGCTTCCTATGCTTATGATAATCGATATGTATTTTTTGGAAGTTTGCGTTACGATGGTTCAAATATGTTCGGTGTCGATCGTAAATATAAATATCTGCCTTTATGGTCTGTATCCGGGGCGTGGAATATAAATAGAGAAGAATTTATGCGTGATGTAGAGTGGCTATCGAACTTGAAATTGCGAGCATCTTACGGTATTCAAGGAAATGTAGATAAAAACACGTCACCAGAACTTGTTGGTAGCTGGGGAAATGTTACGATTTTACCGGGTGAGAGCGAACCAAATATTTCAGTTGATTCTCCTCCAAATCAATATTTACGTTGGGAGAAAACAAGAAACTGGAATGGTGGCTTGGATGTTGCTGTACTTGATAATCGGGTAGCTTTGAGTTTGGATGTGTACCATCGTTTAAGTAAGGATCTTATTGGTTTACGGTCTTTGCCTGGCGAAAATGGGTTTAATTTTTCAAATATGAACTGGGCAAGATTAACTAATAAAGGTTTTGAGTTTTCTTTATCAACTGTGAATATTCAAACAAAGAATTTCAAATGGTCGATGGACTTTAATATCGCACATAATAAAAGTGTAATTAATAAGATTAATGTTCGGGAAAATTCATATGAACCTTCTCGAGAAGGGTATTCTGTCGGTGCTGTATTTTCTTTGAAAACAGCTGGTTTGGATGAAAACGGGATGCAGATGTTCTATAATAAACAAGGACAAAAAGTTTCGTTTAATGAATTTTATCAATTGAGAGAAGGATCTCAAATGGGAGGTTTCATAACCTTTTTGGAAAGTGGATTGTCTGCAGAACAATATCGTGATTTATATACTTATGAGGGAACAACGGAACCGAAATTTACGGGAGGTTGGATAAATAAATTCCGTTATCGTAATTTTGATTTAACTATTGCAGCTTCATTTATTTTGGACCAAACAGTACAAGAAACTCCGTTCTATAATCCGGCAACTACATCGCCTGGACAGAATTATTCGAATAGGATGTTCCAAATATGGTCTCCAAGTAATCCGAATGGGAAATATGCACGGTTGATCGGTACTAATACAGAAGGAGAAAAAAATTGGGGTTACCAATGGTTACAGGTGAAAGATCCGGGAAACTCATATAGGAGTTATGATATATGGTTTAAGCAAATGAGCTATATGCGTATTAATAGTATTCGCTTGGGGTATAATATCCCAGAAGAAATAATGAGAAAAATAGGTTTTGCTGCAGCTCGAATTAGCTTTGAATCTAGGAATCCTTTTGTTTTTGGGGGAAGTTACAAAGGTTATTTCGATCCGGAGACTTATGGAAGTATTTATGCGCAGCCTTTGGCAAAAACGTTTTCTTGTGGTATAGACTTGACCTTTTAATTAATTTAGTATGATGAAATATATACAATCTGTAATAATATCTTTGGTTATGTTCACGTCATGTAACTATTTGGACGTGGAACCAGTAGGCAAAGTGATACCTGATGAAGTTTCCGAATTTAGGGCTTTATTAGCATCGGCTTATTCAACTTATCCTAGATATAAACATTATCTGACCGTACGTTCGGATGAAGTATTCCCTTATATATATGGATTGTCTTATGACAATTATATTGATATGGCTACGTGGAAAGACGAGAGTGATGATCCTCTCACGTATGATTATCCTTGGCAACAAATGTATAGAATGATCTTTTATGCGAATAGTATAATTGATGGAGTATTGGATGCGAAAGTAGACGTGACTGATGATACTAGAGAACAAATTTTGGCAGAAGCTTATTGTTTACGGGCTTATACGCATTTTGAATTACTGAATCTCTATGCGAAGCAATATACGAGAGAAACAGCTTCATCTGATAAAGGTGTCCCTATTGTTTTGAAAGTGGATATAGATCAAAATTTTCCAAGAGCAACAGTGGAAGAGGTGTATACTCAAATACTGAAAGATATAGAAGAAGCTGAGAAATATATGCAACTAGATGAGCAACCGGCTTCTACACGTTACCGTTTTTCTAAGAAGTCATTAAAAGCTTTGGAGGCTAGAGTTCGTTTATATCGGGGAGAATGGGATTTGGCACAGGCGGCAGCGGAAGAAATTCTTCCTCAGTGTGCATTGACCGATATGGTCGCAGATGCTGAGGCTAAACCTTGGGCTTATGATTCACAAGAAGCTATTTTGTCATTAGAACAGGTTTCAAATGTGGATATTGTAGATGATATGACAATGCTTTGGAATATTGGCGATAAATATAACTCTGGGCAAGAGAATGATACTTATAAAGATACTCGGGTTAACCGTTATTTTAGAGTATCATATAGTGGGTATATTCCTAATAAAGGTACGGCGCTAAGTGATAAGGTTACTTTTAGAAGTTCTGAAATTTATTTGATTGCAGCTGAAGCTGCTGCAAGGCAAACGGGAAAGCTTGATGTTGCAAGGGGGTATTTGTTGTCAGTGATGAAAAATCGTTTAATTGCCAGTTATTATGATGAGAAAAAGGTTGAAATAGAGAAAATGAATCAGGAGCAATTAATAAATGAAATTATGGATGAACGAGCTCGGGAACTCGTATTCGAAGGACATCGTTGGTATGATTTGCGTCGTACAACACGTCCCGAAATTGTGAAAACTTATTATAATGAAGAATTTGAAGAGTTTACCGCAACATTGTATGCTGATGATCCCAAATATACTATTCCTTTCCCAAAAGAGGCGATTGAAAATAATCCTAATTTGATAGATTAGGTTGTATGTTTTAGGTTTATTAGTGGTTGGAAGCGCAGAGGAAAAATCCTCTGCGTTTGCTTTTTTGCTTTCGTGAACTATTTTCTATATTTTTGTAGATACGGAATCGGGGATGTACCCTGATGGGTATTTATAAAAATAGCCTATGAATGCAGTTATTATTGAAGACGAGTATCTTGCAGCTTCGGAGTTGGAGAGGTTGTTGGGGGAGGTGGCTCCGGATGTTGTTATTTTGGCGAAGTTGGGTTCGGTGAGCGAGAGCGTGGCGTGGTTGCGGAAGAATAAAGTGGATGTGATTTTTATGGATATTCATCTGGGGGACGGGCAGAGTTTTGATATTTTTGGGCAGGTGGAGATCACGGTGCCGGTAATTTTTATCACGGCATATGACGAGTACGCGTTAAAGGCGTTTAAGTACCAGGGGATAGATTATATTTTGAAACCGTTTGATAAGGAAGAGTTAGTGCAGGCATTGGGTAAATTGGACTCGCTTTCTGCTGCAAATGTTCCTTTCCCAGCGGCTTCATTAACCGTGTACCAAGAGCGTTTCCTCGTGACCGTGGGTACCAAGATGAAGTCCGTGACGATCGGGGATGTGGCTTATTTTATGGCAGACGGGAAGTATTTGGTGCTTTTTACCCGGGACGGGCAGAATTATATCCTCGACCAAACGATCAGCGGGATCGAGTCGAAATTGAACCCCGCTCGTTTCTTCAAGATTAACCGGAAGTTTATTATCAGCTATGATGCTATCAAGGAAATGGTGAAATATTCCAATAGTAGGATTAAGATTATTTTGTCGCCATTGCCGCCAAGTGGGATTGAAGCTATCGTGAGTTCGGAGCGGATTCAGGAGTTCAAGCAGTGGCTGAACCAATAACGAAAAGACTGTGCCCTTGCGAGCACAGTCTGTCCCTATTGATTACCTAGTTGTTTTTGTTTATTTAGTTTCCCATAAACACGATACCCAAGCTAAGCGTGAAGTTTTGCATGGCTTCTACTTTCCCGGCTTTCGTGCCGTAGGTGTATTTAGCCCCGATGTTGAATGCAAACTGGTCGTTAACTGGGATAATTGTACCTATTTCAGGAGCGAAGGCGAATTGCCATTTGGAGTTGGTGGAGCTGAATTGTCCCACGTCTAACTTCATTTCCGTCCAGCTTGTACCGACGCCTAGTCCGAAATAAGGTCTGAACGTGCTATTCTGATCCGTGAACCAGTAACGCCCGATTGCCATGATGGGCACAGTATTGACGTAGCGGTATTGATAACCGGTGATGGTGTGAATGTCATTGCTGCCTTTAAATCTAAAGTTGCCACTTATTTTTCCTTTGTCTTTGTAGAAGGTGTTCCAGCCGATCATACCTCCGACGGAGAATTTCTCTCCTAGGAAATGGTGGTATTCGAGATCCATGCCTCTGAAACTCATTTTACTTGCGAAATCGTGCATTTTGCCAACCGGAACAGACATCTGGTAGTTCAAGTTCAGCATTTGTCCTTTTACTAATGGGCTTAACCCGAATAGTATAAGTGATATTATTAATAACTTTCTCATAATCGTTTGAATTTTAAATTGACAATTAGTGATCTACTCTATTGTGCCTGTTTTTTCAAGTAAGGTGATTGAACGAAACATTGGTCGATGGTTGATTCCATCCTGTCAAGAATAGATTGCGCGGAGCCTTGTAACAAGCCGTCAGCAACTCCACTCCAGAGTACCGGAATCTTTTTCTCTGAGCTTGTCGGAGCCGTTTGGTCTGCCGCAATCATGTCGATCACGATAGAACCGCTTCTGTAAGAGTATACGGCAACAGGATTCCACGGGTAAGAAGGTCCCCAACCCGGTCCCCAGGTCGGTCCCCAAACCCAGTTCCATCCCGGATACCAACCCCAGTAGTTGTACCAGTAGTCGTTGGCGTAGTAATAATTCACGTTAGAGAAAGCTGATACGGTGACAATGAAACTCGGCTGCACATCACTTTCGCTTTGCGGGTCAATGTAGGTGTAACCCAGTTGAGTGAAATTGTCTTTTACCAGTTGTAAGATTTGTGGGTCATAAGTGTGGTTCGGTGTTTCCCCTTGAGCCACGAAGTAGACAATCGTATCGGGAAGTGAGAATGTAGTATACTTGGAGAAGTCTGCATTCTTGTCATAATTGGTTATGGCAACATCCATCTCCTTCACTGTGTCTGCGCCTCCCGGGTAACATGAGACCAGAAACTGTGCAAACAGTCCGATGCATGATAAAAAAAGTAAACGTTTCATACTGTGTTAGTTTTAGTTTAACAATTGTTGCTAATATATTTTATCTACAACGAGATAATCATTACAAGCGATGAGTATCAAGTTCTTGATCACTTGTGTGAGGTTGTATACGCCAACGTGGGCGATAGGTTTCAGCTTCGCCAATTTATTTTTTACATAGGTCTGTAAGCTAATCTATTCGGGGGTTGTGGCTAAGATCAGGCGGTATTTATGGTCTTTGGCGATATTCATTACTTTCACGATTTGCTCCAGTGGCACGGATTTATCAGCCTGGAGAGAAATGCAGGGATCGTCTTGTTCTTTTAATTCTTCCACGAGCCGACGCTCGAGCATCGAGAAAGGGATTACCTTTTCGTTCAAGTAGAACGTGTAGTTTTTGTCAATGGACACGACCACGATAGGTCTGTCGGAAGTTTGGTTCGTGCTTTCCGGTAACAGTAATCTTAAGGCGTTCGGGTTGATCAAGGTGGATGAAACCATGAAAAAGATCAACAATAGGAATACGATGTCGGTCATGGACGACATGTTGAAATTCGGGTTGATTTTACTTTTGCGTTTGATTGCCATGACAAAAAAAGTTGAAAATTTAAAGTTATTTTTTTAGATGGAGAAGGTCGATGAGTTCGGAGGAGTGGTGTTCGATGGTGAGAACGATTTTATCGATTCTTGCGACTAGAAAGTTATAAGCCAACTGTCCGATGATACCAACGATAAGTCCTGCCACGGTAGTGATCATTGCCGTGTAAATACCTCTGGACAGGAGAGTGATGTCAATGTTACTTCCTGCCATTGCCATATCATAGAAAGCTTGCACCATGCCGACCACGGTTCCGAGAAAACCGATCATGGGGGCAACTCCGGCACAGGTGGCTAACGTGGGCAGGCCTCTCTCCAACAAGGCGACCTCGTAGTTGGCGGTGTCTTCCATTGCCTGGCGGATTTCACTCGGGATTTCTCCTTGCATGGTGATTCCCTTGGCGATTGTTTTTGCCAGCGGGCTTCCTTCTGCTTCACATTCGGCGAGCACGGCTTTGGTGTTGTTGTTTTGGATGTATTCCCGAATTTTCTGCATGAAGGTCGCATCATTTATACCCGTTTTGCGGAGTAGCCAATAACGTTCGCAAGCGATGTAAATGGCTATGATGGAGAGTATAAAGATGGGGATCATTAGCCAGCCGCCTTTGACAACCATTCCCCACAAGCTCATGTCTGTGTCTGCTGCCGGGGTGGCAAGGATTATAAATGTTGTGTACACCATACGTTTTTCATTTTGTCGTGCGAAGATAAAAACTTAAAGTTAAAAACTAAAAGATAAGAGGTAAAAGTTTAGTGATTGCCAATAGGGTGATTCTTTAAACACAAAATCATCAAATCGGCAATCACGAAACTTTTAGCCTTTTCGTTTCCTTATCTGGATCTGATTTCTTTCCTCATAAATGAGGCATAAGATAGGGCGAAACAGATTACAGTGGCAGCAATTAATCCCGTGAGTTGAGGCCAGACTACCATCAAGCTTTGCCCGAGTGGCAGCGGGCTAGGGATGGCACCGTGCACCTGTTCCATGGTTAGCGGTCCAAGACTTCTTACCGAGGGCATCAGCAACGTGGTGGTAGCTTCGTTGAAAAGCATACTTGGAGCGAAACGCAGCAGGTTGAGCATGAATTTCTGGTAACTGATGATCTGGTACGTGCTTGCCATTGCCGAGGGGCTGATGGCTTTCCCTACCAGGTTGACAATCATGTTGTAGAATACACTGAAAAACAACCATACTGCTATGCATGCTAGTGCAGAGGTGGCAGCCTGTTTGAATTTGATCGAGAAGAATATCGACAAATTTAACCAGAATGCCACGTAAACGATGCTTACCCCGATAAAGCAGATAATACGCGAGAACTCTTCGGCTGTTGGGGGTATCCCGATGGCGATTAACCCGAATCCCATGACCAGCAGTGCCAACGTTAGCAACATAACCCCGATGACGATCAAGGCGCCCACGAATTTGGCATTAATGAGGTAATCCCTGTGTATGGGTTGGGATAGTACCCGGCTCAGCGTTCCTTTGTTTTGCTCGGAGTTGATGGCATCGAAACCTAATCCAATCCCGAGCAAGGGACCCAGAAAGCTGATGAAGATCACGAAAGAGGGCAACGTCCCGTCAGATGCGGTAAAGAGTTTCAAGAAAAGAAACGAACCGTCTGGATCATTGGGTTTTATTGCAGCCCCGATGTTGGTCAGTGCCGTGTATAGTGAACCCATGCAGGTTAGCGCAATGATGGCAATCAAGATGATGAACCTCCAACTTCTGACGTGGTCGGCAACTTCCTTACGGACGATCACCCAAAACGGACTTTGAATTTTATTCATGGCTTTTTCCTCCTCCGAAATAACGGTTATACATATTCTCGAGCCCGTGTTCTTCGCTTTGCAGTTCTTCGATGTTTACTTCTGCCAGTAATTTTCCCCCTCCGAACAATCCAACCCGGTCGCAGATCTGCTGTACTTGATCCAGATGGTGGGAGGAGAAAAGCACGGTTAGCCCGTTTTCGTCTCTCAGTTGCCGGATGAGATCCATGAACTCTTGTACCCCGGCGGGATCTATTCCGGACGTGGGTTCATCAAGGATAATGACTTCCGGGTTTTTGATTAATACATCGGCAAGACCGAGTCGCTGCCGCATTCCCCGGGAATATTTTCCCGCCTTTTTCTTCGTGTCCAAGGGTAACCCGACCCGTTCGAGTAATTCCCGTGCTTTTGCCTGAGCTTTTTTCTCGTCGATCCGGTTGAGGCGTGCTGTATAGAGCAAGTTCTCGATACCGGTCATGTCGTCGTAGAAGCCCACGTCTTCGGGCAAGTACCCTACCTTCTCCCGTACTTGTATGGGATTTCGGGTGGAGTCGATACCGCATACTTTTACGTCGCCCGAGGTGGGATCTGTCAACCCGAGCATCATTAGTATTGTGGTGGATTTCCCGGCACCGTTCGGTCCTAGTATGCCGAAGATCTCTCCTTTGCGTACGGTAAGGTTGATACGGTCTACAGCGGAGAATTTCCCGTATTGTTTGGTTAAATCATGGAGTTCTATGATAGGCTCGTGCATGATTTACCTCCTTCCATATTTGCGGAATAGGAAGTACACGCATCCTAGTGCAACCAGAATGACCAATACACCCATCCATCCCCAGATCATAGGTGTTCTTACTGCAATACGAAAATCTGCCGATGAGTTGACCTCCGGGGTCTTGGCAGAGATCTTAGTTACATAGTCCCCCGGAAGGGCTTTCTTGGATGCCTTCACGATGGCAACGGCATTGGCTGTTTCCCCGGCTTTCAGACGATCTATTTTCACGGGTTCGAATGTAACTTCCCAATCTGCGGGTTTGTTAGCGGAAAGTTGGATGTCTTTTAGTTCTGCCGATCCCGTGTTTTTGATCACGAGGTCGAGGCGTTTCGTATCGCCTGCCGTGATTTCGGCACTAAGTAAGCCGCGGGGAGTGGTTAATTCCATCTGGTAAGTACCTGTGATGACAACTTCGAGTTGCAGGTCTGCTGATGTAGTGCTAGTTACAGCTCGAACGGGAATTTTGTATGTTCCTGCCTCCACGTTGGCGGGAGGGGTAATGTCTATCGTGATGTTTTGGGTTGCGTTAGGTTCCACTTGCGCGGAAGTTGCTTGCTTGTAATTAGCTTTGAAGACCGCATTCCACCCCCGGGGGGCTTGAGCCATAAGAGCGTAGAGTTGTTGGTCGGCGGTTTGGTTTTTCAACGTGGCGTTGAACGTGAAAGTCGATTTCGAGTTCCCTTGCATATTGGGTTGGTTCGTCGTGAAATCCGTTTGGTAAGTACCCTGTTTTGAAACGGTTATCGATAAGGGAAGTTCGCCCAACCCCTCTGCCGCGACGGTGAATCGGTAGGTGCCTTTGTTTACTTTCAACGGGATGTCTACCTTCAGGGAGAAGTTCTTTTTTTCTTTCGGGAGTACGGAGAGCTGGTTCACGATCCACGTTCCGGCTTTGATCTCGTACTTCCATCCCCGGGGCATTCCCTTGATGGTAATGTCGGCGTTTTTTACTTCGTCGCTGTTGTTGATGACGTCAATACTGTAATTAATAGATTCTCCCGGCGGCACGGCTATTTTCGTGTAGGGAGTGTACAGAATCACCTTTTTTTCGGGTTCTGATGCCTGCATTTTGAAGGGAAGAACTCCCGTGAGCAGGATGAGTAACAGACTTAAATAATTTGCACGCATTGTTGTAAAAATTACGTTAGATATTTAATTTATTATTCTCACTACATCGCTTACAAATTTAATTACTATGAGTATTATATAATTTTAAAAGATCGGAAAAAAGTTTATGGAAAAGCTATGGTAGCCCCGGGGTGGCAGGAAATAAAAAGAGCCTGTTATGACAGGCTCTTTATGTATGAATGAAAAAAATGAACAGAATAATCAGAGAAGTAAGATCACGCTGGCAGACAAGGTGCTGATACAAATCCATAGGACAATACCGAGCAGGATTGGTTTGAATCCGACTTGTTTGATTGTATCTTTAGAAAGTCCTGCGCCGATCAGGAACAGTGTAAACAACATTCCTACCTTGGCGAAGCTGACGATCTCCGTGTAGAGATGGTTCCATTGCGGGGTATAGGTTGCGACGATCATGGCAATGACGTACAGGAATATGAAATAAGGTATCGAAATTTTTGATTTCTTGTTTGTTCCTTTGTTGTAAAAGAATGCGGCGATAAGCGATATCGGGATAATCCATAAAGCTCGTATCAGTTTGGTCGTGGTAGCAATGACCAACGCTTCGTTGCTGTATGTTTTGGCGGCTCCAACCACGGAACTCGTGTCGTGGATGGCAATGGCACACCAGTATCCGAATTGATGGTCGTTCATTTCCAACCAACGCCCGAGGGGGGGGAATATGAATAGAGCTACGGCGTTTAACATGAAGATGGTTCCCATGGCAACCGTGATGTCTTTGTCTTTAGCCCCGATTACTGGTGCCAAAGCTGCAATAGCACTTCCGCCGCAGATGGCTGTACCCCCGGAAACGAGAAACCCCGTATCCCGTGGGACACGCAGTTTGCGTGTAAAGAAGAGTCCCAGTCCGATGGTGACCACGATGGAAACGATGGTGAACAGAATTCCGGTTTTCCCGGCTTCGATGGCTTGTCCCACGTTCATGCCGAATCCCAAGCCGACAACTGATATTTGTAGAAGAATATGGGTGACCCGGCTATTGATAGCCAAGAACGGGTGACCGATAGTCAGAGATAATATTAAACCTAATAAAAGGGCAAAGCCCGGATCAAGAAAAGGTACAAGAAACATCGCAACGATGAAGAGTACTTCTTTTTGGTTTGTGTTCAGATGAATTTTGTTCATGATCTATTTTAAATTTTGTTCGGTACAAAATTCTTCTAAATCTATGAATTTTGGAAATAAGAAATATTCAGAGGGTATTACTTAAAGATATAGGGTTAGCGTTACTTTTTTTATCCCGGTAATCGACCGGGCTTTTACCCGTGTGTCTTTTGAAATAGCGTGCCAGGTAAGACTGGTTGGGAAAATTCAGTCGGTTGGAAATTTCCTGGATAGTCATTTCCGTTGATTGTAACAACACCTTTATTTCCAGTGTGATATGTTTGTCAATAATCTCTTTTGCCGATTCGTTCGTGACTTTCCGTGTGATAACCGACAGGTAACGGGGTGAAATACATAATTCGTCGGCGTAGAAAGATACATCCTTTTGTTGTATGCAATGCTTTTGCACGAGGGAAATGAATGCGTGGAAAAGTTCCTCACTTCGATCATGTCCTTTCTTTTGTTGCCGGGTGAAGAATCTTTGTGTCTTGTCGTACATATTCAGAAAGAAGCATTGCAACAGGTTCTTGAGGATGGGGGTGCGGAACATATTTCGGGAGTCCCGGTACACGAGGGTAATCATGTTTATCAGTTCATTCACGAGTTCTATTCTCATCCTGTCGTCGTGGGTACACACGGGGTGATCTTTCAGGAAACCGAAAAAGGGGGCTTCCAGGCGAAAGGAGACTTCGTCCATTAATGCCTTAGAGAACGCGATATAGGTTACTTGAAAATCTTTTGACAAGTGGTTTATTGACAGTATTGTAGCCGGGAGAATCACAACCTCTGCATTGGGGCTAACCTTATGTTTTTTTAAATCAATCTCAATTTCTGCCGAACCGTTCCGGCAGAACAGGATCAACCCGTTGTCCAGCCTGAATGGACGGTCGAGGAACATATCCAAGTTGGATGTTCCGGTTACGAGTGGTTCTTGGGTGGTGATGTAAAATGGCTCCATGTATTCTTGTTTTTGTACAAAAATAATGGAAAAAGATCATTTATCGAATGATTGGTTCTCAAAATGGACAACGACGAGCGGATAATGGAAATAACTGGTTGGGAACATCTCGGTATCTTTGTCTTCGAAAAAAGATGGATATATTGTATAACATGAAGAAATAATTAACGATTATGGTAAAAAATAGAAATTCAAAACTTTTCTTGCTACTTTTCACGGGTTCGCTGACAGCTTTCGGACCTGTTATGACGGATTTGTATTTGCCGGCATTCCCGCAGATACAGGAATATTTCGGGACATCGGTTTCGCTGGTGCAGTTGAGCCTGACATTTGGGATGCTGGGACTTGCCCTTGGGCAATTGTTCCTGGGTCCGATCAGTGATAAGTACGGGCGGGTTCGTCCGTTGGCATTCTCGCTGGGGGTGTTTTCGTTGGCGACTGTAGCTTGTATTTTTTCTCCCACGATTTATTTTTTTCTGTTCTTTCGCCTCGTGCAGGGTATATTCGGTGCGGGGTGCGTGGTGATCGCCCGCTCCGTTATCGTGGATTTGTACACGGGACGGGAGTTGTCCACGTTCTTTTCCCTGCTTGCAGGGATACAAGGCATTGCGCCTATCGCTGCGCCGATTCTGGGGGGAGTACTCATGAGCGTGACGGATTGGAGAGGTATTTTTGCCGTGTTGTTTGCCTTCGGTATGATTTTGTTTTTCACGACTTTTGCTTTTCGGGAATCACATACCAGGGAGAAACGTGTTCAGGGTAGCACGTTTTCTGCTTTGAAAGGTTTTGTTCCAATTTTAAAGAATCAGCGTTTTATGCGCTACGTGCTTACGCAATCTTTGGCTTTCGGGGTGTTCTTTGCTTATATCGCTGCTTCGCCTTTTATCTTTCAAACACATTATCAACTGTCCCCTGCGCTTTATAGTTTATGTTTCGGGGCAAATGCATTCTGTATTGTGATCGGGAGCGTGCTGGTTTCTTTCTTGAAAAATGAGCAGAAGGTTTTGTCACGGATGACTAAATTATTCTTGTTACTTAGCGTCTTCACCGCGGGAGCGTTGATAATGGAGATGGCTTTTTTCGTGGTGGAGGGAATGTTTGTTTTGCTCGCTTTCTGTTTCGGGACGATTATGCCGCCAACGACTTCTCTCGCATTGGATTTGGAAAGGACTAATTCGGGCTGTGCCTCGGCAATACTTGGTTTCTTCCAGTTTCTGTTCGGGAGTATTGTTTCCCCGTTGGTCGGAATCGGTAATATGTTCGTGACCACGGGTATTATTATATTCGTGTGTAGTTTGTTCGCCTTTCTTTTTTGCCCGAGGGCGGAAAAGAAAGAACAATATGTCTGATTTACTTTTGAATCATTTTCTTGCGAGCCTCGCAGAATCTTAACAGTAATTCGGCATAAGAGTCTATCTGTCCTTGTTTGTGGATGGCGTAAAGGGTTCGGGTGATCTCAAGGTCGTCCATGTCGACGATTTTGAGTATTCCACAAGCCAATTGATCCCGGATGGAGAAGATGGAAACCAGAGCGTAGCAATCCGAGTATTTCAAGTATTGTTTGATGCCTTCCGTACTCCCGATCACCATTTGTTGGTTTAGTTCGTTGACAGAAATCCCGGCGTTGGAGAGATGGCGTTGGATGATGTTGTAGGTTCCTGAACCTTTCTCCCGAACCACGAATTTTAATTCTTTTAGTTGTTCTTTGGTAATTGAGTCATGTGTCGTGTTTTTAGACGAGGTGACCAGTACAATCTCGTCTTTCAGGAAGGGGATGTAATGGATGTCCGATTGTGAAGGAGTACCCTCGATGAATGCGAGTTGAATGTTGCGGTTCAGGAGTTCCTGCTCTATCTGGGCTGTATTACCGCTAATCAAGTTGATCTTTATCTGGGGATAACGTTCCCGGAATTGTGCTAAAAGTTCGGGTAGAATGTATTGTGAGAGTGTGGTACTCGCCCCGATGTGGAGGGTACCGGAAAACTCTTCTTTCATGTGTTGCAGGTTGAACGTAATTGCACGCTCCCGCTCGATAAGGTCTTCGCTTTGTTCCAGCAGGTATTTTCCGGCAGGGGAGAGTGCCAGTCTTCCTTTTTCCCGCTCGAAGAGGGTTAGCCCCATTTCCCGTTCCAGTTCTTTGATGCTCTTGGACACGGCGGGTTGGGAAATCCGTAATATTTCCGCCGCTTTCGTGGTATTTAGGTTCTTTGCGGCGTGGTAGAATATGGTAAGTTTGTGGTCTAGCATCTTTATACTTGTTGAAATTCTTGTCAAAGGTAGTAATAATTTGTTGGGTTGAACGAGTATTTATTCCGGGTATTGTTTTATCGGGAGGTGGTGATATAGAATAATCCGACCCCGAAGGTGTAATCGGTCCGGTTTGGGTGGCATGGTGCAAACATCGATGAGATAAGCGTCGACGAGGGGAATAATGAAAAGTTAAACAAGGGAAGAGCCGCATCTAAATGGTGCGGCTTTTCGTTATACTAAATTCCTTACGTGTACTTTTTGCAGACCGTTGGAATATGAGAAAATATTTGTTTTTGTGAAGGTTTTTTAATATCTTGACGCCGTTTTTCTGGAACACTGGCACATTTATTGAATTCTAATTATCTGGATGAAAGAAGAATAAATTAATATATATAATACGTTTTTTTACTATGGAGAATAAATTAGATATTTTGACCAAGAAGCTTTATGATGAGGGGGTTGATAAAGCTCGCCAAGAGGCAGAGAATATCATCAACCAAGCGAAGCAAGAGGCCGAAAAGATCGTTGCCGAGGCGAAGGCGAAGGCTGATCAGATGAATGCCGATGCGGAGGCAGATGTCGCTAACCTGAAGAAGAAGGCCGAGTCCGAGATGACGTTGAGTGCCCGCCAGGCAATCACGGCATTGAAGCAAGCGATCGCCAATCTCGTTGCCGGGAATGTTGCCGGAGAGATTGCCAAGGTCGGATTCGAGGAGAAGGCTTTCATCCAGGAACTGTTGATGACGATCGTCAAGAAATGGGATGTTGCCGGGGGAAACCTGGATATGGAAATACTTCTTTCTGCTGACGAGAAAAATAAGTTCGAATCATTCGTGACGGCAAAATACAAAGATTTGCTGGATAAAGGACTCGCGGTGAACGTGGGTAATCTGGAAGAAGGATTCGTGATTCAACCGAAAGACGGAGGGTTCCAGATAGCATTTTCGGAGAAATTGTTCGAGGCTTTCTTTAACCAGTACATCAAGGGCTTTACAAAGAAACTATTATTTAATGATTGAGTGATTGAATGATTTCGGATTAGGCGATTGTTATATATCACAGAATCATGGAATCGTTGAATCATAAAATCACAGAATGAATAATATGGTATTTAAGAATAACTATTACTGTTTGATTGCGGGTTTACCGGAGGTCTTTCTGGACGATCGGAAATTATCGTTGTCCGTGAACGGATTCCGGGAGTTGGCGCAAGGGGCTTTGAAGAAGGAGGACATGAAGCTGATGAATCTTTTTTTCCTTCCTGCCGATAATAAGCAAGTCCTTCGATTACTGAATAAAATGGAACCCGATACCGCTCTTGAAACAGTATACCCGTTACAACAACTGGAAGACGAAATCGCCGAACCGAAAAATTCTTTATCTGCTTACCTGAATCAATTTATCGCGGATTTCAAAGGAGAACACCTCAAATACGAGGTTTCGCCCGAGAACGTGTTGAGTTGGATGTATTACGATTACCTGATGAGTTGTGGAAACAAGTTTGTCAGGAAATATGCGGAATTCTCGATGAATATCAAGAATCTGACGAATGCATTGACTTGTCGGAAGTATGGTAAGGAAATAGCCCCGGAGATTATTGGCGATAACGCTTTTTCTAAGGCTTTGCGGACTTCAAACTCGAAAGATTTCGGTTTGGGGATGGAGTACCCTTATGCGGAGAAAGTGTTTTCGTTGATGAATAACCCGAATCTAGTGGAACGGGAACGGGGAATGGATTTGTTCCTTTGGGATTACATCGAGGAGGCTGTCGTTTACGAGTATTTTTCCATGGAAAAGGTGTTGAGTTTTATGCTTGAGCTGATGATCGTCGAGAGGTGGAGTAAGATGAACTCCGAATCGGGACGAAAAGTATTCATGGAAGTCGTCGATAAGTTTAGGCGGAGTTTCGAGTTTGCGGAAGAATTTAAATAAATTGGGAGATTAAGGGATTTTCGATTAAGAGATTTAAGAATCAGAATAATTTACAAATTGAAATATGAGTAAAACACAAGGAAAAGTTCATAGTATTATTTCCAACCTTGTACTTGTGCGTATCGAGGGACCGGTATCTCAGAACGAGATCTGTTTTATCCAGCTCGGTGCCGAACGATTGATGGCGGAGGTCATCAAGGTGGTTGGGGACATTGCTTATGTGCAGGTTTTTGAAAGTACCCGGGGATTGAAGCCCGGTTCTTTGGTGGAGTTCGAGGATCATATGTTGGAGGTAACGTTGGGTCCGGGCTTGTTGTCAAAGAATTTTGATGGTCTTCAGAACGATTTGGATAAGATGACCGGGGTGTTCCTAAAACGTGGAGAGTACACGAACCCGCTGGAAAATGATAAAAAATGGAGTTTTACTCCGTTGGCAAAGGTCGGCGACAAGGTGAAGGCTGCCGATTGGTTGGGTAACGTGAAGGAAAACTGGTTGGACCACAAAATAATGGTGCCTTTTAAATTAAAAGGCGAGTATACCGTGGCTTCTATCGTGGGAGCCGGGGAATACACGATTATGGACACGATTGCTGTATTGAAAGATGAGGCAGGGAAGGACGTGCCCGTGACTATGACGCAGAAGTGGCCGGTGAAAGTGGCTATCCGTAATTACGTGGATAAACCGCGTCCGTCTCGTCAGATGGAAACAGGAGTGCGTGTTATTGACACGATGAACCCGATCCTCGAGGGGGGTACCGGATTTATCCCGGGACCGTTCGGAACGGGAAAGACGGTGTTGCAGCACGCTTTGTCGCGTTTTGCCGATGCCGATATTATTATTATGGCTGCCTGTGGTGAGCGTGCGAACGAGGTGGTGGAAATCTTTACCGAGTTCCCCGAGTTGGAAGACCCTCGTTCCGGTCGCAAGCTGTACGAGAGAACGACAATCATCGCTAATACCTCGAATATGCCTGTTGCCGCCCGTGAGGCTTCTGTTTACACTGCAATGACGATCGGGGAATACTATCGTTCCATGGGTATGAAGGTATTGTTGCTTGCCGACTCTACTTCCCGTTGGGCTCAGGCGTTGCGCGAGATGTCGAACCGTATGGAGGAGTTGCCGGGGCAGGATGCTTTCCCGATGGACTTGTCTGCAATTATTTCTAACTTCTACGCTCGTGCCGGGATGGTGTACCTGAATAACGGTAAGACGGGTTCCGTGACCTTTATCGGAACGGTATCGCCTGCCGGAGGTAACTTGAAGGAACCGGTGACGGAGTCCACGAAAAAGGTAGCTCGTTGTTTTTACGCTTTGTCACAGGCTCGTGCCGATGCGAAACGCTATCCGGCTATCGACACGTTGGAGTCTTATTCCAAGTATCTGGAATACCCGGAATTCGTGGAGTTTGCCAAGAAGAATATTTCCGACACGTGGATTGACGGTGTGAACGAGGCTCGTAATATATTGGTACGAGGACGGGAAACTGCCGAGCAGATCGATATTTTAGGAGATGACGGTGTTCCATTGGAATATCACGTGGTATACTGGAAGTCGGAGTTGATCGACTTCGTGATCTTGCAACAGGATGCTTTTGACAATATTGATGGTTCTACCTCGATGGAGCGCCAGAAGTATATGTTGGAAATGGTGTTGGGTGTAGTTCGTTCCGAATTCAATTTTGACACGTTCGAGGAAGTAAATCCTTACTTTAAACGGATCATCAATGGATTCAAGCAGATGAACTATTCCGAATTCCAATCTGATGCTTTCAAGAAATACGAAGCAGAGGTGAACGAGATTATTAACGAGAGAAAAAAGTAATAAATTTATGATTTATGATTTACGATTTATGATTCGTTGCTTTGACAAGAATATTAAATCAAAAATCTGAAATCAAAAATCTAAAATAGGTATGACGACTGCTTTTCAAAAAGTTTATACAAAGATTACCCAGATCACGAAGGCAACGTGTACGTTGAATGCTCAGGGCGTCGGGAATGACGAGCTGGCGATTGTTGACGGACGGTTGGCACAGGTCGTGAAGATTTGGGGTAATGATATAACCCTTCAGGTGTTTTCCGGAACAGAGGGTATCCCGACGAATGCAGAAGTGACATTCTTGGGTAAGGCTCCGACCTTGAGGGTGGGTGATGATTTGTGCGGGCGTTTCTTTAACGCTTTCGGTGAGCCGATAGACGGGGGACCGGCAGTTGACGGTGAAGAAAGAGAGATTGGTGGTCCTTCTGTGAATCCGGTTCGACGTAAACAACCGTCTGAATTGATCGCAACGGGTATTGCCGGTATCGACTTGAACAACACGTTGGTGTCCGGGCAAAAGATTCCGTTCTTTGCCGATCCCGACCAACCATATAACCAGGTTATGGCGAACGTGGCGTTGAGAGCGCAAACGGATCGTATTATTTTGGGAGGTATGGGTTTGACGAACGACGACTACCTGTATTTCAAGAATCTGTTCGATAATGCCGGGGTGCTCGACCGTATTGTCAGCTTCGTGAACACGACGGAGGCTCCTCCCGTGGAACGTTTGTTGGTTCCGGATATGGCGTTGACGGCAGCCGAGTATTTTGCGGTGGAGAAGAACGAGAAGGTACTGGTGTTGCTGACAGATATGACGTTGTATGCCGATGCTTTGAGTATAGTGTCCAACCGTATGGACCAGATCCCGTCGAAGGATTCCATGCCGGGTTCTTTGTACTCGGATTTGGCGAAGATTTACGAGAAAGCGGTGCAATTCCCTGCCGGAGGTTCTATCACGATTATCGCTGTGACCACGTTGTCCGGAGGTGATATTACTCACGCAATCCCGGATAACACGGGGTATATTACCGAAGGACAGTTGTTCTTGCGTAAAGATACGGAAATTGGTAAGGTTATCGTAGACCCGTTCCGAAGCCTGTCTCGTTTGAAGCAGCTCGTGATCGGTAAGAAAACCCGGAAGGATCACCCGCAAGTGATGAATGCCGCTATCCGTCTGTACGCCGATGCAGCTAATGCCCGCACGAAGATGGAAAACGGTTTCGACTTGACGGATTACGATCGCCGTACCCTGGATTTTGCGAAAGAGTATTCCAACAGCTTGCTTGCTATCGACGTAAACATCAGTGTCGAACAAATGTTGGATACTGCGTGGGAGCTGTTCCGCAAATACTTTAATAAAGCGGAATTGGGTATCAAGCAGGAAATCGTGGAAGAGTTTGGAAAATTTAGTGATTAAGTGATTGCCGATTAAGTGATTATTTGATTAGTAGAATGTAATGTTATGAACCAGATAGAGTTTAAACGTAGAACAAAACAATTTGGACTGGCGGTTATTCGGATGACAGAGAAGTTTCCGGAAACACGGTTGGCTTGGGTTGTGAAAGATCAGATTTTGCGTTCAGCTTTGTCTGTCGGTGCTAATTATAGAGCTGTTTGTCGTGCTAAATCGGACAAGGATTTTATCAATAAAATGAGAATAGTGGAAGAGGAAGCAGATGAAACGGCTTACTGGCTTGAGATTATCGAGGAATCTGAATTGTTGAAGGCAGATGAGTTGAGTGTGCTCAAGAAAGAGATAAATGAATTAGTGGCTATGATTGTTGCTTCAATTAGGACTAAAAGTATAAGTCTTAACAAAGAGCGTGAATCACAGAATCACTAAATCGCAAATCACAGAATAAATTAAAAATTGGTAAGGTGATAAGGTTTCAATATAATAAAACTTCGCTTCAGGGGCTGGATAAGCAATTGAAGATGCGAGTACGGGCATTGCCTACCATCAAAAACAAGGAGTCGGCTTTGCGGTCGGAGGTGAAGAAAGCGAAACAGGTGGCGGATGAGTTTAGTGTGAAGTTGGAGGAAACGCTGAATTCGCTGAACGATATGCTGCAACTTTACGACGAGTACAAGGAAGATATACTTGTCGTGAAGGATGTGAGGATGTCGGTGAAGAAGATCGCCGGGGTGAAGACGCCCGTTCTGGATGGGGTGGACTACGAGGTGAAGGATTTCAGCTTGTTCAACCAACCGGGATGGCTCCTTGACGGAGTGGAGTACATCAAGAAAGTGGTGAGTATCGCTTTGGAGAGAGAGTTTTTCGCTAGAAAAATGGAGTTGCTCGATAAAGCGAGAAAAAAGACCACGCAGAAGGTGAACTTGTACGAGAAGGTGCAGATACCGGGTTACCAGGAGGCTATTCGTAAGATTAAGCGTTTCCTGGAGGACGAGGAAAATCTGTCCAAGTCGTCGCAGAAGATCGTGAAAAACCGTAAATTGATGGAGGAATAGCCAATGATAGTACCAATGATGAAATTATCCCTGTTGATATTTTACAAGGAATATCAAACGTTTCTCGGAGAACTCCGGGAAAAGGGAATGGTTCATATTCATGAGAATACGGAACGATCGGCAGAGGATACGGATCTGCAGGCTAAGTTGATGTTAATCAAACGTGCCGGGGAGATGATCACGCATATGCAGAGTCGGAATGACGTGGAGCGGATAGAAAAAGTGAAAGCGGACGACGAGCATTTGCTGGATTACCTGGAAAGTTTATATAGCAGACAAGAACAGATCGAGCAACAATTGGTCGGTTTGGAGAAAGATTATGCCGCTTATCGCCCGTGGGGTCAGTTCTCCCGGGAAACAATCCAAAAGCTGGAAGCCGCGGGATGGGAATTCCATTTCTTTTCGGTGCCGGAACAAAAGTACCAGGAGGAATGGGAGGCAATGTATGATGCCATTATTATTAGTGAAATGATGGGGCAGAAGTATTTTGTCACGGTTACTCCCGCGGGAATGAAGCTGGAATTAGAGGCTGATCCTTATGTATTTCCCCTGGCTACACTGGACGAGTTGAAAAAACAAATCAAGGGTTTGCGGGAGGAATTAGTGAAAATCGGCGAAGAGTTGGATGCGATTTCTCAAGATGCGATAGATCGGTTGAAGACTTATCGTTTGCGTATTACGGAGGTGGCGGATAAACTGAAAGTGGAAGATGCCGTACAGGCATTCGTGGACGAAAAGGTTATTGCGCTCGAGGGATGGATTCCCATGGAACGGGAAGCTGAGATGAGAAGCTTCCTCGAAACGAGGGATGTGTACTTCGAGTTTACGAGACCGACACCTGAGGATGATGTGCCCGTGCAATTGAAGAATAACGCTTATTCGAGGTTGTTTGAGCCGGTGACGAAGATGTTTGCCTTGCCGCAGTACAAGGAGTTGGATTTGACGCCTTTCCTAGCACCCTTCTTTATGTTGTTCTTCGGAATGTGTATGGGTGACGGCGGGTATGGATTGATTATCTGGCTGGTTTGTTTTATTCTCGAGCGGAAGGCTTCTCCCTCGATAAAAGGATATCTCGTGCTGGGGCAATACTTGGGTATCATGACCGTGGTAGTCGGGTTGCTGACAGGTTCATTCTTCGGTATCGCTTTGGATAGCGTGGAATGGTCTTGGTTGGCAGGCGTGAAGTCATTGTTCCTGACGGAAGCGAATTATGGAAAATACTTGGGTGGTTATAATCCGATGATGATTATTGCCGTAGCCGTGGGTATTATTCAAATCCTTTACGGTATGTGCTTGAGTGCGGCGAGGATCACGAAACAGTTCGGTTTTAAATATGCGGTTTCGACTCTAGGTTGGGTCGGTGCGATTATTTTGTTGGGAGTATTGATCGGTTTGCCGATGTTGCAGGTGGCGATCCCGGAGGTCTTGAAATACGTGCTTTACGTGCTTCTTGGACTCTGTGCGCTCACGATCTACTTCTACAATTCTCCGGGAAAAGGAATTTTCACGAATTTCGGTTCCGGGTTGTGGGGTACTTACAACATGGCTACCGGATTGCTGGGGGATACGCTTTCATATATCCGTTTGTTCGCTATCGGGTTGACGGGTAGTATTTTGGGAGGAGTATTCAATACGCTGGCTTTCCAACTCACGGACGGGTTGCCTTTCGTGGTGAAGTTTATCGCTGTGTTCTTGATCTTGATTATCGGTCATTCGATTAACTTCGGTTTGTGTATGATCAGTTCGTTCGTACACCCGATGCGTTTGACTTTCGTGGAATTCTACAAGAATGCCGGATTTGAAGGGGGCGGTAAGCAATACGAGCCGTTCAGGAAAAAAGTAAATGATTAAAAAATAAAGACAATAAAAATAACAAATTAAATAGATTAGAATTATGGAACCAATTTTATTAGCTTATTTAGGTGTTGCGTTTATGGTTGCGTTATCAGGTATTGGTAGTGCTTATGGAGTTACTATTTGCGGTAATGCTGCCGTGGGTGCATTGAAGAAAAATCCGACTGCTTCTGGTCAATATATCGGTTTGTCTGCGTTGCCTTCTTCACAGGGGTTGTACGGTTTCGTGGGATACTTCCTGTTGAGTAGCTTCTTGACGAATGTGGATATGGGTTGGGGACCCGCTTCTGCTATCTTCGGGGCAGGGTTAGGTCTTGGTTTGGTAGCGTTTTTCTCTGCAATTCGTCAGGCTCAGGTATGTGCTAACGGTATCGTGGCTATCGGTAGCGGTTACAACGTGTTCGGAACGACCATGGTATTAGCCGTGTTCCCAGAGTTGTACGCTATCTTGGGATTGTTGGTATTGATTTTGATCACTGGATTGATTCCGGCATAAGTTAGGATATTTAGTTAATATGATATGCGCCGCCTTCTCCTGTTTAAGGAGAAGGCGGCATTTGTTTTGTCATTAAAAATTGTAGGTGAAACTGAGTCTGGCATACTTGGAACCAATAGAGGGAGTCATGACATACTTGGACTTATTTTTATTCAAATCAATCCCGAATACACTGTGAAAAACGGGTAAAAGCATATAGCCAACTTCTGCACTTAGTATACCCATGCCGGCACCCGTGACCACATCGCTTACCCAATGTTTCTTGTTGATAACACGCATGATGCCCGTTGTGGCTGCGGCGGTATAGCCTGCTATGCCGATCCAGATAGATTCATCTTTATATTCCCGGAATAATATATGGGCTCCGGTAAATGCGGTTGCCGTATGCCCGGAAGGAAAAGAGGAATAGGAGCCTCCATCTGGTCTTAAACGTTTTGTGGCTTTTTTCATTTTGCTTACGCTAATATCCATGAACGCATAAGACACGAACATGACAAACGCTCTGTCTCGAAAATTGTGCTTGGATTTTACGCCACATATATTCAGACTATACACTGCAGCCGCGGGGGTGAATTGTAAGTAATCATCGATCGAAAAAGTTCTGTTCGTATGTTCTTTAATTTCATTCGTTGTGCTATGATCCAATTTCAATAATGCTTTATTCTCACGGGCAATGAATCCGTAAGAGATAAGTGCAGCCGGAATGAATAACCGTTTGTAGGGGAATTTGAATTGCTTGGGGGATGATGTCTGAAAAGAAGGGTAGTTGAATGTATCGAAAGTCGGTTTCCCTTTCAGATAATTTTTATTCGTTATCGGGAAACTATCGAATGATTTCAATTCTTTCGTTCGCTTCTTTTCCTGTTTGGAAACTGGGTTTGAATTCTTTTCCATGTGAATGGAGTCTTCTTGTGCTTTCATTTCGGTGAAAGACAAAATAAGGATAAAGAGGAAAAAGTATGTCTTCATGATCGTGGGATTAATAGTGAACCTAAGATGATCGGTAGCCAGATTTTCCAATTTGTCTTGTAAACTAACATGAAAAGGGAAAAGACAATCAAAGGTAGCCACACGGGCATACCGGAATATAGCCACATGATAGCGTTGGAATAAGTGTTATGTGTTCCATTTATGAGAAAAAAGAGATCTTTTTCAACAGGTAATAATCGTTCAAGCATTTTTTTCAGGAAAACTACAGGCAGATTTTGCAGAAATTTTGAATATGGATAAAATATCTTGTTTTGGCGGGAATTCAAATTTTATACAGAATCATTTGTGATATTTGTTTATATATTTGAGATATAATCCTGAAGAGTACAGGTGTTTAAAAACAAGTTTTCTAAATTCAGAATCATGTGGAAATATTACGCTTTATTATCCGCTCTTTTTGCCGCTCTGACCGCAATATTCGCGAAAATCGGGGTGAAAAATATAAATTCCGATTTGGCTACAGCCATACGTACATGTGTTATATTGTTGATTACATGGGGAATCGTTTTTGCCGGTAACCAGATAAATGGCATAAAGGAACTGACCCGGGGAAATTGGTTGTTTCTTGTGTTATCGGGAGTTGCGACAGGTTTGTCATGGTTGTTTTATTTTAAGGCATTGCAGTTGGGAGAAGCCTCGAAAGTGGTTCCTATCGATAAATTGAGCGTGGTATTTACCGTTATTCTTTCTTTTATTATTTTGAAAGAACCTTTTAGCTGGAAAGTTTTGCTTGGAGTGGGACTTATTGCGAGTGGTTCAATTGTTTTATTGATTGGTAAATGATATTATACGCGGGTAATGAAAATACTAGTTATCGAGGATGAACGTGAATTGTCCGGAAATATAAAGAAATACTTGGAAGCGGATAACTATCTCTGCGAACAGGTATTTAATTATAATGACGCGACAGAAAAGCTCATGTTATACCAGTATGATTGCATATTGCTTGACTTGAATCTTCCGGATGGAGATGGCATGAAGCTTTTGGATGAAATAAAGCGAAAAGATATTAGGAGTGGAGTCATTATTATTTCTGCACGTGATTCTCTGGATGATAAAATAAAAGGGCTGAAAGAGGGGGCGGATGATTATCTCGCGAAACCTTTTTCTCTGTCAGAACTTAGTATCCGTGTTTACGCCTTGTTGCGAAGACAGAGTTTTTCCAGCAACAATATATTGAAATCAAATGAGGTGGAGATCGATCTTTTGTCAAAAGCGGTAAAGGTGAGAGATACAATCATTGTTCTCACCAAATCCGAATATGATCTTCTTTTATTTTTAATTGGCAACTGCAATCGGGTAGTATCCAAGAATGCCATTGCCGAACATTTGTCTGGGGATATGGCGGATATGTTCGATAATCACAATTTTGTTTATGCGCATATTAAAAACCTGAAGTCTAAATTGGGTGATGCAGGTTGCTTGAATTGTATACGTACAATGTATGGAACAGGGTATCAATGGGTAGAATGAAAAAACTTTTAAACAAAAGCTTGGTACAGTTTTTTGTTTACGCTACGATCGTATTGGGATGCTCGGCTCCTTTGTTTTATTATGTCATGGAGTTTTTTTACATGAAAGATCTGGATGAATTGATCTTGTTCAGGAGTGATGAGTTTATTGAGGACAGATTATTGTCTTTTTTTCCGGATGGAATCGAGTTGTGGAATCAGTATAATGAAGACTTGCAAATTATTCTTTATTCGGCAAACTGCCCCTTGGATAAGTGTGTGCAAGTTCCTTTTTACAACAAGGCGGAAGGGCATGATGTGGATTATCGTGTATTGTACCGGAAAATAGAACTGGAAGGAGAGCCCTACCTGCTTGTATCCCGTATCCCGATGATTGAACCGAAGGATTTGACAAGGACTCTTGTCTCGATATATAGTCTATTCTTTTTCTTGTTGTTAATTTCCTTCACAATCTTTCAGAAGTTTGTTTCTAAAAGGTTGTGGCGTCCGTTTTACGATTCACTTCAAAAAATAGAATCATTTCATTTGGATGAAGGGAATGTTCCCGTGTTCAAAAAGAATGATATAGCCGAGTTCACGAGACTGAATCGGCTACTTGCCAATTTGATCGCTAACAACGTGCAAGTGTACACGCGGCAAAAGCAGTTTATAGAAAATGCCTCGCACGAGCTACAAACCCCGTTGGCTGTTTTTCAATCCCAGTTGGATATGCTTTTACAACAACCGGATATAACAGAGAACCAGATGAATATTATTCAATCATTGTATTCGGTTTCTTTCCGGCTGACCCGGTTAAATAAGAATCTTTTATTGCTGGCTAAAATTGATAATTCGCAATTCCGGGAAATGGAAGAAATTGATTTTACCGGGATGTTGAAAGCTTTGATCGATGGTGTCGGATTTTTAGCGGAAAGCAATAAGATAACGATCTCGCTTACCCTTGAGGCGGGGATGTTATTCATCGCAAATAAAACATTACTGGAAAGTTTAGTCACCAACCTGCTGGTGAATGCTATCCGCCATAATTATCGAGATGGCGATGTATGGATAACGGGCACGAAAGATTATCTTTTAATCCGGAATACGGGCAAGAAGATGGAACTTGACAGGCAGAAAATATTCCAACGATTTAACCGGAACACGGAAGAGAGAAAAGGAAATGGGTTGGGATTATCTATCGTGTACCAGATATGCAAATTCCATGGTTGGAAGATAGAATATGACTATGTAGAGGAAATGCATCAGTTTACCTGCTTTTTTCACGTTTCGGGTTCATAATAGGGTTAGCCGCTCGTAAAACAAAACGTATTTTTTGACGTATTATCATTTGAATGTTAATGTTGAAAGAATATGACTTGGATGATACGTTACGGTTTGGTTCTACTTTTTACGTGGTTGGGGGTAGAAGGGAATGCCGAGGGGATAAAGAAGAAGTTGTTGTATGACCAACATACCTTGGCGGATACGTACAAGTACGGGAAACAGAAACGACGTTTCCAATGGGATAAGATTACGGTATTTTTGGATTCCCTTGAGGCTTTTCAAGAACGAAATGACGGGTACGGGGTGTTGATGAATTATAAAAACAGGAATGGGGAGGCTCCCTTGACGGAAAAGTATGTAACCGATAAATATGGGCAGATCCGAGATACTTTCGGGGTGAACCGTTATCAAGGAATACCCTTGTATCGCTTGGATGACGTGAAGATGCCGTTCCGTTACGGGCAGGATGGGGCATACGTTTCCGTGATCAGTGATAGCGCCGATTATTTCCAGATTATCCCGGCTACTTTCGGGGGCGTGTGGCACGTGCCTAAAAAATACATGAAGCTGATAGGACCTCTTTCAATTAAAAAAGTTATATTTGTTGACCGAACGAACCAGAATATTGCAACTTTGGAACAAGATGGAGACACGTGGTTGGTGAGAAGTATGAACCCAATTACAACGGGAGCTAACAGACCGCCTTATCAGCAACCGACACCTCCGGGGATTTATTTCATTCAACGGAAATTGACGGAAATGTTATTCTTGAAGGACGGATCGGATGAAAAAGGTGGATTTGCACCATACGCTATCCGTTTTACTGGAGGAGCTTATTTACATGGTGTTCCGGTGAACTATCCGCACCACGAGCTGGTGGAGTTCAGTTGGACGCTCGGGACAACGCCTCGGTCACATATGTGCGTGAGAAATGCCACGTCGCATGCCAAGTTCATGTATGATTGGGCGGAGGTGGAAAATACTTTGGTAATCGTGTTTGATTGATGTAAATGATGTTTTTTATGCGTGCATTGTTCATGCTTCTTGTTATCGGTTTTATTTGTGGGGGGACACTGTCCGGTGTTGCGTCAGAGAAGCACGTGCCTATGAATAGCCGGACTCTTTATCATGAAATTGGGTTGGAGGGGATCGTGGATTACGTCGTTTTTGAACGGGCTGTTGCCGGATTCAATCAAACGGATTCTTTGGCAAAAGATATTCTTACGCTGATAGATTTCTCGAAACCTTCAACCGAAAAACGTTTGTACGTGATTAATTTGACACTGAAGAAGCTGATGTATGTGTCTTACGTATCGCACGGGCGTAATAGCGGGGGCAAGTACGCTACTTCATTTTCCAACCGAGAGGGTTCTTACAAGAGCTCGCTTGGGTTTTACCGGACGGAGAACACGTATTACGGAAAGAACGGGTACTCGCTGGTGCTTGACGGGTTGGAGAAAGGCATAAATGATAAGGCAAAGGAAAGAGCGATCGTGATGCATGGGGCTGCTTATGCCGACCCTTCCACGATCCGGTCATGCGGGCGTTTGGGGCGTAGCTTGGGATGTCCGGCATTGCCTCTGGCAGTGAGCAAACAAATTATAGATACGATAAAGGGAGGAACACTTTTATATATTCACGGGGACGATAAGACGTATGCCGACCGGACTGTTTTTGCAGGAGAATCGGATCGTAAAAGTGATCTCGTGAATAGGATGTGATTTAATTTTAAATATTGGATATGATAACTTATGCTATACTTATAGCCACGGTGGTGGTATCGATAGCTTGTTTTAACAACGGTTCGTTGTTTAACAAGTTGTCTTATTCGCCTTATCGGATGGTACACGCTAACGAGTGGTACCGTATTATTTCTCACGGTTTTGTGCATGCGGATTGGGTGCATTTGTTCGTGAATATGTTCACGTTTCTTTCTTTCGGGCAATACGTGGAAAAGGCTTTCTCGTACATGGGATTTAGCGGGGGCAGTTTTATACTTCTCTATTTCGGGGGAATGATAGCGGCTTCGCTCTATGACTTGTGGAAATACCGGGATAATCGTTATTACACTTCTATCGGGGCTTCGGGAGCCGTGTCCGCCGTGTTGTTTACCGCTATATTTTTGAATCCTTGGGATAAAATTTATTTATTTGCGGCAATTCCTATTCCTGGCATCGTGTTCGGTTTCGTTTATTTATGGTATTGCCAGTATATGGCGAAACGAGGAGGGGATAACATCAATCATAACGCTCACTTTTACGGGGCTGTATACGGGTTTGTTTTCCCGATATTATTGGAACCCGGATTGTTACAAGTATTTATTCAGCAACTTTTGCGACATTAGGCGACGATAGAGAGTAAAAATCCTCTATATTTGTAATTCCAAGTGCAAGAAATAGATATGCGAGCGATAGACCAAGAGATTTGCGCATTGTTGAAGGTGCGGAAGATAGGCGGGATGGAACTTCTCTTCAAGGAATACTACAAGCCGTTGGTGGTTTGGGGGGCTACTTTTTTACATGATACGCAGCGTGCGGAGGATGTGGTGCAAGATTTTTTCGTGAAGTTGTGGGAGAAGTCGCTTGCGGATAATTTGTTGCCTGATACTTTGAAATCTTACTTGTTTACTTCCGTACGGAATTTGTCCTTGAATCAGTTGGATAAAATTGATCCATTGGCACGAGCTTGTGACGTGGCTCGTTACGAGAGTCCGTGGGAAGAATATGATAGTTTTGAGGATGAGGTATTTAGGCGGATAGAGGCAGAGATCGAGAAATTACCTCCCCGCACGCAGGAAATTATTCGGTGCGTGTATTTAAAAGGCATGAAATACAAGGAAGTTGCCGAAGAATTGGGTATTTCGGTCGCCACTGTTAATTCTCTTCTGGTAAAAGCGTTAAAAACATTGCGGCAACAAGCTGAAAATAAGGATGAAATTGCCGTGTATTTATTTTTTCTTGAAAAAAGTTTACTTTCGAGTCAATGATTTTTGCTTTTGAACTGTATTATAGTTGTAAGAAAATTCAAGACTATGATGGGTCAAAACGAAATCGATAATAAATTACTCTTGTACCTTCTTGACGAAGCGGATGACACTGGACGCAAGGAGGTCGAGGTGTGGTTAGAAGAGAATGAGCACAATAGAGCGTATTTCCGGGAGTTCCAACGAGTGCATTTGGAATTGCGATGGGGGGTATATGCCCGGGAGGTACAACCGGATTTCAATTCTTTCCGGCGGAAGTTGAAGAAGCGTTTGGGTATGCGGATTTGGTACAGCGTGGCGGCTGTGCTGGTATTGGCACTGAGTGTGGGTGGAGCTCTTTTGTGGCACACGGGAGAGCAGCCGGTGCAAGTGGCACTGGAGCAAACCATCCAACCGGGAAAGCCTCAGGCGGTTTTGGTGTTGTCTTCAGGGGAGAAGGTCGAGATGGGAGAGATAGCCCGGCAGTTGGAAGAACAAGACGGAACTTCGGTACGAGTGAGCGAGGCTGGTAGTGTTTCTTACCAGTCTACACAAGAGAAAGAGGGTACGGAAAAAGATTTGGGGAAGATGATGAACCGTTTGTTGGTTCCGAGAGGGGGAGAATTTAATTTGACCTTGTCCGATGGTACACGGGTATGGTTGAATGCCGAGACAGAACTTCTTTATCCGGTGCGGTTTAATGGAAAACAACGAGTGGTTTATTTGAAAGGCGAGGCTTATTTCGATGTGGCAAAGAATGAGGAGATTCCTTTTATTGTACAAGTAGAAGATGTGTCCGTCAAGGTGTATGGAACGGAGTTCAACGTGAATACTTACGAGGGAGTTGAAACGGTACTCGTGACAGGGGCAGTGGGAATGAAACAAGGAGGGAAAGAAGTGTTGTTAAAACCGAATCAAAAAGGTATATTTGATAAGTCAAAGGATGGGATAAGGGTAGAAGACGTGGATGTATTGCCGTATGTGGCATGGAAAGACGGAGATTTTATTTTCCGGAACGAATCTTTAGGTTCGATCATGGATAAATTGAGTAGATGGTATGGTTTGGAAGTGTTTTATCAAAACGGAGAATTGTGTGATGTGCATTTATCCGGTAATTTGAAACGATATAAGGATGTACAAGAGTTGTTCCGTTCTTTCGAGAAGATATCGGACGCTCGCTTTAATGTGAAAGGAAATACTGTATTTATAAGTAAGTTGTAATAAAAAAAGATGAAGATGTTCCCCCATCTTCACCTTTTGAAAGATAAATGAATAGGTCCATTGGCAAGCGGATCCCTATTCACTATGTGTAATCTTTAACTACAAATTTATGAAATCTAATTGGAAATACGCTGTTTTTAGCGTGAAAAAATCAAAGACTTTGAAAATTATGCGACTGTTGATGATTTTTTGTTTCTTTTTTGCTTCCGGGGTAATGGCAAACAGTTACTCGCAGGAGCAGGTCGTTTCCCTTGACTTGCATAAGTGTGATGTGAACACGTTATGTCAGGAAATTTGGAAACAGACAGGGTTGCGTTTCATTTACAATGAAGAGCATGTTAAGAACTTGAAGGCTTTCGACGTGAAAGCAAGTGGAAAAACAGTTCGGGAGGTATTGGATGAGGTATTCAAGAATACTTCATTGCGTTATTTTTTCGAACAGGACATCATCTATATCACGAATAAAGATGATGATAAGAAAAAGGAGAGTAAATCCGTGTCTGGGACGGTAAAAGACAAGAAGGGCGAACCGCTTCCGGGGGTGACCGTGTTGATCAAGGGAACAAGTGTCGGAGTCGTGTCTGACATCGAGGGTAAGTTTAAGATTGCCATCCCGAAAGATACGGTGACTTTCGTGTTCTCTTTCGTGGGAATGAAAAGACAGGAGGTGAAATATACCCCGGGCAAGAAGTTGAATGTCGTGATGGAAGAGGATGTGGAAGAAATGGAAGAGGTGGTTATCACGGGTTACCAAAGAATAGACAAACGTCATCTGACGAGTGCCGTGACGACGATAAAAGCTGATGATATCAATGTTGCCGGTATTTCAACCATTGATAAGATGCTGGAAGGGCATGTGCCGGGAATGATCTTCATGCAGAATTCCGGTCAGGTCGGTGCAGCTCCGAAATTGCGTATCCGGGGTTCTTCCACCGTGTTGGGTTCCCGTGAACCGCTTTGGGTGTTGGACGGGATTATTTTGCAAGATCCGGTGAATGTTGATCCCTCGCAAATTAATGACTTGGATTTCGTGAATTTATTGGGTAATGCTATTTCTGGTTTGAATCCGGATGATATCGAGCAGATAGACGTGTTGAAGGATGCTTCTGCCACGGCGTTGTACGGTACGCGTGCCGCTAACGGTGTGATCGTGATTACCACGAAGAAAGGTAAAGTGGGACCACCTTCGGTTTCTTATTCATTCACGGGGTCTCTTTCTCTTCGCCCCCGTTATACGGATCGGGAAGTAAACGTGATGAATTCAAAAGAACGTATGGCTTTTTCACGGGAGTTAGTCGAGAAAGGAATTAAATATTTGACATTGGATTCTTGGGTTGGATATGAAGCCGCTATCTATGATTACTGGCGTGGGACAAAATCTTATGATGAATTTCAGCGAGAAGTGGATCGTTATGAAACGGTAAATACCAATTGGTTTGATTTGTTGACACATGATGCATTTTCCCATACACATACATTGAGTCTTTCCGGAGGATCCGATAATGTGAGATATTATGCTTCCATTGGTTACAATGACGAGCATGGGGTGACAAATGGGGAGAAAAATAAACGTTATTCAACAAACTTGAATATCACGGCTAATTACAATCGTTTCTCTGCCCGTTTTGGTTTGCAGGCTAACGTGGGTGAGCGGAAATACACACCCTCGGAAGTGAACGTGTTGGGTTATGCTTTTAATACGGCTCGTACTATTCCGGCATATAACGAGGATGGCTCTTTGTTTTATTACAAGAGGATCGCGACAACAGAAGAAGGCAGTGCTAACCGGCATGATTTTAATATTTTGAACGAGATAAAAAACAGTTCGGATGACATCAGGTCAAACGGATTCACTTTAAATACTTCTGTTGATTATAAATTTACGGATTATTTGAAAACCGGTTTGACTTTATCTTATTCTGCCAGCAACACCAATGAAGAGATGTATCGCGGGGAAAACTCTTTTTACGGTACCAGTTTGAGGGAAGCGGGGAGAACTGAATCCGGCAAGGTGGCTAATTATATGCCCTATGGAGGAGAATTGCAATTGTTGGATTCCCGTAATAATTCTTACACGGTGCGTTTGCAGGTAGATTTTAGTAAATTTCTAGATGAAGATCGTGTTCATATGTTATCTGCCTCGGTAGGAGGAGAGCTATCATCTTCCCGTTACCGGGGATTCCGGCAGACTCGTCGTTGCTATTTGCCGGAACGAGGAGAATCGTACGCACCGGTTGATATTAGTGCTTATCCAATATATGCCGAGTGGTTAGCTAATAATGCAGATGCGCTAGGAAAGCGTACGAACTCTTTAACGAACATGATTTCCGGTTATTTTACCACATCATATAGCTACAAAGATCGTTATGTGCTTACCTTCAACATGAGAGCGGATGCTTCTAATAAGTTCGGAAATAAAAGTAATGATAAATTCCTGCCTATTTGGGCTATTGCCGGGCGTTGGAATATAAAGGATGATATGTTTGCGGCACGTAACTGGGTGGATCTGTTAGCCATGAGAGTTTCTTTCGGTTATCAAGGGAATATGTTGGATACACAGACTCCGGAATTGATTATAAGGAAAGGGACAATGAACACTCAATTCGGTAAATACGAATCGTTTGTGAACTCGTTCCCGAATCCGTTCTTGAAATGGGAGAAAACCTCTTCTTTGAATGTCGGCATCGACTTCTCTTTTTTGAATAACACGATAAAGGGTACGGTATCTTATTATTACAAGAAAACCAAAGATGCCTTCTTGAACAAAACAGTTTCGGAGATCAATGGAGTAACAAATTATATGGTGAACAAGGGTACTATCGAGAATCAAGGTTGGGAATTGGGGTTGAACTTTGTACCATTTAATCCGGGTGGTGGAACCGAGAGTTTCCGTTGGAGTATCGATCCGCAGATCGGGCAAGTGCTGAATAAGTTAATCGACAAAGCGATTAATAATCGGGACAAAGTGGTTCGTGACGAGGTGAAGTACACGGATTATTTAACCGGTAACGTGGAGATTCCGGGGCGTCCCTTGGATGGTTTCTATTCCTATAAATTCAATGGATTGGATCCGAATGACGGTCGCCCGATGTTCCATGATATTGATCTGGAAAATAAAGCTGAATTTGAACAAATGGACAAGGAAGAGGTATTCAAGCGGGTAATGAAATATTCCGGTTGTAGGGTTCCTTTCCTGCAAGGGGGGATTTCGAATAAGCTTTCTTACAAACGTTTCGTGTTGGCGTTCAATTTCACGTATAGTTTGGGCTCTAAAATTCGTTTAATGAAATTGTACCCGAACGTGGATAAGTCTTATGGAACGATTGCTCCGCAACCCCACGAGAACGTGCGTCGTGAATTTTTGAAACGTTGGCAGAAACCGGGTGACGAGAATCATACCAATATCCCGGGCATCGTATCCGGCATGGCGTATCAAGGTACGGTGGTTCCGTGGTGGCAAGGTAACTCTTATGCCTTCGCGGCTAATATTTGGCAGATGTACGATGACTCAAACGTTCGTGTCGTGAGCGGGGATTACTTGAAATTGTCATCCTTGAGTTTCCGCTACCTGTTTGCAGAGAATTTACTGAAGAAATTCAGGTTAAAGTCGGCTTACCTGGAAATAACGGGTACAAACTTATTCACGATAAGTAGCAAGAAGTTGAATGGACAAGATCCTGCTACTCAATCCGGGACTTCCAATACCATTAACATGAGTCTTCGACCTACTTATTCATGTCGTTTAAATATTACATTCTAAGTTAGATAGTTATGAGAAATAGAATATTATACTGGATTGTGTGTTTCGGGTTATGTACTTCTTGTGGTGACTTTCTAGAAGATTATTCACAAGATTTGACTTATGCCTCTTCCTGCACGGATTTGGAAGAATTGCTGATAGGCGATGGGTATATTAAAGAAAATAAATCCAATGTTTTTAATATTTCCGGGAATGATGGTTATTACTGTCCTTGGATTCATATCATGGATGATGATGCCGTAGAGCCGGATAGGAAACAACAGAATACGGGTGCGATTAATATGATCGAGGAATTCCATCATTGGGCTCAGAATCCTTTTCAGCAAGATGGTGTCGCTTTTGATGATCCCGTGTGGAAGGACTTGTACAAACGCATTGCTGTAACGAACGTGGTGATCCCGAAGGTAGATGATCTGACAGAGGATCGGGAAGAGGATCGTAATAGAGTGAAAGGGGAGGCTTTGTTCCTGCGGGCAAGTTTTTATTATTTGTTGACTAATTTCTACGGGTTGCCTTATGCTAAAGCTACGGCAGATAAAGATTTGGCCGTTCCTTTGAAATTGACTGAATATATTGAAGATAAATATTGGGCACGTAACACGGTTGCCGAGGTGTATGAGGCGATCGTGAATGACTTGAAACAAGCAACCGTTTTGTTGAAAGGAGCGGAACAAACCACCGTCTATCAGGCGAATGAGGCTGCTGCCCGCCTGTTGTTGAGTCGGGTCTATCTTTACATGGAACGTTGGGACGATGCCGTGGCACAATGTGATAGTATTATCAGTTTGGACAAATATTCATATTTGGATTTGAGACAGCGGGATTCAACCAAGAGTAGTACGTTTGCCGGTTCCCCCGAAACAATATTTTCCCAGGGGACATATTGTATGGATTTTATTATGAGTGAAACATATAGTTCTAATCCTGACTATAATTACCATTATGGTTACGTGGTGTCGGAGGATTTATTGAATACGTATGATCCGAAAGACTTGCGGGCTGATATATATATCACGGAAACCCGTTTATTTGATGGAACATACCGGTGTATCAAGTTGAAAGATAAAAAGACGGAAGGTTATGTTTCCGATATGTTCTTGTTGCGCTACCCGGAGGTCATCTTGAATAAAGCAGAGGCACTTGCCATGGCGGGGCATGAAAGTGAGTCCAAAGAGTGTTTACAGGAGTTGCGAGAATATCGGTTTAAAGCTTCCGATTTGACAACGATCTCAGAAACGGGGGATGATTATATTCAGTTCGTTCGGGATGAACGCCGTCGGGAACTATGTTTCGAGGGACACCGTTGGTTTGATTTGCGTCGTTATGCTGTTTCTTCCGTGCATCCTTATTCCAAAGAGATCGTGCATCCGCACTATGACCGTTGGAGAGGCGAAGGTTTTGGAAATGCTGCCAATCAGTATCAGTTCGCGGGAAATTATAGGCTAAAGAAATATAGTGAAGAGACGGCTTATGTGTTACCGATTCCGGAATATGCAATGACTTATAACAATGGAGTGTTAGTACAGAACGAGAGAAAAAAACGTGAAATAAATAATTAAAAGCTATGAGAAAACTATTATATTACATTATAGGGATTATTGTACCTGCATTTTTTGTGGCTTGTAGCGATGATGATGGAAATCTGAGACCAAGTTCTCAAGATGAAAACTGGTGGGTGAATTACGACAACCCGGATGATCCGTTGGATCATCTGATTTACGAGGTATACAGCCAGTACGGAGTGGCTATTTTTTATAATGACACGGTCGGGTTGCAAGACCGGGATGTAGATGCTTTCGGTAATCCGAATGTTTACTATGAAGTGATTAAATTGAATTATGGTATTTTAGGTGGAGCCACGGATGCAGAAGCTGCGACCTATGCGTTGTCTTATAATAAAGACGAAATAACGGATGGTGTCGAGTTATTGCGGGATTACGTGTTACCGAATTTGCCGGATTTTGTACCCGCCCCCAAGAGTTATTTATTAGTGGACACCTTGCGTTTAGGTATTCTCAATCCGGCACTCCAGATTCCTTATGCCGGTTCCGCTTATGCCGGGATGACAACTGTTGCCGTGGGTAAATTAGGAATGATTAAGACCATGACAGAAGAAGAGAAAAAAATGTTCGGCGGAGAGATTCTAGCGGCTCCCGTGGCATCAACGGTCTATGATGATTACACGACGACGTTGACCCCAGGTTTTTACAAGGAGGTACAAAAATTAGGACCGGGTTACTGGGGATACGGTAATAAAGTTGATATCAATAACACGAGTTCATTTTACCCGAAATATGCGCACTGGTATGAATATGGCTTCTTGAAGCCGGCATTGGACAAAGAATTCCGGGAGGATGCTCTGTATTATTTCCCGAACAAGGAACAAGACGTGGCGGATTTCGTGGCATTGTGCCTGGGATTCACCGAAGCAGAAGTGTTGACAACGTATGGGATGTACGAGCATATCATTAACAAGTATTACTTTATGATGGAGATTTTTGATTTATTGAAAAAAGATAATTCAAAGAAGTAAACTAAATATAAATATCACAGTATGAAAATTGTATGTAGATTAATAGCATTGACCATATGCTATTTAGGGATGTGTGTGCCTGTACTTTCTGCCCAGGAGAAAGAAAAAGTAGAGGCGGATTCGACGAAACAGAAGGGGTTGCCCGCTATTTCGGAGTTTATCAAGTCCGAGGCGGAAGTGCATGAAGGGATGTTCAACGTGTACGTGCAGGATGATAAGTATTACATGGAAATTCCCGATGATATGATGGAGCGGGAATTTGTATCCATGATTTCCATTATCAAGGGGTCGGAAAATCCGAAGCCGACCCCTACTCAAATGTACGGTTACCCGGGGGATGCCTTGACTCACACGATCATTAGTTTCGAACGGGGACCCAAGGACAAGGTGTTCGTGAAGAAGCCGACTTACGGTTATGCCGTGACGGACACGACGATGGGAATATACAATACGGTAAAGAATGCCAGTTTGATTCCCGTGTTATACGTGTTCGACGTGAAGGCGAAGAGTGACAATTCCCTGTTGTTGGATGTGACAGCAGCTGTGACCGGGGATAATGACTTGTTCTCCTTAAAGGCGTCAGCCAAGAAAATGGGATTGGGATCCTTTCAGGCAGACCGTTCTTATATGACAAAGATCAGTACTTTCAAGAATAATATCATCTTCCGTTCCGTGAAGAGTTACTCGGCGGGTTCGAGAGCGTTGCCGCCCAGTCCGGCATACCCCAAGGGCGGAAGCGAGCCGACGCCTCCCACGCGTTGGGAGATAGGGGTTTCCATTGCCCTGTTGCCGGAAGTGCCCATGCGTCCCCGTTTCGAGGATAGCCGGGTAGGATACTTCGCGTATGGTAAAGTGGATTTCGGGGCGAATCCGTACAAATCGGAGCGTATCAGCATGGTCAGCCGCTGGCGCTTGGAGCCGAAACCCGAGGATATGGAGAAATACAAGCGGGGAGAATTGGTAGAGCCTGTAAAGCCGATCGTGTTCTACATTGACCGGAATACCCCGAAGTTTTTACAGCCTTATTTCGTGGAGGCGGTGAACTTGTGGCAACCCGTGTTCGAGAAAATCGGGTTCAAGAACGCCATTATCGGTAAAATGGCTCCGACACCGGAAGAAGATCCCGACTTTTCTATCGAGGATATCCGTTATTCCGTGATTTCCTACAAGGCGTCATTGGTGGCGAACGCTTATGGTCCGCACATGGCAGATCCCCGTTCGGGAGAGATACTTTGCTCGCATATCGGAATCTTCCACAATGTGATGGCGATGGTACAGCAGTGGTATTTCTGCCAGGCTGCCGCTTCTGATCCCCGGGTGCGCCAGTACCCGATGCCGGAAGAGGCGATCGGCGACGTGATGCGTTTCGTCGTAGCCCACGAGGTGGGACACACCCTCGGGTTGCGCCATAATTTCGGGGCAAGCAGCACGTATCCCGTGGAGAAATTGAGAGATCGGGAATTCGTGAAGAAACACGGGCACACCGCTTCCATCATGGACTACGCGCGTATGAACTATATCGCCCAGCCGGAAGACAAGATCGACACGAAAGATCTGATTCCCGGTATCGGAATGTATGATGAATTTGCCATCGAGTGGGGATATCGTTATTTCCCCGGGATGAAACTGAACGAGGAAACCGCTTATTTGAGAAAATGGGTGAGTGAAAAATACAAGGAAGACCCGAAATACTGGTTCGGAACGGAATTGGATATGTCCGATCCCCGCTGGCAATCCGAGGACTTGGGTGACAATAGCATGAAAGCAAGCGAATACGGTATCAAGAACCTGAAGCTAATCATGAATAATTTGGAAGCGTGGACGAAAGGCGATGACGACGAGGCAACCTACCTGAAAATGATATACAACGGGGTATTGAACCAGTATATGTACTTCGTTACACACGTGCTGAAAAACGTGGCAGGTCGTTACAGTGAAACTCCCTTGCGTTCGGAACCCGGAACGGGCTCCAGCATGGTGGAACTCGAACGCCAGAAAGAGGCGATGGACTTCCTCGCGAAACACGTGTTTAATAAGCCTGACTGGTTATTTGACAAACGTATCACGGGATTGGCAGAAGTCGACGGGTTGAAAACCTGGAGCAGTATCCAGCGTTTCGTGATTCAAAACTTGTTGCCGAAATCTGCATTCCTTACCACTTGCATGGAATTGTACGGGCGTGAAGGGAATTACACTCCCGAGGAATTCTTCCGGGATATGGAAAACGGTATATTCTCCGAGTTGCAAAATGGGGATGGGATTCCTTCTTCCCGCCGTGACCTTCAGATGGAATACATCCGCCAGGTAATGGCGATCACGAATTACTCGGAAGTAAGAAAAACGACCAATCTGTTGACGTTGTTTACCTTGCAAATGGAGCGAGTGGCAAAGGCGGCAGAAGCCTATGCGGCGAAGACACAAGACGAGTCTGCCCGGATGCATGCTAACGCGATCGTGAAAACGATAGGGGCTTGGTTGAAGGGCGAGAAGAATGCTATATATTAAAAGGAAGATTATGATGAGAAGTTATATATTGTTCATTGTATTGTGCCTGCTGGTGTCCTTGCCGGGTATCGGGCAGGAGAAGAAAGCCCCGGAAGAGAAGAAATCTGCCGCGGAAACAAAGAAAGGTCCCGTGCCGTTTGAGAAATTCTTCAAGGAGGGAATGAAGCGGGTGGATGCTATTTTCCCCGTGTACGAGGCGGACGACAAGTATTACATGGAGATTGCCGATGAATATCTGGGAAGGGATATTTTTATCTCCGGTCAGATGTTGAAAGGCATCGGGGTGAGAGCTTCCGGTCAGGAATCTGCCGGGGTGGTATGCTTCAAGAAGGGACCGAAAGATAAACTGTACATGTACAGCGAGTACAATGGCATGGTGGCGTCGGAGAAACAACCCGAATTGGAGCGCATACTGGCGGAGGAAACCCTCTTGCCCGTGGAAGCGGTTTACCCGATCGTGGCTTGGGGAAAGGACTCCGCCGGGGTAATTATAGAGATCACGAACCAGATCAAGGGTGTTGCCGATTGGTACAAACTCTCGGACGAGGGCACGAGTGCCGCACTCAAGGGAAACAAGCAATCCGGCGGGGGCGAGATGATTTTCGTGAACGAGGTATTGAAAAAGCGGAACGGGGTGAAATTCACCTTGACATGGATCGTTGACCAAAACGTGGCGGGAATCGAATGTCACGTGGACTTGTTGCCCGAAAGGCGTATGCGGGTACGCTACGCTGACGAAAGGGTGGGGTACGAAACCTTGAATTACTACGATTTCGGGACGAATCCTTACGGGGTGAAGAAAAGAACCATCGTGACCAAATGGAACCTGGAACCGAAGGACATGAACAGTTACGCCAAAGGCATTCTGACCGAACCGAAGGAACCGATCGTGTTCTATCTGGACGCCTACTTCCCGAAAGAACTGGTCAAATACGCCAAAGAAGGGGTTTTGCAATGGCAGTCCGCTTTCGAGAAAGCGGGATTCAAAAACGCCATTCAGGTAAAAGAGGCGAAGGACGAGGACGAGATGACTTCCGCTCGTGCCGTGATCTCGTACAGTATCAATGCCGGTAGCAACTCCACCTCTTTCGACCGGGATATCCGTACCGGGGAGATACTGGCTTGTAACGTGAACTTGAACCATGTCACGCTGGGTGGCTACTTGGAAACCTATTTCGCCCGCTGTGCCGGCGTGGATCCCCGCGTGGAAAAGAATTACTTCGATCCCCGTGTGGCGGGAGCTATCGTCCGTATGTTCGTGGCAAAACAAGTGGGGATAGCCTTGGGATTGCTTCCCAATTATGCGGGTAGTTATGCGTACACTCCGGCCCAGATCCGTGATCGCGCTTTCGTGAGGAAGAACGGTTTCTCGGCTTCCGTGCTGGATGATTGTTCCTACAACTTTGCGGCACAGCCCGAGGACAAGATGACCACGGATGAGTTAATCGGTAGTAAAGTCGGAGTTTATGACCGTTGGGCTATCGAGTGGGGCTACCGGTGGTTCCCGAACAGTAAAGATGCCAATGCCGACAGAAAGATATTGAAAGATCTGACAGACCGCCGGTTGAAAGACAAGGCACTTCTTTACATGAAGAACACGAGTTATGACCTTCGTGCCCTGCCTTCGGATTTATCTTCGGACAAGATAGAGGCGGCACGCTTGGGAATCTGCAATATGGAGCGTTTTATTAAAAACCTGAACAAGCTCTCCGCCTCTGCCGACAGGAAGAAAGACAATTGGATGGTGTATGCGCAAGGCGGGGCGACGGCTTTAGGGTCGTTGTACCAAAACCTGATATACAAAGTAATGGAAAACATCGGTTGCCGCATGGCTTTGGAAAAAGGGGAAACATTCTCTTCTAAAGAATTGCAACAAAAGACGCTGGCGTTCCTTGCCGAAAACGTATTTGCCGCCCCGCAATCCTGGATGTACGATGAGGTACTTGCCCGGGAATTCGGCGTGGGACCGGAAGCTATTCGTTATGGCTTGCAAGAGATTGTGTTCACGTACTTGTTAAACCCGAAAGTGGTCGGGAATATCGAGTTGGCATCCCGTGTCGAGGGCGAGAAAGCGTATAATCTGATTGAATACTGGCAGGATATACGTCGGCTGCTATTCAAGGATTTTGACAAGAATACAGTTCTTTCCGCTTTCGAGTGCCACACGGAAAATATATTTATCATGTGCTTCATGGACTTGCTGGTGAAGAATGCCGTTCTAACCAACAGCAACAAGTTGTCGACTTACGGGACGAACCTGATCGCTTGGGTGAATGACATTCACGATCAGGCAAAAACATTGTCCGAGCAACACGCCGACAAAACGATGCGGGATCATTACCGTGCCATGATGTACCGCATCGAGCAGGATATGAAACTGATAGCTTCCGTAACGAAATGAGAATTATTGAATGAGGGGGCTTGCCCCGAATGTTTGTGGGCAGGGAGGCGTGTACCCGGGTACACGCCTCCCTTTTTGAGTGCCTTTAATATATGGAAAAAAGTATAAAAGTTGAGTGATTACCGCTAGAAAGCCGATTATTTTCATACCTTTGAGAAACTTGTGGCAGGAAACAAGTCAAAATGCGTGTGAAACTTATTCGTTTTGAATGAAATTATTAGTTACTTTTTGTTCTTACGTGGGGTATGGGATGTTGTGGGGAGTTAGTTTTTTTCCGTTGCGGGTAATGTATTTGGTTACTGACGTACTATTTCTGATACTGTATTATGGCATCCGTTATCGCCGCCGTGTGGTGGACACGAACCTGCGGAATGCCTTCCCCGAGAAAAGCAAAGAAGAACGCCGACGGATCGCCCGGCATTATTACAGGCACTTGTGCGACACCTTTGCCGAGTTCTATAAATTGTGGCATATATCGGAAGCCGAAATCAAGCGGCGTTGCGTGATGGTAAATTTGGACGTCCCGCGCCATTATTTCGAACAGGGACGCAGCGTGATCGCTTTCTCCGGGCATTACGGGAACTGGGAAATGATGTATTCTTATAAACTGTGGGAAAAGGGTATCGAGTTAATCCCGATCTATAAACCGATACACAACAAAATATTCGACCGGATGACGTGCAACATCCGGAGCCGCTTCGGTGCCACCCCTCTGGCGAAGGCGGACACGCTGCGTGTCATGCTGCGAAACCAGAAAGAGGGAAAGATATGTATGACCGGGTTTATCGGCGACCAGACCCCAAACAGGCATTCGCTTAACTTCTGGACTACTTTTCTGAATCAAGACACCCCCGTGATGGAGGGGACGGAACGGATTGCCCGGAAACTGAACCAGCCGGTAGTGTATCTCAACATGAGAAAAGTGAAACGCGGTTATTACCATGCCGAGTTCTACGATTTGTGTGCAAATCCTGGGGATTTGGAACCGGGAGAACTGACCCGTATGCACACCCGTATGCTGGAGAAGTTTATCCGTGAAAATCCCGAGTACTGGCTTTGGTCGCATCGGCGTTGGAAACACAAACGTCCCGCGGAACAATAACGTTATTCCGGTAATCCCATCCGTGCTTGCCCCTTCATGGAAAACGGGCGGAACGTGAACACCCGCAGGGATATCGGGCAAGAGAACCGCATGGTTCTCAATATTTTCGTGAATGTGAACGTGGGGTGAATGGATGTGTCCCCGCTTCTCTTTACTCGTGTTTTACCTCCGTGTATGCCGATCGGGAAGCCCGGGTGTTAAAAGCCGATACCGCGAAGACATAAGCGATGATGCCTTCCGGTTGGAAATCCTCGTGAAGAGGGAAATCTGCTTTGCCGGGATTCCCCCGTTTACCCAGCGGGAAGACTAGGTCGCTTCCTGCCTTTGGGGCGAAAATGGCAAGAAATAAATCGTCCTCGTCTTTTGCCACCGGGGAAAGTGGTTGCCGGAACCATTCGGCATGTATACGCCTTCCCCTGTCGTTGCAGGTTACTGCCACCGTGGGCGGGAGCAGGTTGCCTGTCGAGCAAGTGATGCGCTCGAGGTGAACCGTCACGGCAAGCGTTTCTTCGTCGACTTCCACGGCATTTTGGTTTGTCCCGATAAATAGGGCACGAGCTTTTGCCCACGACACTCCCCGGTACCCTTTCTTCAACGCGTTGTAAAAACCGAGTGACAGGTCGGAAAGCGTGGCAAACCGTATTTGTTGTACCCGTTGCGCGGGCGATTGTTTTTTACTTTTGATGAAAATCTTGGCTCTAGCCACGTTTTTCCCATCGTAATGGCACATGGTCACGTTTCCCACGGAACCCGATGCCTTGTCGAATAAATGTGAATGAAATATTGCCATATTGAATAGAGTTATAAAGTTTATCAAGTTTGTAAGGTTCATAAAGTGGCAATAACAACCCGGTCAACAAAGCAAGTATCACAAGCTTTGTTGACGGTTGCCACTTCACTCCGCACACGGGTTTACTTTAACTGTACGTTGAAGTAAATACTGTTCGTGAATTTGTCTTTCTCTTGGTTCATGAAGAACGCGTAAACGTGTGCTTCCCGCGCGGACGGGTTTTCTAGCGGGATCAAAGTGCGGCCATCTGCACGGGTTGTTCCGGTGTGATCGATTATCTCGACCCGGAAAGGTTCGTTGTCATAGATGACTGCCAATGCCAATTCGTCCTTGTTCCTGCGGTCGCTGCTCCACGGGGTGGTTTCCCAGATCAAGGAAATCATACCTGCCGGGGCTTCCTGTTGCCACATTTGGAAAGGGATTTGTAATGTCCCCAGCGTGAGATGGAGCAGGCGAAAATCACCGGTGGAGTAGTTCGCGTTGTAAGCCTGAAGATTTGTTTGTATGAAAAGATTGTATCCCGATATGATCTCTTTCCGGGTGGCTTCCATGCGCCACGTGTCGTACAGGTACGTTTTCTTTATCGATTGATAAAGCGTGACAACTGCCGCCATACGGGCATTTTGGGCAGCCCGGGTCGCGGAACCGGCGTTACCGTCATACGAGGGCAATGCCCTGCCGAATGTTTTCTTTCCTTTTTGGAATATGACCATTCCCTTGTACTGCCCTTTGGCATCTTTTAGTACTCCTGATTTGATTTCAACCATAACTTTACCTTTAAATATTACCTAATACTCCTCGATCCATCCATTTTGCCTTTTGGAAGGCTTTCTAAAGGTACTGCCGGAAGGAGGCTTTGTCAAGTTAAATTTGCTTTTATTTCGTTAAAACGTGGGCGAAGAGTGGGCGAACTGTAGGCAACGAGTGGGTGATGTCGCCTAAAACCCGCCCAAAACCCGGGCAAAACCCACTCGTGAAGGGAGAATTGGTCGCGGTCAGCGGTATTTCGCCCTCAGTAAAGGATAAAATGGAAAATCGTCAAAAAAATATTATATTTGTGATATAAACAAAGATTGCCATGGGTATAGATTACTTGAAAGAGCGTTACGTGAATCCTTACACCGATTTCGGGTTCAAGCGGTTGTTCGGGGATGAGATTAGTAAAGATTTATTAATCAGTTTTCTCAACGCTTTATTGCACGAGGAACAACACATCGTGGATATTACTTATTTACGAAATGAACATCTGGGATTTCTGGAGAAAGACAGGAAAGCCGTGTTCGATGTTTACTGCGAGAATGACAAAGGGGAGAAGTTTATTGTCGAGATGCAGAAAGCCGAACAACAATTTTTCAAGGATAGAAGCGTGTTCTATTCTACTTTCCCTATACGGGAACAGGCTTTACGGGGAGAATGGGATTATAGTCTGAAGGCTGTTTATACTATAGGTATACTGAATTTTGTTTTTGACGAGGATCGGGAGGACGAGAATTATTATCATCACGAGATTAAATTAATGGATATTAATAAAAAGGAAGTGTTCTATGATAAACTCTCGTTTATTTACCTCGAGATGCCGAAATTCATGAAAACGGAAACGGAACTTGTAACTTTGTTCGACAAGGATGTATGTACTCAAGAATCTCCCCCGGTTAATGGAACGCCCGATTGCTTTGCAAGAACGGATTTTCGAGCGGGTGTTCAGGATTGCGGAGATCGCCAAATTCAATAAAAACGAGCTGGTGGAATACGAGGAGAGTTTGAAAGTTTTCCGGGATATGAACAATGTGATTAACACTGCCGAGTTGAAGGGAGAAATCCGAGGAAGGGCAGAAGGAAGGGCGGAAGGCGAGAGAATGAAAGCTCTTGATATCGCCCGCAATTTGAAAAGCAACGGTTTGTCGATAGAAGATATCGCGAAGTTTACCGGGTTGAATCCGGAAGAAATTTTGAAACTTTAGTACTGGTGCGGGGGGGGGAAAGAAGTCAGGTAATGTTTGATTTACCTGACTCCCGAATGAAAAATTTGTTGAAAACGAGTTTTTTATTTCATCGCTTCCTCGATGGCAACGGCAACGGCAACCGTCGCGCCCACCATCGGGTTGTTACCCATCCCGAGGAATCCCATCATCTCCACGTGGGCGGGGACGGATGAGGAACCGGCGAATTGCGCGTCACCGTGCATGCGGCCGAGCGTGTCGGTGAAGCCGTAGCTGGCGGGACCTGCTGCCATGTTATCCGGGTGAAGGGTACGTCCGGTACCACCCCCGGAAGCCACGGAGAAGTATTCCTTCCCGGTTTCCATGCACTCTTTCTTGTAAGTTCCGGCAACGGGATGCTGGAAACGGGTCGGGTTCGTGGAGTTTCCCGTGATGGAGACGTCCACTCCCTCGTGGCGCATGATGGCAACACCTTCCCGAACATCGTCGGCGCCATAGCATCTCACTTGCGCGCGTTCCCCCTTGGAATAGGCTTTCTCCCGCACGATTTTCAATTCCCCGGTGTAATAGTCAAATTCGGTCTGCACGTAAGTGAAGCCGTTGATACGGGAGATGATCATGGCGGCGTCTTTTCCCAGGCCGTTGAGGATCACTTGCAGCGGTTGCTTGCGTACTTTGTTGGCGGATTTAGCGATGCCGATGGCTCCTTCTGCCGCGGCGAAAGACTCGTGCCCGGCGAGGAACGCGAAGCATTTCGTGTCTTCGCGGAGCAACATGGCGGCAAGATTACCGTGTCCCAGTCCTACCTTGCGGTCGGCGGCAACGGATCCCGGTATGCAGAAGGATTGCAGCCCCTCGCCGATAGCTTCGGCAGCCTCTGCCGCTTTCGTGCATCCTTTCTTGATCGCGATAGCCGCACCTACAACGTAAGCCCATGCCGCATTCTCGAAAGCGATAGGCTGAATCTCTTTACACATCTTGTACGGGTCGATCCCTTTCGCGTCGCAAATCGCCTTTGCCTCGTCGATGTCCTTGATCCCGTAGCTATTTAATACCGCGTTGATTTGATTTATCCGGCGGTCATAACTTTCAAATAAAGCCATAATAATTTTGAATTTAATGATTACAAAGTCGTTTGCGACTTTTTCACTGAATTGATTTATTCTTGCCGCGGGTCAATGTATTTAACGGCTTCCGCGAAACGACCGTAAGAACCTTTCGCTTTGTCCACGGCTTCTTTCGGGTCGATGCCTTTTTTCAGCATGTCGGTGAATTTGCCCAAGTGAATGAACTCGTAGCCGATAACCTCGCCGTCCTCGTCCAGACCCATGCGGGTAACGTAACCTTCTGCCATTTCAAGATAGCGGGTTCCCTTGGCACGAGTGCCGAACATTGTACCTACTTGGCTGCGCATCCCTTTGCCCAAGTCTTCAAGGCTGGCACCGACGGGAAGACCACCCTCGGAGAAGGCGCTTTGGCTGCGTCCGTACACGATCTGCAAAAATAACTCGCGCATGGCGGTATTGATAGCGTCGCAAACCAAGTCCGTGTTCAAGGCTTCCAGTAACGTCTTGCCGGGAAGAATCTCGGATGCCATGGCGGCAGAGTGAGTCATCCCGGAGCAACCGATGGTTTCCACGAGTGCTTCCTCGATGATCCCGTCCTTGATATTCAAGGTCAATTTACACGCTCCTTGTTGCGGCGCGCACCAGCCGATCCCGTGGGTTAATCCTGAAATGTCCTTGATTTCTTTGGAACGAACCCATTTCCCTTCTTCCGGGATAGGAGCCGGACCGTGATTCGGTCCTTTCTTCACAACACACATGTGTTGTACTTCATGTGAGTAAATCATTGTCTTTGTTTTTGATTGATATATTGTTAAATACCTCGTCTAAATGCTAATCGCGGGCAAAATTAACACATTTGTTCCGGATAAAAAATATCTTATAAAACATATAATTGCGCATACGTTTGCATTATAACATATTGGTATATAATATATTATTAAAAGTGCCCGGAAGATTTGGCATTTTGCCCGTTTATGCCTAATTTTGATAAATTAAATAACGAGTGATGAAAAGAGTTTTATTTGTTGGATTGATGTTAGCGTGTTTCCTTGTATTGGCGGGATGCAAGGACGATACCGTGAAAATAAAGTACGTTTTTTATTTCATTGGTGACGGCATGGGGGTGAACCAAGTGAACGGAACGGAAATGTTTCTTGCCGAACTGGATAGCGTGATCGGGGTAAAGGCTTTGAATTTTGCGGGCTTCCCCGTGCGTAATTACGCCACTACTTATTCCGCGTTCAACGGGGTCACGTGCTCGGCTGCCGCGGGAACAGCATTAGCCACGGGCGAGAAAACGAAAAATTACACGATAGGAATGGACCGGGAACGGAAGCAGCCAGTGTACAGTGTCGCTCGAAAAGCCAAAGATGCCGGGCGCAGGGTTGGGATTATTACCAGCGTGGGGATGAATCATGCCACGCCTGCCGCCTTTTATGCCCACCAGCCGAGCCGGACGATGTACTTCGAGATCGGAAAGGATGCCGCTGTCGCCGGGTTTGACTTGTACGGGGGAGGGGGAATCATACGGGCGGTTTCCCCGAATGATTCGTTGAATCTTTACCGGGTACTGGAAGGGGCGGGTTACGTGATTACCCGTGGAGATAAGATGTTCCGGGAGAAAGCGGGAGAGGCGGCGAAGGTTGTCATGTTACAAGAGGGAGAGAAGTCGACGCTTCCTTATGCCATTGATCGAGGCAAAGAAGATTTGACATTGGCACAGATGACTGCCGGGGCGATCGGTTATTTGAACCGGGGTGACGAGGGATTCTTTCTGATGGTAGAGGGCGGTCTGATCGATTACGCTTGCCACGTGAATGATGCCGCGACAGCGTTCCGGGAAACGGTGGATTTTGCCGATGCAATCCGGGAGGCGATTCAGTTTTACACGAAACATCCGGACGAAACTTTGATTGTTGTTACCGCCGATCACGAAACGGGAGGGATTGTTCTTGGTGACGGGTCATATGAATTGAATCTAAAAATACTGGGGAACCAAAAAATATCGTTGGAACGGTTGACGGGAAAAATAAAAGAGATGCGTAAAACAAAAAATAATAAAGTGAGTTGGGAAGAAGTAAAAGCCGTTTTGTCCGAGAATCTCGGTTTCTGGAAGGAAGTTGTTTTGTCGGAAGAAAATGAGCGGCGGTTGAAAGAGTGTTATGTAAAAACGTTTTCCGGGCAAGAGGTGGAAATGGTAAAAAATCTTTATTCCGAGGATGAACCGATAGCTATATTGGGGGTGCGTGTTTTGAACGATATGGCTAGGGTGAAGTGGGCGAGTGGCGGACATTCGGCAGGCGTGGTACCCGTGTATGCCACTGGTAGCGGGGCAGAGTGCTTTCAAGGACGTTTGGATAACACGGATATTCCTAAGGTTATCATTGAATTAGCAGGATATTAAAACGGTATTGATGTTTTTTCTTTTTTGTTACGATTAATTAATTAGGCTTTTCTCGCTGGAATTGATTTCTTTACTGAGTTTTAGTAGCATGGAAAAATGTAAGTAAGATGGCAAGAAGTGACGTGCGAACAACAAGTGATAAAGTGAATGATGTGGAACTAGTATTTAAAGAATATTACGGTTCTTTGTGTTATTTTGCTTCCAAGTATTTGCAAGACGAGGAGGTGATCGAGGATATCGTGCAAGATATATTTATTACTTTGCTGGAGAGAAAGACTCAATTCCAATCTGAAACTCATTTAAAGAATTTTTTATACCTTTCCGTCCGTAATGGTTGTTTGAACCATATGCGTAACTTGCGGTCGCGGGATAGATATATCGCTTCGTTAGCCCGTGAAGAACAGGAGGAGTCTTTTGAGGAGAATATCATCTTGGCGGAAGTCCATCGTGAATTGGCTACCGCTGTGGGCAAATTGCCGGAAGAATGCCGCAAAGTGTTTGAACTCTGCTATTTTCAAGGGCTTGATAACGAGAGTGCCGCCAAAGAGCTAGGGGTGAGTATTAATACTGTTAAGGCACAAAAAGCCCGCGGGAAAAAGATACTGAAAGAGAGCCTGAAAGACCTTATGCCGCTTTTTTTCTACTTTTTTATGGGATGAGCAAAAAAAAGAGGCTGTCCTCCAGCCCCTTTTTTGTTTTAAAAACAGATTAGGTCTATTCTATGATAACAACGCGGTTTAATTCAACCTCTCCTTTGTAAAGATTTGCAACACCGCCTTTACCGATAACTTCCAATTGTTTTGCATCTACCCCGTATGTCTTGATTAAAGCGTCAGCCACGTTTTGTGCGCGTTTTTCGCTTAATTTCTGGTTGAACTCGGCGCTACCGGTAGCTTTGTCTGCGTAACCGATAACCTTGTAAACTTGTCCCGGGTTACTCTTGATGAGGTTAGCGTAGTATTCCAAGTTAATCAACTCTTTTTTCGTGAGGTTGGCTTTGTTTATCTTGAAGAAAATAGCCAAAGGCGCGTTCTTGATAGTTTTTGCTTTGTTTTTCTCTGCTTCCAGATCTTTGCGAGCTTGGTTTAACTCGTCTTGCAAGCGGTCTGCACGACGGATTTGTTCTGCCAATTTAGCTTCTGCCGCACTCAACATTTCTGGGGAAACACCGGTGTAAATTGTTTCAGCTTTTTTCTCTCTTCTAAAATTGCGTTGTTTGAATTTGTAGGTAACACCCACAGAAACTCCCAGAATGCCTTCTCCCTTGCATCCGCCTACTTCTCCGTCAAATGCTTGCGGTACGAGGCTACCTTTGATTTCCACGTTAACATCGAAGGCGTCCGTTAAACGCATTTTATTGATTAATCCTGCTGTAAACATGAATTTCGTGTTGTCCACGGAAGAACAACCATGGATCATTCCGAAACCGGCAAAGGGTACTGCCTCGTAAAAACGGTCGCTACGGTATCCTCCAATCCAGTTTGACAAGTTGAGCAACCCGTCCACGTGCAGATTGAATTGTTGCCATTTTTGTTTGTAGTAGCCATTTTTAAGGACACCTTTAGCGTAAATGTTTTCAGCGTTTGCCGTTGCACCTTTTAACGTGAATCCACCTACTTGAACTCGAGCTCCGATTGTTGGTAATACCCATTTTCCAACTGATAGGTCAAAAGCCGGAGTCAAACGTTTCCCGAAACTAGCTTTACTATCACTCTCCCCGAAGTAAATTTGTCCCCCGAAGTTAAAGGATGTGAACCAATTGTCCCAAAAACCGTTGGTGACGAAACCACTCCAAGCCTTGCCTTTTTCTGTTCCCAAGTTGTTACTTTCATTTTGGGCACTAGCCCAAAGAGGCAATGCAGCGATGCATAACAAAATAAATACTCTTTTCATACAATATTGGTTAATTTGTGAATGGGATAATCATTTAGAATGAATAAAATCATACCCCTTTTAATTCAAAAATAATAGTTTTTTCGTGGTGCAAATATACAGTATTTTCATTTATAATACATTTATATTTTATATTTTTCGAATTGCGTCATTTACATGGGCTTGCTTGCGCTTTTCGTTGATATCCAATATGAAAGAAATAGATATTTTGAATTAAATTATATGCAAAGTGTTAAAATTGCCACTATATAGTATTGTAATTGGATATATTTTTTGTTGTAAATATTCATGTCGGATTGATTTTTTCCCGGAAAAATTAATTTTGTGGTAAAATAATGAAGTTTAAATATGGTACTAGAAACAAAAAGATTGGTTTTGAGAGAACTTGTTCAAGAAGATTTTGATGACGTGTGTAAATTATTGCAGGATCCTGTAGTGATGTATGCTTACGAGGGGGCTTTTAACGAGCGGGAAGTGCAAGAGTGGTTGGATAAGCAATTCCGGAGATATGCCAATGATGGTTTCGGGTTGTGGGGAGTAGTGGAGAAGAGTTCCGGGGTGCTGATCGGGCAATGTGGTGTTACTTTGCAGGAATTTGACGGGAAACAGGTTCCGGAAGTCGGTTACCTGTTTAGAAAAGAGTTTTGGCACAGGGGATACGCCACGGAGGCGGCTGCTGCTTGCAAAGAATATGCCTTTGAAAAACTTGGTTTTGATAAGGTTTATTCAATTATACGGGATACTAATATTGCCTCTCAAAATGTAGCTTTACGGAACGGGATGAAAAAAGAGGCGGTTTTCGTGAAGCATTACCGGAATGTTGATATGCCGCATTTCGTCTATTGCGTACTTAAAAATGAATGAGTTTATTTTGTTTGTCTATTCATTTTAAGGTATGCGGGAATTAGGAATCGGGCAAAATGCTTGTTACCGTGGGGGTGGGGGCAAGAATGATTTTTTTTAGAAAAAAAATGCGATTCCGTTTAATCCTTTTTGTGAGGGGTCGTGTATTAATAGTGTATGAAAAATAAAGAAGAAATATATCAGTATGAAATTGCCGCTTTAATACTGGCGTATTTGCGGAATGAAATTGATGATGAGGGACGGAAAAAACTCGATTCATGGTTGAGCGAGTCCGCTTCTCACGAGGTTCTTCTTGCTCGGGTACGGGACGAGGAGTTACAAATGGAGGCCATCCGTAAGATATTATCTTATGATGCCAACAAGGCATGGATGGAAGTGACTCGGAAAGTAGCTCGTCGCCGCAGAAGGAGAGTAGGAATAATATACAGGATTGCAGCTTCTGTTGTGGTAGTGTTAGGTGTTTCTCTTGCGCTGTGGATGAACCGGAATGAAAAAGTGAACACGAATAAAGTCGTGGAGGTCGCACAAGTTGCCGAGATCGTCCCGGGACGCCCGATGGCGACGTTGACCGTGGCTTCCGGTGCGGTTTACCAGTTAGATACGTTGAATAACGTGGCGTTATCTTCTGCGCTGGCAGCAAACAATGGCAAGGAAGTGATTTTCACGGATCTTCAAGGGCGTGATTCTTTGGTGGAAGTACAATATAACAAGATTGAAATTCCCCGGGGAGGAGAATATAAAATCACCTTGAGTGATGGAACGCATGTATATTTGAATTCACAGACAGTGCTCCGTTTCCCGGAAAGCTTCGCGAATAGCGAACAACGTGTGGTGTATCTTTCCGGAGAGGCTTATTTCGAGGTGGCAAAAAACGCAACCAAACCTTTTATCGTGTGTTGTAAGAATTATAACGTGAAGGTGTTGGGAACCTCGTTTAACGTGAATGACTACGAGGATGAGAGTGATTCCAAAACCACGTTGGCATCCGGGAAAGTGGAGATCAGCATGAACGGTCGTCAGACGGTCTTGAAGCCGGGGCAACAAGCTGTGATTAAAGCTGGGTGGGTGGATGTGAAGGAAGTCGACGTGGAAGTGTACACAACTTGGATGCACGAGAATTTCCGTTTCCAAAGCGAGACAGTGGAAGAGATAATGAAAAAGTTAGCCAGATGGTATAATATAGATGTGGTTTACTTGGGTGAGTCCGTGAAAGGTTATCACTTTACGGGTTATTTGCCTCGGTATGCTGATATTTCAAAGGTGTTGGATTTATTGAGTTTAACGACAAAAATTAAATTTGAATTGAAAGGTAAAACAATTATGGTGATGGAAAGATAGTGTAAAATAAAGCCGAAGCTGCAACTCCGGCTTTATAAATGTGTACTAAAAATAAACCCAAAAGGGATTTGACAAATATACACGATTTTTTTTCTAAAACCAAGCTGAAATGTATTTTATGTGGTGAATTTTCACTGCAAGTGCGTGTAGTATTTTTTAATAAACATCAATTACTTGAACATGGGGGGTAATTCTCAGAGTTTTACCCACTTGTTTCAAGTGAAAGAGTACTAAAAATGACCTAAATAAATTTATCAATGAAAAGTAGAGTTAAAAATTGCGTGTTCGGTTGCGGAAAGCGGTCGTTAGCCTGCAAGCTAATGATGGTGATGCTGCTACTTACACATTTTGCGTTTTCGAGCGGAAATGCGTTTAGCCAACAGAACATTACTGTTCAGTTTGAGCAACAGCCTTTAAGTGAAGTCTTGCGTGTTTTAAAACAAAAGACGAATTACGAATTCTTGTATAACGACGAGGAAATCAAAGGGATCACGGGAATTACCCGTTCATTCACGAATGCCTCGGTGCAAGAGGTTTTGACGGCTTGTCTGGCAGGAACTAAGTATAGCTTTAAGATTGTCGACAATCTGATCGTGATTACTCCCGATGACGAAAAGAAAGAGGAGGTGAAGAAGATAACCGTGAAAGGAAAAGTCGTTGACGAGAAAGGAGAGATGCTTCCCGGGGTGACAGTTCTTTTGAAAGGTACAACTGTCGGAGTCGTTACCGATATTGACGGGAAATTCAAAATTGAATTACCGAAACGGGATACGATGATACTGGTTTTCACTTTTGTGGGAATGAAGTCGCATGAGTTGAACGTGGGTAAGGTGAAAGATTTGAGTAAAGAGATTTCTATTAAGATGCTGCCTGATACAGAAGCTTTGGATGAAGTGGTGGTGACTGGTTATGCGAATGTGAGAAAAGAGAGTTTTACCGGTAGTTCAGTTACCGTGAAAAGAGACCAATTGCTGAAAGCTTCTGCAACTAATGTAATTCAGGCACTGCAATCGTTTGATCCTTCTTTTCGTATTCAGAGAAGCAACCAGTGGGGATCGGATCCTAATATGGTTCCCGAGATATATATTCGTGGACGTTCAGGTATAGGAGTCAAAGCGTTGGAACAAGATGCATTGTCAAAATCCGCATTGGAGAATAATCCTAATCTTCCGACTTTTATCATGGATGGTTTTGAGGTTAGTGTACAGAAAGTGTACGATATGGATCCGAATAGAGTAGAAACCATTACTTTGTTGAAGGATGCTGCTGCAACTGCTATGTATGGTTCTCGTGCGGCTAATGGTGTAGTTGTAATCACGACGAGGGCTCCGAAACCGGGAGAGGTAACGATTTCGTATAATTTAACGGGGACGTTGTCTATGCCTGATTTGTCTGATTATAATTTGTCTAATGCCAGAGAAAAGTTGGATATAGAAAAAAGAGCCGGTATTTATACCACAGACTATTTCAATAGTATTTATGATGCGGAGATCGCGTACAATAAGAGATTAGCTCGGGTAGAGGAAGGCGTGAATACCGATTGGATGTCTATTCCTTTGCGTAATGCTGTAAACCATAAACACAGTCTCTCTATTGAGGGTGGTAATTCGGATTTGCGTTACAATTTAGAGTTAGGTTACACGGGGAACAACGGAGTTATGAAAGGATCTTATCGTGAAAATGTGGATCTTGGCTTTACCGTGGATTGGCGATTGAAAGATAAATTGCAGGTATTGAATAAAGTTACTTACACCTATACGGATGCGACGGAATCCCCTTACGGTAGTTTTTCCGATTATGCACATTTGCAACCGTATGACCGTCCTTATGATAAAAATGGCGTTTTGGTGAAAGAGCTTGAGTTCTCTCAAGCTAAAGGATCCAGTAGCTTCTTGAATAACCCTTTGTACGAGGCAAAGTTGAATAATTACAACTTTGACAAAACGGATGAGTTTATCGATCAGTTTATGTTTCAATGGTTCTTTTCCGATGCATTCACGTTTAAAGGACAATTAGCTGTAACGAAATCTATTGGTAATGGCGAGCGTTTTATTGACCCGAAATCATCTAACGCTACGGCTTTGACGAATTCCAGCAATTCCACCAATACGACGTTGTTAGGTGATCTTTATGTGGATCGGAGTGATATGACAAAATGGGATACGCAGTTTGCTGTTTATTTTGCCAAAGCATTCGGATTGCATAATTTAAATGCTTCTGCAACGATCAATGCAATGTCAACCAAGACGGAGTCAACTTCTTCACATTATAGAGGGTTCCCGTCTGGGGAGTTCCATTCTCCTAATTATGCTGCCGAGATTTACCGTAAACCGACCAAAACAGAGAGTGTTCGCCGTTTGCTGGGATTCCTGTTGAGCGCTAACTACACGTGGAATGATATTTATTTAGCAGACCTGTCTATCCGTTTTGATGGTTCTTCCGAGTTCGGTTCCGATCAAAAATGGGCTCCTTTCTGGTCCGGAGGTGTGGGTATTAATATTCACAATTACGGATTTTTGAAAGATAACGCTTGGATTGATCAGTTGAAAATACGTGTTTCATACGGTCAAACGGGTAAGGTTAATTTCCCTTCCTATGCAGCCAAGACTGTTTTCCAGACTTATGACCGTTGGTATGTGACCGGATTTGGTGTAAACTTAAAAGCTTTAGGAAATACGGATCTGAAATGGGAAACTACTAATAAATTGAATATTGGTACGGATTTGCAGTTCTGGAATGAAAGAATTTCGTTGAATTTTGATTATTACCATAACAAGACAGTAGATTTGATCACGGATGTCACTTTGCCTTCTTCTTCCGGTTTTACTTCTTATAAAGACAATTTGGGTGAAACTTTGAACGAGGGATTTGATATCCAAGTGCGTTTTGACGTGTATAAGACAAAAGATTGGAACGTGTCTTTGTGGGGTAATTTGAACCATAACACGAATAAGATCTTGAAAGTATCCGATGCTTTGCGGGCTTATAACGAGCAAGTAAATGATTACTACGAGGAAGCAGAAGATCGTCAGGATGGAAATAATCCTATATGGAATGCGGAATACTCCAAGCCGATTATGAAATATGAAGAGGGTGCTTCTTTGACTTCTATTTTTGCCGTTCGTTCTTTAGGTATCGATCCTGTGACCGGAAAAGAGTTGTTCTTGAATAGAGATGGCTCTATTTCCAATACATGGGCGGCTTTGCAGGAGGTGCGCGTAGGAGATACCGAACCTAAGGCAAGTGGATCTTTCGGAGTGAATCTCGTTTACAAGAATTTGTCTTTGTTTGCTTCATTCAGTTATGACTGGGGAAAACAGACTTATAATGAAACTTTGGTTAATGAGGTCGAAAATGCCGATATTCAGTATAGCAATGTTGACCGTCGCGTATTGACAGATCGTTGGCAAAACCCGGGGGATATTGCCCCGTTGAAGGATATCAAAGATATCAAATCGGTAACGATGCCGACCTCTCGTTTTGTGCAGGATGACAATGAATTGTCTTTGAGTGCTCTTACGTTAAGTTATGATTTTAACACGGAATTTGTCAAGAAACTTCGTTTGCAGAGATTGCGTTTTGAACTAAGTTCAAATGATCTTTTCCGGATTTCTACAGTAAGACAAGAACGCGGTACGAGTTATCCGTTTGCGCGGAGTGTGAATTTTTCGTTACGGGCAACGTTTTAAAAATTAGATGCGATGAGAAAATATAAATTATTGTTTTTATTATTGATATCACTGTCCACAATTTCTTGTGACGGGTGGTTGGATGTAAAACCGCAAGATGAAATAGACGAAAAGGATCTGTTTGCGAACGGGGATGGATATCGTCATTTGTTGAACGGAATTTATTATGGTTTGTCAAACTCGAGTTTGTATGGTCGGGAATTGACGTGGGGAATTGTTGATGCTTTGGGGCAATGTTTTGATTTTGATAACACTACTTCTGAGACTGCTGGGTGGTTGGGCAGGTATGGTGCTACCGATTATCAATGGGAGCATTATCAATTGAAACCTGCTATCGAAACGATGTGGGAAAATTCTTATAAAATGGTAGCCAATTGTAATAATTTAGTTCAGAATATTGCGAATGAAGATCCAGAGAAATTTTATTACAAGGAAAGAGAAAAGAGTGAGATTTGGGGTGAAGCATTGGCTCTTCGTGCAGCAATACAATTAGATATGGTACGTCTTTTTGCCGCCTCTCCTGCAATGGGAGCAGAGAAGAATAATGTATATATTCCTTATGTTTCAGAGTATCCCTCGTATGTTTCCAAACGTTTGACCGCGGATAGTTGTTTGAGCCTTATTATCAAAGACTTGGAAGATGCTCGGGCTTTACTTTGGAAGGCAGATTCGGGTAGAACTTTCGATGTTCGTTTGCGTTTTGAGAACAATACCTTGGGAGAAACTCTCTTTGTTGATTATAAAAGAGGTTATCGATTAAATTATTATGCCGCTACGGCTATTTTGGCAAGAGCTTGTCTATATGCCCAGAAGCCTGAAAAGGCGTACACGTATGCGAAAGAGATTATCACTTACCAAGATAAGACAAATGCTTTCAGGTTTTATGACCAAACGAGATACGGGGATAAGAAATTTTATTCCGATATCCTTTGGGGATTAGAGTCTTTGGATTTGATAGAGTATGTTAATGCTATAAATGATTTGACAAATCCGGATTCATACTACCATCGCTATATAATGGTGGCAAATGTTAAAGATAACTATTTCCAAGGCGATATAACATCATCCGGATGTAATGATCTGCGTTACAAGCATTGGATGTATGATTACGGAATCGGGACGGAGTACCGTTTTACGAAGTATGAGAAATATGACAATGAAGATCGGACTCAGGCTAAAATTAATAATTACTTGGTCCCGATGGTACGTATGAGTGAGGTGTATTATATTGCGGCAGAGGCTATTTACAAGAGTAATTTGGAAGAAGCTAAGGGGTATCTTCGTAAAGTGAAATCAGGTCGCGGCTTACGAGCTTCAGATGCTTCCATGTTAAATTTAGATAATGCCGATGAGAGCAATTTCATATCCGTACTGATGAATGACGCCCGGAGAGAATGGTTGGGAGAGGGACAAATCTTTTTCATGTACAAGCGTTTAAAAGAAAGTATTCCTGCTGTAAGATCTGGAAATGTCATTCCTATAGATGCTGAACATGCAATTTTGCCGGTACCTGATTCTGAAACTAATTTGAACTAAAAGAATATTGAAATGAAAAAAGTATATGTATTATCAATTATATTGGTTCTATTCGTTTTTGGAGCTTGTTCCGAAAAGGGGATAGCAACGTTCTCGGGGGATCTCGTTTACATTTCGTTCACGAAAGATGCTTCGGCAGACAGTATGATTTATAGTTTTAAAACTTATCCGAGTGGAGAAATTGTGGCAAAAATTCCGGTTCGGGTTCGTGGACATTGGCTGACCGAGTCTCGTGAGTTTACCGTTTCGGCACATCCTGATTCTACCACATTGCCGGAGAGCGCTTATGAATTGCCGACGAAATGTGAATTTGCCCCCGGACAGGAAATAGACACAATTGAAATTAAATTTTTCAATAATTTCGAGGATTTGAAAAATAAGAGTTATCGTTTGTTCTTACGAATTGATGAAACCGATCGCGTAAAGCAAGGGGAATACGCTTACCGGATAGCGAAATTCTATGTTTCAGATCGGTTGGAGATACCGGAATGGTGGAGTCGTAATGATAATACGGAGTATAATCCTTATAATATTGTAGAAGAGGTGTACTTGGGAAAATATTCAGAGAAAAAGTATCAATTGTTCTTGGATCGTTTAGCAGAAGATAATGCTTCATTGGAGGGTGATGATATGGTGATGATCAAAAAATATGCTTTACGATTGAAATATTGGCTAGAAGATTTTAATAACGATCCGGCGAATATTGCTTCCGGAGCAGCTCCGATGTGGGATGAAGATAACAATCAACTGATGCAAGTTCCTGTTGCCGGTTAATAAAAATAGAAAGAATATGAAACGTATTTTATTTTTGATATTGGTTTTGTTTGCGGCGGGAGCCTGCTTGGATGACAAAACAAACACGGATTATCGTGATATAAATAACTTTGATGATAATAACTGGAAAATTACCGGAATTGAGAGTCGGTATAGTTTGTTCCCTGGGGAGTCGGTAACTATAACCCCGAAAGTTCGCTTGTCGATAGATACCTTGAATCCGGATGTGGAATGTCGTTGGATGTTGGGTGATACCGAGGTGGCAACGGGACCTTCTTATACTTTCGAGGCAAAGGAGTATGGGGAGTATACATTGACTTTTTTGGCAACAGATAAAAAAACGGGGGTATCATTCCCTGCAGAAACAGACTTACTGGTTGCTCCCCAGTATAAATTAGGGTGGTTGTTTCTTAGCCGTACCGCTTCGGGAAATTCTCGTTTATCATTGTTGGCAGGGAAAAGAATATATGTTCCTTATATGGATGGTAATTATCAAAGGCAAAGAGATTCTTTGGTGTATGTGGGTTTTTATACTAACTTGGGCGAGTCGTTGGGTTCTGGTCCAATTAAACTTGTAGAGGAGTTTACTTATCAGGAGAATTATAACGTCCCGTTAACTTCTGAAATTATGGTTTTGCAAGAAAGCGGACCGATTGAATTGGGTGGTTATGAATTGGATTTCACGGGGAATCCATTAGATGAATTCTCGGGAGAGGCTCCTAGGCAAAAGATAAAAGATGCCGCTTTAAGTTGGAGTTGCAAGTGGTTGCAGACGGAGGACAATCTTTTGTATTATTCCGTTGCAAAAGTGACGAGTGATTTACATTCAGGGCGTTATTCTGATGACCCGGCTTTCAATGGAGCGAAATACAAAACATTGGTCGAGGTGATGAAATCTGGAGGATATTATGCCCCGAAATTTTTTCTCGCTATCGATGAAACCAACACCATGTGGGCATTGATAGATAATGGATCGGAAAAGTATAATAGTGGTGGGCTCGTTGATCCCCTGAATAGTATCGGTTCGAGAGCGCGTTTGGTCAACAATTCGTCGGGAAACTTTGATATGTCGTTGTTTAATAATTTTACAGGAAGGTATATCAAACATGTTTTAGTAAACACGGATGAATACTTTTTGTCACTTATCGAGCGTGATGGCAAATATCTATGGCACAAATATGCCTTGGACTTTCCTTATCGTTATACCACAGGAGATGACGTGAAAGTAGAGAGTTCTGAAACGGGAGAGTTGGCGGCAGAAATGTTTACTAATTTCAAGGATGCTGCTTTTGTGTACGGGTATTACGGTGATTGGGAATGGTTGTTTGTCGCTTCTGGAAATAAATTGTACGGAACAGCGATGGACTGGAGTGAGCCTCGGCAGGATAGTAGAGAGATTTTTACAGCCTCTGCAGATATAGTATCTGTAAAAGCTCGTTACTTTGGTAATTCGATGTCTAACGAAGAGGATATAATGTATTGTCATCTAGGAGTACTGTTGAAAGATGGAACATTCCTAGTGTTGGAGATTAATTATGAATCGGACACATTTACTGTTAAAAAGATTTATGAAGAAAATTTGAAACAATTAGATTCTGAAATTGTAGATGTTGTAGATATGATCCATAAATATGGCAGTGGTGGAAATTTCGACGGATATTTGAATTAAACTTTATTGTATTTGAGATAATAATCGGCGGGAGTATTTCTCCCGTCGATGTATTAATATTGTTTCGTGTAAATTATTGTTATGAAAAAAACATTCGTAATGTTATGCCTGCTTCTTGCTTACTTGGGAGGAAATGCTCAACAAAAGGCAAATTACAAGTTGGCAGAAAGATTTACCCAAATGGGTTTATCTGGGATTGCTGCCCGGAATAGTATGCGGGTGGTACCGCATTATATTCATGGTGGCGAGAAGTTTTGGTTTGAGTTTAGGACGGACGAGGGGACGATGTATTATTTGGTAGATCCGGAGAAAGCGGAAAAGCGATTGCTCTTCGAGAATACGGATATAGCGCAAGGGGTGAGTAGTATTACCCGGAAGGCATATAACGAGAAAGATCTGCAACTTTCAAATGTAGATTTCTCAAAGGATATGTCAAAGATGACTTTTTCGTTGGGAGGAGGGAATTTCGAGTATAATATGAAAACGAAGAAGGTAAAGGAGTTGCCGAAAGAGGAGAAGAAGGAGGACATGGTAATGTACACGTGGATGTCTTTATCTCCGGACAGCAACTATATTGTATACGCGAAGAATCATAACCTCTACATGAGAGGGAATAAATATAAAGGGCAGGATACGACAGAGATTCAGTTGACTACGAACGGGGAGCGTTATTTCTCCTATGCCCGGAACGGACAAGATACAATATCTGAAGAAACCGATATGGCTGGTCGTTGGTTCAAGAAGGTGAATAAGATTTATATTCTGCGCCAAGATAACCGGAATTCCGACGAGATGGCGGTAATAAATGTACTGGCGAAGCCAAAGCCTATATTGGAACGCTACAAATATGACATGGCTGGCGATAAGAATTTGTCGAAGTGGGTGTTGTCAGTGGTGGATATAGATAAACGGAAGGTGACGGATTTTGATATTGAGCGTTGGCAGGATCAGGACGCCGAGGTAAGATACGTGACGGACAAGGGGGATAAGATATTCTTTGAACGTTATAAGCGCGTTCGGGATGAAGTGGAATTGTGCGTGGGGAACACAGAAACGGGAGAAGTGAAAGTGCTGATTCATGAGGTTGATAAACCCTATATCGATTATCATATGCGTAATATCGTTTTCTTGAACGAGGGGAATGATATTCTCTACCGTTCGGAACGTACCGGATGGGCTCATTATTATCATTATGATGGTAATGGAAATTTGAAGAATACGATTACTTCCGGTGATTGGGTGGCAGGACAGATTGCAGCTATCGATACGGTAGGTAGGACAATTTATTTGTACGCGCACGGGTATGATAAAAAGATGAATCCTTACTATTACCAAGTGGTGAAGGCTCATATTGATCGTGAAGGAGTGAAATTGTTGAGCCCGGAAGACGGGCAACACAAGGCGGAGTTCTCTAAATCCCGGAAATATTTTGTGGATAGCTATTCCCGGGTGGATATGGAACCAAGATTCACGTTGAAAGATAATAACGGGCGAGTGATTATTAAGGATTTGGCAAAGGTAGATATCCGGAGGGCTTACGAGATGGGATGGCGTGCACCGGAACGTTTCGTGGTGAAGGCTGCCGATGGATTGACAGACCTGCATGGGATCATGTGGAAACCGGCAGACTTTGACCCGAACAAGAAATACCCGATTATTTCATCTGTATATCCGGGACCTTTCTTTGAATACGTGAGTACGTCTTTTAGTTTGGATGACAGCTATAACATGAAGTTGGCTCAACTCGGCTTTATCGTGGTGTCCATGGGACACCGGGGAGGAAGCCCTATGCGGGGTAAGTTTTATCATCGTTACGGGTATGGAAATTTGAGGGATTATCCTTTGGCGGATGATAAATATGCTATCGAGCAATTGGCGGATCGTTATTCTTATATTGACGGGACGAAAGTAGGTATTTTCGGGCATTCCGGCGGAGGTTTCATGTCAACGGCAGCATTGTGTACTTATCCTGATTTTTACACTGCCGCGGTGTCTTCTTCCGGTAATCATGACAATAACATTTATAATAATGGTTGGGTAGAGATTCATCATGGTGTGAGAGAAACGAAGGAAACGGTGAAAGATAGCGTGAACGGAGATCACGAGGTTTCAAAGTTCAGCGTGAAGGTGCCCACGAATATGGAGTTGGCTAAAAATTTGAAAGGACATTTGTTGATCGTGACCGGGGATATGGATAAGAACGTGCATCCCGCTCATACTTTGCGGATGGTGGATGCCTTGATTGAAGCCGGAAAGAATTTCGATATGCTGGTATTGCCGGGCAAGACTCATGGTTACGGGAGTGCGGATAGGTTCTTTGAACGGAAGTTGTGGTATCATTTTGCTAAATATCTGTTAGGTGATACCACTGCCGATCATTACGGTAACATCGAGGAATACAAGGGAATTGAAAATTGAAAATGGAGGATTGAAAATGAGGACAAAATATATCATCATGCTTTTGTTGGTGGTGGCAGGAAGTTCTGTATGCGCGCAACAAAAGGCTAATTTTAAACTTGCAGATCGTTTCTCTAGCCGAAACTTCCGGTCGGCAGATAGAAACAGTATGAGTATATATCCCATGTATATCAATGATGGGGAGTGCTTTTGGTACTCTTTCACGACGGAGGAAGGGAAACGTTATTACTACGTGAATCCGGAGAAGAGGGAGAAGCGTTTGCTGTTTAACACGGAGAAGTTATTCGGGTTTCTGAATAAAGAAACACACGAGGTGTGTGACGCAAAAAATTTTATGTTTCAAGGATTAGAGTTTGATAAAAAAGGTACTTCTTTCACATTCGATTACGAAAAGCATAAGTATCGTTATGATATGAAAACGGAGGAAGTAACGAAATTAGATACGGTTATTCATAAGGGATTCGGGGAATCATGGAAAAAATATTCACCGGATAGCACTTATATTTTGTTTGCCCAACGTCATAACCTATATGTCATGGGAAATAAGGATAAAGGGAAAGATACCACGATCGTGCAATTGACGACAGATGGCGAGAAATATTTCTCTTATTTCAAGGAAGAAGAAGAGGTTGGTACGGATACATTCCCGGCAGCTCCCGTTGCCGTGTGGATGAAAGATTCCAAGAAAGTGTATGCCTTGCGTGAGGATACCCGGCACGTGGATGAATTGTTTCTGGTGGACGTGATGGAAACTCCCCGTCCTAAAGTGAAAACGTACAAGTATTCCATGGCAGGCGATCAGAAATTGGAAAAATACAAGTTGACGGTTATCGACGTGGAAACAAAAGAGGTGAAAACGATCGATATTGATCATTGGCAAGACCAGTATGTAGATGTGCTTTATACCTCCAAGGACGGTAATAAGATCTATTTCGGACGGAAGACCCGGGCTTTTGACGAACAGGAGGTTTGCGTTGCCGATCTTACTACGGGAGAGGTGAAAGTGTTAATCCACGAGATAGACAAACCTTTTATGGATTACAAGATGGCAAATATTATGTTCTTGAATGACGGGAAGGATATTATCTATCGTTCAGAACGTACAGGCTGGGGACATTATTATCTCTATGATAACGAAGGGAATTTTAAACATGCTATTACTTCTGGGGAATGGGTTGCCGGTCCTTGTTCGGATATTGATACCGTGGGACGTACGCTTTATTTCTACGCTTTGGGGAAAGACGAAAATATCGACCCGTATTATTATACCCCGTGTAAGGTGAATATTGACAAACCGGAAAGTCTGACACAATTGACTTTTGATAACACGAATCATCAGGTACATTTCTCGAAATCTTTTAAATATTTCGTGGATACCTACGAGCGAGTGGATATGGTTCCCCGTATCGTGTTGAGAAACCGAAAAGGAAAAGAAATCATGGAATTGGAGAAACCTGATATTCGCCGGGCTCTAGAGATGGGATGGAAGGCTCCGGAACGGTTTAAAGTAAAGGCAGCCGACGGAACGACAGACCTATACGGGGTGATGTGGAAGCCATTTGATTTTGATTCGACGAAGGTTTACCCGATTATTTCTTCCGTGTATCCCGGTCCATTTTATGAATACGTGCCGACACAATTCCGGTTGATTCATGATGACAATACCCGTTTGGCTCAATTGGGCTTTATCGTGATTGCCGTGGGGCACCGCGGGGGAACGCCTATGCGGGGAAAATTCTATCATACTTACAGTCACGGAAGATTGCGGGATTATCCGTTAGCGGATGACAAATACGCGATAGAGCAATTGGCTGACCGTTATCCTTTTATCGATGCGACGAAAGTTGGTATCTACGGTCATTCCGGGGGAGGATTTATGTCTACTGCTGCTATCTGTACTTACCCGGATTTCTACAAGGCAGCTGTTTCTTCCGCGGGAAATCATGACAATACAATTTATAATCACTGGTGGGGAGAAACTCACAACGGGGTGAAAGAAGAAAAGAAGGTGATCAAGGATAGCGTGAATGGCGACCGGACGGAATCGACCTTTAAATTCAAGGTGGGTACGAATATGGAACTGGCGAAACGATATAAAGGCGGTCTGTTGTTGATTCACGGTTGGATGGATGATAACGTGCATCCGGCTCATTCGTTGCGTATGGTCGATGCGTTGATTAAAGCAGACAAAAATTTTGATATGATCATTTTACCGAGATCGAATCATGGTTTCAGTGGGGCGGAGAATACATTTTACGAGCATAAGATGTGGTTCCATTTTGCCCGTATCCTGCTTGGGGATGATACCGGGGATTATTATTATGAGATTGAACAATACAAGAAAGCTGATAGATGATAAAGAATTTTTTATTCGGTCTATTTTTACTTGTTACCGTTGGAGCGTTCGGGCAGCAAAAAGCGAATTATGAGCTTGCCGAGCGCTTCCGGCGCATAACACAAGTGCCTTTGACGAAGAATAGCCTGGAAGTAAGTCCACGTTATATTAATAACACGGATCGTTTTTGGTATTCATTTCGCACGAGTGAAGGAAAAAACTATTATTTGGTCGATCCGGCTAAAAAAGAGAAACGTCTGCTTTTCGATAACGCGGAATTGTTGATGAAGATTAGCGAGATCACGAGGAAGGGATATAATCATAAGGATCTGGACCTGGATTTTACTTTCGATGCGGATGGTGAAACAATTCGTTTTTGGTTTGACCGGAAGGATTTCACCTATAATATCAACACGAAAGAGTTGAAGTTGGCGGAAAAACAAAAGGGACAAACCAATTATAATCCTTACTGGATGTATTATTGTCAGGATAGTTCCTATATGCTGTTTGCTAAACGCAATAATCTTTATATCGTGGGGAACCCGAATAAAGGGAAGGACACGATTGAAGTGCAATTGACTGCCGACGGGGAGCGTTATTTCACGTTCAATCGGGAAGACGAAGGCGAATTGGACGAACGCATGGGATGTTCTGCCAAATGGTTTAAGACGGGGCACAAGTTTTACGCTATCCGGGAGGATTCCCGCGAAGTAAGTGATTTATGGTTGATTGATGCGCTGGCGAACCCCCGTCCTCGCTTGAAGACGTATAAGGCAGAGTTGGCGGGAGATAAGAACGTGATTCAGTTCGAGTTGTTGATCGGTGATGCCGATACCCGTGAGGTGAAAAAGATTAATATAGATCGATGGAAAGATCAATATATAGACATCTTGTATGCCAGTAAAGATGCAAAACGGCTTTATTTCCAACGTTATAAGCGGACATGGGATGAGTGCGAGATTTGCGTGGTAGATACGGAAACAGGAGAGGTGAAAGTGTTGATTCATGAGATTGACAAGCCCTATCTGGATTATCAAATGCGTGCCATTCATTTTTTGAATGACGGGAACGAGATTCTTTTCCGTTCCGAACGTAATGGGTGGGGGCATTATTACTTGTATGATAAGGATGGAAACTTGAAAAATCAAGTTACTTCCGGGTCATGGGTTGCCGGACCGATCATGAAGATCGACACGACAAACCGGCAAATTTATTTTATAGGCTTGGGCAAGGAGAAAGAGATCGATCCTTACTATTATGTCCTTTATCGTGCCGACTTGGACAAAACTAATGCGATAACATTATTGACTCCGGAGAATGCTTCCCATAACGTGAATATATCCCCGTCGAGCAAGTATTTCGTGGATAGTTATTCACGGGTGGATATGGAGCCCGTGAACGTGGTACGTGACCGGAAAGGTAAAGTGATTGTCGAGTTGGAAAAGGCGGATTTGGAAAGCCTTTATGCTTTCGGCTGGAAGAAGCCCGAGCGTTTTAAAGTGAAGGCGGCAGATGGGGTGACGGACATTTATGGCGTGATGTGGAAACCGGCGGATTTTGATTCCACGAAAACTTACCCGATTATTTCGTCCGTTTACCCGGGACCTTTCTTTGAATACGTGCAAACCCGTTTCACGGTAAACGATGACATGAATACCCGTTTGGCTCAAGTCGGTTTTATTGTTGTATCCATGGGACACCGGGGTGGAACGCCTATGCGGGGGAAATATTACCATACTTACGGGTACGGTAACCAGCGGGATTATCCTTTGGCTGACGATAAATACGCGATTGAGCAATTGGCACAACGTTACCCCTTTATTAACGTGAAAAAAGTGGGAATATTCGGTCATTCCGGTGGTGGGTTTATGTCCACGGCGGCATTGTTGACTTATCCGGATTTTTACAGTGCAGCGGTATCTTCGGCAGGGAATCACGATAATAATATTTACAACAAGGGATTTGTTGAAATTCACTATGGCGTGAAGGAGAAAAAGCAGGTGGTAAAAGACAGTGCGGGAAACGAACGGGAAGAAATCACTTTTGAAACCCGGAGCAAGACGAACCAGGAATTGGCGAAAAATTACAAGGGAGGATTGTTGATCGTGACCGGGGATATGGATCGCACGGTGCATCCGTCACATACCCTGCGAGTGGTCGATGCCTTGATTAAAGAGGGGAAGAACTTCGATATGCTCGTGTTGCCCGGTAATTCTCACGGATTCTCCGGTGAGGCGGAAGAGTTCTTTGAATGCAAGTTGTGGTTCCATTTTGCTAAACATCTGTTGGGGGATGCCTCGGCGGATTATCAGGGGGATTTGAATTACTTTTTGGAAAGATAATGTATTGTATGTGTACTATAATGTAAATCCAGTAAAAGATTAATTATGAAATTGAAAACAATTCTTTGTGTAGCAGCAGGATTATTTTTCATGCAGGCTACGTCGGTAACTTATGCCGGGGAGAGGAAGAAAAAGGAGTCCAAGAAAGAGAGTGTGGAGAAGAAGGAAACGGCGTATGACAAATTGTTCAAAGAGAAGAAGTGTGAAACCGTGAAAGGGATGGTCACGATTCACAAGATGGACGGGAAAGTTTATTTTGAATTTCCGTTGAACCTGTTAAACAAGGATATGCTATTGGGGTCTACGATTACCAAGATCACGAATAACGGTTTTGGAAGCGTGGGAGAGAAACCCTATGATCCGTTGCATATCACGTTTACCAAATTGGATTCAACAATTAATTTGTGTTTGGTGAACACGAATTACACGTCCAATGATAAAAAAATCAAAGAACGTATTGCTGAAAGCACGACTCCGGCAGTGATGAAGGCTTTTAAAATAGAGGCATATTCACCGGATAGTACTGCCGTTGTTTTTGACGTGACGGATTATTTTCTGTCTGACGACGACAACATCAGTCCCTTCTCGGCTTACGCGCCTATTTTATACCGTCGCCGGTTGGATAAGGTGTTCAAGAGAGAGGATTCACAAATCACGAAAATCAAAGCGTATGCCGATAATATCAGTGTCGGTTCGGCATTGAATTATGAAATCAGTGTCAATGACGAACGTTATTATTATATCTACAAGGCTCCTTTTACAGCCGAGATGACACGCAGTTTGATCCTTTTGCCGGAGGAACCGATGCGTCCCCGTTATGCGGATCCCCGTATCGGTATTTTTATCGGGGGAATGTCCGAGTTTACCAGTGATGGTTCCGGTGTACAGCCACTTTATTTTGCAAACCGTTGGAGATTGGAGCCGAAAGACGTGGAAGTCTACAAGCGGGGTGAATTGGTAGAACCAGTGAAGCCGATCGTGTTCTACGTGGATAATACTTTCCCGGAGGCTTGGGTAAAATATATCAAAGAAGGGGTGGAGCAATGGCAAGCTGCTTTTGAGGCGATCGGTTTCAAAAATGCTATTGTCGCGAAAGATTTCCCCACGGATGATCCTGAATTCGATCCGGATAATTTGAAGTATTCTTGTGTTCGTTATTCTCCTTCCTGGACTGCGAATGCGATGGGACCCTCCTGGACAGACCCTCGTACGGGAGAGATTTTGAATGCTTCCGTTTATTTATATCATAACCTGATCGAGCTGGTACAAAACTGGCGTTTCATTCAAGGTGGTCCGGCAGACCCGTCTGTTCGTAAAAAGGTATTGGACGAAAAGACTTTGGGTGACTGTATCCATTACGTGGTAGCCCACGAGATCGGGCATTGTTTGTCATTGATGCACAACATGGGGTCTTCTTCGGCAATTCCGGTAGACTCGTTGCGGTCCCCGTCATTCACGCAAAAGTATGGTACGACTTATTCCATCATGGATTACGCTCGTAATAATTACGTGGCACAACCTGGTGATGCAGCCCGTGGGGTGAAGATGACTCCGCCGGACTTGGGCGTGTACGATATGTATGCTATCCATTGGTTGTATACTCCTATCTTTGATGCTGCAACACCGAAAGATGAGGTGCCGACGTTGGATAAATGGATTACCGAGAAATCCAATGACCCGGTTTACCGTTACGGGAAACAACAAATCTATTACCGGATTGACCCGAGTTCCATGGAGGAAGATTTGGGAGATGATGCTGTAAAAGCTGCCACGTATGGCGTGAATAACTTGAAATATTTATTGAGCCACTTGAACGAGTGGGTTGGTGAGGATGATAAAGATTTCCGTTTCCGGGAGAATATTTACAATGAAGTGATCTACCAGTATGTCCGTTATATCAATCACGTGATTTTTAATATCGGTGGCGTGTATTTGAACGAGCGTTATGCAGGTGATGCCCGTCCTAGCTATCAATCTGTTGAAACCGAGAAACAGAAACGGGCTACCCGTTTCATGTTGGATCAATTGAAAGATTTGTCTTGGCTGGATAACGAGGAATTGTTGAAAAACTTTGAACTTCGTTCCAGAATTACTTCCGATTTGGAAGATATGATCCTGGATGGTTTGATGAAACGTTTCGGACCGGTAGCTATGAGTGCCGATAAAGCAGGCAAGGGCGCTTATACCCAGCGTGACTACATGAAAGATTTGATGGATTTCGTGTGGAACCCGACAAGACAAGGACGTTCATTGACTAATTTGGAGAAAAAATTACAATTGAATATGACTTCTTTCACGATCGGGAATACCGGAATCAATATGAACCGGGCTAACCCGCTAGCTTTCTCTGCCGAGAATTTGATGATTCAGGTTCCGGAATACGTGAAAGCCAAGAGCCGTGAAATGTATGGTGAAATCCCAGAACATTGGATGGGGATGTTTACCAACCGGGAAGTGGTAGGACATACCGGGTCATGTTGCCAGGGTGAAGATGTGCAAGGTTTTGGGTGGCATCTTTCCGTGACTCCTCCTTATGAACCGTTAGAGCATCTGTATTTCGAGTATTTACAGAATACACTGGCTTTATTGAAGAGTAAAGCAAATACCGGAAATTCGGATACTCGTCAACATTATCGTTTGTTGATCTACAAGATCGAACAGGCATTGAAAAAATAGTTGTATTCATGTTGATAAATAAGTTCGAAATGAAAAACGGAATCTATATATTATTAGCCTTTATCTTTCTTTTAGGAGCGAGCGGAAACGTGGACGCCAAAAATAGAAAGAAAGAACAAAAGGAGACGAAGAAAGAGGTGGAAACTCCCTATGATAAATTATTCAAGGGGAAGAAATGCACCACGGTCGACGGATTGATGAAAGTACATTGTATCGATCAGAAAGTTTACGTGGAATTTCCCTTGGCTTTGTTAGAGAAGGATATGATGTTGGCTTCATCTATCGAGAACATCAGTGATAACGGGGAAGGTGTGGTCGGTCAGTTTGCCGGGTATCCTTTCCGTATGCGTTTTACCTTGCAGGATTCTATGTTGCAAGCGAGAGCTGTGCTGTTTGATCTCCCTGTAAATACGGGTAAAGAGGTAAAAGTAAACCGTGCTTTGGCAGAAGCATCGCTACCTGGTATTTACGCCAGTTTTGACGTGAAAGCCTACACTCCGGACAGTACGGCTGTCGTTGTGGATATGACAAAACTGTTTTTGGAAAGTTCATACTACACGAACCCGTTTGCCGGTTACGCGGGAAACTCGTTGTTCGGTTTTGTTTCTCGTGAGCATAAATTCAGAAAAGAGCGTTCTTCTATTGTCGGGATTAAGGCTTATGACGATAATATAACCGTTCTGTGTAATATGGGATATAACGTGGATCATAAGGTGTTCGGGGCATTCATGATGAAGAAGGATGTACCCGTGACGGCGACGATCAACAAGATGTTGCGTTTGTTGCCTGCCGACCCGATGATGCCTCGGTTGGCAGATTCCCGTATAGGAGTCGCTCATGTTACTAAAACCGATTATTCCGGGGGAAGCGAAGGATTCAAACCGGTTTATTACACGAAACGTTGGCGTCTGGAACCAGCCGACGAGGTGAAATATAGAAATGGAGAGTTGGTGGAACCAAAGAATCCTATTGTCTTTTATTTGGATACTTTGATGCCTGAATTTTGGAAGCCTTACGTGAAGGAAGGCGTGGAGGCATGGAATGAAGCCTTCGAGAAGATTGGGTTCAAGAATGTACTTTCTGTTCGGGATTTTCCGGCTAATGACCCGAATTTCAACGCGAATAACGTGAATTATAATACAATTCGTTATGCTCCTTTGTGGATGTATTTTATCCAAAATTCGATACAGATAGATCCTCGTACGGGTGAAATATTGAATACGTCGATGTATATTCACGATAACGTGGTTGCTGGATTGCACGAAGATCGGTTAATGAACACCATGGCTTCTGATCCTTCTGTACGCACGTTGAAGCCGACTCCTGATTTGGATGGCGAAGCGCTTCGGTTGAAGGTGATGCAGATCACGGGAAAATGTTTGGGATTGGAGGAGAATATGGGGGCAAGCTATGCTTATCCGACCGATTCTTTGCGTTCGGCATCCTTCACGAAGGTGCATGGATTGAGCCCGTCTATCATGGATTATTTCATGTTTAATTATATCGCCCAGCCGGAAGACGTGGAGAAGGGAGCTCGTTTGACGACAACAGGCTTGGGTGCCTATGATTTTTATGCTATTAAATGGTTGTATACTCCCATCCCGGATGCCAAAACTCCGCAAGATGAAACGGCGACATTAGACAAATGGATTCGTGAACATCAGGACGATCCGATGTATCGTTTCGGGATACGCCAGCCTTCATACGCTTCGTATGATCCGACCTCTATGTATGCCGACCTGGGAAATGACCCCGTGAAAGGTTTGAAGTATGCCATTAATAATATAAAAGCTTCGATTCAGAATGTATATACCTGGTATGACGGAAACGAGGATCGCAATATGGCTAAAAGAAAAGGAATGTACAATTCTTTGGTTTCGGCGTTACGTTCTAAATTGGGCTACGCGTATGCCTTGATCGGTGGAATGTACTTTACCGATAAACGCGAAGGAGATGTGCAACCTTCTTATCTGCCCGTGGATAAAGCCCGTCAGAGAGAAGTGATGAAATATATGGTAGAACTTTCCCGAGATCTTTCTTGGTTGGACAATGAGTCTGCATTGAAAGAGTTTGAAATCGGGGATAAGGCTGCGGCAAAGAACGAAACGGAAATTATCTACGGATTGTTAGATCGTATTCGTTACATCGCTATTGCGGCAGAACGGGGTGGTGAATATTCTCCCCAGGAATATATCAATGACATTTACAATATCATCTGGGAGCCAACGATCAAAAATCGGAAGTTGACCATGAATGATATGAAATTGCAAAGTAATTTCTTGGCAAGCATTATCGCGACCTCATCGGTTACTTTGCCGGCAGCCGTGTTTGAAGTTCCCCGTGAAGCATTCCGTTTGACTGATTTTCAAGCTCAATGTGCCCGGAATATCCAATGTCGTGATTATTCCTTGCTCGAGAATGCAGCATTCCCGGTAACTTTCGGGGAGGATGGATTAGTTTTGGCTCAAGAAAGAAAAGGTTTTGGAGAAATGCCTTTCATTGAGGCAAAACCCTATCCGACGACGCATCTCTTTTACAGTATGTTGCTAAAAACCAGAGACATGTTGAATACGGCTGTTTCAAGAAACACGGGAGAAGCTAAAGCATATTATGAACTTTTGTTATTCAAAGTTCAGAAAGCGCTGGACAATAAAAAATAAGTTTGCCTTGAATAAGGGCGGGACAGATTGTGATGAGTTGTTTTAACAACCTTCAGGAAAAAAATAAAAAGAGGTTGTCAATTTATTTTGAACAACCTCTTTGAAATTATAAAAGAAAAAAAAATGAAGATTCGGAAATATTTAATTGTATTATTCTTGCTGGGAATTGTTCTACCTGCCGCGGCACAAAAAAAGCCCCTTGATATGGAGGCTTATAAATTGTGGCGCAGAGTTGAAGGTCAGCATATGTCGGATGACGGGAAATGGATCACCTATCGTTTCGTGTATATTGACAGCGACGAGCATGAAAAAGATACGCCTGTCACTTACCTGCATCATAACGAGTCTGGGAAAACCTACGAGTTGGAAAATGTACGGCAAACCAATTTCTTTAATAACGGAAAATGTTTGAAATACGTGGTATCTCCATCTCCGCAAGATACTTCCGGGTTGGTGAAAGATTCCGTTTTCCTGTTGACTTTAAAGAATATGAAAAAACAGTTGTGGGATAGACCTTATGACTGTAACGAATCCTCTGATTCTCCCGTGATGACTTATTCTTATCCTATCGGTAAGAACGAGAAAGGCAATGACATCAAGAGGTTGGTGATTTGGAATTTTGAAACGGGAGATTCTACGGTTATGGATAGCCTGGATTACCATATACTGCTGGATAATAATAAAACGATCATCTACACGAAAGAGCGTAACGGTTATAAATCCTTGTATGCTGGTCCGGTGAAAGGAAAACAACGGTTGATTTATGGTGACCCGGATGCCCGTTTGATAAGTTTTTCTTTGGACAGGAGAGATTTGAATGGTGTATTCACCGTAGCGTCGGACACGTCTTACCTGAAGGATCCCGATCTGTTGTATGCTTTTAATTTGAAAGACGGCAAGTATAAACAGATCATGGATGTCAAGGAAATCGAACTTCCGGGAGATTATAAGGTTCGGGGAGGAATACACACCCCGTTCAATAACGGGAAGTATATCTTCGTGGAGGGTTCGCCTAAAGTTCCGGCTCCTCGTCGCCCTAAAGTAGAGCCGGACAAGAGTTTCGAGCTGGAATTGTGGAAATGGGATGATGAACTCTCCCAAAGCCGGCAAAGACACGGGCGAGGTTATCGGCGCAATGTTCCGAAGTACGTTTACCATATCGATACTAAAAAATGTGTTCTTGTATCTCCACCCGAGATGGATAATATGTTCAATCCGACTTGCGATGAATACAATTACGTGATTATCGCGGATGAATCTCCTTACCGGGGACTCACGGATTGGCGTGACGGAAACGCGATGGATTTGTATCTCGTGAGCCTTGAAACAGGGGAACGGAAATTGATATTTTCGGATTTCCGCCAGCGTCCGGTATGGAGCCCGAACGGGAAGTATGCCTTGTTTTACTACGGGGAAAAGAAAACGTGGTATAAATTAGACCCGACCACGGGAGAGTTGACAGATATATCCACGGCAATTGGTTATCCCGTGTACGATGAAGACCACGATAAACCGGTTCCTGCCGGCTCATATGGTATTGCCGGTTGGCTTGCCGGGGGAAATGAAGTTGTCCTCTATGACAGGTATGATATGTGGGTGGTTGACCTGACGGGTAAGAATCCCACTTATTCGCTTACGGACGGTTGGGGAAGGAAGAACAACGTTTCTTTGCGATTGTTGAAAACGGATTACGATTCTAAATGGATCGATACGAAGCAAAATATTCTGTTGAGAACCGTGAACACGGAAACTTTGGATCAGGGGGTATATGCGTTGACGCCTGCCCGTAAGATTCGTAAATTAATGGAAGGGCCTTACGCATTCAATTTTAACCAAATGACACGTGACGGGAAATATTGTATGTTCATTCGCCAGAACTACCAGGAGTTCCGTGATATATGGTGGAGTAAGACCGATTTTGCCCGTCCGGTGAAGATTACGGACACGAACCCGCAGCAGAAGGATTATCACTGGGGAAGCGTGAAATTAGTCGAGTGGACAAATTTCGAGGGCAAACGGAACCGGGGGCTGTTGTATCTGCCGGATGGTTACGATCCGTCGAAACGCTACCCGGTCATCGTGAACTTTTATGAAACACACACGGGAGATATTCACGTGAATCCCGTGCCTGCCTTGAGTAGTGCCATGATTAACGTGGTAACCTACGTGAGCAACGGGTACGTGGTCTTTATGCCGGACGTGCATTTCACGGTAGGAGCTCCCGGGGAGAGCAGCTACAATGCCGTGGTGAGCGGTTCCCAGATGTTGATCGACCGGGGAATTGCCGACAAAGACCGTATCGGGATACAGGGACATAGCTGGTCGGGCTATCAGGTGGCTTACCTGGTGACCCGCACAAATATGTTCCGGTGTGCTAATCCCGGTGCAGCCGTTTCAAACATGGTTTCGGCTTACACCGGAATTCGGGAAGGAAGTGGAATGCCCCGTATGTTCATGTACGAGGAAACACAAAGCCGTATGGGCAAAACACTTTGGGACGATCCCGAAATGTATATTAAAAACTCCCCGATATTCTATGCCGATAAGATACAGACACCTTTGTTGATTTTCCATTGTGATAAGGATGAGGCGGTGCCTTACTCGGAAGGATTGAATTTATTCCTAGCCATGCGTCGTTTGCAAAAGCCCGCTTGGTTACTGAATTACAAGGGCGACAAGCATTTCTTGTACAATAAAGCGGCAGAGAAGGACTGGACGATTCGTTTGCAACAATTCTTTGACTATTACCTGAAAGATGCTCCCATGCCTCGTTGGATGAAGGAGGGGATAAATATCGACGAGAGGGGGATAGACCAAAAGTATGATTGAGTGAAATAGTCTAACGTAAAAAAACTCGTTTTACAGCTGTAAAACGAGTTTTTTATTGCAAAATAGTTGTGGTGCGAACGAGTAGAATCATTCGTAAAATTGTTATTATCATTTTTTTCTCTATTTTTGTGACCGCAAGAGTTTTTTCTGGTGTAACTCATAGAATTATGTCTGAAAGTGATCAAAATAGCGAAGATTTTTTATTTAACTCCATTCGTGCGGGTAATATTGCGGCTTATGAAGTCTTATTTAAAAAATATTTCCTGTCTATGTGTATGGTCGCTTGCCGTATTGTTGGAGATGAGGATGTTGCAAAAGATATTGTTCAGGAGGTGTTTATGCGTTTGTGGGAAAAGAGGGAAGCTTATGATTTTTCAACCACACCGGATATATTTTTATATGTAACTGTCAAAAATAAATGCTTCGATTATTTGAGGATGCAAAAGAAAATGCCTATTCAGGATAATTTAGGAGCTGCTGACAATGAATATTTTTTTCGAGACATATTGATTGAGGAGGAAACATACCGGATTGTTAACGAGGCAATCGATGCACTGCCGACTCAAAGTCGTCGAATTATAAAATTGAGTTTGGAAGGTAAGCAGAATAAAGAAATTTCAGAGGAATTGGGGATTGCGGTGAATACTGTTAAATCGCTTAAATATAAAGCGATGGATGTCCTGCGAGTGGCGTTGAAGGATTATTATTATGTGTTTTTGATTCTGCTGTTAAAAATATAATTGAAAAAAAAACGAAAAGTTCACTCATCCCTTTTTGAAATTTTGACGTTCTGTAAATAGAAATATAAATTAGAATTAGGACGTTTTATGATGGAATATCCGAAAGATTATAAAATATCTCGTTTGATCGCCAAAAAAATGATCGGAACAATTCTTCCCGCCGAAGAAGAAAAATTGGAGGCGTGGTTGAAAGAGGATGTTCGGAACGGGGAATTGTTTCAACGTATCCTTGAAGGGAAGAATGTTCCTGACAGAGATTTGTACGCCGAACGTTTTGAAGTGAATGAGTCATGGGTGGTGATAAAGAAGCAGTTGGTAGAACAAGATAAACGCTGGAGTATATCTCCCTGGTGGATGGGGATAGCGGCTTCTATCGTATTACTTGTCGGTATCGGGTTGTACCTGGGACTTTTAAGGAAGCCGGCGGTACAAGAGATTGCGCAACCGATAGCCCGTATTGAAACGGGTGGCTCCAAGGCTGTTTTAATTACTTCCTCTGGTGACAAGATTGTATTGCAAGATACTTCCATGCAATTGATTTCGCTGGGAAGCGGCATGATAGCCCGCAATGACGGTAGCCGGGTTTCTTACGAGGGAGTCGGGGAAGGAGATGGAGAAGATGTGCTGGCGTATAATACGATTCGGGTACCCCGTGGCGGGGAGTACAAATTATTTTTGTCTGATAGCACGGAAGTGTTTTTGAATTCGGGTTCCGAGATCCGTTTCCCTGTAAAATTCGGGAAAAGCAAACGGGATGTATTTTTGCGGGGAGAGGCTTTCTTTATCGTCAAAAAAGATGCTTCACGCCCGTTTGTCGTGAATGCGGATGATAAGGTTTCTGTCGAAGTGCTTGGAACTCAATTTAATTTGCAGGCTTATCCGGATAAGAAAATGGTGGAAACCACGTTGAATGAAGGATTGGTGCGGGTGTATGATAAAAAGCAGAGCGTGAAGATTAAGCCGGATCAACAAGTTGTATATAATTGTGAAGACAGCAAGCTGGTTGTGCGAGAGGTAGACGCGAGTCTTTATTCCGCGTGGAAGGACGGAAGACTTGTATTGTTGAATAATACGCTGGAGGATATTATGGCTTGTTTGGGACGTTGGTATAATATTGATGTATTTTGGGTAAACCCGGAATTGAAAGAGTATCATTTTTCCGGAGAGTTGGCCCGATATGAGGATTTCATGGAGATCTTGGATATGTTGGAGAAAGCTACGCGGGTACATTTCGAGGTGAAAGACCGAACCGTGTTCGTGAGTAAAATATTCAAATAGATGTTGTTAAATATAAAGAGCAGAAAATATTGGTACTATTTCCTGCTCTCGAGTGAGTTCTAATAACGATTAAAAAATCAATTATTAATCATTAAGCATGTAAAAGTATGAAAAAAAACGGAATTGAAGTCTTTAGCGGGATGCAAAGATTTAAAAAGATGCGATTTATTTTTAAACGCGCTCTTCTTCTTCTGTTTATGTTTCTCTTCCTCCTGCAGGTAGATGCGCAATCTCAGGTCGCAAGATTGACGATGAATCTGGAAGATGTTACGATTGACCAAGCTATCACGGACGTGAGTCAAAAAACAGGTTATCGTTTTTTGTACCAGATAGAAGAGGTCATGAAGTTCGGGAAACGGGATTTGAAGGTGAAGGACGCAACTTTGGACGAAGTGTTGAAGGTGTTACTGAAGGGAACGCCCTTATCTTATGTTATTCAAAACGATGTGGTCATTATCACTCCCGCAAAGGAGGGGGAAGTACAGAAGAAAACCCGGCAGATAAAAGGTAAAGTGATCGATGAGAAGGGCATGTCGTTGCCCGGGGTCACAATCCTTATAAAAGGTACTAAACTGGGAATGGTAACAGATGTGGATGGGAAGTTTAAAGTTGAGATACCCCAGATGGATAGTACAATTCTGGTATTTTCGTTTATTGGGATGGAAACAATTCATTACCGTTTGAGTGACGACAGGAAGAATGACGGGAAAGAATTGGTTATCACGATGAAGGAAGATGTCGCGGAGATGGAAGAGGTGGTCGTGACGGGATACGGTAATATCAAAAAGGAGAGCTTCACGGGTAGTTCGATTTCCGTGAAACGGGAGGATTTGTTGAAAGCGTCCCCCACGAACGTTATTCAGGCACTATCTTCATTTGATCCCTCGTTCCGTATCCAGCAAAGTAATAAATGGGGATCAGACCCAAATGCTATACCGGAGATTTATATCCGCGGTCGTTCGGGTATCGGGGTGAAAGATTTGGATAAAGACGCGTTGTCAAAATCTTCTTTGAAAAATAATCCGAACCTTCCGATTTTTATCATGGATGGTTTCGAGGTTAGCGTGCAGAAGGTGTATGATATGGATCCGATGCGGGTGGAAGACATTCAGATATTGAAGGATGCGGCTGCCACAGCCATGTATGGTTCCCGTGCGGCGAATGGTGTTGTCGTGATCACGACTGTTGCGCCCAAGCCCGGAGAGGTGACTATTTCTTATAGTATGACCGGAACCGTTTCCATGCCAGATCTTTCTGATTATAATTTAGCTTCGGCTAGAGAAAAATTGGAGATTGAAACGAAGGCAGGGATTTATACTCCTAAATATTTTCTAACTTGGAGGCAGGCGTTGGATGCGTATAATGAACGTTTATTGCGAGTGCAGGAAGGCGTGAACACGGATTGGTTGTCGTTGCCTTTGCGGAATGCCGTGAATCACAAGCATAGTTTGTCTATCGAGGGGGGAAATGCTGATTTGCGTTATGGGCTTGACCTTTCCTATAATAACAACAATGGTGTTATGAAGGATTCTTACCGGAACACGATGAATCTAGGATTTCACGTGGATTACCGGCTTAAGAATTTGCAGGTCGTGAATTATATCGAGTACAATTACACGAAAGCAAATGAATCTCCTTACGGTGATTTTTCCGATTACGCTCACCTGCAGCCTTATGATCGTCCTTATACGAAGGATGGAAAGTTGATAGAAGGTACTTTGGAGTTTTCTACGATACCTCATCGGGATGATAAGTTGAATAATCCGTTGTATGAAGCTCTTTTGGATAATTTTGAGTTTGAAAAAGGGGATGTATTTATTGAACGATTGATGGCACGGTGGTATCTGACCGATTATTTATACCTGAAAGGGCAATTTGCCATAACGAAAGAGTTTAACAAGAGAGAGCGTTTTATTGATCCTCTTTCCTCGAATTCGACCTCTAAAACACAGGGTGAAGATAAGGAGTTGGCGGGCGATCTTTATTTAATGAAAGGAGAATCTACCAATTGGGATATGCAGGTTGGGGCATATTTCTCGAAAGTATTCGGCAGTCATGCGATCAATGCCTCGGCGGTGATGAATGCAACTTCGCGTTTCTCCGAAAGTACTTCCAGCCACTATCGAGGGTTTCCTTCTGGGGAATTCCACTCACCTAATTACGCTGCTGAGATTACTGTAAAGCCGAACAAAACACAGAGTGCAAGTCGTTTGGCTGGATTCTTGTTAATGGCGAATTATACTTGGAACGATATTTATTTGGCAGATATATCCGCTCGTTTTGACGGTTCTTCCGAATTTGGGTTGGATCAGAAATGGGCTCCGTTCTGGTCGTTGGGAATGGGTATTAATGTTCACAAGTATAACTTTTTGCAGAGTAGTAAAATTATTAATCGCATGAAACTTCGTGTTTCATACGGGCAAACCGGCAAAGTGAATTTCCCGTCTTATAGTGCGAGAACGGTTTACAAGACTTTTGACCGTTGGTATATCAGTGGGTTCGGTGTCGCTCTGAAAGCCTTGGGAAACAGTGATTTGAAATGGGAAACGACGAATAAATTGAATGTTGGTACGGATTTGGAATTTTGGAGTAATCGAATTTCTCTTGTTTTTGATTATTACTACAATAAAACTGTAGATTTGATTACAGACGTGACATTACCGGGATCTTCGGGATTTTCTTCTTACAAGAGTAATTTGGGAGAAACTTTGAATAAAGGTTTTGATATTCAGTTCCGCTTCGATGTGCTGAAAGATAAAGATTGGAATGTGGCTTTATGGGGAAACTTGAATCACAATAAAAATGAGATATTGAAAGTGTCGGATGCCTTAAAATCGTATAATTCTCAAGTGGATGAGTATTATGAACTTGCGGAAGAGAGTCAAACGTCGACGTCTGCATGGATTAAAGCCGGGAAAACGTATGAAGATTTTATTAAGCCGGTTATGAAATATGAAGAAGGGGCTTCTTTGACTGCGATCTATGGTGTGCGTTCACTGGGTATTGATCCTACTAACGGGAAAGAGTTATACTTGTATCGCAACGGTAAAGCCAGCAACGTGTGGAAAGCTAGTGAGGAGGTTGTACTCGGAGATACGGAGCCTAAAGCGAGTGGTTCATTCGGTATAAATGCAACTTACAAAAATTTGTCGTTGTTCATTTCATTTGCTTATGAATGGGGAAAGCAAACGTATAATGAAACTTTGATTGCGAATGTCGAGAATGCGGATATATTGGGAAGTAATGTAGACAAGCGGGTGTTGACTCAACGTTGGGAAAAACCGGGCGATATTACGCCTTTAAAGGATATACAGGATATGAATAGCGTTACTTTGCCGACCTCTCGTTTTGTCCAGGATGAGAATGTTTTATCGATGAGTGCGTTGAATTTAAGTTATGACTTTAATTCGGCGTGGTTGCGCAAGATTTATTTGAAGACCCTTCGCCTAGAAGTAAGTACAAATGAGTTGTTTCGTTTATCAACAATCAAGCAGGAGCGAGGTACCAGTTATCCTTTTGCCCGGACGGTGAATTTTTCTTTACGTGCAACGTTCTAGTTAGTTAAGAATATGAGAAATAAGTTATTATATTTGATTTTAGTTTTGCCATTCTTTATGTCATCATGTAATGGATGGTTGAATGTGGAACCGGAAGATGAGATTACTGAGGAGAAGCTATTCACCACGGGTAATGGTTTCCGTCATGCGTTGAATGGTATTTATTATAGCATGGAATCGCAGAACCTATACGGGAAACAGTTGACATGGGGAGTTGCGGATGCATTAGGGCAAATGTATTCTTATAATAAATCCGGTAGTGTAAATGAAATGGAATACGGAGCCAAAAAGTATGCGTGGGATCATTATGCGCTGAAGCCGGTGATTACTTCTATTTGGAAAGAGGCGTATAATGTCGTGGCTAATTGCAATAATTTGGTACAACAGATTGAAAATGCCGATTCTGAGATGTTTGATTGGAAAGGTCAGGAGAAGGCTATGATCTGGGGAGAGGCGTTGGCATTGCGTGCCTTCATACAGTTTGATATGTTACGCTTGTTTGCACCTGCTCCTGCTGCCAATCCTGGGGAACGTAAGTTTATCCCTTATGTAGATACGTATCCCTCTTATGTTTCAAAGCCGAAGACGGTTGATGAATGTTTGGAATTGATAGCCAAAGATTTGAAAGAGGCAAAACAGTTGCTGTGGAAATTTGATACGGCAAAAACTTTCAGCCGGAGTGATAATTTTGAAACTAAGGGGAATACATTTCTAGGTCGTAGGGGATTCCACTTGAATTACTGGGCTGCGACGGCTTTATTGGCACGAGTGTACTTGTATGCGCAGAAAGAGGACGAGGCTTTAGAGCAAGCCAGTGAAGTGATTAATTTTGCCTCGGAGAAAAGGGCTTTTAGTATTGCCAACAGGTATTCCTATGGGGATCGGAAATGTTATTCGGATGTTATATTTGGGCTGCACGTCATTGATTTGTTGAAGTATAATTCGGCCGTAAATATCATGGAAAATGAAAGTAGACCTTATTATTTGTGTGTTTCCGAGATTGAGAAAAATTATTTCGGTGAAGATTTGTACAAAACGAAGGTTGAAAAAGAGGAAATCGTGAAGAGTAACGATTACCGCTTCACGTACTGGATAGAGGATATGAAAAATCAACATTCAAATTACCGGTTTAGAAAATATGAAGCGATGTCTTCCGGTTCGACGGCATCAGTGATAGATGTTTCCGATCATATTGTCCCGTTTATTCGGATGAGCGAAATGTATTATATTGCTTCCGAGATTTTATGCAAACGGGGTGCGGAAGGATTAAGTAAGGCAAAGACTTTTTTGTCCTATGTAAAGAAGTGTCGTGGATTGAAGGATAGTGACGTGTCCGTGAAGCAGATTGCAACAGCTAACACAGATGACTTTGTGAATCTTTTGATTAATGATATGCGTCGTGAATGGCTGGGTGAAGGACAGACTTATTTTATTTATAAGCGTTTGAATAAGAATATCCCGGCAGAAAAAGGCGGTTTTATTGAGGCTGCGGAAAATGTATTCGTCGTACCTGTTCCGGATATTGAAACTAATATAAAATAATGGATTATGAGAAAATATATATTGTTGGTATTCGTATGGATGTGTGTCCTCTCGGCTTGTAGCGAGAAAAATATAATGGAGTACTCCGAGGATACGCTTTACGTGTATTTTGCGGCAGATGCGACTGTCGATAGTACAACTTATTCGTTTAAAACTTTTCCCAGCGGGAAAATTCATATGAAGATTCCGATGAGGTCTAACGGTGTTTGGCTAACAAAGGAGCGGGAGTATACGGTGTCGGCAGACGAAGAATTTACAACCTTGCCTTCCGAGTTGTACGTGTTGCCGGAGAAGTGTTTTTTCCCGGCAGGGCAAGCACAGGACACGATAGAGGTCGTTTTGTTGAACGGTGATCTGTTGAAAGAGAAGACTTGCCGTTTGATGCTGAAAGTTGATGAAACGGAATGGATAAAAGAGGGTGATGATAAATATAGCCGAGCGATTATCTTGGTTTCCGATAAACTGGAGCGTCCCCAATGGTGGACTGTGTGGGATGGTGGTTATGGTGGCGTCCCCTATTATAATATTGCTGAATATCTCTATTTAGGAGCCTATTCGGAAACGAAATACACGATGTTTCTGGAAGAATTGGCGAAAGATGGGGTGGAGTTTGACGGACAAGATAAGATGATTTTGAAGAAGTATTCTTTACGCTTGAAGTATCGGATTGAAGCATTCAATAGCGATCCGGAAAATATAGCATCGGGGGAGGCTCCATTAAAAGATGAATTTGGTAATGAAATAATTATTCCTGCTGTAGGATAAAAAATGAGTTATTATGAAAAAAATTTTAATATATATATTCATTCTATTGTTTACTGTGGGGTGCTTGGATGATAAAAGCAACTACGATTACAAGGATTTGAATGATTTTGCAAATTGGGATAAGAACGGAGTGAACAATGTAAAGAATAGTTATACATTGTATCCCGATGAGGAAATCAGGTTTGAACCAAAGGTGCGTTTTTCTATCGATACGTTGAATCCGGATGCTTCTTATGCGTGGTATTTGGGAGAAGAAGAGAAAATGACGTTGTTGAGCGATCAATTGAATTACACGTATCGGGCAGAACAATTGGGTGATTTTGTCTTGTTATTCTGTGCAACGGACAATAAAAGTGGTGTCACGTTTTCCAAGGAAATTGAAGTGACAGTTGTTGCCCCATGGAAAAATGGCTGGATGATTCTATCCAGATCCGCGGGTAACGAATCCCAATTGTCGTTGATTTTATCCAAAAAGCAGTCAAAGACAATGGTTGTTGATGGCAAAGAACAATCAAAGGATACCGTCGTTTATGTAGGGGAAGCTATGAATGTTGTGCCCGCTTTGGGGCAAGGACCTCGTAAATTGGTCGAAAATTTTATTTATCCGACGGCTTCTGGAATTGCTGTGGAAGATGAAGTGATGGTTTTGCAGGAAAGTGGGGCTGTCGAATTGGATGGGAATGATTTGATTCCAGTCGGGTACGCGAAGAATGAATTTTTTGATGGAGTCCCGGATAATTTTGATCCGGTGGATGCTGTGTTGAGTTATGGCGGGAAGTGGCTGTTAAGTGCCGATAACTATATTTATCAGGCTAATCTTTCGGTTGCTATTGATTTGCATTCCGGATTTTATTTGAAAGATCCTAGTTTGAATGGTAAGAAAGTAAAAGCATTGTTGCCGTATTTCAAGGGAGATAACTATGGAAACTTCCTGATTGTCGGGATTGATGAGAATAATACTTATTTCGGAATCATGGATGATGGGGAATGTGCTAGAGATGATAATAGTTATACTATATTGCCTGCAAATTACATTGGTTCTTATTTGGAATTGGTAAATCTTTCCCAAGATGAGCATCCTTTTTTGTTTAAAAATGTAGAAGGAGAGTTCGTGTTTCATGCTTGGGCGAATAGTGCGGGTGGACATTATGCTCCTCCTGCCTACTTTTCAATCCTTCGTCAGAACGGGAATTATTATTGGCATCGTTATGAACTCAACAGAGCGAATTATTCATATAAGCCGGGACATAAGATGATTGTCGAGTCGAGTGAATATGGGGAATTGCCCGCTTCCATCATGAATGATTATCGGTGTGCGGCATTGTTGCCTTGGCAGGAATTATTGGTGGTCGCTTCCGGCAACAAATTGAATATTTATAATTATTGGGATAAATTTATTTTTAATTTCGCTTCTCTTCCGGTGTTTAATTCTGAAATTGTCGGGCTTGCCGTGAAGGATTATGACACGTATTACAAGACGCTCAACGCTCATCTGGCTGTTGCCTTAAAGTCCGGGGAAGTCTATGTTTTTGAAGTGAAATATGATAATGCGGAGCAGACTGCTGAGTTCGTGGAATTATATCATAAAGACGGCTTCGGGGAGATTGTGGATATCGAGTATAAATTTGGTAACGGAAGTCGACCGGGGTCTGGCGGTTTGTATTAATATGTTGTTTCAGTATATTGATTTCGGAGGGAGCATAGCTCCCTTCGTATCTTCTTTCGTGTGTAAAAAAAAGAGTGGGTTGTTTGTTAATTGTATGTAAATCAATCGATGATATGAAAAGGGTATTTGTATTGTTGTCATTGCTATTGTTGTTCGTGAGCGGAAATGCCCAACAGAAGGCAAATTATAAGTTGGCAGAAAAATTACGGAATGTTTCATTTGGTAGCTTGGTCGGAAAATACAGCATGGGTATATTCCCCCGGCAAATCAATGATACGGACAAGTTTTGGTTTGAATTCAGCACGGAAGACGGAAGGAATTTCTATTTCGTCGATCCGGCAAAAGGAGAGAAACGGTTGCTTTTTAATCCCACGGATATAGCTCAAGGAGTGAGCCGGATTACTCGTAAAGCTTATAACGAGAAAGATTTGAGAATCTCTGGTATGGAGTTTTCCAAAGATTTGTCCAAAATGACCTTCTCGATGGATGGTCATTATGAATTTGATTTTAAGACGAAAAAAGTTCGGGCGTTAGAAGAAAAGAAAAATTCAGAGGAAGACAACGAAGTCATATACTCTTGGATGACTTTCTCGCCGGACCGGAAATATATATTATATGCTAAAAACCATAATCTGTACGTGAAAGGGAACAAATATAAGGGCATGGATACCACGGAGATTCAGTTAACGACTGATGGAGAAAAATATTATTCTTTCGCGCGGGATCCCGAGGAGGATAAAGAGGGTGAGGCGGAAACCAATGCCCGATGGTTTAAAGATTCCAAACATATTTACGTGGTGCGGGAAGATAGCCGGAAGTTGCAGGATATGTTCGTGATAAACTCGTTGACGAAGCGTCCCACTTTGGAAAAATATCGTTACGAGATGCCCGGCGAAAAGGATTTATGCCAGTACGAGCTATGGATTATCGATGCCGGGGAAAAGACTGCTAACCGGGTGCCTGCCGATAAATGGACGGATCAGTATATTCAAGTGCTCCAACCTGGGGAGAAAGGGGATAAACTTTTCTTCCAGCGTTTTAAACGCACGTGGGATGAGGTAGATATTTGCGTGGTGAACACGGAAACCCTAGAGGTGAAGGAATTGATACATGAAGTAGATAAGCCCTATCGGGATTATCATATGCAGAATACCGTGATATTGAATGATGGAAAAGATATTCTGTTTCGCTCCGAACGAACGGGGTGGGGGCATTATTATCACTATGACGGGGAAGGACGATTGAAAAATCTGATTACTTCCGGAGCGTGGGTAGCCGGACCAATAGCCGCTATCGATACCGTGGGGCGCACGCTCTATTTATATGGATATGGACGGGAAAAAGGGGTAGATCCTTATTATTATATCCTTTATAAAGCACACATAGATCGGGAGGGTGTTACGTTGTTGACTCCGGAGAATGCCCAGCATAATACTTCATTCCTGTCTTCCCGGCGTTATTTTGTGGATACATACTCCCGGGTAGATATGGAGCCTAAAATTGTATTGAAAAATAATCAGGGAAAAGTAATTATGGAACTGGCAAAACCGGATACCCGGCGTTTGCGAGAGATGGGATGGCGTGCCCCGGAACGTTTCACCGTGAAAGCGGCTGACGGAATAACAGATTTATATGGCATTATGTGGAAGCCTGCGGATTTTGATCCGAATAAGAAGTATCCGATAATTTCCTCCGTGTATCCCGGTCCGTTTTTTGAATACGTGAATACTTCGTTTAGCTTGGATGATAGTTATAACATGAGGTTGGCACAACTCGGTTTTATCGTGATGTCCGTGGGGCATAGGGGAGGAAGTCCGTTACGGGGAAAATTTTATCATCGGTATGGGTATGGTAATTTGCGGGATTATCCCTTGGCAGACGATAAGTATGTCATAGAACAATTGGCTGATCGTTATTCTTACATTGATATTACCAAGGTCGGGATATTCGGTCATTCCGGGGGAGGATTCATGTCTACTGCTGCTATTTGTACTTATCCTGATTTCTATACTGCCGCGGTGTCTTCTGCAGGGAATCATGATAATAATATATTTAATCGGGGATGGTCTGAAATCTATCATGGTGTGCGTGAGTCTGTCAATACCGTGAAAGGTAAAGACGGGCAGGATAGTACGGTATACACTTATTCTTGTAAAGTGCCGACGAACATGGAATTGGCGAAGCGTTTAAAAGGGCATTTGTTGTTGGTCACGGGCGATATGGATAAAAACGTGCATCCCGCGAATACCTTGCGAATGGTCGATGCCTTAATTAAGGCAAAGAAAAACTTCGATATGATCGTGTTACCCGGAAGCGGGCATGGTTTCAGGGGAGATGCCGATGCTTTCTTTGAACGAAAGTTGTGGGCTCATTTTGCGAAATATTTACTGGGGGATTCGTCTGCCGATTATGAAAGTACAATTGAAAAATAGAAGGTATGAAAATAAATAAAATGTTGATAGTTATATTTTTAATTGTTTTTTGTGTTACGGGATTCGCGCAACAAAAGGCAAATTACGAGTTAGCGGAACGTATGCGGGAGATCACGCAAGCTCCGATAACGAAGAATACATTATTGGTAAGACCGAATTTTATTAAGGGAACCGATTGTTTTTATTATTCTTTCCGGACAGAGGAGGGGAAAAATTATTACTGGGTGAATCCCAAGCGGAAGATCAAAAAATTGTTGTTCGATAATGTTGAATTAGTATCTAAAATCAGTGAGATAACGAGAAAGCCGTATAATCACAAAAATTTGGATATTGAGGTGAAATTTTTAGATAAGGAAACATTCCGCTTCTATTTTGATCGTCAGGATTATACTTATAATATTCGTACAAAAGAATTGAAACGTTGGGAGAGTGAAAAAACGATTGATTCGACTCCTTATTGGATGTACTATTCTCCGGATAGCAGTTATATGCTATTTGCCAAGCGTCATAACCTGTATCTTGTTGGTAATCCGATAAAAGGAAAGGACACGACAGAAATACAACTGACTTTTGATGGTGAGAAGAATTACTCTTTTAACCGTGAGGATGAAGGGGAACTGGATGGACGTTTTTTATGTAGTGCCAAATGGTTTAAAAGAGGAAATAAATTCTATGCGTTGCGAGAGGATTCCCGAAAAGTGAATGATATGTGGCTGGTAGATGTACTTGCTCAACCTCGTCCGAAATTAGTAACATACAAGTACGAAATGGCGGGAGATAAAAACGTGATACAATATACTTTGCTTATCGGGGATGCGGAATCACGGGAGGTTCGAGAGGTTGATATCACCCGTTGGGCGGATCAATACGTGGATATTGTTTATAGCAGCAATGATGGCAAACGCCTTTATCTTCAAAGATACAAACGCACGTGGGATGAAGCGGATATCTGTATGGTTGACGTTGAAACCGGAGAGGTGAAATCGCTTATTCACGAGGAGAATAAACCTTATTTGGATTATCAGATGAGAAGTATTGCTTTTCTCAATGATGGCGAAGAGATCTTGTTCCGTTCGGAACGTAGCGGTTGGGGGCATTATTATTTGTATGACAAAGACGGGAATTTGAAAAATCAGGTTACCTCGGGAGATTGGGTCGCCAGCCCCTTGATGAAAGTGGATACCCTTCGCCGGCAGATCTATTTTTATGGGTATGGACGGCAGCAAGGGATTGATCCTTATTATTATATCTTGTTCCGGGCAGATTTGGACAAAGAGAATAAACTGGTTTGCCTGACACCGGAAGATGCGACGCATAATGTGGCAATCTCTCCTTCGAGTGAATATTATGTGGATGGATACTCTCGTGTGGATATGAAACCCCGGAATGTGGTTCGCGACCGGAAAGGGAAAGTGATAATGAATCTGGAAGAACCTGATTTGCATCGTTTATACGAGATGGGATGGAAAGCTCCGGAGCGTTTTTCGGTGAAAGCAGCTGACGGGGTTACCGATCTGTACGGGGTGATGTGGAAACCTGTCGATTTTGATTCCACGAAATCTTACCCGATTATTTCTTGCGTGTACCCCGGTCCATTCTTTGAATATGTCCCCACTCGTTTCACGATCAATGATGCTTTGAATACCCGTTTGGCTCAGTTAGGATTTATCGTTATTACCGTGGGACACCGGGGATGTTCTCCAATGCGGGGGAAATACTATCACGCTTTCGGGTATGGAAATCAACGAGATTATCCTTTGGCTGACGATAAATATGTAATAGAACAGTTAGCGGATCGTTATGCTTTTATCAATAAGAAAAAGGTGGGTATTTACGGCCATTCCGGGGGAGGATTTATGGCTGCAGCGGCGATTTGTACTTATCCGGAGTTTTATTCGGCGGCAGTAGCTTCAGCCGGGAATCATGATAACAATATGTATAACAAAGGGTGGGTAGAGATTCATTTTGGAGTACAGGAACGGAAGAAAATAGTAAAAGACTCTTTAGGCAAGGAACATGAGGAGGTCACGTTCCATACATCCAGTAAAACGAATATGGATTTGGCAAAAAATTATAAAGGCGGATTGTTGCTCGTGACGGGCGATATGGACCAGACCGTTCATCCTGCTCACACCATGAAAATGGTAGATGCTTTGATTGAAGCGGGTAAACATTTTGATATGCTGGTGCTTCCTGGGCAGGATCATGGGTTTAGTGGAGATGCCGAGGTGTTTTATGAACGAAAGCTGTGGCATCATTTTGCCCGTTTGCTTTTAGGGGATTCTTCTGCGGACTATCAGACAGACCTGGATTACTTTATGAAGAGATAAATCCCTGAAGTATGGAATATTAAAATTATCATGATGAAATTGATTAAATGCGGAATAATTTTCCTGTCGATCCTTTTGGGCGGGGAAATCGGATTTGCCCAGAAAAGGGCTTTGGACACGGCGGCATATAAATTATGGCGAAGAGTGGATGTTCCCAATCTCTCGGATGACGGGAAATGGGTGACATACCGATTGGTTTATATCGATTCCGACCATGACACGTTGCCCCCGGTGACCTATTTATATCACCCGGAGAAAAAAGTAAAAATAGAGCTTAAACACGTTGTTCGACCTACCTTCTTTGCGAACGGGAAATGGTTGCGTTACACGGTGGCTGCTTCCGAATCGGACTCCTGTGCCTGCGATTCGACTTTTTTGTTGCGTTTGCGGGATATGAAAAAGATTTATTGGGATAGAGAATATGATTTCAGTGAATACAGTACATCAGAATTAATTACTTATTCTTATCCGATAGACAAGGAACAACCGGATATGAAAAGGTGGGTACTTCGGAACATCGGGACGAACGATTCCATCGTGATGGATAGTGTCGAAAATTGTATTTTGCTGAAAGGGCATAAATCCATGGTTTATATCAAGAATCATGGGGATTACAAGTCTTTGTGCTACCGTCCGTTGCGAGGGAAACCTGTCGTTATTTTTTCGGATAGGGGGAAGGTGTTGAAAGATTATTCGTTATTGCCTCACCAGATGCAGGGAACCTTTGCCGTCGCCTCTGATTCTTCGAGAAGCAAAAATCCCAATCTGCTTTATTCTTTTTCTTTGCCGGAAGGAGAGTGTCGGCTTTTAGTGGATTGGGAACAGGTGCAATTCCCTGAAAACTATATATGGCGGGGAAGGGCTTATCGGTTGTCTGATAACGGGAACCGGATTATTTTGGATGTGGATACCGTGTACCGGGAACCGGCAAAAAAGCAAGGGAAGAAAGACGCCCGCTTCGAGTTGGAATTATGGACTTGGGATGATGAGGTTTCATCTCTTCAACAGCGAAGTGGTAATTACAGGGCAAGCAACGTGAAATTTGCTTATAATCTCGACACGAGGACGTGTTGCCGGGTAACCAATCAAAAAATGGAAAAGTTGATTTTACCGGAGAGTAACCAATACGATTATGCTTTTACCTTGGATAAAACTCCCTATAAGCGTTTTGCCGACTGGAAGAACGATATTAACGCGGATATTTACTTGGTCGATCTGAACACGGGTGAAACGGTGCTCTTTGAGCGGAATGCTTACGAGGAACCGGTATGGAGTCCGAACGGTAAGTATGCTTTGTGGTATGATGCGTTGGGAAAGGCCTGGTATAAAATTGATCCGGCAACCCGTGAACGGGTGAATATCTCCGGGGGAATAGGTTATCCCGTCTATAACGAATGGCACGACCTTCCCAAGCCTGCCGATGCTTACGGTATTGCCGGGTGGACGAAAGACGGGAATCAAGTTGTCCTGTACGATCGTTATGATATGTGGGTCGTAGACCTGACCGGTCGGGAACAAGTCTATTCATTGACGAATAGGTATGGGCGAGCCACGGGTCGGCAATTCCGTCGGTTGAAAAATGATTACGACGATAAGATGATCGATTTGGAAAATGGCTTTTTGATGACTTCCGTGAACCTGGATAATCGGGATGAAGGAATTTATCGTTTTTCACCTAACGGGAAAATAAAGAAATTGATTGAAGGGGCTTATTCCATTTCAATCAACCAACGGTCCGATGATGAGAAATATTGTATTTTTTCCCGGCAGAGTTACACGGAATCCCGTGATTTATGGTGGAGTGATTTGGCCTTTACCCGTCCCGTGCGGATAACGGATGTAAACCCGCAACAAAAAGATTATGCCTGGGGAACCGTGAAATTGATCAAGTGGATGAATTACGGAGGGAAAGAAAATGCCGGCTTGCTTTATTTGCCGGAGAATTATGACACGAGCAAACGCTACCCCGTCATCGTGAACTTCTACGAGACTCATACCGAGGGTTTGCATGAATATGTCGTACCCACTTGGAGCAGCGGGATGCTGAATGTCGTTTCTTACGTCAGCAACGGATACGTTGTGTTTATGCCGGATATTCATTTTACAGTAGGTGCTCCCGGCGAAAGTTGTTATGATGCCGTGGTCAGCGGGACACAATGGCTTATTGACAACGGTATTGCCGACAAGGATCGTATCGGCATACAAGGGCATAGCTGGTCAGGTTATCAAGTTGCTTATCTGGTGACCCGGACGAATATGTTTGCTTGTGCCAGTCCGGGGGCTGCCGTATCCAGTATGGTCTCCGCGTATACCGGTATTCGCGCGGGTAGCGGGATGCCCCGGATGTTCATGTACGAGGAAACGCAGAGTCGCTTGGGTAAATCCCTGTGGGAAGACAAAGAGATGTATCTTCGCCATTCTCCCATCTTGAATGCCGATAAAATACAGACCCCTCTGTTGATATTCCATTGTGACAAGGATGAGGCTGTCCCCTATTCCGAGGGATTGAATTTATTTCTAGCCATGCGACGTTTGCAGAAACCTGCTTGGTTATTGAATTACAAGGGAGAACGACATTTCTTGTACAATAAAGCGGCAGAGGCGGATTGGACGATCCGGATGAAACAGTTTTTTGATCATTACCTGAAGGGTAGCCCGATGCCTCGTTGGATGAAGGAAGGGATTCACGCGAATGAGCGTGGTTTCGATCAAAAATATGATTTGATGAAGTGAATTTTGAAGTAGTAATTTTAATTTAAAATAATATGAGAAATTTGTTATGTATAGGTTTAACCTTACTTTGTTTGGCTTGTACCAGTGATCCGCAAAAAGAGATGGAGAAGAAAATTATCGGGGAATGGTGCAATCCCTACACTTACGAGTCGACCGGGGAATTAAAAGGATTTCGTTTTAAGAAAGGTGGCGTGTGTGAAGCGATTAATATCCCGAGCCTAGACCTGAAAACCTGGAATATTAAAGAAGGGTATTTATTCATAAAAGGCTTTAGTATAGAGGAGAATGGCGGGAAAGAAGTTTACGAAACAAAAGAGAAGATTGATCTCTTGAATGCCGATTCTTTATGCCTTGTGGCACGGGAATCAGCTCCCCGGCTTCTTTTTTTGTATTTGAATTCGAAGATTATTAAAGAACGAGTTTCCGTGGATACTCAGTCACAAGAGTAGTATTACAAGATGTAAGAAGCCCGCCTGACTTTTTTTTGTTGTCAGGCGGGCTCTTGCTTGATGTTTTATATTATTTTTTATTAGGCACTTTTTTCAAAGACCGGTTGATCAGGGGCGACTATATATTTCCTCCAACTTTGAGAGTTACATCCACTATTTTTCCTAAGTCAACCTCTGGTCCCGATTCCCAAAGGAATTTTTCTGCATCTGAACTTATTTGTTTTGCTTCTTTCGTGTTCAATAACAGAACTCCGCCATTGTCCAAACCAATGATCATTTCATCGCCCTGGTATGTACGTCCATTCATGTCGACGACATTTCCTTTGCAAGTGTAATAGTGTCTGATCCCATTTTGAGGCACATCTCTATCCATGAAGTAAATCTCTTTGCCATGTGCCAAGAATATATATTTGTTTTGCTTGGAAGCAAGCGTACAGAACTTGCATTCTTCTAATGGAATAGGAGAAGTTATAGGGCATGAAAATAGCATCTCGGAGTTTTTATCGGAACCGGGAACTTTTCCTTGTGGATAAGATAAGCCCTCCCCGCTATATTCACGCTTGATTTCAAAGTATTGATATTGGTACGTGCCGTCGGAATTTTTCAAAAACATGGTATATCCGGCATCTGTTTCCCAGCCGATAGCGACATAACCAATGTGTAATACTTTGGAATCGCCAAGGTCCGTTAAGGGTTTGAAATTTTCTGGCCATCCGTCTTTCGGTTCCGGTAATGCGACCACTTTACCGGACGAATTAACATCACTGAATTGATCGCGGATGTCATGTACGAGCAAAAGACGGTTTTCCGGATTTTCCGATGTCCCTCTGGAAAGAAGCAAGGTAAGTTGTTTACTTTGAATTTTTTGAGTATTAATAATACTTGCTCTAACCTCCTTGTTTTCAAAGAATAGAGGAGTATGTATGTAGTAACCGCTTTGGAATAATTTGTACGAATCTTTTAGCTTGGAATAAATTTTACCGTCATAATTTTCTATCAAGTGCGTGTAATCCATCATTTCTGCATTTACAGGATGAAAATCTTTTGGGTAAGCCCCTCCGATAAAAGCATCGGCGAGTAAGATGTCTTTAAGCATAGTAGTTCCGTCTAAATCAACAGATCCTTGCCCTCCTTCTTGAAAGACAATAACGTGTCCATCGGAAGGGAATACTTTAGCTACATGTTCTTGGAGAAAAAGAGGGTGAGAGCCCAATGCTTCTTTGTTTTCTTTGTAATATATATCTTCGATTACCTCACACTCCAGTATCTCCCGTCCGAACTCGTCTTGGATATACTCTCCGTCTTCATCTTCTTTATATCTTCGCAAGATATAGGAAAGTATCGATTGGCCATTCTTTTCGGATAACACAAGGTAACTATCATATGACGTGTAAACCGTAGTCGGTATTATTGTTGCAGATTGTATGTAAGTCAAATTATTCTCTACGTTGGTCACCCGTAAGACAAGTTTATGCTGAACGTGAGTATCAAGAACCCAAACAAGCTCCCTTTCTTGACTGATTACTTTATTTGCGTAAGTCCATTCATATTTCAATTTTAAATCAGAACTGTCATTGAGGGCGTATTTGAATTTGGGATGCACCTTGATTTCGTCGCCAATTATTTGATATGCATCTACTTCTGGGATGAATTCAATCTCGATGTCGTTTAACTTTTCGTAATCATAGTTCCCTTTGTCATCATAGCACCCCATGAATACGGATAATGCTAGGAACAAAAATAGAGTATATTTATTTTTCATAGTCATTTATTTTTTATTAATAAACAGGAATGCCATTTACCATAGGTGTTTTGCCGTCATCCTCCATGATATTGTTTTCAATCAAATAAACCTTGAATTGCATTGTCAATTCGCGAGCTTCCGACAAACTTATTCCCGTAAGGTCATTTCTACCTGTTGCGATGATAAAATGCCTGAATTTGTTGGGCGAATACGCTCCTAAGATTAATTTTTCTAAATCACCGTCCCACCACAGGGGTTTGCTTTCAATATTGTTGAAGATAACGCGAATCATTTGTTTGCCGGATAAACCGGGAGAGAAGTTTTTATTTGCGGCGATTTTAAACGTCACATGAACTTGTTGCGTTTTTAAAGCTTCGCGGGTACCATTGCAGCGTATTTTTAACGTGCTCAATGTTTCTCCTGCCGGGAACAGTAATCCTTGCGGCATTTCGTAATCTTCTGCCAAGGCTGTTGTCAGGGAGTCTACCACTTGCAGTTCGTATTCGAGATCTTCTTCCGCGGGTAAGCCGGTAAGGGCGATGTAAAAAGAGGCATCATGACTAGTCTCTCCAGGATAGTGGGAAAAAGAAAATTTAACAGAATCCAAACCCTTCAAGGAATCCTGAAAGAACAAATATCTCGGGGAGGAATAAACATCAACCTCCTCTGTATTGCAGGCACACATTCCTGCGATAATCAAGCATATATAAATAATATATTTTCTCATATTTATATTGTTTAGTGAATAGTTTCGTTTTCCGGTTTGGGTAAAATCATATCAGCGTCTTTCATGCCGGTTTTAGGAAATATATTGAAGCGTTTGTAATAAAAGAATGCTTGTCCTTCTTGCATGAATTCTCGCAACGCTTCCTTTGCCATTTGCTGTTTGAAGGATTCAAGGTCTTTGATTTTCTTGCTCATTTCGCCCATGCTACCGGTTTGGCAGTTGCGGGCATACCTTACTTTATCAAGTTTCTCTATTGCTCCTTGAATATCACCTTGGCGGCAAAGATGTTCTGCTTGTATGTAGTACAATTCGCCTAAACGGATCATGGGTAACATATCTTGGCAGTATTTGAATTCGCCTATATCTCCAGATGGAGCGATGTTTTTAGTACAAATTTGATAGCTGCCGCTGGCTTCTATTAATTCCGTCCACCGGGCGTCGGCATTATCGTCAAACAAGGAACCGGGAGATTGCAGATAGAATTTAATCTTAGGTGAATTGCTTGATGTCAGAAGTTCGTAATTTTCCATTAGTTTTTGGTTGGAAAGGCAGAAAAGTATCTCCTCGTACCGTTTCTTGTTTTTATCCGTGTAATAATATTTCGTGAAGTCTAAAGTTTGGCGGTAGCTGTTTGGGTCTATGGCAAACGTAAGGACATGTTCTGCCATGTCGTATGATTTTTGGTAATAGGTTGCGTCCAATTCTCCCATGTAATTGTACACCCTTGCCAATAATGCGCAAACGGCGAGATAATTCATTCGGAACCCTCTGTTCTTGAAGAACAAATCTGGATTTGCTTTTGGATTTAGTCCATCGTAATGTATTCTTTGAGCATCTGTCAACATATACCGCCAGTCTAATGTGTCATGCGGAGCGACAAGGTTTTTGGCTTCTTCCAAATCCTTGATGGCAAGTTCCAAGACTTCTTTTACCGTGCGGTCCGGTTCGAACGTCGACGGATAAGTCGTGAAATAGGGTATGTGTGTTCCTGTGTTTTTGGTCACCGGAGCTGGGGCAAAGAGCCTGAGTAAGTCGAAGTGTAGGAAAGCCCGTAACGCCAATGCTTCTCCTTTAATCAATAATTTTTCGTGATTCAAAGCCCTGAATAGCGTGGAATCTGTTTCGTCTATTTTGCTTAACAGGCTATTGCAATTAGCTATGGAATTGTAAGCTTGCGACCAAATAGTCTGGATGACGGGTTTTATATCCCTGTCTTCGTAATTGTATTTCGTTATAATCTTGTAATAGTTCGTGGCCGAACCGAAAGCTCGTGATTGATACAATTGCGCCATTACATCCAGCATACCCCAGCTTAATTCCTGTCCATACATGGAGGAGGTTGCCATTTGTTTGTACACGCCGTTTAATACGTTACGGTATCCGTCCCCTGTGGCGAATAGCTTATCTTCGTCCACCGTGTCTTGGGGGGTGATGTCTAGCCATGAGTTGCAGGAGGTCAAGGCCAGAATGAATATTGTTGAAATGATACTGATTACTTTCATAACAATTAAATTTTAGAAAGTTAGGTTTAAAGAAAAATTCATGGTTCTGGCAAAGGGGTAACTCAATCCTCTTTCTGCCTTGATGCTGGACCAATAGAATAGTTCGTTGGCCCCGATTTCAAAACGCAACATACTGATGCCGCTCGTTTTCAACCAACGGTGAGAATCGGCTTGCAGGCTGTATCCCAGTGTGATAGAATTTAACGATAAATTGTTGTTTTTTTGAACGAACCGTTCGGTAGGCCGGGTTGTGGGTATCGAGAACGAACCTTTGTTTTCCCTTAATGCCAATTTGCGGTATTTTTTTACATCTCCCGGTTTTTGCCAACGTTCCGTTAAAATTCGCTTATCGACATTCATCGTGTAGATATTGGCGTTTTCGACTTTATCTACTAAAGTTTGATTGTAAGCGTCTCCTCCGAATTCGTACATGAAAGTGGCGTACAAACTCCAATTTTTCCAGGTCACGTTGATTCCGAAAGTACCCTGTGCGTCCGGTTCCGTGTTCCCCAGTACGGTTTGTTCACTGGAAGACCAGGTTTTTGTTTGCTCTCCGTTACGCTTGAGTAGAATCTCGTCGCCTGTGGCAGGATCTATGCCCAGGGAGCGCATACCGAAGATGGAAGTCAGTGACCCTCCTTCAACGTATTTTAAAAATGGTTGATTTTCATCTCTGTCCTCTTTGAAGTGTTGGTCTATAGAGTCGTTGTATGCTTTTAAGCTTTCGGATATTTTTAAGATTTTATTTCGATTGTGAGCCAGGTTAGCGAACAATGCCACGAAAAGGTTATCCTGTCGTATAACGTTTGCCCTGAAATTCAATTCGAAACCTTTATTTTCGATTTCTCCTATATTATCCATGTAAGTAGTGAATCCGGTAGAACTGGGAATGGTTACGTTGTTAATCAAGTCTACGGTTTTTTTCCGGTAATAAGTGGCATCCATGTATAGTAGATCTTGTAATATGCCCACCTCGATACCGATGTTGTATTCTTTGGTCGTTTCCCAAGTCAAATCCTTATTTCCCAGTGCCATTAACGTGGCTCCGAATCCGGTTTTGTACCATTCGTCGGAGAGGATCTTGAATGTCGTGCGGGCAACGTAAGAAGGGAAGTTTACTTTTCCTGTTTCCCCGTAAGTTCCTCTTATCTTCAATAGATCGAACTTGCCCCAATTTTTCATGAATGCATAGTTGTGGATATTGATTCCGACCCCGAATGATCCGAATGGAGCGAAACGTTTGTCCGAACCGAATTCGGAAGAACCGTCCATACGCACGGATGCATCCAGCAAATAAATGTTATTATAGCTGTAGTTGATTGTTCCCAAGAAACCCACAAGGCGGGTGCTGTTCTCGGAGGCTTTTGGCTTCTCGTATATTTCTTCCGCGTAATTGGGGGAATTTAATACTCCGGAAGGAAATCCCCGGTATTCGGCGGAAATGCTTTCCGTCTTTGAAGCTTTTTGGTTGACACCGACCAGGAAATTGATATTGTGTTTCTCGATGGTACGGTTATAAGAGAGGGTTGCCTGCATATCCCAACTGAAACTATTGCCGTCCGTGGTATGTAATTCTCCTGAAGTCGAGTTAAAGGTGGAAATGGGATTGGCATTTTGTTTAGATAACGGATCCAAGAAACGGCGACTTTCGTTCATTCGTCGGGTGAGACTGAACTGGCCTTTCAACAACCAGTATTGCCCGATGTTCCAATTTACGGATAGATTGTTTATAAATTCCTCCGTCTGGGATTTGTCAAAGTTTTTTAAAGATGCTTCATACATGGGATTGGGGAATGTGTTTCCTTCACCCCAGGTATTCAATTCCTCCAAATAACGTCCGGCTTCATCTTTGTATTCGTTATATGGTAATGCGTTCGCGAAATTGCTGAAGGAACCGTAGGGTGATTCTTTGGATTTTGTGATGTTGAAACTGGTTTGGTTCTTTACTTGGAGATTTTTGAAGCGGTAATCTAAAGTGACTCCGGCTCCCAAGCGGTCTCGGAAAGAGCCTTTCATCACGCCGTCTTCGTTATAATACGACAAATCAACGCCAAAACGCAAGTTGTCCGAACCGCCCTCGATAAACAGGCTGTGTTTGTGGTTAAAGGCAGTTTGCAGGGGGAGCGACAACCAATAAGTGTCAACACCTTTTACAATGTTATTCAGTTTTGCCTGGTATCTTTGTTCCAACTCTAAATCAATATCATACTGGTAGGGACCTTCATAGGGTTCAAAAGCTCCGGCAAGTCGTTCCGTTTCCAATTTTTCTTTGGCGTTCATCAAATTGTAGGCGGACAAGTCCGGCATGGTTACTTCTCCCGTTAAGCTGTACGATATGTTCAGTTTCCCCGGCTTCGGGGCTACCGTGGTGATGATGACAACCCCATTGGCAGCGCGCGAACCGTAAAGTGCGGTTGCGGCAGCGTCTTTCAGTATCGTGATGTTAGCAATACGTGCCGGATCCATATCGTATAGTTTTTGGACGCTGATCTCAAATCCGTCCATGATAAAGGTCGGCAAATTCGGGTTATTTTGCAGATTCCCTTTACTCGTGTAATTGGCGTCCAGTTGTTTGACTCCAATTCCCGAACGTCCCCGGATATACATTTCTGGCAAAGCATTCGGGTCGGATCCCCATTGGTTGTTGGTTTGTATGCGGAAGGAGGGATCGAACGCCTGTAAAGCTTTCAAAACATTGGTTTTAGAAACTTTCATCAATTGTTCTTGCGATACGCTGACGCTGCTTCCCGTGAAACTTTCTTTCCGGACTTTACCGTAACCGGTAACCACCACCTCTTCCATCTCGGTGATGTCCTCTTTTAGTTTGATGACAAGTTCTTTTTTATCATCTTTCGGGTCTTCGCTCAACGGGAGATGCAACGTTTCGTATCCGATAAAAGATACTACCAGAACGATACTGTCCATCCTGGGAATTTCCAACTTGAATTTCCCGTCGGCATCCGTTACAACTCCTACAGCAGTGCCTTTTATCATGATTGTGGCTCCCGGTAGCGTCTGCCCTTTTTCATCATAAACCGTTCCTTTTATATTTCGTGCTTCCTTTGTTTTTTTATCATCATCTTTGGAAGGACGAATGATGATCACGTCATTTTCTATTTCGTATGACAAATTTGTCCCTTTCAAAATGTTTGTTAAAAATTCTTCAATGGATGCATTTTGGAGGTTTACGTCCCGTTTCCCGTATTTATTCACTTCTTCAATACGGTAAAGAAACTTGTAATCGGTTTCCGTTCTTACGGTTTTGATTAATTCATCAATGGTGGCATTTTCCATCTTCATCGTGATTTTAGCCACTTGTCCCGACGCATTCGCTTCCACGGTGAAAGCCTGAATGAGCAAGAAAAAGAGAGCTGTTCGTAGAATGAGAAGCATCTTCTTCCCCTTTTGATGAAAATCAAAAGTACTCTTTCGTTTTTTTTCCATAATTTTAAAAATTAATAATTTGGATGATAGTTTTAAAATTGTTTGTTTGGTTATTGTTTGACGATAACGGTATTTCCATTTATAACGAATTGAATGGATGTTGCTTTTTCTATCATATTAAGTGCTTGTTGAAAATTGCTATATCGCTCGAGGTCTCCCGTGAAATGATAGGTTTTCACGACAGGGGATTCGTAGAACACGTGGATGTCATACCAGCGGGAAAGAGTGTTCATGATATTCTCGAGAGATTCATTTTCGAACACGAACATTCCTTTTCTCCAAGTTGTGTACGCGCGTGTGTTCACTTTTCGGGTAGATAGATTCTTGTCCGCTTTCACGTACACCGCTTGTTGGGAAGGATGTAGGGTTACGCTGTTTTCTCCATCAGAAACTTTGACAGAACCTTCGCATAAGGTCGTTTCCGTAACTTTTGCATCGGGGTAAGCTTGAACATTGAATTGTGTACCCAATACTTGAATGTCAAGATTATTCGTCTTCACGATGAATGGGCAGTCTTGCATTTTGGCAACATCAAAATAAGCCTCCCCGGAAAGTAATACTTCCCGTTTGTCGTTGCTGAATTGAACGGGGAAGGATAACTCGGAATCCGAATTGATCCATACATGAGTTCCATCCGGTAATATTAATTCATATTCTCCTCCTCTCGGAACCCGAACGGTATTCTTTTTCCCTTTATAATTGATAGCTTTGTCGTCACCGATGTATTCAATGCCTTGCTTTTTGGCAATAACTCGAATGCCGGAACCAAGTTCAAGGATGCGGGTTGTATCTTGAAGCGAAAGATTGAATTGTTTTCCTTCGGGAGTGATGAATGTCGCCTTGAAACTTCCCGGCTGTACTTTGGCTACAGGAATGGCATTTTTCATCTCTTTTTTCGAAGAAATATTGGGCAATAATGCCAGAGCTAACAAAATAATAGCGGCGGCAGTGCTTGACCACCATGCAAGTTTATGTATACGCGCCTTGCTTTTTCGTGAAATGCGTTTCTCCACTTTTTGCCATGAAGAATTCGTGTCCAATTCATGTATAAGCGAAGTGCGTCGGCGCTTGTTTTCCGGGTCTTCGATTTTAATCCGAAGCGACTTGTTGGAAGGGTTGTTTTCCCATTCTTGCAGTTCGTGCTCCTCTTCTGGAGTGAGAGAGCCCGTCATTTGTTTCGCTAAAAGCTGTGCGATCCGGTATTCTTTTGTGTACTCTGGCATAAGTTTCCGATATTTAGGTTTCATTATCTATTTACAGAACACATGAAGTGTGTAAAAGGATGAATGCAACAACAATTATTTGCTTTTTCGTTTCCACCACAAGCAAAGGTATAGTAAGACAAGAATTCCCGGGATCATTCCCATGAAAAGAATGTTTATCCAGATTCCCGCTTTTTGTCCCAAGTGTACACCTCTGTCCGAAGAATAATTCCGATGCGTGTCCACGGGGAATTCCCCGTTGGAAAGCAATCTGAAAGATTCTGTTACAAGCGTGAAGTTTTTTGCGTCAAGTCCGTTGCGCTGTTTAGACAACTCTCCATTTCCGATACAATCAGCATCCCCGAGGACGATGACACGCTGTTCTTTGCCATTTATTTGCCGGGTAAGGTATAACATGGTGGCGTATGCTTTCTCTATTTCTCCGATAGCGGGATTGACACGGGCTGTGTCTTCAATGAAATTAGTGGTTTCCAATTCATTCCATGTTCCGGTTGAATCCGTCATTAATAGCGGGGTCAGGGTGAACCCCTTTTCTTCAACCTGTCGTATTTCGACAGCGGTTGGCATTGTTGCTTTGCTACCATAACGAGCCATCCTGTAGAAAGAGCGAGACAATTCGCTTGCGGCTTGAGTGGCAGAAGCTAAAATCAGGTCGGCAGAAAAATCTTTACTTTCCTGTACAAGAATACCGGGCATAAACTTTAACCCGAAAAGGGCGAGCAATGGGTTCATTTGTTCTTGACGCCGGGGCTCGCCCGCGATTAAAAGATTTCTACCTTCTCCAACATAGTTTTCAATAATTTTTTGTTCTCTATCAAGTAAAGATGTGCGTATGTCTGAAATGACGAGAATATCAACGTCATTCGGGATGGCATCAAGGCTGTCAAGCGACAAAGATATGCAGTTAAAGCCTTGATTGACGAGTGAATTGCGGAAAGATTTATATTGGGAGAAGGCGTAATAATCGCGTTCTCCGGCTCCGTTAATATTCCGTTCTCCGTGACCGGTGAGAAATGCTACCAACGGGGATTTTACCACCATGCGTTTGAGTGCGGCCGTGATTTCTGTTTCAGAAGGATGCCTGTAGTTATCATCGTATATTCGGAGAAAAGCTTTTTGCCCGTTGCCGCGTTCTATAACGCGGACAAATTTATTATATTCGCCCGAAAGATCTTCTTGCTTGCGAATTTCTTCAGGGGTAAGGATGTCTTCTACGTCCACGTCTTCAACTTCACATATCTTTTCCAGGCATTGCTCGTCTGTCAAACCAGGATAACGTTGTTGAAGGCGCGGGTTGGCAACTTTGTCATAATAGTAGACATATTTCATTTTAATTTCCGGTTTAAAACGGATATATTTTTCAAATCGTTTGTTATCATCGTTGTAATAACGGGGCATGCCTCGGTAATAGTCTTCGTCCAACATGTTGACGTATGTCGTGATGGATAAGGGACCATCCAGTTTTTTCATGACATCCTGGCTGTTTTGGGTCAAGGTGTTTTCTTTCATTTCCGTTGCATCGTAATATACGCGTGCATAAGGACGGGAACTCGTGTAACCGATAACGAGAGTCAATAAAATAACGCCACCATACCGGAGTGTATTTTGTGTAGCGGAACGTTTGGTGCGTTCTGCTTGTAAGCGAAGTATGGAAAGTGTTATGAAGAGCGCGATAACAAGAAGGAAATAGAGCAAATCTTCACTGCATACAAGGCCGCGGAAAAAGGTATCCGCACGTCCCGATATGGAGAGCCAATAAGTGATGTCGCGTACGAAAGGTATTTCTTGTCCGATATTACCGATATAATTCAAGGAGGCCAATACTGCCAGCGTCCCCACGGCGGCAACAACTTGGTAAGATGTCAGGGTCGACATGAACAAACCGATGGCAGCGTAAGCGCACACCATTAGGAAAATTCCCAATAAAGCGACAAAAACGTAAGGAGTATCTATGTTTATTATCGAAAATGCAGCGAACACGTAATAGATAAAAAGAACCGCGATGAGTAATAGCGCGTAAACAATCATGGAAAGGTATTTCCCAAAAATAATCTGGCGATTGCTTACCGGGGAGGAATAAAGTAATTTGATGGATCCTCTATTATACTCTTGGCTCATGAGTCCCATGGTCAGGAGTGGAATGTAAAGGTACAGGTTATCTTGCATGCCGGATATGGCTCCAGCATAGCCGAGAAGCAAACGTTCGGTAATATTGTACAGGTTATAACCGAGTGCCAGTGAGCGTAAAATGCCGGCCCAAGCGTCCGCGAAAGTCATTCCCGATTGGAACGTGAAGATAATAAGAATAAGCCAGGCTATTGGGGAATAGAATAGCGTGCTAAGTTCGTTTTTGGTTATCTTTAATATTGTTTTCATAGATGGGGTTTCATTTTTTACAATTGAACTTTTTTCCTGATAGCTGGGCGAAAATCGTGTCAAGAGCCAGTCGCTCCAGTTGAATCTCGCATAATTGCCAAGCATTGGTCACGCTGAGTTGAACAATCCGTTCGCTAATTTCTTTTGACGCGTCAAATCGCAGGCGATAGCTTTGCCGGTCGATTTGTTCCACGGAGTCAACATCTTCAATCGCTTCAAGAGTCTGTAATGAAGGGGCGGCTTCAAACCGGACTAATAAAGAGGATGGAGCCACGTAGTTGTTGAAGTCATCCATGCTTCCTGAGAATACAAGTTTCCCCTGTTCGATCATTTGGATATTGTTGCAAGTTGCCTGTACCTCGGATAAGATATGGGTAGACAACAATACGGCATGATCTGTGGCGATTTCTTTTATCAAGCGGCGAATCTCGACAATTTGGTTCGGGTCAAGACCGTTTGTAGGTTCGTCCAAAATAACGAAACTGGGATTATGTACGATAGCTTGTGCGATACCCACCCGTTGTTGGTATCCCCCGGAAAGATTACTGATCATCCGGTTGCGGAAATGCGTGATGTCGCAGCGTTCCATGGCCCGTTTGACGGCTTCGGGTATATCTTTTGTCGGCATGAGTCGCAAGTTGGCACAATAAGTTAGGTATTCTTCCACGGTAATATCCGGGTAGAGAGGAGGTTTTTGGGGAAGGAACCCAATATGGCGTTTCGCTTCTATTGGGTTCTCCCGGAGGCTGTAACCGTTAAGGTAAACCTCTCCTTCGGTCTGGTTCAATACGCCGCAAATAATATTCATGGTAGTGGATTTCCCAGCTCCATTGGAGCCAAGTAACCCCAATACTCCTTTTTCTTTGATTTCGAAATTAATATCTTCTATTGCCCAATGTATATGATACCGGTGAGACAAATGTTCGACCTTTACAATTGAATTTTCCATGTGTTGTAATTTAAAATTTAAAACTTTCTTCTCTTGTACCACACCATAAGTCCGGCGAAAGCCAGGATAAATGGAATTACTCCTAGTGAAAAAGCTTTTATCCACGGGGTGGCTTTGCGGGTTAGGAATATCGTGTTATCAATGGCTTCAGGACGAGAGGTTTCTATGGGGAATTCTCCGTATGACAACCATTTAAACGTTTCGCTGATGAAATCGAAATTAACCGCGAAAATACCGTTACGGCTGTTTGCCAATTCCGTGTTGCTGATGCAGTCGGCATCTCCCGCGATCACGATACGTTGTTCTTTAGCTCCCCGTTGGCAGGTTAGTGCTAGGACGATGGGATAAGATGCTTCCTTCTCGCCGATAGCTTCGTTGATGGACAACTCCCCGTCTAGGAAGTCCGTTGTTTCCAATTCATTCCAACTATCTTTCGGAAGAGTCGTCGCGATAGGTTTGACCGTGTATCCTTTGTCTGTGTCATATTGCAGGGCGGAGGCATCGGGCATGGCGATACAAGCTTCCCAATCTTTGACTTTGGCATAGCGGGGACTTTGTGCCGCGGCATGGTCCGTAAGGCGTGCCGTGATAACGGATGGCAGGTAATCCTGGTTGCGCTGCACGAGAGTTCCGGGCATAAGTTTTACCCCGAAACGAGAGAGCAACGGGTTCATGGCTTCTTGTCGATTGGGTTCTCCAAGGATGAATAGGTTGCCACCTCGATCGATATACCTTTCCAGTCTTGCCATTTCCTCGTCGGAAAGCGGACTGCGCATGTCGGCGATAACCAGTATATTTACATCTTCCGGAATATCTTTATCTTTAATGGATAAGGTCATGGCGTCAAATCCTTGGTTGATCAACGAGTGGCGGAAATAAATACTCCGGGCAAACGTGTAATAGAAACGGTCTCCACCACTGTTCACGCTACGTTCGCCATGACCGGTAAGGAACGCTACTTTGGGGGCTGGTACTAAAAAGCGTTTCAATGCTGTGGTAATCTCTGTTTCCGATGGATGTTTCATCATGTCGTTGTAAAGGCGCAAGGTTGCCTTTTGCCCGTTTTCCCGTTCCAGCACGCGGACGAAACGATAGCCTTCGGATTTTAAATCGATGACTTGATCTATTTCTTCCTGTGAAAGGAACATATCAAAATCCAGATTCATGATTTTACAGATACGTTCAGCTCTTTCTTTCCCTTGCAACTCCATGAATCGGCCATCGAAAGAGGGCTCCACGGAAGATGCGTAGTAATAAACGTATTCCATTTTGATTTCTGGCTTGAAGCGCACGTATTGTTCGAAACGTTCGAAGTCGCTTTTTAATTGGCTGGGAAGGGCACTGCCATAATTGGCGTCCAAAATATTCATGTAAGTTGTGATTTTCAGGCCTCCATCAAGATTTTTAACAACTTCTTGACTGCCGGGAGTCAGTGTGTTTACCTTGAGGGCTGTCGCGTCATAATAAAATTTGCAGACAGGTAACGATGACAGGTATCCGATAAAAAGCGCGCAACCGACAACTGCAAAGTAACGGGCGGAAGTAACAAGCGAACTGCGTTTTTTCCGGGCAGCTTGTAGGCGCATGACAGAAAGTAGGATAAACAACATCACCACGATAATGAAGTACAAAATGTCCTCGCTGCATATTATTCCGGCAAGGAACTTGTAAGCGCGTCCCGAGATAGACAGCCAGTATGTGATGTCGCGCACGAGTGAAATATCTTGTCCAATTTCACCGATGAAATTCAACACGGCCAAAACAGCCAATGTTCCCATGGCGGCGACAACTTGGTAAGATGTGATGCTTGACATGAAAAGCCCTATCGCGGCGTAAGCGCACGTGAGCAAATAGAGCCCCAGTAAGCCGGTAAGGACGAAAGGCAAATCCATATTCTCTATAGTGAATGCACCGAAAACAACGTATATTAATAAGATAACCACTAGCATTGCACCGTAAATCAACATGGAAAGGTATTTGCCGAGAATAATTTGCGTTGTAGTTATCGGTGATGAATACAAAAATTTAATAGAGCCGCTGCTTAATTCCCGGCTCATTAGTCCCATGGTAATAAGCGGAATGTAAAGGTACAGGCTTTTGAGCATGGAAACGAATAACCCCGTGTACCCGGCAAATGTTTCTTTGGTAATCCCGCCCAGCCCGTATTCCAGGGCTTGGCGTTTTAATTGTCCACCGAAGTTGTCCGAAAAATTTAACCCTGCCTGAAAGGCGAAAATCACTAGGATCAGCCAAGATACAGGCGAACAGAATAGAATGCGAAGTTCTGTCTTCGCTAGTCTGAATATTGTTTTCATATATAAATGGTGTCTTTTATTTTTGAATATTTTTTCCTGACAGTTGGGCAAATGCCGCATCGAGAGAATCTCTTTCCAGTATAATCTCGTGCAGATGCCAATTATTGGTAACACTCAATTCGATCATTTTTTGGGTAATCTCTTGTCCTGAACTGAAATGCATTCTGAATCGGGTGTCCGTGATATGCTCCACGTGAGTGATTCCCGGGATTTTTGATAAGGTGTCTATTGACGGGGGGGCTGTCATGGAAACGATAAAAGTATTAGGCTCCATGTAATTGGAAAAATCATCCATGGTGCCCGAGAAAACGATTTTCCCGTGTTCGATCATGATAATGTTGTCGCAAGTGGCTTGTACTTCCGGCAAGATGTGAGTGGAAAGCAACACGGAATGGTCTTCAGCAATCTCTTTAATTAGGTGTCGTACTTCTACGATTTGATTCGGGTCCAATCCGTTTGTTGGTTCATCAAGAATCACGAATCTCGGGTTATGCACGATAGCTTGGGCAATACCCACTCGTTGCTGGTACCCTCCGGATAAGTTTTTGATCAACCGTCTGCTGAAATGTGCTATACCGCAGCGATTCTTTGCTTTTTCCACTGCGGTTTTGACTTGATTTTTATCAACCAGACGCATCAAGGCGCAGTGAGTCAGGTATTCGTCGACCGTGAGGTCCGGATACAATGGCGGTTTCTGTGGAAGAAAACCAATATGTTTTTTAGCCTCGACCGGATTTTCCCGAAGATTGATACCATTTATATATACTTCTCCGGCTGTCTGATTAAGAACTCCGCAAATGATATTCATCGTGGTGGATTTCCCCGCCCCGTTCGAGCCGAGCAACCCGAGAGTTCCTTTGCGTTTAATTTCGAAATTGATGTCTTTAATCGCCCACTGTACGCTGTAGCGATGCGAGAGATGTTCGACTTTTACTACTGATTCTTCCATAATCTTTTTATCGTGTTATTGGATTTTCGTTTCTAATAGCAGAACACGACAAAACTGGGAAAGGATGAATCGAGGGAGCTTTTTCACGTTATTTTGACATTTCTTTTAGAATTATTTTTCTGCCAGAAATAGCAAAAGAACGTAAAAATAGTCTTTTAATATCGTTCGTAACGAATTTAGTGCGTTGTATTTTAGCGTTTTAACAGAATTGACGGAAATATTTAGGATTTCTGAGATTTCTTTGTTTTGTTTTCCTTCTAAATACATTTTAACTATTCGTGCGCTTTGCGGGGGTAGGGCGTTTACTGCATCTTCTATAATTCGATATGTTTCCTCCTCGATCAAAAGATCTTTGAAAATGACCTCTTGCTTTTCCGCTTCAGGCGAAGTATAGTCGATAGTGACCTTTCTATCCCGGATGTGATTGAAGCATAAATTCTTGACAGACACGTAAAGAAATGTTTTTAAGCTAGGAATATCTTGGTAAGCATTTCGTTTTTCCCACAGTTTGATAAACGCCTCTTGTACAATGTCTTCTGCCGCTGTTTGATCAGCGATGAATTTCGTAGCGACAATACACATAGAAGGATAAAACTCTTGAAAGAGAGTTTCAAAGGCTTTAATATCCCCATTTTTAATGTCTTCGTATGTGATTATAGCACCCATTGCATTAAACCTTCGTTTATTGATTTCAAAAATACGAAAAAAAACATCTCACAGACTTTTAGATAGGATGTTTTTTTCCTCTGACAATTAGATGGTTTCGTGAAGTTCTCTTTTTTTACGGGAAAATATGGCATGATAGCAATAAACGAAGGTTTAATGATAGATACTTAATTATAGATTTATCATTCATATCAAACTTCCACGTACTCGCTTGGGGAGAACCGATTGGGGTTCTCGTTGCCGAAGAATAAATAGAGGTGTAAAGGGGTTCCATCCGGTTGTTTTGCCGTGGGAATTTCGATGATAACTTCGCCGTCGCCCCGGTGGGAGTTGATGCAGGTGATAAATTGCGGGGAACGGGGTTGCGTGCCGTAGAAGTAACCGATGTATACTTGGTCGGAAGCGCTTGCTTTCGGGCAATCAATATCGTTTTCCCATCGCAATGTGACTGTCCAGCCGTCACGTTCGGCACTCGTGATCACGGGAGCATCCAGTGTCCCCATCGAGAACCGGAACGTGGGGAATGCCCATACTCCTTCACCCGGGCGGAAGCAACTCCCGTTCACGGAATGGAATAGTGTGTCGCTCTTGGGAGCCCCTGTTTCTCTCGCCCACACGTTCCATATCGGCAATCCCCCGATGGCACGGCGGTACACTCGCCACATTTTGCGGACTTCGGTAAAGCGGTTCGAGGATTTTTCCTCGCCTTCCGTTCTTGTTTTTTTGGGACCTCGTTTGGTTTTGCAGGTTCTTACTTGACCGCCTTGAAGAAAGTAGGTAACCCCGTCCATTCTGATCGGTCCGTTGGCGAGTAGCGCGAGAAGTAGTGGTGATGTTTTATCCATAACCTATATGAGTTAAGTATTAATAGTGTATCAATTCCGGTACAATAGTACAAATAATATTGTAAATATACAATAGGTTCGCTGTAGCAACGCTGTATATATATAGCGTTGTTACAGCGAATCTACAGGGAATCTACAGCGTTTTACACGGTATTGATTCTGTATTGTTACGAAAATAAAACTAAAATAATTTATGTATTTCCCTTGTCTTGGGTTAATTTTGAATTTATTTCCTTATTTTTGTAAATAGGAAAAATAAAGTAAGAAGTTTATGGCAGAATTTGTAAATCCAATAGGAAAGATTAGGGGAAAATACGGGAACGTTATCGGTTACGTGAGGCCCGACGGGAAAAATTGTTGTAGAAGTACCTCGTTGAAACGTAAATCCGGGGGAGAACCACAAAAACGGCAGTCCATGGCGTTTGGGACTGTTGCGGGAAGAAAGCAGTGGATGATGGTGGTGATTCGGTTGGGTTTTCCCGGGGGAAACGGGTATGGCAAGGGGTTTAACGGGTTTACCGGTGCGAACGTGAAGAGCGCGGTCGTCGTGGAGAAAATAGACCCGGAAAAACCGGTGAGTAATCGTAAAAAGGCGGAGAAGGAATTCTCGGGAGTGATTGATTATGGCAAATTGCGCGTGGCGGCGGGACAGTTAGTGTCCCCGATGGTCGATGTCGAAGTTGATGCGGGGAACCGGAAGGTTGTTTTCACCCACGAGGGGATGCCCGTGGAGTCGGTTGATTGTTTCTCTGATGATAAGGTGTACGGGGTAATGCTTTCCGTGCCGAAGCGGCGTTGTCGGTTGCAAGAGTTGGGAACTCGGGGTGAATCGTTTGTTGCGAGCATGGATTTTCCCGGCAAAGCGGATGCGGACGGGCTTTTTGTTTATGTTTTCGCCGTGAGAGCTGACGGGAAAGATACTTCCGATTCGATATGCGTGTGGGAGCCGGAGGCGTGAGGGTATTTACTTGTTTCTCTGCTGATAGTATGAAAAATAGAAATTGTGTTTCGAGTGTATATTTTAGTGAATAATAAGAGGGGGCACTTTATTTCAAAATGATTGTGCCACCCCCTTTTTACCCAAAAGAACAAACCGTTTTGTCCGTTTATTTGTTCAAGGCTTTTATTTTGAACAGGATCGCCTGGTAGTGTGCTTTATCTATTTTGTTAGCAGAGGCGATTCGATTTTCCAATAAGTTTTTTACTTTGTTGAGCATGGTTATGTAGCAACTTTCGGATTCGTCGATGCTTTCGATTTCTAGTTTCTTTTGCCACTTGTAGCCGTAATCGAAATTTTGTTCCAACCGTTCGGCGATGGCAGCCTGTCCTTTTTCTTTCTCGATTTCTTTCAATTCTTTGTAATACCGCTGGGTCATGCCGGACGGGTCAAGGCGATAATCGATGATTTCGTCCAGCGAGGGGGCATAGGCATTGAAAAGCGGATCCTTACCTTCTATGATTCGTAGTGTTCCTTTCACGAGAGCCTGCATGGCGGAGCGTTGCAACATCCGGTCATTCGCGGTTAGTTTTTTGTTGTCGATGGTGTTTTTCCAGATTCCGGCATACAAGTCATCGTAGTAATCTTGTATCGTGTAAGGATCGTCTGACAGTTGGGCTGCTACCTGTACTTTGTTGGATAAGGTTTCAAATATGGTTTCTGCCATACTGGAAACGACACGGGAAGACATCTTCAGGGAAAGGCTTGCCTGTGGAGCGTTTGTCTGATTGTCCAGCCATTCGCAGTCCCGGAGTTGATTTAAGACCCAGTTGATGGAACGTTTTTGCAGGGCTTTGGGCAGGGGTTCAAAACGTTTGCCCGGCGTGCCTTCTTTTACTGCGGTCATGCGTATGCCGCCCACGTTGTACATCACGTTGCGAAGGTAACGGAAGTATTGGCTGGCTAGTTCCCCGTACAGTTCCTGCCGATGGAGGGTAGTTGCGTCGTCTTGAATCCAGTTGTTCAGGTTGGCGAAGATGTATTTCAGGTTTTTGATCCCGTATTCGCCTGCTTTAATCGGGTCGTCGCCGAGGTCTTCCTCGATGGCGGTCGGGTCGTAACGGCTCAGGATTTGTTGTTTGCCGTAACGGAAGCGGGGATCGCCGGCTTTCTCGTCCACCCATTTTTCCAGAATCTTGGCTTCTTCGGTGGAGGTCAGGTTGCCGGAGATGGGGGAGTACAACCATTTGATGGCGAATTCATCATATACGCCCAAGTCGGGAGGGGTTAATCTTACGCCTTGGTCACCCGGTTGAGCCACGTAGTTGAATCTGGCATAGTCCATGATAGACGGGGTGGTGCCGTATTTTTGGGTGAAGGTGGCTGAACGTAACGAATCGACAGGGTAGGCATTGGATGCGGACATATTGTGCATTAAACCGAGAGTGTGTCCTACCTCGTGGGCGATAACGTAGGCGATGGATTCCTTCACGATGTCGTCCGGCATTTTCTTGGTGCGGACGGAGGGATCGATATGTGCCGTTTGCACGAAACGCCAATTGTTGATTAGTTTGATGATGTTGTTGTAGACGATAACCGATGCGTTGATGATTTCCCCGGTCGTGGGGTCAACCCAAGAGGGACCCATGGCATTTTCGATGCTGAGCGGGACGTAGCGGATGCAGGAATATTTCAGGTTATCCGGGTCAAAGTCCGGGTCGTTTTTCGGGAAGTCCCGGACTTGTACGGCGTTTTTGAAACCGATTTTTTCGAATGCCTTGTTCCACCGGAGTACGCCTTCTTTTATGGGGTCTTGCCACAGTTGCGGGAAAGCGTTGTCGATGTAGTACACGATCGGCTTCTTCGGTTCTACCAGTTCGCCCCGTTCCCATGCGTTCATGTCTTTGGGTTCGAGCCGCCAACGGTTGGCTATGCTGTAAAAGTTGATTTTGTCTTCGTCCGTGGAGATATGTTGTTTCATGGTGAGGAAGATGCCCACGCGGGAGTCGGATATGCGGGCTTTCATTTTGTCTTCCGGTAGTAGCAGCACGGTGCGTACTACCCGGGCTGATACGTCGCCGCCGCCGCCGGAGAAGAACAGGAAGCGCAGGACGTAGCTGAATGACAAGTTGGATTCTATGGTCACGTTGTCGTCGAATGCCTTGATGTTGCCTAACGAGGATAGGTCTGATTTCATGTTGGAAACGACAGACAGGTATCCCAGTTGCGTGATGATGGGGGATAGTTCGGGTTCGTTGCCCATGAACATGGACGTCATGTCGAAGACCACTGCCGTGCTGTCCGGATTGTACGCGAGGACGGGGTATTTTTTGATGTACACGTCCTTGAAGCTGCTTTTGACAGCCCGGGTCAGGTTCGGGTCGGATTCGTCATATGTTACCGAGCTGGTTACGCGTTGCAGGTAGACCAGGCTGTCCTCGAGGACGAATTTCACGTGTATGGGGTCATGTCCCTTGTACCCGATGGGGCATACCGTGGGGTCACTGGATTCTGCCGGGGTGGAGGCGATCAACATTTCCCGAGTCATGTATTTTAACGGGAATTCAAAGTAGATTTTCCCCCCGAGTTTGTGTAAGGTGATGAAATTCCCTTTCGCGGTTTGGCAACCCGGTTTTTTGAGGAGTTTGTCATATTTGCTGACTTTCTTTTTTATGGAGTCTGTTTGAGTGGTTTTCTTTTTGTCCTTTCTCTTTTTTTCTCCTCCATACGCTAGGCTACATGGCACAAGAAGGGCTAGTGCCAGGATGAGTACATACAATCTTTTCATACATCCAATTTTTAAAGTTAACATTTTGTTTTTATTGTGTGATTATTTAAAAGGCTCGGATCGCTCTCACCCACCGTTTTGTTGTTTTGGAGGTGTAGGGCATACTTTTTTCGTTTGTTTTAAAGAGTACCTGGTAGGCATTTTGTGCGGTCATTTCGGAAGATGCCCACAGGTGCATATTGTTGTTATAGACGAATGGCGTTCCGCCGGCGGCAGTGACCATGGTATCGAATTGGTTTCTCCACGTGATGTTGTGTGTCCCGGCGAGTTGCTTGCATCCGGTGGCGGCGAAATAAAGTTCCTGTAATTCCTGGTAGGAGGGCAGGTACCATTCCCCGTCGGGGTTGTTGCCGTTTTTAGTGTTGTATATCCAGTGGAATATCGGGTATTTCCCGGCAAAGTCGGGGTCGTCTTTGTGGTTGCGGATGACGGTACGCGTGTTGTTTATGCCGTCGGTTTCCGATTGTACTTTTTCAAGCGCATCCGATACGCCCCACTCCCCTTCAAACATGTCGAGAGACATGATTAGACCGTGTTCTCCCCCGTGGGTGACTTTGTAGATGATGCCGATGGGATGGGTGGCATCCGGGTACGGGTCGCCGATAGCCCGCATGCTGGCTTTTTGGGTTACCATGAGGAAGCCTGGGGTTTTGCGTGAAACGACAATCACCCGTTCCGTTCGTTCCGATTTGGTGGGATTGGGCTCGGCACCCACGACCACGTAGCAGCTGTCACGGTCTGTTGTTAGCCATGAATTTTTGGAGGCGACAATTCGCCATTGGGGGTTGTCCGTGAATACTTCCACTTTTTGCGGTTCTCCGCTTGCCTCCAACGTGATGGTTTCTGTTGATAAGTCCAGCGTTTCCTCTTTGTCATCGTTACAGCTAATCATGCTACCGAGGCATAGGGTCAGGAGTAGATATATTAACTTTTTCATGTTCGTCGAATTTTAAGGTTTTCCGAATTACTTTTTTGACGTGGCTTGCAGTTCGTTCGAGAATTGCAGCGCTACTTGGTATTTGTCGAGTATGATTTCCATGTAGTGTTCCGCGTATTCGTCCACGAGTTCCTGAAATTCTTGTTCCGTGAGGTCTTTCAGGTCGTCCTCGTCCAGGTTCTCTTCCAGGAAGTCGGGGATGATTTTATTCATTTCTTTTTTCATGTTTTCCCGAAATCGATCGAGGGCTTCCCCGTACAGGAGCGTGGCTTTGAGGTAAGCGGCAAGGTCTTGCGCTTTCGTCGGGGTAGTGTATTCGTCAACGTCGGAGTATCTGCCGTCCGGGCTGGGAGCGAGGAAACCGAAGCCGTACCAGATATCGAATGCCGGGTGGGTGCCCCTCGGGTCTTTGTAATAATTGTCCAGGACACAGCCGTATATGGTATGCCCGGCTTCCGGGTCTTCCCATTCAGCCAGTTCCTCGGAGAGGGCGTAGAAATTTTCGACTTGTTCCGTCGGGTTCTTGTACAGGTGAGCCCCACAGATTTCTCCCGTGATTTCGGCTGCAAAATCATCTTGTTCGTCGGCGGTCATTCCTTGAATGTCTTCGACAGCGCCGATGGCGGTCGTCATCATTGCCGTCCATGTTTTCCCGACTCTCATGGTGGTAGAGGATGTCGTGTTGAGTATCAATTCCTTGACGAGCAGTAAACTTTTGGGATAGGCAATAGCCGGAATGGCGGGTATTACTTTTTGCTGGACAAATTTGATTGCGTCGTAAAGTTTGTCTCGGTCTGCCGACAACGTGTATTCGACGGTCTGGTTGTTCTCTTCTATCGTGTAGCATAAGTCCAATATCTCGTAATGGATGACTGAATCGCCGTATCCGGACATTCCCCTGTATTGCGAACCGATGGTGTCGTTGTAGTAGACGGAAATCCTGTTTTTTTTGTAAATATCGTAACGCAGCCCGTCTAACGGGTCGTCGCTGGGCTGGATGGCGAACCAGTCGATGTCGGCGTACGTGGGGTCTAATCTGCCGTCGTCGCTTGTGCATCCGCAGAGAAGTAGCCCCGCTAAAAGAATGTATAGTAATATATTATTTTTCATATTATGGTGTTTTTTATGGTGTTATTCTTTACTTTCCGGTTGCCGGTCTTTGCGTTCTTCGTTTTGGATCAGGGCACCCTGGTTTTCGGTGATTTCGTCTTCCGGGATCAGGAGTGTCCACCCGGAGGGTTCTTCCGAGTATTTGCCCAGTACCATGTCGTTCAAGGTGACGGCGGAACCATCCTCGTAGTAGGGGTGGCGGATACTCGTTTCGGAAGGGTATTTGGGACTGACGGCATAGCGCCGCAGGTCAAACCAGCGATGTCCTTCGAAGGTGAGTTCAAGTCGTCGTTCGGTACGGATGAAGTTTACCAAGTCTTCGCCGCTTTGAGTGATTGCACCACCGCTCTTGTCCGCGAATCGTTTTGCACGCAGGGCTTTGAGCAATTCGATGGCTTCTGCGTCTTCGCCTAGGATGGCTAAGGCTTCGGCTTTGTTTAGGTAAGCTTCGGATAGCCGGAGCCCGAAGGTGTCGGAGTATTCCCCTCCGGCAGAGGATGCCTGTTTGTTCGGGTAGTTGTAGCGGGCACCACCGAAATTACCCGATTTGAAGAATAGTTTGTTGCGTAAATCTCCCTGCACGTACAGTTTTAAGAATTCGTCCCGAACCCGGAAAAAACTACGGTACATATACATATATAGTTCGTTGGAACCGCCGAAGGAGTTGCCGCCATTGGTGAATATGGTTTCCGGTGACGTGGCGGATAACGCTTTGCCCGCGGTCACGGAATTGTAGTCGAGGAGGTGGTATTGGGGTTTCGCCATCACGGAGTCGCAATGTTTGATGCATTCGTCCCATTCGCCCATGTACAGGTACAAGCGGCTTAACAGAAGGTGGGCGGCTTCTTCCGATGCCCGAAAGGTGGTGGGCTGGTTGATGCCTTTCAGGCATATGATGGCATTTTTCAGGTCGGAGATCATTTGGTCGTAACATTCTTGCAGGGTGTTGCGGGTGAAATTGCGGTCTTCGATTTTTGCCGTTAGTTTCAACGGTATGCCCAAATCCAGCTCTGCCGTGGCTTTCGAGTAGGGTTTCGCGTAAATGTTTGTCAGGAAAAAGTAGTATCCTGCCCGGAGAAAGTGTGATTCTCCTTTGATTCGACGGTAGCCGTCGCCTTTTTCATCCTTGAAGTCATCGATTTCACTGAGGATGGTGTTCAGGCACAAGATGTGTTTATACAGGTCGCTCCACGTGTCCTCAGAGTCCGGGTTCGCTTCCCAGTTGTAGAATTTCAGGTACTGTTGCATGGAACTCATGACGGCAGTCACGGTGCGGGTGTATTCCACGTCGTCGTCCATGAGATTGAGCCATTTGCCGATGTCCCATCTGGTAGGACCGGAGAGGTAGCCGTCACCGATGAGGAGTTCATTGAAGTCGTCGGTGCTGGTGGGGTACACGGTGTCTTTCGGGTATTTGGTAAGAAAATCGTGGCAGGAGGTTAGTGCCAGCACGATGATGACCGATATGTAAAGTATTCCTGTTTTCATAGATCGTTTATTTAAAATGAAATATTCAGGTTGAAAGAATAGGTCGGGCGCAAGGACATATTGATTTGCGGTGCCGAACCATTTTGTGTAGCGGGATCTTGCCCCTTGAGTTTTTTGCTGCAGAAGGTATGCAGGTTGGTCGCCGAGAAGCTCACGTAACAGGATTTTAAACTCAGTTTGTTACACAGGTTGTCGGATAGGTTGTAGCGTAATGACAGTGACTGGATTTTGACGTAATTGCCGTTCACGACTCTCAGATCCGAGTTGTCGTACATTTGCCACAAGTCTGACGCAAAGCTGTAAGAAACTCCCGCTTCGTTTTTGGCGTTGTAGTTGTTCCACCATACTTTGTCGTGAAGCGTGTTCACGAATTCGGGTCCGGAAACGACTCCCGGGATGTCCGTGCGTAGTTCGTCGCCGGGGACTTGCCAGCGTTTCAGAAATTCCCGGCGTACATTTTCAGTCGGTCGGGGAGCGATCGTGCCATAGTTGGAAGATACGTTGGAATACATTTTTAACAAGCGTATTTTAGCACCGAAGCTGTAAGCCACGTTGATAGCCATGGTGAAACGTCGCCAGGCAAACGTGTTCTGGATGCCTCCCTGGATGTCGGGTACCCGGCTTCCGGAGTAGACCATGACTTCCTGCCACACGTCTTGGCGGTCGCTCATTTTGTTGTATCTTTCCATGAGGTCGGTTTTTTTGCCGTCGATGTAAGTGGTTTGGTCGGAACCGAAGAATATGGGCAACCCGTTTCCTGGCTCCAGCCCGATGTATTGGTACGAGAAGAAGGAGTTGAGCGGGCGACCGGCGATGTCTGCCGAGCCATTGAGGTACATATCGTAAGTGACGGTTTGTTCAAAGGATCTGTCCTTGCGTGACCGCCGGTTTACCAGTTGGTTGATGACTTGCCCGATGTTGGGGTTGAACGTCCAGCGGAACCCGTTGATGTTGACGCTCCGGGTGTCTATGGGGGTGAAGTTCATGGATACTTCGATTCCTTGGTTGGTGATGACTCCCTGGTTTACTGTCCAAGTGTTCAGCCCGTTGATTTTGGATACGTTTTTCGTCAAGAAGGCATCTTGTGTCCTCTTGTAAAAATAGGACACGGAGCCCCGGAGAAAATTTTTGAAGAAGGAGAAGTCGAGCGAGGCGTTGTAGGAAGCTGTCTTTTCCCATTTCAGATCCGGGTTCGGGTAGTTTTGCACGGTAGAGTAGTATTCTTTCCATGTGTCTTGTATGCCTTCTTTGCGGATCACGAGTTTTGCCGAGGCGTTGTCCAGCATATTTCCCTGGTAGCCGAAAGAAGCTCTTAAGTCTAGGGTATTGATCCAATTGGCTTTTGACAGGATACTTTCTTTGATGTTCCAGCGTCCGGATACCGACCAGATGGGTGCCAGTTTCTCGTTTGCCCGCGAACCGAAACGGTTGGAGGCGTCTATCCGGATGTTGGTATTCAGGGAATACATATTTTTGTAGCTATAAGAGATTGTGCCGTAGAAGGAAGCGACGTTGGTCAGTTTATCTGCCCATTCGCCCATTGCTGCCGAGGTCTTGCCTCTCCATTTCATGAAATCTTCGTATTGGCTCCAATCGGTGATTTCTGCCATCTTTTTACCCCTTTCCCGCAGGTAGCCCCGGTAGGTTTGATTGAGCCCGTAGTATTGGGTGGAAGATATTTCTCCCCCGGCGGAAGCGGAGATCAGGTGAATTTGTTCGGAGTCGATGAATTTATTGAAATCCAGTTGTGCCCGTACGACGTAGGAGTATTTTTCGGAATTCTGGTAAATGAGTTCTCCCCCGAATGGCAGTACATTTTGGATTTGCAGGGATTTGGCGTAGAATGATTTCTCGCCGTGCCAGGTTTCCTGGGTGGTGTTTGCCGTGGAGTACGAACCGGTGACAGAGGCTTTCAACGGATCGAGGATTTTGTAGTCTACCGTTGCCCGGATGGTCATGCCCGTTGCCCGGATGTCCTGTGAGGTGTTGGCGACGTCCTCGAGGATATTGAAGTCGACGGGTTGGTTGTTTGACGTGTAACGCTGGTAGTACCATAATTCGTCATTCTCGTTGTAGACGGGGAGTGCCCGTGTGGTGTTGTAAGCGTACGTGGTGACGCCGACGTCCCCCGGTGTGTATTTCCGTTTACTGGCGTCAGCGGTGATTCCCATGCGGAAGGTGAATTTGTTGTAGTTTGCCGTCAGGTTGATGTTTGCCGTGTAGCTTTTGTTGTTTTCGCCTTTTATGCTTCCGCTGGCGTCGCTGAAACCGACAGAGGCGTAGTATCTCAGACTGCTACTTCCCCCGGAAATGCTTAGTGTATGTTTGTGCGTGAAGGAGTTGCGCATGAGCAGGTCAAACCAGTCTGTGTTCACGGACTCGTAGTACCCGACTTCTTTCTGCATTTCCTCGAAGGATATTTTGTTTTCCCAATAGTCCCGGAGGGGTTTCTCGTATCCCATCCAAGTCTGCAAATCCCCGAAAGGAGCCCTCTTTTCGATGAGTTCCCGGGAATAAGCGATTCTCTCGCGGGAGTTCATCATATTCACGCTGTTGTCCCCGTAGTGCGGGCGGCGCATGAAGCTTCCCGATAAGGAGTACGAGATGGTGGGCGGTCCGGGTTTGCCTTTTTTGGTCGTGATTACGATTACCCCGTTGGCGGCACGTGCCCCGTAAAGTGCGGTTGCCGAGGCGTCTTTCAATACGTCGATTTGTTCGATGTCTTCCGGGTTGAGCCCGGATATGGCATTGCCGACCAAATTGACGAAGTCCAGGTCATTGATCTGTTCCGGATCGACATCCACGGGGTTCTCCTGTACGATACCGTCGATGACCCACACGGGTTCCTGGGAACCGAGCACGGTGGACGTTCCCCGAATGCGGATGCGGGGGGTAGCCCCGATCTGACCGGAGTTTTGCATGAAGGTCATGCCGGGAATGTAGCCTTCCAGCATCTGGTCGATGGATTGCAATCCAGCGACAACGATGTCCGAGGCTTTGATGGATTGTATGGCACTGGTGGTCTTGCGAAGGTCGATTTGCTGGTAACCGGTGTTCACGATGACTTCGTCCAGCATTGCCGATGATTCTTTCATCACTACGTTTATGGTGTCTTTGCCCGTGTATTTGATTTCCCGGGTTTCCATTCCGATGAAGGAGTAGACTAGGGTGATAGAATCCAGTTTCGGAAGTACGATCTGATACCACCCGTTGATGTCGGTAGAGGTGCCCATTTGACCGGATTTCAGGCGAACAGTCACGCCTGCCAGAGGCTGCTTTTGCTGATCCGTTACTTTTCCCACGATGCGGATTTCTTTCTTACCTTCCGGTTCGGTGGGTTTTTCGCGAATGATTACCACGTTATCATCCCACTGGTATTCCAGACCGAATCCGGGTAGGAGTTCGTCCAGTATCTGTTTGAGTTCTTTGTTTTTGGCAACGAGGTTGACTGTACCCTTGCTTTTGATGAGGTTGTGATTGTACAAAAAATCACATTTTGCCTGTTTCCCGAGTTCTTTGAATACGGCGGTCAAGGATACATTCTGCATATTCGCGTTGATTACCGCTCGTTGAGAGAAGACGTTTGCTTGTACTGTCATAAATGTACAACATAAAATGATCCATGCGAATTTCATAAAGATTAACATTTTACGCAACGAAATCCAAGGTATGGTTTTCGTTCCCATTCGTTTTTTTTCCATAAATTTGTAGTTGAATAGTTATACATGTTACACCTATTACTTGCAAGGCTATAAGTGTAATTTAACTTGGAGATTGGGAATTGACGGATTCCCAATTTTTTTATTTCTTCTTTATCGTTACACTCCTTTCTTTAATAATGAATTCGACTTCATTGGTTTGTTCAAATTTTTTCAAGAGGTTTTCTACATTCTCGTATCTTTTCAGGCGACCGGTGAAGAGAATATTTTTTGTTTCCGGGTTCTGGTAGAATATATTCAAATCATACCATAATGCCAGCGTGGACATGATCTCTTGCAAGGACATTTGTTCGAATTTGTAGTACCCTGATTTCCATGACGTGTAGAGTTCCGTGTCTACTTCTTTTATTTCGATTTTTTGATCTGTCGTGTTGTAGGTGATTTGGCTGCCGGGGGTGATATTATAGTTTTTGCCCTGGCAGGTGACTTGTATTTTTCCTTCCTCCAGCGTGGCTGCCGTCTGTTCCTGTGCCGGGTAGGCTTTCACGTTGAATGAGGTTCCCAGTACGCGGATGGACATCTGTCCCGTTTTCACGATGAAAGGATGAAGAGAATCTTTGGCAACCTCGAAGTAGGCTTCCCCGATAAGACATACTTCTCTGTTTTCTCCCGTGAAGCCGGTGGGATAATGGAGTCCCGATCCGGAGTTCAGGTGTACTTTTGTCCCGTCGGACAGGATCACTTTGTATTCGGCTCCCAGGGGGACGGAGAGGGTGTTGTACGTGATGTCCTTGGTTGCGGGGTCCTTCGTGTCGTAGATCAAGGTGTGGGCTTTGTTTTTGATCTCGAGGGAGCTGTCAACCATGATGTATTCCCGTTGACGGGCGTTTAGTGGTATAACTTCTCCCGTGGCTAGTTGCAACAGGGCTTTGGATTCTCCCGGTTTTATTTGTTGGGCAACGGGTGCGGGAGTTTTTATTTCGGGGTGGCGGTTGTCACTGAAATAGTAGAACATTCCCAGTATGATGAGGATACTTGCTGCCGCGGATAACCAAGCGAGATGTTTTTGTTTTTGTCGTTTTGTTTCTTGTTTTTTGATTTTTTGTTGTATTCGTTCAAAAAGGATTTTTCGATCGGTACCCCGCAGGATGCCTGAGTTCCTCTCCATGAGCGAACGGAATTGCCGGTATATCGCTTGATTTGCCGGATGGGCTTGTTTCCATGCCTCGAATAATCGGGCTTCTTCGGTTGATAACGGTTCCCCGGACAGGTCGTTGGCTAATATTTCATAGATGTTTTCTGTCATATCCCAAGGATCCGTGTGCTCGTTATTTTGATTTTCCATATTTAGTGCTTTTTATGGAGATAGCACCGGTACTTTGATTTTGTGTGACAGGGAAAGATTATTTTTTTTATTTTTTTTCTAGCATTTTGTCCAAAGCTGGAATAGCGTGATAAAGATGTTTTTTTGTAATTTTTCCCGCAGGAATTTGAAGGAACGTCCCATTTGTTTTTTGACGGTGTTGATGCTTATGTGTAGTTTTTCCGCTACTTCTTGGTATTTCATGCCCTCCAGGCAGATCATGAGGAATATTTTTCTTCGTTCTTCCGGCAGTTCATTAAGCGCCTTGTATAAAACTTCGTCGTTCCATTCGATTTCACTGGCATTCAAATTTTCTCGTTCGTTTTTCTCGGCGGCAATATAGTATTTTCTCCTTCTTTTTTCTCCCCGCAGATGGTTGAGGGTAGCGTGTTTCACGGATTGGAAAATGTATTGTTCTAATCCGTTTGGAAGATTAGCAAAACGGCGGTGTACCCAAAAGTCGACAAAACAATTTTGAACGACATCTTTTGCCGCTTCCGGATCATCGATCATTTGATTGGCGAACAGCAACAATGTATCATGATAAGTATCAAAAAGCAGCTTGAAAGCCTCTTCTTCATTTTGTTTAAATAGAGATAATATGGTTTCCGCCTGTCCCATAGCACGTGTTTAAGTTTTACAAATATAAAGAATAAAATTATCTTACAAACTTTTGTCTTTTAAATTTAACGTGATGGTGTTTTTATATCGTGCAGAAAAAGGTTACCAGGAAGGGGACGCTCAGGTCGACGGTGATGCCGTGGACTATGGAGATAACCACGAATTCTTTGCCACAGAATTTGGTGATGATGGGTAATGTGGTGTCGGCAGTTGTGGCGCCTCCCACGGAGATGGGGGCTAATTTCCCGAAATAGCGGACAAGGAGGGGGGCGGCAAGTAGGGCGAGTAGTTCCCGCATGATGTTCGAGACGAGGGCGATAGTGCCCAATTCGGCTCCCTTGTACTGGGTAATGAATATGGAGGAAAGGGAGTAGTAGCCGAAACCTGATCCCACGGCAAGGCAATCCGTGATGCTTCTGCCGCTTAGGGCGAAACTGATTAGGGCGGAGCCGATGAGCGTGCCGATGACGGTTGCCAGGGGAACGAGTACGATTTTCAAGTTTTGTTGTTTCAGGGCTTGCAGGGCTTTTTTGTCGCTCCCGATGCTGATGCCGACAAGAAACATGAGTATATACAGGACATAGAGCGTGGGGGCTTCTGCTGTTAATATGGCGGGGATGTCGACGAAGCGACCTAGTAATACCCCGGCGATGAAGAACGAAACGATGATGATGCTACCTTTCATGGAGGAATGTTATTTGGAGGTTGCGAAGAAAAAACGATATACTCCCCACGCGCAAAGAACGCTTCCGGTGACGGCGGCAAGAGTGATGAACAAGGCGTCATAACCGATGGTATCCAGGTTGTTCATGATATCCCCGTTGGCGCCGACGGTTATTCCCAGTAGGAAAAGTAATAAGAATATAGCGTAGTTAATTAATTTGTGTATAATCTTCAAATTCCTCTCCCGGAAGAGGTATCCCAGAATGATCCCGCCGACCATTAAACCGATAACAATACCCATAGCTCGATAATTATTTCCCGCGAAGCTACGATTTATTTTTTAAAACACTATCTTTACAATAGACGTGTAGAAATTGAAACATTCTTAAAAGAGTGTTCGTTATTAATTACAGTTTTAATCTTTAAAAATGTTGTTATGAAAAAAGTGATTTCGTCGGTTATATCTCCCAACCAAAGGTTTTTGAGTTTGGGCTTGCTTTTTTTGCGTGTGTTAGTGGGTATTACCATGTTGACTCATGGGCTTGCCAAGTTGACTTCGTTTTCGGAATTGTCCTCGACGTTCCCTGATCCGATCGGGTTGGGCGGTACGCTTTCCCTGGTGATGATTATCTGCGCCGAGGTGGGGTGTTCTATATTCCTGATTGTCGGGGCATTTACCCGTCTGGCGACTATCCCGTTAATCTTCTCGATGCTGGTGGTACTACTTGTCGTGCATGGTAGCGATCCGTTCCAGGTGAAGGAGTTACCCTTGTTGTACCTGGGTGTCTATATTTTCTTGTTTTTTACCGGGGCGGGGAAGATTTCTTTGGATTCGATCCTTCTGAAAAAGATAAACACGAGTATTCCGAAATAGATATATGGCAGGCAGGTGTTCCTACGGGATCACCTGCTCTGTTCCGTCCAGTATGGGGACGACATTTTCATCTTCTTCCAGTACGGTTGCCGCGAGCAGCCAATAGATCAGTAATACGATGGCAATGATGATTCCTACAATTGTCCACACGTTGTTTTTTCTTCTTTTCATGATTCCTTTTGTTAGATTGTTCGTGTAGGAATAAACGAAAAACGGATGGGTTTGGTTCGGTTTTTAAACTAAAACATCCCCGAGTAGGTAGGATTGGAAGGATAATTTTAGAGAAAACAAAAATCAGCCACTTTCAAAGTGACTGATTTTCTGAGGTCGGTAGCAGATTTGAACTGCTGTACGCGGTTTTGCAGACCGCTGCCTAACCGCTCGGCCAACCGACCCTGTTGCGATTTTGCAGTGCAAAGATAAGGTGAAGTTTTGAATTTTACAATACCTTGCTGTAATTTATTTTGATAAAGTAACACTCGTTGCCGCAATCTTACCACCTAGGGGAGGATTGAGCTTTGATACTTTTATAGTTACGTGCGTGATTTGAGGGAATGCCTGGTAAAGGGCGTCGATCATTCTTTGTGCCACGTGTTCCAGTAAGTGTGATTTGATCATCATTTCCCGGGCGATGATTTCGTACGCGGTCAGGTAACTGAGGGCGTCGTTGATGTCGTCGCTTTGGGCGGCTTTGTTGCAATCCGTTTGGATGCGGGCGTATACCATGAATTTGTTTCCCACGATTCGTTCGGTTTCATAGCATCCGTGGTACGCGAAAAATTCCATTCCTTCAATTTCGATGATTCCTTCCATGATTGTTAATTTTTGTTTCTCGTAATTTATTCTTACCTTGCGGCTGTAAATACAAAAGAGCCGACGGGGAATGTCGACTCTTAAGATTACATTACTAACTACTAACCTAAACCATACAAACTTATGAAAAATCTTCAATCTCTTAAAGACGGTGCAAAGATAGAGGCTATTCTTGAATCTGACGAATGTTTAGTGTTAATAAAAGCTGTTTTTAGGGTTAATGTAGGTTAATGATTTCCGTTTTGTTTGGAACTAAATGGCGTGTTATAAGATCGTTTTTAGTGTAACGTGTTGTATGATAATGTCATGTATTTTTGTGTCATGTGAATACTATTCATTAATTGTTAATTAGTTGTTATTGGATGGTACATCGAACGAATATTATTCGTATGTTTATCAAATAGATTTAAGTATAAAAATTAATATGATTGATTGGGTAAAAGTATCAGATATTCAGGATATTATTCGTGGAGCGGGATTTTTAGTGATGGAGATATATAAAAAAAGAAATTTTCAGGTCGAGACGAAAAGTGACATGACTCCGGTCACGGAAGCGGATAAGGCATCGAGTGAATACATTGTGCAGGGGCTGAAAAAGCTTTACCCGGATATCCCCGTGATTAGTGAGGAAGCGTCATTGCCTTCTTACGAGGAGCGCAAAGGATGGAAGTACGTGTGGCTTGTCGACCCGCTGGATGGAACGAAGGAGTTTATTTTTCGGAACGGGCGTTTTTGTATCAATATCGCTTTGGTGGAGGATGGGCATCCCGTGTTCGGAATGATCAATAATATTTGTGATGAAGAGATATTGTGGGCTTTCGCGGATGGGGAACGAGGGGTCGTACGAAAAGAGCAGAAGAGCAAGTTGTTGTCATCCATGGAAGTACCGCCTCGATTGAGGGTTGCCGTGAGCCGTTTCCATCTGACAGAAGGTGAGATGCAATATATCGATCACTTGAAAGAGGCGGGGTACGATGTGGAGTTAATGCCGCTGGGGGCTTCTTCAAAGCATTGTTTGGTGGCGGAGGGGAAGGTGGATATTTGCCCGAAGTTCGGGAAATGCTCGGAATGGGATGTGGCTTCAGGTCAGGCATTGGTGGAAGCTACCGGGGGGCTTGTCGTGAACATGGAAACCGGGAGAGAGGTTGTGTACAACAAGGAAAATATATTGAGCCCGCCTTTTATCATGTTCAGTAAGCGGATACACGAGGAAATTAAACGGGGGAATCGTACTTTTTTGGGTTGTGATGCCGAGATTGAGGTAAAAAATGATTATCTTGGGGCACAAAGAAATGAAGTAATAAATCAAGATATAATGGAAAAACAATTAGCAAAAGAACTGATTGAGTTTATACACGAGAGTCCGACGAACTTTCATGCCGTGGCGAATGCCAAGAAAGAGTTGTTGGATCATGGTTTCAAACAACTGTTTTCCGGGGAAGCCTGGCAAATTGAAAAAGGGGGCAAGTATTTCGTGACGAAGAATCACTCTTCGCTTTTCGCTTTCGAGATCGGAAGCGGGGAAATCGCTGAAGACGGGTTCAAGATTATTTGTGCCCATAGTGATTCGCCGACATTCCGGATCAAGCCGAATGCGGAGATGCCTGTCGCCGGACAGTATCTGAAGTTGAACACGGAGGTGTATGGCGGTCCCATCATGTACACGTGGTTCGACCGTCCCTTGTCTATGGCAGGACGCGTGATGCTAAAGAGTTTGAACCCGTTGAAGCCCGCTACGCAATTCGTGAATTTCAAACGCCCGTTGATGGTAATTCCACATATCGCGATTCATTTTAACCGTGCCGTGAACGATCAGGGGAATCCGTTAAGCAAGCAAAAGGATATGTTGCCGGTGATCGCTATGATCAACGAGACTTTCGAGAAGGATGATTTCTTGTTGAATTTGATTGCCGAGGAAATGGGCGTGAACAAGGAGGATATTCTTGATTTCGACCTGACCTTGTACGAGTTCGAGAAAGGTTGCCTGCTCGGGGTGAACGAGGAGTTTATTTCTACCGGGAAATTGGATGATTTGGCTATGGCATTTGCCGGGTTGAAGGCATTCGTGAAATCGGAGAAGTGCCGGAAAACGAAAGTGCTTGCTATTTTCGATAACGAGGAGGTGGGAAGCGGAACAAAACAAGGTGCCGGTTCTCCGATCTTGCGTACAATTGTGGAGCGTATCGTGTTCGGGCTGGGTGGCAAACCGGAGGATTTGTACCGGGCTATTCATAATTCCTTTATGATTTCGGCGGATATGGCTCACGCTTTGCACCCGAATTACGTGGAGAAGCATGACCCGACGAATCATCCGGTGATGAATGGCGGTCCGGTGATTAAGTTCAATGCGAACCAAAAATATGTTACGGACGGCGATTCCGCTGCCGTGTTTGAAACGATCTGTAAAATGGCGGGTGTCCCGTGCCAGAAGTTTGTCAACCATTCGGATATGGCTGGCGGTTCAACCTTGGGAAATATTTTGCTTTCCCAGATGGAGATGCGGGGGGTGGATATCGGCAACCCGATGTGGGCGATGCATTCCGTTCGCGAAACGGGCGGGGTGATGGATAACGCTTACGTGATTAAAGCTTTCACTACGTTTTATAATATTTAAGATTGTTGTTATTGATAGAAAGGGTGCATCTTACGGGATGCACTCTTTTTTTGTTTTGGTTGAAATCAGTTGAGGCTAATTCCGTGTTCTTCTTGTTAGGTAAAACTATTTTGTCTATTTTTGTTTTTTGGCGGTTGTATAGAATCTATTAGTGTATGGCAATCCTGGACGAAAAGGAAATATTAGTGAAAATTAATCAAGGTGATGAAGCCGGGTTAGAGGGATTATTCGTTTTGTATTATAAGCCTTTGTGTGTGTTTGCCTTGAATTTTATAGATTCCTATGAAGAGGCAGAGGATTTGATTCAGGAACTTTTCGTGAAGTTTTGGGAACGACGGGGAAAAACGGAGTTCCAGGGGTCTTTGCGTGCTTATTTGTTTTCTTCCGTGCAGCATAATTGTATCAAATTGATAAAAAGCAGAAGGAGGTATCATTTTGATGGTATCGAGAATTATGAGGATTTGCTTGAAGATAAATATACTTCCGTCGAGATGGAGGAGGAACGGGAAAGGTTGTACGCGGAGATCGAGAAGCTGCCGGAACAGAGTCGGAAAGTGTTTGAAGCGATTGTATTGAAGGATATGAAATATAAAGAGGCGGCAGAGTTGCTTGGCTTATCCGTAAATACGGTGAAAACTCACCTTGCCAGGGCAATGAAGCAGTTGCGTAGTTCGTTGCATATCATTGTTTTGGTAATGCTGCGGTAAAATTATTTATTTTTTTGCTTTTTCGTTCACCCATTTTTGCCTCTTTGGGCTTTAGGTAGTAAAAGATGGCATTTTATGGATGAAAAAAGAATTATCGAGTTTGTTATTTTATATTGTAGAGATGAGTTGACAGCATCGGATGCCACGGAATTGGATCTGTGGCTAAAGGAGAGCGAACGGCATCGAGTGCTTTTTACTACTTATTTAGAGCGGTATAGGTTAGCGAGGCGCGTGGGGTTTTATGATGCAATGGATGAGTGTAGGGCTTGGAGCCGATTGACCCGGAGAATAAGATATGTAGGGATGGGAAGAAAAAGTCGTTTTACGCGTTATTTCCCCTATGTGGCTTCGTTTTTGTTATTGGTGTCCGTATTTTCATACACGGGGTATAAATATTTTGGTGGGGATAATGTGCCAAATATTGTTGAACCCGGTTCGTCAAAGGCTGTGTTGCAATTATCGGATGGAAGGACTATTCCTTTATCGGCGGATTCGGTGATGTCGTTGACCGAGGTGAATGGAGTGGTTATAGAAAAAGGAGAAGAAGGGGGTATTCGTTATTTAGTGGCAGGCGGGGAGGTTGAAACGGTGTTCAATACGATACGAGTGCCTCGAGGGGGAGAATATTATTTGTGTTTGTCGGACGGAACAAGAATTTGGCTTAATTCGGACTCGGAATTGACTTATCCCGTTTCAATGGTCGGGAGTTCCAGGGATGTGCGATTGAAGGGCGAGGCATATTTTGAAGTTGCAAGGGATGAGGTTCATCCTTTCCGGGTGGCGTGTGGGGATTCCCGAATCACGGTGTTCGGGACTAAATTTAATATCATGGCTTATGCCGGGCAGAGGGATGTAGTGACGACTTTGGTTGACGGGAGCGTTCAAGTAACTGCCGGCAGGGATTCTTTAACGTTAGTTCCGGGAGAACAGTCCTTATCCGGGATAAATGGTATACATGTGAAGAAAGTCGATGCCAATATGTGTATAGCATGGATTTCGGGAATATTTGAATTTGAAAATATGACTTTGCGGCAGATCACGGAGCAATTGGGACGTTGGTATGATGTGACGTTTGTCTATACAGACCCGGTGTTGCAGGATATAATGTTCACGGGAGCTGCCGATCGCCACCGTTCGTTGGATATTGTTTTAAAGATGATTGAAAAACTTTCGGGCGTGTATTTTGAAACAAAAGGGGATGTAATTGTGATATCTAAAAAATAGAAAGAGAGGAATGTTTCCGCATCCCTCTCTGAAAACTCCTGTCGGCTAAACAGGAATTGATTTTAATGTAAAAAACAAAATTATGAAAAAAAGAAGTAAGTGGTATGAATTTGCACGGGGAAAATGTGCAAATAAATTCATGAAGATTATGAGGTTAACGTGCTTATTGATGTTTATTTTTGTTTTGCACCTTTCCGCGGAGAGTGTGGCGCAACAAGTGGTGAGTGCCAAATTTTCGGATCAGACTTTGAAGGAAGTGTTTCGGGAAATTAAGGCTCAGACCGGTTTTTATTTCATGTATAATAGCCAGGAGGTCGATGTTCGGCAACGGGTTAGTGTAGAACTGGATCAGGTATCACTGGAAGAGGCGTTGGAAAAAATATTCGAACATCTGCCTTATCGATTTGAGGTGACGGAAGGGTACGTGTTGGTTGCGGCTCGTCCGAAAACGGCAATGGATGACAAGACTCCCAAGAAAAAGGTGCATGGTGTGGTCATCGACGAAGATGGATTAAAATTACCGGGAGTCAGTATCGTGATTAAAGGTACGGGTATGGGTACCGTAACTGATGTGGAGGGAAACTTTAAATTGGATGTACCTGCCGATAGAGATATTATTTTGGTATTTTCTTTTGTAGGGATGGAAAGTAAAGAGGTGCAGGCGGATACTTCGTTTATGAAAGTTGTGTTGAAGGAGTCGGTGGAACAGATGGATGAAGTGGTGGTGACCGGTTACCAGCAGATTGATAAACGGAAATTATCCAGTTCTATTGTATCAATTAAAGGAGAAGATTTGGTCGGGGGAAGTGCTATTTCTATTGATCAGATGTTACAAGGGCGTTTGGCAGGGGTGGCTGTTTTGAATCAAACATCAACCCCGGGGGCTGCTCCGAAAATCAGGATTCGGGGTTCGTCTTCTATCACCGGGAACCGGGAACCCGTGTGGGTGGTGGATGGGATAATTTTGGATGAGCCGGTGCAACTTTCCACGGAGGAGTTGAATAGTATGGATCGAGTGAATTTGATAGGGAATGCCATTTCCAGTTTGAACCCGAATGATATCGAACGGGTTGATATTTTGAAAGATGCTAGTGCCACTGCTATTTACGGGGTGAAGGCGGCAAATGGTGTGATCGTGGTGACCACGAAGAGAGGAAAGTCCGGAAAGCCCAGGATTAATTATGCTGCCGGAATTTCGGTGATGACGCCTCCTTCCTATAAGGTGATGCGTTTGATGGATTCGGAGGAACGGATCGAGTTGTCGGAAGAGATGCATAAAAAAGGATTACAATTTTCCTCGTATCAACCGACAAACATGGGGTACGAGGGTGCTTTGATGGATTTGTGGAATGGTGTACTCTCGTATGATGAGTTCCGTTATAAAGTGAAGGATTTGAAGGAATTGAATACGGATTGGTATGATTTGTTATTTCGCGCTTCTATCAGTCACCAGCATTCGGTAGCCGTGTCCGGAGCATCGGATAACACGGATTATTATTTTTCTGTCGGTTACGCGAATGACCAAGGTGTGAATAAAAAAGAGGATTTAGATCGTTTTAACGCATTGGTAAAGGTGAATACCCGTTTTACGCCTAATTTTAAGGTCGGGATGAATATGAGCGGGGCATTGACGAACACGAAGCGACCGCATAATTCTATCGATGTTTATCAATATGCCGCACAGACATCAAGGGCGATACCCGTGTATGACAAGGATGGCGAGTTGTTTTATTACGATAATGCATTCGGTATTTCAGAGAATATTCCTTTTAATGTTTTGAACGAGTTGAAGGAAAGTGGCTCGACGGTGAAAAATCAAGCTTTGAGGTTTGATGTTTCTATTGATTGGAATATTATTCCCGGTTTGAAGTTTAGTTCTATCATCGGGTTGACGACCAATAATAATTACCAGACGTATTGGGCGAGCGAGAAGTCTTTCTATATTTCTCAACAAAGGGGAACGCCTTATGGTACGCCTCTCCCCACGCAAGTAGGTGATGATTTTGCTGCAAAATGTAAGATCCCGATGGGTGGTGAATTGATAAAGGAAGACACGAGAAATATGCGTTACACGATACGTAATAGTTTTGCTTATCACGAGGCTTGGGGGAATCATCAGGTTTCTGCCATGGTCGGGAGTGAGATTTCATCTTCAAAGTATGATGCATTAAAGTCGACACAATGGGGATATTTGCCGGAACGGGGAAAGAAGTTTGTAAATATAGATTTGGCGATATGGAAGGGATATGCAGAGATGGTGACGAATACGCCGAATGTAATCACGGATAATCTGACGAATATTGTATCTTGGTATGGAACATTTACTTATTCTTACTCTGATCGTTATATCGCGAATTTTAATATTCGGGTGGATGGTTCCAATAAGTTCGGGCAGGATAAAAGTGTACGATTCCTTCCGGTGTGGTCGGCTTCGGGCAAGTGGAATTTACACAATGAAAAATTCCTGAAGTCAGCGGAGTGGATGGATGAATTGGCTGTACGTGCATCTTACGGGATACAGGGGAATGTGCATCCGGATCAGACGCCGAATCTGATTGTTAAATTGGGGACTTATGATGGCATTGCTAAAGAGTATCAATCTACTTTGTACAAGTTGCCGAATAATAATTTGAAGTGGGAAAAAACGGAATCGTATAATTTGGGTATCGATTTTTCTTTTTTCCGTTCTTGGTTATCCGGTACGATCGAAGTGTATAAGAAGATCGGTAAAGATCAAGTTGTACAAAAAACGTTGGCTCCATCGACAGGAGCGAATTACGTGGCAATAAATGATGGTGATGTGGATAATAAAGGATGGGAGTTAAGTGTGAATCTGAATCCTGTCCGGGGAAAGGATTGGAACTGGGGCATTTCGTTCAATACCGCAAAGAATTATAACAAGGTGAAGAATGCTGGAGAGGAGTTGTCCGTGACGTGGAGTGATTACGTGAATGGAACTTTGGTGAGTAACGGAAGGTCAATTAATAGTTTTTATGCTTATCGTTTCAAAGGATTGAATGATGAGGGGTTGCCAACATTCTATGGCGAATCGGAGAAGAATGAGGACGGGGAAGTGATTATTACCACCCAGGAGGAAGCTTTTGATGCTGCATTCGTGTATGCGGGACGGCGTGAACCGACGTTGTCTGGAGGTTTCTCGACTAACGTGAGATTTAAGCGGTTGACGATGAACGCTAATTTTTCTTTTGCCTTGGGAAATAAAGTTCGTTTGAACAATCTTTACTATGAGTCGGGACAGGCATTGCCGTTCCCGCAACAGAATATGTCCAGTGAGTTTGTACATCGTTGGCGTGAACCGGGTGATAAGACGGTTATTCCTGCCTTGTCGGATAATGCTATGACATTTACCACGTACGAGAGAAAATTCCCGATAGCTAACAATCGTTGGGATATGTATAACAAGAGTGATTTGAGAGTTGTGTCGGGAGATTTCCTTCGTTGTCGGTCTTTGAGTCTTCGTTATGATATATCCTCGGAATGGTTACGCAAGTTTTATCTTTCGGCTGCCAGCCTGAGTTTTGACGTGAGCAATCCTTTCGTGGTTAAAAGTAAAGACCTGAAGGGGCGCGATCCGGAACAGGTGACGATGGGCTCCGGTACAGTTCCACCACAAAGGGGATATTCATTGAGGTTAAATGTTTCATTCTAAATTTATTCGTGATGAGAATACAGTATATATATATTATCGTGATGGGGATGTTGCTGGGAGCGTGTAGCGATTTCCTAGAAGAAAATTCTCAAGATTTGATGATTCCTAAGACTGTACAGAGCTACAAAGAGTTCTTGTATGGAGAAGGTTTAAATAATAAAATCGTTCTTTGTGAGTATTTGGATGTTATGACGGATGATGCCGAGGAGATAATAAACACGAAAAGACCTTACGAGACGAGTGTCGATTCTCGTAAATATTGGTCTTATTATACTTGGCAGGAGTACCCGGAGATTCAAATGGATAATTCTTTATCGGAGGATAGGGCTTGGGGCGAATTTTATCATAGAATACTGATCGCTAATATTATCCTAAATCATATGAGTGATATGGAGGGTACGTATGCGGAGAAAATGGATTTGGCGGGTGAGGCTTATTTCTTGCGGGCTTGGTCTTATTTTATGCTGGCTAATTTATACGGGAAGCCGTATATTAATGAAGAGCAGGCTGCAAAAGATTTTTGTGTTCCGATAAATCACGCCATTGATATAGAAGATAAATTATTGCCTCGTTCTTCTATAAAGGAGGTATATGATTTGATGGAAGCGGATATAAAGTCTTCAATAGCATCTTTCAAATCATCAAGGGTTGAAAAAACGATTTTTCGTCCTAATTTGGCGACTTCTTATTTGTTGGCTTCCCGGATAGCGCTTTTTCGGAAGGATTATGATAGGGCGATTGTTTATGCGGATTCCGTGTTGTTGTCTTCGGAAGCAAGTTTGTTTGATATGACGGAGCCATATAGTATTCCTCGTTTTTTGAATATTGGAAATAATGAAATTTTATTTTCTTACGGAGAGGTGCCGTCGAATATTTCAGCTGTTTTCCAATATTCTTCTTCGCAACGGGCATCTTTTATTCCTTCAACGGATTTGATGAAGTTGTATGCCGCGAATGATATACGGAAGACTTCTACGTTGTTTTTTGCTAATGCAGGAAAGAAGCCAATGAAATACTATGGTACCACGTCAGAAGGTTTATATCCCCATGCTTTTCGTTTGGCAGAAGTGTATTTGAACCGGGCAGAGGCTTACGCGGCAAAAGGTATGACGACAGATGCGCTTCGGGAAGTGAATGCACTTCGGGAGAAACGAATCCCCGAGAATCATGAAGTTACGGCGACAACGGCGGAAGATGCACTTGCTTTAGTGAAGGATGAACGACGGATGGAGTTCTGTTTCGAGGGGTTCCGATGGTTTGATTTGCGGCGGTGGGATCGCCCTCAGTTAAAACATCGTTTCTCTTCTGCCGAGAACCCGAGTAATTATATCGAGTATGTGTTGCAACAGGATGATCCGGCGTATACTTTACCAATACCACAAAAAGAACGGGAGATGAATTTGCCAATAGAGAATATTAACCGTCCGCGGCGAGATAAGTAAATGAATTAAAAAACTGGAAGTTATGAAACAAGTAAGATTAATGATTATATGCGTGTTGCTCTTCGGTTTTAACGCGTGTTCAACGGAAGATGATATTCATGCTAAGGTGGAGGATGGGTGGTATAATTTGGAAGATGATCCTTCCGACCCGGTGCAGCATTATATCTATCAGTTTTATCGGGATTATCAAACGATTATTATAAAAGACCCGGAAGTAGAGGATTACCGGTATAATTTTAGGAAGAGGAATAATATTCGGATTGTAGCTCCCACGCAAGAGGCAGTTTTGCTAGAGAAGGGGTTGGATATGGTGAAAGATGTTTTTATCGATATTTATCCGGATGGTTTTAAAAAAGATTATTTCCCTTATTCTATTATTATGGCAGATTCGATTCTCTTTTTGGGTATGGAGGAGCAGATTCCTTCTTACCATGGATTTGCAAGTACAAACTTTGTTGCTATTGCCGGAATACGTTCGGAGATGAGTGGTTACACGGATAGTGATGTTCGGAAAATACGGGGAGAGGTGAATGCTAAGTTTTGGAATGATTATTTGTCTGCTATCAAAAATGTTTTTGTTGTTCCGGATGATTTTTACGAGGTGAGTAAAAAATTCTACGGGCAGAGCGATTGGGACTGGGATGTGGTTTATACCCCGGATGATGTGGATTGGCATGAAATGGGATTTATCTCTTATGATCCGGGTAACACGAGTTTTGATGATGACCCGGTGTGGGGAGGATGGTGGATTCAAGCACCCAATAAAAGCATTGATATTTCGCAATGGTTGGAATTCGTGTTTGGTACGACAATGGAAGAGCGGGAAGCATTATTAGAGGAATACCCATTGATGAAAAAGAAATATGAAATTTTGCAAGGAGCAATGAAGAAGTGTGGTGGTTTTGATATTTCTAAGTTGAATTGAAATTGGGTTTGTTGTATTTTATCCGGAGGAGGAGGCATATTGCTTCCTCCTTTGTTGTTTGTAAAATGAAATGTCGGAACAAGGACTGTTTTTTCGGGAATAATTTAGGGAAAGGGATAGTACTAAATGAAGATTCAAGTATTCTATTCATTGTTGGGAATTTCTAACCCCGAAAGGGGCACATTACACGTGTGTGTCATTTAAAATGAAATAATATGGGTTTTCGAGAGATCAGGAATATTGCCCGCTACGAGTCCCGAATGATTAGTCGGGGTATATTGTGGCGGATTTTCGTGTTTATTGCTGTTGGAATTACGATTTATTTGTTGTTTCCTAAACTGATTTATCACTTGTGGGCAGATGTTGCGCTTGATTCTTCAATACCTTATATGGTATCCTATTATTTTAATCTGTTACAGGCATTGATTGTAGTCTTTGTCGTGTATAGTTTTGTCCGTGCATGGGAAAAGCGTGATGCGATGGAAGTTATTGATGTTTATCCGGCAGGAAACGGGGAACGGACAATGGGATATGTTGGGGCAATCGTTAGATTGATATTGGTACTGAACGTGGTCGTGTTGTTGATTGCCGCTCTTTTTCAAGCGTTGTTTTATCAAGGGGCGTTGAGTTTGTGGATTAATGTTTTCTATCTTTTGACATTGACATTACCCACGTTAGTATTTGTTTTGGGATTGTCCTTGTTCGCGATGCGAGTGGTGAAGATTCATTTTTTGGCGTTGCTTCTGCTGCTGGGGTATCTGTTGTTGACCTATTTCTTCTTGTCGGAGATCGGACACGGGGTGTTTGATCCTTGGGGACGTGTAATTCCAAACGTGTTTTCTGGATATGTGGGACACGTGGGCTTGGCGGAATATCTGCCGCACAGGATGGGATATTTGTTGATAGGTATTGGGTTGATTTGTTTATCGGTGTGGAGTATGCCTCGTTTGCCCAACGCGAGGCGACCCGGTCGTGCTTGTGTATGGGGAGGAATATGCTCTTGTTTGATAGGATTGTTGTTGATGGCTGGATTCTCACGGATATTTACGGAGTCGGAAAGCACAAGAGAGAAGTATCGGGCATTATACGCTCGCCATGCAAAAGAACTTCATGCGACGGTTTCGGAGCATCATATCGATTATTTTGTTTTACCTGACGGATACCGTGCAACGAGTCGTTTGATGTTGAAAAACGGCACGGGGCAAGATTTGGAAACTTTGTTGTTTTTCTTGAATCCGGGTTTACGTGTGAAACGATTGGATGTGGAAGGGGAAGCCGTCGCTTCGGAACGGGATGGTCAGGTGCTAAAGGTGAAGTATCCCTTGGTAGCGGGAGATAGCGTACGATTATTTGTGGAGTACGAAGGCGAGATTGATGATCGGGTTTGTTATCTTGATATTCCATCCAGTGATTTTTATCAGACGAAAAGTTCGATGGGAAAAATACTTCGGACAGGGCGGCAATTGGCGTATTGTTCGCCGGAGTTCACGTTCCTTCATCCTGAATGTTTATGGTATCCTGTGACGGTGCCTCCTTTGAACCTGGAAATCGCTTTCGTTCGGGAAGTACATTTTATAGATTGCAGGTTGAACGTGCACAATGCCGGGGGGCAAACCGTGATTTCGCAGGGAAAGGCTGTTCGGGAGGGAGATCGGATTTCACACACTCCGGCGCAACGTCACACGGGACTCTCGCTCGCGATTGGAAATTACTTGCGATGTTCAATGACGATTGATAGCGTGGAGTTCGAGATTTATTATTTCCCGGAGAGCGAGTATTTGATAAAGGAATACGATGATTGGGAGAAGGTAGAGGGCGACGAGGCAAAGGAGGTGCAACTGATTCGGACAAAGAGGTGGGTGGAAGAAGCACATATCCGTCGGAAATATCCTTTTGAGCGTTTAGCTTTCGTGGAAATACCCGTGTCTTTTACCACGCATTCCCGCTGGTGGGTAGCGGGTTCCAGTTATTCGCAGCCGGAAATGATTTTTATCCCGGAACGAGGGACTGAATCTCAGTTTCTTTCTATAACTCATCAGAAATTATATTATTCTTCTAACATCGTTCATATGGACAATCAAGTGATTGAGATGCGTCGGGAGCCTCATATCACGAGTTCTTTTTTCGGGGGATTGAGCGGGGGCTTGTTTGACGTATCCAAACAAGCCGGGGAGTTTTCGAATTATGTATCCTCTACGGTCTATCTTGCTATTAATGTTGTAATGGAATCTCTTATGCGGTTAAATAGTCGTTTTGATTATGAATTTAGCGATGATAGCCATTTGGAGATGGTGGAATATTTTGATAAGCATAGTCCGAAAAAATCATTGGAAGATTCGAGCCTGGCAAGGGTTTCAATGCGATACCTTACCGCGAAATTGATACAATTGCAGGGTAAAATTGCTTTGTATGTGGACTGGACTGTGCTATATAGATTCATGGAAGATTTTTACAGGCAAGCGAGAGGGCGTACTTGTGATTTCGAGGTGTTTCGATCAGGATTTGAGGAATTGTCCGGTGTCGATCTTGGACCGATATTTGACGAGTGGTACGATAGCCGGGGAATGTCCTCGTTGATACTAAAGGATATTCGGTACGAGAGAGCGGAGGATGATGTCTATGCTCCGCACTTGAAGGTGAGTTTTAAAGTATATAATCCTTCTTCCGTGGATGGTGTTATATCTTTGATCGGGCAAGATGGATTTTATTCGGATAAAGGGCTAAGCGTGAAAAGTTTTTTGATTCGTCCGGGTGAATGCAAGGAAGTCAAAGAGATAGAGCCATTTGCAACCCAGCATTTGATCACAACGGGATTGTCATACAATGCACCTGCCGATTTTCATTTCAACCCGACTGATTATAGATTTAGGGAAAGTCCAGTTGCACGGGATCTTTCTATCGGCGTTACAGATATTGATCCGGGAGAGTTTTTCCCGAAAGAAGGAGAGTATATTGTGGATAACACGGATGAGGGTTTCCATTTGATTGATTCTGTCGGGGGGCGTCGAAAATTGGCTGATTTTTTCAAGAAAGATGAAATTGTGTTTAAAGGCATCTCGTTGCTAGAGGAGAATCGGTGGAGAGAGGTAATCATGGCAGAGCTTTATGGTGGAATTTTACGCAATGCTTTTGCCAAATTAGCAGGTAATGGGCGGCTTAAGGCGGAATGGAATCAAATATTACCAGAAGAAGGAGAGTACGAGGTATTCTTTTATCATATTCCGATAGATAATACCGGAATCACGGAGAACTACGGGAAAGGTGCAGAGTTGTACTACACGGTAAGTTACGGGGAAGAAAGTAAGGAAGTCGTGGTTGATCTGAGCGAGAGAATGGAAGGTTGGATTTCTCTCGGGAAATATTATTTCCCGGCGGGAATGAAAGCAACGGTTGTTTTGGATGACCGGGGTTGTACGTTTGAGACGGATCCCAAGTATGTAGAGAAGGGCTGGGAAATTCCTCCGAGAAAACAGATCATTGTTGCCGATGCCGTGAAGTGGGTGAAAAAATAACTTTTGATATGCCATCGTTCTCTATGATAAATGAGACTTTTTGTGCAACTTCTTTCGTGGAAGAAGATTATTTATTGGCGGGAGGGGTGTGACAAATGTTGTATTATTTGATCTGGGGAAAACGAGAAGTTTTATATCCGAGAATTTCTCGTTTGTTTTAGGGACTTTTTCACTCGTGTGCACTTCGATGAAAATACTCCGAGAAGTTCTGTCGTTGACGGAGGAGTAGGCGAAGAGAGGGGCAATGTCGCCTATTTGTCTGCTAATTGTCGCCTTTTAATTGCTTAACAGTGTAGGATCCCGGTTTATCGGGGAAATCAGGGGAACAAATGTCAGAAAATGTTCGATATTTAAAGTATTTAGAGGCATGTTGTACTTTTTTGGAAATTATTTATACCTTTGTCACACGAGCGATGGAGATTTCGCTCGGTAGAGTTTAGAACCTTTAAATGTACTAAAACCAAAGATCATCTCCACCGCTGGAAACGAAAGGGTGATCTTTTGGGGACGGAGTGCGTATATATAAAAATTTACGCACCCGTCTTAGTTCTACATCCTCTTTCGTTTCCAGCGGTGGGAGGTGTCGGCTAAGATTGGGTGCGTTTTTTTATGCTCAAAAATATTTAGTAATGATAGTTTTTTGATCTGATTGTCTGTGATGTACGAGTGGTGTTGTACAAGCAAGACAGCGACCGCCAAATGCAACCAAACCAATTCAAGACGGCGGCGGGGGGAAGATATGGACACTTCCCCCTCTTTTTTTGTACCGATCTGATTTTTGCTTTGATTTTACGCGTGAATCATTATCTTTGCAGATGGATAATCTCCTGATGTATGGATGATGTGGAGTATGACAATCTTGTCGAGGGTATAAGACATCGGAAAGAAGCGGCGCTTGCCACGCTTTTTGATTTGTATTACGAGAAGTTATATCTTTTCGCAGAGAAGTATATCTATGACTCTGATCGGGCACATGATATCGTGCAGGATGTTTTTCTGCGTATATGGGAGAATGCCGAGCAGTTGGTGTTGAGGGGGTCTATTCGGCATTATCTTTTCACTTCCGTGCGCAACGGGTGTCTGAATTATTTGAAGAGCCTGCAAATTGAAGACCGGAATAACCGGAAATATGCCGAGGCTTATATTGAGTCGCAGAACGTGGATATGGTGGAGGACGAGGAGTTGCTGGCGAAGATCAGGCAGGTGATGGAGGAATTGCCGGAACGTTGCCGGGAGGTGTGTATGCTGCGTTTCGGGGAGGGGTACAAGTATAGCGAGATTGCCGAACGGCTCGGTATGAACGAGAATACCGTGAAGGCACAATTGCACCGCGGGATGGAACGGCTGCGGGAGGCTTTTGCCAATTATGACTACGTGGTGGTGCTGTGCGCTTTGGGGCGGTTGTTCATGGAGCACTGAGGTCGTATTTATTCGAGAATACGATTTTTTTCAAAAAAAATGAATTTCATGTAAACATTTTGGAGGGGGAGTTTGTCTTTATAGTGTAATCAATCAGAAATGTGATGAAAGATACAGGCAAACATATAGATTGGGAAATCATCTCGAAGAGTTTTTGGGGAGAGTTGACCGGGACGGAGCGGGAGAAGCTGGAAACGTGGTTGGAGGGATCCGTGCGGCATCGGGATTTTTACGAACGTGCTGCACGAGGGGGAGTGACAGATCCGGCGATAGGGTTGGAACGGCGTGTGTTGTCGGCACGGAAGACCGAGATGATGCGGAAAGCCCGGGAGATGAAGGATAAACGGATGCGGCGGAAACAGATACGATTCGTTTGGTACGCGGCGGCGGTGATGTTGCCGTTGGCGATTGCCGTTGGTATGTGGATGAATATGAACCGGGGGGCGGAGAAAGTGGTTGTTGCCGAGAGGGTGCAGCCCGGTAGCGGGCGTGTCGTGCTGGAATTGAACGACGGGCGGACGTATTTCCTGGACACGGCTCGTATCGTGGAAACCGGTATCGAGGGGACTTTGGCGAAGGCGGAACAGAAGTCGCTGGTGTACGAGAAGCGGGAGTCGGAGGAGTTGGTGTACAATAAAATGACGGTTCCCCGTGCCGGGGAGTATGCGTTGACCTTGTCGGACGGTACACGGGTGTGGTTGAATTCCGACACGGAGATTCGCTACCCGGTGGCTTTCGGGAAAGACCGGCGGATGGTGTTCTTGTCGGGGGAGGCTTATTTCGAGGTGGAGAAAGATGCCGAGCGTCCTTTTTTTGTGGTCGTGGACGATATGGAGATCAAGGTGTACGGGACGTCGTTTAACGTGAACACGCACCACGCCGGACGGGTGCAAACCACGCTGGTGGAGGGACGAGTGGGGATTCGCGTGAAATCGACGGGGGCGGAAACGATGTTGAAGCCGGAGCAGATGGCGGAGTTCGATGCGGAGCGGCAGGACGTGGCGGTACGGGACGTGGACACGTATTATTACACGGCATGGAAGAATGGGGAATTCGTGTTCGAGAACGAGGCGATAGAGGAGATCATGAATCGTTTGTGCCGCTGGTATGACTTGCAGGTCTTTTACGTGAATGACAGCGTGAAGGGAAAACGATTTACGGGCGTGACCGCTCGATTTACTGACGTGGCGGATGTTCTTCATTTGATAGGGGAAACCGCCACCGTGTGTTTTAATCTAAAGGGTAACGTGGTCACGGTAAGTGATTCAAAATAAAACCGTAAGCTGTTGACGCGGCTTACGGTTTGATAACGGATGTTGTGTGTACATCCATAATGTTTAATATTAATCAACAAATCTATGAAAAAAATCAGAAAGTCGTTTGCTTTTTCGGGTTTTTTATGCTTTGAAAAGGGAAAACTACTGTTAGGCAGGTGGGGATTCATGGCGGTGATGTTGTTCGGGTTACCTTTTGTAGCCTCGGCACAGAACCAGAAAGTGACGATCGACGTGACGGGTGTTGACGTGCAGGTCGTGTTTAAACGAATCAAGGAACAGACGAAATTGAATTTCGTGTATAATGCGGATCAATTGAAGGAGATGAAGAGCGTGACGCTAAAGGTGAAGGATGTGACGGTGGATTCCGCCTTGACGAAATTGTTCGCGGGTACGCCTTTCGAGTACAAGTTCGAGATGGGGTCGATCGTGATCAAAAAGAAAGTCCCGGAGAAGTTCGAGGCGAAAAAAGTGTTGCTGTCGGGAAAAGTGACGGATAAGTTTGGCGAACCTCTTCCGGGAGTCGCTGTATTGCTGAAGGGTACTACCGTGGGTACAGCAACCGACGTGAACGGTAATTTCAAATTTCTTGCCTCGGAAGGGGATAACACGGTACTGGTGTTTTCGTTTATCGGGATGAAGCGTTTGGAGGTTCCGGTGAAGGGAACTGAACCGATGGACGTGAAACTGGAAGAGGATGCCACGGAGCTGAACGAGGTAAACGTGATCTCGACGGGGTATTATAACGTGGATAAAAGGCATTTGACGAGTTCGGTGACCTCGTTGAAGATGGATGATATTATGCAAGCGGGCGTGAGCACGATTGACCAGATGTTGGAAGGGAACGTTCCGGGGATGATTTTCATGCAGAATTCCGGTCAGGTGGGTGCTGCCCCGAAGTTGAAAATTCGGGGTACGACAACGATTTTGGGTTCCACCGCACCGTTGTGGGTGTTGGACGGGGTGATTTTGACCGATCCGGTGAATGTCGATCCCGCGCAGATTAACGATCTTGATTTCGTGAATTTGTTGGGTAACGCTATCTCGGGTTTGAACCCGGACGATATCGACCAGATCGACGTGTTGAAGGATGCTTCTGCCACGGCTATTTACGGACCGCAGGCTTCTAACGGGGTGATCGTGATCACGACGAAAAAGGGAAAGATTGGGGCTCCCTCGGTTTCTTATTCGGTGAGTGGCACGTATCGCCGTCGTCCGCATTACACGGATAAGGCGGTGAACGTGATGAATTCGATGGAACGGATCGATGTGTCCCGAGAGCTTATCGACAGGCGATTGAAGATCGGAAGTTTAAATAGTTGGGTCGGTTATGAAGCGGCAGCCCAAGATCTTTACAATGGGGTGATCGATCACGACGAGTTTACCCGGCGGGTGGCTGATATGGAAACCTGTAACACGGATTGGTTCGGGATTTTATTGCAAAATAGTTTTTCACACAATCATTCTTTGAGTCTTTCCGGGGGTACGGATCATATCAGGTATTATACTTCAATAGGATATAGTAACGAGAACGGCAATATCCGGAAAGAGAGTAACGATCGCTACACGGGTATGGCGAAGATTAACGTGAATTATGACAAGTTCACCATGCAATTTTCGATGAGCGGGAATATGCAGAAGAAGGAATACACGCCTTCGGAGGTGAACCTGATGGGTTACGCGTATAACACGAGCCGGACGGTGCGGGCTTATGACGAGGCGGGAGACTTGTGGTTCTACCAGCGTCACGAGGGAAATGATAGTAAGAATTATGACCAACCGTTTAGTATTATCAATGAACGGGATAATACCTATGACCGTATCGAAACGGATCAGTTGAATCTGACCATGGCTTTGGGATACCGGATTCTGCCCTCTTTGAAAGCTGATGTACAATTTTCATATAATACTTCTCACACGGATAAGGAAACCTATTTTGGGGCAGATACGTGGTATGCTGCCAGATTGCGGAAATTCTCTTTGATAACAGGAGGAATTAATGAAGATCAGACGGAATTGGTGACTGGCGGGGAGTTACGTTTGGACAACACGAAGAACGAGAATTACAATCTGCGGGGACAATTGACGTTTACTCGTTTTCTGGATAAAAATGACGAGCATCAGATCACGGCATCCGCGATTGGGGAAGTGAGTTCCGCTAAATACGGGGGATCGAGAATCGTGCACCGGGGGTATATCCCGGACCGGGGATTGTTTTTCGATAAAATACCGATTGAATTGGTGAATATCGGGACGACCACTTTCAAGAAGCTGCGTTATCCGAAGTATTACACGTGGATGGAGTCGGACGATGCCCGCGGAACGTTGAAAGACAATCTGACGCGGAAGGTCGGTTTGATCCTGACGGCATCGTATAGTTACAAGGATTCTTATATTCTGAATGCCAATATGCGTATCGATGGTTCCAATAAATTCGGGGATGCCAGCAACGAGCGGTTGTTGCCCATCTGGTCGGTATCCGGACGGTGGAACTTGCACGAGAACGTCCTGAAAAACTCGAATTGGGTAAATACTTTGGCATTGAAACTGTCGTACGGGTGGCAGGGGAATATGTCTGCACAGGATTCCCCGAAGCTGGTGATTCAAAAAGGAACCACGAACGAGTATTTTAACGAGTATTATTCAACGATAAAGCAGTATCCTAACCCGGATTTGAAGTGGGAGAAAACCTCCACGTTTAATCTTGATGTCGAGTTCTCTTTTTTCAATAACAAGCTGAACGGTTCGGTCGGGTATTATTACCGGCATACTTCGGATGCCTTTATGAGCAAGACGGTTTCATTCGTGAATGGAGTCGGAAAGTACACGGTGAACAAGGGGACGTTGACGAATCAAGGATACGAGTTGACGTTGAATTTCGTGCCGATTAATACGATTGCTTCCGTGAACGGGACATCCCGTGGTTTTGTCTGGCGTTTTGATCCTAATTTCGGTTCGGTGTTTAATCAGTTGATTGATAAATTGAAGTCGAAAGATAAGGTGTTGCAGGATGAGATCGATTACAAGAATTATCTGGACGGATCGGTACAAATTGCGGGACGTCCCGTGAATACATTTTATTCTTACCGGTTCAAGGGGTTGAGCTCGACAGACGGCCGCCCTATGTTTTACGGGACAGAGGAAACGGTCATGGTGGATGGGCAGGAAATGAATGCCAGAGACGTGTTCGAGGGGATGACCCAAGAGGAGGTCTATTCGCGGGTGTTGACTCGTTCCGGTTGTCGCGAACCTTTCTTGCAAGGAGGTATCCGAAATTATTTCGGTTGGCGGAATCTCGGGTTAAGTGTGAATCTGGCTTACAGTATCGGAGCGAAAATCCGGTTGATGAAGATGTATGGAAACACGAATTCTTTAGCCCCCGGACCGGAGACGAATATGCGGAGGGAGTTTGTGAACCGTTGGAGATCACCCGGGGACGAGCGGAATACAACCATACCTGGATTCCTTAATGCCGATGAGTATAGCAAAACGGTTAATAATGGTGAGTGGTTTCAGAAATTGAGCGTGAATAAGTTTGCGGAGAATATATGGAAGATGTATGATAATTCGGATTTGCGTGTTGTTTCCGGTGATTATTTGCGGGTGCAGAATGTATCGTTGCGGTATAATATCCCCGAACGATTGTGTCACAGGTTGTTGCTGAAGTCCGCCTACGTGAGCGTGACGGGTACTAATTTGTACACGTTTTGCAGCAAAAAACTGAAAGGACAAGACCCGTCACAGTCCGGGACTTCGGATTTGGTGAATCTGTCTATCCGCCCGCAATATTCTTTTCAATTGAATCTTACTTTCTAATAGTTATGAAGATGAAGATATTAAATTTATTTTTAGTAGTTACGGGGTGCTTGTTTTTAAGTGCCTGTGGAGATTTCCTGAAAGAATATTCCAAGGAGTTGACTTACGCGCATTCGTGTAAGGATTTGGATGAGGTGTTGATCGGCAACGGTTATTTCAAATCGGAGAGTAAATCTTCAAGGTTCGGTTTAGCATCTCTTAAGAATGCCACGCTTTATTACCCTTGGTTGCAGGTTATGGATGATGATTTGGAAGAGTTCGGGTTCGGGATGTTCGGTACGGGATCGGCATTGTATGGGCTGCGTCCTTTTTATGCCTGGCAGCAGACTCCTTTTCAGGATGAGAAAGGGAATCCTTTTGATGATCCGACCTGGAAAAAGCTTTACGAGCATATAGGCTATTTGAATGTCATTATAGCTCAGGTGAAAGAATTTTCAGATGATCCGGAAGAAACCCGGAACCGGGTGCAAGGTGAAGCAGAGTTCTTGCGGGGAGCGTGTTATTATTTATTGGTGAATATGTACGCGAAGCCTTACGTGAAGGCTACGGCGAACGATGATTTGGGTGTACCCCTGAACGTGACTGAGAAAATAGAGTCTAAGTATTTCAGCCGGGATAAGGTGGCAGATGTGTACGAGCAGATCGTGAAAGATTTGAAGAATGCGAGTCTGCATTTAGAAGGTATACAGCAATCTACCATTTATCGCGTGAACAGTACGGCTGCTCGTATCTTGTTGAGCCGGGTGTACTTGTACATGGGTGAGTGGGAGTTAGCTCTAGTCGAGAGTGAGAGAGCGATCGCTTTGGGATGTCCCTTGTGGGATTTGAATGATTTTGATGCGACGAATATAGCAGAAACTTCAACTTCGGCATATACAAAAGCGAATTATATAAACTCCGCGGATTCGCCTGAAGTTTTATTCACGCAAGGGACGAATGCGATGAATTTGCTGACGAATGATAATAGCGATGCGGGACGCTATCGGGTGTCGGACGAGTTATGGGCTTTGTTTCATAAGTACAACGAGCCGGGGCAGCTTCGGGATTTGCGCGATACCTGTTATTTTACTCCTGCTGTTAAAAATAAATCTTACCGTTTTTCCCGTAAAAACAGCTCTTTTGCAAAGGATATTAAAGTGTTCGATAGTTTCGTTATTCGTACCGTTGAAGCATATCTAAATAAAGCGGAGGCGGAAGCCATGCTGGATCGGGCGGATGCCGTTGAAACATTAAAAACAATACTTGTGAATCGTTTTCAGGATGGTAAGATCCCGAGTGTGGTGACCGGGTTGAGCGGGAAAGAGTTGGTGGATTTTATTCGGGAAGAGCGCCGGAGAGAATTGTGTTTCGAGAGTCATCGTTGGTTTGATTTGCGCCGTTATGCTGTTTGCATGAAGTATCCGGAGGCTAAGGAGATTACTCATAAATTATACGGTCCCGCTGTCGGGGAAGGCGTGTTGATGGATAATGTGGTCTTGAAAGCGTATGGAGAGGATGCTGCTTGGGTTATGCCGATCCCGACGTACGAGATAGACTTTAACAAGGGGAATATGGTGGATAATGAAGAGCGTCCGGACAGACCGATTCCATTATTGTAGTTCGGAGTATTTTAATCTAATAGAAATTGAGAGATGAAAAGATTTTTATTTATATATGGAATTTTGTTATCATTCTTTTTGGCAGGCTGCCAGAGTGAGGATGACCTGAATCCCTCGGGTAAGGATGTGGATTTGTTCGCGATCCAGAATAAAACGGGACGTTTCAACGAGTTGGCGTATCAGATATACCAGGAAACGGGTGTTCCGATTTATGTAAACGATACGATTGCGAAAGTGGAACAAGGGGTTGACGCATATGGCAACCCGCGTTATTATTATGAAATTTTTGCTACTGGATATAACGTTGCGTCCCATTATGCTACGGCTATTGCTTTGTCTGCCGATACGAACGCTATGGTGGAGGCTACTCGTGTGATGAGAGAGAAGGTGATTCCTAATTTACCCCAAAAGGGTGTGTATCGACCTTATGCTTTTTTGTTGGTTGACACGCTTTCTACAACCACGTACGGTTGGAGTGCAACAGCAGGACGGGCTCCTAATTACCGACCTGATTACGCATACAAGAGTATGTTTGGTATTACCGTGGGTAAATTGGCTGACATCTTGGATATGAGTGCCGATGAAAAATCTTATTGGGCAGGAATGATCTTGGGGACGAATCTGGCGGGAGAGATTACCAATTTGTTCCCTGACGAATTGGAAGATTTTTATGCGCTAACTGATACGGCGACAGCATCTTTTTATGGAGCAGGATATTATTTTAATACACAGACAGGAATTTCTCAGCCTTTGTATCATGTAGATCCGAAAGAATTGGGCTTTTTGGATTGGAAACTTACCGGACCGACTCGTTCCAATGCGATGCAATTGCTATATAAAAATACGCCCACAAAAGAAGTGGATGTAACCATGTATATTGCGGCGGTATATGCCTACACGGAAGCCGAGTTCCGTGCGAAATACGGAAGTTACCACAAATGTGTCGATAAATATTTGGTAATGAAAAGTATACTTTTCGATTTTAAAAATAAGTACGATATAAAATAGTTGTTTGTATAGGGAGCCGAGAGGCTTTTCGGCTCCCTGCTTGTATGTTTTGTTTGGGAGTACCGGGATTTCCGGTGCTTAGGGAGTTTGTTGTATCTAAATCACGTATAGTATGAAAAAAATTTTGAGGATAATCGGGTTGAGCGTATGCTGTTTGGGCGTATGTATGGCGGAGGGTTCCGGGCAAATGAAGCAGCAGAAAAAGCAAGAGGCTTCTTTGCCGGAAACGAAAGATGCGGTTGCTATTGAAAAGTTCGTGAAACCTACCGCACGGAGTTACAAGGGGATGTTTAACGTGCACGTGCAGGAAGGGCGGTATTTCGTGGAGATCCCGAGAGCGTTGCTCGGGCGGGATATTCTGGCGATGCAGGTGTTGGCGAAGGGGTCGGCACAGAACGAGAGGGCTTCTACCCAGTTGCTGGGGTATGCGGGAGACCCGTTGTCAAGTCGCTTGATTCGTTTCGTGCAGGAGGGTGAGAGTAAAGTGTGTTTGGTGGAACCGGAAGGGGGTAGATGGATGAAGGACACGACGAGCGAAATTTATCGCTTGAGGCGTGCGGTGGAGAAAAGGTCGGTTACGATGGAGTTCGACGTGAAGGCGAGAGGCAAGGAGAGTGTGTTGATCGACATGACCGATGCTTTGATGACGGATAATAACGTATTTTCAATGAAAGATATGAAGTCAACTCTAGGATTAGGAGGATACCAGGCGGATAGGGCGAGTATTGCGGGGTGCAGCGTGTTTCTGGATAACGTGATTTTTCGGATGATCAAGTGTTACGGGGCGGGTGCCGCACCGCAGTTGTCGTCTTTTAGTAAATCAAAAAATGACGTGAAGCAGAATCCGACTGTGTGGGAGTTGGCGGTGTCATTGCGTTTGTTGCCAGAAGAAAAAATGCGACCGAGATACGAGGACAAGCGGGTCGGATATTTTGCGGTAAAGGGGACGGAGTACGGGAATCTATTGAGTACGAAAGAGGCTTCGTACGCTTGTCGCTGGAGGATAGAACCCCGTCCGGAAGATATGGAGAAATATAAGCGAGGTGAATTGGTGGAGCCCCGGAAACCGATCGTTTTTTATATTGATTATGATATTCCTGAATTTATGATCCCACAGCTGATTGCCGGGGTGAAGGATTGGGAAAAAGCATTCGAGCGGGCGGGATTCAAGAATGCGATCATGGCGAAACGTATGCCCCGTCCAGAAGAAGACCCGAATTTTCTGCCGGAAGACGCCCGTCATTCGGTGATTTCTTACAAGTTATCCCCGATAGGAAATGCGCTCGGGTTGCAAGCAAATGACCCGAGGACGGGAGAGATTTTGAGTGCCCGTATTTCCGTGTTCCATTGCGTGCAGGAATTGTTGCAAAAATGGTATTTCGCACAAGCGGGTGCCGTCGACGAGCGGGTTCATTGTTTCCCTTTCCCGGAGGAGGTGATGGGAAGACTGGCGAGATACCTTGTTTCTCATGAAGTGGGTCATGCCTTAGGTTTGCGTCATAATTTTTACAGCAGTACGACGTACACGATCGAGCAGATTCGGGATAAAGACTACGTGAAAGCACACGGGCATACGGCATCGATTATGGATTATGCCCGATTTAATTACGCGGCACAACCGGGGGACGGGATTGCTTTAGATGATATGGTGCCGCGGATGGGGGAATATGATCTGTTTGCCATCGAGTGGGGATACCGGTATTTTCCGGATATGAAGGACGAGCGGGAGGAGCAGGAGTATTTGCAGGCGTGGACGACCCGGCAGAGAAACGAGAATGACCGGCGGGTTTTCGGTACCGAATACAATCCTAGTGATCCTCGTATGCAAAGTGAGGATTTGGGAGATAATAATATGAAAGCAAATGAATTGGGGATCGAGAATTTAAAGCGGATCGCTAAGAACATGGAGGCTTGGACGAATGGCGATGATACTTTCGGTTCGGTACAGGCGGAGATGTACAAGGGATTGTGTGACCAGTATCTGAAATATATCACTCATGTGGTGAATAATGTCGGGGGACGTTTCACGTATGATAAATTGCGTTCGGAAGGAAGCGGATTGGTGGTTCCCGTCAGCAGGGAGCAACAGAAAGAGGCTTTGGCTTTTCTGGACAAGCATTTTTTTCATGCCCCGGAATGGTTGTTCGAGGATCGGTTGACGGATGTTGCTAAAATGAACAAGGTGAGGGTCATGCGAATGTTGTACGGGATGATGTGCGAGAAACTGGTCGGGGCTTTCCTGAATATTTCTGATGATGAAGGGAAAGCGGCTGATACTTATCGTTTGCGGGAGTATATGGATGATTTGTACGGGATGATTTTCACGGAAGCGCTGAATAATAAACCCGTGGATCCCTGTCGTAGGGAGTTGCAACGTATGTATCTGAAAAATTTGGGGAAGGTTATGGAGCGTACTTTCGTGGATTATCCGGCTATTACTTCTTTGATTTTTGAACAGCAGGAGAGAGTGAAGGTGGATGCCCGAAAAGCGGCGGGAAAGAGTAAGGATTATTTGATGAAAGCTTACTGGGAGAGCCTTGTTGAATTTTAGATTTATGATTTACGATTAAGTGATTGGTTATGAAAAGATATTTGATAAGTATTGTATTGTTAGTATTGTCGGTTGGCGTTTTCGCACAAGGAAAAGAACCGATGGCGTTTACGGCTTTTAATAAAGCGGGGGTAGAGAAAACGGATGGAATTTTGCCTGTTTACCAGACGGGGGATAAGTACTATCTGGAGATTCCCGTTAAGATGCTGGGACGGGAGATGTTTTTATCTGGATGTGTGGTACGCGGCACGGGGTTATCTTATACTTTGACGGAAGGAGTGGGGGTCGCCGTGTTTAACGTGGAGCCGGGATATCGGGTGTCTTTGTCGAAAGGCATACTGGGGGAACGGGTGTCCGATACGACTTCGGGGATGTATAAACTGATGTCGGAACGGGTGCTGGAACCAGTAGATTTTTTGTATAATATCGTGGCATACGGGGCGGATGGGAAAAGTCCGATTATTGATGTCACGACATTGGTAAAGACAAGCGCAGAATGGTTTGGTAACGCCGAGAGAGGTGCGATGGATGCTGCTAAATGCGAGATCACGGGAGTGGAGAAGTTGGAGGACGGAATGAAGTTTTCTGTCGTGCGAGTACACTCGTTTTCAAAGCCGGGATTCATGGGCGTGCCGGGGAGAGAGGGAATAACCCCGATCGAGATGGCGTGTATTATCCGGGTATTGCCGGAGAAGTCGATGGCTGTGCGTTACGCGGATCCGAGGGTAGGGTACCGGACGTTGAGTTACTTGGATTACGGGAAGAATCCGCAGGGAGTGGAAAAAATATCGTTGATATATAAATGGAATTTTTCTGTAGCCCCGGAAGATCAGGCTCTCGTGGAGCGCAATCAGCTGGTGGAACCGGAGAAACCACTCGTGTTTTATATCTCTCCGGAGGTGCCGGAACGTTTCCGTCTGGCAATACGGGAAGGTATTTTAGCGTGGCAAGCGGCTTTTGAACAGGCGGGGTTTAAGAATGCCTTGCAGGTGAAGGATGCGGATCAAACGGTCGATTTGGCTTTAGCTGATGCTGTTGTGACTTGTTCACCCACTAACGGAGGCGTGAGTTCTTCAATTTTAGCGCATCCGAGAACGGGTGAAATCCTGAAATGCCGTTTGAATATATCGTACTATTTTATACAAAGTGAAATGGCAAATTATCTGTTGCAATGCGGGATGGTTGACGAGCGAATCGTGAATGATCGGGCTTGCGAAGCTTTGGCGATGGATATATTGCGTTATAGGGTGTCTTCGGAGGTGGCGAAAGTTTTTGGATTACTTCCCAATTATGCCGCCAGTATGGCTTTTACGGCAAAACAGATGAGAGATCCGAAATGGCTTGCAGAGAATGGTTATACCGTTTCCGTGACGGACGAATTGCCTTTTAATTATGCCGTGCAGCCGGGTGACGGGGTGAATGTGAAGGATTTGATTCCCCGTGTCGGTTCCTATGACCGTTGGGCTATTACGTGGGGGTATAAGCAATATTCCGCTACGCCTGACCCGGAGCAGGACAAGAAGGTGTTGGATCAGTTGTGTCAATCTGTAAGGAATGCTAAAGTTTTGCGGTATAGAGGATATGACAAGGCAGATCCCCTGGGGACCCGGGGCGATTTGGGGAAGGATCGTGTTGTTGTGGTCGAATTGGGAATGAAAAATTTGGAGAGGATGTACCCGAGGTTAGAAGAGATTACAGCTAAAACAGACGGGGAGTCGTGGGAAGAGTTGAAGGGTATGTATAGCCAGGTACATTCCTTGTATAATGATTATTTGAAGAATGTCGGAGGATTGATCGGCGGGCGGTATACCGCTCCCGTGATGAAAGGGAGTGACGAACGCCCTGTGTCTTATGTATCCCGCAAGGAACAAAAGGAGGCGATGGAGTTTTTGAATCGTTACTTGTTTGCAGGTGTTCCAACGTGGTATGATAGTGAGCTTAGCGTGAAAAATGGTTGGTTGACCGCCGGGGAGATGTTAAGACGATTTGCTGATTCGTGGCTGAAAGAGAAATTGGGTGAGGAGAGTATCGAGATATTGTTCCGGGGGGAAGCTGCTGATGGGAAGGACGCTTACACGGTGAAGGAGTTCTTCGCTGATCTTGACAGGATGATTTTTAATGATTATAAGGTTTCGGGAGTGACAAGCGTTCATCGGAAAAATATGCAATATTCTTACGTGAAAGGCATGGTCGAGGGTATGAGGGAGGTGCAGGGAAAGCCGAAATCCGATGAATATAGTATGGTGATGGTAATGCATACCCGAGAGATGAAGGAAAAATTGGAACAATTAGGAAAATCACACCCGGATGCCGGAGAAGGGGCATACTTTAGAAGTCTGGCTGCTAAGCTTAAAAAATAACCGTGATGAAAGGAATTGTTTTATGTTTGGTGTCTGTTGTGTTATTTCTGGCGGTCGAGGGGTGCCACCAGAATACAGACCATAAGCAGAAACTCCGCGTCCTGTATGTCGGGACGGATCCGGGCAGGGAATTGCCGCCGAGGAATTTCGCTCACGGTGCGGGTATTGCGGAGTGCCGCTACGAGGAGGATATGCGGGGACGTATGCCTTCTTTTGAAAAACTATTGAAATCGTATTTTACAGAGGTCGGGACGGTGGATGCCCGGGATTACCGGGAGGAGATGACAACGGATTATGACGTGGTTATTTTTGATGCCGTGCCGGAACCTATTGTCCCGGGAGAAAAGAGTGGGGGAAAGAGGTCTGCCAATGTCGTGGATACGAAAGAATTGTTCTCAGCCCGCTATTTTTCGGATTCTTATAGTAAACCGACTTTATTCGTGGGGGATAAAGCCGGAATACTGGGGGCTGCTATCGGGTTGAAGTTGAACTGGTTTTGTCGTTGCCTAGATGCTCATGCTTATGATTTGGATACGACTCACCCGATATTCCATGAACCGGTAGCTGTGGATTTGCAATACGAGAGAAGGCTTACGACTTCTTCGGCCATGTCCGGGGTGGAGGGGGTGACGACTCCCGGCGTGATGGACACGTGGAGGGTGCAAATCGAGGGATACCGTGAAGGAGAGAGAAAAAGGTATCGGCAGGGGTTGGTGGCTCACGGGGATGGATTCGAGGATACGCCTGACGCGGAGCGTATCACGGGCGGCGTGAGTGATAAGGCTCGGGATGCCGTAGCTATCGGGCGGCATGGTAATTTCTTCATGTGGGGATTTGCGGCAGATCCGGATTATATGACGGAGGCGGCAAAAAAGGTTTTCGTGAATGCCGTATGCTATATTCAACGATTCGGGGGACAAGTCCCGGTTGCCCGTAAGTACATGAACGGCTGGGTGACTCGGGAAAAGATGCGGAAGCAATTGGATTTGTACGATGAAAAAACGTATGATGCTTACCTTCGGAATTCAAAAGAGTATAACGAGAAGTTGATGGCGTTGAAGCGGGAAGTGGACGAGTTGAATGCCGCCCGTAAGGATGTGCCGGGGGATTTGATTGCACAGGCTTGGCCTCAATCGAGGGTGTTGATGGAGCGGGAGGCTTTTGAAGAAAAGTATATGAGGCGGGAGGCGAATAAGTTCGGGATAAAGGACTTGAAGGAATACCGGTACTTTTTGGAAGAGAATATGGATTATTTTTATGGAGGCAAGGGTGATTTTTCTTTCTCCGTGGATACGGATTTGAAAGAGTTGGGGATCCCCGTGGGTGATGTCCGGGTGCTGGATAAAGGAGTGGAGCTGCTGAAGGGAAATGCCCGTGAGCGGGAGATGGGGGAGCGTTTGCTGCGCCGTTACACGTTGAAGGAATTTGCGACCGTGGCGGAGTGGACAGAGTGGTTGAACCGGGTACGGGGTCAATTGCAGTTCACGGAGTCATGCGGGTATAAATTCTTAGAATGCGGGGTGGCTGCTGGCGTTGCAATGCCGTTGCTTTCTTCCGTGGGAGGAGTATGTCAGGAAAATCCCGTGGCGGTAGCCCTAGCAGGTACGAATGATACCTTGATGCTTACTTTTAAGATGGAACCGGGATTCCATATTTATTCCGTGTCGGGTGAAGCAGGAGCTTATGTGTTGACGAAGGTGGAGTTCCGGTATCCGGAGGGTGTCCGTGCCCGTGGCGGATTGATAGCCCCGGAGGGAAAGGTGTATGAGGCGGACGAGAAGGTGCGGATTTATGAAGGGACGGTCGTTTTTAAACAACCGATTGTCGTGGAAGGACAAGGAGGACGTATCACGTGTACGACGACTTATCAAGCGTGCAACAATTCGATTTGTTTACCTCCTGTGACAGAAGAATTATTGATGGATATAAAAAATAAATGATGATGAAACAGTTAATTTTGATTTTAAGCGTGTTGTTCGGGAGTATTAGTTTTGCATATGCACAAATAGATGTTTATCCCGAGAAGTATGGTTTTAAACTTTGGAGCGGGCATGATGTCCCGATGTTCGAGGTGAAGATGACGGACGGGAAGATCATGAAGATGAAAAAATTGAAAGGGAAGGTGGTGTTGATTGATTTCGTGGGAACGCAATGCGGTCCCTGCATTGCGGGGCTGAAGAAGTTTGATAAAGAGATTTTTGAACGCTTCAAGGGGCAGGATTTGGTGGTTATACCGATCGTGGTGAAGTATAAGGATGAAGAGGATGTAAAGAAATTTAAAGAGCGTTTCGGGTTTAAGTTTCCCATAGGAATGGACGAGGGGAAGAAGATTGCTTCGCAGTTTTTCGGGGAAGGCATACCGCGTTATTTCGTGGTGAACCGAAAAGGAAAAATCGTGTATCACGGACCGGACTATATGCCCGGGGCTTTTGAGAAGATGTTGAAAGCGATAGAAAATGCGTTGAAAGAAAAGAAATGAACTGGAGTAAAATGAGGAGAAAAAGATACATATTGTTGTCCTTGTTGTTGCTGACTTTGGGGGTGCAAGGGCAAAAAGCGAATTTCGAGCAGGTGGAACGCTTCACGAATATGAAATTCGGGAAGCTGGTGGGGACGTTGATAGTTTCTCCTCATTTTATAAACGGGAGCGACCGGTTCTGGTATTCTTTCGTGACAGGTGACGGGATTCGTTATTATTACGTGGACCCCGAAAGGAAGGTTAAGCGGGAGCTTTTTGACCGGGAGGTGCTGGCTCGCAAGTTGAGTTCGCTTACCGGAACTGACGTGGATGCCCGGAAGCTGGCGTTGCGTGATTTTGTTTTCGAGCGGGGAGATAAGGTGTTTTCCTTTAAGTTCGGGAGGCTGGTATTTCGGTATGATGTGAGAGGGAATAGGCTCGAAGAGGTGAAGCAGGCTTCCCCGAAGGTTTTATCCAAGAAACCGGCTCGTTTGTTCGGTAAGTATTCACCGGACAGCACGTACGTGGCATACGTGAAGCGACATGACCTTTACGTGATGCGGGTGAAGGATTCAGTGGAAACACGAATGACAACAGACGGGGAACGTTATTATTCCTACGGGCGGAATGACCGGGATATGGGCGTGCAGGATACCCGGGCGGAATGGTTCGGTGATTCCAAGAAGATGTACGTGATTCGGGAGGATATGCGTAACGTGGAGGAATTGCCTTTGATTTCGATATGGGGAAGACGCCCTACGGTACGGGCTTATAAATGCGCATTGGCGGGAGACGAATATGTGCCCCAGTATGAAGCATCTGTATTTGATGTTACCGCCGGGAAGCAGGTAAGGGTGAAAATGGAGAAATGGAAAGACCAATTGTTGTGGTTGTCTTACGCGGGGAAGAGTTCCGACCAGCTTTTTATCCAGCGGAAGAAACGTACCCGGGAGGAGTTGGAAATATGTGCGGTTGACACGGAAACGGGAGAGGTGCGTGTGGTCATTCACGAAAGGAGCGACCCGTATTTGAACGATGAATTGTATTCTATCGCTTATTTGAATGATGCTTCGGAAATATTATGGTGGTCGGAACGCTCCGGTTGGGGAAATTATTACTTGTATGACAGCCGGGGGAATTTGAAGAATCAGGTGACTTCGGGCGAGTGGACTTCCGGTAGAATCGTGAGGATCGATACCGTGAGGCGGATGTTGTATTTCGAGGGACACGGGCAAGTGAAGGACGGCAATCCTTATTATGCCCGGTTGTGCCGGGCAGATTTGGACGGCAAGGGGGATGTAAGGATATTGACGCCCGAGGAAGGAAATCATAAAATGGTGTTTTCACCCTCGGGACGTTATTTCGTGGATTCGTATTCCCGTCCGGATCAGGCTCCGGTGAACGTGGTGCGGGATTGCAAAGGGAAGTTGTTGTTCCGGTTGGAGGATCCCGATTTGAGTGACTTGTACCGGGAGGGATGGCGGGAGCCGGAGTGTTTCACGGTGAAGGCTGCGGATGAGCAAACCGATTTGTACGGGGTGATGTGGAAACCGATGGATTTCGATTCCACGAGGCGGTATCCCGTTATCGCGTACGTGTATCCGGGTCCCTGGACGGAATATATACCTCTTGATTTTGAATTTTCCTCATTGTCGGGAGCGTCCCAACTGGCTCAACTTGGCTTTGTGGTGGTTTGTTTTGGCAACCGGGGAGGCAGTCCCTACCGGGGACGGGATTATCATGCCTTCGGTTACGGTAATTTGCGGGATTATCCTTTGGCGGATAATAAACACGGATTGGAACAACTCATTACCCGTTACCCGTTTATTGATGGTTCCCGGGTAGGCATATACGGGCATTCCGGGGGAGGGGCTATGTCGGTAGCCGCCATTTGTACTTATCCCGATTTCTACACGGCGGCAGTTGCTTCCTCGGGTAATCATGATAACACGATTTTTGATTATGGGTGGAGTGAGATTCATCACGGGATAAAAGAGATCCGGAAGGGCGATAGCGTGAGTTTTGAATTTAACGTGCCGACGAATCTGGAACTGGTGAAGAATCTGAAAGGACACCTGATGTTGGTCACGGGAGATGCGGATGATACCGTGAATCCGGCGAACACGTTGCGCCTGGCGAGTGCCTTGATTAACGCTAAGAAAGATTTCGAGTTGGTCGTTTTGCCGGGGCAGAAGCACGGTTTTATGGGACCGGCGAAAGAATTCTATCATCGCAAGATGTGGTCGCATTTCGTGAGATATTTGTTAAAAGAGTGAATCATGCTCTTATCAGAATGGTATGGGAATTTTCTGTTTGTTTCACCCGGACGTAGCTGCGGTAGCTGCTGAACCCGGCGTGTAGGATGAGGTCTATCGTGTTGTCGTTTTTGTGAGTGGGGTTGATACGCAGGTGTTGCAGTTCTTCGAGCCGGAGTCGATTGATGTACCGGCTGAAATTCATCCTGTATTCTTGATTGATAAAAGCCGATAGATAGCTTCGGTTGGTGCCGAAGTCGAGGCACATATCCGTGATTTTCAGTTTCGGGTCGAGATACGGTTTCTTCTCCCGGATGTATTTCTCAAATTTTTTGCGGTCTAGTTTTGCCGTTATGATCGGTTTTGATTCTTCTCCGGTCGAGGGTTCTATAATTACGTAATTCCCGGAGATGAGGTTGTAGGTGAGTAGCCCGTGTTGGATAAGTGCCGGTAATGTTCCCAAGATGATAAGCGGGGAGCCAAACACGATATTCCTGGGATAGAAAATGGTGGCAAGGGGGATGGGAATGATGATGATAATTAGGGCAATGAGGGAATAGATCCATCTGACGGATGTCTTTTCTGTGTCGGCAGAGTAGTTGATTACTTCCCGGCGATACTCGTTAGCCCGGCGGAAGGCCAAGATGGAGTAGAGTATGTTGTATATGCAAAATACAAAGGTCGACGAGGAGAAGAATAGGGGAAATACGGGGTATTCCGGGTGGATGATTCCTCGGCTCGCCACGAGCCGATATTTCATTTCAAAGGGGATCGTGACAGACCAGACCCCGATGAATAGCGTGATCGCGAGAGGAATGATGTAATGTATCCGCTTGAATCTCCGGCGTTGTTTCGTGTGGGTTATCGTGTAAACGAATTTGTATAGTAGAACCTGATCCAGCATGAGTATGAGGAAGAAAAACGGGTTGAAGTAGACGAATAATTTGTAATTGGAGATGTACAGCACGGCACCGTACCAGCAGAGGGCTCCGAAAATGAAAGTGTAGCCCAATAGCCCGGAAAGTCTTCCCTGGCGCGTGTGGCGAGTTTGATAATAGTGCATGAAGCATAACGCCGAGCATACCCATGCCGAGAACATGGGACCCGATAGGGCGGTTAATTGTAATATGTAATGAGAGTCCTTCATTCTTGTTGTGTTTGTTCGTTTTTCTGTGCCCGGAGGTAATGTTTCCCGTCCCTGAATCCCGCTTTGGAGGCTAACCGGTAAGGTTTTATTTTCAAGTTGGAAGGCAATTTTGCCAGTCGTTCCAGTTCGAGTAGCCTGCATCGGTTGATGTACCGGTTGAAATTGACCTTGTAAGTTTCATTGATAAAACGTGAGATGTAGGTACGGTTGATTCCTAACTCCTCGACAAGATCGGTGATCTTGAAATCCGGGTCGAGATACGGTTTGTACTTTTTGATATAGGTTTCGAACGTTTTTTGAGTCAGTATCTCCGGTATTTTGCTCGAGCGGGAGTGATGTTGTTTGTTCTTCGCGTGAACGTGATTTCCCTCGCCTTTTCCTTGCATGATGGTGTAAAAGAGAGATTGCCTTTGAATGACGTAATACGTGAGAACGAGATGCTGGCATATGATGACGGTAACTGCGAATAGCATGACAGGGGAGTGAAGTGCTGTTTCCCGGGAAAAACAGCTCCCGATAAATGAACATAGAAGTGAGGATAACGTCAACCCGATGATGATCGTGATTGATGCATGGAGTTTTGAACGTGAATTTACCTGAAGATGCATCATTTTGTGGTATTTCCGTAACCTGATGAAGGTTAATGTGGCATAGACTATTCCAAAAAGTAAACGTGCGAGAGGTTTCGAGAGGAAGAATCGGGCGTAAGATTCATACCCGGGTGGGAGGGAGGCTCCTTTCCCCTTGACTATCGCTAATTGAACATCGAGAGGGATGAAAAATGACCAAATCAACAAGATACAACTCATGACCACGGGCAGGACGTAATGGCAGGAGGAAAACCGATCCTGTTCGTCGATCCGGGTCAGAATGTAAAAGAGATGGTAGAAGAGTACTTGAATGAGCAGAAAGGTCAGGTAACAAAAGGAGTTTATATAGATAAATATCTCGGAAAGATGAAGGTATGCAAATATGCAGAACCATGATATGGATGCCGACAGGAAATACCACGACATGACACGTTTGACGTGTATTTCGCCTTGGGATTGGCTATCGCGACACGACAAAATCATTAAAAATCCGCAAGTGATTGCGGAGAAAACGGGTATTAAAAAATAAATAAAACAAATATATTCGACCACTGTCATCATAACATTTCCAAAAATACTCAGAAAAATAGACGTGGTGGAAGATTTATTTTTCTAAAATGGCACGGGATAGTTCTTTTTTATCTTTTTGTTCTATTTTACATTTTTACCCTTGTCAAAAGGCTTGATTTACGATTTTGCCTGTTCTTGTTTTACGATTTGTCAAGCGAACAAAGATTTGTTTTATCTGAAATAGAAACACGTGAGCAATACGAACACTGGAAATATTCCGGTGCCGGGCTGAGCAAATAGTTCGAAATGGGGGGGAGTTGTATATTGCAAAAAGGTAGACTTGTTGCTGTGCTAGACGGAAGCTGAAATCGACCTTCGGTTTTTCGATGATATTGAATTTTGTATGGGAGATGCTCTTGTTTATTCCGCATCGAAGTTAATCCCCGCTTTTCGAGCTTGGGAATGTTGTTGGCGGTAGTTGATGGGATATAATTTCCCGTTTTTTATGAATTTGGCTCCGGTTTGCTTGAACCAAAACGAAATATTTTGTTCCACGCATACATCATGTAGTTCCATTATCCAATCGAAATCGCAGGGGCGGGCTTCGTTGCCAGACTCCCCGCCGGCAACAACTTGTTCGATCCACGAGTCAATATTGTATGGAGTCAGGTCGATTCGTTCCAAGATGGGTTCGCAGATGATGATTTTGTGTTTTATCGGGGCGGCTTGGTAGATTGGTAGGCGGTAATCCGCTCTATCCTGATTCTCGACCGTGCAACAGATCGTGACGTGATCGTACCCGTCGCCCCAGTCATCGGGGAGGAATATTTGCAAACGGTCGATGCGTTTGGTTATGATCATGAAATTTAAATCATCCCGGGTACGTATCATGTCCCATGCCTCGGCACGCCATTCGTCGGCATCTTCGAGAAAGAAGTCGGATGTGAAGCACGTGTAAACTAATGTTTCCGGTGGGATTTTATACTCACCGTTTCGCTTTTTTTGGACGGGCAGGTCAAAATTTTGAGTTTTGGAAACAATGCTGCTGTTGATACCTCGTTTGGAATCGCCCCGGTACACGTAACAATGCTTGCAGCCCGCGCTTAGTTTGTGGCAACCGTGCCACGGGTTCCACATTTGGGATTTCGATTCGATAGCGTTCTTGCTCATTTGTCACGGTTTTAGGTATCGTTTTACTGGTTACAAAAATATTTAAATCCGGTACGATCGTCAAAAATAAGTAGGATGATTTTCGTATGTACTTATTTTTTTGATTTATTATGAGTGGTTGATGCAAAGATTTTTGTTGTCAAAAATATATCTGTATTGGTGATATTTTGGTAAAATGTACAAAATTAAATTTATGCGTTTTATATCTTGAAACCTTCGTTTAAAGCGATTAAAAAAAAGGGGGTTAAAAAACGAATTGTTTGATAATTAAATATAATCATATATACATATGCACCAAATTATTACGCGAAAATTTTGTATTGTAATTTTACCCCATTATCTTTGTATCATTAAACGAACGATTAAAGCGATTTTGTTTAATAGCTTCATTTATTTGTGCAATAGATGTTTAGTATAGATATGAAGTGTTTTGAATTGATAGTGTATTGAGGAACAAGTGTTAGAGTGGTATAGTATGAAATGGCGTTTATTTATAAAGCAGACCGAGGCTTTGTTTATTATGTTTTGTAGTGAGATTTGCATAGGTGTATAATTACGATGAATCTTGGATATGGGAAAAATGAGTTTAAAGCTTTGTATGTTTTTGCTTTTGGGACTTTTTTTCAGCACGGGAGCAAAATGTCAAAAAATGGCAGTGAAGAGCAACTTGTTATATGATGCAACGGCAACAATTAACGCCGGCATAGAGTTTCGTTTGGCGCCGAGATGGACGTTTGATCTCTCGAGCAATTATAACGGGTGGACTATATCGGGCGATCACAAGTGGAAGCATTGGATGCTGCAGCCGGAGGCTCGTTATTGGTTTTGTGACTGTTTTGCGGGACATTTTTTAGGTGTACATGTATTGGGCGGGAAGTATAATGTCGGTAACTTGAAGAATAGTATTTCTTTTTGGGGAACGGATTTCTCCAAGTTGACGGATCGCCGTTACCAAGGGTGGTTTGTCGGAGCGGGAGTGGCTTACGGTCACTCGTGGGTGCTTTCCAAGCACTGGAATTTCGAGGCAGAAATCGGCGTGGGGTACATTTATACTCGTTACGACGTGTATCCTTGTGCCGAGTGCGGGACAAGGTTGGCAAAAGGGCGGTCGCATCATTACGTGGGACCGACGAAAGCGGCGTTGAATTTTGTTTATTTGTTTTAAAAAGATGGCTATGAGAAAGATATGGTGTTTAGGCTTGCTGATGTTGTTCATGGCAAACGTGAGCGGGCAGGAACTTGCCGACGGGCAGGTAGTGGTAAGGAATCTCGACGTGGTGCGTGGGGAGAATGCCTTGTTCGTTTCAATGGACGTGGACGTGTCCGCTTTGAATATTGCCACGAACCGGGAATTGCTTTTTGTCCCGGTATTGAAAGGCGAATCGGATAGCGTGCAGTTGCCCTTTATGATCGTGGCGGGACGGAACCGCTATTTCTATCACTTGCGTAACACGCCCGTGTCGGACGGGGATGTATTGGAACGGGCGGGACAGGCGAATGTGATTCGTTATCGTGCTTCGCTTCCTTTCGAGGTGTGGATGTCGAAGGCTACCTTGGCAATAGACGAGAGAGCTTGCGGTTGTCGGGGCGAGGGGGAGGACCGTCGGGTGCCGCTGTTGCGGATGGAGCCGAAAGTTTACACTCCGGTGTTCGTGTATCTGCCGCCGGAGGTGGAGATGGTGAAGACGCGTGAAGTGAAAGGTTCCGCTTATATCGATTTCCCGGTGAATCGCACGGAGATACACGAGGATTACCGGAAGAATCCGACAGAGTTGCGGAAGATACGACAGACGATTGACGTGGTGCGGGAGGATCCGGATGTGCGTATCACGGCATTGAGTATCAAAGGATATGCCTCTCCGGAGGGTACGTATGCCAATAACACTCGCCTGGCGAAGGGGAGAACGGCAACGTTGAAAACTTACGTGCGGGAGTTGTATCATTTCCCCGATAGCGTGATTCTTACCTCTTACGAGCCGGAAGATTGGGCGGGTTTGGAGGCTTACGTGGACAGTACTAATTTGAGGAATCGAGATGATATTCTGGGGCTTATCCGTGCCGATTTGGAACCGGATGCCAAGGAAAAGATGATAAAATCGACTTACCCGGAGGATTACCAGTTCCTGTTGAAGAACGTGTACCCGGGACTTCGGCACTCGGATTACGTGGTGAGATACGTGGTACGCACTTACACGGACGCGGAAGAGATCCGGCGGATCATGAAAACCCAGCCACAGAAATTGAGTTTACGTGAATTATATATAGCGGCGAAAGATTTGGAACCGGGTAGCGACGAGTACAACGAGGCGTTCGAGATTGCGGTACGGATGTTCCCGGGGGACGAGGTCGCCAACCTGAACGCTGCCAATGCCGCCATGGCGAAAGGCGACTTGAAAGGAGCTGCCCGTTACCTGGGCAAGGCGGGTGATTGCGTGGAAGCCGTTTATGCCCGAGGGGTTTACGCAGGTCTATCGAAAGATTACGATTCGGCAATGAGGTTTTTCGCCGAGGCTGCCCAAGGGGGGATCACCGAGGCGGAAGATGCTTTGCGTCAAGTGAAAGAAGTGAAAAATGACCAAATAGAATGACCAATTTAAATAAAAAAGAGATGAAAAGAATGTGGAATTATTTCGCGAGCATTCTCGTGATGGGGTTGCTCGCCGGGTGTAGCAATGACACTCTTACAGGCGACGATTCTGACGAGAATCTGAATGGCTCTAAAGATGCCGTTTACATGAATGTATCGGTACAGCTTCCTGCCGGGGGAGTGGGGGCTCGCAGTGAAACAAATACACCGGAAAATGGGGATTATGGAACCAGTACGAGTGGCACAGAGGTGGGGCAGGAGAAAGAGAACACGGTGAGCGAGGTTTTGCTCGTGTTGGCAACGACGAGTGACGAATTGATTGCCCACAGCATCACGGAAACGCCAGAAAACATGACGAATTTGTCTTCGACCTCTTTCAGCACGACGAAAAGGATCACGAAGACATCAATCGCCGCTTATTACGAGGCTGCTAATACGGATGCGAATGGCAATTTGACAACAGGAAAGGATGAGATACACGTTTATGTGTTCTGTAATCCTACGACGGCTTTAAAAAAATTGATTGACGATGCAACTGTGGGAACTACTGCATGGAGAGATGGGATTGCTGGCAGAACGGAGTTTGATGCTGCTACTACTGATAAAAAGTTCTTGATGTCGAATGCCGTATTGGCAAAAAAGAAATTACCCAAGACATTAGCAGATTGGAATGATTACACGACAGAGAATAACGCGTTCAATTTGTCTGGTCCCAATAATTACGGTACCGATAAAGAGGTTGTCAATAACGGTGCAATTCAAGTAGAACGTTCTGTAGCTCGTTTTGATTTCAAGGACGGGAGCGGAAAGAACAATACATACGATGTTGTGATGAAAAATAATGCACCTCTCATGCAAATCCAGTTGCAAAAAATGGCATTGGTGAACATGAGCAAAAATTTCTACTACTTGCGCCGTGTGTCCGCGAATGGATTGAAGGACGGCTGGAATATTTGTGGTGTGGAAACTCCATCAAATTACGTGGTAGACACGGATGCCGCGGAGAAAAATACGGGTATTGCCAGTGGTTTTGGAACGTATTTTGATTATTGCTTAGGCCACGAGGAGGGTATGTCGTGGACAATTGACCAGACCGCTCGCGGGCAGTGGGATTCGCATGATATTAGTAAGGTGTTGGGTGAAGGTGCTACTAGTGACAATTATGGTTCAAAAGAATATAAAATTTGGCGTTACGTGGCGGAAAATACAATTCCCGGGGAAACTTCTAATCAAAAACAAGGAATTACTACCGGGGTTGTTTTTAAAGGTCAGATGATTGCACCCGACGGTGCGGACGAGACTAATTCTTTAGTGAAACTTCTGAAACGTACAGATCTCACGGGAAATCCGATGCAGGACCCGATCCTTTATACCTATTTGACGAATATTTACGTGACTTGGAAAGAGGTACGTGCTGCTGCTTTGGATGAAAATGCCAGTCGTGAATTTTACACCGCGGTATTCGGGAATCCTGAGAATGCGGACAAAATTTGTGTAGAGAAAGCGGCTGAGGGCGATACTCCTGCTGTGGCTGCCGTGTATAGTACTGACCCTAAGAGCCCTGATTACTTGTGGAGTCAATGGCAAACAAACGCTTCTAACACGACTTATTGGGAAAGTTTTAGAACGGCTGCTGTCGGTTCCAGATTTACGATTTACCAGTCTAGTAAAGAAGGTAGTGATCCTGTCGGGTATTATTGCTATTATTACTACTGGAACCGTCACAATGATAACGGGGAAAACGGGAGCATGGGCCCGATGGAGTTCGGCGTGGTGCGTAACAACGTGTACAAACTTGCTGTCACGAAAATTGACCGTTTAGGCCATCCGCGCATTTCTGACAACGATCCGGACCCAATAGATCCGGATGACCCGGACGAAAAAAGCGATGTTTACCTGACGGTTTCCGTGGAGGTATTGCCTTGGACGGTCCGTATAAATAATATCGAATTTTAAGAATCAACATGCAAAGTAGAAAACGAAATATAGTTTCAAGAATCATCGGTGCGGCACTTTGTGCCGCGTCGATGAGCTTTGCCTTCTCCTCGTGCGAGAAAATATATGAAGATCTCGATCCATGCGCTCACGGGGTGTCGCTTCGTTTTATCTACGACTACAACATGGAGTTTGCCAACGCATTCCCCAAGAAGGTGGATTGCTTGACACTTTATATATATGACGAGGAAGGCAATTACGTGGATACCCGCGTGGTGATGGGACCGGAATTGCGGGACGAAAGTTACCGGATGACGTTGGAATTGAAGCCGGGAAATTACCGTTTCGTGGCTTACGGGGGAATGGCTTGCGGGGAAAGTTCTTTTTTCATGGTACGACCTCCGGCACCGGGAAGCAAGTATGGCGATGCCCGGGTAAGAATGGACGAGGATTGCCTGACGAACCCCGATCGGAAGAAATTGCACGACATGTACTGGGGACAACTCACGCTTGCCACGGCGGACTTGTATCAAGAGGGCGTGGTGGAGATGATGAAGAACACGAATAATATCCGGATCATGTTGCAACAGATGAACGGCGACCCGGTGGATGACAAGGATTTTGATTTCGAGATCACGGATGACAACACCTTGTTCGCTAGTGATAACGATGTGATCCCGAACGGGGAGGTGGCCTACACGCCTTGGGCGAGGGGGCAAGTGTCAGCGGGAATGATGGGGAACGACAAGGAGGTGGTCATGGCATACGCGGAGTTTTCAACTTCGCGGTTGATGCTGAAGAATAGCCCGAAGCTCGTGATTCGCCGGAAGGAGGATGCGGGGGAGGTGCTGAACATTCCGTTGAACAATTATTTGCTGGCGTTCAGGAGTGAATTTTACAAGGATATGGATAAACAGGAGTTTTTGGACCGGCAGAGCGAGTGGTCGATGCTTTTTTTGCTTGACACGGATTACCGGTGGTTGAAAACGACGATAAAGATTAATGATTGGACGGTTAGAGTCAATGACATTCAAAAATGAAACAGGTTGCGTGTTATCTCATATTTGGATTGATGGCGTTCTTGTTGTCCGGGGGATGTAGCCGGGATACCGGGGAAAATGCCGAGGGAGAGGTTCTGGTGAACCTCAATATCAACGTGGCGTTGTCCGACGTGGCACGTCCCATAGCCCGCGGGGTAGTGGAGGATGCGAAACCCAAGAATGAGGACGAGATGATGCAAAAATTGCGGGTGATCGTGGTGCGGGAGAATGGCGTGGTCGAGATAAACGACTTTATAAATTTTTCTTCTTCTGCCGTGATGAGCGTTGTGTCTGGAAAATTTAAGGTGGTTAGCGGGGAATGGAAACAGATTTATCTTTTCGTGAACGAGGATAACGAGAGTATTCAGGTGAGTCAGGGAGATAGCAACGAGACGCTTGCCCTATCTGATTTCCTTGATGGTATAATGGTCGGGGAAACATTCCCCGCGGAGGTAATTTCCAATCTGACGGTCCGGGTGGAAACGCCTTCGGGACAATTGTCGGGAGCTTTGCCCATGAACGAACGCCACCAGGTGTACGTGTCTCGCCAGGAGAATAACGAGTGCCAGCTTTTCGTGACAAGAGCTGCCGTGAAATTCACGTTCCGGATAACGAACGAGACTTCTACCATGAGGGAATTGACGGGTTTGGTGATTAAAAATATGGCGAACAAGGAGTATTACTTGCCGCGAAACGCTAAATACGAAGAAGAGACGATTGGGGAGGAGGGGGACAATTATTCGGTTTTAGCGATAAAGAGTTACAATGTGCCGCCGTTTTCCGGGGTGTATGATTACAAGCATGAGGGGGTGGATGTTATATTGCCCGCCAATAATGGATTTAAGGAATTAGAACCTATTTATTTACTGGAGGGAAAACCCGACGGGGAGTATCTCGTGGGTATCACGGTGAATGGGGTTTCTTGGGAAAGAAAACTCGGAAACCTGCCTCACGGGCTTCCGAGGAACACGCATGTCGTGGTGAATATCACGATAAAGAATGATGATAAATTTGAATTAGAGTGGGTGGTTGATGTGGAGCCTTACCGGGAAAAAGAGCTTAAACCGGATTTTGGGTTATAACAGAGAATCGTTGAAAATATGAAACGGGATATACTATATAGTCTTTTGTATGTGCTGTTCATTTGCTTCGCCGCTTGCGAGGATGAACCGCTGGGAGGAGATGATGATTTTACTCCCGGGGCTACAAGTACTGTAACCGCAACCGTGGAGTTCAAACCGCTGGTTCCTGCGTTGAACGGGGCGAGCAGAAGTGCCGGGGACGCGATAAAAGATATTCAGAGTTTGTGGGTGTTGTTATACACGGAGGGGGGAAACTTGGTCGAGAAATACGAGATTGAAAATTTCAAGCCGACGACATCCGTTGACAGGGATGGCCTTACATCCGGGGGGCCCTATGCCGAATCGGCAACTTCCCGTGCTTCTTTTACATTGACTGTTCCGCAGGGGAGGTATTATATTTACGCGGTTGCCAATTTGGACCTTGCTTCTTATGGAGAGGCCATTCAAACCGTGGAGGGATTGAAAGGAATCACTTTAACTTGGATCGCTGATGATGTGGCAAAGAATAGCCAAATGTTCGGTCACTTTGTGGTAGATAATGATGGATTGGCAGATAAAAAGGCGCTTGTTGCGGAAGAAACGGTGTTGATCAACAAAAACACGACAAAATTGCACGCATGGGTGCGGCGTGCGGCATCGAAAGTGACGGTGGCGTACGATGCTTCCGGGTTGGAAGAAGGGGTTTTCGTTTACTTGAAATCGGTTCGGATTAAAGACATACCCAGGACTTGTTTCTTGGGGGACACGAATAAAATAAAGGACGTGGCGAATCTTATTGATGGAGAAATCATACGTTATTACGAGGGAGAGGATGTGCCGGCATTTAATGAATATTATCCCGTGCGATTATCGACCGGTAAGCCTGAATATGGTGAACACAAGGAAGGGTCCAACGCTTTGTTCTTTTTTGAAAATATGCAAGGAGAGGGAAAAGATAAACGGCAAGATGCCGATGGGAATGGTGCATTGGACCGCCCCGGTTTTCCCGGGGACGATAGTTATAGCCTGAAAGATGACATGCCTTTCGGCACGTATATCGAGGTGGACGCTTATTACGTGTCCATTAATCCCCAAAAGGTGGGTAGCGGTCCTATAAAATACCGTTTCATGCTCGGCAAGGATGTCGCGACCGATTATAATGCCGAACGAAATTATCACTACAAACTCACGCTGGTGTTGAAAAATTTTGCCAATGATGCGGATTGGCATATCGAGTATAAAGAGGAAAAACCGGGAATAGAGGTTCCGCCGGTTTATTACATTTCTTATCTTTATAACCGCTCTTTGGATTTTCCTATAAAAATAAATACCGGAGGGGGGCAACTTGACTCTTTGGGTGCGAGAATCATATTCAATAATTGGGCGCCGGAGGGAGCCTCGACGCTTGACTATGCCAAGCAATATGATTACGCGGTGACACCTACTGACGCAAACAATGCCCCTTGGCATGGTTTCCTTTCGCTTCGCAAGACTACGGCTAAAATATTGTCAAATGGAAATGAAAAAGGGGATGGTATAATAACAATTACGAGTAATAAGGCGTACTATGAAGAAACAAAAAGGGGGACAAGGGATTACTCGACAACGGATGGGACGCATTCGGAGAATGATGGAACTTACACCATAACCACTGATAAAGTAAATAAAACCGTAAACATAACGATTCCCTTGTACACGCGGGCGAAGCAGATGATTGTCAGTTCTGCCTATACCGGTAACAATCCCTATGTCGCCTATCAGCGTCAGGCACAGGTGGAATTTACCGTGAAAATAAAATTTGATGACGGGAGAGAGCGAACATTAAAAGACACGGCAAAAATTTTCCAGGTGCGTCGTGTCGTTAATCCCAAGGGCATTTACCGAAGTGCAGGGAACACGAGTTCTTTTCATGTAAAATTGATGAGATTGCCGAAGGAAGAGGCAGTCAATTTTGAAGCCTTCCCTTCCGAAGGGCGTTGGCGGGCTTATATCCCCTCGGAGGTGGATGGAGTCCCTTTTCGGGGGGATGATTTCATTACGCTTGAAAATGCAGAAGGGAAGACGGGAAGTTTTATCGAATTTGACGTGAAATTCAAAGGCAAGATACCAGAGGGGGAGGTGCGTCAAACGGTTATTCGTGTAGATTATCATGATTACACTTGCCAGCACTTGATTTTCGTGACGCAGGGAGATGGTCCGGTGCAACTCGTGGACGGAGGTGCGAAATGGCATAACCGTAATTTGCTTGCCGCGGGTAAAGAAGTTGATACTCCGCTTGACGAGGGGTCGTTGTTTCGTTATGGCAATTTGGAGCAACCGATAGCAGCTTCCAGCCAAGTACATCGCAAAGTTCCATGGAATAATGTCAAACCGGGGGATTTCGTGGCTCCCGGGACTTTGAATATTGTAGGTGCGGCACCTCTCGCGTGGGATGGCATAGCCTCTCAAAATACGGAAAATCCTTCGTGGAAAGTAAATCTTGGTGCTAACGTAAGAGTTGCGAATTACAATGATTATAATCTTCTTTTTACCACTTCTAGTGTTGAACAAGGTTTTGGTGTGCTTTATGGAGATGGCACCAATGATAATTCGACACATACAAGTATTCAGGACGTTTATGAATACCGCTCGGGGAAAGGCGGTTCCGGCGTTGAAAGCGGTTATGGGATGAGAGGATGTTTCGTGTATAACAAGACGAATGGTAAGCACGTATTCTTCCCTATAGGAGCGTCCGGATACGGGCGTCGAAGATTTGCAGAAAATGGTATGCTTCGGTATGCCAATAGAACTGCGGCATATCCCGATGGCGCGGATTTATTGGCACTCCGTCCTCTATTTTATGATTTGTATCGTCGGCAGGGAGCGATTTATTGGCTTGAAAAACAGTATGGTAAAACTTCTAGTGAGAATATTTGTGGTTGGGATATAAATTATTATACATTTGATTTCCATGAAATAAGTTCAGGTAATAATTTAAGTTCTGGTGGCAGTGACGCTTGTTTTATCCGTTGCGTGGAAGATAATTAAATAATTATGCGGGGAAGTGTATCAAAACACGCCTTTTAATTCCTAATTTCTATAAAGTCAAGCAATGTACAAATTGGTGATTATCAGTGTAATTGCGCGTAATTTTGTGATGTATGTGACTTTATGGACAGACTTTGGGGTGTGTTTATGGCAAAATGAAAGCTCATGGGTGTAAATTCCCAATTGAGTGTTTTGTAACTTACAAAACGCTCAGTTAACTAAAGGTGCCTTTCAAAGGTATGTTTATTTGTTTGTTGTGTTGTGCGTGAATTTTATTAATTTTGCGATGTTTTTTCAATTTTGTATATGAGGATTGTTACACGAATAAACATTTTAATTATTTTGAAAATGAAAAAGAATTTATTGTTTGTATGCATGTTGGTGTTGTGCATTTCAACTTTTGCACAATCTAGCCAAGAAAAAAACTTACCTGGTTACAAAACATCTTTTGAAACCAATAATTTTTGGGATAATTGGTTTGTTTCTTTGAATTTTGGTGCCCAAGCTCTTTACGCGGAAGGTTCTACTGATGCTAAATTCGGGGATAGATTGACTTTTATGCCGGCATTGTCTGTCGGTAAATGGTTCGCACCGTGGTGGGGAGTGAGAGTACAAGGTCAGGGAGGTGCGTTACACGGATTCCAGAATAACGGGAATACCATGTTGCATAAACATTATGGAGCTGTTCATGGAGATTTCATGTTCGGGTTGCTGAATTTTTTCGGACGTTATAACGAGAAACGTTGTTTTGATTTGGTTCCTTTCGCCGGGATCGGGGGAGCGTTTATTGGCAGTGACCAATCTTTCACGATTAATGCCGGTGTTCAGGCTCGTTTCCGTTTGTGTGAACGCTTTGACTTGAATTTGGAATATTCCGGAATGATTTTGGATGACGATCTTGTGACTCGCGGTGGTTTTCCCAATGACGGTATCATGGGGTTGAGCGTGGGTGTTACCTATAGATTCAAAAACCGTTCTTTCAAGAAAGCTGTTAGCCACAAGCAATATGCAGAGCTTCAAACTTTGACAAAAGCACAAGAAGCCCAGATCCAAGAGTTGTTGAGAAGAGCTCCGGATACTGTTGTGAAAATTGTAAAACAAGAAGTTCCGACGACTAAGACCGATGTCGAATACAAGGCTCTGCCGACTACTATAAATTTCGCATTCAATAGCTATAAGATTGATGCAACCCAAGAAGTGGGTATTTATAATTTAGCACAATTCCTGAAAGAGAATCCTGATGTGCGTATTCGTTTAACCGGTTACGCTGATAAACGCGGAACGCAGAAAGCAAATATGATTATCTCTGAAAAACGAGTAAATGCCGTTGCGGATATGTTTATCAACAAATATGGAATAAGCAAGCAGCGCGTTGTTAAGGATCATAAAGGTGTTAGTTCCCGTTATGACAAAGATGAATGGAATCGTTGCGTTCTTGTTGAGATTATCAAATAAGATACTGTGTGATTTTAAAGAGGGACCCCTGTCGGATTCGACGGGGTCTTTTTTTTAACTGGTGGAGGTTTGTGCACGTATACAAGAGAAGGTTTTTGAACTTACAAGGAATATTATTATTTTTGTTTCATCACTAAAAAGGGGATACGTGATACATGATGATGCAGACATATTGAGAATGCTAAAGTCCGGGGAACGGGACGGTATGAAGTTTTTACTGCGACGTTATTACCGTTCTTTAGTTCTTTTTGTTGACGGATTTATGCATAATTTGTCTGAATCCGAGGATATCGTGCAGGAGCAGTTTATCAAGCTTTGGGAAAATCGTCTGTTTGATGGGATACACGCGAAAGCTTTGTCAACCTATTTGTTCACGATAAGCCGAAATGCTTGTTTTAATATACTAGAACACCGTGGCATTCAGACGGAAAGAATATCTCCTTCCCATTTAGATATCGCTTTTCATGAAGCCGAGAGATTGGACGAGAGAACAGTTCAACTGGTACGCGAGGCATTGAATAAATTACCCCAGCGTATGAGAGAAATCGTTTATAGCGTGGTTTGTGAAAATTATTCTTACGCGGAAACTGCAGAGCGATTTGGAATTTCAATTAATACAGTCAAAACTTCACTAAGGAAGGGAATGAAACAGTTACGCGACGATTTGGGAGATCGAAAAGATCTTCTCGTGTTCCTTTTTTTACTTGGAAATTTTTCGTTTGATTAAAAAAAGTCGTATTTGAGTCACCCTTTTTTTTGAAATATCTGTTTAATGGATAAAAGTCCGTAAGAACAGATGAAAAAGAAATACGATGAAATATACCGGAGCCTCTTGGAATTTTGGGGTGGGAAATTTTCTTCAAGGCAAGAAGAAGATATTGCTGCATGGTTGAAAGAGGAGCCTGCCAACGAGAAGCGTTTGAAACAATTATTCCGGTTACTTTATCGCGTGAGTTACGCGGAAAAATATAATCGTATAAATTTAACCCGGGCAGAAGAAAAAATATTATCTCGTTTGCCCATGCGGGAAAAACGAGGAAGGAGAATATCTCAAAGATTGTATCTCTGGAGTGGAGCGGTTGCTGCCTGCTTGTTATTGTTTTCAACCATGTTTTGGTTCCCGGAAAAACAAGAGTATATTGAAAAAAACGGGGCATCTCAGATATTGGGCGGGCATTCCGATATAACCTTGCTTTTGGATAACGGGAAGAGGATGGTTATTCACAAGGATTCTTCTTTTGTATTAAAAATGGACAGGGTAAGTGTTGAGCATAGCGTGGGAGCGGGATTGTGCTATATGGCGAAAGAGGATTCTTTGTCGGGGAGAGTTTTCGGGGAAGCAGTTGAGTATAATACGTTGATCGTTCCCCGGGGAGGTGAATATATTTTGACTTTGTCGGACGGAACTAAAGTTTGGCTGAATTCGGAAACCGAGTTAAAATATCCGGTGCGTTTCACGGGGGCAACCCGGGAGGTGGAGATCGTGGGAGAGGGATATTTCGAAGTGGCGAAGAATGAGGCTTGTCCGTTTATTGTTCATGCAAAAGATTTAGATATGAAGGTTCTTGGGACATCATTTAACGTAATGGCTTATCGGGACGAAAATGTTTCAGTCGTAACCTTGGAAACCGGGAAGGTGCAAGTAAATGCGGCGACGGGACGGGAAATGTTGAGCCCCGGTTGGCAGGCGGTTTGGGATATAGAAGGGAAATCGTTGATGAAACAACAAGTGCCCGTGAATTTGATCGTTTCCTGGAAATCCGGGATGTTTGATTTCGTGAATATGCCATTGGAACAGTTGGTAAAACAGCTAACGCGTTGGTATGACGTGGAGTTTTCTTTCACGGATGAAGCTATTCGTGCAATTCGTTTTACCGGGGCTGTCGAACGTGCCCAATCTTTAAAATTCATGCTGGATTTTATAGAGATGACGTCGAATGTGAAATGTAGGATGGAAAACAAAATGGTTTATCTAGATAAAAAGTTGAGTTTGTAGTGTAGTGAAAACAATCTAGTCTATTTGTAATAGCTAGAGTTTTTTGAAAGTGTTAATTGAAAATTAAAATTTATGGAAAAACAATGTTGGAGAACTTTCGTTTTTGTAAAAAAACGAACGGGTAGAACTTTTTTGACCATAATGATGATTACGGTCATGCAGTTGCTTTTTGTACTGGGTGGTTATTCTTCGGGATTAAGCCAAAACAAAATGCAGATGAATTTCAAAAAAATCACGTATGATAAATTATTTCAGGAGATCCGTTCCCAAATTGGTTTTGTGGCTATGTATAATAATGGCGTTGTAGATTTGCAAACAGTGGTTCGAGCTGATTTCGGGGAGATTGATTTAAAAGATCTTTTAGACAAAACGTTGAAAGTAAACGGTCTGTCGTATAGGATTGAGGGAAAGTTTATTATTGTATTGAAAGAAGAGCAGAAAAAAGACAAGAAGGTGCTCGCGTATGTTAAAGGAGTGGTGAAGGACAAGGAGAATCAACCCTTGTCGGGAGTGGCTATTCGTTTGAAAGGGACTACTGTCGGGACTACTACAAATGTTAATGGATTCTATGAAATAGGAATTCCTAAAGATAGTTCTGTATTGATTTTTTCTTTCCTTGGAATGAAAACCGTGGAGGTGAAATACGTGGGGCGGGATACGATAGATGTGGTGATGAGTGAGGATGTGCAACAAGTGGAAGAGGTTGTGGTTACAGGTTATCAGGCGGTGAAGAAACGGGGGATGACGGGTTCGACCAGTAGTATAAAGGGGAGTGACCTGGTGGTAAACGGGACACAAACGTTAGAACAAGCATTACAAGGTAAATTGCCGGGGATGATGGTGATTAACCAAAGCGGTTTGACGGGTACCCGCCAAAAGGTGAGAGTGCGTGGAACTTCGACTTTGTTAGGAAACCCGGAACCGGTATGGGTTGTGGACGGGATTATTCAGGAAGACCCGTTACCTTTTAATGCGGCACAATTAACGGATATCGGTGACGATAATATGGATATGATTAAGAATTTCGTGGGAGGGGCTATTGCTTGGTTGAATCCTAGCGATATTGATAATATCGTCGTTTTGAAAGATGCTTCGTCAACCGCAATCTATGGGGTGAAGGCTGCTAACGGGGTGATTGTAATCACGACGAAAAAAGGAGAACGGGGTAGAATGTCCGTGAATTATAGCGGAAATTTCTCGATGAGCGCGAAAATGAGCTACAAGAACATGGAATTGATGAATTCACAGCAACGTGTTGGTGTTTCCCGGGAGGCGTATGAACGGGGATGTATCGTGGAGCTGGAGGATCCGATTGGGTATATGGCTTTGGCATTGGCTTATAAAAGACGAGAGATTAGTTATGACGAATTTAACACGCAAGCCAAGAAACTTGAAGCGATGAACACGGATTGGTTTGATATTTTGTTCAGGACTCCGTTTAGCCATAGCCACAATATTAGTATCTCGGGAGGAAATGAAAAATCTACTTACCGGGCATCCTTGGGTATTAATCGAAGTGAAAATACGGCTAAGGGGAATGGACTGGAACAGTACAATGGAAGTTTTAATGTTACTTCAACTTTATGGAATCGTGTGACATTGAATGCCGGGTTAGCTGGTAGTGTGGTGAAAACAACCGGTTTTGCGAGTGTTGATCCTTATACGTACGCAAGTACCACCAATCGGGCTATTCCTTGTTATAACGAGGATGGAAGTCTGTATTTTTACCCGAAAGGGGAAAATAATTACTTGTATAATATTGTCCATGAACTGAATAATAGCGGCAATGAAAATACAACAAGTAGTGTGAATAGTAATCTAAGTGTACGTTGGAATATTGTTGGCGGGTTGACACTGTCTTCTACCTTGGGATATAATCATTCTTCTTCTCTAGGTGAATCATGGTACACGGAAGAATCTAATTATATTACTGCAATAAGAGAGTATGAATTTGGAGCTTACGGTTCCGAGGATATTCAGTACAAAAATTCGCCTTTACCCGTGGGAGGATTATTAAATGTCGTTGAGAGTAGGAATGACAATTATACTTGGCGTAATCAATTGGAATATATTAATAATTTCGGGAAGCATGCTGTTAGTGTTATGCTGGGACAAGAATCCCGAAGTAACAAGTATGACGGTTATACTCAAAAGAATTACGGTTATATGCCTGACCGGGGCAAGTCGTTTGCCCAGGTGCCGATCACGATAGGCGAGAAGGGGGAAAAGAATAAACTGGTGAGAACGAGTCCCTCGATCACGGACCGGACAGCGAATTACTTGTCTTTTTATGGCAATATGAGTTATATGTTTGACGAGCGTTACGCGGTGAATGCAAGTATTCGTGTGGATGCCTCCAATCGTTTTGGGCAGGATAAAAGTGCCAGATACCAACCCGTTTGGTCCGTGGGTGTGCGTTGGAATGTTTCCCGGGAGCACTGGTTGGAAAATCAGGATATATTGAATGATGTAAGTATTCGGGCATCTTATGGTTTTCAAGGAAATGTTGCGGAGAATGTGGGACCGGAGCTGATTGCGAAATTTGTACCCGTGGATGAATTAAGCGGTAGCGATGATTTGAAGTTAAGTATTAAAAGTTTGCCTGCTCCTCATTTGAAATGGGAAAAGAATAAAAGCTTGAACTTGGGTATTGATTTTAGTTTGTTCAAGAGCAAGATAAACGGAACGTTCGAGTATTACTACAAACGTACGGTAGATATGATCACGGAGCGTAAGGTGCCGTATGCTAACGGGGTATCTTCTATGGTTATTAATGGCGGGAATATGACAAATTCCGGTTGGGATTTAAGTGTTAGCGTGGTGCCTGTACGGACAAAGGATTTTGTTTGGTCGTTGGGGATGAATACTTCCCAAGTGTACAATAAATTGAAGAGTTCTTTGGAGCCTACGGGAGATTGGAAAGAGGCTGTGTCGGGAGAATTGAACAAGGAAGGGTATGCCATGTCTAGTTTTTGGGCATTCCGTTTCTCCGGGTTGAACCCTGAAAACGGGGCTCCTGAATTTGACCTTTCGGGAAGTGATTCGGAGGCAGCCTGGGAAGATGCAACCCGGTATATGGTTTATGCGGGAAAGTTAGATCCAGATTTTACCGCGGGTTTGAATACCTCATTCCGGTATAAAACGTTGACATTGACAGCCAATTTCTATTTGAGCACGGGGAATCAAAAATTTTTGGCTTCTCCTTTCAAAGAAATGAATTCCAGGGGACGGATTCCGAGTGAATATTTAAATATGTCCACGGAAATGGTAAAACGTTGGCGAGAGCCTGGTGATGAGGCTCACACGAACATTCCTTCATTGCCTCACCCGACGACGAATTTGGCATCTTATCCTTTTTATCAGAATTGGAAATCTTTTTATCCTTATGAAGCTTATCCTTATTCTGATGTCAGGGTGGTGGATGCCTGGTACTTGAGATGTAATAATATTACTCTTTCTTACAATATACCCCAGAGATTGATTTCTCGTTACGCACAGGATGTGAGTGTGTCATTTACGGTTAGCAATCCTTTCCAGATTGTAAGTAAAGATTTTCAAGGACGGGATCCGGAAGTAGCAAGTGGTAATCAACCTTTATCAAGGAATTATTCCTTGAGTGTGAACGTGAGTTTTTAACAAGTAAATTAGAGATTGATGAAAAGAATAATAATATTGCTGTTTGCTTTGGGATTGTTTGGATGTAGTGACTTCCTGAAGGAATCGAGTCAGGACGAAATTCGTCCTTCGACGGTAGACGATATGGATCAATTGTTGAACGGAGAGGCTTATACTGAACTTTATACGGATTATCTTTTGGGTATTACAGATATTTTTACCGATGATATCCAGTGTCGGGGGGCTTCTATTTACTACCCGGATGATAAAACGAAACTTGAGAGAGAACGTTGGAAATTTGGTTGGCAAAAAGATATGTTTGATGAAGGTGGTGGCGGAAATATTGTAAGTTATTGGGAATTGCCTTACCGGAAGATTAAAGGATGTAATGTGGTTTTGGATTATTTGGATAAAGTTCGGGGGGATGACACTAGACGGGAGAATCTGCGAGGAGAGGCGCTTACTTTAAGAGGGTTCTATTATTTGATGCTCGTGAATTTTTTCGGGCAACCGTACAATGCCGGAGATCCCGAGAAAAATTTGGGTGTACCTTTAAAATTACACATGGATGTTACGGAAGAATTGTTTCCCCGGGAGAGTGTTGCTACGGTTTATCGCCAGATTGAACAGGATTTGTTGGAAGGGAATCGTTTGTTGGAGGAAAATGATTTTGCCAAGAGCTTGCATAGAATGAATCATATCGCGGCTAAAGCGATCTTGTCCAGAATGTACCTTTACATGGAAGATTGGGATAATGCTTTGAAATATGCTGATGAGGTGTTGAAAGTAAAACCAAATTTACTCACGCTTGCCATGTTTAGGAATCCTGATGATAATACTTCTTCCGAGGGCGTGTATAATAAAAATACGCTTGATGAGGTTATCTGGTATCGGGCGGAAAACGGTTATGCTAATATGCGTGCTTTGGCGGCAAGTCCATACAGTGCTTCTGATGATTTATTGAGGTTGTATGAAGTTTCTCCTGCCGGTAAGGTGTTGGACTTGCGGTATAATACTTATTTTACAAATTACACGGACTACAATTCTTTTGACTTTATTTCGATGTCTTTTAAACGTGTCCCGGATATTGTTTGTAAAGATAGAAATGACGGTTGTCTAGGTATTCGTACCGCAGAAATGTATTTGAATAGGGCTGAAGCTTATATTCATAAATATATTGTTTCGGATAACGAGGAGTTTAGAGAAAAAGCTTTGTCTGATTTGAATTTCCTGAGAGAACATCGTTATGATACTCGGACCACTACTTATATTCCTGTGGATAAGGATGGGGAGGCTTTGTTGAATTTTTATAAAGAAGAGCGCCGTCGGGAATTATGTGGTGAGGGGAATCATCGTTGGTTTGATTTACGTCGGTATGGGATGCCGGAATTAGAGCATATTTATTTCTTAAATCTGGGAGAGGAACAGAAATTTACGTTGCAAGCGAATTCTCCCCGTTATGTTTTGCCGATTCCCCAGCAAGTTTTGGAGTATAATCGGGAATTGGAACAAAATCCTTGATGTTGAATATTAAAATATGAATGTTATGAGATATAGATTGATATTTGTATTATTGAGCGTTGTGCTTTGGCTGGGATGTTATGATGAAGACCCTATTGTACCGACAAGTGAACCGGAATTTAAATATACCCTTCCTCAAGGGGCGCATGATTATGACCAGAATATTGTAGAATGGTTTGATCGATGTGGTTTTTATATATTGTATAAGTTTGAACCGAAAGATGTGTATTTTAACGGGACGGATTGGGATGAAGCTGTTTTGAATTCAAACACGAATACCTATTCGGGAAATATTACAGTGGTCCCGGCAGAAGAAGCGTATGTCGGCAAACAATTAGCTCTTGTCGAAGATTTGTTCTTCCAATTTTATGCGGATACGATGTTACAACGCTGTATGCCTATGAAGTTGTTACTGTGTAGTTCTGTAAAGGTATGGCCTGTTAGTACCGAGCAATTGAATGTTTATTCCGGATTTGATAATCTTGCCGTGAATTGGGGATGCCAGGAGGTTGAGGCATTCTCGAAGGCTGCCAAAACATCATTTAAAAATGATGTAAACACGGCTTTTTTGGAACGTTTGTTGGATCGGAAAATGATAGGAATCTCAGAGGAATTTACGAAAGTATCTACTTATGGGGGATATGTGGATGGATATAGTATGTATGAACAAGGTTTTTTGAAAGAAGGACAGGTAGATGCTGAATATGACTGGAAGGAATATATCGCTGCGGTAGTGCAATATTCGTATGATTATTTGAGGGCGGAGCCGGATGCTTATGAAGATAAACCTACCATGAAAGGAATTCTGCATCCGAATAAAGATGTTCACGGGTTGATTCGTGAAAAGTATGCGATATTGATTGCTTATTTTAAAAATGAGTATAACATAGATTTACAAGCGATTGGTAATAAGTGAGGTGCGTTTTTATTTTAGAACGATAAAATATAGATTATTGATTAACATTTAGAAATCTGTTGTATGAAAAAAGGATTAGTATTGTTACTTGTATCACTATTCTTGCTCCCGTGTACGGAACCCTTGTACGCCTGGGGTAAGAAGAAAAAGAAGAAAGCAAAAACTGAACAACAAGACTCTACCGCTAAAAAAGTAGAATCGAAATACGAGAAGTTGTTCAAGGGAAAACAACACGAGGAATTTCGNGGAAACTTTATCACGGTTCATCGGGTTGGAGATAAAATTTATTTCGAGTACCCGTTAAAATATATGGGACGGGATGTTTTAATTGCTTCNACTCCTTCCGCNACGAGTGANCCTTCCANGGTNAACGTGGGCTATAANNCCTCNGANCCNNTGCACGTTCGTTTTAAATTGCAAGATAGCACTATCTTTATGAGCGAGTGCGCAACTTATACCACTTTTGACCAAACAAAAGAAATGCAAGAGGCTGCGGCTTTGAATTTCATGGATATTCCTAAATTGAAGTTCAAACTGGAGGCTTACAATAAAGATAGNACNGCNGTNGTATTNGANGNGGGAAAGATATTCTCCGANCCTTCNATGAATCCTNTCGGGGGNTATNTTATGGGTNNGTTGCCNATNANNGGNAANTTGAANANTGANCTNTCTTNNNCNGGAAAGATNAAATCTTTTGATGATAATATNTCNATNGANTCNCAGGAAGTGTANANTTGTNCCGCTAGTTTNNTCNTNTTCTCTNTTNATTTAGGGGATGTTTCCGTTAATACCGTGAAAACCGTGTTGTTGTTGCCGGAAGAAAAAATGAAGCCGAGAATTTCTGATCCCCGTATCGGGATTTTCTTGACCGGGAAACAAAATATCTCTCCCAGGGAAGGATCCAAGTATTATTCATTTGCCAATCGTTGGCGTTTGGAACCGAAAGATGTTCAAGCCTGGGAGCGGGGTGAACTTGTTGAACCGGTAAAACCGATCGTGTTCTACCTGGACAATACTTTCCCGGAAAACTGGAAACCTGCTTTGCGGGAGGGAGTTTTAGACTGGA
>NZ_KB903371.1 GCF_000379665.1 Butyricimonas synergistica DSM 23225 | reverse complement strand
CGTCGGCTTGGTGGGCCGTTACCCCGCCAACTACCTAATGCCGCGCGTGCCCGTCTCGTGCCATTACTTTTAAAATTTTGGTCATGCGACCAAAAAGTCCCATGGGATGTTAGTCCACGTTTCCGCGGGTTATCTCCCGGCACGAGGTTGGTTGCACACGTGTTACTCACCCGTGCGCCGGTCGCCATCAAGGTATTGCTACCTCATGCTGCCCCTCGACTTGCATGTGTTAAGCCTGTCGCTAGCGTTCATCCTGAGCCAGGATCAAACTCTTCATTGTAAAATATTATTCAGAAATTTATATCTGGCAGGGTCATGTGTATGAATCCCGACATCGCGTCGGTCGATTCACGCTCGCTACGTTGTTTCTTTTTCACGTCAATATTGTTAAAGAACTCTTCTTTTTCTCGTCTTCACTGCCGCCATTTCTAGTGGCGAAAGCGGATGCAAAGATAAATCGTTTTTCCCTTCCCTTCCAAATCTTTTCCAAAGTTTTTTTCAAACTTTTTTCGAGCGGGATCGTTAATAATAAATTCCACCCCTCGATTTACCTCTTCAAACATCTCGAGAACTCCGCTAAAACCGCCACTCGACATCTTCTATCACTCGCGCCCCTTTCGGTTTTGCGGGTGCAAAGATAATAGCAGAAAATCACCTTTTCCAAATTTTTTACCACCTTTTTTTGAACTTTTTTACAAGTATCTGGAGAACAATCTTTTCAAAAAAAGATTTTCCAAGGGAGGAGCCATGTTACAGGCGCAAGTACTGGGTCGGGGAACAAGTTTTACCATCTTGCCCGGAGAAAAAACAATACACGTGTGCCGTGATCCCGGGTTGTCGCTTTAACCTGAACGCGGTTACCCGGTCCGCCCTCGTCGCCTCGATTCCATCGACAAGCACGGGGGAAAAAGAGTGGTTGCCGTACAAAACGAGCACCCCCAAACGATCACTCGCCCCGGCGGAAGGTAAGCCGGCATCCCCGTCCCACGTCAAGGTTACCCGGTCTTCATCGTCCACCACCGCTTCCAAGTGGTTCACTTCCTGCAACGCTCCCGCCGTCAAACTCAAGCGGGAGAAATCACCGATCTTGCCGTCGGCGTTAAACACCAGCATGTTTTCCTTCATGAAAAGGTTGAAGCCGTTCTTGCCCGTCCCGTTAGCTGCCTGTTTCCATATTTCACGGGAAATCACCCCCACTAGGCGCTGGTAAAAAGAAGTCGCCACCCGCAACCGGGAACGAAGCGAACGCTGGTCATCACTGTTCGCATCTCGAAAATCTGCCGCGGTGCTCCTGACACGGGTTTCCCCGTCTACTCGGTAAAAAATGGTGTTTCCCACTTTACCTCGAATTTGTTGATCTGTTTTTGCCATTTTTTTTATTTTAAAATTCTCAGGACAAAGATACATCACGTTTTCCCCGGGACATCATTTATGACACGGAAAACCTTTTTCATATCATGAACACCCGTTTTCATGACATGAACGGCTTCCCCCCCATCGATACCGGGCATTTCCCGGGGTATTCACGGGCTTGAAAGGGGGAAAAAAGGCGTTTCCATCATTTCACCCCTGTTTCACGAGCGTCAGGTAAACGCTCCCGAACGAACATGCACCGAAGTTGTTCCGAAAGTGTACCGAAATTATTCCCTATTTTCTCCCTTATCTCCACGGGACTACACCGGGAGCTCATCATAACACCTTATCTTCGCGAACACATCCAGCGAGGAAAAACAAAATACCCGAAAAGTTAAAAACTCAACTTTCCGGGTTTCTTTGAAAAACTCAATTATACTCGTTTCCAAACATCACTTATTCCAATGCGTATCAGAAACAAGAAGTAAATAACCACGGGCATTTTCCCAAAAGCACGCGAACAAGAAAAGCCCGTGGTTTTCTTTCTTTTTTATTCTACCACGATAAACGTGAAAGCATTCTCAATCACCTGAGTATACCCAGGATTTGTCAATCGAACGGATACTTTATATCTACCAGGAATCGCATCATTCTCAAATGGATACATCAAGGCTCCCCCGCCCCGGATAGCCAAATTCTTCATAAAAACACGGGCAGCCTCTTCACCTTGATCAGAAGTTACTGATTCCACGCTAAAATAAATTTGTTCCGTTCCCTCGTATCCTTGCAATTTTGTAGATATCCAGGGAGCCTTGGTTTCCATCCGAATGGCATCTAATTTTGGATCCGGAGTCTTACGGACATAGAGTGAATCCGGGTTATAAGAAGCATTCTCCGTGACCAAAAATCCAATCGTCTTTTCGTGACAACCAACTCCAATCACAGTCCATACTAAGGTTATAAATAATATCAATTGTTTCATAATCTTTCCGTTTTTAATTATTACTCGTCACCCAGCGTGAATTTATACTCCAAAGCATGCACCACACAATTATCCGGCTCTATATCTCCCGAAGCCACCCGAAAATTACCTTTCCCCGATTTCAGGAAATTAACATATATCGACCTAGGTGCATTGTCCACGACACCCTCCTTTTCCTCAACAAACACGTACGTCCACACGTCCTCTCCCGCCAAGTTTTTCTGGCTTTTTCCCCCAGATCCCCGCGTGCCATAATCACCCGGCTTACCTTCGGGAATATCTCTTCGATAAATTTTCCCGTCCACCACATGTTTCAGCAACACGGAGCGACACCACGCCGGATCCAAGTCAGATACACTCTTTATATTATTCGTCAACAGGTAACGACGAATCGAATGGTTCGCCAAACCGAAAAAAGTGATTTCCAGATGCGCTTCATCCTTCCCCTCGAAAAGCCGTACCATTTCCTCTCCCGCGTGCCGCACCATCTCCACGGTAAACGACCAATCGTAAGGATGGGCCTCCATGTACTCCAGTAAACTTTTTCCCTCGTGCCGACCATTACTAACTCCTGTATCAATAAAATTATCCTTTGTACAACCTACCGCAAAAAGCGAGGCTACAATGATTATATACATTATTCTTCTCATAATTTTCTCTTTTACTGTGTAACTCGATTCCAGTATACATTCTGACGTATCAAATCGTTATCCGAAAAACACATTCCCCCCAACATGAAATACAACGCCCCATCGTAGATGTCTTGATCCGTAAGCTTAGCGTATGCCTCGGAAATCTCTTCCCGAATATAGTCGTAAGGGTCTTCCCCGCGCAAGTGGCACCAGCCATTACGAACGATGTCGTACCAACGATGATTTTCAGACAGCAGTTCTTTCTCTCTTTCCCGGTAGATAGCCAAGGCGATATTCCCTGCCAAACCGTTCTTCACGTCATCCGCGCAAGGGAAAGCGTACTGTGCGGTTAAAGCGTTCCGGTTCAAATCCCCGTACGCACGGCCACGAATTTTGTTCAAATCCTCGGCGGCATTGCTCTTTCCTTGCCGGGCACGGCATTCCGCCCGTAGCAAGTAGATATCCGCCAAACGCCAAACGACCTGATTCTGGTCTATCCCCTGGAAACTTGGCTGCGGGTCATAATCGTATTTCTTATAGTAAGGATAACGAAACTTCCACAAGTAAGCCTGCTCTATCGCACTGTTATCAATGACTTTAATGACAGAATCCCCCGGCACCATGGAGGCAACAGCACCTTCCGCACTATGATTCAAATAAACCTTATCCGCATCCGTCGCCCAGAAATAGGCATCCCGGCGAAGGTCGCCCTCGGGATACATTCGCCTGACAGTAGCTTTAGATATATAAGGTTTACTATTATTTCCCGGCAAAGCCCAATTCGAGGCATCCAAAGGAAATCCGACCAATTGTATTTTCCGAAGTGAATTATCAAAGGAATTGAAATAAATCTCCCAAATGCTCTCGTCACTATCCCGGCGCATCACGTTCGTGCAAACCTCTTCCGGGGTATCAGCCAAACGATAGTTGCCCGCCTCCCCGTCGATAATCATCCGGCAATATTCCTCGGCTTTTTCCCAGTATTCGCTTTTTCCTTCCACACTGGCACGCCACGCGCAAATATGCGCCATCAAGGCGACGGCAGCCCCTTTGCTCCCGTACTGCTTCATTCTTGCCGCGGGAGCCGATTGTTCCACCATTTCCTCGTACACGGGCAAATCCAACGCCCTCAACCCGTATTTCTCCGCCTCATCCAACACGGCACCGATGGGACTCTGCGGGAGTTTACTAAATTTTGTACTTCCCTGTGTGATCGGTACCTCTCCAAAATTTCGCACGAGATAAAAATAAGCCAACGATTTCGCGAAATTAGCCTGCAAAACATACGGACGTATCTCCTTCTCCGAAATTTCAAAACGATGGGCATTATCCAAAATCAAATCCGCCTGATAGATCACCTGGTAACACTTATCCCAAGGACGTTTGGCATACATGGGATTCAACTGGTTCGGGATACTGCCGTAAGGATCCTTGTCGGCCAAAATTCCCCACGAATCAAGCCAATACCCTTCTGCCGCCATTGCCTTCACCCTTGTTTGCAAACCTGTCAACAAAGCCTCCGCATCTTGCTGGGTCCTGAAATAGTTCGTGTAGGTGGGACTGTTTTCAGGCCGCACGTCAATAAAATCCTCACACTGCCAACACAGAATCATGGAGAAACACAATAATAGATATGATATATACTTCTTCATCTTGATTAAAAATTAAGCGTTAATCCCAATGTCCATTTCCGCGGAAGAGGATACGATTTACCGTTATCAACCCCCGTGTAGACGTCAATCACTTCCGGGTTCTCCACCGAGTAATTGCTCAAATAAAATAAGTTTTCCACCGTCATAAAACAACGTACTCCCGAAAATCCAGTCTTTGCCGCCAAGCGCTTCGGCAAGTTATATCCCACGGTCAATTGCTTCAAAGAAACACTATGCACCTTTTCGATATTCGTGTCCAGCATCGCCCGCACGGTATTCCCCCAAGCCGGCATATTGGCACGGTCACCCGGTTTTTCCCAGAAAACCAGATCCTTGTAATCCAACATCTTGGTTATTCCTTGAAGCGGGTCAAAAGAATTCGCCACGCGGGCGTTAATCATCTTCCGCCCAATCGTGTAATTCACCAACACGTTCAAGTCAAAATTTTTCCACATCACCTCATTGATCCACCCGCCGTGCATCAAGGGAAGCGTGGAACCAGCGTAGTAACTGCTGGGATTTTTGTCATCATTGAAATCCCGCAATATGTAGTTCCCCAACTGGCCGCTTACCTCGCTCTTGGCAGTGATACCTCCCCAGTACGTGTCGTCCCCGTTTACCGTATAATAACGCGGCACATCATCTTCCGACTCGTAGAACCCGTCATGAGCGTAAACGTACAACCCGTTTAACGGGCGACCGATGACCAAACCGTCAACATCCTTACCCGTGTTAGACTTTTCAAACCGGTTCCAATTCCGGGAAGCATTCAGCTTCATCCGCCAGCTCACGGCACTTTCCCTGAAAATATCCGCCTGCAATTCCAACTCGATTCCCTCGTTGGACACCGCCATCGCGTTCTCCGTACGCCGGTCAAAAGGCGATAACCCTCCCGGCAAATCAACACCATGAATCAAGGAACTGGTGCGTTTATAATAATAATCCAATTTCAAGTTCAACCGGTAATTGAACATGTCCATATCCAAGCCAAGGTCGTATTGCTCTGTCTTTTCCCATGTCAAGTCGGGAGAAATCGGTCTTGCCGAAGACACACCCGAAGTACCGAGAAAAGTAGCACTTTCCACCCTCATCAAACCGTGAGCCAAATACGCATCCGTGAAAATTTGTCCCGATGTCCCGTAACTCCCGCGAATTTTTCCCCAGTTCAACCACTTCCCCGTCCAACGTTTGATAAAAGGCTCTTCCGAGAATGTCCACCCCACAGCTATCGACGGGAAATTAGCCCAGCGATTCCCTTCCCCGAAGGTGGAACTTCCATCCCGCCGGAAGGTGAACTCCATCAAATAGCGCTGCTTGTAATTGTAACTAAAACGCCCGAAAAGGCTCACCATCGCCTTCTCCGTGAAATCTGACTTGTAATTCCGGGTGGAAACATAATTAGGATATTTCTCAGAACCATGATTTATAATATCCTTGGTTTTCTCCGGATCATAATAATAAACATCATCACTCGCCCCGTTCTTTCCCCAGCCACCGATGTAAAAATTCTGCTCCTTGTTCGCATTAAATCCTAACAAAACACTGATATTGTGTGTTTCATTTATACTTTTATTGTAATTCAACAACTCCTCGGTGGAAAGCATCGCCTGCCGACTAATAGCACCCTCCGATTTATTCTCGTGATAAGACAAGTCCAAAGAGCCCGGACTAAACATATTCATATTACCCTGCGAAAAATCGACATTCCCGGAAGCCGAAACCGACAGCCCGTCCATAAGCTCATATTCCAAGAATGCACTTACCATAGCCCGGTAATCATCCGTACGATCTTTCATTCCCTTGATTCTTTTCAACCACTCGTCTTCCAAATCTTGCGACATAGAAACCGTCGTACTTTGCGTCATCGGGTTTGCCGCAATTCCCTCGTACCGGGAATTTGATCCGGATTTATTCATCGTACGGTCAACATAAGAGAGATATACCCGGGTATCCAATCGTAACTTGGACGTGAAGTGAGCGGACAAATTAGACATCAAATTCGCACGAGAATAGCCACTATTGAGCATAATTCCCTCCTCGTCATAAAATCCCAATCCCACCATATAACGAATACGGTCATTCCCACCAGACGCCTGAATATTAGCATTCAACACCTTACCCGTATTGAAAACATATTTCCACCAGTTCGTATGATTATTATAGTAAGGGTCCAAACTATCCTGAAGGGAAGGATCCACTTTAGAACTATTGGTATTTCCATTACCCCAGAATTGATCGTAAACTCCACCACTTTGCTTAAACACGTTCTCGTAAGAGGATGGGAAATAATATGCGCCACCTTTATAATATTTTTGCTTCTGATTTCTTTGAATCTGCAAATTAATCCACCTCTCCATGCGTCCTCCGGTTTGCTCCGGGTATTCCATTAACTGTGAAATCGTGTAAGAAACATTCGCGGAAAATTGCGCTTTTCCAACTTTTCCTTTCTTCGTGGTGACCAGAATCACCCCATTGCCCGCACGGCTACCATAGATAGAAGCAGCCGCAGCATCTTTCAACACTTGCACGGATTCTATCATACTGGGATCCAAATCGGCAAGCGTATTCGTTCCCGTCACCGGCGAAACGAAAGAGTGCATCGGCACACCATCAATCACCCAAAGCGGCTGCCCGTCACTGGCTCCCTGCACGAGCAAAGAGTTAAACCCACGCACGGCAACGACAGCCGCACTCCCCGGAGCCCCGGATTGCTGAATGATATTCACTCCCGCCAAACGACCTTGCAACATGCTGGTAATGCTGGCTGCCGGCAGTTCCTTCATCTCTTCTGCCGTTACCGAAGACATTGCGCTGACCACTTCCCTCTTTTTCTGTGTACCGTAAGCACGTACCACAACCTCATCCAGATCCGAAACATCCTCCTCCATGACGATTCGGAGCGTATCTGTCTTTTCGGTAAATTCCACTTGTTTTTTCTTGAAACCAATAAAAGAAAATTCCAACGCTCCCTTCTGCAAAGGCAAGTCCATGGCAAACCATCCCTTCTCGTTCGTCGCCGTTCCCACGGGTAAACCTACAACTTTCACAGTCACTCCCGGCATGGGCAGCTTCCCCGTATCATAAACAAATCCCTTTACACGTACTGATTTCTTTTCCTTGTCATTCAACTCCACAGGCTTAATAATCACCATTTTGTCTATATACTCCCACGTGAACCTTTTTCCCAGAATCTGCCGTAACACTTCATCGATTTTCGTGTTCTTCACGTCCAGTGAAACCGTCTGGCTCACATCTACCTCGTTGAAACTGTAAAAGAAGTCCAATTGTGTCTGTCGCTTCAGTTCGGAAATCACCTTAGTAAAAGGCATTTCCTCTACTTTCAACGTTACCATCTGATCCTGCGCACGCACTGCCGCAGAAAGAGAAAGTACAAAACCACACATTAACAAAAAAGTCAATTTCATCATCATCAAAATTTTCGCACGTGATTTTTTTAACGGGAACCACGTGCCCGTTCGATTTTTTTTCATAGTTTTGTGATAAGAGTTAAACATTCATCCGAAAGGGATCGCGAGTCCCCGTGGGATGTTTTTTTACAACCGGGAATTGTTGCTGCAATTCCCGGTTTATTTTTGGTTTTATTCAATTTTTCATTTTTATTACTTCGCTCACGGTAACCACTCTTCCGTTCACAGTAAATTTAACCCCAGTTGTTTTCTCGATAATCGAGAATATCTCGTTAGCCGTATATTCCTTCTTAATTACCCCGGCAAAGACGAAATGTTTCACCCGTTCCGAGGCAAAGAAGAAATCAATATCGTACCACCGTCGCAATTGTTCGGAAATCTCTTCCAAGGTCGCACCTTCCTCGAAATAGAATTTCCCGTCCACCCATGCCGATATGGCTGCAGCATTCACTTCACGGGTCGAAAGCTCACCTTCCGTCCACACGGCTTGCTGTCCAGGAGCAAGAATCGCAGATGTTCCGTCCTGCCGATCGCTTACCTGTACCTTCCCCGATACCAGCGTGGTACGAATCATTCGCTCCGGAGTATAGGCATTCACGTTAAACCGAGTGCCTAACACCCTAACATCAATCTCATCTGCCTCGACCACAAACGGTCTTGCCGTATCGGTTGCTACCTCGAAATAACCTTCCCCTTTGAGATACACCCGCCGTTCGCCATTCGTGAAAATTGTAGGAAAACGCAATTCCGACTCGGAATTTAAATAAACTTTGGTACCGTCCGTCAAAGCCAACTGATATTCTCCTCTACGCGGAACGACGATCGTGTTGTACTCCACTTTGGCAGGCACTACTCCCGACCGCTCGTAGGTCACTCTCCGAGATGAATCCAAGCAGACACGTACTCCATTATTATTCAATAAGGTATCTTTCAATTCTGACGTCAAATCGATCCGTTCCCCCCCAGCCATAATCAACATGGCACGAGGTCCACCCCCTTCCAGCACGGGGACCTGCGCTAAAGACGTCGTATTTTTAGCGCCTTGTGACAAGAACCACATCGCACCTCCTATACACAAGGGGATTATCACCGCAGCCACCCAACGCCATGCGCCAGAAACACGACGCCTGTTTTTACCTTCACCCCGATAATCCTCGATCACCCGCCACATTTTCTCCCGGTCGAATCTCACTTCGCCACGTTCCATCATTCCCACTTCCCGTAACACTTCTCTCACCCGGGCAAAATCCTCCTCCTTCCAAATTTTCTTCCATTCTTTATCGCCCGGCTTTATCTTGCCTTCAAGCACCGCCCGCAACCATTCTTTTTCATCTTTTGTACTCATGATTTTTCCACTTTTCTACTCACTAAGCGAGAAGAGTGACAAAAAGGGTGAAAAGAAATGAAGTTTTTTTTCAATTATGACGCACTTTTCTTTTTTGCCCGGCGATAACTGTCATAACTACCGAAACCAACACGAGTGATCAAATCCGCAATACCAATGCCCCGACTGGAAGGATCGCCAAGAAGGCGCTCCAATTCCTGAAGGCGGCAGGTATTGATAAAAGCACTGAAATTCAATCCATAAGTACGGTTTATAAAGGAAGAAAGATAGGTGCGATTCGTGCGTAACCCCGGGAAAGGTCTGCCATTTTCAGTTCAGGGTCGAGATAAGGTTTATAAGTATGAAGATAATTCTCGAATTCAACCTTATCTAAAGACAGGTTGTGCCTCAATACAGGTTCCGGATTTTCTCCCGACAGAGGAGAATTATCGGTTCGGGGAGATAATACCATATAATTCCCAACCAGGATATGATAAGCCAGCAATGTATATTGTACTAAAAGTACCAAAATCGGGACAAAGTCCAACCAATTACTTCTGACAAAATACGACTCAAATAAAGGCATACATAATTGAAAAAGAAAGAGCAATAATAAAATACCCAACCAACGCAGAGGAAAATGGCTCTCCCTCGTGCCCTCCCGCTGCCAAATCGACCAACAACGATAATAACGGCAGATACCCAAAAGCGTATAGGCAAGACAAAAAAGCATTGCCATAAATAATTGGGGAACATAAAAATAAGCATACCAAACATACCCCGTTGGCTCCCGATCGTGCCCCTCCACGATAACCAGCCGCACGTCGGAGGGTACAAACATACTCCATACGAGCAACAGGGAAGGAACAAGTACCGGCAACAGATAATGTTTACTCGAAAAACATCCATCCCCATCGACACGTGTCAACCGAAAAACCAAATGATAAAAAATCACGGATGACATCAACAAAGAAAAACAGCACAACGGATTTATACGAGTGAAAAAAGATGGCGACCAAACAAAAACAATCACACAAAACCAACCGATAAGTGTTGAAAGATAATAGTAAAAAGCCAGCCGTCTCAGGTAACGCTCCTCGTGCCGCACGCTATCCCTGTATGTAAACAGCATCAACAAGCAACAAGTAAGAGCGGATATGACCGGAAACAAATATGTAAAAAGCAATATGACCTTATGTATACCCATAACCACTGCAAATATATCAAAAAACGGGCTACATTTTTCTCGCTTATAGGCACTTCCCCATCTAAGACAGGACAAATCCATCTACAAGCCCGCTTTACAAGCCTCCCTTTGAAAATATAGCAGCGTCGGATTTTTTATTTTTGTACGATGTGCCGGATAAATTATACCTTTCGCGTGTCCGGTCATTTCGATTTCGTTTACTTTTACTCAAAAATATAACGGGTCAATCATTTTTAATTTCATGGTCTATGGAATATATTGATGTAATGGAGAATGAATTCGAAAAATATGCATGGCGCTGGGATTTTATCGATTTCTGGGCTTCACATATGAATACAGAAGAAAATAAATCAACGGAAAAAGAACAAGAAAAAGAGCGGATGGATGATTCAAACTACTCGTCCTCCACAAAGTGAGGATAGCAAAGTATCATCATGAATTTTTCATTTTTATTTCCAAATTCTCCTTTTATTTTCTTGTAAGCGGATTTCATCTGTGTTTTCACCGTGTTCACGGAAATATTCAATTGTTCCGCAATTTCTTTATAACTCATGCTCTCCACGCATCCCAGAACAAATATTTCCCGACATTTCGGGGGTAAGGTTTCCATGACCGCCTGTAAACGGGCATACAATTCCTCGAAATCATCTTCCTCTCCCGCGTCTTCCGGGGCAAGCACCGCCATCTCCCTCCGGTAACGCTCCTCAACTTTCTCGTGCAACTTATAATCGATACATGAATTTTTCACGGCACGACACAGGTAAGCATACACGGAACCCGTGTAAGCGATCTTATCCCGATTAGTCCACAAATAAATAAAAACATCCTGCACGATATCCTCCGCCTCCTCCCGATGTTTCACGAATCCCAATGCATAATGATACAATTGTTCCGCATAACATTCGAAAAAGGAGTTAAAAGCACTCCAATCCCCCTCTTGCATCCTATTGAATAACTTCTCTTCTTCTTGCATAACACACAATCCTAGACATCTAGGAACAAATATCTGTTTTTTTCACGTCAAAGCCAAAAAAAAACGTTACAATCTTGGAACTGCCATGATTTATTTTCCCGAGAAGTTTCAAAAAGCAGCAGAATCATTTATATTTGCAACACATTTAAATCTAAAGCTTAATATAGAAAATGGCACAGACTCCATCTATCCCGAAAGGAACAAGAGATTATTCACCGGAAATTATGGTGAAAAGAAATTATATATTCGACACGATTAAATCCGTATTCAAACTCTACGGCTATCTGCCGCTGGAAACTCCTGCCATGGAGAATCTCTCCACGCTGATGGGAAAATACGGGGAAGAGGGTGATAAATTACTTTTCAAGATATTGAATTCCGGCGATTTTCTTTCTTCCGTTAGCGATAGCGAGATAGAGGAACGCAATATTCCCCGTTTGACAAACAAGATTTGCGAGAAGGGATTGCGCTATGACTTGACCGTGCCTTTCGCCCGCTTCGTGGTGCAACACCAAAACGAGATTACTTTCCCGTTCAAGCGCTACCAAATTCAACCCGTGTGGCGTGCCGATCGTCCGCAAAAAGGACGTTACCGGGAATTTTACCAGTGTGACGTGGATGTCGTGGGAAGTGATTCATTACTGAACGAGGTGGAACTGGTGCAAATCGTGGACGAGGTTTACAAACGCTTGAAGATTCATGTTCGCCTGCTGATCAACAACCGGAAAGTGTTAGCCGGAATTGCCGAAACCATCGGTCACCCGGAAAAGCTGGTTGATATCACAGTGGCTATCGACAAGATGGATAAAATCGGGGCGGAAAACGTGAATGCCGAATTACGGGAGAAAGGTGTATCGGAAGAGGCTATTGAAAAATTGCAGCCTATTCTGCATCTGGAAGGGACGAACGAGGAAAAATTAACCCGCTTACAAGACGTACTGAAGGGAAGTGAAACCGGATTGAAGGGCGTGGAAGAATTGAGTACCGTATTCCGTTATCTGAAACAATTGGATATACAAATCGAGGTAAAACTAGACCTCACGCTTGCCCGCGGATTAAGTTATTACACGGGTGCTATTTTCGAGGTCAAAGCCCTGGACGTGGAGATCGGAAGCATCACCGGGGGAGGACGTTACGATGACTTGACCGGGATATTCGGCATGAAAAATATGTCCGGCGTGGGTATCTCTTTCGGTGCGGATCGTATTTTCGACGTGATGAATCAATTGGATATTTTCCCGAAAGATTCCACGGCAACTACCCGTATCCTGTTCGTGAACTTCGGGGAGAAAGAAGAGGCTTTCTGTCTTCCGATCCTGAAAACCCTGCGGGTAGCGGGTATTAACGCAGAGATTTACCCGGAAGCCGCCAAGATGAAAAAGCAAATGGCTTATGCCGACAAAAAGGTTATCCCCTACGTGGCATTAGCCGGAGAAAATGAAATCGCGAACAATATAGTCACACTTAAAAACATGGTCACGGGAGAACAAGAAAGCGTAGCTATCCCCGATCTGGTTGAGAAATTAAAATAAAAGCGTATGCAACTATATCGCAAAGAACAACGCCCGCTGAAAAGCCATGGTTTTGACACCCGTTTCCCCTGACAAGGAAATTGTTTATAAAGTCAAGGGGGCAACGCCCCGCGTGTGTGCAATTTTTAATTTTCAATTTTCAATTTTCAATTAACATGACTCATTATATTACCCCGGAGAAATTGACCTTCGATCAAATCGAAAAAATACTGAATAAAAAATATAAACTCGCTTTATCGGACGAGAGCAAAAAATTAATCAATGACTGTAAGGCATATCTGGATCACAAGATAGCCACTTCTGAAAAACCGTTGTATGGGATCACGACCGGATTCGGTTCTTTGTGCAAGATCACGATTTCACCCGAAGATCTAAGCCAGTTGCAAGCCAACCTCGTAATGTCGCACGCTTGCAGCGTAGGCAAACCTGTACACCAGGATATAATCCGCTTAATGCTGTTGCTGAAGGCTCACGCCCTTTCCCTGGGAAAATCAGGCGTTCAACAAGTGACCGTGGAGCGTATCATCGATATGTTCAACAAAGACGTGCTTCCCGTGGTGAAAGAATTAGGTTCACTCGGTGCATCCGGCGACTTGGCTCCGCTTGCCAACTTGTTCCTGCCGTTGATCGGGGAAGGCGAGGTATATTACAAGAACAAAATTTATCCTGCTAAAGAAATCAACCAAAAATTCGGTTGGGAACCGATACAATTGGGCGCCAAGGAAGGATTGGCTTTGTTGAACGGGACTCAATTCATGAGTTCACACGCCGTTTATGCTTTATTGAACGCATTTAAGGTGGTGAAATACGCCGATATTATCGGGGCTCTTTCCCTGGAAGCATACGACGGACGTATTGATCCGTTCTTGCCGCAAATCCACGAGGCTCGCCCTCACCCGGGACAAATCGAAACAGCACGTAATATCCGTACTTTGCTGGAAGGTTCTGAATTCCAGAAAGTGGAAAAAACTCACGTGCAAGACCCGTATTCTTTCCGCTGTATGCCGCAAGTACACGGTGCTGTAAAAGATACCGTGAATTATGTGGCTTCCGTGGTAGAACGGGAGATTAACTCCGTGACTGACAACCCGACCATCTTCATGGAGGACGACCTGATCATCTCCGGTGGTAATTTCCACGGCGAACCGCTGGCATTAGTTCTCGACTTCTTGAGCATCGCTATCGCTGAATTGGGTAGCATCTCTGAAAGACGTGTATATCGTCTGATTGCAGGTGATCGTAAAACTCCGGAATTCTTGGTTGCAAACTCCGGCTTGAACTCCGGCTTCATGATTCCACAATATGCCGCAGCAGCAATTGTAAGTAAAAACAAACAATTGTGCAGTCCGTGCTCTGTTGACTCTATTCCCTCTTCCAACGAACAGGAAGACCACGTCAGCATGGGTGGAAACGCCGCGGTAAAAACGGTACAGGTTATCGAAAACGTGGAACGTGTGCTTGCCATCGAATTGATGAATGCCGCACAAGCCATCGACCTGCAACGTCCGACCAAAACTTCCGAATACTTGGAAAATTTCTTGGCAGAATTCCGTACTATCGTACCGTTCAACAGTCAAGACCGCGTGATGTATCAAGACATCGAGGCTGCCGTTGAATTCCTGAAACAAGGAGAATTCGCTAATTTCCAATAATAGATATGATTTTCTTTCCGTTAACACGGAAAAAATTAAAAGAGGCTTTTGATAAAGCCTCTTTTTGTATTCTTATACATTATTTTTATTCGTACATTTATGGAATTTCTGTGAGATCTGCATCTATGTAATAACTTTCCCTCTGGGAATTGCGAATAAACATAGAATGAAAAGTACAATTTAAACAGATTACGATATGATGAAGAGATTACTTATTATGACGGTATTATTGTTCGGAGCCAGTGTTGCTTTCAGCCAACATAACGTGCCCGACAAAGAAAATGAAGCCGCACCGAAAACAGCTTTGCTTCAGGCACAAAATGATTACCGAAAAGCTGTCAAAGAAAAAAACTCTCCTTTGTTGATACAATCCTTGATCCGGCAAATCAAGTACCAGGCTTTGATCGACATGGATAGTATTCCCCCCATGTTACAAGATTTGGAAAAATACATCGGGGAAGACCGGGATATCGTGGAAAAAAGTATTCTTCATTCATTGATTGCCGAACTCTATCGGATGTATTACCAAAGTCAAAGATCCAAGCTATATAACAGGACTCCTGTCACCGGATATATTCCTCGCGATATGGCAGAATGGACTGGCAACATATATATCGAGAAAATATTTCAACATGCACTGGAAGCAGTGAAAGCACAACCGCAACTTGCTGAAGTAAATTGCCTCACCTACAAGGAAATTATGATTGTCGGGAAAAACTCCCCGGCTCTTCGCCCGACAATGTATGATTTTTTGGTATATCGTAGCATCGATATATTAAACGGTCTTTATAACATTTCAGAATATTACAAACAATCTCCGGTTACCGATAACCAATTATTTGCCCCCGTGGCAGATTTCGTGGAAATGGCTATTGAAGCAAAACCTTTTGATATTCATTGGAATATCATCAAACTCTATCAATCTTTATTACAATCGGAACTTACAGCCAAACGTACGAATGCCATTCTCGTTTCCGACCTGGATCGTTTGGATTATATTCGTAGAGTGGTTAACACGGATGACAGGGAATCAGTATACACTCACGCTTTAGAACAATTATCCCGTCAATATAACAATAGCCCTTATAATGTAGAAGTTCTTTACAAGCTTGCCCAAACTTACTATACCCCGACCAGATCCAGTGTTGAAAATCCCGACATCCCGGATAAACCGGAGTACCAAAAAGCATTGGACATATGTAATAAAGGTATTCGCCAATACCCGAATTATTTTCGTATCAATATATTGAAACAAATCGTCCAAGAGATAACACAAACAAACGTATCCTATAATATTGAACCGAACGTGTATCCGGGACGCAATCAAAATATACGACTTTCGTTCAAGAATTTGTCCGATATTTCACTCACGCTATACAAAGTTGATGAAACGACATTAGACTACTTGTATCTTGATAAAATAACACCAAAACTAAAGAAGGTGTCGGCACACACGTTCCGCCTTCCCAAAGAACTGTACACACAAGATACCGTTTTGCAAATTCCGGTAACAAGCACCGGGCGTTACCTATTAACAGTGTCTTACGGGGCAGCAAAGCAACAAGCGGATTCCTCGTTTTTCAGTTCCAGCCGCCTGTCGACCGTTGCCAGCAAAACCGCAGACAAAAACTATAACGTGCTTGTCTGCGATCTCCAAAGCGGGAAACCGATTCAAGGTGCAAAAGTGAAAATTTATAAAAGAAACGGACGTAAATATGTTTTGGACACAGAATTCACTTCCAACGCAAGTGGAATTGCCTCTATAAAGAACATCCCCCAAGACCGTCTTTATCAGGTTACTTTAGGGGATGATAACCACGGGGTTGTAACTCGCCTCCCGAGTCAATATTTCAATTCCTCGACACCTATTGTAAAAGAAGTTAGCCTTTTTACCGACCGGGCAATATATCGACCAGGACAAATCGTCTATTTCAGCGGAATTTCTTGGGAAGCAACCGCCGAAGCCTCAAAAGCCGTCACGGGCAAAAAATACACGGTAACATTAACGGATGCCAACAATCAAGTCGTGGCAAAAGAAGAAGTACAAACCAACGAATTCGGTTCCTTTGCCGGCAAATTCACGTTACCGCAAGAGGTGTTGAATGGACTTTTTTTCATCACCGCGGGAGAATCGAACCACGTCATCACGGTAGCCGAATACAAACGCCCGAAATTTGAGATTACCTTCAACCCGATAAAAGAGGCTTACAAATTAGGCGACCGCCTCACGGTTTCCGGTATCGCCAAAAATTATTCCGGAGTCAATGCGGGCAACAGTAAAGTCACTTACTCCATCTCATGCCGTGCTTTCCCGTGGAGATTCCAAGAAAATACTGTCGCCACCGGTAAAACTCAAACAAACGAGAAAGGCGAATTCAGTATTCCATTCGATACAGAGAAAATAGCAGACAATTTTTCCGGGGCTCTTTATAGAAACTTCGTCACGTATATCGTTTCGGTCACAGTCACCACTCCCAATGGTGAAACACAAGAATCACAATACACCATACAAGCAACGCCCCAGCGCTATCAACTGAACTCTGCCATTTATCCTTATATTGATAAAGACAAGACCAGTAATATTTCAATCACAACTCAAAACTACAACGGGTATCCGTTAACCGAAAATATCACCTATGAATTACTCGCATTAAAACCGCTACAAAAACTAGGGGAACAATACGACCGGAATAATCTACCCGTGGATAAAAAAGTATTGGAAGGTACATTTACAACCGACAAGGACAAACAATTGGAATTGAACTTGTCATCACTACCATCCGGTGCGTATCTGCTGAAACTTTCCGGCACGGGAGATGATAAAAATATTACTGACGAAAATATCATATATCTTTATTCTCCCCAAGACAAGCGCCCGCCTTATCTCACCTATTTCTGGAGCGTGGAAGAAAAAACGACGTGTTCCCCGGGGGAAGATGCCAAAATCTTATTGGGTTCATCTGCCAAAGAAGTGTATGTATTATACGAAATATACTCAGACCAGAAACTCATGGAGCGGAAACGCCTGGTATTGAACAATTCCAATACCACACTGGCAATACCGTATAAAGAGAATTTCGGGAAAAAAGCAGAAGTGATTGTCAGCTTTATCAAAGACGGCGAATTCTTCACGAACAATTTCATGCTGACCCGTGAAGAAGTAGACAATAAACTGGATATTATCACCAAAACCTTCCGGGATCATCTGACCCCGGGGCAGCAAGAAGAGTGGTCATTCATCATTAAAAACGGACAAGGCAAGGCTGTCATTGCCGAAATGATGGCAGGAATGTACGATGCTTCGCTGGATAACATTCGTCCAAATACATGGAACTTTAACCCGGTTTACTATGACTACAACACAACACCCCAATGGAGATTCAATAACTATTCGTTAGGAGGAAACATCGGATATAATCTGAAACGTATAGATATACCAAGATTTGAATTCGATAGATTAAACCTCTACGGATTAAGTGAATTTACATTCCTTGGTTTAGATGATGTCGTTGTAACAGGATATGGCAAGTCCAGAGGGGCAATAAAACAAAAAGCCGTAAACATGGTTGCCTTCGGGGAAGTTGCCGATCTTGCGGAAAATAGTGCTAACACCAAATTTTACGTCCGAGGATTAACTTCAGTCGAAGCAGCAGCCGACACGGGAGTTCCAGGTATCTTGTCAGAAGAAAACGGTATCAATGCAACTTCACAAATCAGGCAAAACTTTCAGGAGACAGCATTCTTTTACCCGCAACTTCTAACGGATTCAACGGGTAATGTGGTCATCAAATTTACAGTCCCGGAATCTACCACGACATGGAAGTTTATGGCTCTGGCGCATACCCCGGATATGCAATTCGGGCAAATAGAAAAGTCGGTCATTACGAATAAAGAATTTATGGTCAATACCAATCTGCCTCGATTCGTTCGCACGGGAGATAAAGTCGTGTTACAAGCCACAATCAACAATCTCACGACCGACACGCAACAAGGCGAAGCTTACCTCGAATTGTTTATTCCAGCGACAAATGCAGTAATCAGCAAACAACAGGTAGCTTTTGACGTGAAAGCCCAAGAGAATCAAACAGTAAGTTTTGAATTTACTGCCCCCGAAAACACGGATTTACTCGGATGTCGTATTGTTGCTTCCTCTTCACGCTTCAGTGATGGCGAGCAATATGTACTCCCCGTGGTTCCGGATGCGACACTGGTTACCCAGACCTTACCGATATTCACGAGCAAGCAAGGAGTACAAACATTCAAACTGGATGCCCCGAAAGGGATCACCCCGTACCGTCTGACACTAGAACTCACGGCAAATCCCGTTTGGTATGCCGTATTGGCTCTCCCGTCCATCAACACGCCACAAACGGAGAACGTAACCGAAATTACGGCGTCCTACTATGTGAGCTCTTTGGCTTCTGCTATCGCGAACGCCAATCCGCAAATCACGGGTGCCATTCAGAAATGGATGCAAAAGCCGGATGCCGCATTAACCTCTCCGCTGGAAAAGAATCAAGAGTTAAAATCAATACTATTACAACTCTCCCCGTGGGTGACGGAAGCACAAAACGAAACCCAACAAATGCACTCCCTAGGAGAACTCCTGGACGTGAACCGCCAGAATTATATAGCCCGACAAGCCATTGACAAGCTGACTGAACTACAAAACGAAGACGGTGGCTGGTCATGGTTCAAAGGCTTTGGCTCCAGTGCCTTCATGACAGAAAATGTACTTGAAGCCATGGCACGGTTGGTCACTTTAAATGTCACGAGCCACCCGGAACAAGTGAAAAAGATGCAAATCAAAGCACTAAACTTTCTGGACAAACAAATTCAGGAGTCCTACAAACATTCCAAGACCGCAGGATATTCCCAAATACTGTACCTGTACACGCGTAGTGCATACCGGGATATTCCTTTGACCAATGCCCTGGAAGCACACAAATATTACTTGGGACAACTGGAGTCCACGTGGACAAAACTTTCCCTTTACGAGAAAGCATTGACCGCCATAGCATTCTATCGCTACGGTAAAACAGACGCAGCGAAACAAATCATCCGGTCTTTGAAAGAGTTCTCGACCACCACACCCGGGATGGGAATGTATTGGGCGAACAATCGTTCTACCCTGTTTACCAATTCCGCCATCCAAACCCACGTGGCGCTCATGAGTGCATTCCGGGAAATTGAAGGGAATAGCCCGGATACCGAGCTGATGAAACAGTGGTTGTTACGCCAGAAACAAACCCAGAACTGGGGATCTACCCCCGCAACTGTCGATGCGATTTACGCCTTACTGCTCACGGGCAATAACCAACTGGCAACACGGGAAGAGCTAAGCGTAAAACTCGGGAACAAGAAATTGGACGTGAATCCCGAAGAAACAACTCTCGGGTATATCAAACAAAGTTTCACGGGTAAAGAAATCTCCCCGAAAATGACGAATGTTACTCTCACGAAAAAAGAGGCTCAAGTAAGCTGGGGAGGTTTATACCTGCAATATTTCGAAAAACTCGATAAAGTTACTAGCCATTCGGGAGGCCTTTCCGTGCAAAAGCAACTCTTTATCCAACAGGAAAGCGAAAACGGGAATATACTTGTTCCCCTGGAAGGACAAACATTGAAAGTCGGTGACCGAATTAATATCCGCATCACGGTAACTAACGACCAGGATATGCAATTCGTACACCTGAAAGATCTGAGAGCCGGATGTTTTGAACCCACGGAACAACTCTCCGGCAATCGTTGGCAAGAAAATCTCGTGTATTACCAGGAAACGACTGACGTCGCCACAAACTTCTTCTTTGATTTCCTTCCGAAAGGTACACACGTGTTCGAGTACACGGCATGGATCGCTCAAAGCGGAACTTATCAAGACGGTATCAGTACATTACAATGTATTTACGCTCCTCAATATTCAGCAAATAGTCATGCAGGAAGCATTACTGTTCACTGAATAAGATAAAAGCTAAAAACTAAAAGAGGTATATTCCTAACTTTTAGTTTTTAGCTTTTAACTTTTAGTTCTTATCTTCTCGTTCTATCAATCAAGAATCAAGCGGAAGCCAGAACCATGCACGTTCTCAATCTTGATCGATGGATCATCCTTGAAATATTTTCTTAATTTTGTCACGTACACGTCCATACTACGAGCTGTAAAATAATCACTGGCACCCCATATTTCATTCAATGCCTTATCCCGCTGCAATAAACCATCTCTGTGGTAGTACAACAATTCCAACAAACGGGATTCTTTCGGGGTTAGCTTAATAACCTCATCCCCTTTCGTGATCGTGCGCAACTCCGTGTTGAACAAATAGGCTCCTAACTCGATAAGTTTCGGCTTAACTTCCGTTTCCTCGTGCTCGCAACGGCTCAAGATTGCTTTGATCTTAAATATCAACAATTCCGAATCAAAAGGTTTCACGATATAGTCATCCGCCCCTATTTCGTAGCCTAGCTTCATATCATCTTTCATACTTTTTGCCGTGATATAGACAAAAGGTACTGTTACATCCAATTCCCGTATCTTTTTCCCCAGCGTGAAACCGTCCATCTCGGGCATCATCACATCTAAAAGACACAAATCAAACTTCTCTTTACGAAATGCCTCGAACCCGTCTACCCCGTTCGTACAATGTATCACATCGTAATCGGATAATTCCAGGTAGGATTTCAATACTGAACCAAAACAAGGATCGTCTTCTACTAAAAGTATTTTATGTCCCATATATTCAATTTTAATTTACTACTTCAAATTCTAATTTTTGTCCGGTTACTCTTCCATCTTAAAAATAATCTCCACCAAGGTACCTTTGTTCTTTTTAGAAGTCAGGCGAATTTCTCCCCCGTGCAATTCCACAATAGACCTGGCGTAACTTAATCCCAAGCCGAAACCTTTTACATTATGCACGTTTCCGCTCGGCACGCGGTAGAATCGTTTAAACACCTTATCCTGAGCTTCCTTAGGAATTCCGATGCCGGTATCCCTGACCCCGATAATAAAACGATTGCCCTCCCGCTTTGTAAATATATACACATTCAACGAATCATGCGAATATTTTATAGCATTATCTACTAAATTACATATCACGTTCAGCATATGCACTTCGTCCGCACTCATGACATAACCTTCCGGATCCAGGTCTGCCTTGATTATCCCACCTCGTTCCTCGACTTGCAAACGGAAATGTTCAACCGTTTCGTCCACCAACACGTTCAAGTTTACGTTCACTTTTTTCAAATGTACCTCCCGACGATCGAGCTTAGCCTGTAATAGGATACGCTCCACATATTTATTCATCCGTTCATTCTCGTTTCGAATCATCGAATTGAATTTCAACAACTGATTTTTATCATTCAGCACTTTCTCTTTCTCGATGGCTGCCGTCGCCAAAGAAATTGTCGCCAAAGGAGTTTTAAATTCATGTGTCATGTTATTAATAAAATCATTCTTGATCACGGAAAGTTTTTGCTGCCGCATGATCACGACGATTGTTATTATAAACACGGACATTAAACCGATAATACAGAAACCGGAAGCGATAAACATCCATCCGATATTATTATAGAAAAGCGAATCTTTCGTGTCAAACATGATGCACAAGTTAGCATCTTTCTTTATCTGATCGTTCGGGAACAACTCCGTGTAATAAAATCCTTTCTTGCCATGTTCTTTGATATACTTCAACAACTCCTCCCCCTTCATGATCTTCCACTTGAAATGATTCTTTATTCCCGTGTTTACCATTTCTTCCCGCAGATAAGGATCCATATCCACCCCCTGAAGCCGTTTGGCAATGTCAGCATTGTGCGGGTCCTCTTCTTTCATATAGCGAATCAACGCTTTTCTGACCATATCTACCAAACGCCGTCGATCCAAAGAATCCACTTCCAAACTAGCCTCTTCCTCCGCAGATTTAATTAATTGGTGCGGAAAACTTCTATCCGAGGCTTCTTGCAATCGTCTGGAAGTTTCCTGAAGTTGTCTGGAATATATTTCTAAAGGCATCATTCGTTGCGTTTGCGTTACCGTAGTCCGTCCGTCAGTCCGCGTAAATTCTATGGACAAAGCAGGAAACATTTCCTGATAATAAGCTTTTCCCTGTTCTAATGAATCCAATATCTGATCAGTAGCAGCAATTTTTTCTTCCAACTTATTATACTGCTCCATCATATTCTGGTATAGGCTCTGCTCGCTATATTGATCAACCAAATTGACAGCCTTCCCCAACACGTCATACACTTTTGAAGTAAAACGTGCTTCTCCCTCTTTCATACTATATTTAATCCAAATCCACTGCACGCTTACCACGGCGATAAAGGCTATGAGCATGACAATAGACAGAATCCTGATAATAATTTTCTTAATCATAAGCTGACACTATACAATTAGCGAAGTTAATGTTTTTTATCTCACCATGCAACGCTTGACCTGAAAAATTAAAAAGAGGTACCCGGGTAGGTACCTCTAAAAAAACAACTAAGTAATAAAAACGGGAAAATAAAAACCAATAAATGGTTTTATACTTTATTGTAAACGACTTTCCAATACTTTATAAATATTACTCTCTTTATTTTCAACCTTCATCTTTTTGAAAAGTCTTTTCTGCAATGCTAAACTATCTTGCAATTCATCTTTAATCAAGAATAACGACAATTCTCTACCAAGATTAGCTTCCACCAATGATTTCGTCCAATTAGCACGATTTCTCAAGAAACGTTGCTTTTGCAATTGGTGAATACCTAACATTACCTCATCGTCTTTAGACAACTTCTCTTTCTTGCTGATCTTTCCTATTAACCGGTCTACTTTTTCAATATCCTTGCCATATCTTTCTTTATACTGCTTTTTCAACTCTGCATATTCGTCCATTAAACCTGAATTCTTAGCCTCTATTTGATCCGGGAACTTAATTTTCCCCTGAATCCAGATCATATCTTTAGTGTCCAGAATAGCTTCAACCGTAGTTTTTCCATCAATATCAACCCACACTCTACCCGGTATCTGGAATTGTTCTGTTCTCAAATCAATCTTTCCATCTGTAACATCTTGTTCAGCCAAAATAGTTAATCCCGGTTCCCCTGGAAGTTCTGCCAACAATTTTACTTTCCCTTTCAATCCTTCTACTTCACCACGTACTTTTACTGAATTGCTATCACACGCACTCAATAAAAATGCCACAAGCACTAAAAATAAACCTATTCTTTTCATGTCTAATAAATTTTGTTTATCATTTATAGCTTACTACAAATGTAAATGTCATCTGTTATTATACTAGCTCTAATAATTAACCAAACATCACAACAAGTAAAATTTACTTGCTGTAAACATCGACAAATATACAAAAATAAATTATAACCCCATATTCTGCAAAAGTAATTTCACAGAACCTGTAGGTTTCGGAGCATCTGCCACGGAAATCCTACCGTCCGGGTTGATCAACATGTATCTAGGTAAGGTGCTAACCATATAAGTAGCATAAAAATTGGAAACATCTTTTAATAAAAAATGTTCTCCCGGAATATCTTTTACTTGCAAAAATATATTCGTATCCGGACAAAATGTCAGGAATCGAATATCTTTTCCTTCATATTCTTTCACTAACTCTCCCCAGGCTGACAGCTCTTTACTCCCACCCATACCGCCAAAATCAGGCATCCCCACACAGATATAAAGATATTTTCCTCGCATATCTTTCAATTGGGTTTCTTTCCCCAAGCTATCAACCAAAAGTGCATTCGGAGCCGTTGCTCCAGCAGATAACTTCCGCCAGCGATCGACCAACTGCGTCACCTTTGCAAGCTTACTCGTATCGGACACCTCATTCCAACATATCGAAAGCAAGTAATCCGAATCTCTCAAACCGTTATGGGCAAAATAATTATAGACTACTTCAGATAATAAGAAGTCCCGCACTTTAAGATTCGTTACATTGGTCAGAATATAGTTCATCAATCTTCTGACACTCATATTCTTTCCTTTGTAATAATAGAAATAATACATCAAGAATTGCTTATAAGAGGGATATGAAAGTAAATCCTCATTATTAAAGTCAAAACTGGTAACAAAATTATCAAATGTAGCCCCCGGTTTATATTCCATTGAATCGGATGCCATATGTGTATTCGGGTAAATAATAGCTTGCCCTGCTATCCCGTATCTTATTCTCTCCCTCTCCTGATTCGTGAAATCTTCTCCAAGATTCTTGGCTTCCAACAACAAAATGTTCATGTTGAGTATATCCTGCATCCGTTGTACAAAAGCCTCTTCTTCTAACTTATAATCAGCATTAGAAATAAAAGCCATCCCTCGTCCCTGTTCTTTCAAATAATTATTGACCGCACTTAATGTTCCCTTGAACTGAGGAATTCCGGTATTACGAACTATATTTATTTCCAGATCTTCTCCCGGAGCCAAATACACGGGTATGTAATAAGGTTGATAAATATATGCATAACTACCTTTCTCCAATTTTATTTTACCAGAGAAAAAATACCTATTGTCTAACTTAAACTCATGCATTTCTCCATTCACTTCAAAGACGATGACAGAATCACGGGTACGTCCAGTATCAATCCGTCCGGAAACCTGTACGCTTTTATCTTGTACACAGGCAGCCAGAAGAACAATAAATAATATACCTAGCAAACTCCTCATGCTTTATCGTGTTAACTTTAAGGATACAAAGATATGTATTCAGCAGAAAAGTATGTGTTAAAAAAAAGGTAAATAAAAAAGGCGACCTCAGGGTCGCCATTTTACATATATTAACAATAACTTATTTTACAATTGCAGTAAAATCATTGTTTTCAAAATATTTAGCAAACTCCATATCGGTAGCAGCCAATTGTTTGAATGAAGCATCCAAAGAACATGCTTTTCTCAAATTACTCATTACCGCATTAGCATCGTTGGTTCTAGCGCCAATAACTGCTTTCAAGTAATAAGACATCGGGCATTCTTTGTTTTCAGCGTTCAATTTCTTCAAAGCCTCGTTATTATTTCCAGCAAGTACGTTTGCCAAAGCAGCATTCACACAATTGCATTTTCCGAAATAATTTACAGCTGCAGCGTAATCTCCGCTCTTGATTGCGATGATACCTTTGTTGTAATCCACTTCAGGACCTACTCCAGTAGCAGCACCGAAATAAACTTCAGCTTGTTTCAAATCTCCATTCTTCAAAGCAACAGCACCCAGGTTATTTTGAACAACAGGATTGTTAGCTGACAAAGAATTTGCTTTATTGAAGTTAGCCTGAGCTTCTGCAACGTTACCCATCTCGAATTGAATCATACCTGCGTCATTGAAACCTCTCCAATCACTTGGGAATTGTTTCATGCAAGATTGATAGATAGCCAACTTATCGTTGTTATTATCAAACAATGTAGCAGAATAAAGTAATTCATCCACGTTCAATTCAGCAGGGCTAGATTTAGCCAAAGCTTTCAATTCGTCGTCTGATTTACCAATCAATTCAGCGTTAACCACGAACAAAGATCTTCTCAATTTCGGAAGGATTTGATCGGCAACTACTGCAAATACAGAAGCAATATTCTTGATTTCTCTTTCTCTTACTTCAGGATCTGAATGCATTTCCAATACGCGAAGGATCAATTCTTTGTCTTGGATATTTGATGCTTCCATAGCTTTCTTGAATCCGTCCCAGTCTTCAGCAACCACAAATTTCTTGAAAAAATTCTCATCTTTGTATTGCTCAACTTTACTTTTCTTCATCTGTTTTTTCAAGAAATCAGAAGAACCGGCTTCACGTTTGTTAGCTAATTTATCATTCCAGTCATAAGCACCGTCAGGAGAAGCATATGATCTAACGTCAATACCGTTCAAGTTCATATTTTCTTTTGAAGCAGCCTCTTTGATATAAGCTTCTAACTTCTTCATTTCTTCAGAAGTCATTTCTTTTGAACGGATATTAGCTGAATTAATCAAATAGTAGATAGCAGCTTCTTCTTGTTGTTTGATGATTCTTTGAAATTTATCAGCACCAATGGAGGTTGCAGGAGCATTGACTACCAACATTTCAGTTGCGATCACGCCGTCACCGATCTTTCTCGGGTCAAATTCTACCACTTTAGCACCTTTAGATCCGATGATATCAATCTCCAAATCAGAAAGCCTCATGGCATCCTCGAACGGAACACGGCTTACATACGTAATCGTTTTTCCAGCTTCATAAGGGATAACTTCAGCATTTCCTTGTACTTTTTCTCCTTGGATTGCTTTCATCTCATAAGCCTTCTCACCACCATCTTTAAATCTTAACACGGGAGTCGCTTCCAAAGCAACTTTCTTGTTAAAATAATTGGCTGGGAAAGTTACGTCGATTTTCAAATCAACCATTCCACCTTTAGCCACTAAGGTTTCCGGAGTTACGGAGTAAGTTATCTCTCCTGCGCGTTTCTTCATCTTGTTCAAGGAAGAACAGGAAACAGTTATTAACCCAGACAAGGCAACAACAGCAACCAGACCTAATGTTCTTTTCATAATGATTTCTTAATTTTATTTGTAATACTCAAATTAGTTCACGTGTTTTTTTCACAAAACAAATGTATAAAATTTTATCTATATACGGAATTCCTTGCACAAATTTTATACCAAACTCTAATTAATTTTGTCCAAAATTAATTTTTCGGCTCTTTCAAGTGCCCGAGCCACCCCATCCGGATCTGATCCGCCTGCTGTAGCGAAGAATGGCTGACCACCTCCTCCACCTCGCATTTCCACCGCGGCATCCTTCACGATCTGCCCGGCGTGCAAACCATAATCCTTCACTAGCGCATCAGCAATCATCACCGTCAAGTGTGGTTTCCCGTTAAATACGCCTCCCAGCACAAGAATCAGATTATTCAACTCTCCTTTCAATTGGAAAGCAATATCTTTCGCGGCTGCCGGAGCCATTCCAACCGTCCGAACGATCAGGTTAATGTCCCGGATCACCCGCTTTTCGTTCTTCAAACCTTCTTTCAATATCTTCAAACTCTCACTGGTAAACTTCTCTACATCTTTCTTCAACCCTTCATTCTCGTCGATCAACGCCTTAATATTTTCCAGTATCCCGCGATTGGACTTAAACATACTATCCATCTCCTTCAACATCTTAAACGTATTTAAGATATAGTTCTCAGCCTTAGCTGCAGTGATCGCCTCGATACGACGTACTCCCGCAGACACGGAACTTTCCGAAATAATCTTGAAGAAGCCGATTTGCCCTGTGGCATGGGCATGTGTACCTCCACACAATTCCACAGATTCCCCAAATTTCACCACACGTACCAGGTCTCCATACTTCTCTCCAAATATTGCCATCGCTCCCATTTTCTTTGCCTGACCAATCGGAATTGCACGATTTTCTTCCAGCGGATAGTTCTTGCGAATCTCCTGGTTCACGATTGCGGCTACTTTTTCCAATTCCTCATCCGTCACCTTTTGGAAATGCGAGAAGTCAAACCGCAAGTACTCATCGCTCACGAACGATCCCTTTTGCTCCACGTGAGTTCCCAAGACTTTTCTTAAAGCATAATGCAATAAGTGAGTCGATGTATGGTTATTTTCTGTCGCAATTCGCTTATCCAAATCAACCTTAGCCGTGAACACCTGCGTCAAATCCTCGGGCAAGCGATCCATGAGATGCATCGTCAACCCGTTTTCTTTCTGCGTGTCTAAAATATCAATTTTCTCGGTTTCGGAAATCAACCACCCCCGGTCTCCAACCTGTCCCCCGCTCTCGCCATAGAAAGGAGTAATATTAAATATCACCTGATAGAAAGTTTTTCCTTTCGCACTCACCCGCCGGTAACGAGTGATCTGCACTTCCGTTTCCGTGTAATCGTATCCCACGAATTCTTGGGTATCGTCAGCGATCAATTCCACCCAGTCATCCGTATTCACTGCTGCAGCAGAACGAGAACGCTCCTTTTGGGCTTCCATCTCCGCCTTAAATTCCCGGCGGTTCACTACCAATCCGTTCTCTTTCAAGATTAATTCTGTCAAGTCCAACGGGAAACCATAAGTATCGTACAATTCAAAAGCCACGTTACCCGGCACGGTCAGATAATCTTCTGCCTTAGTCTTTTCTATAATCTTATCCAATAACTTGATACCCTTATCCAGGGTACGCAAGAAAGCATTTTCTTCCTCCTGAATTACCCGTTCAATCAACACCTTTTGTGCTATCAATTCGGGATAATGTTGCCCCATGACCTCGATCAACACCGGAACCAGCTTATACATAAAAGCTTCTTTCTGATCCAAGAAAGTATAAGCATAACGCACAGCCCTACGCAGGATACGGCGAATCACGTATCCGGCTTTCACGTTCGACGGCAATTGTCCGTCAGTGATGGAGAAAGCTATCGTACGTAAATGGTCGGCAATCACACGCATTGCCACGTCTGCCGCACTGTCCTTGCCATATTCCTTTCCGCTCAACCGGGCTATTTCCCCGATAATCGGAGTAAATACATCTGTATCATAATTAGACGTTTTTCCTTGTACCGCCATACACAACCGCTCAAATCCCATACCCGTATCCACATGATGGCTCGGCAGATTCTCCAAACTCCCGTCCGCCTTCCGGTTGTACTGCATAAAGACAAGGTTCCATATCTCAATTACCAAAGGATTATCCTTATTCACGAGATCACGCCCCGACTTTATTTTACGTTCTGCTTCCGGGCGCAAATCTATATGTATTTCAGAACAAGGGCCACAAGGTCCCATATCCCCCATTTCCCAGAAATTATCTTTCTTATTCCCATACAGAATCTGCTCTTTAGGCAAATATTGCAACCAATATTCCAACGCCTCATTATCGGCATCCAAATGGTCATCCTGGCTTCCCTCGAAAACAGTGGCATACAAGCGGTCTTTATCCAATTTCATTTCACCGGTCAGAAATTCCCACGCATAAGCAATCGCCTCTTTCTTAAAATAATCACCGAAAGACCAGTTCCCCAGCATCTCGAACATCGTGTGATGATAGGTATCATGCCCCACTTCTTCCAGGTCATTGTGCTTTCCCGACACCCGCAGGCACTTTTGCGAATCCGCCACCCGGGTCGCTTTCGGACGAACATTACCTAGTATAATATCTTTAAATTGATTCATTCCGGCATTTGTAAACATCAGGGTTGGGTCACCCTTGATAACCATCGGTGCCGAAGGTACTATTGTATGTGATTTCTTCTCAAAAAAATCTAAAAATTTCTGTCTGATCTCTGCCGACTTCATACATTCTCTATTTAGTAAATCCACGTAAAACAACGAATGTTTCTTCTCACATTCAAACGGAAATATCATGTAATCATATCGATTACCTGTTTTTCCAAGTTGCAAATTTAGATTATTTCTTTAACTTTGCATCGCAAATACTATTTTTTATTGAATAACTATGCGGAAAGCAGGGTATCATTTTAATTCGGACACATTATCTTTTGATAAAATAGAATCAACTTTAAAGAAAAAAATCTGGCGGTTGGTCAAAAAATTCTTCTCTAGTTTCTCGCTGGCAATCGTAATGCTATACCTCGTGTATGCTTTCATCGATTCCCCGAAAGAGAAACAACTAAAACGCAAATACGAAGAAGTCCTTACACAATACAGCCTTTTAAGCAACAAAGTCGAATATTTGGACAACATATTAAAAGATGTGGAAGCAAGGGATGACAATATTTACAGGGTTATCTTTGAAACCGAACCTATTCCTTCCTCCATCCGGCGTGCCGGTTCAGGAGGTGTCGACCAATACGAGCATTTAAAACATCTTGACAATGCAGACCTCATCGTCGGAACAACTAAAAAGATTGATGAACTGTCAAAAGCTCTTTTCGTTCAAAGCAAATCTTTTGATGCTATCGAAAGCCTAGCCAAGAACAAAATCGAAATGCTAGCCTCTATCCCGGCTATCTTGCCCGTATCATTAAAAGAAAAAACGACACATCAAGTAAGTTCTTCATTCGGTTACCGGATGCATCCCATATATAAAACGCCGAAATTCCATGCCGGCATGGATTTCACCGGAGCCATCGGAACCCCAATTTACGCCACCGGCAACGGAGTGGTTACAGAAAGCCAATTCGATAAAGGATACGGTCGCCATGTTATCATCGATCATGGTTTCAGCTATAAAACCATGTATGCCCACATGGAAAAAATACTCGTGAAGAAAGGACAGAAAGTCAAGCGAGGCGACGTTATCGGTTACCTCGGTAACACAGGTCTTTCCACCGGGCCTCACTTGCATTATGAAGTTAGGAAAAACGACAAACCCATAGACCCGATTAATTTCTACTTTAATGACTTAACCCCGGATGAGTTCGAGAAATTGGTAGAAATAGCAAACAACACAGGACAAAGCATGGACTAACTTATTTTCAATTATTATGGTGGAAGAAGAATCATTAAAACTGTATTACTCTATCGGGGAAGTAGCCGAAATGTTTGGAGTCAATACCTCCCTCATCCGGTTTTGGGAAAAAGAATTTGATGTAATCAAACCTCACAAAAACAAGAAAGGGAACCGCCAATTCACAAAAGCGGATATCGACAACTTTCACCTCATCTATCACCTAGTGAAAGAAAAAGGGATGACTTTGAAAGGAGCACAGCAACAATTGAAGAATCGTAAAGAAGAAACGGAACTTCACTTCGAAGTCGTGAAACACTTGAAGAACATAAAAGAAGAATTACTGTCCATCAAGAACCAGTTACCGTAATAATTTTATAAGCTCCGACCATGTACATCAAAGAAATAATTTCGCTGATAGAAGAATATGCCCCACTAAAATTCCAAGCGAGTTTTGACAATTCCGGACTACTTTGCGGGGATCCCGAGCGAGAATTAACTTCCGTACTTCTATGCATCGACGTGACGGAGGAAGTAGTGAACGAGGCAATTGCCCACGGGCACAATTTAATCATCTCGCACCATCCGCTTATTTTCAGCGGGCTGAAACACATCACTCCCGCCACTTACGTGGAACGTTGCGTGATCTCTGCCATCAAACACGACATCACGATTTATGCCGCCCACACCAATATGGACGTCGTTGCCAACGGGGTCAGCGGACGCATGGCAGACAAACTTCACCTGAACAACAGGCAAATTCTACAACCGGAAGGCGATCCATCGGAAGGCAATGGATTCGGCATTATAGGGGAACTCGATACTCCGATCGAAAGCATGACATTCCTGCAACAAGTAAAAGAGGTATTCCATTGTGACCGGTTACGCTATACGCAGCCTCATATGTCGACGATTCGCAGGGTTGCCGTCTGTGGGGGAGCAGGAGCTTCCTTTTTCTACCGGGCATTGGCAAATTCCGCGGATATTTACATCTCCGGCGATTTCAAATACCACGATTTTTTCCTCACGGAAAACCGTATTATGATAGCAGACATAGGACATTATGAAAGCGAACAATTCACAAAAGAGATATTTTATGAGATACTTACAAAAAAAATATCTACCTTTGCGGTTCAGTTTTCAGAGATAAATACAAATCCGATTAAGTACTTATAATATATGGTGACGAATAACAATGAGAAAATGCAAGAACTGACAGTTGAAGAGAAACTGCAGAACCTGTATGAATTACAACGAATTGACACCGAGATCGACAAAATCAAGACTCTTCGAGGAGAATTGCCTTTGGAAGTTCAAGACCTTGAGGATGAGATCGCGGGGCTAGAAACACGTATCGAAAACTTGAAGGCTGAACTAAGCGAACTTGATAAAACAACCTCCACGAGGAAGCAAGAAATCAAGAAAGCGGAAGAGTCTATAAAAAAATATAGCGAACAACTTGACAACGTGCGTAACAACCGTGAATACGATGCGTTAAGCAAGGAAATCGAGTTTCAAAAACTCGAAATCGAATTACAAGAAAAAAGAATCCGGGAAGCGACAAAGGCTAAAACAGAAAAAGAGACTCTCATGGAGGAATCCAAGAAACGTTATGAAGAGAAAGTTTCTGACCTTGAAGCCAAAAAAGGTGAGTTGAACGACATTGTCAACGAAACTCACAAAGACGAAGAAGCCCTGAAAGTAAAGTCGGAAGAATTGGCTGCCACGATCGATGATCGTCTGTTGACAGCTTATCGCCGTATCCGTTCCAACGCCCGCAACGGTCTTGCCGTTGTAACCGTGGATCGTGACGCTTGCGGTGGATGTTTCAACAAGATTCCGCCACAAAGACAACTGGATATTCGTTCCCGGAAAAAAATCATCGTCTGTGAATACTGTGGTCGTATCCTCATCGATAAATATATCTGTGACTACGACGGCTCGCAACAAAAAGCAGACCTTGACGCCCTTCTTGATGCACAAAAGAAAAAAGGAAGAAGGATTAGAAAATCAGAAGAATAAAAACAAGGCTGCTCATCAAGCAGCCTTTTTAGAATCTAAAATTTTAATTTTACTCAAAATGATTCCAACAAACTACGATCCGCAAAAGAGCGAAGAGAAATGGTATCAATACTGGATGGAACATCGTTTTTTCCATTCTGTGGTTGATAAAAAGAGAACTCCGTATTGTATTGTTATTCCCCCGCCTAACGTCACGGGAGTCCTGCACATGGGACATATGTTGAACAACACGATACAGGATGTACTCGTCAGACGGGCTCGCTTGCAAGGAAAGAATGCTTGTTGGGTTCCCGGAACCGACCACGCCTCTATCGCCACGGAAGCCAAAGTGGTTGCCAAACTGAAAAGCGAAGGCATCGAGAAACGGGATCTCACTCGGGAAGAGTTTCTGAAACATGCTTGGGCATGGACAGAAAAACACGGGGGAATCATCCTTGAACAGTTGAAACGTCTCGGGGCATCCTGCGATTGGGACAGAACATGCTTCACCATGGACGAAATCCGTTCAGAAAGCGTGATCCGAGTATTTGTCGACCTTTACAACAAAGGATTGATCTACCGGGGTATCCGCATGGTAAACTGGGACCCGGCTGCCAAAACAGCCGTATCCGATGAAGAAGTAATCTATAAGGAAGAACACAGCAAGCTGTATTACCTTCGTTACAAAATAGAAGGCTCTAACGACGAGTATATTACCATCGCCACCACCCGACCGGAAACCATCCTCGGGGATAGCGCCGTGTGCGTGAACCCTAACGATGAACGTTTCCGCCATCTGGCAGGCAAAAAATGCATCGTTCCGCTTGTAAACCGGGTTATCCCGATCATTCAGGACGAATACGTGGACATGGAATTCGGAACCGGAGCGTTGAAAATCACGCCAGCACATGATATTAACGACTATGAAATCGGATTCAAACATCATCTTGAATCTATCGACATATTTAATGACGATGGTACATTAAACGAGAATGCCCAACTTTTTGTAGGCAAAGACCGTTTTGTCGTTCGTGAAGAAATCATCCCGGCACTGGAACAAGCGGGCAATCTGGTAAAGATCGAGGATTACAACAATAAAGTAGGCTACTCGGAACGCACCAACGTGGTGATCGAACCGAAGCTCTCCATGCAGTGGTTCCTGAAGATGAAAGATTTGGCAAAACCGGCATTGGATGCCGTGATGAACGACGCCATCCGCCTGACTCCGCCAAAATTCAAGAACACCTATCGCTACTGGATGGAGAACGTGAAAGACTGGTGCATCAGCCGTCAATTGTGGTGGGGACACCAAATTCCAGTATTCTACCTTCCGAATAGCAATGATTATGTCGTAGCCAACAATAAAGAAGAAGCTGTTAAGCAAGTAAAAGAAAAATTCGGTAAAGACATCACTGCAGATCAATTGCGCCAGGATGAAGATTGTCTCGATACTTGGTTCTCCTCCTGGTTATGGCCAATCTCCGTGTTCAATGGTATTTTGGAACCGGACAACGAGGATATTAACTACTATTACCCGACAACCGACTTGGTTTCGGGACCGGATATCCTTTTCTTTTGGATGGCACGCATGATTATGGCTGGTTACGAATACAGGCACGAAAAACCCTTCGAGAATCTTTACCTGACGGGTATCGTGCGCGATAAATTACATCGCAAAATGTCCAAATCCCTTGGGAATTCACCCGACCCGATCGACCTCATCAACCAGTATGGTGCAGACGGCGTGCGTGTAGGAATGCTATTGTGTGCTCCCGCGGGAGGCGACTTGTTATTCGACGAAAGCCTGCCGGAACAGGGACGCAATTTCACGACCAAAATATGGAATGCTTTCCGCTTGGTAAGTAACTGGCAAGTGGCAGACATCGAACAACCGCAACATTCCAAACTAGCACTCGAATGGTTTGAGCAATATCTCAACAAGAGCAAGGAAACGTTGAACAACCAGTTCGACCAATACCGTTTGTCGGAAGCACTCATGACCGTGTACACCGGATTCCGCGACGAGTTCTCATCCTGGCTGTTAGAGATCATCAAGCCTGGGTTCGAGCAACCCATCGACCGGACTACTTACGAGAAAACGATTTATCTCTTTGAAGAAATGCTGCAATTGCTCCATCCCTTCATGCCGTTTATCACGGAAGAGATCTGGCAGAACCTACGTGAACGGAAAGATGGCGAAAGTATCATGGTTTCCGTGCAACCTCAACCCGGCAATTATGACGAGAATTTCCTGAGTGAATTTGAAAACACCAAAGAAGTTATCGCTGGAATCCGTACGATTCGGAAACAAAACAATGTTGCCTTCAAAGATGCAATCTCGTTTAGAATAAAAAACAATGACCGTTACCCGTTACGCTTTGAATCCGTAATCAGCAAAATGGGTAACATCAGCGATATTGAGATGGTAGACGACACCGTAAAAGGAGCCTGGAGCTTTATCAGCAACACGGTAGAATACTTTATCCCCGCCGTGGGTGAAGTCAACACCGAAGAAAAGAGAGTCAAACTCGAGGCAGACCTAGCTTACGCTCAAGGCTTTCTGAACTCCGTTATGAAAAAACTAAGTAACGAGAAATTCATGAGCGGCGCTCCCGCACAAGTCATCGAGAACGAACGCAAAAAACAAGCCGATGCCGAAGCTAAAATCAAGGCGATCGAACAGCAATTGGCAGAACTATAAATAAATAGGAAACAACCAAAAGTCCCCGAGAACTTTAAATAAAGATTTCGGGGGCTTTTTTACACTATTGTGAAAAAAATCATTCTTTCCAATGTATTCCTTCCAGATCGATATCAAAAGTTTCTTTATAATACTCTACAAGATAAGCGTACTTTTTCTTCATAAGAGGATACTGATTGCATAGTTCCATTGCCGCTTCCTTCGTCGTTCCGCCAAACCATGCCACCCATTTAAAGAAATCTTCTTCTTTTGAGGGAGGCAAAATACGATTTCGCCAAACGTAACCGCGTTCATACATTTCTTGATCGGTTCTAATAGCTTCCCGCAAATAAGTACTCACAGACCAAAACTTCTCCGGAGTTTCTGTCGTCTTAGCGATCAAACTACTGGCAAAACATTCATGCCACTCCTGCACGGCAGCTCTTTGATTCTTTTCCGCCGGGAAATTTTTCTCACTTGCGCCACCGAAAACAAAATAATTTACCCCCTCCAAAGCATAACGCTGTGTTTTCTTACTACTTGTTTCCCACAATGTATCTGCCAGATAGATACGGTAAGGAAGATATTTTTTCAAGATATCATCCGCAAAACCGCTTAAAAACTTCGTTTCTATAAAATCCAGCAACTTCTCCGCATATTCAGCATTCTCCGGGAAAGAATACACGTAATGGCGATACGAATCCCAGTTCCAATTAATATCCTCTTTCGAATAATTATAAACAATATACGTATCGTACTTCCGGTAAAAATCCGATATTTTCTTATCCAACGACGTGGACGTGGAAAGTTCCGGGTTCACGTCGAAATCCAGTTCGGGAGTAATACTGTCTTCCGAACAAGCTTGCACGGCAAACATGCAAATAACTAAATATATAATCTTCCTCATAACTATTCAATATTTGTTTCTACCGATCTTCTTTCAGGACGGCGATTCAGTTCCATCGCCGTATTATATTCTCGCTCTTTCCGGGGAATCTCTAAAACATACCCCATATCTCCGCACTCCAACATGAACGTTTCTTCCACCCCGCCCCTGCTAATCAACACATGTTTCAACTCGGGCATCCCCTGCCGCCGAAGATCCCACCAACGATGAGTTTCTTCGAAGCACAATTCTTTCCGTCGCTCTTCATAAATCACAGGCAAAAAAGTCGTTACATCATAATCTTCAGCCCGCACATCCTGATAACCCACGATTCGATTCTTTCTGATCTCATTTATCAATTCCACGGCTCGTCCCAAATCCGGTTCGTTCTCATCCCGGACATAAGCTTCCGCCAGATTCAAATAGACCTCTGCCACGCGCCACGCTTCACCCGTGCCGGAAGAAGGCGATCTTGAAAACTTAATCGGCTCGTACTGGTAGCCTTCCTCGCCAAAAAATGCTTTCATCCTCAAATCGTTATCCATATCAAACAATTTCAACAAAGCATCATCCGAAAAACGGGATACCTGAAAGAACGGTCCGGCAGTATTTCCCTTTATACTATATATATACTTATATGAAGTTCTGAGATCTCCGAAATTGAAAAGTATCTCCGGATTCTTTAACGGATCGATAAAAGAAAAAGAGGTCTCGCCAAACGTAATTTCACCGCCTTTCAAATCATACAATGACGGCACCACGTTCAACACCTGTTCCCCATACTTCTTCACGTCCACCCAATTTTCCTGGTACAACGCCACCCGAGAAGCCAAAAGCAAAGCCGCTTCACGAGTGATCTCGAATTTATTATCCGGAACCGACGCATTCTTGAACAACTCCAATGCCTGCGTAATATCGTCATGGATCAATTCGTAAACCTTCGCAACGCTCTCCCGGTACAACCGTTCCATAGAAGGCTTCGTATCCAACCAGACACATACCCCCGGATCGGAATCCGCAGTAGATTTGTCATAAGGCTTCGCATACCAATTGACCAGACAGAAATAATTGTAAGCCCTCAAGGTCAAGGCTTGGGCGACAAGCAGATTCACATCTTCCTCGTGCCCCTCAATCCTCTCCCTGTCATTAATAATCAAATTACATCCCAAAATATTCTTATACCTTGCCGGATAGGCTCCGTCCATGCTATTCATCTCCTCCTCGAGATCTCTCTGCCAAGTAAAGACACCCTTCATAGCCTGCACGTCCGAAGTTTGCTCCTTATCCTTACTCCCGTACCAGATTTCAATGTCATCATCCATCAACTTCATGTATGCCACGTCTGTCTGGAAAGCATGAGGATACCCCTCCCCGATAAGTAATTGCCGGTATTGCTCTGCGGTTTCCGGAATAATCAAGTCTTTATCCGAATGCTCAAGAAATCGGTCGCAACTCACGAACAAAACAGATAAAACAACTCCTAAAAATATAATAATCTTTCTCATAGCACTACACGTTAAAAAGTTAAATTCAAGCCGAAGCTATAATTAGGAAGTACAGGTATATTTGCGGAAGGCGTTTCCGGATCAAGATTATGCCAAGCCTTAGGAGCCCAAACAGCCACATTATTAGCCTGGAAACGAACCGTAAGCCCTTTCAGATAAATCCGATTCACAATATGAGAGGGAACCGCATAACTCAAAGAAATCAAACGCAATCGCAAAAAGTCCGTTTTGGCTACCCGTATATCCGTCTGATCGTAATAGGTCTGAAAACTATACCCTTCCGATATCCTTTCATCATACAAAGCCGGTATTTTAGTCCTCGCCTCGTCCCCCGGCTGTTTCCATCTCCGGGCAACTTCCGTGGTCACATTCTCCACCGGGTCAAACACGGCTCTCATCTCTCCATACAAAGCCGGCAAACGGCTTTTTCCTCCCAACCCGAATGACAAACCGATAGACAGGCTAAGACCTTTATATGTCAAATAAGTATCAAAACCTCCGGTCACGTTCGGGTTAAAATTCCCGCTTTTCACCAGGGCAGCCGTCGTGTAATCAATATCATACGCCTCATTGCCCTCCTTATCCCGGAACAGGGGGTATCCGTTTGTCTCGCTCAACCGCACGAAATCCAAAGAATAAAAAGTCCCTACCGCAGTTCCTTCCGTCGTAATATTCCCCTTAATCATGTCTTTCGCCAACTCGTCGGAAGTAGACTCCGGTAATTGCGATTTTATAATCTTGTTCTCATTATAGGCTGCATTTAAACGTACATTCCATTTCCAAGTTTTATTCTGGATAATATCGCAGGACACCATACCCTCGATACCCTTGTTATCCATGGTACCGGAATTAATCTTCACGTAATTGCGCCCCGTTGCCATAGACACCTCTTTATTCATAATCAAATCTTTACTCCTCTTGTTGTAATACTCCACCACCCCGGAAAATCGGTCAAGGAACTCGAACTCCAAGCCCACGTTCACGGATTTCGTTTTCTCCCACCTAAGGTCAGGATTAGGCAATTGCTGTAAGGTAGAATATTTCAATTGCGACACTTCATGCCGCCCCTCCAATCTCACGATCAAATCCGGTGAAGAATCATCATTAATATTTCCCTGGATACCATAGGACGCTTTCAAAGCCAAGTGAGTCAACCAATCTATATCCTTCAAAAAATTCTCCCGGTTAATATTCCACTTTCCGGAAACAGACCATACTGGCAGAAAACGATATTTCGGGTTCGTTCCGAACTTGTTCGAACCGTCCGAACGGATATTCGCATTGAGGATATAACGATTCTCGTAAGAATAATCCACCGAACCGATAAAAGAAACGATTCTGGTTTCCCGGTCGGTAATATTCGTGTAAGCGCTACTTTGAATAAAATCCCTCACCCTCTCGTTGTCCAGATTCGGCCATGTAACCCGCTCTCCCCCTTCATTATCATAACCGTAAGCCCTCGCAGAATGACCTTTATAATTTTTAATCGATATCTCTTGAATAAACAACCCCCGTAACGAATGTTTATCATTAAACACCCGATTATATTCCAATCCGTTTTGAAACAACATCGTGTGATTGTTCGTGTGCCCGTATGAAAGTTCTCCACCATAAGGCAATTTGGATTTATTCTCATCATCACTAAAAGGAGGATAGAAACCTAAATCCGACCCACGAATATGGGCGATATAATAAGATCGCTCTGTTGCATGATTCTCCGTGCGGGCATTTGAAGTGGCATACGAGAACAATCCCCGATATTTCAATCCCCTGTACAAATCAACATCCAGATTCAACTGCAAACCGAATTCTTCCGTATGCCCCTTCGATCCGGTCTCGTTCAATTCATTCAGCACGTTGAACGACTCCGGTCTATCCGTGGTTCCCCCTTTATTATAGAAAAACAAATCTCCCTCCTCGTCATACAAAGGAATCACCCGTGAAGTGTGGTAAGCATAATCTTGCGGATTCACCTGGTAGAAACCCTTATTATCCGATATAGAACCACTGATCTTGAAAGAAGCTCGTAACCAAGGCGTAATATCATTCAATATTTTCAACATTGCCGTGTACCTCTCGCTGTCGGAACCGATTGCCGCACCCCGGCTATTATTATAACCCAAGGAAATATAGTAACTATTATGATCTCCGCCTCCCGACACGCTCAAGCTATAATCCTGATACAAAGAATTGCGGAAAAGAATATCAAACCAATCCGTATTTCTCTTTTCCAGCACCCGAGCTTGCTTCTCGAATTCCTGCGGGGTAATTTTCTTGTCATACAAATCCATGACAATCCCCTCGTAACCAATCCTTTTCGGCATTCGCTTATAACGTAACCCATGTTCGATAATCTCCTGAGACAACTTTACCCGTTCCTGAGAGTTCATCAGATTCAGCCGCCTGTAAGAAGGACGTTGGTTCACGGAGAAATTAGAATTAAAAGCCACCATCGGCTTTCCCTTCTTCCCTCTCTTCGTGGTAATCACGATGACCCCGTTGGCAGCCTTTACCCCGTAAATTGCCGTCGCGGAAGCATCCTTAAGGACATTGATCGACTCGATATCCTGCGGGTTCAACCCGGCAACACCATTACCAATCAGGTACTCTGCGTCAGGACCGTTTATATCGGAAGCATTAAAAGGCAAAGGGTTTTCTTGAGGCACCCCGTCAATAACCCAAACCGGAGCTTTATTTCCGGCTATCGTGGAAGTACCGCGGATACGGATCTTCGGGGTAGCACTCGGTTCTCCGGAAGTTAAAGTAACCGACATTCCCGGCACCTTTCCCTGCAACATCTGGTCTATTGTCATTGCCCCGGCAACCACCACATCTTCAGCCTTCAAAGTGACGATAGAACTAGCCAATTCCCGCTTGCTAAACCGCTGGTATCCGGTGGTAACCACGACTTCATCCATCATCTGCACATCCTCTTCCATGATGATAGAATACTCTTTTTTCCCCTTCTCCAATTTCACGTACCGGGTTTTCATTCCGATAAACGACACAATCAAGGTATCGACCTTCCCCTTAAATTCCAGTGAAAACACGCCCTCCTCATTCGTCGACGTTCCCCATGTCGTACCTTTCAACAAAACCGTAACCCCGGGGATCGGTGTTCCTTTCGTGTCAACGACTTTCCCCTTGATCACTTCTTTCTCCTCCTCGGTCATCCATCCCGCTTCTCCTTTGCGTTTCAACACGATCACGTTGTTGATAATCTTGTATTCCAGCGAGAATGTCGGCAACACTTTCTCCAGCACGGAAGCTATCAATTCATCCTTCACCTCTATTGACAACGTCCCCGAGTTTTGCACCACCCCGGAGTTATAAAGAAACCGAACACCTGCCTGCTTTTTCACGGCATTAATAAACTCCTCGAGCGTCGCATTTTCCAGCTTTAATGACACCTTGTCCTGAGCTTGAACATCTGCAAAAATGTTTAAACTAAACAAGAACAAAAAGACTACATTCAATTTCATCATCAATAAGATCTTTTTTTTACACTTGATAAAGCATCTTAACCTCGGCAATAGCTTTTTTTTCATAGCTTTGTAAAGTATTAGTTAGTAATAAATTTATAACACGGATAACAAATTTCCTAGGTCTGGTATCCGTGTTTTTTTATTGATACAAGATAACCGTATTACCGTTTATCCTATATTTCACATCTCCTGTTCCTTCCAAAATTTGCATAAAAGCGTTGATCGTATTATATCGTTCCACGTTACCCGTGAAACGCACGTCTTTCATTTGTTGGGATTGATAAAAAACTTTTACATTATACCATCTCTCCAAATTCAACATGATCTCTTCCAGCTTTCGATCTTTAAAAACATATATACCGCTTTTCCATCCCACGTACTCTTCCGGTTCCACCGTCTTCCGCTCAATCTTACCCGACAGGTAAGCCACAATCTGCTCTCCCGGTGTTATCGTCAAGGACTCCCGCTGATTTTGTTCAAAAGCAACTTCCCCGCTTACAAGCGTGGTCAACATATTTTCCTCGGGGTATGCAGTGATTCCAAAAGCTGTCCCTAACACTCTCACGTCACCTAACCCCGAATGTACCACAAAAGGACGGGTATTCTTTTCTATTTCAAAATAAGCCTCTCCCTCTAAATAAATTTCCCGAATCGTATCGCCGAAACAAGTTGGGTACTTCAGCACACTCCCGGCATTAATCCATACCTTGGAACCATCTTCCAGCACGACATAACATTCTCCACCAAGAGGCACAGATAACTCGTTATACACGATAGTCGACGCTGTTTGTCCCGCATGATGATAAGTCAACTTCCCTTCTTCAAATTGAATGAGCGTCCCTCCCTGTTCATTGATTTTCCCTTCGTTTACATGCGTAACCGCAATCTTCCGACCATCCGCCAGTTTCAACTGCGCCTGCGGTATCCCGGGAGAAATAATTGTATTCCCCGGGATTTCGATTTTCTGCATCTCCTTTTCACGAGTTGACTGAACCCCGACAGCAACACCGATCAAAATAAGTATCGTGGCAGCAACCGACCAACGCGTAAATAATCTGCGTGCAACATATTTTTTCCCGAAGCGATGTTCAAATTTTCGATAAGCCTTCTCCGAAGGAAACAGTAAATAAGGAGCCAACCTTTCCGCTAAATAATCCGCATCCTGCATTTCCAGATAAACCTCATGTATCACCGGATCTTGCAACAAGACATCAAATTCCTCTTGTTCATCTTTCGTCAGCGACCCGGAAAGAGCTTTCCTGAATAAATCTACAAACCGTTTAAAATTCTGGTCCATTTTCGTGCATTATTTTTATATCAAGATGCACGAAACCAAATTTGGTATGACAAGAAAAATAATATTTTAACGAAAATGGAAAAAATAAGCCAACGAACACTCTCTTTATGATCCCATTACCAAAAACAACTAATCAGAAAAAACAATACCGTATTTTTAAGTTTTTCTCTCAAATATTTAAAACTCCTATTCTTTTGCGTCTTTACTGTACTTATCGCAATCCCCAATTCGTCCGCAATCTCTTTTCCGGTATACCCTTTAATACTCAATAAAATAATCTGACGTTGTTCGTTAGGTAACTCATCAATATAACGATATAAATGTCTTGTCAGCTCCTCCCGAACCGTTTCCACAAAAACCTCATCCGAAAACCCCTCCGAATCTTGTATCACCTGTCGAGCATAACGTTCCCGATACCCTTTACTGCGAATTTCCATCATCGCCTGATTGTAAACCGCCCGATACAGATAATACGTGAAATTATTCACGTTCTCGAACTTGCTATCCGACTTCCACACGTTACACAACACCTCCTGAACCAAATCTTCCGCCCCGTGAACATCATTAATCAGCCTATTGGCATAAACACACAAAGCCGTATAGTAAGCCGTATAAATACACTTCCATCCCGATACATCTTTTTCATTTACAGCCCTGAGAATCTCTGCCGAGTCTATTGTCATAACCTCAATTTCGTGAAACATAAAGTTACCTCGGACAAAAATAGGAATTAATACCATAATATTAACACCTTCCCACGATTCTCATCAAAAATTTTACTCTACCCTCACCCATTTCACGGCATCCGCCACGAAACCTACTAAAACATTGCAATTCTCAAATTCGTATAGTATTTTAGCACACAAAATAATAAACATACAAGATTTATTACAGGAATATGAAAACACGGATTTCACGTATTGCTTTACCAATAATTATATTGTTGTTTTTCGCACAATGTGCCACCGTACCGATCACGGGACGCCGCCAGCTGATCCTTTTCCCAGAAAACGAAATGGTATCCATGAGTCTGACATCATATAGCAGCTTTTTGAAAGAAAACAAGCTGTCCACGGACGAGGCAAACAAAAAACGAATCAAAGACGTGGGAGCCCGCATCTCAAAAGCCGTAGAACAATACCTTGCCTCCAACGGAATGCAAGACCAGATCGCAAACTTTCAATGGGAATTTAACCTCGTCGCCAGCAACGAACCGAACGCATGGTGTATGCCGGGCGGGAAAGTTGTATTCTACGAGGGCATCCTTCCCTACTGCCAGAATAACGCTGGTATCGCTGTCGTTATGGGGCATGAGATAGCCCACGCCGTGGCGCACCACAGCAATGAGCGCATGAGCCAGCAAACCCTACTTCAATACGGGCAAGCCGCCGCAACGGAAATCCTCGGGCACAACCAATCCGATACACGCAAAGCCCTGCTTTCCGCGGCGATCGGCATGGGTACAAATTTAGGAGTCACCCTGCCTTTCTCCCGGAAACACGAGTACGAGGCAGATCGTTTGGGTTTGATCTTCATGACAATGGCGGGCTATGATCCCAACGAAGCCGTGGCATTCTGGAGTAGAATGGCACATTCGGGAGGAAGCAAACCTGCCGAGTTCCTCTCCACCCACCCTGCCGACCAGAATCGTATAGCGAAACTAAAAGCCGCCATTCCGGAAGCATTGAAATATAAACCTCAATAATACTTGGGCTACACGAAGCCTACCCTTTCCCTACCTCACCATCGAAGCATGAACGAAGCATAAACGTAGCATAATCGACGGGATGCGAATATGCAACGATATTGATTCGTTCATATAACCTTCATAAGGTAGGGAAAGGATAAAACACCGCTAGCGAACAGAAGGGGAAAAGATAGAAATCGGGCAATAATTCGTGATTTTCTTCATTTTCAATTTTCAATTTTCAATTTTCAATGATAAAATTCATACTTTTGTTGAATCATATCAATAAAGCAGTTTAGTATTATGGAAAACAAGTTAACGATATACAACACGTTAAGCCGGAAAAAGGAGTTATTTGAACCGCTAAATCCCCCGTTCGTGGGATTATATGTTTGTGGACCCACCGTGTACGGGGACGCCCATTTGGGACATGCACGCCCAGCGATCACGTTCGACTTGTTGTTTCGTTATCTCAAATACATGGGATACAAAGTAAGATACGTGCGCAATATCACGGACGTGGGACACCTTGTGAATGATGGGGATGACGGAGAAGACAAGGTCGCAAAGAAAGCAAAACTGGAACAACTGGAGCCCATGGAAGTCGTGCAATTATACACGAATCGTTACCACAAAAATATGGAGCAACTGAACACGCTCTCCCCCAGCATAGAACCTCACGCCTCGGGACACATCATCGAGCAACAGGAAATGATCAAAACACTGATCGACAACGGATACGCTTACGAGAGCGAAGGAAATATCTATTTCGACGTGGAACGTTACAATAAAAAATACCATTACGGGATTCTTTCCGGACGGAAGATCGACGAGTTGCTGGTAAATACCCGCCAACTCAGCGGGCAAGACGAAAAGCGGAATTCCATGGACTTCGCTTTATGGAAAAAAGCGACACCGGAACACATCATGCGCTGGCCTTCACCGTGGGGGGCAGGCTTTCCGGGTTGGCATCTTGAATGTTCCTGCATGAGCCAGAAATATCTCGGTGACACGTTTGACATCCACGGCGGCGGACTCGACCTGCAATTCCCGCATCACGAGTGCGAGATTGCCCAAAGCACTGCGGCACAAGGACACCCGGCTGTGAAATACTGGATGCACAACAACATGGTAACGATCAACGGGCAGAAGATGGGCAAATCGCTCGGGAACTTCATCACCCTGGATCAACTTTTCGCCGGGGACAACGACGTGCTCGAACAAGCCTATTCACCGATGACCGTTCGTTTCTTTATCCTTCAAGCCCATTACCGCAGCCCGCTGGATTTCTCGAATGAAGCGTTGAAAGCGGCAGAGAAAGGCTACGAGCGCTTGATGTCAGCCATCGTGCAGTTGCATAAACTGAAAGCATCAAACGAAAATACCGTGGATGTAAAAACTCTACGGGACAATTGCTTCGAGGCTATGAACGACGATTTGAACACCCCTATTTTAATAGCGCATCTGTTCGACGGCGTTCGCATGATCAACTCCATTGCCGCCGGAAGTGAAAAAATAGATGCAGAAAACTTAGAGATCTTAACCGAATTGTTCGATAGCTTCGCGTTCGACATTTTGGGATTAAAGGGAGAACAAGATGCCAGTGCCAGCAATCAAGCCCTCGGTAAAGTAATTGACGCCATGATGAATGTCAGGAAAGCAGCACGGGCAAATAAAGATTGGGCAACCTCGGACAAAATCAGGGATGAATTGAAAAATGCCGGAATCCAGATCAAGGACACGAAGGACGGTTACGAATGGGAACTAGAATAACACAATGATTATGACCTCTTGCTACCAATACATATTATTCAGTATTATTTTAATCACAGCTTGTCAAGGTGCGAATAAAGCCAAAAGCACGGAGGGTACAGCGGTTACAGGCAACACGGAAGCCTCCCGCGGCACCGGACCTAAATACGTGAAAAGCGTACAGTTTGTCTATCCCATGAAAGGAGATACTTGTCGTTTCGACCAGGAATTAGAAATCCTGTACGCCAATAACAAGCGCTACCCGATCGACTCGGCACACCTTTTCTTTAATCAAAGAAAGATTGCCACACTCGACAGCGTCACAAAAAAATATGTATTCAAAATCCCCCGGGAAAAATGCGGCACGAACACGTTGAAAGTAATTGCCTTCCACCCGGATAACAAGCAAGGAGTTGCCACTCAATCATTTATCGTAAAACCGGAGAAAGCCCCGAAAAGGTTGAATTACAAGTTAATCAAAACGTATAACCATGCGACGGATGCTTCCACACAAGGCTTGGTCTACATTGATGGAATTATCTACGAGGGCACTGGGATAAAAGGTCAGTCCACGTTGCGCAAAATCGACCTGGAAAACAATAAAACGCTGGCTTCATTAAGCTTGGACAGCCGTTATTTCGGGGAAGGGATCACCGTGTACAAGGATAAAATCTACCAGCTCACGTGGACATCCCAAAAAGCATTCGTGTATGATCTGGCAACCTTCACGTTGCAGAACACGTTCGACTACTCCATGCGAGAAGGCTGGGGACTCACCACCATGGGGGACAAACTTGTCATGAGCGACGGGACGCATCGCCTGTACCATCTCGACCCGGAATTATTCTCCGTCGTAAAGAATGTCGAGGTATATGACAACAATGGTCCGGTAACCAACCTTAACGAATTGGAATACATCAACGGTTACATTTGGGCTAACGAATGGCTCACGGATCGCATCGTGGTTATCGACCCGGAAACCGGAGAAGTCGTACAGGAACTACTGTTACCGAATATGCTGACTCCCGCGGAGAAAGCCAAATTGGACGAAAATGACGACGTGTTGAATGGTATCGCGTACAACGAAAAGAAGGGCACGATTTACGTTACCGGGAAACACTGGCCGAAGTTGTTCGAGATAAAAACTTATTAATTCTGTGATTTAATGATTGCCGATTTCGTGATTAAATCAATCACAGAGTCATCGAATCGGCAATCACGAAATCCATAAATCTAAAATTAAATAGTTATGGTTGACGTGAAAATCGAGCCCTCGTGGAAAGAATTACTAAAAGATGAATTCGAGAAACCTTATTTTTCCGAGTTAATCCAATTCGTGAAACAAGAATACAGTACCACGAGAATCTATCCTCCCGGAAAACTTATTTTTAACGCATTCGACCATTGTCCAGCCGATCGGACAAAGGTTGTCATTTTAGGGCAAGACCCTTACCATGGTCCCGGACAGGCACACGGGCTTTGTTTCTCTGTTCCAGAAGGCATAGAACAACCACCCTCCTTGCAGAACATTTTCAAAGAGATTCATAATGATTTGGGGACACCCATCCCCAGCTCTGGAAACTTGGAACGCTGGGCAGAACAGGGTGTACTCCTGCTCAACGCCACGCTGACCGTGAGGGCACATCAGGCAGGTTCTCACCAAAACAAAGGATGGGAAACATTCACGGACGCCGTGATCCGAGCCATAGCGGAACGGAAAGACAACCTCGTGTTCTTCCTTTGGGGATCATACGCCCAACGTAAAGGGGCTTTCATCGACACCAACCGTCATCTGGTATTGAAATCCGTCCATCCCTCGCCTCTGTCGGCAAACCGGGGTGGCTGGTTCGGCAATCACCAGTTCAGTCAAGCTAATGCTTATTTGAACTCAAATGGACTGCAAGAAATAGAGTGGTAAACCGCTCTATTTTTTCTGCCCGTTTGAGTTCAAGTTGCAACTTGGAAATTCCATGAATTTCCAAACTACGCAAACGTTTGAAATTTTTCTCTCGTTTCCTTGTGAAAGTCGGCTTTTAATATATAACTTTGGTGCACGAAATATAAACAACATATCAGCTATGGTTAATTACAAAGACTTAGGACTGGTTAATTCCAGAGAAATGTTCAAGAAGGCAATGGAAGGTAAATACGCTATTCCCGCTTTCAATTTCAATAACATGGAGCAAATGCAAGCGATCGTTGCTGCTTGCGTGGAAACAAAATCGCCCGTTATCTTACAAGTATCAAGCGGTGCGCGTAAATACGCGAACCAAACGATTTTGCGCTACATGGCACAAGGAGCAGTAGAGTACGCTAAAGAATTAGGATGCAATATTCCTATCTGTCTTCACCTTGACCATGGCGATACTTACGAGTTGTGCGTTTCTTGTATCGAGATGGGGTTCTCTTCCGTGATGATCGACGGTTCTGCCCTTCCTTACGAGGAAAACGTGGCTCTGACGAAAAAAGTAGTGGAGTACGCTCACAAATATGACGTCACGGTGGAAGGTGAACTTGGAGTATTGGCAGGAATCGAGGACGACGTGGTTGCCGCTGCAAGCGTGTACACCAGCCCGGACTTGGTCGAAGATTTCGTGAAGAAAACAGGTGTTGACTCGTTAGCGATCTCCATCGGAACTTCCCACGGTGCCAACAAATTCAAACCGGAACAATGTACCCGCAATGCTGACGGGATATTAGTTCCTCCCCCATTGCGTTTCGACATACTGGAAGAAATCGAAAGAAGAATCCCCGGATTCCCGATCGTACTCCACGGGTCATCATCCGTACCGCAGGATAAAGTTGCCACGATCAATAAATATGGTGGAGCGTTAAAAGATGCCGTGGGTATCCCGGAAGAACAATTACGTAGGGCAGCAACTTCCGCTGTTTGCAAAATAAATATCGACTCAGACGGTCGTCTTGCCATGACTGCCGCCGTTCGCGAAGTATTTGCCAACAAACCGGCAGAGTTCGATCCCCGCAAATATTTGGGACCGGCAAGAGATGCTTTGAAGGAATTATACAAGCACAAAACCATTAACGTTTTGGGAAGTGCCAACAGAGTAGAATAAAAAAAAGGGGCTTAATAAGCCCCTTTTCTATGAAAAAAACACTACCTTTGCGCCCTATTTGGATTTAATACCATAGGAGCAAAATGCAGAAAATTAGAAACATTGCGATTATCGCACACGTTGACCACGGGAAAACGACTCTGGTTGATAAGATGATCTTTCAAGGAAATTTATTCAGAGATACCGAAAACAAAGGCGATCTAATACTCGATAATAACGACCTGGAGAGAGAGAGAGGAATTACTATTCTAGCCAAGAACGTTTCAGTTCACTATAAAGATTACAAAATAAACATTATTGATACCCCGGGGCACGCCGACTTTGGAGGAGAGGTTGAGCGTGTACTCAATATGGCAGACGGTGTTCTATTGCTGGTTGATGCCTTCGAGGGGACTATGCCGCAAACCCGTTTCGTGCTCCAGAAAGCACTGGCTTTGGGTAAAAAACCGATTGTCGTGGTAAACAAGGTTGACAAAACGAACTGCCGCCCAGACTTTGTGTACGAGCAAGTGTTCGATTTAATGTTCTCCCTCGATGCCACGGAAGAACAATTGGATTTCACGGTAGTGTACGGTAGCGCGAAACAAGGTTGGATGTCCACGGACTGGCACAAACCGACAACAGATATTACCCCATTGCTGGACGCAATCATCAAAGATATTCCCGCCCCGAAAGTACAGGAAGGGACCCCCCAGATGCTAATCACTTCTTTGGAGTATTCTTCATACGTGGGACGGATTGCTATCGGCAAATTAACCCGCGGAACGTTAAAATCCGGAATGCCCGTAACTCTCTGCAAAAGAGATGGCGTTACCCTTATAAAAACCCGTATTAAAGATTTGATGACCTTCGAGGGGATGGGCAAACAAAAGGTGGAAGAAGTGGAATGTGGCGAGATTTGCGCACTGGTCGGTATCGAAGGTTTTGAAATCGGGGATACAATTGCCGATTTCGAGAACCCGGAAGCTCTCGCCCCTATCGCTATTGACGAGCCGACCATGAGTATGTTGTTCACGATCAATGATTCCCCCTTCTTCGGACGGGACGGAAAATTCGTGACTTCCCGCCATATCAAGGATCGCTTGGATCGGGAATTGGAAAAGAACCTCGCCCTACGAGTGGAACCGGGACAATCAGCCGATTCATTCATCGTGTTCGGTCGGGGAGTTCTTCACTTGAGCGTGCTGATCGAAACCATGCGGCGTGAAGGATACGAGTTACAAGTAGGACAACCGAAAGTAATCATCAAAGAGATCAACGGCGTGAAATGCGAACCCGTGGAAGAATTGACCATTGACCTTCCGGAAGAAGTCTCCGGCAAAGCGATTGAAATGGTCAACCGCCGCAAAGGAACTATGACAAACATGGAACACCGCGACGAACGGGTACACCTGACATTTGACATTCCATCCAGAGGTATCATCGGTTTAAGAAGTAACCTGTTGACCGCAACCGCAGGAGAAGCCGTGATGGCACACCGCCTGAAAGGTTTTGAACCGTATGCCGGAGAAATAGAAATGCGTACCAACGGTTCGCTGATTGCCATGGAAACAGGAGATTCATTTGCATACGCGATCAATAAATTGCAAGACAGAGGTCGGTTCTTCATTAACCCGGGTGACGAAGTGTACGCCGGGCAGGTTATTGGGGAAAGCACCCGTCAGGACGATATCGTGATTAATGTGTGCAAATCGAAAAAACTGACAAATATGCGTGCCAGCGGTTCAGACGAAAAGACGAACATCGCCCCGCCAATATTATTCAGTTTGGAAGAGGCTCTCGAGTATATCAAGGAAGACGAATACGTGGAAGTTACTCCAAAATCCATGCGCCTTCGCAAGATTTACTTGGACGAGAACGAACGCAAAAGAAGAAATAAAACAATAGAATAGCAATGAATGAGGGTGTGCCAAAAGTCATTTTTGACACACCTTCATTTCTCCACCCCATTTGCCTATGTTGACAAACATCCGCCTGCAATGCCAACAGTTGACAAACCCGCAATTCACGACACCGAAAGAACTCGTGGCATGGATGGGTGCCTTACAGGCTCAAAACTACCCGATGGTAAAATGGGCAATCGGAATAAGATTAAAATCAGGTTCTTTATCGATCGTTGAAGAAGCCCTGCAAAAGGGTGACATCATTCGCACCCACGTCATGCGCCCCACGTGGCATATTGTCGTGGCCGAAGATTTGCGTTGGATGTTAAAACTATGCTACCAACGCATCAAGGCTGCCAACGAGTCGTGGTGCAGGCAAGTCGGTATTCAGGAAAAAGAATACCTGAAATGCAACCGGGAGATCGAAAAGATACTCGAAGGCAAGCACCTTACCCGAGAAGAAATGGGGATAGAGTTAGCCCGTCTCGGTAACATTGTCGACCAGACCCGACTGAACCACTATCTATTCCGTGCCGAATCGGAAGGCATTATTTGCAGCGGAGCGGATAAAAACAAAAAACCGACGTATGTCCTTCTGGAAGAACGTATTCCCCCGGTTAAAGATTTGTCCAAAGAAGAAGCATTGGCGAAATTGGCAACAAATTATTTTAGAAGCCATTCCCCGGCGAGCTTACAGGATTTCACGTGGTGGTCCGGCTTGCTCATCTCGGAAGCCAAACAAGCGATAGAAGCCATTAAACCGGATTTGCACGTGGAAAAATACGGCTCGCTCGAATTGTACGTGCACGAATCCTGCCAGAACGCACCTTCCTCCCGGGCACAACTTCACCTCCTGCCCTCCTACGATGAATACCTCATCAGTTATAAAGAGCGAGGCACGGTAATGGATCCCATTCACCACCCCAAAGCATTCAACAACTGGGGTATATTCTATCCTGTCATCCTGTACAACGGCAAGGTAGTAGGAAACTGGCACAAGAAAGCCTCAAAAAATCAGATAAAAATAGAAACTACTTTTTTTGAAGATCATCCCAAGATCAGCGAGAAACTCATCAATCATGCTTTAGAGAAGTATAAAGCGTTTTTTTTAATGCCATGATAGAATGATTTCCGATTTCTTACCTTTTTCATTTGTTGTTTCATCACTCTAAGCTTAAAATCAAAAGAAATTTCATACCTTTACATGATATATTGGTGCATTATTAAACTTTTAGGTCATGAAAACAAAAAATACCTCCCCGGATAACGACATTATCGCTTCCACGGAAAAGAAGCTTCGGAATGTTCGCACCTGCTTGTATATACTGGTACTGGCGGCAATAGCCAAGATTGCCATGACTGACTTTTACGAGGCAAACTTCCGCACGTGGATTAACGTGGGTGTGATATTTTTAATTGTATTCCTGGTACTTTCCATTGAGGTGAGCTTGCGCAAAAAACTTCGTGCCGAGAAGAAGAAAGAGGAAAATCGTTTGTACGAGCACCCTTTATAGCTTCGGTACCGTAAACCAGAACTTCGACCCGTGTCCTTCTTCTGATTCAACCCCGATTTGCCCTTTCCACTTTTCCACGATCGTCGAGCATATCGAAAGCCCGAGTCCTGTGCCTTGCTTGAAAGAATCCAGTTTGACAAACCGTTGAAAAATAGCCTCTTGTTTCTCCCGCAGAATCCCGGAGCCGGTATCTTCCACGAAGAAATACATATCGCTCTCCCGAACTTCATACCCGAAATGTATATACCCTTTTGTAGTGAATTTCAAGGCATTATTCAAGAAATTACATATAATCTGGCTCAAACGGTTTTTATCCACGAACAAGCTATTCACACCTGTGTGCTCGCCAACGAACTTCATCTCCACGTCCCCATCTACTTTCATCTTGTACAAGGACTCGATCCCCGACAAAAGCAAATCCACCTCAACTTTTTCGGGGATAAAATCCAATACCCCGGCTTCGATTTTCGAGAGATCGAGAATATCGTTTATCAGTTGCAGCAACAAATCCGTGTTCGTCCGTATCAATTTGATATACTCGTCCCGCTCGTCTTTCTCCAATTCCTCGTCCATCGTGAGCAACTCGGAAAAACCGACAATCGCGTTCAAAGGTGTCCGTATCTCGTGTGACATATTGGCGATAAAAGCAGACTTCAAGCGGTCGGACTCCTCGGCTTTCGCTCTCGCTTCCACGAGTACCGTGTTGTCAATCCAAACCATCATATACCCGAGCGTATTACCCGCCTCGTCCTTCAGCCCTTTCACGTGAACCGTGAAATAACGGGAAGATTTCTTCTTGGAACAAATCTCGTATGCCTCCTTCCATGCCTTGGGCGAAAACTCGTAATCGATCACCAGTTGTCCCGTCCCGTCGAGTACTTCCCAGCATTCATCCGATATAAACCGGAGGGAGTACAAGGACAAGCCGATCAAGTCTTTTTTATCCGTGATCCCCGTCGCTTCCAGAAAACACTCGTTCACCTCCTGCATAACCCCTTTGGCATCAACAAGGCAGATCGCCAATGACGTATTCCGGTAAAGATAACCGAAACGGAGTTCACTCTCTTTTTGCAACACTTCCGAACGGAAATGCGACATCCCGATACATAAAACATGAGATAAAGTACTAATATACAACTTATCCTGTTCCGTCCACTCCCGTTTCTCCCGAACGAAATCGACTCCCACAAATCCCCATGTGCGGTTGTTCGAATTCAAAGGGGCAACGAGGATGGAACGAATACCCTGGGCATCCAAATCATCATCCGCGAACAATTCGTTCCGCAACACGGCAGAGCACATATCTGCCGAATCTGCAACAAGAGCGTGTTGCAGATTCTCCTTCTGCGGCTCTATTCCTTCCGCCACGACTTCATACGTGTTATCACAAAACAAACCGGAACGGTCGAATTCAAATATATACGCCCGGTCAGCCCGGTATTCCTCCATGATCCGCAGCAACATTCGGTTCACCGCCTCCTCCTCTGTCTTCTCTTGCAGGAAAACCTCCAAAGATTCCGATATATGCCGTTGGTTCTCCAGAGAGTCTTTCAAACTATCACTCAACTCCTGCTGCCACCTCAAATAATTCCTTGTCCGGTAAAAATAAAAACCGATCATCAACACCAACACGAAAACCAGCGTCCCGATCAACATTCCCACCAGCACATTCTTATTCTCTTCCCAGAAAGAACTGGGATAGCTGAAATAAGCCACCGGATCGCCCAGAACCGCCGGGTCAAGTTTATATTTCAACACCAGGCTTTTGTTCAGATGCGCCCCGAATCCCTCTCCCGCGTCATTCAACGGAATATCTCCCGGTTCCGCCCCGTCCAACAGCCTGATAGCGATCTCCGCTAACTGCTGCCCGTAAGTGACCATCGAATAATAATATCCACCCATGAAATCCTTGCTGCCCTTCCCCCAGTCGGCAAGCGTGAACACAGGCTGATCGACCGTGGCGAATATCTTGGCATTGATATAATCAAAATCATTCGTCTGGCTAGTCATATCCTGCAACCAGGAAGCATACACGATCCCCGTGTGTTCCGGTAGATGTTCCAAACTCCGCAACAACGAATCTGTCGTGAGGAAACGCCCGTCCAACGAGATAAGATTCAACTCCGGATGATCTTCCGGGACAAACTTTTGCGCGAGCAAAGAAGCAAATATCCCGTAAAAACAATTATCCCCGACAAGAACAACATTCTTCGTGTCCGGGAATAAACGCTTCATCATGTGTATCGTCTTGCTCACGCCCACGCGTTCAGTGAGTCCCGTCGCGTTGTATTGTTTACACAAGTCGGTTGTCGCCACGAAATCCTTGGCAGACAAATGTTGCTTGTCGCAGTAACGGTCATAATCGACACCCCAATCCTTGACCCCGGCAAGAAGCACTTTCACCTCTCCCCATTCCCCGTTATAAGCCTTCCGGTATGCCATCCACGAGGCATCCGCCAGCAAGACGACGATCTTTGGCGGGCAAGCCGAGTGCTGCCGTAGAATCACCTTCATTCGCTCCACCCATATTTCGGAGGACGAGAAGCGGTCGCAATTCAAGTATTCACTGTAAACCTTAACCGAATCGACATGAAGATTAAGTTCCTCACGAAATGAATTCTCGATCATCTTCGGCCAGGGATAACGGCTACTATATGAACTAATCAACAGGATATAATCATCCCGCTCTTTGTTTTCCCCCGAAAGATTTATCGCAAACAACAAGCATAAGGCAATGATAATGTATCTCATATCGTGATTCTGATTTGAGATCCATAATCCACATCATCCGTAAAAGCCTGATTGAAATTATATTTACCAGCATAGATCAATGCAGCCCGGATTGTTCCCCCGTGAGCAAACACGCAGACTTTCCGGTACTTCGTTTCCTTCAAATCATCCATAAAACGGGACACCCGATTATACTGTTCGAGGAAACTTTCAGCTCCCCCCGCGGGAATACTCAACCAATCATCGTACCATTCCTGCAAAAGGGGATCTTGTATCTCGTCCCAGCGCAGTCCTTCCCAATGCCCGAAATTCAGTTCCTTCAATCGCTCGTCCGGGATAAAATCCCCGAACCCGCAATAGAGTGCCAGCTTACGGCACCTTTGTAAAGGACTGGAATAAACGGCATCAAACGTGTACCCGGACAAAGCGGTTCGCACCCGTTCCGCTTCCTCTTTAAAGGAAGGAGCCACATCTACATCCGTATTGCCATAACACGTACCCGGCACGACATCAACCCTCGTATGTCTAACCAAAACTATCTCCATAATACAATCTTTCACTTCGTAAAAATCGCTTTTTTTTTCGTATCTTGCTAGAATTTCATCAATTAATTTATAATTTTGACTTTATTACAAGCAAATAGGCAGCCATGAAAAGTTTTATCACATTCCTGTTAGGCATTTGTCACGTGACAATTATATACTCCTGTCAAGACGACCGTTCCTTCACGGGATACGCTCATCAGCTTGCCAACGGCAAATGGGGGGCATTTCCTACAAATACGACCACGCCCTTGATTTCAGCGAAGGTCTGGCAGCCATCAAAATGGGAAACAAATACGGGTATATCAACACGCCCAGGGACGTCGTGATCCCCTTGAAATACGAGGCTGCCGAATCCTTTCGCAACAACCTCGCCAAAATTCGTTTCAACCGTTGCCAGGACATCATCGCCAACACCGGCAAAGAAATAGTCCCCTGTAAATACAAATCAGTCTACCCGATCGAAGAAGACGGCACCCTGTAAGTACAACAACAGACCGACGGGCACGTGATACGGGTAAAAATCAAGAACTAAAATAAAAACTGGTAACGACACCAGATCACCAGCACGCTCAAATAAAATACCTGCTCGATAATCAGAACGGAAGCACCGCAACAATCTCCGGTGTATCCCCCGATCTTTGCTTTAAAAAAGAAGCGTAAAGCGATTGCCGTCAATATCGCAGGAACCATCGCCCAACAGAAAGAGGCATCTTTCAGAAAAAAGAAAGGAATCATCGTGACCGCTCCCACGAGCACGAAAATAAGTACCTGTACTTTACTGTAAATTACCTTTGTCTTACTCTCTTCTTCCTTACGGACATAAGGCAACGTATTTATCATCACGGCAGCACATAACTTTGAAAAACAATCGGCAGCAATCACGATCGGGAAAATCATCGCGGGATCGAAACTCGACAACAAGGAATAGTATAACCCGAAATAAAGCACTAGCCCGATCGTTCCGTAACACCCGATATGTGAATCCTTCATGATCGCCAAAATCTTTTCCTTCGAGGTGCCGCCCCCGAAACCGTCAAAGAAATCCGCCAAACCGTCTTCATGCAGAGCACCGGTCAACAGTATCCTCGCGATAATCGCCAGGACACACGCCACCCCCAACGGCAACACCTGAGCCGTAAGCCACAGGACACCTCCGGTTGTCGCTCCCGTCAGAAAACCCACCAAAGGCCAGAACTTGATCACATCCGCGAAATAGCGTTTATCCACGTTTACCAACCGCCACAGCGGCAAACGCGTAAACATCATCAATGCTGCCAAAAGAGAACACATAGTAATTTTAGATTTAATGATTTTAGATTCCTGCCGCACAAGCCATCACTTCAACTCCCCCCTTACTTACAATTTTCAATTATTTAAAGTATTTCGTCACTGCAGCCGCCTTGAAAGAAGCCATCTCGTTAATCATGTTCACGGCAGAAACCAGCAAGGGATAAGCGCAAATAGCCCCCGTACCTTCACCTAACCGCAAACCAAGATTCAACAAAGGTTCCGCTTTCAAGTAATCCAGCACGAGCTTATGCCCGCACTCGTCGCCCTGGTGCCCGTATATACAGTAATCGGTCAGCGCGGGATACAACGCCCGACCCGCCAACACGCAGTTAGTCATGATAAAACCGTCCACGATGATAATCATCCCCAGCTCGGCAGCCCGAAGCATCCCTCCCACGGCAGCCACCATCTCGAATCCCCCGAAATAACGGATAACGTCTTTCGCCGAACCGTCGCCAGTGTAATTCTCCATGCAACGACGCAACACGTTGTACTTGTGTTCCACCCCTTCACGGGACAACCCGCTGCCCGCACCCACGCAATCCGACAAGGGAATACCCGTCAAATAAGTCATCCACATCGAGGAAGAAGAAGTATTGGCAATCCCCATCTCCCCGAAGCTCACCACGTTCGTCCCCTCCGCGTGCACCATATCCACGATCTCCGCACCGATCTCGATTGCCCGATCGAACTCCTCTTCCGTCATTGCCGCCTCGTGCAGATAATTGGAAGTAATCTTCCGTATCTTCCGGTCGATCAACCCCTCCATCGGTCCGAAATCACAATTTACCCCGCAATCCACCAGCTTAATCCCGAAACCGTGCTGCCGGGCGAACATATTCACCCCGGCACCGCCCTTGATAAAATTAGAAATCATCTGCGCCGTCACCTCGGGTGCGGAAAAACTAACCCCCTCCGTCACGATACCGTGATCGGCAGCGAAAATAATATTCTGCGGTTTCCTCAATTCCGGGGAAAGCGTCTGTTGTATCAAACCGATTTGCGCCGCCACCTTCTCCAACAAACCCAACGATCCTTTCGGTTTTGTCAAATTATTTATCTTGTCTATCAAGGCTGGCAACATCGCCTTGTCCGTCTCCTGAATTACAAAATTTCTCATATAATTGAAAATTGATTTACTTCACTCTCATGGCTATTCCCGACACCATCAACACCACCTCGTCGGCGGCACGGGCTATATACTGGTTCATCCATCCCTGCAGATCCGTGAAACGGCGTTGCACCGTGTCGACGGCAACTCCCCCCATCCCGATCTCGTTCGTCACGAAGATAAATGTAGCCTCCTGCCGGGTAAACCGGTCGAATTCCTCCTTCATCTCCCCGAGGGATTTATCCACGTCCGAATCGTTATCAAAAAAGAAATTCGTTCCCCACAACGTCACGCAATCGATCACCACCACACGCCCATGCACGTCATGCCGGCTCAAAAATTTCTCCTCCTCTATGTTCGTCCATCGCACTCCCCGATCAGCCTGGTGCCTTCTCACCCGTTCCCGGAACTCCTCGTCCCATACCCGCGAGGTGGCTAAGTAAACGGGATTCTCCGCCAACTGCAGAGCCAAATCCTGCGCGTACCGACTTTTCCCGGAACGTTGCCCTCCCGTAACCAATATTACTTTTCTTTTCATCATAGCGGCAAATTTCTCTGTTTTTTTAAGAAATTCAAAGTATTATTCCGGAAAATAAAACATTTATTTTCGCTTCCACACCAACAACACGTCAAGGACAACCCCCAAAAGCACCCCCACGGTGTAACACACGAGGTCGCTCCACGAAAAGCTGAAGCCCAGCACCAACCCGCCCAAAGTCGTTCCCCGGATAGCATCTATCCAAGGGGCATGGTACAACTGACTTATCTCGACCAAATATGAAAATACCAACGCCACCCCGAAAGACACACTCCTACTCATCCTCACGAACAGAAAGCGGCAACCGAAATACACCATCGCTGCCCAAAGGACATCACCCACGTACATCTTCACGAAATCAATCGTGCAGACGTCTGTCTTCCGGGAAAGCAATCCCAAAACGATCATTCCCAGAGTCAACAACAAATACTTGAACCGCATTCCTTTCATCATATTGTATCTTTTCATCTCTTCCGGCAGGTCACAAATTTACAAAGAATCCATTCAATTATATAATATTTTCCATAACTTTGAACAAACTAATAATCTGAATGACAATGAACATCACATTCGAGAAACTCGGGAACAAACACCAGAAAGAGGTTATGGACATCTTCAACTACTACGTGGAAAACAGCTTCGCCGCCTTCGCGGAACACCGGCTCCCGGATATTTTCTTTGAAAAAATACTGGAGAAAATACAAGACTACCCGGCATACGCCATCAAAGAATCCGACTCGGGTGCCACCGCCGGATTCTGTTACCTGAGTCCCTATCATCCCCTGCCGACCTTCCGACACACGGCACAAATCAGCTATTTCATCCTTCCACACTACACCCACGCTGGGGCGGGCAAAATGTGCCTCGACCTACTGGAAGCTGACGCCAAGAAACGGGGAATCCGCATCATTCTCGCCGACATCTCGTCTAAAAACCCGCAAAGCATCTCGTTCCACGAGAAATTCGGCTTCACGCCATGTGCCCGACTGGAAAAAGTGGGACACAAATTCGGGGAAGACTTCGATGTCATCATCATGCAAAAAAACTTGTGAACAACAGGGGATGACCGCCCGCATCACTCCCGTGTAGCCTCCCGTTTGTTCTTGAATAACGTGGCATACCTAAAATTTTACCCACGTTAAAAAAGCACATCTTTCGTTAAAACGTGGGCGAAGAGTGGGCAAACTGTAGGCGATAAGTGGGCGGACCCGCCTATAAGCCGCCCAATAGTCACCCAATAGTCACCTAACGCGAGAGTAAATTGCCATTCTTCAGGCTACACATTCCCGATTTCCCGATACACAACGTCCTCATCCCGGGACACGCATTTTCATCTCTCTTCAATCTATCGAATGAAATTGTTTATTACTTTTGTCATCTGGATTCTAAAAAAAGAGTGATGATAGAACTGATACTCTCCCGACACGGAGAAACCCTGGAAAACCAACAACACATCCTGCAAGGGCAACTCCCCGGCACGCTCTCCCCACTGGGCAAAGCGCAAGCGGAGAACCTGGCGGAGATATTGAAGGACGAACGGCTTGATGCCGTCGTGTCCAGCGATTTGGCTAGGAGTTACGAAACAGCACTAGCCGTGGCAAAACGCCACGGGCTGACACCCCACCAAACACCCCTGTTGCGGGAAATGGACTGGGGGGTATACACGGGACAACGGCTCGACGATGTCGACTGGCTCAACCTGCCTCCCAGCGTGGAATCTGTCGAAGCCCTTTACCAACGGGCGACCGACTTCATCCGTTACCTGCAAGATAACTTTCCCGACCGGCGCATTATAGCCATCGGGCACGGGGCATTCAACCGGGCTATCATCACGTACCTCGAAGGCAAGAAAGCGATCGAAATGATCGATCTTCCCATCATGGAAAACACGACCCGCGTTTACTTTAAAATATAAACCCAATTGAAAATTGGAAACCTGCATTTTCAATTTTCAATTTTCAACTTTCAATTATTATGAGGATTTACACGAAAGGAGGAGACAAAGGAACTACCGGAATATTCGGGGGAAGCCGGGTTGACAAAGATGACATCCGCATCGAGGCAAACGGGACACTCGACGAGCTGAACGCATCGCTGGGCGTGATACGGGCTCTGCTGGATGAACAGGACGAACGCCAAGAAATGCTGGCATACCTGCAACGCTCGCTGATGATCGTGATGTCGCAAGTGGCAACCCCGTCTGCTATCCGTGAAGAAAACCCGAACAAACTACCGGAAGACCTCGACGCGTTCTGCGAACAACATATTGATCGCATGAACAACGAGATGCAACACCCGTCAACTTATTTCATCCTGCCGGGAGGCACTCCGGTTTCCGCCCACTGCCACGTGGCACGCACCATCGCCCGAAGAGCCGAAAGACGCCTTTGGACGCTCAACCGAACTGATGAGGTTCCCCCTCTTATTCTCCGTTTCGTGAATCGCCTCTCCGACCTGCTCTTCACCCTGGCTCGCTGGGAAATGGACAAGGAGGGATCGGAAGAAGAAAGATGGAAAGCCTTTCTTTACAAGAAGAAAAACAATTAAAATGGAAGAAATCATCTAATCTAGAATCAATATATGCACCTTCGGTCTATCATGTTTGTCGGTACCTGCTCGGACGCGGGAAAAAGTATCATCAACACGGCATTCTGCCGTATATTCAAGCAAGACGGTCATCATCCCGCCCCATTCAAGGCACAGAATATGTCCTTGAATTCCTATTCCACCCCCGATGGGCTGGAAATCGGGCGAGCCCAAGCCGTGCAAGCCGAAGCGTGCGGCATAGCCCCGGAAAGCGATATGAATCCCGTGTTGCTCAAACCCACGAACGACCAAAGCTCGCAAGTCGTGTTGAACGGTAAGCCCATCGGGAATATGTCCGCCAAAGAATACTTCATGTCCAACAACAAAGCCGGACTATTCGACCAAGCTTATGCCGCCTACGAACGCCTGCATGCCCGTTACAACCCGATCGTGCTGGAAGGTGCCGGGAGCATCTCGGAACTGAACCTTCGGGACAGGGACATCACGAATATGCGTATGGCAGTCCGCACGGATGCCGCGACGTATCTGGTGGCAGACATCGACCGGGGAGGCGTCTTCGCTTCCGTCTACGGGTCTATCGCCTTGCTGTCGGCAGAAGAAAGACGACAAGTGAAAGGTATCATTATCAATAAATTCCGGGGAGATATATCCCTATTTGACGAGGGACGCCGACTGATTCAAGAATTAACGGGCATTCCCGTGGTGGGAGTGATTCCGTATTTCCGGGATATTTATATCGAGCAAGAAGACTCCGTCGCCCTGGAAACCAAACACGTGAAGGCGGAAAGCGGTAAAATCAACGTGGCAATCGTCCTGCTGAAAAGAATGTCAAACTTCACGGATTTCAACGTACTGGAAAGGGACGACCGTTTCCACGCTTATTACACGAACAACACGGAAGAAATCCGCAAAGCCAACATTATCATCCTCCCCGGCACGAAGAACACGATCGCCGATTTGCAAAACATTCGGGAAAACGGCATTGCCGAAGCCATCATCCGGGCACACAGGGACGGCAAGAAAGTGATCGGCATCTGTGGCGGCTACCAAATGCTGGGAGCCCGCGTAGAAGACCCTGACGGGATCGAGGGTGATATGCCCGCCATCCCGGGCTTGGGAATCCTCCCGCTAGTAACCGTCATGGAAGCGGAAAAAGTGACCCGCCAACGCCAGTTCAAGTTCCGGAACCACCCGGAAACTTGCCAGGGATACGAGATTCACATGGGACACACCACGCTGCTAGACGGGGAAAAACCGTCGCCCCTTAACCGGATGCACGAGGGACAGGAGGATGGTTACCTGCTCGACGATAAATGCTGGGGGACATACCTCCACGGGATTCTGGACAACGACATCGTACTCAACGACCTGGCAGAAGGCTTAACCCGCGCCACACCCAAGAAGTTCGATTACGCCGAATTTAAAAACCAACAATACGACAAACTGGCTCAACACGTGCGTTCATGTGTTGATATGGAATATATATACTCCACACTTAAAACAAAATAACTATGCTTAACGGACACGGTGACGACCTTTACAAATCTGGCAACAAGATAAAAGCCAATTTTTCCACGAACGTGTGGTATGACGGGGACTCGGATATTATCCGGTCTGTCCTCAAAACACAAATCGACACGATATTCCATTACCCGGAACCGTCTGCCGAATCATTCGTCAACGAAGTGGCTGCATTCCACGGCGTGACCCCTCAAAACGTCATTGCCGGAAACGGAGCCACGGAATTGTTCTACTTAATCGCACACGCGTTCGAGGGGGCAAAAACGCTATTGCCGATCCCCTCGTTCCGGGAATACGAGGACGCTTGCACGCTGTACAGGCACAATATACTATTCTCCCGCATCGAATTGTTCGAACCGGAAGCCGCAGACTTAATGTTTATCTGCAACCCGAACAACCCGAACGGGTACATCTGGACACGGGAGCACATAGAGCGCATCCTACGATACTACCCGGACATGACACTCGTCGTGGACGAATCATTTATCAATTTCGCCCCGACGGCAGAACCCAGCGAACCACTGCTGTCCCGTTACCCGAATCTACTGATGGTTCATTCCATGACCAAGAGTTTCGCCATCCCCGGTCTGCGCCTGGGCTACATGCTGGGTAACGAAGCACTGATCGAACGCATCAAAGCTTTCAAATTCCCGTGGAGCGTGAATTCTCTCGCCATCGAGGTAGGGAAATTCCTCATGAAAAACGGGAAATACTTGCTCCCGGACACGTTTCGACTGCTGAAACGCAAAGAAGCATTCGTTCAACATTTGGATGAAATCAATGGTTTCCTCCCTTTAAATTCAGGCACCTCGTTCTTCCTCGTGCACACCAAATATAACGTCAAGGAACTGAAACAATATCTCATAGATAAACATGGAATATTGATTCGGGAAGCCTCGAATTTCAGGGGACTGGATGAACACTATTTCCGGATAAACACCCTCTCCGAGGAGAAAAACCGAATGCTCGTGGAAGCACTGAAAAATTTAGAATTTAAAGTTTAGAATTTAAAATGAACTCATTTTCAATTTTCAATTCTCAATTCTCAATTCTTATCGTCCCGCTCGTCATCGGGTACGTGCTCGACTTGCTTTTCGGGGACCCGAGAAAGCTGCCTCATCCCATCGTGGCATTCGGGAACATCATCGGCTGGTGTGAACGACATTTGAACAAAGGGGGACACCGTAAAACGAAAGGTTGCCTCATCGCCATCGGATTGCCCCTTGCCACCCTCTGCCTCGGCGGACTCCTGGCATGGGGAGCGTGGGTCATTCATCCCGTGACCTACTACATCATCGCCTCCGTTTTCGTCTTCTACGGGTTGGCAAACCATAGCCTGATACAAGAAGGCGGAGAAGTGATCCGCACGCTGGAAACCCAAGGACTGGAAGCCGGGAGGAAACGGTTATCCTGGATCGTGGGGCGGGATACCAGCCAATTGCCTCCCAAGAAGATATATACCGCCGTTCTCGAAACTATGGCAGAGAACCTCAGCGACGGAGTGGTTGCCCCGCTATTTTTCTATGCGCTAGGCGGCTTCCCCACCATGATGATGTACAAGATGGTTAACACTCTCGACTCCATGATCGGCTACAAAGATGCCCGCTACAAAGACTTCGGTTGCTGTTCCGCACACCTCGACGACATCTTAAACTACATCCCTGCCCGGCTGACCGCACTGCTGATGGCGTTATCCGGTTACCGGAAAGGCATCTTCGCCTTCATCCGGAGATATGCCCGTCAACACGCCAGTCCCAATTCCGGCTATCCCGAATCCGCGATGGCAGGCATCTTGGATTGCCGTTTCGGGGGACCGAATATCTACCACGGGATTCTGGTCGAGAAACCTTATATCGGGGTTAACGACCGGGAACTATCCGGCAAGGATTACAAACGTGCCGCCCGCGTGAATCAATCGGTGTGCCTGCTGACGGTAATCCTCGTCTGTATTATTTACACCCTTCTTTGTCCTCCACTTCCATTTTTCTAGCTTTTTTTATACATGTACTTTTCCATATAAAATAAACCCTAAAAGTTTTGTGTCTAACTTTTAGGGTTTATTTCAAGTTTTAATCACCCTCTTTTATACCTATTTCCGTTCTCCTAACTTATCATCGATATATACAAGATTGTGCCCATTCAACATTTTAAGACGATCCACAATAGCCTGAGCGGTATCTTCCTCTTCAACTTGCTCATTCACGAATCCATTAATGAAATTTTGTGCCGCTTTGTCATTTTCTTTAATAGCAACATCCAACAAATCATCGATTAATTTAGACACGTGGCACTCGTGCTGATAAACATGCTCGAACACTTCCAAAGGAGATCCCCATGCCGAGGGAACCACGTTGACTTGTCCAATCTCGATGTTTCCTCCTCGCTTGATCACGAAATCAATCATTTCATAAGCGTGTTCCAACTCTTCTTTAGATTGTGCTCTCATCCACGATGCCATTCCTGTATATCCACTTTGCGCGAAGTACACGGACATAGATAAATACAAGTTAGAAGACCACATTTCAGCATTCACCTGAGCATTAAATGCTTTCACTAAATTTTCGTTCATCATAACTCTTTTATTTACAATTTACTTTTTTCAAACTAACCGAAACAAGACAAAATATATGCCACACGCAACGACTATGCAGAAATATTCCCTTACGGACAATTTGTCATCTCGAAATCTACAACAACATATCTAACAATTGCTCCATTCTGCCTTCTCCCCAGTAAAAGTGGATGTAACTCGCTACTACATTTTTATACCGATAAACAGGTGTATCGACTTTTTCCCCCTTGGCGTTATACACTTTCACCCCATTAGCGCCTCCTACCGTTCCCGGCTTTACCCGGGAATAATGGAATTCGTGTCCCCGGATTGTCTTATCGCCCAAGACCACTTCCCTATAGCCTAATTTTAACTTCATTTGCTCCATCGTCGCCTCCTGCCGGAGAACCCCAACCATAGAATACGTGACACCGTCTGTACCCGTGATATGCTCACACAGATACATCATTCCCCCACATTCGGCTAACAATCTTCCCCCCGTTTCGCAGTATGCCCGGAGAGCTTGCCTCATGCCCTCGTTCCCGCTCAACCCGGGAAGAAAGAGTTCGGGATACCCTCCCGGCAAATATATCAAATCGGCTTCCGGCAATACCGTGTCCCGCAACGGACTAAAGAAAACGACTTCTCCCTCCCGCTTCAACGCTTCGAGGTTCTCCCGGTACATGAAATTAAAAGCTTCATCCCGAGCCACCGCTATCCGTTTATTCCCCTGCCGGGATTCCTCCCGCACCTCTTGTCCGGGAAAATCTACCGTACACAATTCCAACAACCGATCGACATTCACGGTTTTGGCGATCACCGCCGCCACGGTATCGGCAAATTCATCAAAACAAACACTCTCGTCAATAGACAATCCCAAGTGACGAGAAGGAATGACAATCCGTTCGTCCCTAGGGATGTAACCCAATGCCTCGATACCGACGTCCTCGCAAGCCCCCCGCAGGTAAGCGTAATGTGACTCCGATGCCACGAAATTAAAGATCGCCCCAACGACACGTAATTCCGGGCGAAAGTGCATAAAACCGTACAACACGGGAGCCACGGAATAAGCCGTCGACTTGGCATTCAACACCAGCACCACGGGAATCCCCAGCAAACCGGCAATCTCGGCACTACTGCCCCTCATCTTGTCATACCCATCAAACAACCCCATAACACCTTCCGTCACACAAACATCGCACTCTGTCCCGTAACGCGTGTAGATTTGCCGCACGTGTCTTGCCGAAGCCATAAAAGTATCCAAATTGACAGCCTCCTCTCCGGCTGCCATCGCATGATGTTTCGTGTCAATATAATCCGGTCCGCATTTGAAAGGCTGTACCTTCATGCCCCGCTTCCGCAACAACCGCAACAAACCCAACGTGAAAGTCGTCTTTCCGCTTCCAGAAGTTGCCGCACCGATCAATACCTGTGGTTTCTGCATCTTCACCTTTTTAAATACCTAACTTTTTCCTGATATCCTTCGGGATAGCGTTCTTGTGTACCAGTATATCCATCGTCTTCAACGCCATGTAAGGATAAGAGGCGTAAAAATACCCGCCGAACTTATTGTATTTATTCCAAGAGTTCTTCACGATAAAATAAGGCGTTCCGTTCTGATCCATTGCCTTACCGATAACATGCATTCCATGGTCATCCGTCGTCAGGTAACGGTCGAATTCTTCCTGCCTCATCTCCTGGGTGATTTTCTTCTCGGGAGCCGGAGCCAGTTTAAATGCTTCCATCGTTTGCTGTTCTTTGGATAACTTTTCCCACTTGGCTATTTCAGCCCCGGTCATCTCTTTCGTGTTCGTCGTGGGGACCACGGCAACGCCTGCATCCTTTGAGGCAAACCCTTTCTCGCTCACGTCAGCCCCCCAAACAAAGGTATATCCGTTATCGATAGCACTTTCCATCACCCGCATCAACTCGTTCAACGGGATGTTATACACCTTATCCCATCCCCAGTTATCGGCGACTTCCAACGCGAACTCCGTGTAGAATGGATGATGCGTGAACGAACTCAAGTTCACGTAATCATCCATGTTCAACCCAACGACCTCGTCGGCAAAAGTACGGGGGGTATATTCTTTCCCCTTGTACTCGAACTTCTCGGGTTCCTCGCCGAGATAAACATCCAGAATCGCGTCGAATCCTTTCTTCCACGCGGAGCTCAATCGTCTGTTATTATTCTCGACCACCGCTTCCACGTATGCTTTCAGCACAGCATCAATCTCCCCGAACACGTGATTCGGCTCCCCGTAATTCAACCCCTCGAAAACTTCCAGGGGAACAATCCCGTATTTCTTTGCCATATTAATGACATCTGACGAGGCTCCGCCCACGGCAAAATTCAACACGCCATGCAAACGGACATACTTGTCAGCCTTGTCGCTGTACGCGTGTTTCACGAAATAGATTGCCGAAAGGTTTACTGAATCTTTCCCCAACCGCATCATTTCCGATTCCAGGAAAGAAGCCGTAGACCATGCCCAACAAGTACCGGATCGGAACTGGTCTTTCACGGACGTGGCAGGCAATCTCTTGATATCCGTGAACTTATACCCCTCGGGCTTCACGGTATCCTGTTTTACCGTATCTTGCGCGTAGACACCCACACGGGCTACAAGAAACAGTACCAATAAAAACGATACAAACTTTTTCATATTCTTATGTTATAATGACTATTTTATTTTTGACAAAAGTAGCCAATAAGTCCGTATTCTGTCTTTCGTCCAATCAAAAATTGTACTACAGATAAACAGAAGAGGTTGTCCTACTTCACTTCAGACAACCTCATTCCTAATTATGCACGGAAAATACTATTTTTTCTCGGAAACCACAGTCCATCCCTTTTCAATAGCTATAGAAGGAGTGCCGACAGATTTATTTCCATAAACGGTTACCGTAGCCTTACTATTCGTCGTTTTATAAAGCCGTGTATAAACAGCATCAACAGCATCTTTATCCATTTGATTATTCTCAAAAGACACAGTCACAAGAGCCCGGCAATTTGATAAATCTAACTCTGCCAACTGGTTCGTTCCACAAGAAATAGAGGTTAGGCAAGCCAATACCTTATTGGAAGTACACACTTTCAAGGAGATTAACTCATTCTTAGAGCACGTCAAAGAAGTCAAACTCTCGTTGGCAGATAAATCCAAAGAGGTCAATTTATTCCCGCTACAATCCAAGGACGTCACGTTTGGGGATATTTTCAAACCCGTCAATTGATTGTTCGCACAAGTAATACTAGCCAGATTATCATATGAAGAAAGATCTAAAGAAACAAGCTTATTATTACTACACACGATTGATGTTACAGAACTCGGGAGTTTCGGCAATTCCGTCAATTGATTCTTGCTACAATCCAAGCTCGTCAGATTTTTACAAGCATCCACACTCAAAGAAGTCAAAGCAGCTTTACAAACAACAGCCGTCAATTCCTGGCAATCATTCAAATCCAAAGAAGTAAATTTCCCGGCAGAACATTGTAATTCTGTTAATAATGTACATTTACTCAAGTCGAGCGAGGTCAAATCCTTTTCCGCTATCCACAACAAAACAGGTCCTCGCCCTTTCGCGACAATCGTATATGTGCCAGCTTCAAACTCGTGACTGTAAACCGACATACTACCCGGCTTTTCCGTTTTCCCGTCCCCCCAATTAATCTCATCTACTAACGCCCCGAGATAGCTTCCCCGGAACAAGTTAAAACTAACTTTTCCCGCTTCAGCTTTCGTTACACTCATGGATATTTCCCAAGGGGTTGTCATATCTTCATACACCCGGTCCACGTTATCGGAGCAAGAAGTAAACATTGCGCCCCATATCATTAGCATTACAACAAATATTTTTCTCATAGCCTGCAAATATTAAAAATTATATGACACAGATGCCTGGAAGTTCCGCGGCATCCCTTTCACCGGTTTGTTGCCTTGCGTGAAATAATCTTTATTAAACAAGTTATTCACGTTCACTGCCAACATCACGTTACGTTTAATAGTATAAAAAATACCTCCATCCATTAACCACAAAGCCGGAGTATAAGTACGAGCAGCCACATCCTTGAATACTTTATCCACAAAATTACCACTCAAATGGAATGACAAGTTTTTAAATACCCCGCGCGGGATCGTATAGTCGCCAAAAACATAGAAAGTGGTACGGGGAGCTCCTGTTGTACGCATATTTTTACTTGTTTCCACATAATCCGGGAAAGCACTACTCTTCAAGATTGCACGCGTGCGATAATCGGACACGCCCAAACCCGCAGTAATTTGTAAAGTCGACACGGGAGTAAGGATAATCTCCATATCCAATCCTCTGGAGTCAGCCGTACCGATTTGGGCTTGTATCGTTTTCTCTTCCAAAAAGATCTCTCCGTTCTCATCTTCCGTTTCCACATTTTGCGTTCCGACCTTTCTCACTAAATTCAATTGCCGCAAGTAAAAAATACTGGCATTAAAATCAACAAAATCATTTAAGGTGTAACGAATCCCGACTTCTGCCTGGTATCCTCTCGTTGGTTTAAACACCTCTCCGCCATCCGTATCCGGATTATACGCCTTACCATTACGATCGAGATAAATCGTATTCGGGTTATAAATTGTCGTATTCGGAGTAAAATATGACGCCATAGAAGCATAGAACGAAAGTTGAGGCATGGGAATATATACCGCTCCGGCACGATACGTGAAAGCGGAAGTGCTTACCTTCTGCCATTCGGAACGATTCTCTTTATCGTAATGCCGCTCTTTATCGGTAGGGGTTGCCGTGGCACTCTGGCGACGGAAGAAATCCATACGTCCGGCAAGCATTACTTTCCACTTCTCGTTCAACTCAATCACGTCATGGATATAAAATCCGTTCGTATAATCCTTACGCATGGTAACAGCAGAAACACGATTTTCCCACCACCCTTGTACCAAGTGTGGATCAACAACTGTTAATTTAGCTTTTACTCCGGGACCAATATTATCATTTTCCTTTTCTGTCCAACCGTTATATTGCAAATAATCAAACAAATCAAACGACCAACCTACTGTATAGTGGTGGGTCAAACTACCAGTTTCGAGATCTCCAGTTAACTCCAACGTATTATTCCACGTATCATGCCGCGGGTAAAAACCTAACGGGTATGACCGCTGCAAAGAATCGAGGCAAACATATGTTGGGGTCAACGCACCTCCATTTTTCTTATAATAAACGTAATTATAACCATCTCTTGGAGTTTTTGAAGTCAGGTAACTGATACCTTCCACGGTACAATAACGCATAAAACTATGGTCAAAGGCAAAACGCTCTTTCAGTTTCAAACTCTTGGAGAAACTATATACATATTGAAAATCGATATTCCAATTCTTGCGATTCATAAAATCATTCGCGTGATCCCCATAAGTCTGGTCATAATCGGCAAAAGGATTTAAATCCCCTTTCTTCAACACGAGTTCATTTGTCTCCACATCAAACATATCCCCGGGCATATAAGGAGCCGATCCGATTTCCGTCGTGTAATCGTCATCGCAAAAACCGAAACGCATATCAATCCGGCTTTTCCCGAGAGTAGCCCCCAATGCAGCCAAACCGGAAAAGCGATTGGATGTCACATCCCGATACCCATCCCCGTGGGAGTAATGCAAATTTGCCCGGTATTCAATAGGTCCGACCAATTTGCCCCCGAATCCCATGGTTGCCCGTTTCTCATTCCAACTCCCGTAACTGATACGGGCATTTGCCGTGAAATCAGGAGTCACCTTCTTGCGAACGATATTGATTATTCCCCCCATGGCAGAATGTCCGCCCAGAATGGATGCCGCACCCTTAATTACCTCGATTCTTTCCACTGAAGCCAAATCTCCAAACGGTGCCGTGTTCATGATAGCCCGGTCATCGCGTATTCCATCGATCATCACCAATGCCTGCCGTCCCCCGCGTACAGAATAAGCCTTAAAAGGACCAAGTTGATTAGAAATCGTTACTCCCGGCAAAAAACGTACTGCATCCTCTAAGTTTACAATTCCTTTGCGTTCGATCACCGCCCCCGGCAAAGAAGTTACTGTCATGGGTACATAACGTAAAGGCACATTCAGGTTTAATAGCTGAACCCGATTCGTCTTTTTAGTTTTCACCACGTTTACCTCATCAATCTGGAAAATGGTATCCGTGATACTTTTCTTTTTCCGCTTGTCTTTGTCCTCCGCAAAAAGAGAACCAATACACATCATCAGCAATAATGCCAATACAACAACTTTTTTCATACAACTATATATTAATAATGAATAAAGCATTATTAACATAGTCTTCTGGGCAATATGAGTTTCAAGGTAAAATTGTATTTTCCCTCTCGCTTTTTTTCCCGAAAGCTATGGTTTATCTTGTTCGGCAGGTCTTCTGACTTGTTCCGGATTTTGTTGCCTTCCCGGTTGTAACACCAGTGACATTTGAAGTACAAAATCCTTTTAAAGGAACTTACAGCTGCGGGTACAGTTCCGGATTCTCACCGGATTCCCTATTAAGNATCACCTCCACGAGAGAAGGTGTAACACCAAAACAGGGGCAAAAGTAATACAATTTTCTTATTTTATAATTTCCAGACCTATTTTTTCCGTTCCTCCGGACAAAATCTTCATTTATTATTCTAAACGAAATGAAGAATCTCAAACACAGGAACTTCTGGCAAGAGATTCTTCACGATATTCCGGCTGACGGAAGGAATGATCAAAACTCCTTCACTCTACTTTAACCTTTACATTTCCGGGGTCTTCTTATCAATCGGATAATGTATTTCACGAACAACACGATCCCGGATAGAGATACAAACGCACATCCCAGCAACAACGTCCACATGACCACTGTCCACAACACGGGACGATCCAACAAGAACTTAAAATCCAGCCGGTGCAATCCCCGGAAAGCCCATCTTCGCCATCTGCCATTGTCATCATAATGCTGCGGTTTTTCAGATTCGAGATTAAAATAGTAAACATCATTATTTTCCGTTTCCATCGTTACTTTATATGCCGGAAGGGGTAATCTCCCTTTCCGCCGGGAAATATAATAATTGTCATACTCATCCATCCTACTAATCGTGTATTGAACCGTATCTCCAGCTAATTTCTTGGCAGCAGCATACACCATTTCCTCTGTTATACGGAACGGACACACAGAATCCGCAGAAGCGTCCAGCGTATAAATCTCATCCACGGTACGCACCTTGTAAAGCGGGATATCCTGATAGTTCCCCCACGATATCTCTTTCACCTCTCCGTGTTCCTTGGCAATCGAAGCTATTGCCGCCCGGTAGTCCAACCGATAAGCTTCAGCGGGCAATGCACCCCGGTCAGATACCTGGGGACGGGATGCCATGTCTTTTCCCTTCTGCTGTTTAAACAAACTTGAAAAGGTCGACGACATCGGCGCCCAAGCGCTGAAAAGCCAAGTAAACAAGAAAATACCGAAAAAGAACCCCGTAATGTGATGCCAGCGAAACCATTGCTTTTTGTACGGGGAACGTAACAGCCCTTTGCGCCGGTTCAACCAGTAAGCCCGGACACCAAGGAAAGCACCGGCAACGCACATAATCATGCTTACCAACGTGCTCCAGTAGAGCAAAGCATTCCACGACTGCATATCTTGCCGAATAGAAGTAATATACAACCAATGCGGAATCGCCCCGATCCATGCCCAGAAACGTTGCTCACGGGAAGAAAAATGAAGAATATCGCCCGTACGGGATGACACATACAAGCGATAATGCTCCGGTCCATCATAATAAAAAGCATAAACGGGCAAATCCCGCTTCAATTGTCCGAAAGGAATCCACACGTCCAACTTATGCATGGTGTCCACCTTCACAATATGATGATCGGGACACCATAAGCGGGCGTGCTCCTCGCAAAGCGGATAAGTATTATCCGGCAGCACGTAAGCCGTGTCCATGTATACGTCCTCAATGTCCCTCCACCGACCGTAATGGAAAACCGGTCGACCGTAAGGATTATTGAGCGTGAGATTTTTGCCTAACACGTCTTTAGGCAGACGCTGCCACACCTCCTGCATGGAGGGAAGTTGAGCACAATCCAAGGCTTCCTGCCGGGGCAAACTTTTATCCGGACCCACGCGGGGGTAACCATGATAGATAAGTACAATCCCCGAAATACACCACGAGAAACACAAAATACACAACAATACGCCCAGCAAGCGGTGAACATGAATAAAAAATTTAATCATAACAATACCATTTATATCAATTCCCCGGACTGGTCCGAAACTCCGTTTCACTTACTTTCTTCATTTAGAGAGAAGTGAAAAACCTCTTTTCAAGAAATTCTTCACTTCATCCCTATAACAAACAATCCCGGGGAACAATTGTTCTAAAACTTGTAAGAAAGTGAAAACTGATAATTCACCGGCGCACCTTGCACGGGAGCATTCGTCGTTTCAAAATATTTCTTGTTCAGAATATTATTCACGTTACAAGACAGCGTCACATGATTGTGAATCGTATAGAATATTCCGGCATCCATCAACCACAAAGAGGGATAATACAAGTTAGACGCCACGTCACGGTACACCTTATCCCGGAAATTACCACTCAAATGGAAAGAAAGGAAGCGGAAAATCCCAGAAGGGATCGTGTAATCAGCCATAAGGTAGTATGTCGTGCGGGGCACTCCCGTCGTGCGCATATTCTTTCCTGTCTGTTTGTACTCGGGAAAAGCATCACTCTCCCGGATGGAACGTACCCGGTAGTCCGAGAAACACAAAGCCCCGTGCAACGCTAACGACGGAATTGGGCGAACTGTCACATCCATATCGATCGTGCTCATGTCGGCACGTCCCACTTGTGCCCTAACCGTCATTTTCGTCGGTTGCATCGAGCCATCCGGTTGTTCCACGTCCACTTCACGCGTTCCCACGTTGGTCACCATATTATTACGGCGGACATACGAGTAATTCACGCTGGCATCAAACCATTCCCACGGCGTATAGCGTGCGCCCACCTCAAAAGAATAATCGCGTTCGGGATCAAAAATCTTGTCCCCTTCCGTGTCGGGATTAATCTCGTTGCCATTTTTATCCAGGTAAATGTTATTCACCGCGTAAGTCGTGGTATTCGGGGTAAAAGCAGACCCGTGAGCCAAGTGTATGGAAAGTTCCGGTGTCGGGAAATAAACGGCTCCCACGTGCCACGTGAAAGCGGAAGTATGGAAACTCTGCCATTCGCCAATGTCCTCTTTTTTATAGTCGAATGATTTCCCGTCAATCGTGGGGAAATAACCAGAGTATTTCCGCTTGTAGAAATCCATACGCCCGGAAGCCATGAACTTCCATTTCTCGTTCAACTCGAACACGTCGCGGAAATAAATCCCTTGAGTCCAAAATTTACGAATATAAATATCGGAAACATTCTGATCCCACCATCCCTGTACGAGCTGGGGGTCTTTGACAGATAACATCACATCAGAGCCGGGACCATACGTGTCGCCCGAATTCCAACCGTTATACTGGAAATGTTCAAAATACGTCCAATTCCAACCGATAGCATAGTGGTGCTGCATGGAAGCGAGCTCTGCGTCACCGGTCAATTCCACCGTATTATTATAGGTATCATGTTTCGGGAAAAAACCGCTTGGTCCGTAACGGCGCAAAGAATCAAGATCCACGTAATTAGCAACTTGTTTGCCGTTCTTCGTGGTATAATACTTGTAATCCGCCCCATCAAAAGGAGATGTAGAGCTCTTGTAAGCTAAACTCCCGGCTCCTGAAGTACGGTGATAACTATGATCAAAGGCAAATACTTCTTTCAACTTCAAACTATTCGAGAAGGAATACACGTAACTAAGTTTGAAATTATAACCCTTACGGCTGTGAGAATCGTTGGCAAAGTCGTTGTACGTTTGTCCCATGTCGGCAGTCGGGTGTTTATCACCTTTCTTGAGTACGACTTTCTCATTTTCCAAATCCAGCATATCCCCCGGCATATAAGGTGCGGCACCCAGCTCAACAGTATAATGGTCGTTCTCAAAACCGAAAGTAAAATCTACCCGGCTTTTGCCTAACGTGGCACCCAACGCCGCCATTCCGGACAAACGCTCTGGTGACATACGCCGCCATCCCCCGTGAGTAGCGTAGTGCAAGTTTGCCAAGTATTCCACGGGACCGATCAACTTACCGCCGAACCCAAGACTAACCTTCTTCACGTCCCAACGCCCATAACTGAACCGGGCGTCCGCAGAAAACTGGGAAGAAACCTTTTTGCGCACGATATTAATCACGCCACCCATCGCTCCATAACCGGCTAATATTGCCGCAGGACCCCGCAAAACCTCAATAGACTCCGCCGAGGCGAGGTCGCCCAAGGGGAAAGTATTGATACTTTGCCGGTCATCCCGGATACCGTCGATCATCAGTACTGCCGGCATATTAGATCCCCCGACATAAAATCGTTTCCACAAACCACCCTGATCAGCCATGCGCACCCCAGGCAAGAAGCGAACAGCATCCACCCACTCGGTAATTCCTTTACGTTCCAGCATTTCGGAAGGCATTTTAACCAAATTGATCGGGATAAATCGAAGGGGAACATTCAACCCCATCACATCCGCATGATTCTTTTTCCCCATCACCTCCACACTCTTGATCTCGAAAATAGAATCCGTGATACTTTTCTTTTTCCGTTTGTCATTCTCCTGAGCAAAGAGTGACCCGGCACACACAAATAGCATTAATGCTAATACTACAACTTTTTTCATAAAACTATATATTAATAATGAATAAAGCATTATTAACATAGTCTTTAGGGCAACATGAGTTTCAAGGTAAAATTACATCTTTTCCCTCTCGCTTTTTTTCCCGAAAGCTATGGTCTATCTCGTTCGGCAGGTCTTCTGACTTGTTCCGGATTTTGTTGCCTTCCCGGTTGTAACACCAGTGACATTTGAAGTACAAAATCCTTTTAAAGGAACTTACAGCTGCGGGTACAGTTCCGGATTCTCACCGGATTCCCTATTAAGCATCACCTCCACGAGAGAAGGTGTAACACCAAAACAGGGGCAAAAGTAATATATTTTTCTATATTATACATTTTCTGACTTATTTTTTTATTCTTCTGCAAGTCATGAACCATTGGGCAGGTTTACCTGTTGCTATAAATTTTTCTACATTAAATTGCATTTTTTACTTGAATCTGCCTACATTTGCGAAGTCTTTGGTGATGTGTTAATATTCAAATAACACACAAGAGGGAAGCCGGTTAGAATCCGGCACAGTGCCCGCTACTGTGATGCCCGTTTCTCCCGCCGGGAGATTCTAAGAAAGATTCTTACACCACTGTCCCGAGGGACGGGAAGGTATTTTTCTTGGGCGTAGTCAGGAGACCTGCCAAAGCAAAAAAAAGATAATAGCGTATTCCCGGGGTCAGGAATACTATTACAAACTTTTTAAACTTAATCTTACATGAAGAAATTTGTAGCGCTAACTACATTATTCGTATTAGCTTTAGTGAGTGTTTCCTTCGCGGAAATCACCCTGAAAGGAAAAGTCACGGACGCCAAAACGGGAAAAGCCCTTGTCGGGGCAAATGTTCGTCTGGTCGGCACAAGCATTGGTACCGCCACGAACAACCGAGGTGAATTTACATTGAACCGCATCCCGGACGGGAGCTACACGCTCCGGGCGAGTTACTCGGGATACGAGGTAAGTTCCATGAAAATCAACAGCAGCAAGAGTGATATCATCTTCCGGTTGGAAGTTACTCCGATTAACCTCGATCAAGTAGTCGTTTCCGGTACGGGTACCCACCGAAAGCTGAAAGACTCCCCCGTTCCCGTGGAAGTCATGACCGCTTCAGATATCAAGAAAAGCGGTATCTCCACCATAGAGGATGCACTCGTGATGCTCAACCCTTCGTTCAGCTTCCGCCCGACAGCCATGGGGACCAACATGACACTCAACGGAATGAAAGGGGAATATATCCTCATCCTTGTCAACGGGAAAAAGATGATGGGGGACATCTCCGGGTATGTAGACCTCTCCCGTGTAGACATGGGTAAGGTGAAACGTATCGAGGTGCTCAAGGGAGCAGCCTCCTCTCTCTACGGTTCGGATGCCATCGCGGGGGTTATCAATATCATCACGGATCAACCACATGACGCCCTCAATATCGCCTCCACCACCCGCTTCGGGGGAAAAGGCAGCTTTATCGAGAATATAAATGCAGATATAAATACAGGCAAATTCTCGTCATCGACCTCTTACCAGAGAAGACAATCCAATGGCTGGAAGCTCAGCAATATCACGGAAGACAGTGTTTATACCCGCCGCCAGGTATCCGACAAATTTCATTCGGACATAGTGACCCAGCGTTTCGCTTACGACCCGTCGAAGAGTCTGAACCTATACGTGGAAGGAAATTATTTCACCAAAAAACTCGACCGCCCCGTCAACAAAGATGCCGATGACAAATCCGGCTTCGACTACAACATGGAATACGAGAACTACGGCATCGGGTTAGGAGGAAAATACCTGTTTGGGAACTCCGCGTACATCAGCCTTGACATCAACGCGAACAACTACGAATACTCGAAAGTATATACCCGTACCGTGATCGAGAAAAACGACACGACGGCTCTCGCCGGGGAGGACATTCTGACCAAACGGCAACGTTACCTAAGTGCCAACTTGAAAGGGGTATTTAAAGTCGGCAAATACAACAAATTTTCCGTGGGAACGGAGTACGTCAACGATTATCTCAAAAACCCCACAGATCTCACGGAAAGCAAAAATGCCTATACACTTGCCTTGTACGCCCAAGATGAAATACGCATTTTCAAGAAGTTGCAATTGGTACCCGGTTTCCGCTACCTATACCACGAAACATTTAAAAACAAAATCACACCCAAGCTAGCGGCGATGTACAGCCTCGGCGACTTCAACTTCCGGCTCTCCTATGCTGCCGGATTCAAAGCTCCCCTCCTGACTGACCTCTACTACTATAAAGAATCGGCTAAAAAAGGGAAACTGACCATCGTCATCGGAAATCCGGACTTGAAACCGGAGAAATCGAACTACTATGCTTTCAACACCGAGTACGCGGGTAAATACCTCAACATCTCCGTGAACGGATACATCAACGACCTCCGGGATGTTATTGAAACAAAAAAATTAGAATTGACGGCAGAAGACGAAGCAAACAAGGTTACTTCCCGTTCCACCTATGAGAACTTAGACAAAGCACGCACACAGGGTATCGATATTTCCGTCAACAGCTATCTCGGCGCGGGCTTCTCCGTGGGCGGCGGTTACAGCTACGTGGATGCCCGTGACAGAAAGACCAAAATCCGGCTGGAGGAAAGCATCCGCCACTCCGGAAGCATGAGAGTCAATTACATGCACGAGTGGGACAACTATCGCCTTAACGTGAACCTTAACGGGCGGCTACAAGGCAAGAAGTTCGTCAAGGTAGACGAGATCGATGCGCCAAAATACCAGATTTGGAACCTGACCACCAATCATTCCTTCGCCCCCGTGGGTATGTTCATTTTTGAAGTGAATGCGGGAATCGAGAACCTGTTCGACTACTCCCAAAACCTTCCCTATGGCTCGAATCTCGGGACATTAAGCCCGGGTAGAAGCTTCTTTGCCAGTTTAACCATCAAATTCAAAAAATAATGAAAACAATCATTATCCTACTATCCATTTTCACGAGTTTAAGCGCTTTCGGTCACGGGGACGACGGATTCAAAGACTCCGATATATTCAAAACCCTTGGTCCAAACGATAAGATAGCCATCCTGATGGTACATTTCGGAACCACCCATGACGACACCCGGGCTCTGACGATCGACGCCATCAACCGGAAAATGGCAAAAGCATTCCCCGGTCTGGAACTCCGGGAAGCCTACACCTCGCGCATGATCATGCGTCGTTTGAAAGAAAAAGGTATGGTGAAACTGAACCCCACGGAAGCAATGGACAAACTCATCGCCGACGGGTACACTCACTTGATCATACAACCCTCGAATATCATCGAGGGCATCGAGATGGAAGCCCTGCGCAAGGAAGTGGCTTCCTACCGGAACAAATTCAAGGACATTCGCTTGGGCAATGCCCTGCTGTATTCCCCGGAAGATTATCAGGCTACCGTGAAAGCGATTGCCGCATCACTGAAAGGGAAGGCAAAAGGCGATTGCGTCTTCGTGTGCCACGGCACTTACCACCCGGCAAACTCTACTTACGGGATGCTAGATTACGTGATGAAGGCACAAGGACACAAAAATTTCCACGTGGGCACCATCGAAGGTTACCCGACCATGGATGACGTGCTCCGGGAACTAAAAGCCAATAACGCGAAAGAAGTCACCCTCGTGCCTTTCATGTTCGTGGCAGGTGACCATGCCAAGAACGACATCGCCGGTGACTGGAAAGACGAATTGGAAAAGAAAGGATATACAGTCAACGTCATCCTTGAAGGACTGGGGCAGAACCCGGCAATACAAGACCTTTTTATCGGTCATGCCAAATTCGCCGCCACCCACCAACGGGAGGACATCATCGTGAAGAAAAAGAAATACGAGAATACGGACGACATCAACTAAAGATATGTTAACGAGATTACTCATTCACACGCACAGGATACTGGGATTACTTCTTTGTATCCTGTGTTTCATGTGGTTTATCTCCGGCATCGTGATGATTTACCACTCGTTTCCTCGGGTTAGCCAAGAAGAACGGTTCGCCCGGCAATGCGTTCTCGACACGGCGGGACTCCCTTCGATACAGGAAATCACCAGCCGTTTGCCCACTGACACCCGTACCCAAGGCATGAGCCTTGACAATCCCGAGGGGCAAGCCCAGTTCCATTTCGGCAACTGGCGAAAAAGCCTCGACGTCTATGCCGACACCAACGCCGTCACCCCCGTGGTGGATTACGCCCTCTGCGAGTGGCGGGCTAAAAACTGGTGCCCTGCCCACCGCATCACCCGGGTAGACACCCTCCGGTCGCTAGACCAATGGATCCCCCTCGCCCATTACAAGCAGGAATTGCCTATCTACAAATTCCACTACGACGGGTCGGAAGGTTACCAGCTATATATATCTTCCCGCAGCGGCAAAATATTACAATTCACCGACTCCGACGAACGCCTCTGGGCATGGTTCGGGGCTATTCCTCACTGGGTATATTTCAGGATACTCCGGGAAAACCAAAACTTGTGGACGCAATTCATGTACTGGTCATGCTACCTCGGCATGTTCATGTGTTTCGCGGGATTCATCCTCGGCATCCGCTCCTACTGGCTAAACCGCCGGAAAGGATTCTTACGCTCGCCGTACAAAAAACAGTGGTTCAAATGGCACCACATCACCGGATTCTTCTTCGGAATATTCGTATTCACGTGGTTACTGAGCGGGTATATGTCCATGGCACCGCTCCCCTCGTGGCTATTCGGTGAACAAAAAAAACGCGGTACGATGCGGCAAGGCAGTTCGGAAAGGGACGCCCCGACACCCGCAAACTACACCCTGGACTATCGCCATGCTATAGCCGGAATCAATAAAACAGTCGGCAACGTGAAACAAGTAGAATGGAGCCATTACCAGGGCATCCCCTTGTACAGGCTGCGGACGGCTGACTCCACGATCACCCTCGACGCTTCGGTCGACACGATACGCCCCTTCCGCATCACGGAGGAACACCTGTTTGCCGCCATCAAACGGCTCACCCGGGACTCGGTTCCCTACAAGGTAACCCGCATGGACGAATACGACAATTATTACATTTCACGCCGCCGTTCCCTGCCATTACCCGCGTACAAAGTCGCCCTCGACAACGAGGCAAAAGATGTCTATTACTATAACCTGGAATCCTTCCAACCCATGCACTACGATACAAACGGACGCTGGAAACGTTGGCTATACCGGGGACTACACACGTTGGACATCAAGTTCCTCGTCGAACGCCCCGTGTTGTGGACGATTGTCATTTGGACTCTTTTACTGGGAGGAGCTGCCGTTTCGTTCACGGGAATTATTCTTTCCGTGAAATACATTATCCGGCTGTTTAAAAGACCGAGAACCTCTAAATTTAAAATTAATATGTAATTTTGTCCTCTACAACAAAATTCTTAGTCTATGAATCAAGGAAAAATATACGTTGCCGGCATAGGACCGGGAAGTGAAGAAGACATCACCCCCGCAGTACGTGCGGCAATCGCACAATCGGACGTGGTGGTCGGCTACAAGTACTACTTCAACTTTATCCGCACCATCATTCACCCCGGCACGGAATGTATCGACACGGGTATGAAAAAAGAGAAAGACCGTGCCGCCCTCGCCTTTGAGTATGCAGAACAGGGCAAAACAGTCTGCGTTGTCAGTTCCGGTGATGCCGGGATATACGGCATGGCCCCCCTCGTTCTCGAGATGAAAAAGGAGAAAGCAAGCCCCGTGGAAGTGGAGGTATTGCCCGGTATCAGTGCATTCCAGAAAGGAGCGGCATTGCTCGGCGCACCCATCGGTCACGACTTTTGCATCATCTCCCTTTCCGACCTCATGACCCCGTGGGAGAGAATCGAACGCCGCGTAGAAGCAGCTGCTTCTGCCGACTTCGTGACTGCCGTGTACAACCCCAAGAGTGAAGGGCGTTACTGGCAGCTTTACCGCCTGAAAGAAATCTTCGGGCAACACCGTACCCCGGACACCCCTATCGGGTTTATCCGCCAGGCTGGTCGGGAGGAACAGGAGATAAAGATCACCACTCTCGCCGACTTCGACCCCGAGGAGATCGATATGTTCACCATCGTGATTATCGGCAACTCGCAATCCTACGCGTGGAACGATAAAATCATCACTCCCCGCGGCTACTACCGGGAACAATTCACGGAAGACGTCGGCATCGGGCAGGAGATCATGATACGCAGTTTCCGCACCATCGAGTCGGAATTGAAAAACAAAGATATACCCCTCGGCCGCAAGTGGGCTCTATTGCACGCCATCCACACGACCGCAGACTTCGACATGGAAAACATTCTCTACACCGACGACCGTGCCGTGGAAACCCTTCACGCTCTCCTGCATGACGGGAAGATCAACACGATCGTCACGGACGTCACCATGGCTGCATCCGGTATCCGCAAAGGAGCACTCGAACGGCTGGGGATAGAGGTAAAATGTTACCTCGCTGACGAACGTACCGCGGAGATGGCATCCCGGCTGAAAATTACCCGCACGCAGGCGGGCATCCGCCTTGCCGCAGAAGAACACCCCGACGCCCTCTACGTTTTCGGCAACGCCCCCACGGCCCTCATGGAACTCTGTCGCTTGACGCGTACCGGGAAAGCGCACCCCGCCGGGGTCATCGGAGCTCCCGTCGGTTTTGTCAACGTGCGGGAATCCAAGCATATGCTAAAATCCTTCACCAACATCCCGAAGCTCATCATCGAGGGACGCAAGGGAGGCAGCAACTTAGCCGCCACCCTCGTCAACGCCCTCCTCTGCTTCGATGACGCGGAAGGACTGCGCCCGGGAAGAGACGTGTAAACAAAAGTAAACCTTATGAACTTTATAATCATCGGCATTGACGACAACGGACAGCAGGAATTCACGAGAGAGATTCTCGGGCTTATCGCCTCTCACACCGTATTCTCGGGAGGAAAGCGGCACCACGGCATCGTGCGGACGCTCTTGCCGGAAGGCTACCGCTGGATAGACATCACCGTGCCGCTAGACGACGTGTTCCGGCAGTATGAGGGGCACAACGAGATTGTCGTTTTTGCCTCCGGTGACCCGCTCTTCTTCGGTTTTGCCAACACCATACGCAAACGCCTTCCCGAAGCGAACATCCGGTTGTATCCCTATTTCAACTCTTTACAAATTCTGGCACATCGGCTCGTGCTTCCCTATCATGATATGCACGTCGTGTCGCTCACGGGAAGACCGTGGCACGAGTTCGACCGGGCTCTAATCGAAGGACACGAGAAAATAGGCTTACTCACGGACGAACAACATTCGCCCGACGCTATTGCCCGGCGGATGCTCGCTTACGGGTACGACAATTACGTGATGCACGCCGGCGAACTCCTTGGCAACGAACACGAACGTGTCCGTACCCTCACATTGGAAGAAGCCAAGGAAAATACATTCCTCGCCCCCAACTGCATCATCCTGCAACGTACCCAAGCACGCCACCGTCCTTTCGGCATACCGGAAAGCGACTTCGAGTTGCTCGACGGCCGCACCCGGATGATCACGAAAATGCCCGTCCGCCTACTCACCCTCGCCCTGCTCGACTTACGGGAACGGCACACGTTTTGGGACGTGGGTTTTTGCACGGGTTCGGTTTCTATTGAGGCGAAACTCCAGTTTCCCCACCTCCGCGTGGTAGCTTTCGAGCAACGCCCGGAAGGCGAACGCCTGATGAACGTCAACGCCGCACGCTTCGGCACACCCGGCATTGAGGCACATACCGGCGACTTCACCGCGGCCGACCTCTCCGGCATAGCCGCCCCGGACGCAGTCTTCATTGGCGGACATGGTGGCAAAATGGACGAAATCATCCGCCGCCTTGACGAAGTACTCCTGCCCGGCGGGATCATCGTCTTCAACTCGGTATCCGCGGAAAGCAGGAGCCTGTTCATCGAATGCGCCGCCCGCCACGGGTTCCGGGTGACCCGGGAACACCGCCTCACGGTGGACGCACACAACCCGATAGACATTATACAAGTACAAAAAACAACCGCACATGAATAAAATAGCTATTATCATATCCTCCGACCAAGGCGTACAAATCGCCCGAACGATCCGGCAAGAACTGCCCGAGGCAGAATTATTCGCGACAGGGAAACGGGAAAGTTGCACCTCCGTGGACTCGATCACTGCTTTCGTGTCCGAACAATTCTCTCGATACGACGCCCTCATCTTCGTAGGGGCTCTCGGGATATGCGTCCGTGCCATAGCCTCATCCGTTCAATCAAAATACACCGACCCCGCCGTCATTAACGTGGATTCCACCGGACGGCATGTCATTTCCGTGTTGTCGGGACACATCGGGGGAGCCAATCAACTTACCCGCCGGGTAGCAAACATTCTCGGGGCAGAAGCCGTCATCACGACACAAAGCGACAACACCGGGCTTTGGGCACTCGACACCCTCGCACGGGAACACAGGTGGCATCCGGAAACAACCGTTCCCATGAACGCCATCATCACGGCTTTCGTCAACACCCGCCCCACGGCACTGCTTCTCGACGTGAAGGACGAGGGTACCCGTTACTTGGAACGTACCGCTCCCGAGCACGTGAAAATATTCTACCGTTTCGAGGACATCGACTTTCAAGCCGTTGAATTGCTCGTCGCGGTCACCCCATACCAACACGAAAGCCCGGTACAAACCCTATATTATCGCCCTGCCGTCCTGCACCTCGGTGTCGGTTGTCGCAAGAACTGCGACCCGACTGGAGTATGGGAAAGCATCACCCGAACCCTTACAGCGGAAAAGCTGTCCCCGCACTCCCTCGCCAGCGTGTCGACAATAGACTTGAAGCAAGATGAACCGCTCGTGCATGACATCGCCCGAAAAGCCGGCATCCCGCTTCACGTTTACACGGCGGATGATCTCAAGGAAATAGAAGTCCCCAATCCCTCGGAGAAAGTCACGGAAGTCACCTCCGTACCGGGAGTGGCAGAAGCCTGTGCTTTAAAGAGCGCCAGGAACACTCGCCTGCTCGTGGAAAAACAGAAGCAGAAACTGTCCGACGGCAATGACTTCACCTTTGCCGTCGCCCTCGACCGGACAGCTGAACGCCGGGGATTCATCGAGATCGTGGGAGCCGGACCCGGTGACCCGGAACTGATCTCCGTGAAGGGCAAAAACTTCCTCGAGGCGGCTGACCTGATTCTCTATGCCGGAAGCCTCGTGCCCGTGGAACTGACCTATTACGCCAAACCCAACGCCACGGTACGCAGTTCTGCCTCCATGACCTTGGAGGAACAATTCTCTCTCATGAAAGAATTCTATAACAAGGGACTTTTCATTGTACGCTTACATACAGGTGATCCCTGCATTTACGGGGCAATACAGGAACAAATGGCATTCTTCGACGAATACGGCATGGACTACCACATCACTCCCGGCATCTCCTCCTTCCTCGCCGCCGCTGCTGCCCTGCAATCACAATTTACCATACCCGAAAAAGTACAGACGATTATCCTCACGCGGGGCGAAGGACGTACCCCTATGCCCGAGAAAGAAAAACTGCACCTGCTCGCCCGTTCGCAAAGCACCATGTGCATCTTTCTCAGTGCCTCCATTGTCGACCAAGTACAGGATGAACTCCTGCAACACTACCCGCCAACCACCCCCGTGGCAGCTTGCTACCACCTCACGTGGAAGGACGAACGCATTTTCCGGGGACAGCTACAAAACCTCGCCCGCATCGTGAAGGAAAACAACCTTACCCTCACCACCATGATTGTCGTCGGTGACGCCATCGACAACCGGAAAGGACTATCGAAGCTGTACTCGCATAAATTCAAACACCTGTTTAGAAATTAAATCACTCAATCATTATGGTTCTCATTTTCGGTGGCACAACAGAAGGCAGAACAGCTGTTCGGGTACTTGACGAGGCAGGTTCCCCCTATTATTACTCGACCAAGAGCGACACGCAGCAAATCGAGTGCAAGCACGGTTCCCGTGTCTCCGGAGGTATGGATGCCGACACCATAGCAGATTTCTGTTCCCGCCATGACATCCGCCTGATTGTCGATGCCGCCCATCCCTTTGCCAGCCTCCTGCACGCCAATATCGCCACCGTATCCGAACGCCTTGAACTCCCCGTGATTCGCTTCGAGCGCCTTTACCCCGAGCGGGACGAATCACACCTCTGGTGTGATACCTTTGACGACGCCATCGAATTCCTCGAACAACATCATATCCGCAACCTTCTCGCCCTTTCGGGAGTACAGACCATCACTAAAATGCGCCGCTACTGGGAAAAGACTCCTTGCTGGTTCCGGGTGCTCGATCGGGAAGAATCACTCGCCCTAGCCCTGCGGGCTGGCTTTCCCCGGGAAAGATTACTCTTTTGGCAAAATGAACAAGACGAACTAGCTCTATTCCGGGAAATCCAACCGGATGCCATCCTCACCAAAGAAAGCGGAGAATCGGGATTCTACTCCGAGAAGATCGCCGCCGCCAAAAGCCTCGGCATCCCCGTGCTGGTTATCCGCCGTCCCCCGCTACCGGAAAGTTTCTACACGGTGAACGGCGAACACGGACTACGCTACTGGGTGGAACGACTCGTGCCGGGATTCTATCCCCTGCGCAGCGGATTCACCACGGGTTCTTGCGCCACGGCTGCCACAGTTGCCGCCCTGCAAGGACTTCTCTCGGGTATGCCGCAACATACCGCCACGATCACCCTTCCCAACGACGAAACGATCACCTTCCCCGTCGCCTCGTGTACCTTTGCCTCACGCTCCTGCACCTGTGGCATCACCAAAGACGCCGGCGACGACCCTGACGTCACGAACGGCTACACCATCTATTCGGAAGTATCCCTGTCCGATACCCCCGGCATCCGTTTCCTGCACGGTGAAGGCGTTGGCACAGTCACTCTCCCGGGCTTGGGTATCCCCCTCGGCGATCCCGCTATTAACGCCACTCCCCGAGCCATGATGATCCGGGAAGCGGAACGCATGATTCATCATCATGAGGTCACTTCCGGCATCGACATCCGCATCTCCGTCCCCGGCGGTACAGAACTCGCTGCCAAGACATTCAACCCCCGCCTCGGCATCACGGGTGGTATATCCATCATCGGCACCTCCGGCATCGTTCGCCCCTTCTCCTCGGAAGCCTTTGTCAACAGCATCCGTAAAGAAATACAAGTAGCCAAAGCCCTCGGTTGCTCCCGTATCGTCATCAACTCCGGAGCCAAAAGCGAAAAGACCCTCCGTGCCCGTTTCCCCGAGTTACCCCAGCAAGCCTTTATCCACTACGGCAACTTCATCGGCGAAACCCTCAAACTAGCAGAAGCCGAGTCCATCGCTTCCGTCACCATGGGCATCATGATCGGCAAAGCCGTCAAACTCGCCGAAGGCAACCTCGACACGCACAGCAAACACGTGGTCATGAACAAAGCCTTCATCACCCGCCTTGCCTCCGAGAGCCACTGTCCCGCTCCTGCCATCGCCCGCATTGCCGACATCACCCTCGCCCGTGAACTATGGGACATCTTCGCCGACGTCCCCGCCTTCTTCGACACTCTCGTGCAGCATTGTTACTCCCACTGCCTCCCTCTGCTAACCGACACTCGACTGGAGATCATTCTTATTCCGGATTAACGACAAATACGCACTGATTTTTCATTTAAAAATTAGTACTGGAAAAAATCGCAACTCACATTTTTAAGTACTTTTGTGGGCTAAAAACCAAAGGAAAGATCGTCATGAAGAAATCGTTACTTTCACTCGCATTTGGTACGTTTGCACTCGGGATAGTCGAATTCGGTATGATGGGGATTCTGAGTGATATTGCCAATGACTTAAATATAAGCATCATCAAGGCTGGGCATTTAATCTCTGCCTATTCGGCAGGTGTGGCTGTAGGAGCGCCATCATTGTTATTCCTTCGCAAATTTCCATTGCGCCGTCTGATGTTACTACTAGCTGCTATAATAGCTGTTGGAAATGCCTTGGTTGCCCTGTCGCCCAATTATGTTTGTCTGCTGTCAGCAAGATTTATTGCCGGTTTGCCCCATGGGGCATTTTTCGGTGCCGGTGCCATAGTCTGTTCTAAATTGGCTGATAACGGTAAAGGGGCATCTGCTGTTGCGGTTCTTGTTGGCGGCATGACCATTGCAAACCTGATCGGAGTACCGGGCTTTACTTTTATGTGTCATATACTCTCATGGCGTTTACCTTTCGGAATGGTTGCCTTATTCGGGTTAATTACATTCATCGCGATAAAATATTGGGTACCCATACTGTCGCCACTACCTGATTCCGGCATGAAAGGGCAGTTCCGGTTCCTGTCAAAGCCAGCCCCGTGGCTGATATATGCCGGAGTCTTTTTCGAACAGGCAAGCGTATATTGCTGGCTAAGCTATATATCCCCGATCATGACAAAAGTTGCCGGTTTCTCCGAATCCTCGATGACATTCATCATGGTTTTAGTCGGTGCAGGCATGGTATTCGGCAATTTCTATGCCGGGCGACTATCGGACAAATATACCCCCTCTATCGTTACAGCAATCATCGCGACCCTCACCATCGTGCTTATGCCAATGATGTATATGTTTGCCAGCTATAAAATCCCATCGCTGCTATTCGCATTCATCGCCCCGGGTTTGTTGTTCGGTCTTGGGGGACCGTTGCAGTATCTTATTGTACGCTATGCCAAAGGAGGAGAGATGCTTGGCGGTGCAGGAATACAGATAGCCTTCAATGTTTCCAATGCTGTTGCCGCGATACTAGGTGGAGCGGTCATCAAACATGGCTTCGGATTGGCCTCACCCGCTTTGGCAGGAATTCCTTGCGCCATCGTCGGGGCAATTGCACTCTACACGTTGTATTATCACGAGAAACGTATGTAGCCGATTTATCCAGAAAGTGCAAAAAAACGCCATTACAGAATACGATTTCACCTGAATTTGCAACCTTCATCAAAGGTTACTATCTTTGCGAAAACAATTTACAATGAAAAACAAAACCAAAATTACCCGGGCAGACTACTTGAAAGCCATGAGGAAAGCCCGGAGAGAAGAAGAGATCAGGGAACATCTCCACCCCGTGAACATTAACAGGGTACACAAGTCAAAGAAAGTTTACAACCGCAAACGGAATAAGGCGGATCTGAATAAGGATCTGCCTTATTTTTTACCCTCTCGGCAACACGTTCGCCACCGCGCTTAACAACTCCGCGATATTTGCCACCTCCATAACAGGCTTCCCGGGCGCATTAATCTTGAAGCCCGATGTCGTCAGATCTCCCGTTTCCACCCACACGTCCGCCTCCACGTTCCGGTTCGCCAACACACCGTTCCTCTGCAACGCTTTTCGTACCATGGCATACTTCTGCCCGTGCCCGATCAACCGAATCCGGGAAGTATATTGATTCTCGATCCGGAATAACCCGGTTTCCATGTCAAAGACAATCCCCTTCCGGGCAAAAAAACTACTCAAGTGACCTTCCAAAGCCAAGTCTTCCGGCGTCCCTATCGTGATACCGTGTTGCTTATCCATCAGCCATATCTTGTCGGCAATCTGCAAGGCTAGTTCAAGATCATGCGTGGAAAGGAATATCGTTTTTCCCGTTTCCCGGGTCAACTGATGGAGCAATTGCATGATTTCCACCTTGCTGGGAAAATCCAAAAACGCCGTCGGCTCATCCAAAAAGATCACGGGTGTCTGTTGAGCCAGAGCCTTGGCAATCATTACCTTCTGCCGCTCGCCATCACTCAGCGTGTGTACCATGCGGGATGCCAGATTCTCGATCTTCACCAAAGCAATCGACTCCTCCACGATCCGGCTATCCTCCTCCCCGAGCGTTCCCCAAAAACCCGTGTAAGGACTTCTCCCCATACCGATCAACTCCCGGGCACTCATGTTACGGACATCGCACTTCTCGGTCAACACCACGCCGATCGTTTTTGACAATTCCTTGTCGGAATAAGTCCCGAGCTCCCGATCCATGATAAAAATCTCGCCGCTCAACTTGGGCTGAAAAGCCGATAAAGTTCGCAACAGCGTGGACTTTCCAACCCCATTCGCCCCTAAAAGGCAAGTCAACTCACCCCCGTTTATCTCCGTACAAATCCCCTCCGCCACCACCTTCGTGTCATGCTTACTCTTGTACCCGATAGAAAGATTTACCAAACGAACCGTAGACATAGTTTAAAATTTATTCAGATTTCCACCTCATTCCTCTTCCTTTTCCTGAACAACACGGATGCCACCACGGGGGCACCCACCAATGCCGTCACCGAATTCACGGGCAAAGCCCCCTCGAACCCCGGCAAACGGGCAATTAGATTACAAAGCAACGCCAGCGACGCCCCCACCAGCATCGAGGTCGGCATCAATATCCGGTGGTCGGAAGTCTGGAATATCGCCCGGCACAAGTGAGGCACCGCCAATCCCAAAAAGATAATCGGACCGCAATAAGCCGTGACGATCGCCGTCAATACACCGGAACAGGTTATCACCCACACCCGGGCACGATTGATATTCAGTCCCAGGTTACGGGCATACCCGTCACCCAGCATCAACAAATTCAAGGGTTTAATCAGTAGAAAAGACAGGGGTATAATCACCGCCATGATCGTCACGAACAACATCATCTGGTTTCCCGACACCCGGGCAAAGCTACCCAATCCCCAGATCACGTATGCCTTAATATCTTCCTCCACGCTAAAAAACTTCAACACCCCGATAACGGCATTCGCGATATACCCGATCATTACCCCGATAATCAGAAGCGTGACACTTCCCCGTATCTTCCGGGAAGCGAACACGATCAACCCCATGACCGACAGGGCGCCCACGATAGCCGCCACCGACAAGGCGACCTCTCCGATAAATCCCAAACGGCTCAAAGCTACCCCACCCAACTTACCAGACAACAGCACCACAAAAGCCACCCCCAAGCTCGCCCCCGAGCTGATACCCAACACGGAAGGTCCCGCCAAAGGATTGCGGAAAATAGTCTGCATCTGCAACCCGCTGATAGAAAGTCCCGCACCCGCCACCAACGCCGTCAACGCCTGTGGCAACCGGGATTTCAATATAATATTCTGCCATGCCACCGGTTCGTCACCACCGCCCACCAGCACGTTCCATACCGAGGAAAACGGGATCGACACGGAACCCAGCAACATATTCAACAACAGAAACACGACGATCGACACCGTGATAAAAAACATCCATATAGTATTCCGTCCTCGTCCCATACCTTTACTTTTTGAGCAGATCGTAATACACCGGATCATGATCGGGCAATATCTCCGGGTGGAACACCCGAATCATATCGGCAAGTACCACCTCCGGTTCGGCAGGCATACTCTCGTAAAACGGCTTTTCACGCATATTGCAATAGATCACACGTTTATCCCGGAAAGCCTTGAAGTCCGCGTAACGCTCGTCCTGAGCCTTCAATGCGTCATAACAATACTCCCCGGCGAAACTATTCGCTATCCGCCAGTAATCGGCACTCTCCGCTTGATTGTACACCGTCTCGAAGTCTAGTGTCACCCCGCCCGACCGGGGATCATCTTTCAGGAAATAATCCGCCCCCGCGTCATGGAAAAGCTGAGCCAAGAAACTTTTGCCTCCCACTGCATACCATACCCCTCCCCGCAACTCCCCGCTAAACACCACCGGACGGCGTTTCACCTCTCCGACGAAGGCTTTCAGCGAATTATACCGCTTCTCTATCCGGTCGAACTCCCCGTTAGCCTTATCTTCCATCCCCAACAGCAGCCCCACGAACTTAATCCATTCCGCCTGTCCGAGCGGGGTCATCTCCTTGTAACCGAGATGCGGCACCAGAGGAATGTCAATATCCTTCACGGCATCGTATCCCCCGCGTTTGAAAGGAGAAATCAGCATCAGATCGGGATTCAAGCTCATAATCACCTCGTTGTCAAAGTTTCCCTCGATACCGATACGGCGGGTCTTCCCCTCATCTACCCGTTGCTGCATCTCCCCGTTGAAAAGGAAACGGGTACTCGTAATCCCCACCACCTTATCAATCGCCTCCAGCTTGATAAAATTCGACAACTGCAAAGAAGTCATACACACCACGCTCCGCACCGGGATCTCCACCACGGGCAGCTCCGCCGGGGTTTGTACCTTTGTCCCCCGGGGAATCAAAACGTACTGGTAATGGGTATGACTACTCTCCTGCGGGTCTTTGATATTCAACACGGCATACCCTTCCCGGTATTCCAACCAGAACCCCTTGGCATATCTAATCTGAACCCGGGGAATCGAATCCTTCCCCGCCTGAACCGCTTGTTTCTCCGCGGATTTCTTACCCGTGCCTGACTTGCAGCAGCAGAACACGCCGCAGGCACACAAAAAACATAATAAACGTACTAATCCATTCATCTCTTTTCCTCCGAAAGTATTAATCATTCGTGTCGTCCGGCAGGTTTTCTGGCTTGTCATCTTTTCTCCTTCCCAGATTCGATCCAGTGGTTTTACCGAAAAGATCTGCCCACCTTCGAGGCAGGAAACGACTTTACAGCTGCGGGGACAGCCCCGGAATTTCACCGGATTCCCTTTTCTTCCAACAAGGAAGCACCAAGACGCCTGCAAATATATAAATATTATTTTGAGCGTATCCGTTTTTTAACGACTTTTGCACCCGAAATCAGTTTATAAACTCATCATATGAAAGGTAAAGTCGTTAGCGTATCCCTGGGGCCAGGCGACCCCGAACTGATCACTGTCAAGGCACTGAAAGCCTTGCAAGAAGCCGACGTGATCTATTGTCCCGGCACGAAAGACAAAGAAGGCAACTTCAAATCATACGCCCGGAACATCATCGAAGCGTTACCTGTCGACACTACCAAAATCAGCCTTTTCCACGTTCCGATGTCCAAAGACCGCACGCTTGCCAACCGGGCTTATGACGCCCTCAGCATGGAAGTGGCGTCACTTGCCGCCACGGGCAAAACCGTTGCCGTCACGGCGGAAGGCGACTCCGGCTTCTACTCCTCGGGGAATTACATGTTCGGGAAACTAGCATCCATGCACGTTCCTATCTCCGTCATCGCCGGAGTCCCCGCATTCATCGCCGCGGGAGCCGCATCAGGGCTTCATATCGTGAAACAGGAAGAACGGCTGGTCGTCCTGCCGGGCAAAACCACCCCGGAAGAACTCGGCGAGTTGATAGCCACGAACCACGTTGCTGTCATCATGAAGCTATCCCAGTGCACCCGGGAAGTACACGAGTTCATTCGCCGGAATCCCCCCGCCGAGTTTCACTATTACCAGAACGTGGGCACTCCCGACGAACGCCACGAAACGGAACCGTGCAGCCTTCTCGACATGGATTTCCCTTATTTCTCCCTGATGATTATACGTCCCGCGGGCAGAAACTCTCTCGGCTAACTAAACAATTGGCACAAATATTGCGTACAACGTAATCACGGAACGAATGATTATTTAATCTATGCTAATATAACTTTATCAACCTAAAATGATTTTACGTACGTTATATATCACGTTATTGTGCGTTTTGTCGCTCTCTGTTTTTGGTCAAACCCAGGACAATAACCTGGCAACCAACAGCTCCACGGACACGACAACCTCGAAAAACGGTTTCTTCCATCGCTTCTACCGCTATTTCGCGGACGCCAACAAAGAAAAAGAAGAGAAACGATTCGACTTCTCCGTCATCGGGGGACCCCACTTCTCGAGTGACACGAAACTCGGGCTCGGGCTAGTCGCTTCCGGGTTATTTCGCATCGATCGGAATGACAAGAGCATATCCCCATCCAACATTTCCATTTACGGGGACATCACCACCACGGGATTCTACCTGCTGGGTATCCGAGGCAACGTCATTTTCCCGCAAGACCGTTTCCGGCTCAACGCCAATATGTACTTTTTCTCGTTCCCCAGCGAATTCTGGGGTATCGGTTACGAGGCGGGACACAGCGACAATAGTACCGAATACAAACGCCTGGAACAACAAGTCAAATTCGAATTCCTCTGGCGGCTGGCGCCTAACCTGTACGTGGGCCCTAACCTCATGTTCCGTAACGTGGTAGCGAAAGACTTCGACGACATCAGTTACTTGAACGGCGCCCCCAAGAACGTTACCACCTTCGGACCCGGTATCATCATTTCGTATGATTCAAGGGACTTCATCCCGAACCCGGCACGAGGAATATTCGTACAACTGGAACAACAGTTCTTCCCCGGCTTCCTCGGCAACGACCAGGACTTCAAACGCACCAGCTTTGACTTCCGGTATTACAGGAAAGCCTGGAAAGGAGCTATCGTGGCATCGCAATTACAGGGCATATTCAATTACGGGGACACCCCGTGGAGCATGGTCGCCCTGATGGGAGGCTCGTACAGCATGAGAGGCTATTACGAGGGACGTTATCGGGACAACGACCTCGTGCAGGCACAGGTAGAACTCCGGCAAAAGATATACAACCGCCACGGGATCACCCTCTGGGGTGGTGCCGGCAACGTGTTCCCGGACATGGACGGGTTCAAATGGGATCAAACTTTACCCACTTACGGTATCGGTTACCGTTGGGAATTTAAAAATAGAATTAACGTAAGACTAGACTATGGAATCGGCAAAGGCGTCAAAGCATTCTACTTCAATATTAACGAGGCTTTCTAGGGGAATTGTCAACTTCGTGAAAAAGAGCAAAACCTTGTTTTGGCTCTTCATCGTGTTGAACCTCGTCCCGAACTTTTGCCTGTTATTCACGGAACCACTTTCCCTCGTGGGAAAAGTCATCCTCATTCTCGCGCCGTTAAGCATTTACATGATCGTCCTCTCCCTGCTCAAACGGGCGGGCATCATGCAACTGATACTCATACCCGTGCTTATCCTGCACGCCTTCCAGCTCGTGCTATTCTACCTCTTCGGGGAATCCGTCATCGCCGTGGATATGTTCCTGAACCTACCCACCACGAATGCCTCCGAGGCGGGTGAATTGTTAGGCAATATCTGGCCTTCCATCATCATCGTGTGCGTGCTCTACGTCCCCGTCATCACGCTTGCCTCCATCGCCGTCCACCACAAGGTGGTACGCCCTGCCGCCTTCCGCCGGAAGATGATCACGTGGGGCATCGTCCTCCTTATTATCAGCGCGGGACTTACCGCTTACGAGAAAAGACGGGACAATACCTACGAAGTCAAAACAGACATCTACCCCGCGAACGTGATGTACAACTTCTACTTTGCCTGCGAGAAATGGAACCGCAGCATGAACTATCCCGTCACCTCCAAAGATTTCGAGTTCCGTGCCACGAGGGACTCCGCCCATGAACGCCGGGAAATATACGTCCTCGTCATCGGGGAAGCCGGACGTGCCGAAAACTGGGAACTGTGGGGCTACGGGCGGGAAACCAACCCGAAATTGAAGCAGGAATCGCAACTCGTACTATATAAAGACGCCATCACGCAATCGAACACCACGCACAAAAGCGTGCCGCTCATCCTTTCTGCGGCGGACGCCTGCCACTACGAACGACTATACACGCAGAAAAGCGTTCTGACAGCCTTCAAGGAAGCGGGCTTCAAAACCGTGTTTCTCTCCAATCAAGTGCCCAATCGCTCGTTTACCGACTATTTCGGTAAAGAGGCGGACTTTTACGTGAACATCCGCCCCATCGAGGACGGCGGGTTAATCACGATAAACAACTACGACGAGGAGATGTTGCCGCTCATGCGCCACTACATTGATTCCCTGACAAACGACAACCTCCTGATCGTGTTCCACACCTACGGGTCGCACTTCAACTACAAGGAACGCTACCCCGCAGAGTTCGTCCGCTTTACCCCGGCGAACGCCACGGAAATCGAGTACAAAAACAAAACGCAACTCGTCAACGCCTACGACAACAGCATCCTGTACACGGACAACTTCCTGTACAACGTGATCGAGATTCTAAAGCAATCCGGCAGCGACGCCACCATGATCTATTCCCCCGATCACGGGGAAGACCTGCTCGACGACAACCGGAAACGCTTCCTGCACGCCTCGCCCATCCCGACTTATTACCAGTTGCACATCCCGTTCCTGATCTGGTTCTCGGACAACTACATCGAGGCTCGCCCCAATTTCTACCAGGTGGCACGCTATAACAGCAACGCCCCCGTTGCCACGAACCACATTTTCCATACCCTGTTGAACCTTGCCGAAATCAACACCTCACACTTCGAGCCGGAACTCTCGCTTGTCAACCCGGTATTCAAGCGGCAACCGCGTATGTACCTCGGCGATCACGACACCCCGATCAATTACTATGAAGTGGGTCTAAAAAAACAAGACAAGGAAATGGTAAAACACAGGGGTATGGACTGCACGGTAGACATCTCCCGTTAAACAATCCTTGTTATCCCACTCTTAGCCTAGTCTTCTCCTAGTCTTCCCGCACATTTCCCTACCCGTTATTCTATTGTCATTCTATTACTATTCTATTGCTATTCTATTTAAATAGAACAACAATAAGCTTATAATATGATATCAACACGCTAATTCCCCTAGAAAACTAGGGGAAGAGTGGGAGAAGAGTAGGAGAAGAGTAGGAGAAGAGAGGAAGCACCCCGAAAGATGTTAAATATTTAACACAAGGCAACCGTGTTGAAAAAATACCTCTTCCCTATTGCCGAAGCAAGGCTTATTCACTATTTTTGACCCGGTAATAAACAACTAACTTGTATCAAAAATGCCACAACAGGCATTTAAACATTAAAAAATCCATTCAAAATGAAAGTAGCAGTAGTAGGAGCAACAGGACTCGTGGGGAGAAAAATGTTGCAGGTTTTAGAAGAAAGAAATTTCCCGGTTACAGAATTGTTGCCGGTCGCCAGTGAGCGTTCCGTGGGTAAAGAAATCACCTTCAAAGGGAAAAACTATAAAGTCATGGGAATGCAGGACGCTATCGACATGAAACCCCAGATCGCTATTTTCTCCGCCGGGGGGGACACCTCGCTCGAATGGGCTCCCAAGTTTGCCGCCGCTGGCATTACCGTGGTCGACAACTCATCCGCGTGGAGAATGGATCCGACGAAAAAACTCGTGATCCCGGAAATCAACGCCGACACACTGACCCGGGAGGATAAGATCATAGCCAACCCCAATTGTTCCACCATACAGATGCTAGTGGCACTCGCCCCCCTGCACAAGAAATACCGCGTTAAGCGGGTGGTAGTATCCACTTATCAGTCCGTCACCGGAAGCGGTCTGAAAGGCATCAACCAACTGGAAGGGGAACGGGAAGGCAAAGAGGTAAAAAAAGCCTACGCCCACCAGATCGACCGCAACTGCCTGCCGCATTGCGACTCGTTCACCGATAACGGGTACACGAAGGAAGAAATGAAACTCGTGAACGAAACGTGCAAGATATTGAACGACGACACCATCAAGGTAACCGCTACCGCGGTAAGAGTTCCCGTCGAAGGCGGTCACTCCGAGAGCGTCAACATCGAGTTCGAGCAAGATTATGACCTGGGAGAACTCCGAGACCTGCTGGCTCACACACCCGGAATCGTTGTTCAAGACGATCCCTCGCAAAACCTCTACCCCATGGCAATCACCGCCAACGAGAAAGACGAGGTATTCGTGGGACGCCTCCGCCGGGACTTCTCCCAGCCAAACAGCCTCAACCTGTGGGTCGTTTCCGACAACCTCCGCAAGGGAGCCGCCACGAACGCCGTACAAATAGCGGAATACTTGAATGAACATCATCTAATATAACACGGGAAGAGCCGCCACGAAGGCGGCTCTTCTCTCATCACAAATTTTTCTCGCCCTTCCTGTCACCCTTTCGCATTTTTTGGGATTACTATACATAGTAATCACTTAAACAATATCCGAAGATGAAATGCTATTTTTTACTTTTATTATTTGCGCTATTCTCTTGCGCCACCCCCTTGCGCCACGGGGACAATATAAAAATTTCCGTCGACGTTGATGAATTACCGGAAATCGGGCTAGGCATATCGACAACAACCACTGACCTGCGAGTCGTTGAATTCGATTCCGCCAAACACGGGGAACGTATCATAGAAGACGCCGCAACCGTCTATCTAACCTTACACAACGGCTTCAGTGAACGCAAACAACTTTACGCGGAAAAAGGAGACCATATTCACCTCGCTTTCGACGGGAAAAACCTTCACCGCACGTCCAAGATCACGGGGGACCGCCCGCCCATCACGGAATACCTGTCCCGCTGGAAAGCCGTATTCCCCTCCCGCGACATTTACACCCTGCCGTTGCCCGAGTTTGAGATGAAATTGAAAGAAACGATACAAGCAAATTCAAGTTTGCTGGATTCTTGTGAAAGTGCATTGAACAAGGCAAGCAAGAAATTCGTGAAACTGGAACGCGCCCGCTTGAAATACCTGCTCGGGTCTGTCCTCGTGAATTATCCTTACGCCCACGGCTGGAAAAACCGAAAGGACATCGATGCCGATTACTACACCATGCTCGAAAACTGGATCGAGGAGGACAACAACTACCTCGACCTTCCGGAATACCGGACATTCGTCACGCATGCATGCTCATTCCTGGGCTCGCGGAACGAAGAAAATGCAGCGACTCCTTACGAGAATGTACTGAAACAAATACAATACGCCGCCCGAAATTTCAAACAAGATGAAGTGATACAAAGGTTCATCGCCACTTGGGCTAGCGAGCACGTGCAACGCAACGGCATCACGCAAATCGAGGAACTGGATAAAATCACGAGAGAGAGACTGACAAACCCGGACTTACTCTCCCGTTACACGAGCGTATATGATAGCTGGAAACGCCTGGAACCGGGCAATGAAGCGATAGATTTCATCGCCAGAGACTCAACGGGCAAAGAGTATAGCCTAAAAAATTTCCGCGACGGATACGTCTGCCTCTATATCTGGCAAAACGTCTCCCCTTGCCTCGTGGAATTCGCCCACCTGCAGGAAGTAGCCCCCCTGTTCAAGGAAAAGAACGTCCACCTGGTAAACCTCTCCATCGAACCCAAAAACGAAACGTGGAGGAAAGTGATCAGGAATAAAAATCTCCAGACGGGAACCCACCTTTACCTGGAGGGGACACGAGAATTCCTTTCGAAATACCATTACAATCCCCGGGACATGTTCCAATTCATCTTAATCACCCCGGACGGGAAAATAGCGGGCAGCCACCTCCCAAAAGCCTCCTCCGGGGAACTTGAAAAATATTTGAAAGAGCAACTTTGAAACGACCGATAATAATAACAAAGTACAATCATTAACAAGATTGTACTTTGCTATTTCAACTATTTTTCGTTTTTTTGTCGCATGAAAAACGCCCGTGCCATGGTAAAACCCGATAAATTCATACAAGGCATAAACAACAAGGACCCTCTCGCATGGAAAGAATTATATCGCTTTTACTACGGGGCATTATGTAATTATTCTTCCTCGCTCGTGAACGAAACGAACTTCGTCGAGGATATCGTGCAGGAGTGCCTAGTTGTGGTCTGGAAATCGGACTTGTATTTCCAGAATGTTAAAATACTTACCTCTTATTTGTACCATTCTGTGTACAATAACACGTTAAAATACATCCGGGACAAGAAGGTCGAAGACAAGCGAAAAACAGAATGGAGCCTCACGCAGGAGGAACTGGAAGATAACATGTTCTACCAGGCCATAGAGGAAGACGTCATCCGTAAATTGCGTGTCGCAATCAGCCGCCTCCCCGAGCAACGCCAAGCGATCGTGCAATTAAGCATTGACGGGCTTTCCATCCAAGAAATCGCATTGCAACTCGGCGTAAGCGCCAATACCGTCAAAACACAGAAGAAAAGGGCATATTCATTTATAAAAGAAAATTTAAAAGACTATTTCGGGTTATTGCTTTTGCTGGATATATTGAAGTAATTGAACGTTTTAGCTCTCGAAAATAATTTTTTAAGAAAAAAAAACACTCCAGCTGTCACCCGCAGGACCACTTTTGGGATATAATAGGCAAAAAATATTATATCATGAAGTGGAATACTTTTTCAGACAAATCGGAACAGTTGTTCCGCCAGATACTGGGCAAGGAAAGAGGATCCTCTCACGAGGACGCCCGCCTGGAGGATCTCGTGCGGAAATTATCCGACAAACGGTATCTGCGTAAAAAAATAGAAGACCAGGAACGGTTCGATTACTTGAAAGCCTATCACAAGAATATCGCACCCGCTAAAGCCATGCGCCGCGGTCCCTATTTAAAAATCGCCGCAGCCATCTTGCTTCTGGTCGGTTCAGGCATATTTTTGTACACGCACCAGCAAGATAATAACGAGGAATATTATAACGAGATATTCTTATCGAATATTCATCCAGGCAAACAACAAGCATTGTTAATCACGCATGACGGGCAGAGGATAGAACTTAACCGGAATACCCGCCAAACCATCAGGCAAAACGGGACGAGGATGCAGATCGACACGGCGGGACTGCAATACCACGCGAACGATAGCACCGCACCAGACACGTTCCGCGACACGTTGGTCATTCCCCGGGGCGGAGAGTTCACGCTCACGTTGCAGGACGGGACCAAAGTGTGGCTGAATTCCGATTCACGGCTTACCTACCCGACAAATTTCAACGGCACGACACGGGAAGTATCCATATCGGGAGAAGCCTATTTCAGCGTTGCCCGTTCGGACATTCCCTTTATCGTGAAAACGGACAGGGGCGACATCGCCGTGCTGGGCACGGAATTTAACGTGAACAACTACCCGGGAAACCGGGAAACCGTGACCACCCTGGTAAACGGGAAAATAGCCTATCTCTCTCCTGACGGGGAAAAGCTTGTCTTGACTCCCAATCAACAAATCACCATAAACCAAGACGGGCAGAAAGAAATTAAAAACGTGGACACGCGTTACGCCACTTCATGGAAAAACGGCATGTTCCTGTTCCAGGAAATGAGGTTGGAAGATATCATGAACCAACTCGAGAGATGGTATGACGTCCAAGTGTGCTACACGGAGGAAAAGGCAAAAGACTTGCACTTCTCAGGCGACTTGAGCCGTTTCAAAAATATCGGCACATTCATCGAAATGTTCGAGAAGAGTTCGGATATAAAAATTGAAATACAAGGAAGAAAGCTAATCGTCGGAATACAATAATACCAACGGCGACAGCGGATAACCAGATCAAACAATAAATCAATATTATGAAAAAGAAGAACAGAACAGCGTACATTTTTGTTAGTTTTCTATTCTTATCCGTTTCATTGTTGTGCGGCAAACAGGGTTACGCGCAAGAAAAGACGGTAAACCTGAACTACAAAGATGCCTCTTTTGTGGAAGTCATTAACGAGTTCCGCAAACAGACCGGAGTAAAATTCATGTACAACCTGGAAAAGGTGAAAGACAAAAGGTGCAAAGATCTTATCGTCAAGAACGCACCCGTGAAAGAAGCCATTGACATCGTGCTGAAGCATTTCGGGTTAACTTACTCGATGGTGGAAGGCGTGGTCGTGGTGAAAGAAAAAACAGAAGAACCGCAAACGAAAAAGGCCGTCAAAGGAACCGTGGTTGACGAAAGCGGAGAACCGCTTCCCGGGGTGACGGTACTCATCAAGGGCACCAGCGTGGGTGTTTCCACGGACGTGAACGGTAATTTCAACATCTCGATTCCCGGTTCCAAGGAACAAACTCTTGTTTTCACGTTCATCGGAATGCAAAGACAGGAAGTGGCCTGCAAAGACGACAAACCGTTGCATATCGTGATGAAATTGGACGAGACTCAACTGGAAGAGGTGGAAGTCGTGGAAACGGGTTATAACCGTCTTCCCCGCAAGGACATGGTAGGTTCCTTCACCACGGTAAAGGCAGAGGACATCATGATGCCCGGAGCCAACTCCATCGACCAAATGTTGCAAGGGAAAATCCCGGGGATGGTAGTCGTGAACAGCTCTTCCCGCGTAGGTAGCAAACCTCAAATCACCATCCGGGGACGTTCCACGCTATTGGGAAACACGGACCCGTTGTGGGTGGTTGACGGTGTTATCCAACCGGACCCGCTTTCCATCGACGCGACCCAATACATCGCCTCGGATTTGACGAATTTGATCGGGAATCAAATTTCCTGGTTGAACCCGGCAGACATAGAGACCATCACCGTGTTGAAGGACGCTTCGGCAACCGCCATTTACGGTTCGAAAGCCTCTAACGGGGTTATCGTTATCACGACAAAACAAGGTAAAACGGAAAGAACGAGCATCCGCTACTCCGCGAACTTCTCCATGCGGGCACGCCCGAATTACGGAATGTTCAACCTCATGAACTCCAAAGAGCGCATCCAATTCAGTAAAGAAGCTTACGATGCCGGAGCACGGTATCAAGAAGAACCGCTACCCCAGATTTACACGTACGAGGGATTGATGGCCTTGTACAACCAACGCAAAATCACGGAAAGCGAATTCATGCATTACATGGAATGGCTGGAAACGAACAACACGGACTGGTTTGATTTGCTGACACGCAATTCATTCAGCCACAACCATAATATCAGTATTTCCGGGGGATCGCAAAAAACGACCTACAATGCCTCTTTCGGGTATAACAACAGCCGCGGTATAGAAATCGGGGATGAATCCGAACAATTAACCTCCCGCTTGAACATCACGTCCACCTTGTGGGATCAGGTACGGGTAAGCATCAACCTCAACGCCACGCTGAACGAGAGTGACGGATTCGGTCCCGGCGTGTCGCCGTTATCGTATGCCACGAAAATGAGCCGCGCTGTCCCCGCTTTTGAAGAAAACGGCGAACGCGCATTTTACAAAACATACGGATCGTATGAATGGAATGGTTTGGAGAACGGGACAATCGAATACGGGTTCAATTTCATGAACGAATTTGACCACAGTTATTCCGAGAACAAACTGACCCGCCTGAGCACGTCGGTCAACTTGGACTGGGATGTCACCAAATGGTTGAAGTACTCGTTTGTCGGCAGCATCTCCTCCAACGTGAACCAATCGACCGCGTACGCAGGGGAAGAGACTTCCTACATCGCTAAAAACTACCGGGGCTACGATTACGGGACGGAAAAACCCAACTCGGACAAATTCAACGCCGCCATGCTGCCTTTCGGGGGACAGTTGACCACCAACACCACGAACGCCACCAACTATAACATGCAGCACAAGGTGACCCTCTCGCACACGTTCAAAGAGATCCATCGACTGAATGCCATGTTCGCGTTAGAGCTTACCTCCAATGTAAACCGGAACAACGCCAATACCGTGTGGGGATATGTCCCGGACCGGGGAGAAATTTTGGTAAAACCCACGGCACCCTCTCAAATCAAACCCATCGGGATGAGTGATGTCGGAAATTGGGCGGCATACGAAGACCTTTTCAATGGAGGGTGGAGAAACACGACCGTCACGAACAACTCCTTGTCTTTCTTCGGGACGATTGCTTACTCGCTAAAAGATCGTTACGTCCTCAACGCGAATATCCGGGGGGACGGATCCAACCGGTTCGGACAGGATATGCGGAAACGCTTTGACCCGACCTACTCTTTCGGTCTGTCGTGGAGAATGGCGGAAGAGGACTTTATCAAGGACAACATCACTTGGCTTGACCAATTGAACCTTCGCGCCACTTACGGGATCCAGGGATACGTGGTAACTTCTATCAGTCCCGAATTGATCGCACACCAGGAAGGGGTCATCGGCGGATACAACGAATACGCGGTCTCCATCTCCAGCATTCCCAATCCATTCTTGAAATGGGAGCGCACGCACACCTGGAACTTCGGTTTGGATATGCAAGTATTCAAGGGCATCAGCATGGTATTCGAATATTACGGCAGACGCTCGAATACATTCCTGTCGGAAGACGTGGCTGAAGAATATGGTATGTCCTCCCTCCGGTTGAACGGTGGACGTATCTACAACGAAGGATTGGAGTTCTCCTTGAACATGACCCCGTTCAAACAGAAAGATTTCGTGTGGACCATCGGTTTGAACGCTTCCAAAAACTGGAACACGTCGCAAAATGATGATTTGACCGCCAAGGCAGACCGTCTCACGAAAGGCCAATTCCTCAGCGGCAGCAGCCAGCGTCCGTTGAAGAAAGGCAAACCCCTGAGTTCTTTCTGGTCCTACTCGTTCGCGGGTTTGAATCCCGAAAACGGTTATCCGGAGTTCAACCTGCTCGACGTGGAAGCCTATGACCCGGAAGTAGATCCCACTACATTCCTGGTGTACTCCGGTCAGTCAGACCCTTACTTCACGGGAGGTCTCAATACCAGTGTCCGTTACAAATCATTGCAACTGTCGGCTTATTTCTCCGCGCTGGTGGGAGCCAAGAAGCGTTTGCCCAATCCCTACGCCGATTTCGTCAGCGGCAAACTGCCCGATCCGCTCAACAATTTGTCGAAAGATTTGACCAAGCGTTGGAAGAAAACAGGCGACGAAGCATCGACAATCATCCCGGCGCTGTATACCTCCGTCGACCCTCTCTATAACTTGACGACCCCGGACGGTATCACAACCAATTCCCGGTACGACATGTGGGCAAAATCAGACGCCATGGTGGTAGACGCCTCCTTCCTGCGTTGCACCCAAATCGCCATCTCGTGGAATATGCCTTCCAGGCTATGCCAAAAATTCAGGGCTACCTCTTTCAGCTTGAGCGCCACGGTAAGCAATCCGTTTGTTATCGCCAGCAAACGATTCGACGGATTCGACCCAGAATTAAGTAATGATTCTTCTCAAAGTGTTATGCCGAAGATCTTCTCTTTCGGCTTGAGTGTCGGATTTTAATCAATAGGAATTATGAAACAACTCATTATATTTATACTATTAGCCAGTTTCCTTTCCGGTTGCAGTGATTTTCTGGAACCGAAAGCCAAAAGCGAATTCGTTCCCAAAGATGCCTCATCAATGAATGAATTACTGCTGGGAGAAGCTTATCCCCGCTATGACCGGGCAGAACTGAACCTCTTTCTCGGCTTGTTGGACGATGATGTGGACGGTGCGCCTTATCAAAAACCGGCCACGGGGGTCAATCCCAGCCTTTGGACGGCAGTCTTCAGTTGGCAACCGGAGATGTACGACCAAATGAATAAAGCCAACGGGAGTAATTACTCCACCTACAAAAGATACTACGAATTGATCCTGGGGGCAAATGCCGTGTTGGATTACATCCAAGACATCAACGATGATGATGTCAACATGGTAAATTATGTGACGGCACAAGCGTTGACGTTACGCGCCTTCTATTACCTGACGTTGGTCAATATTTTCGGAGCCCCCTATAATCAAGACAAAACGGCGATGGGAGTACCGTTGAAGTTGAACAGCGGAGTGGAGCAGAAGGACCTGGCAAGAAACAGCGTCGAGGAGGTGTACGCCCAAATCATCAAGGATCTCGATGAAGCGGGACGCCTCTACCACTTGTTGCCGGAAGACCAACAATGGGATGCCAACTACCGGACCAGCCTGCCCATGGTGCATTTGCTGCTTTCCAGAGCCTACTTGTACATGGAGGAGTGGAACAAGGCCGCCATATACGCCGACTCGGTCATGACGAACAAGAATTTCCAGTTGTTAGACCTGAACACCGTTGCCGACGCTAATAACATGGGCATGCCTGTCTACATGGACCACCACGCGTACCGGACTTCACCGGAAACCATCTTCCCGTATTCCAACATATCGGATTGCGTGGGCTGGTTATACAACGCGCGTAATCAAGACGGCGAGCATTCCTATTTCCGGGCATCCAAGACCTTATTGAACACGTTTGACGAGAAGGATTTACGGAAGAACCGTTACATCAGCCGCAGTTGGTATATAGCCCCCGGAGAAACCGAAAGCATGTACCAGGCATTCGGTAAAGTCGCCATGAGCGAAGATCGTTATTACCAACCGTTAACCAACGGTACGTTAATGTTCGGAAGAAGCCTGCGCCTGTCGGAAGCCTACTTGAACTATTGCGAGGCAAAAGCCATGTTGGCAAAACAAGGCGAGGCCGCTGCCCAAGGCGAAGCCATCCGGGCTTTGGAAAAATTGCGCGTGAAACGCTTTGCCCCGGAAGATTACCAAGCGACCAATATCAGCGGCACGGAAGAGTTGATCAATTTCATCCGGGATGAACGGCGGAGAGAGCTGTGCTTCGAGGATCACCGCTGGTTCGACTTGCGTCGTTGGGGCATGCCGGAAATCCAACACACCTGGTATCCGGACGAAGACACGAAAATCGTGTACACGCTACAGAAAAATGACCCGGGCTATACTCTGCCGCTCCCCAATACGGCATTGGAAGCGAATGCTTACCTGCACCAGAATCCATTGGCAGAATCCCCGCGTAAAGGAACAGTGACAAGAACAAACAACTAAAATAAAAGCAGATATGAAGAAACATCTATTACCATTATTCGCGGCAGGACTCCTCTCCTTAGCGACAGGATGTTATGATGAGGATGCAGTACCCCCCTCGGGAAACTACTCCACGCTTCGATTCGAATTCCCGCAAGGAGACAATCCTTGGGATCATGACGCAGAAGAGATCTACGAGAAGTACCAAGTCTATTTATTATACAAAGACATTACCGACTATGACTTAAACCGCAAATGGACCTCGTTGGGAAGCGGTGACCTCTATGCCGGAAACGATTTGAATGACGAACAAGCAGAGTTTTATATCAATTTCTTTAAAAATCACGTTTTCGATTTTATTACCCCGGAAGTGGCACGACATGCCCTGCCTGTTAAAATCTATTTGTTGGATAACTTTAGAATTGTAACAGAAAACACTGACTCTGGGACAGGAGGAACCGGTGGCACGGGAGGCACGGGAACAGGTACTGGGACTGGAACCGGAGGCACAGGAACAGGTACCGGAACGGGTACTGGTACTGGAACCGGAGGCACGGGAACAGGCACCGGAACGGGTACTGGTACTGGAACCGGAGGCACGGGAACAGGCACCGGGACGGGTACTGGCACTGGAACCGGAGGCACAGGAACAGGCACCGGAACAGGTACTGGAACTGGAACCGGAGGCACAGGAACAGGCACCGGGACGGGTACTGGAACTGGAACCGGAGGCACGGGAACAGGCACCGGGACGGGTACTGGCACTGGAACCGGAGGCACGGGAACAGGCACCGGGACGGGTACTGGCACTGGAACCGGAGGCACAGGAACAGGCACCGGAACGGGTACTGGTACTGGAACAGGCACCGGAACAACTCCGGTAGATCCGAACTTTGTTCCTTTAAAAACAAACGGTTTCGATTATTGGGCAGTATCCTTTACCGCTGCGGAAATGGCAAATAAGAACAAAGAAGCCTATAAAATCAAACGCTGTACATTCTTGGCAAAAATGTTTACCGAAGCTCTCATGGCAGGAGTTCTTAGTGAACCCGCCAACTTAGAAGACGGCATCGATTTTACGACAAAATATCAAACAAGTGATTCTTACAAAAATGATAAGAATTACTATAAAACCCGCGGGTTTATCGACCGTATCAACGAGAAATTCACAAATAACCCCAATGGTCGACCGCCTGTTTACTTTTCTACGCCCATATTATCTGTCACTTCATATACCACAACGACCCAAGATTATAAGGATGAAAAAACGACAAGCAAATCTTACGTTTATTTCATCAGTTATCTAAGAGCCGCTCTTTGGTACACGCAAGAAGAATTCCAAAAAGAATACCCACCGGAGACTTATCCCTTGGTGAACGAGAAATTCAACTTGGTTGTGCAGCACATGAAAGATTTAGGATTTGATATTGACGGTATCGTAAACGGACCGAAAGAATAATTCAAAGGAGGGTGTGTTTCAGCACACCCTCCCGTCTATCATGCCCATAAATGAAACGATATGAAATTTGTATTACCCATTCTCGCATTATTCCTTGTTGTTGCCTCTTCGGCACAAACACCACCATCGACGGGCAAACAGAAAACTTCTTTCGCTTCCGTCCGAGAAATCCTAACCGCTTACCCGAATTCCAAGGATCCGGCAACCCGTTTACAGAACAACTGCCATTTCATCCTGCAAGGAGGGGCTTACGTTATTTCCCAACGGGGCAAGACTCAAGATATTGCATTATTATTAAAACATCTTCCCCGAATAAACATCGAAGATTCTACAGTGACCACCTTCATGAACCGACACGGAGCAGCTCGATTCACGGACTATTATTATATGCTTCAAGCCATGAAAAAAGGCGAGGAATTTGATGCAGCCCGGGACGGGATTAGCATGTCCACCCTATTTCCCTCGCGCCCGCTCAATCACAACGATTACGCCAAATTGAAAGATATTTTTTCTCACCACAACACGCTACTACACGACACTTACCTGGAAAAGATGAAATTTCTTTTCCAAAATAACGGATGCCCGAAAGAAATTGCCGAATTACAAGCACTCATCGAATCGCACGTGGCAGATTCTCCGTTAAAACAAGAGATCTTAAAACTATATGCGCAATATGCCCCTCTCGGGGAAGGCAAGCCCGCCCCCTTGTCGCCTTTACAGGATGTTGACGGTAAAAATTACACGTTCGCTGATTTTAAGGGGAAAGTGATTGTCGTGGACATCTGGGCTACCTGGTGCTGCAATTGTATCGAAAAGATGCCCAAGTTCATGCAATTGAAAGATGAATTCCAGGACAATAACAATATTCTATTCCTGTCTCTCTCCATCGACCGCAAAAGCGCCCATGGCAAATGGCTGAAAGCAATTCAAGAGAACCACATGGGCGAGATGTTGAACCTGATTACGGCACCCTCGGAGAATTCCAATTTTGAAAAGGAATACCTCGTGGTTGGAGTGCCCCGTTACATCATTATAGACCGAGAAGGGATGATCGTGACCACGTTCGCTCCTGGTCCCGGTCCGGAAATGAAAGCATTAATTCTAAACACGTTAAAACAATAGTTATGAAATTCATTTATCTTATCAGTTTACTAATCTGCCTCACGGGCAATTGCATAGCCCAGGAAGGTACAAATTTTGAAGACCTCACTTTTAAAGAAGCATTGGCAAAATCGAAACAAACAGGGAAAAAGTTATTCATCGATTGCCACACGAAAACTTGCGGCCCTTGCAAATATATGGTCAAGTTCATCTTCCCGTTAAAGGAGTGCGGCGAGTATTTCAACAGTAATTATATCTGTATCATGAAAGATATGCAGGAAGGCGAAGGCATTGACATCGCTAAAAAATACAACGTGAAGATGTACCCGACCTATTTAATCCTGAATCATGACGGTAGCCTTTATTGCCGTCTGGACGGAGGCGCCGTTTCCAAACCGGAAGACGATTTCGTGCAAAAAGTCAAGAACGTGGTGAAGCTAACCGAAATGAAACTACAATACGAAAAAGGCGACCGCTCCGATGCTTTTCTAAAAGAATACATCGCTTTCTTGCAAACACGCGATAAAAAACAATTGCAGGAAGTACTGAGCGAAACGATGCTCTCCCTTGGCGTAAACAGATTATGTAAACCAGAGAACTGGAATCTCATTAAAAATGAAATTGGAAATATCGACCTCCCGCTTTTCCGTTACCTCGTGAATAACAGAAAAGCATTTAGCCGACAACTGGGGCAAGAAAAAGTAGAAGACAAAATCATGAACACCTATTCAAATGAATTTCGAATGATGAAAATGATGGATATGGATTTCGACAGCCGGATGCAAGATCTAAAACAATTCGAGAAAGATAACTACAAAGGAGCCCGGTCACTAAGATATTGCATGCTTTTCCGGCAAATCATCAATAATAAACAAACAAAGCGAGTTGGCGAAATTCTTAAAGTATTACAAAATCTTCCCAAACAAATACAGAACGAACAGGAACTCATGAATGTTTTACAAGAACTGCAAAATTTTGAAAGGACCGCAACCCCTGCACAACAAAAAGAAGCTTGCTTCTACTTACAGGAGATCGCCAAAAACCTTCAACCGGAAAACTCTTCCCGGATAAACAATATAATAGCACGCTTTTCAAAAGAATAGAGCGACGCTTTCATCCCTAGCCCCTCCCATATGCGGGACAACTAGGGATGAATACTTCAATAAGCAATTTCAGGACATGACCTCTTGTATTGTAACATCATACATTTCGGGTTCCTCATCACATTCACTACATATATAACACGCATAACCGGAGTCCACCGGGCAAGGATGTACATACAGGGATAATTTCTTTTCTCCCTCATACAAATTAATACCTCCCGTTGAAAATTGTACCAGAAAACTATTCAAGGGACGGGTAAGCCCCGTGCCAATATATTTCAAGAAACTTTCCTTAACAGACCAGTAATCGTAGAATAATTTATTCAGCTCGTCACCGGACACCGCTTTCAATGCCTGCACCTCCTGCTTATGGAAGAAACGCCCGGCGACCTCCATTCTCGCCTTTGCCCGCTTCTCTATATCTACCCCTATTTCACGATCTGAAACGGCGCAGACCACGTAATCGCCCGAATGGGATATATTAAAAAAGATATTCTCCTTATCCGCAATAAAAGGCTTCCCTTTCTTCCCCCGGGCTATCCGATAATTTCCCAAAAGCAATCCCCAATATCTTTCCAGTGCCAACCCCACTAACGTTTCGCCAAGCATACGACGAATTGCCACCCCCTTATGCCTGAATCCCCGAGCTTCATCGAAACACTCCGCCGACACCTTTTTTTGCAAAGAAGTGAACACCTCATCATACATTTCATCTGACGGAACCCGAATAAATAATATTTTAATCATGGCACAAAGTTAGAAAAGATATAAATAACAATCTTTTCAATAGGACAAATATTTTAGAAAACCTAATAAACACGGGACTCTTAACGTTATTTTAAAACACAACGAATAAAATTTTAAGAAAATATTCACATTTCTGGTCAAAAAACTTGCTTATATCATTTTTATATCCTAATTTTGAAACATCAAATTAACGTTTAGATAACATTTCAAAAACAAGGGCCATGGAAGCAAAAAAAACATCCCGTTCCAATTTGGAAAACAAGCGGTTCATTTTCCGCGAGATAGGGCTTATTGTTGCCTTAGCAGCTGTGTTTTTTGCCTTTGAGACAAAATTCTACCAGGAAGAAACGAAAGAAATTGTTATTCCCGTTCAAGGTGGTGACGATATAGAAGTTCTTCCGATCACGATGCCTCAAACAGCATCAAGACCGTTACCGAAGATCATGGTAAAACCCATTGATGTTATCACGATCGTGGACGAAGTTCCGGAATTTGAGGATTTAGAAATCATAGATTTCAACGAAAATCAAAAAGGCTCGGTAAATGGTACAGGAGATCCTTATAGTGATTACACGGGAGATGGAGAAGAGAATTTTGGTGAAGAAACTATATTTGTAAGAGCCGAATTTATGCCTCAATTTAACGGAGATTTAGGAAAATGGCTCGGTAAAAACTTAAAATACCCGGTAAGAGCACAAGAAGCGGGAGTGCAAGGAAGAGTGTACATCGAATTCATCATTGAAAGAGATGGTAGCATCACCGATGCGAAAGTGATTCGTTCCGTTCATCCCGACTTGGACAAAGAAGCTCTGCGAGTGGTAAACTCCATGCCAAAATGGAAACCCGGAATGCAAAGAGATAAAGCCGTGAGAGTAAAATTCACGATTCCGATCTCGTTCCGTTTAAACTATTGAAACATACAGTGATTTACATACAATACGAACATCCCGAAAAAGGACAATCCCAATGGTTGTCCTTTTTTATTTTATTTATTTAAGAAGATTTTAATAGAACAGAGGCTATATCTTAACATTTTCTTCAAAAAAAAGAGAGCAACTATTGCAGTTTTATCCGAATTTGTTTATTTTTACCGACGCAATTAGACAAGAAATATATAGAGCTTATAATATTAAACTAATAACATGGAAATCAAAAAAACACCGAAGGCAGACCTAGAAGGAAAGAAAGCTATTTTCTTCGAGATCGGTCTGGTACTTGCTCTAGCTGTTCTGCTTTGTGCCTTCAACTGGAAGACAAACTCTAAAGTGGAAGAAGGTTTCGTTACCGTTGCTGATGAGCCAGTCGATGAGGAAATCATTCCAATTACTCAACAGATGATGAAACCGCCTCCACCACCTCCACCAGCTCCCAAGTTGACAGACTTGATCGAGATCGTGGACCAAGAGTTGGATATCGATGAAGAATTGGAAATCCAAGACGCTGAAGCAGACGTTGAGAACCGTACCGATTATAGTTATGATTACGACGGAGCTGGATACGATGAAGGAGATTATGGTGAAGAAGACGTATTCCAAGTAGTAGAGGATATGCCCACGTTCCCGGGAGATATCAACAAGTGGTTGGGGAAAAACGTGAAATACCCGGTTATTGCACAAGAAAACAATATCCAAGGTAGAGTTACCGTACAATTCGTGATTGAAAAAGACGGTAGTATCACTGACGTGAAAGTGCTGAGAGGTGTTGACCCTTCTTTGGACAAAGAAGCCGTTCGCGTGGTAAAATCCATGCCGAAATGGAAACCTGGAAAACAAAGAGGCAAACCAGTACGAGTTTCTTACACTGTACCTATCAACTTCAGATTACAGTAAAAAACACTTTAAAATTAATAAAGGGGCTGTCAAATATTTGTCAGCCCTTTCTTTTCCTTATATATGAGCGATTATTTTTACACGAAAAAAGAAGCAGAAAAAGCAATTCTTGTAGGCGTAGCACTACAATCAGAAAATATCAGCTACGACACCATGTGCGAATACCTGGACGAACTAGCCTTTTTGGCAGAGACAGCAGGAGCGGAAACCGTGAAAATATTCACACAGAATTTGGACAAACCGGTAACGGCAACTTTCGTGGGAAAAGGTAAATTGGAAGAAATCAAAAACTACGTCGAGGAGAATGAGATAGACCTCGTCATCTTTGACGATGAACTCAGCCCTACCCAACTCCGGAACATCGAACGGGAACTACAAGGTAGAAAAGTACTCGACCGAACAAACCTGATTCTCGATATTTTCGCCAAAAGAGCCCGCACCGCAGAAGCAAGAGCACAAGTGGAGCTTGCCCAATACCAGTATTTACTTCCCCGGTTAACGGGAATGTGGACACACTTGGAAAGGCAAAAGGGAGGTATTGGTCTACGCGGTCCTGGTGAAACAGAAATAGAAACCGACCGGCGTATCATCCGGGACAAGATCACTCGCTTGAAAGAACAGCTGGAAAAAATCGACAAACAAATGGTCACGCAACGCAAGAACCGGGGAAAACTGGTTCGGGTGGCACTCGTGGGATACACCAATGTCGGTAAATCCACGCTAATGAACCTCTTGAGTAAATCAGAAGTGTTTGCCGAAAATAAACTTTTCGCCACGCTCGACACGACGGTACGCAAGATTGCTATCAAGAATGTACCGCTATTGCTAGCCGACACGGTGGGATTTATTCGCAAATTACCCCATCACCTGGTAGAATCCTTCAAATCTACCCTCGATGAGGTGAGAGAAGCCGACGTGATCCTTCACGTGGTAGATATTTCACACCCGCAATTTGAAGATCAGCTACGGGTTGTAAATGAAACACTCAGCGAGCTTATAGAAAACCCGAAGCCCACGATCACGGTATTCAATAAAATAGATGCCTTTACTTACACGAAAAAAGACGAAGACGACCTTACACCCATAGAACGCAAGAATTATAGCTTGGACGACCTGAAACAAATGTGGATGTCCAAACAGGGCGGAGAAACGGTCTATATCTCGGCAAAAGGCAAAGAGAACATCGAAGAATTAAAAGAAAAATTATACGACATTGTCAAGGATATTCATTCCGCACGTTTTCCTTTTAACGATTTCTTGTATCAAGACTACGACGAAACAGAATAGCACAAGAATCTGTTTGAATCGACAGTATAAAACGAATGGAGGGAGTGGGCTTTTACCACTTCCTTCTAAAACTCCTCCGTCGGCTATGCCGCCACCTCCTCTATAAACAGAAGAGAATTCACTAGGGGCTTTCCTCGGGAAGGCACGCTCACAGAATCCGTGCGTTAAACAACTTTCACCTTTTTTACATAAAAGAGAATGTCGAAATTTGGTTTTTCGGCTAACTTTTTGTATATTAGAGGTAAAAGCTTAACCTAAACAATTAAGTTATGGAAACAAAGAAATCATCTAAAGCAAACCTCGAAAACAAGAAGGGTATCTTCTTCGAGATAGGACTAATCATAGCATTAGCCTGTCTACTCGGTGCTTTCGAGTGGAAAACTAACGTGAAGGTTGAAGAAGTCTTCATAACAGTAGCAGAAGAGCCAATAGAGGAGGACATCATCCCCATCACGCAACAAGCACGGATGCAACCACCTCCTCCACCTCCTCCCGCTCCCAGGCTGACTGATCTTATTCAAATTGTTGAAGAGGAACTTGATTTCGACGAGGCATTAGACATCCAAGATGCAGAATCCAACGCCGCCAACAGCAACTCGTACGGCAACAACCATTCGAGCAACGGGTACAGCGAGTACGGTGAGGGTAACGGAGAGGGTGATTACGGAGAATCAGACATTTTCGTCGTTGTCGAGGATATGCCACGCTTCCCGGCAGGCGACCTCAACCAATGGTTGTCCAAACACGTCAAATACCCGGTAATTGCCCAGGAGAATAATATCCAAGGCAGAGTTTCCGTACAATTCGTTATCGAAAAAGACGGTAGTATCACCGATATAAAAGTCATCCGGTCTGTCGATCCGTCACTGGATAAAGAAGCAATACGCGTGATTAAATCCATGCCCAAATGGATTCCGGGGAAACAACGAGGCAAACCGGTAAGAGTATCCTACACGGTTCCAATCAATTTCAAATTACAATAAAATAAGAAGAGGGACTTTCGGAGTCCCTCTTCTTAATACTATTTTACTATAATCAAGAAATAGTTCTTTTTCCCGCTCTGCAATAAAATAAATTTATCATCTATCAAATAATCGGGAGTAACGATCAATTCCTGATCCTGTACTTTCTCTTTATTAATGCTGATGGCATTCCCCTTCAGGGAACGTCTTGCCTCTCCCTTGGAAGTCACCATAGATGTCTTTTCCGCCATCAGGTCTACGATATGAACACCTGCTTCCAAATCGGCTCTGGCAACGTCAAATTGAGGCACGCCTTCGAAAACAGACAACAAGGTTTCCTCGTCCAATCTCTTCAAAGCATCCGAAGTCGCGTTACCGAAAAGAATTTGCGATGCTTCCAATGCGACATCATAAGCCTCTTCCCCGTGTATCAGGCAAGTCACTTCCTTAGCCAACACCTTCTGCAATTTACGCAAATGCGGGGCTTCCTGGTGTTCGGCGATCAAGGCATCGATTTCCGCCGGGGGCAATACGGTAAATATCTTGATATACTTGGCCGCATCATCGTCCGTGCTGTTCAGCCAGAACTGGTAGAACTTGTAAGGAGAAGTACGTTTCGGGTCTAACCACACGTTGCCTGATTCTGTTTTACCGAACTTCTTCCCGTCGCTCTTGGTCATTAAAGGCCAGGTCAAACCATAAGCCTCACCACCATCCTTACGACGGATCAATTCGCCCCCGGTAGTGATATTTCCCCACTGGTCGGAACCGCCCATCTGCAACAGGCAATTGTAATTGCGACGCAAATACAAGAAATCATAACCTTGCACCAGTTGATACGTGAATTCGGTAAAAGATAATCCTTGTGCGGAATCGGCACTCAACCTTTTCTTCACGGAGTCTTTTGCCATCATGTAATTCACGGTGATATGTTTCCCCACATCCCGAATGAAATCGAGGAAGGTGAATTTTTTCATCCAATCGTAATTGTTCACCATAATCGCGGCATTCGGCGCATCCGAGTTGAAATCAATAAACCGGGACAATTGTCCTTTGATCCCAGCCATGTTTTTTTCGATCGTTTCCTCGTCGAGCAAGTTACGCTCCAACGATTTACCACTGGGATCCCCGATCATTCCCGTGGCTCCCCCGATAACAAAGATGGGCTTGTGACCTGCCATCTGCAAGTGTTTCATCATCATCACCGAAACCAAATGCCCGATATGTAACGAATCAGCAGTAGGGTCAATCCCGACATAAGCCGTCGTCAATTCTTTTGCAAGTTGCTCTTCTGTACCCGGCATGATATTATGGATCATCCCTCTCCATCTTAGTTCTTCAACAAAGTTCATCGATTCTCAAATTTATATAGTTCGTATTCATTTTAGATTTCATGATTCTGTGATTCCTGACACACGAACCCATGTTTTTCACTTTAAACTCTAACTTTTACATTCACTTAAAGGCGCTCTCGTAGACGCCATTCGCGAAGTTAACAAAAGGTTGATACAATAGGCTATCACTTTTCGTTTTTACAGAGATAAATTCGTAGCGGTTGTCTATCGCATTCACGACAAAAAGAATCACGCATACCACAATGGCAGACTTCAATACCCCCAGCAGAATCCCGAACAACTTGTTAAACAAGCCAAGCGCCACCATGTCAATCAATTTCGTAAGCAGTTTTCCAAGCAAGTGAATCACGATAATAACTAACAGGAAAGTAACCGCAAAAGCAATGTAATAGGCATACGATTCGGGCATCGCCACGAAGTCTTTCAAAAAATCCTCCACGTTCACGGCATATCTCAACGAGATAAAAACCCCCAGTATCAACGCAAACAACGTTGACATCTCAACTATCAATCCTTGACTAAACCCCTTATAAGCCCCATATACTAACGGGAGCAATATTATCACATCAATGTAATTCACCGCTAAATATTTAATCACCTTATTTCAGATTTCAAAGATAAGGAATTGTCCACGTTTTACACGAGTATTCAAACTAAAAATATTCAACAAAATTATTCGTCATCCCCGAAAGCCCGGAGAAATTAATTCCGTCATTCAATTTTCGATGGTTTATGTCTTTAAACTGACAAATTCTTACTATTTTCGCAGGATATTTATGCCAGAATCTAAATTTGATAATTATGTATAGAACACATACTTGTGGGCAATTAAGGATAGAGAACGCAGGAGAGAGCGTTTGTCTTAGCGGATGGGTACAAAAAGTAAGGAAACTGGGAGCCATGACTTTCGTGGATCTACGTGACCGTTACGGCATTACCCAGCTGGTGGTCGAAGAATCGGCACCCGAAGAAATTAAAAACGACGTGGCAAAACTCGGACGGGAATACGTGATTCAGGTAAAAGGCACCGTGATCGAAAGAGCCAGTAAAAATAATAAGATCCCGACAGGTGACATCGAAATCTCACTGAACGGGCTCACCGTGCTGAGTGAATCGGAAATTCCGCCTTTCACGATTGAAGACCAAACCGACGGGGGTGACGAGCTCCGGATGAAATACCGTTACCTTGATTTACGCCGCCCCATCGTGCGCAAGAACATCGAATTGCGCCACCGGATGGCTCAACTCGTGAGAAATTACCTGAGCGACCAGAATTTTATTGAAGTGGAAACTCCCGTGCTGGTAAAAAGCACGCCGGAGGGGGCACGCGACTTCGTGGTGCCTTCCCGGATGAACCAAGGGCAATTCTATGCGCTGCCGCAAAGCCCGCAGACGCTGAAACAGCTTCTGATGGTTTCCGGTTTCGACCGTTATTTCCAAATCGTGAAATGTTTCCGTGACGAAGACCTCCGGGCTGACCGTCAACCCGAGTTCACGCAGATCGACTGCGAGATGTCATTCGTAGAGCAAGAAGATATTCTGGAAATATTCGAGGGATTAATCAAACATCTGTTCAAAGAAATCCGCAACGTGGATATTCCCACGCTGCCGAGAATGACGTGGATGGATGCCATGGAACAATACGGTTGTGACAAACCGGATATCCGGTTTGACATGAAATTCGTTGACCTGACCAACGTGGCAAAAGGAAAAGACTTCGCCGTGTTTAACGAAGCAGAATATATCGGGGCAATTTGCGCACCGAAATGTGCCGTTTACACCCGGAAGCAACTGGACGAACTGACCGAATTCGTGAAACGTCCGCAAACAGGAGCCAAAGGCTTGGTGTACGTGCGCTACAACGAGGACGGGACGTTCAAATCTTCCATCGACAAGTTCTACACGCCGGAAGATTTGAAAACGTGGGCTGATGCCTGCAAAGCACAACCGGGCGATTTAATTCTGATTCTGGTAGGTCCTAAATTCAAGACATTGGCTCAGCTTTGTGACCTTCGTCTGGAAATGGGTACCCGCCTTGGATTGAGAGACAAGAACGTGTTCAAACCGTTGTGGGTTGTTGACTTCCCGCTATTGGAATGGGACGAAGAAACCCAACGTTTCTACGCGATGCACCACCCGTTCACGTCCCCCAAAACGGAAGACATCTCTTTGATGACGACCGATCCCGGAAAAGTTCGGGCAAACGCTTATGATATGGTCATCAATGGTGTTGAAGTTGGAGGAGGCTCCATTCGTATCCATAACTCGGAATTGCAATCCAAGATGTTCGATTGCCTGGGAATCTCCCACGAGACCGCCCAAGAACAATTCGGCTTCCTGATGGGCGCATTCAAGTACGGGGCACCCCCTCACGGAGGTATCGCCTTCGGTTTCGACCGTCTGGCTTCTATGTTCGCCGGACTGGATTCTATCCGCGACGTGATCGCCTTCCCGAAAAACAACTCGGGTCGTGATGTCATGCTCGACGCTCCCGCCGAAATCGCGAAAGAACAATTGGACGAACTGGGTATTCAATTGAAAAATTAAGTGATTCCGCGATTGCAGATTTAGTGATTAATCACTGAATCCGAAATCACTAAATCACAAAATCATTAAATCTAAAATTGACAAGGTGTTTTTTAAAGACGTCATAGGACATGAAGAGATAAAGCAACGGCTGGTGTCTTCCCTGCAATCGGGAAGAATCAGCCATGCGCAACTCTTTGCTGGCGACACGGGAGCGGGGTCGTTGACGCTTGCCCTTGCTTTCACGCAATACTTGTTTTGCACGGGTGACAAGCACGAGGACGCCTGCGGTGTATGCCCCGAGTGCAGGAAAATGCAGAAATTGATCCATCCGGATTTACACTTCGTGTTTCCCGTGGTAAAATCAGCCAAGATGAAAACACCGATCAGCGACGAGTATATCAACGAATGGCGTAACCTCTTACTCGAGAACCCGTACATCGACCTGGAAGAATGGCTCGGTGCCATGGGAGCGGACGAGAACGCTCAAGCCCTGATATACACGGAGGAAAGCGGCAATATTCTCCGGAAGCTGAATTTAAAATCATTTGAATCGGAATACAAGGTGATGATTATCTGGTTGCCCGAAAAAATGAAAACAGAATGCTCCAACAAACTACTCAAGATACTGGAAGAACCGTACCCGAACACACTCTTTCTTCTGGTAGCAGAACACGCGGAAGAGATCATCAACACCATTCTTTCCCGCACGCAACGCATCAATATTCCGCCCTTGACACAAAAGGACATCACGGAACAACTGATGCAACAAAAACGACTGGTTCGGGAATCCGCCGAGGAAGTAGCACACGTGGCATCCGGTAGTTGGCTGAAAGCCCTTCGTATGCTGAACGAGACCGACGAGTCGGTCTATAATCAAGAAAAATTCATGCAAATGATGCGCTTGTGCTGGGAACGAAAAATGTTACCGGTCAACGAATTTGTCAACGAATTGGCTTCCCTCGGGAGAGAGAAACAAAAAAGCTTCCTATTGCATTGTATCCGGATGCTACGGGAGAATTTTGTCAGGAACTTTGGCATAGAAAAAATAGTATACATGACAGAAAGAGAGAAAACGTTCTCCACGAAGTTCTCTCCCTTTGTTCATGAAGGCAATATCATTCCCCTTTTCGAAGAATTCGAGCGGGCATATAGCGACATCATTCGAAACGGGAATGGCAAGATCATCTTCACGGATCTTTGCATCAAGGTGATGCAAAATATCAGACCGTGACAAGAGAACAAAAAGATAAAAGATAAAAACTAAAAATTGAAGCATTGAAAAACGGAAATATTTGCCCAAGAGACAGAAGTCCTCTCATTTTCAACTTTCAATTTTCAATTTTCAATTGATACACTATGAGCGAAATAACAGAAGATAAACAAGAAAACACGGAAAATAAAGATATAAAACAACGTCCCCCGGTAGTTCCGGTGATAGACCATCGCTTGTTGGCAGGAAAACTTACCGTTTACGACTGGATGCAGGACACTCCGGAAAGTTGTACCTCATCAAACATCGTGGAAGTACGATTCAAAAATACGCGGAAGGGATTCTTTATCAATAACAGTAACTTGAGTTTGAACGTCGGGGACATCGTGGCTGTCGAGGCGGCACTCGGGCACGATATTGGGATCGTATCCCTCACAGGAGAACTCGTGAAAGAACAGATGTTGCTCAAAAGAGTTGATCTCGAACGCAATCCACTGAAAAAGGTATACCGGAAAGCTAAACCGCACGACATTGAGAAATGGCAGCAGGCAATAGCGCTGGAACACGATACCATGATCCGGTCACGCATCATTGCCGCCGACCTTGGGCTTGACATGAAAATCGGCGACGTGGAGTACCAGGGAGATAAAACTAAAGCTATATTTTATTATATCGCCAGCGACCGGGTGGATTTCCGTAAATTAATCAAGATTCTGGCAGAGACATTCCATATACGCATCGAGATGAAACAGATCGGAGCCCGTCAGGAAGCCGGACGTATCGGGGGAATCGGGTCGTGTGGTCGCAAACTGTGCTGCTCCACCTTTATCACGAATTTTATCTCCGTATCGACTTCCGCCGCAAGATACCAGGATATTTCATTAAACCCGCAGAAACTGGCAGGTCAGTGTGGTAAGTTGAAATGCTGCCTTAACTATGAGGTAGATGCCTATATCGACGAACAAAAGGATTTCCCGTCATCCAACGTATGGCTAAACACGGGTGAGGGTATGCTCTACCACCAAAAGACAGACATTTTCGGACGGAATATGTCCTACTCGTTCGATAAAGAAGGACGCGGGGCTCTAATCAAATTACCCGTGGAACGAGTGAAAGAAATCATCGCCATGAACAAGAAGGGCACCATCCCGGCAAAAGCACTTGAGGCGAACAAGGAAGAAACCGCAAGCATCAAATACACGGACGGTGTTGGCGAAGAGAGCCTGAACCGCTTTGACGAGAAAAAAGAACAAGGTGGCAGACGTCGCAACCGCAACCGGAACCGAAGACCTCAACGGGAAAATAACGGCGGGGAAAACAAACCGAGGGAGAAAAACGTAAACGCTCTGGGGGAGAAAACCATAAACAAGCCTGCCAATAAACCGGAAAATAAACCCGGTAACAGACCGGATAACCGTCAAGGGAACCGTCCTAACAATAACAGGCAAGAGAATGGGAATCGGAATCCTCGCCGGCAAGGGAATAACCCGAATAACAAACCGGAAAACAGAAACAACAATAATAAACCGGAAAATAAAGAAAACAATAAACCCGCTGAACAATGAATAATTATAGACCATTCGCAGGTATTACCCCCGCGGTAAAGGTTATCATTATAATTAATGTCATCATATTTCTGGTGATTAACATCATGGGACAGAGGTCAGGCATAGACCTGGTCAACATACTCGGTCTGCATTTACCTCAATCCCAATATTTTCATATCTACCAGTACATCACGCATATGTTCACGCAAGAAGGACTTACCCATATGTTCTTCAATATGTTTGCCGTGTTCATGTTCGGTAGAATTCTCGAATCGGTGTGGGGAACGAAACGCTTTATAATCTATTATTTCGTGACCGGACTGGGAGCGGCAGTGCTCCACTCACTCGTGAGCTGGTACGGCTTGCATAATATGCAGGAACAATTTTACGCTTTTCAAAGCACCCCGGATCCCGGTATATTTGCCGAATTCGTTCGTTCCCATGTAAGCAATCCCAGGCTGATCTCCCAATTGATGCAATTCGTCGATACTTGGAATCAGGCTCCCGGCAATGCGCAACTCGTGGGGCAGGCAGAATATTATATGCAAGGTATCATTCAAGCATATACCAACATCCCGACAATCGGCGCCTCCGGTGCCGTATTCGGTATCTTGTTGGCATTCGGTATGTTGTTCCCGAACACGGAATTGTTCTTGATGTTCATCCCGATCCCGATAAAGGCAAAGTATTTTGTACTCCTTTACGGTGCAGCCGAGTTGTTCTTCGGACTCCAGAATTCGGTAGGCGACAACGTGGCTCACTTTGCACATCTCGGCGGTATGCTTTTCGGTTTCTTCCTGATTCTTTACTGGCGAAAAAGTAGTAAACGATTTTATTAGAAAGAGATATGTATAGCAACCCGTATGGATCGAACTTTTCAAATGGAATCTGGGGCGGGATAAAAAGCTCGTTCAAACAGGGGTCTGCACTCACTCGGCTCATCTACATCAATATCGGTATTTTTATCGTTATAAAATTGATTGCCGTCGTGTTAACCTTGATGGGCGAGAAGAATATCGACAGCCTGCTCCTGCCTTACCTGGGAGTGGCAGCCTTACCGGAAAATCTTCTCCATACCCCGTGGACAATCATCACGTATATGTTCACCCAGTTCGGATTTATCCACTTGCTGTTCAATATGCTATGGCTATATTGGTTCGGGTCGATCTTCTTGAGTTACTTCTCCGGTCCGAAACTCACGGGAGTATATCTTCTGGGGGGAATTAGCGGCGCTGTCATGTACATTGCCGCCTACGCTATATTCCCGGCGTTCGAGCTTGAGCGATATTACTCGTGGGCGATCGGGGCATCCGCTTCCGTGATGGCTATAGTGTTTGCTGTTTGTACCTATCTCCCGAATCACAAAATATACGTCTTTCTGATCGGTCCCGTGAAATTGATTCATCTAGCTATTTTCACCGCCGTGATCGACGTTATCAGCATCCCCTCGGGAAATGCCGGAGGACATATCGCCCATTTGGGTGGAGCCGTGTTCGGCTACCTGTTCACATTGTCCATTCGTCGCAATCTAGACCTCACGGGAGGCTTTATGGCATTCCTCGGCAAACTAGACAAACTCTTCGGTAAACCGAAAAAAAAGATGCACGTCAAATACAAAAAGAAAGTATCCGACATGAACGACACGGAATACAACGAGTACAAGAAACAAAAAGACAATCGTATCAACGATATATTGGACAAAATCTCTAAACACGGCTACGAGAGTTTGACAAAAGAGGAAAAAGAGATTCTGTTCAAATCAAACAATTGAAAATTGAGAATTGAAAATTGAAAATGAATCAGAAATCACAGAATAAGCGACAGCCTTGTGCGGTCGGAATCTAAAATCTAAAATTAATTGGTTCTTCTATTCAACACGGTTATGAGGATCATCACGATAGCGGCAATGATCGGCTTGCTGGGAAGCTATACTTCCCCGTACGTGAATCCGAACGTGTTCTACCCGTCCTCTCTCCTCGGGCTTGCCTACCACTATCTATTGATCGCAAATATTATATTGTTCCTATATTGGCTCATCCGTTGGAAAAAGATTGCCATCTTCTCTTTTTTAGCCATTGCCTCCGGCTACCCGTTCATCACCACTTATTACGCCTTGAATCCCAAGACGACCACGGATACTCCCCACGATCTTTCCATCTTGACCTACAATATTTGTCAGATGAACGCCAACAACTGGATGCAAGAGAAAGACACCCCCAAGAAGATCATGGACTACATTAACAATAGCGATGCAGACATCGTGTGTATACAGGAATTTCCAGCCCGGGACGCTTCATTCCAGAAATTCCCGGGATATAAATATCGTTATCGCAACAAGGATGTTGCATTGATTTCCCGCTACCCGATCGTTAAAAAGGGAAAGATTGAATTTGAACCCGGTAACGCCGCCGCCGGCATCTATGCCGACATCGACGTAAAAGGAGATACCATTCGGGTATATGCCCTTCATCTGGAATCTTACCGTTTGGGGAACAACGAGAAGGAAATTTACAAGAATCTAACCAGCGGCAACACGGAGAATGCCACGCAAGGAGTAAAAAAAATATCCTCCCGCCTGGTGCATGCCAATCGCAACCGAGCCAACCAAGCCATAAAAGTCAAGTCCCACGTGCAACAATCGCCTTATCCTGTGATTATATGCGGCGACTTCAACGACACCCCCCTCTCCTATGCCTACCACACGTTATCCACAGGCATGACAGATAGTTTCACAGAAAAAGGACGTGGTCTAGGGAACACCTACATCGGGGAATTCCCCTCGTTCCGCATCGACCACATCCTGCATACGCCTTCATTCTACACGGTATCCTACACACGGGATACCATCAAGTATTCAGACCACTATCCTGTCTTGAGCAAACTGAAATTCAAATAAAAGCACACAATTATTTCATTCACCCTGATATATTGGGGACGATCACCTTCTCTGTTTATGGTGAAGGAGATCGCATATGAATAATTATTCAGCCAATATTTGTTTTACGGCAAATAACATCGCTTGATAATGTTGTCTGTCCGTGGCATGGACAGAAGGAATTTTCTTCTCCAACAATGACTTAATCTTCCTTGCCATATCGTAGTAATAAGTGGAAGACTCATCAATTACTTGAGTACGAATTGTGTTTTGCCATCCGTAACCATAACCAAGGCAAACCTCTTCCATCATAACCTCAACCCCATAATTTAATCCCGATTCTTTTTCCTGCTGCTTCAAAACATCCGCGTACTGGGGTACAATACCGGTTTCATCCAATCCATACCAACAAATCTCATCAATCGAGGGGAGGTAAGCGAGAGAAGAAGTAAAACCCGTTTCCAGTTTTTGCCCGCCAATGAAAGCGATGGATTTTGACATAATACCTAACATTTCCTTTTGCAGTAATTTATCACTCATCGTGAGCCGACGGCTATTAATAGCCGCATCCCATGTCCCCTTAAAATAATCGTCAAAAAATTCGTGCAGAGAATAAGAGTTTTTCCCGGCTAAATAAGCCGAAAGTGTGACATTATTATAAAGCTTTGTCATTATCGAAGCAATTGCTTGTTTTAGAACAGCAGATTGCTTCATTTGCAGTTTGAATTTAGAACATACTTTCTCGTTATCCAACCAATCCATATCTCTCAACTGTTTCATCACCCACTGCATGGCTGCTTTCTGGCGTTCTTTCGGCACAGGTTGGAATCTTTTTTCCAGAGTACCTTCCTTCGTTTCGTTCAAATAAATACCCCCGATGCAATATACCACATTCTGAATATAACGAGCATATTGAGTCACAATCTGATCGTACACTTGTTGACGAAATTCCGCATCAGGATCATTTTGAATCCACTCGTTTAAATGAGAAAGGATGTACTTTAAGTTTTTGATCCCGTAATCGCCTGCTTTCATCGGATTGTCGCCCAAGTCCTCTTCCAATGCCCTCGGATCATAACGGCTTGCCACTTGTTGTTTACCATAACGATAAAGAGGATCACCGACCTTTTCGTCAATCCAAGACTCCAGTATTCTATTCTCTTCTTCCAGGGAAGCGGCATCGGGAATTGGTGTATATAGCCATTTGATCGCGTATTCATCATAAACGCCTAATTCCGGGGGTGTCAATTTGACTCCTTTATCCTGAGGCTGAGCCACGTAATTGAACCGCGCATAATCCATAATAGACGGGGTTGTCCCGTATTTTTGAGTAAACGTTACAGATCGCAAAGAATCCACGGGAAAAGCACTAGAAGCACCCATATTATGCATCAAGCCCAAGCAGTGTCCCATCTCGTGGGCAGTCACGTATGCCAATGCATCTTGGAACACGTCAATCGGCATCTCCTTACTCCGCACGGAAGCATCTAGCTGAGAGGTTTGAACAAAATTCCATATTTGTAACATCTTAGCGACATCACTATATATTAGAATTGATGCGTTTAAAATTTCTCCCGTGACAGGGTCTACCCAAGACGGTCCCATCGCATTTTGTGTCATGGAAGGCACGTAGCGGATACAAGAATATTTCAAGTTGTCCGGGTCAAAATTCGGGTCATTTGTCGGAAAATCCAATACTTGCACGGCATTTTTAAATCCGATTTTCTCGTAAGCTTTATTCCAGCGCAATATACCTTTGCGGATAGCAACCTGCCAAGTTTCCGGGAATAAATTATCCAAGTAGAATACAATCGGTTTTACCGGCTCTACCAACTCTCCACGTTTGTAAGCTTCCATATCCTTGGGTTCTAACCGCCAACGATTTGCTAAAGAGTAATTTTTGAAACCATCCTTGTCGGTCGGCAATTGCTGTTTCATCGTCAAGAATACTCCCAAGCGGGAATCTGACACCCGGGGATGCATACGTTCTTCCGGTAATAACAAGATGCTCCAAGTTGCCTTAATTGTCAATGGTTTATCCTCAAATAGAGAGTTTTTCAGATATTTCGCGGATACTTTATAGGATAATGACGATTTTACAGAAACATTATCTTCAAAAGCTTTGATTGTTTCCACGGAAGATAATGATTTGTTTACAGATGCCTTGATTATCAATGGGAATGATCCTCTTGAAACGGGAGATACTTTTGCATTTCCCCCGGTAAACATAGAAGTCATATCAAACACAACAGCAGTACTATCCTCACTGTAAGCTAAAACCTTGAATCCTTCAATCACCGGATTGAGATAATTTTGTTCCACCACTCGTGCTATTCGCTTGTCTGTTGAATTATAATTTATTTGCGCATTAATCTGGTGCATTTGCACGGTACTGTCTTTCAAGGTAAAATAGGTATGTATCGGGTCATTGCACTTGTAACCGTTCGTTGCCACAAGATTATCACTGGTTTCAGTTGTCGTTGCCGCAATCAACATTTCCCGCCCCATGGTAGCCAACGGCATTTCCAAGTAAATTTTCCCATCGACTTTGTGCAGTGTCAGAAAAGCACTTTTAGCTATTTCGTGGGATTTACCCTTGAATAATTTGGCGTATTTACTTATTTTCTTTACAGGCTGTTTCTGCTCTTCCGTTTGTTCTGTCTTGACATTCTTCTTTTTTTTCTTGTCTGTCGCAGCATACATCGAAATACTAGACAAACAAAATACACACAAAACGATATACAATAGAATGTTATTTTTCATATTCAATTTACTTTTATCTTTATATTATTTCTTTTCTTTCAATAATGCACGCACACAATACAACATAGCCCTGTAGTGAGCTCTATCGGCTTCAACGCTATCATATATTCTTTTTTCCAACATTTGTTCGCATTCTTTCATGACTTTAAAAAAATACATATGACTGTTGTTCATGTGTTTGACATTTATTTTAGCCAATTCTCCGGATATTTGTCCAGGGAAAACAAGACTATTGAAATTTTCTCTTTCATAAATCATTTTTTCAGGAACTTCTCCCGCTAAAACAGAAAGAGCAAGTGATTTGGACAAACCATTTCCACCCATCACCCGGATTCTGTATTCCGATGCTCCTAACCACTCTTTCTGGATATAGCGATCTATTGCTGTTAAAGGTTTGTTCTCGATAGTTCTTTTCCAGACCTCCTCGTACATGTCTTCGGCAAAATCCTTTAGCGAGTACGGATTATCCGAAAGATCGGAAAACAGACACACGTAATCTTCCCGCAACATGGGAGCAGATAAAAATCTTTTGCGAACCCGCCAAAGGGGCGGCGTTCCGAAAGTCCCCAACGTCATCAATTGAGGATTCTCCAGCCACTCACTATCCCTGAACTGAGATAATACCCAGTGCATGGATGCTTCCTGTATCTCCCGAGGAATAATGTCATAAGTATTCATGCCCGTATTCTCTTTGGACACGTTAATGTAAGCACCTCCAATGTTTTTGACGGCGTAATCCAACAATTTTTCATGATAAAAAACTAGTTCCTGGTATAATAAACTCCGTAATCTGCCGTCCGGATCGTTTTGAATCCACTCATTCATGTGCAACATGATTTCTTTCAAGTTGCTCAACGCATAATTACCGGCTTTTATCGCATCATCGCCCAAATCGCCGGATAAACACGACGGATCATATTCGCAGGATACTCGCCCATAACGATAAATCGGATTCTCACTCTTTTGATCGAGCCAAGAGGATAATATATCCTTTTTCCCCTTGGCAGAAGGAACCTCCAACAAGGGAGAATACAGCCACTGGATAGCAAACTCATCGTAGGGTCCTAAGTCTGCCGTCAATTTTACGCCATGGTCATTCGGCTGTGCAACATAGTTGAAACCCAATTCGTCCATGATAGAAGCCGAAATGCCATGCACCCCGGTGAAAGAAGCAGAACGCAAAGAATCGACCGAATAGGCTCGGGATGCACACATGTTATCTTGCAGACCGAGCGCATGCCCCATCTCATGGGTGACATATTGTTCCAAAGACTCAGTCCATATTTCATCGGTCAATTCTCCTGTCCGGATTTGCGGGTCAATTGTTGCAGTCTGTAAAAAACGATCAATCAGAATACGATTCCGGAGCCCGTGGAATAAACATATCGTTGAATGCAATATTTCTCCACTTCGGGGATCTGTCCAAGAAATCGTTTTCGCCGTTTCATTCTCATGAGCCACGTATCGCACACACGAATAAGCTATATTGTCAGGATTAAAGGTCGGATCATTCGAGGGAAAATCCATGACTTGTATAGCGTTTTTAAATCCTATTCGTTCAAAAAGTCGATTCCATTTTAAAATACCCCGCTGCACAGCTTCTTTCCAACCATCAGGAAAGTTATTATCCACGTACATCACAATGGGTTTAATCGGCTCCGTCTCCTTCCCCTGCCGAAAAGCTGCTTCATCTTTCGGCTCCAAACGCCAACGATGAGCTAAAGAATAAGAATTCATCGTTCCTCCTTCTTCCGGGATGTTTATCTTTTCCGAGGAAAATACCCCGATTCTCGGATCTGCCAGACGGGTTTCCATCGTTTGCTCCGGTAACAAAATCAAGGTACGTACAACCTCCATGTCAACAGGCTTCTGTTGGAAAAACGGAAATAAGACAAAAATTGCGTCTACTTGGTAAGATAAATTAGAGGTAACCATTATGTTGTTTTCAAAAGCACGAATCTCTCCTAATCGAGCTAACGACTCGACAAATGTTCCGGAGATGTCGTATTTCCCGAACCTTTTTATTACGGGGGTCAATTCCGGGATATTGGATTGAAAGAGTTTAGTTATATCGCACACAACAGCCGTACTATCTGCGTTGTATGCCAACACATTGAAGCCCATCCATATCGGTCTGCCGTAATTCTCCGCCATTAAACGAGCCGACTTCGAGGATTCGGCGTTTGTCGTCACCAAATCCGACAGAAGGCGTATCTGCACGGTACTATCTTGTAGCGTGAAACACAAGTACAAGGAACTAGGCGTGTACCCCGGAATGCCTGCCATCACTTCACTCGTCTTTGCCGCCGTGGAAGATAGCAACATTTCTTTTCCCAGCAGGCGTAAAGGTATTTCCGCGTATAACTTGCCATTCACCTTATGCAAGGTCATAAAGTCGCTGGAAACAGTTATGCAAGATTTATCTTTAAATAATTTTTCGTACTTGCCCTGTGGTTTAACATTGTTCTTCTTTTTTTCGGCAACGGAAGAAAAGGAGAACGCCACTTGAAACAGGAATACAAAAATTAGATTTACTATAATCTGTTTACTCATATCGATAATTTATTTAGTTCGCGATTGTTTACCCAATATTTGTTTCACGGCATAAAGTATCATCTCGTAATAGTCCTTTTCTTCTGACGGAAAACTATCCATCTTTGTCTCCAGCAATTCCCGCACCCTTCTCAAGTGCTCCAGGTAATAAACGGGTGTATCATGGATCATTTTAGTATTCACCATGGGTTGCCACCCATACCCGAATCCGAAATTTCGTGTGAATACATTCTCACTTCCGCTTTCCAATCCATACGCACAAAGGTCATACTCCAATGGCGCATAAACTTTTTGCATATCTATTTTCTGATCATTACCGAAGAACCATAAAGGATTTCCCCCGATAGCACGAACATTTTCTTCCATCTGTTTCAAAAACACTTGATGTAGCACTTGATCTTCCCGAGTCAACCTCCTGCCCGTTATGGCGCTGTCCCACACGCCCCAATATAAGTCATCAAAATAATCCGATAACGTGTAAGGATCGTCACTCCACATGGAAGCGAGTGCCACTTTCCAATAAGAATTGGCTAAAACGTCCCCGATAGCTTTCGTCAAATCCAACGAGGGTAAAGAAGATAAAGTAATTTTCTTCAACAAATTTCTTTCGTTTAACCAAGCCATGTCATGCAACTGGGTCATTATCCACCGCATGGAGGCTTTCTGTAATGCTTTTTCCACAGGAGCAACTCGTTTGATTCCACTCTCTTCCTTGGCATCAGACAAATAAATACCACCGATATTATATATCACATTCCGTATGTAACGATAATATTGCACCAATATCTGTTGGTATAGTTTCTGCCTGCAAGTGAAATCTTCATCATCTTTAATCCAGGATTCGAGATTTGACAAAATATATTTCAAATTTTGAATTCCATATTCGCTGGATTTCACAGCATCATCACCTAAATCCTCTTCAATTGCCGACGGATCGTAACGACTTAATATTTGCTGACGCCCAAAACGATAACGGGGATCACCCGCTTTCTCGTCTATCCATTGTTCCAGGATACGGTCCTCTTCCTCGGGGGAAGCATTATAAATCGGCGTATATAGCCAACGTATTGCAAATTCGTCATACACGCCCAAGTTCGGAGGGGTAAGCCGCACTCCTTTGTCCCCGGTTTGTGCCACATAATTGAACCGAGCGTAATCCATAATAGAGGGTGTTGTTCCGTATGTTCGAGTAAATGACACAGAACGCAAGGAATCGACCGGATAGGCGTGAGAGGCTGCCATATTATGCATTAATCCCAGGCAATGACCGATCTCGTGGGCTACCACGTAAGCTAACGATTCATTGAAAACAGACTCCGGCAACTCTTTTCCCCGGACGGATTCATCTACCTGAGCGGTTTGGACGAAACGCCAATCCCGCAGCATGTCTATCACGTTATTATACACGAAGACACTTGCATTTAATATTTCTCCAGTTTCCGGATCTACCCATGAAGGTCCCATGGCATTTTCCGTAGCTTGGGGAATATATCGTATACAAGAATATTTCAAATTGTCGGGGTCAAAATCAGGATCATCGGAAGGGAAATCACGTACCAACACCACATTTTTAAATCCGATTTTCTCGAAAGCCAGATTCCAACGGGAGATTCCATCTCGAATCGGTTGCATCCATGAAGCGGGAAATAACGTATCCAAATAAAATACAATCGGCTTTATCGGTTCCACCAATTCTCCCCGCCGATAAGCTTCTATATCCCTCGGCTGTAAATCCCAGCGGTTGGCATACGTGTAGCGTAACATTTCCCCCTTTTCCGTGAATTCCCTCTTTGATGTTAGGAATGTCCCCAAACGTAGATCCGAACGGCGAGGTTTCATTTTATTTTCCGGCAATAACAATAACGTCCGGGTGGCAACTAGCGTTAAAGGTTGATTATCTATAACTTTATAGCTATTCTGGTTTAGCAAGCTATATCGATAGACTAGCTGAGATTTTACAGAAGCATTATCCTTGAAAGCTTTTACTTCTAGAATAGAAGAAAGTTCTTCGTTCATTGTCGCTTGAATTTCCAGACCACGGTGTTTGGGCGGAAGAGGAGATAGAGCTTTTTCTGAATCCATGAATAAATTTGTCATGTCTATTACCACAGAAGAACTATCCGGAGAATAGGTCAAAATATCATACCTCATCCACTTTGGATCCTCAAAGTTCTGTTGCTTTACCTCTCGCAATTTTTCTTTCGTGATATCCACATTCATCAAAGCATTCACCTGGTGAAAAAAGAGTGCACTTGAATCTGCCGTCACTCGTAAGTGCATGGGCTTGTTTTCTTTATACCCGTTTGTACATACCAAACCATTCGTAGAAGTCGTTATGGTGGATGCCAACAATATTTCCCGCCCCATGTATTTCAAGGGATACTCCATGTACACTTTTCCGTTCACTCGGTGCAAGGTTACGAATTCTCCGGCAGAAGAAGTGACATGTTTCCCTTGAAATAATTTATCATATTTGCTTAATTCCTTTTTTTCTACCTGTGCCTTCTTTTTTTTGCGGGCTATAGCCTCAACAGGCAAGGCGCAAGACAGAATTAACAGTAAAATTACATACCATACAATCCATTTTCTCATACATACAATTTTAATTATTAGAAAAATATCTTTGGGAAAAGAGCAGTTGATTCCATCCTTTAGGAGGGAGAATTATTTTTCTCCTTCCTAAAGTGGACATTACTAGCGTTAAAATTTCAATTATTTACCTTCAACTCTGCTTTTACTGTTTTTACGATACCCTTCATGAGTTCGTATTTTTGCAATACCCATTTATAATTTTTATACTTTTCTTCAAAAGCCTCATCGTCGTCAAGTAATACTTCTGCCACGTAGTCTGCGACATCATATTGTTTATTTACCGTTTTATAAGAGGAACCCTCTTGGTATGCCTCCCAATGGCTATAGTCTAAAAAGCCATATTCACGATAATCTTTATACGGGACACTCAGCGTAGCCGGTCCTGTATTACTCGAATACTTTGAATAGGTCGTCGATTTTGAATACACCTCGGTTTCGCTAATCGAGTAGAATGGCGACAACTCTTCTTTCTTGAACTGAGTCAAGTAAGATGCCCATTCTTCTGCAGCAATTTCTACGGCAAATCGTTTCTTCGCCTCATCGGACATTTCTTCCAGTCGATCCACCCTACCAACAAGAGAAGCCATTAAACTTCGGCAAACATTAACCTCATGCCGGTACGCCCCACTGGAACTGAAACAAGCTGCATGGACACTGTCGACAAGCAAGAAACAACGGGGAAGCAATCCCGTAGAATTCAACATCGGCAAAACTTCATCTCTCATGAAGCAAACCGCAGCCATGATTTGTTCTCGATTTGTGGCAAGTTTAATTTCAATTTCATCATTAACGCTTACCAAATCATAACTCGGGTCTAAAATCTCGTAATAAATAACCGGATTACCATACACATCTGTTCCGTCCGTCCGGCTCCCGATCGTGTCGTTATAAAAAATGGGAACCCCGTATTGTTCAAAAACCAAGTATCGCAAATGATCCAGTTTATCATCGGAATCCTCCAGGATATACCAATCCCGATCCTGTTTGGATTCAGATAATTCCGCCTCATGGAAGCATCCGAATAAACTCAATAGCATTCCATATGCACAACCGATAATAATATTCTTCATTTTCATAACATTCATTATTCTCCTGTACTACTTTCTATTCTTCTCGCCGGGCGCACATTATCGACCAACACGCCATGATTATCTTCCAAAACATACGTCGGGAAAGGCAATACCCATCCCCCGTCCTCCGGATAAGGCTTCAACACGTATGTACCATTCTCCAAGTCGCTGTCATCAGCATCCCACTTGTGCTTAATCGTGATCGCCTCCGGATATTGGGGCGCAACGGCATATCGCCGCAAATCGAACCAACGATGATAAGAGAAACAAAGTTCCCGACGACGTTCCTTACGAGTAAACTTGACCAGAGATTCTCCCGATAATCCTCGAATAGAAGCAGGATTCTCGATTCGAGTTTCTCTCAATTTTTCCAGCGTGGAGATAGCTTCTTCGTTCCTGCCCAACATGGCGGCAGCCTCTGCCTTGTTCAAATAAATTTCCGGATAACCGAAACCAAAACCAATCCATTCTTGATTACCATCCATCAACCATCGTGTGTAGAAAGTTTTTCCCTTCGCTGTTTTGTAACTAAAGAAATGAGATTGCTTGTTTAGTCTAAACCTCCAGTCGCCACCTTCTTCGTAACAACTTACCAAATCTTCCGATACGGTAAATCGATATCCGGAGGTACTTCTCCAACTTTGCCCCATGGACCCCGTGAATATAAGTTCCGAACTTCCGACATGGGTTGTCGCATCCTCGTAGTCACTCACAGACATCGTATTCATATCCATCAATGCTAACATTTTAGGAGAATTCAATATAGAATCGCATTGTTGTATAACTGAAGCATACTCCCCCATGTACAAGTAAGTTCGAGCCAACAGGGCTCGTGCCGCCTGCTCTCCCACTCGTTTGGCGGAGGAAGGCGTAACCCCTTTCAAGTAATTTAAAGCTGCTTTTGCATCTTTTACTATTTGCTCGTAACATTCAGCCACGGTATTCCGAGAATAATCCTTGTCCTCCACCTCAGAAAAAGTTTTTATTGGCACTCCCGACTGGGTTGTGGCAATATCCTTATCGTATGGCTCTCCCCACATATTTACCATGTAGAGGTAATAAAAGGCTCGTAAAAAAAGAGCTTCCCCTTTTACCCGATTATATTTTTCTTCCCCGGTAAAACGCTCAATATCCACTAGAATAGAATTGCAAACAGCAATCTTCTCATAGAATTTAGCCCATGCAGCATCAACGCCCCAAGTTTTATCGCCCTCGTCATTAGATATATACGAGTATTCCTGCCAAGTATAAAAATGCCTCATGTAATAACCCGGAGATTTTACATTATGAGAAATGTTTATTGAAGCAATATCGTCATCCATTGTATTCAAATAATACAAGTAAAAATCGATACTACTTTTTGTTTGCATCCAATAAGCTCCCCCCATCAACAATTCATCCAAATCGTCTATCGTGTTCACGTAGGATAAGTTTTGCGAATATTCCTCCAGGAAGTCACTACAAGACGTGGTTCCCAGAAATAACAAAACTAAAAATAAATATATCTTATTCATAATATCATCTATTTAGAAACTTACATTTAAAGTCAACGAATAAGTGGGACGTACTGATTGCGTAATCGTAGAAGAACTTCCTGATTGCGTGGGATCCTGTCCATTCAACTTTTTACTGCAAAACGTATAGAGGTTTGTGCCCGAGAAGCCAACATAGGCAGATCGAATTCCAACTTTCTTTAGGATATTCTCCGGAATATTGTACCGAACCGACAACGAAGATATCTTCAAATAATCCCCGCTTACTACCCGAATATCCGAATAGTCATACATCTGCCAAATGTGATCAGCAACATCCTTACGCCCGATAGCAGCATTGTAACTCCTGCTACGCCACCATTCAGTGTTGTAGGATACCGTTTCTTTAAACGCATTATTCGATAGAATACCCGGGATGCTTGTTTTTGTTTCATCGCCTGGATTTTTCCAACGTCTTTTTATTTCACTACGCACGTTCTCCATGGGGTCCGGAGCCATCGTCAAATTGGAAGAATTGATCGAGGAGTACAATCTTAACAAACGAATTTTAGATCCTATACTGTAAGATAAAAACAAAGACATCGAAAAACGGTTCCACGTGAACGTATTGGAAATCCCGCCAGATAGAAAAGGCGTACGCTCTCCGGAATACACCATCTGGCTCATGTAACGTTCTTCGTTGGTCATCGATGAGAATTTCTCCCCGAATTCCTCTTCTGTTGTTGCCGTAATCGGAAAAATAGGTCGCCCGTCCGTGGGATCTAATCCCATAAATTTGTAAGAATAAAATCCATCAATAGAGCGATTTACCGTTTGTACGGTTCCATTCAAATAATCCTGATAAGTTAACTCCTCATCATCTCGCATAGTTTTGTCTTTATTATCAATAGCACGGCTAATTAACTTGTTGATCACGGATCCCAATTGCGGATCAAAACGCCAACGAAATCCTTTACCGTTAGCGCCAATTGTGTTTACCGGAATAAAGTTCAACGCCAATTCGTATCCCTGATTTGTAACTGTTCCCGTATTTACCTTATAGGAGGTGATTCCATTAATATCCGTGACTTTAGAATCCAGGAAAGCATCTGTCGTTTTTCGGTAATAATAACTGACGGATCCGTTTATTTTTCTTTGGAAGAAAGCAAAATCCAAAGTAAAATTGAGATTCGACGTCTTCTCCCATTTCAAATTCGGGTTCGGGAAAGATTTTACTGTTGAATATTTCTCGTTGAACCAACTGCTGGTTGCTTGTTTCTGAATCACCATATTCGGAGCCACGCTTGGGGCATTTCCCTGGTAACCGAACGAAGCTCGCAGAGCCAGTTCATTAATCCAATCAGCAGACCATAATATATTGTTTTTCATATTCCAACGACCACTTACAGACCAAATGGGGAAGAATTTATCATTAGCACGATCTCCAAACTTGTTGGAATAATCGACACGGGCATTAACATTGAATTGATATATATCCTTGTATCCATAGCCCAACACCATAAACGCCGATACTTTATTGCTTAACGAATTGGAGAATCTTCCGAAGGCATCTCCACGTTCAATCCATTCTTTATACTTCGGATAATCATCCAGATCAAATGTGGCAATTGTTTCTCCCCGATCCTTCTGATACCCCCGAATAGTTCTGTCTGTCGTTTTATATCTATTAGAACTTAACTCCCAGCCCGCGAAAGCACTTAAATTATGGTTCTCTTCCTTATCTGCACTAAACGCGTAATTTAAGGTTGCTCGTATGGTATAACTGTTACGATCTGTGCGGGAGTCCCCCAGCACACCTCCGTCCGGCAATTCCGTGTTTTCCATCCATTCAGCCTCGTCTGCATATTGCAAAGATTTATTCAAGTTCTTACAATAAGAACTACTCTCTCCATACCAAGTTTGAGATTTAGAGTTTGAGAAACTATACCCTAACAAAATTTCAGCTTTCAAATCTTTTATAATCTGGTATCCCACGGTAGCCTGAAGATTTAAACCGTTTTGATTGATCGTTTGCGAGGAGTTATCCATATCTTCCAGAATATTTACCGGGAAATAAAAGGTTTCCCCATCCGCACCCTGCATCTCTTTCTTGTAGTAATAATATCCTCCGTTCTCATCATACGCGGGAATAGCCCGGCTAGTATTGTAAGCAAATTCGGTTACGCCCACATTACTGGGAGTATACTCTTTTTTAGCAGAATTACCCGTTAAACCGAATCGCACGGAAAATTTATTGAAATTACCATTAACGTTTAACGTAGTAGTATATTGCCGATTCAATTCGCCTTTCACGGTTCCGATGACATTGTTTACCCCCATGGAAGCATAATAACGCAGTTCGGAAGAACCGCCGGAAAAACTCAACGAGTGTTTATGGGAATAAGCATTTTGCATCAAAATGTCGAACCAATCTGTATTCATAGTTTCATATTTATCCACTTCCCGTTGGAACTGGGAATAGTTAATGAATCCATTCATGTAATCACGGTATGCCCCCTCGTACCCAACCCAGGTTTCTGCATTCGGGTAAGCCATTCGTTTCTCGATTAACTCGCGCGAATAGGCTACCCTCTCTCTAGAATTCATCACGTTTACACTGCGATCTTTGTAACTCGGGCGTTGCGTAAAACTACCGGATAACGAATAAGTAACGGAAGGAGGTCCCGGACGTCCTTTTTTAGTTGTAATCACGATAACCCCATTCGCTGCTTTATCACCATAAATAGCTGTAGCGGAAGCATCCTTCAACACGTCAAGCTGCTCAATATCTTCCGGATTTAACCCTGAAATGGCATTCCCTAATAGATTCACGAAGTCCAGATCATTGATTTGCGAGGGGTCGACATCCACGGGATCTTCTAAAATCACGCCATCAAGAACCCATACCGGTTCTCGAGAACTCAAAACAGTTGACGAACCGCGAATACGTAAACGGGGAGTTGCCCCAATCTGCCCCGTATTCTGTAACACCATTAGACCGGGGACCCGTCCTTCCAGCATCTGGTCTATTGTTTGCAGCCCAGGAGTTACAATATCCTCCGCCCGGACAGTGGTAATAGCACTTGTACTCTTACGCGCATCGATACGCTGGTATCCAGTACTGACAACTACCTCCTCTAACTGTGCCACGGTTTCTTTTAAAGTAACATTAATCGTGTCTTGCCCGGTGTATTTTATCTCCTGTTTCTCCATTCCGATAAACGAGAATATCAGTATCGTTTCCTTGTCTGTCTCCACAAACCGAAAAGTGTACTTCCCGTCTTTATCAGTGGAAGTCCCTACCGAATATCCTTTGGCATGAATAGTGACTCCCGGTAACGGTTGTTGTTTTTCATCGACGACTTTACCGACAATTTTTATCTCTTTGCTTTTTTCCTTCTTGTCATCATCCGTGCGAACAATGATGAGATTACCGGAAAACTCAAAAGCAAGCTTCGTATCCTTGAACACTCGCCTCAAAACATTCTCCACGACTTCCTGCTCGGCTTTGACCGAAACATTCCCGATAGCCGCAACTTGTTCCATACTAAAGATGAAAGATAAATTTGTTTGTTTCTGAATTTCAAGGAACAATTGTTTAACGGAAACATTTTGAAGATCCAAATTCACTTTTTCTTGTTGTGCCGCAACTTTGGCTGATACACCTACAACGAAACACAACATAAATAACACACACAATTTCATAGGTAAAAAAATTTTTTGTCTACTATACTTCCCGAAAGAGAAGTATAATCCATCTTTTTTCATAGTTTTGTATTTTTAATTAATACTCGTGATTCTCTTGTTTTTCCAGGACACAGAATCACATTATTTTAACGAGAGAGGCTCTATCGAGTCTCTCTTATTTAGTTACTTCAATTTTTCTCCCGTTTATATCAAAACGCACGTGAACAATTCTTCGAATCGCATCTAAAATAACATTCATATTTTCATACTTTTTTATATGCCCCGTAAAATGCATATCCTTCACATCAACTTCGTTATATTCAAATTCGACATTATACCATCTGCCTAAAGCGGCAAGAACATGTGCTAAATTTTCGTTATCGAAAAAGAAATATCCCTCTTTCCAGGCAAGATAAACCCTTGTATCGACCTCTCGCAATTGCACGAAATTGCCACTCTTGTCATATTCGATCAATTGCGACGGTTCCAAGATATATTCCTTGTTATCATTTCCTTTAATACCTACACGTCCGGAAAACAGAACCGTCTTAATCGATTCAAATGTATTGATATTGAATTCTGTACCATAAACACTCAATACCATGGCATCCGTTTTTACCCGGAAAGGTCTTGTTGAATCTTTTTGTACTTCAAAATACGCTTCCCCTGATAAATAGACCTCTCGGGTAGAATCATTGAATACAACCGGAAACTTCAGCGTTGAACCGGAATTCATGTACACTTTGGTCCCATCCGCCAACATCACAGAATATTCTCCCCCGCACGGGGTATGTACTTGATTGTATTCCGCCGAAGATGCCCCCGTTCGCCTCTCGTAAACCAATCCTCCCTCTCCATTTGTTGCTTTCCCGTTCTTACTGACATCGATACATTTTGTTTCTGCCGGTCGCAATTCAATAGACTCTCCCCCGGGAACGGTTAAAATAGCCTGAAAACGTCCCGGGTTAATAGAAATTTCTTGCCGGATAGCAACCTCCTTCTCATCACCTCGAATCCATAAAAAAAACAGAGGAATCGCGAATAAAACAATAACGATTGCCGCATATCTCGAACATTTATAAATAACTTGCTTTACCCGTGACCTATGCATATATGCCTTGAAATCTGTCCATACTTTAGCTTCTTGCTTCACGGAAAGCATAGGTCCCCCGATCACATTCCAAATTTCTCTCAGATATTCAAAATGTTGTCGGTTATCCTCATCCTGCAACCAGGCTTTCAGTTCCACAAATTCTTCTTTCGTGGCTTTTCCCTCTAAAACCCGTATGATAATGTCATCCGTAATCTGCATAATCGTCTTTTATATATCTTCAAGACGACTCACACGAGATTTACCCTTAAAACATTTTTGAAAAAAAATCAAGAAAAATCATATAATATAGCCAACCTAAATCTTTACGCAACTTAGCAAGAGCTATTCTCATCTGAGTTTCAACTGTTTTTATAGAAATTCCTAATTCGTTTGCAATTTCTTGATTCGATTTTTCTTCAATCTTACTCATCACAAAAATTTGTCGGCAACGTTCCGGTAATTTATTTATGGAAACATCTATTGCTTTACGAATCTCTTCTCGACGAAGATTCAACTCCACCTCGGGAGCCAAAGCAATTTCTTTAGAATAAAAATCAAGTAAAACCTGATCATTATAAATATTTTTTATTTTTTCATGCTTTAGCGTATCCAAGCAACTATTATAAACGGATCGATACAGATACGATTTTAACGTTCCTTCAATGACTATCTTTTTTCGATTCTCGTAAAAACGACAAAACACACCTTGTACTATATTGTGTGCATAATCCTCATCATGAACAACCCGCCCTGCATAATTAAATAAAGCCTGATAAAATGCTTTGAATAGATAAGAGTAAGCTCTTTCATCCCCCTCTCTTAACAAGGCAAGTAATACTTGCTCATTTTCTAAACCTTGAGCATTCATTAGTAGACATCTTTTATCAGTGTGCAAATTTACGGAAAAATCTTCCGTTTACCACATACTGTTCCCGACAAAAATTGTTCAAATTTTCCTCTGATATTTTCTATTTTCAATAATTTATCTATATTTGCATCCGCAAACGGGGAATTAGCTCAGTTGGCTAGAGCGTTTGAATGGCATTCAAAAGGTCGACGGTTCGATTCCGTTATTCTCCACGAAAAGCAATTAATTGATATTAAATCCGTTAATTGCTTTTTTTATTTTACTACTTGTTTTCATTGCTTTTCCATACAATTTCGTAATTTAGTAGCGAATAAATTAACGAAATTATGGCACAGGAGAGCACGGAGGGAAACCAGAAGCTGACAAAGAAAATTCGTCCTTACAAAATCATATACCCCATTGTCATCGGCTTGGCAGTGGTATCTTATATGCTATACAAAGAATTCGACCCGAAGGCATTTGATATGATCACCTTCACATGGAACACGGTATTCTGGTTATTCGTGGCGCTGTTGTGTATGGCGATCCGGGATTTCGGATACGTGGTACGAATCCGGGTACTCTCCGGAGACAAACTCACGTGGCTCCAATCCTTACGCATCATCTTTCTTTGGGAATTCACGTCGGCAGTCACCCCCTCCGCCATTGGAGGCACCAGCCTTGCGATCCTCTTCGTGCACAAGGAAGGCATCGGCGTGGGCAAAAGTTCGGCAATGGTCATGGCGACCTCTTTCCTCGACGAACTATACTTTATCATCATGTTCCCAATCATTCTTTTATGCGTGAACCACCAAGCCCTATGGCATATGCCCGACACAACCAAAGCGGTTGTCGACAGCCTGATCACCTTCGCCGCCATCGGTTACAGCGTGAAACTAGCCTATCTCCTGATATTGAGTTACGGGTTATTCAAAAATCCTAGGGGACTCAAATGGCTAATTATGAAATTATTCAAGTGGCGCATCCTTCGCAAATGGCGCCACGATGCCAACGAGGCGGGCACCGACATCATCCGTAACTCCCATGAATTACGAAAGATGCCCTTCGTCTTCTGGTTAAAAACTTTCGGGGCTACATTCTTCTCGTGGACCGCACGTTACTGGGTTGTGAATGCCATTCTTGTAGCTTTTTGGTTCGGACGCTATGATTGGGCGCAACATTTTCTTATCTTTGCACGACAACTTGTCATGTGGATCATGATGTTGGTAAGCCCTACACCGGGAGGTAGTGGTTTCGCTGAATTTGTCTTCTCCAAATACCTCGGGGAGTTTCTTCCGAGCGCGGGAGTCGCCATTGCGATGGCTATTCTCTGGAGACTCATCAGCTACTATCCTTACCTGTTCATAGGAGCGTTCATCGTACCCAAGTGGATTGCCCGAAGTTTCGGGAAATCCACCAAGAAAGAGAAGCAGTAAATATTTAAAGTTACAATTGAATCATGGGACTATTTAAACAACCGGAATACAGGCGTTTCAACCTAAAACCCCGTTACTGGGACCCGGAAGCGGAAGCCCGCAAGGAACGGGAGAAACGTATCCGTACCGAATTGGGTCTCGATGAAAACGGGAATGAATACATCCCCGACGTGCGAGCCAGTTTACAACGGGAATATAACAAACAAAGAAGCAATCGCCCAAAAACGGGATTAGGATATGCCACGCGCTTATTTCTTATATTGATCGTTATACTTATGGTCGCTTTTTATTTGGTTACTTATAAGTTAGACCTCATAATGAAATTTTTCTAGGAGTTCAGGTATGGCAGATGTTATTCAACTATTACCCGATTCGGTGGCAAACCAGATTGCCGCGGGAGAAGTCGTGCAACGTCCGGCTTCCGTGGTGAAGGAATTAATGGAGAACGCTATCGATGCGGGGGCAACCAAAGTACAGGTAATATTAAAAAATGCGGGAAAAGGATTCATCCAGGTGATCGACGACGGGAAAGGAATGTCGCCGAGAGATTCCCGTATGGCTTTTGAACGACACGCAACCTCCAAAATCTCCTCCGCGCAAGATTTATTCAATATACGCACCATGGGTTTCCGAGGCGAAGCCCTTGCTTCCATCGCCTCCGTGGCAGAAGTGGAATTACGCACCCGCCGGGAAGAAGACGAATTGGGGACTTACCTCTTCGTTGCCGACTCAGAGTTGAAAAACCAAGAGAGCATCAGTTGTTCACGGGGAACGAATATGCTCGTGAAAAATTTGTTCTACACGATCCCTGCCCGACGCAAGTTCTTGAAATCCGACAACACGGAGTTGCGGAATATCACCACGGAATTCCTGCGAGTAGCCCTTGCCACCCCGGAAGTGACCTTTACCCTGGCGAACAACGGAAATGAAATATTCAACCTTCCGGCATCCGGGTTGCGACAACGCATCGTGAATGCCTTTGGCAAAAACATCAACTCGAAGTTACTTTCCGTGAATTGCGAAACCGGTATTATAACCATCAACGGTTTCATTTGCGTTCCTCAACACGCCCGCAAAACTTACGGGGAACAATATTTTTTCGTGAACAACCGCTTCATGAAACATAATTTCTTCCACAAAGCGCTCACGGAAGCTTACTCGGGATTAATCAGCGCAGATATGATCCCATCCTATTTCCTGTATTTCACGGTAGACCCGTCCATCATCGACGTGAACATACACCCGACCAAAACCGAAATTAAGTTCCAAGACGAAAGTGCTATTTTCCAGATCATCCTTGCCTGCGTAAAGGAAGCTTTGGGAAAATTCAACGTCATCCCGACCATCGACTTCGACACGGAAGATAAAGTAGATTTCGTGGCTCCCGACGTACCTGTCATTCCGAAGGTGCCGAAGGTAAGTTACAACCCAAATTACAACCCGTTCAATTATTCGACGTCTATTTCCAAAGAAGACTCGGATTTCGAGCAAGGGGAACGATCACACGGGAACAGCGGAGGCAATAGTAGCCAACGAAATCACGACTATCATCGCAAAGAACAAGTGCCCGCGAATTGGGATGCACTCTTTGCCGGATTGGAAGACAAGCCGGAAGAAGTGCAAACCGTGATACCGGAGATGGCTGAAAAACAAGAAGACCACCAGGGCGTGATCTCATTCGTGCAGATGAAAGGTCGCTATATCGTGACCCCCGTTCATTCCGGACTGATGTTTATAGACCAGAAACGGGCACACGAGCGCATCCTGTTCGAACGCTACAAGGAGACGTTATCCCATCAACCCGCCGGAGGGCAAAAGAGCCTATTCCCCGAAACACTGGAATTATCGGCAGAGGATTTCATGCTGGTGAAAGACATTCTCGACGACCTCATGCTTTTAGGTTTTGAATTGGGCGAATTCGGGAAAAACTGTTATGCTATATATTCTACCCCTCCCGACCTCTCGACCTCCCGGGGAAAAGAAGTTCTGCTGAACCTGATCGAGCACTACAAAAACACGGAAGGCTCCATCCGGGACAAGATGCGGGAACGGATCGCTCTGTCGCTGGCAAAAGCCGCCGCAATGGATTACAACACGGTATTGGATCGGCAAGAAATGAGCGACCTCTTCGACAATCTTTTCACCTGCCAACACCCGAATTACACGGCTGACGGGAAAACGATCATCCACATCCTGAAAAACGAAGATGTAACCCAATGGTTCAAATAGAAAAAAATTTTAATTCTTATCCTTCAGGTAAGACCGCAGAATCTTTGCCGTTTCGGGATTGGAAGGACGGGGCATATCCGAATTGATAATCCGCCCGTCGGGACTTATCAGTATAAACCGAGGTATTCCCCGTATCATGTAGAAATCCATAAACGAACGGTCACTTCCCATGTACAACTGCACCTCGCCTTTGGGATTCTCCCGCACCCGTTTCTCCCAAATCGCCCGGTCGTTATCACAGGCTACCGCCACGAACACGATATTCTCCTCCTCGAACTCCTTTTCCAACTTCTCCCAATAAATATTCTCGCTACGACAAGGTACTCCCCAGGTTGCCCATACATTGATAAAAAGGAACTTGCCCCGGAAGTCTTCCAGCCGGAAAGCCTGTCCCGCCACGTCCGTGAACACGAAATTCGATGCCGGTTGTCCCGCCACAATTTTCATGCATCGCTCGTACCCGTCGTAAAAACGCTGTCTCATTCTCGCGTCCTTCACGTACCTATCATAGGTTTTCAGAATCTCATCCATGTGTTCGTCCGCTCCTGCACCTAACAAATAATTATAAGCATAATGGTCTATCAGAAATTCGACTAGCGTGCTGTTCGACAGGTTATGAATCACGTATTCGAACTGAGCTATCACTTGCTTGTAAGCATCGTATTCTTTTAAACGAGAGGAACTGATTACCGAAACCAATGAAGCCATTCCCTCCTGGTATTCCTTCAATACCAGCAACTTTTCATCCTCCTTGATAAACGTTTTGAGAGTCGCTAAAAAAGTCGTATCGAGCTGGTAATCCTTATTTCCCGTGCTCCAGGCATGATACAACGGATAATTTTCCAATGCCGTGTAAGCCGAGAACTTGATCCGGTGGCGCTCCATCTCCTTGAACTCCTCGTCAAACTCCATGGTATCCAAATAATACATTTGCTCCTCCACCTGCTCCTTCAATTGCTGCAAAAACTCCATCCCATCCAGTTCGTAATCAAAGGACTTGTTCTTCGACTCCAAACTGCTCAAGTATATATTCTTCGGTGCTCCATTTCCCTCGAAACGAGTATTTCCTCTCGCTTGGTCGCCATACACGTATATAACCAAAGATTTGTCTTTCTCTATGAATAACGGGATACGATCTTTCCCGTATTTTAACAAAGCGTAACCATTTTCCTTGTCCCCCATCACCAATTTGGCGTATCCCGACTCATTCACATCCACCGGACGTTCGCTCCCGTTCACCAAAATTTCCGGTTTTATCCCGGAAGAACCAATCAAATTCAACTCCACGACAGTTTTACGGGTATTACAACACCACATCAAACCTATTAATATCAACAATATACCACCAAACTTACCCATCATCTAGCTTGCCTATTTTACAATAGCCTAAATTAATAATAACTTCTTTTAACCTCGATTAATATTTAAACTTTAACTTTTTATTAACATTTAACATCTTGTTATTCGATTAAGTCTAAATAGTTTTACACTCGATTAAAACAAGTAAGAACATTAATAAAATGGATAAAAAACAAGCTTTACATTATCATGCCATGGGACGTCCCGGCAAGATAGAAGTCATTCCGACAAAGCCGCATAGCACACAATATGATCTCTCGTTAGCCTATTCCCCGGGAGTAGCCGAGCCTTGTCTGGAAATTCAGAAAAACCCGATCGACGCCTACAAATATACCGCCAAGAGCAACCTCGTGGCAGTCATCTCCAACGGGACAGCCGTCCTCGGGTTGGGTGACATCGGAGCCTTATCCGGCAAACCTGTCATGGAAGGCAAAGGACTTCTTTTCAAAATATTCGCGGACATCGATGTATTCGACATTGAAGTGGATACAAAAAACATCGATAAATTCATCGAAACCGTCAAAATGATCGCCCCTACTTTCGGGGGAATCAACCTGGAGGACATCAAATCCCCCGAATGTTTCGAGATCGAACGCCGCCTGAAAGAAGAACTGGATATTCCCGTGATGCACGACGATCAACACGGGACTGCCATTATTTCGGCTGCCGGGCTATTGAATGCCCTCGAGTTTAACGGGAAAAAGATCGACTCGATTCGTGTTGTTGTCAATGGAGCCGGAGCGGCTGCTATTTCCTGCGCCCGCCTATACAAAGCACTAGGCGTGAAGAAAGAAAACATAATTATGTGCGACAGCAAAGGCGTAATCTACACGGGAAGAGCCGGACTCAATATCGAGAAAGAGGAATTCGCTGTCGAAACGTCCGCACGCACTTTACCCGAAGCACTCGTGGGAGCCGATATGTTCCTGGGACTTTCCGTCGCGGACATATTAACGGAAGATATGATCCGGAGTATGGCAAAAGACCCGATCGTGTTCGCATTGGCAAACCCGAACCCGGAAATCAGTTATGACAAAGCCATTCATAGCCGCCCGGACATCATTTTCGCCACCGGACGTTCCGATTACCCGAACCAAATCAACAACGTGCTAGGCTTTCCTTACATTTTCCGGGGAGCCCTCGATGTCCAAGCACGGGGAATTAACGAGGAGATGAAATTGGCAGCCACTTACGCGCTGGCAGAACTCACGAAAGAACCCGTACCCGAAAACGTGAAAATGGCATACAACGATCCGTCACTCGCGTTCGGACGGGATTACATTATTCCCAAACCGTTGGATACCCGTCTGATTAGTCACATCGCTCCCGCCGTAGCCAAGGCTGCCATGGAATCGGGTGTTGCCCGCAAAAACATCGAGGATTGGGATGCCTATCGCGACCAACTGGAAAAAAGAATGGGACAGGATGAAAGACTTATGCGCCGCATGACCCGCAAAGCGAAGACCAATCCCAAACGCATCGTTTTCTCGGAAGGAGCCAACATCAAAACGTTGATGGCTGTACAAGAAATCCTTTCGGAACAAATAGCCCATCCCGTGCTTATCGGTACGAAAAAAGAGATCGAAGCCCTTCAGAAACAATACAAGCTGGAACTCCCCGAGCTGACCATTTTCGACCCGGCTAAAGAAACAAAGAAAATCGATCAATACACCCGGGCTTATTACGAGAAAAGACAACGTAAAGGGATTATTCTGGAACAAGCCAAAGAATTGATGAAAGACTCAAACTTCATCGGGTTGATGATGGTGGAATCCGGCGATGCCGACGGTTTTATCTCCGGCGTACATTCCGATTACCACGATGTACTGCGTGCCGCCAAAGACATTATCGGATTAAGAGCTTGTTGCAAATATGCCGTGGGGATGCACATCGTGACGAACAAAAAAGGAACTTATTTCCTCGCCGACACGACCGTCAACAGCCACCCGTCAGCTGACACGCTTGAATGTGTGACCATCTTAACTTACGAAGCCGTGAAACAATTCAACGTTGAGCCTGTTATTGCACTGACATCATACTCCAATTTCGGAGAATATCATCTGGGAAGTCCGGCACAGATACAGGAAGCCGTGGATACGTTGCATCGCAAATATCCCGAAATACTGGTCGACGGTGAAATGTCCGCATCCATTGCTTTCAACACGGAACTCAGACAAGCCCGTTTCCCTTTCTCCCCGTTGGCAAACAAGGATGTGAACACGATCATTTTCCCGAACCTCAGCTCCGGAAGTATTGCCTTGGGCGTGCTGCAAGAACTCGGGAACAACGAAATCATCGGTCCCGTCCTGCTAGGCTTGAACAAACCCGTACATATATTACAAATGGGATGTAGTGTAAGAGATATTGTTTACATGACCACCCTCGCCGTGACAGATGCACAGAAAGAAATGCCGGTGGATATGTGCAGAATCTGATGACTTGACAATTTTATGATTTCCGATCGAGTGATTGTTTTTAATGAACCTATAATCACTGAATCGGAAATCATTTAATCACAGAATTACTTCACCGGTATCTTGTCAATCCTTCTCTGGTGACGTCCTCCCTCGAAATCCGTTACGAGGAAAGTATCTACTATATTTTGAGCTTCCTCGTAAGCAATAAAACGGGCGGGCAGACCAACCACGTTAGCATTGTTGTGTTGACGAGCCAAAGCGGCAATCTCCATATTCCAACACAAAGCGCAACGAATTCCCTGGTGCTTGTTGGCTGTCATCGAGATACCGTTACCACTTCCGCAAATAGCAATCCCTTTCTCGTATTCTCCCGACTCAACAGCAGAAGCCATCGGATGAGCCGTATCCGGATAATCCATACTCTCGGCAGAAAAAGCACCGAAATCTTTTACCTCGTGACCTCTTTCCTGAAGATATTTCACTAATCGTTCCTTGTACTCGTAACCGGCATGGTCACATGCTATCGCTATTTTCATCTTTATTAAAATTATAGCTGCCAAAACAGCATTAGTTATACATTTCTACATACAAAGGTAATACAATTGTCTATTACAAGGGTCATTCCAACAGAAATTATCACCAACAACCACAATTTACGACCGACCGAAAACAAACGCCTCGTGACAAATATCCGGTCTAACCGAAGCTCATGTTTTATCAATTTGCGAATTGTACTGAATTTAGGATGAATAATATTTCCCATTCGCAAGCTACTTCCTTTCAATATAAACACACCCAAACAAGCTAAAGACAACAATACCAACCAACCAAAAATCTCTTTCATGGAAACCATCATAGCCTGCTGCCGCACAATACCATACAACTGAGGCAAAGGGATTCCTGTTGCCGTCGTATGCACGCTGTCAAGCTCCCCACTCAACAACATCGTATTTTTTGTCACCACAACATTCAATATCCGTCCCAGGAGGGCGTTGCCGATCACTCCACCCAAAGTGGCACTAACAAGCGTTTGAGTGGTAACCGCGTGAAAGAATACACGAAAAGGCACGCTTCCCGATAGGGCTGTCAGGAAACAGATCGCCACGACGACATATCCCACCCCTCGCAGAAAAACAGGCAAATACAACGCTTCTTTGGGGAGATTATAATCTAGATAAAAATAAAACACCAGCAGATAAGCGGTAATACACGACATGGCAAAAACCAACATCCGCTTGTATCCCCATTTCCGGAGAGCAAAAGTATAATACGTGAAAACCCCTCCGGCTACGATTCCCAACAAAACCATCCAATTCAGCGAAATCAAATGCAGGGCATCGTATCCCAAAATTCCTTCCATAAAGATATGTTCCAACACGTGCTGGGGAGCCAACAAAAAATCAATGACAATATAAAGCACAAACGTCAACCACATGGGTCGATACGTCCAAATCGACAAATCGATATAAGGATGACGGATAACCAACGCTCTCGATATATTGAACAAAAGAGAAACCACCGCTATAAACGAAGCCGTCCGGATATGAGGAGAGGCAAACCAGTCGTAATGTTCTCCATACACGCCCACGAACACGATAGCCAACACGGTGATCCCCCAAAGAACCCCACCAAGCCAATCAATCCCGTAGAGAGGCAAATATTTCATCAAACGATCATCACGAAAACCGACAAGCACAAAAATAATCACACCAAGTAACAGCGCAATAACAAACCAATGCATATACTGCCAGTTAATCCACGTGGCAATATGCACAGTTGTCAGGCCCGAAAGCTGAATGCAAGCATTCACCATAAGGAAAATATAACAAAAAAATATCGACAAGTCCCTCTTGGGAGTAATCCAAAGCTGCAACGACGAATTACATTCAAATGTCCCCCACATACGAAAAAATCCCGCGATAAAACTCACGAGCACCAGCACCACCACGTTTCCGGTATTCAGACAAATTAAATTAGCAAGGATTATAACGACAGCACAAACCGATAATGATGTTCGTGGCGGGAACCGGAATTTAAGCCGGAACAGAATAGCAAAGGAAAGAGCCATGCTTACCATAGAGGCATACCCCGCCATCATAATATCCTCCTGCTTCAAGGCAAGCGCTCCCCCCATCTCGCTTACAACCGCCAGATACACGCCGCCCGAAAATTGGAAAACAACGGCAATGAGAACCATGATCCAAGGGCGAAGTTTTTCCGGGACAAAATCACGCATGAAAGCTAACGAAAACTTACTATGGTCATGCATATCATCAATAATTTACGAAACATTGAACATTCATCCCGGCACGAAGGCGACGAAGATCCCGCGGATCATTATCTTTCGTGAATTCAATTTTCACGGGAATACGTTGTTCCACCTTTACAAAATTCCCTGCCGAATTATCTTGCGGCAAAAGCGAGAGTGAAGCTCCCGTGGCTTGAGAAACAGAACGCACAACCCCTTTGAATGTAATATCAGGTAAAGCATCAACCTGTATATCGACAACATAATCCGGAGCAATATGAAGGGTCTGCGTCTCCTTGTAATTAGCCACAATCCACTTATCGTTCTCGTCAATCACGTTCAGCAACGTCTGTCCGGGTTGCACAAGTTGTCCCTCCTGAATATTTTTCCGTCCGGTAATACCATCACACGGGGCTATAATCACCGTGTACGAAAGATTCAACCGGGCAAGAGAAAGAGCCGCTTCGGCAAGTTTTATTCCCGCCTCAGTCTGTTCCAAACGCCGGGTTTGTTCCAGAGTAACTAGCGAAGCCGACTTCTTTTGCCGGGAAAGCAATTCATACCTTGCTTTAGCTGCCAAATAAGCCGTTTCCATTTTATCATATTGCTGGCGGGTTACCGCATCCTGTTCCAAAAGATTCTTAAATCTCTTGTAATCACGCTCCGCGTTATCCAACAATATCTTCGCCTCCTGAAGACTTGCATCCGAAACGGCAACATTATTTTGAGTCGTACTCACCCCGGTAGAAACGATATGCTTCCCCGAAATCGCATTCTGATAATCGGCTTCCGCTTGAGCCAACCGAAGCACAAACTCCGCCTCCTCAATCAATACCAACGTATCTCCTTTGTGCACCTGCTGGTATTCATCAAAATAAACATTCTTAACAAATCCCTGAATACGACTATTAACAGGCACAATATGTTGGCGTACTTGTGCATTATCCGTGTATTCGACCGTCCCGAAATGAAAGAAACGGGTACATACCCCGGCAAACACGATCAATATAACAATAACAACAATAGTATTTGAAACGATTTTTCTAGTTTTTCTATTCATAATAGTATATTTTAAAGTGTTCCTGATACATAGAGAAGTTTATAATAATGGTAAATAATATTGATGCGGGCATTCACCAATTGCTGTTCCGCCGACAACTTGGCAGCACTTGCGTCAAGCATATCGGTTATAAGCGCCATATCATTCTTGTACCGGTTATTTACGATCGCGTAATTCTGGTTAGCCAACTCAACATTCTTAATTTGTGTATTCAATTGCTCGTGCGCTTCCATGTACCTGATATAATCCGCCTTCACGGCAAGTTCCGTTTGTTCTTTCGCGTCATCATATTGCTGTAGAGCCCGGCGAGTCGTAAGCCGGCTACGTTTAAGGGATTTATTCGATTTGTAAAGCGATGCGATATTATATTTTACCCCTACTCCCACGTACCAATAATTAAAATTCTTGTCAATAGGCGGCACCTCTATCGTGATCGGACCGTCAAAATGATTACTCGCGAAAAAAGCAATCTTGGGAAGCATCTCCGATTGAGCCACTCGTTCCTGCTGCTTGTTCATCTCCACAGTCAAAAGACTCTGCCGCAACGAAAGTGAATGCCGTAAAGCCTGTCCCGTCCAATGTCCCGCCTCATCGAGCGGCATAAAACGGGACACGAGAGTAGTGTCCGGCTCCACGTTTGTTTCACGGGGCAATCCCAGGATCGTTACCAAATTATTATTCAAAATAGCAATAAAATTACGGATTTGAGTACAAGTCAATTCCAGATTTGAAAGTTGAAGTTCGTACCTTGTCACATCATTTCTCAAAGCTACACCTTCTGTATGTTTTGCCTTAATATCGACAAGAACTTGACGGGTCAACTCGATATTCTGCTCGTAAACCCGAAGAAGATTTCTTTGTTTAAATAGGTCAAGATAATACCCCACCAGCATAAACCGCAGTTTATCCCGCTCATTTTCCAGGGAAAGGCCAACCATCTTTTCCTGCAGCTTACTAATCTCGATTCCACGGTTTACCACTCCCCCCGCGTATATCACCTGGGATACTTCCAAAGCAAAATTATTCCCGAAATGCGGCATGGGAGCCTTTGTTGAATTTGAAAAATCACGATCCAGCAAAACACCGTTACCCAAGAAACTTGCGGAAATAGACGCCTCCACATCGGGAAGACGGGCACTTTTAGCCGTTTTTACATTTTGACTTGACTCCTCTATCAGAGTGGCAAATGGATATAATACCTTGGCATTTCGATCCGCGAGAGAAAACATTTCCTCGATAGTGATCACCCGCCCACTTGCATTTTGGGCATACACACCCCCTGTCCATAACGACACACAGAACATCGTTATGAACACAAATAACTTGTCCATACGTTTTTATTTATGAATTATGAAATATAATGAAAGAAAATCGAAAAGATTAGATGCAGCAACTAGGTATTCTCCATTCACCACCCCACAAGTTGGCAAAGGTTAATCGAGAAGGGATAAATACATGATTATCAGAATACCTCATATGTTTCATTAACTATACTTCTTCATTTTTGCGGGTGCAAAGGTACAAAAAATCAAGAAAAGTCGTAACCGGCAAACAAAACAAATTTCCACAAAAAAAAGCGCTCCCGTTACCGGAAGCGCTTATTTTATCTAATGACCTTATCAAAGAATCAACTTATATCCTTTTCCATGAACATTGATGATTTCCACTGACGGATCTTTCTTCAAATGTTTACGCAACTTGGTGATATAAACATCCATGCTTCTGGCATTAAAATAATTGTCATCAGCCCAGATGTTCTTCAAAGCGTAATTTCTTTCCAGCACTTTGTTTACATTCAAGCACAACAAACGAAGTAACTCTGATTCTTTCGTGGTCAGCTTTTGTTCTTCCTCGCCATCAAACAAAGTTTGTTTCTTGGAATTGAATGTCAATTTACCAATCTTGAAAATTTCCTGCTCGTCTTCGGGTTTCAATCCGGTTGATCTTCTCAACACAGCCTCGATACGAAGCAACAATTCTTCCATACTGAAAGGTTTGCTCATATAATCGTCGGCACCCAGTTTGAAGCCTTCCAACACGTCCTCTTTCATTGATTTAGCCGTCAAGAAAATAATTGGAATTTCGCTATTGATTTGTCTTACTTCCTTCGCGAGAGTAAACCCATCTTTTTTCGGCATCATCACGTCAAAAATGCAAATATCAAACGGTGCATTCAAGAACGTTTCATACGCAATTTCTCCATCTTCACATAAAACGGTTTCAAACCCTTTAGCTCTCAAATATTCCTTAAGAAGCATACCCAAATTGGTATCGTCTTCTGCTAATAAAATTTTAATTTTCTCATCCATAGCTATGTTGTTTTTAATAATTCGTGTTGATTTTAATCATTCTCTTTTCTAATTTGTCTGAAAAAATATACGAAATTAGAAAAATAAAGTTCTCTTTATCTTTTGCTTTTTCACAGTTAATGGTAAAATAATGTCAAAACAGCTACCTTTATCCAAGGAGCTTTCCACGTCAATCCTTCCACCGTGAGCCTCAACGATTTTTTTCACGTATGACAGTCCCAAGCCGAAACCTTTCACATCATGCAAATTTCCCGTGGACACCCGATAGAATCGTTCGAAGATTAGCTTCTGATCTTTCTTAGCAATTCCTATGCCATTATCGATCACACTTATTACAATTTCTTTATCTTTATTACGAGTATAAATGGTTATTTCTGGTGATTTTACGCAATATTTTATAGCATTATCCACCAAATTAGAGATTACGTTAGTTATATGTACCTCATCAGCAAGCACTTCATCTTGCTCTGCCTCAAGGTAAGCCGAGAACTTCCCGCCTTTGTCTTCCACGCGCAAACTAAATTTAGGCAACAAATCCTCGATCAACTGATTCATATTAATATTCTTCAGTTTCAACTTCATCCGGGTTTCCGTAAACAAAGCGGTTTGCAACACACGTTCCACCTGGAAAGTCAAGCGTTTACTCTCGTCCCGAATGATCGTTGCCACCCGGTCTACCGATTCCGGCGTATTCGTCACCGCACCATCTTTCAACATTTGGGCTGCCAAAGAAATCGTTGCAATAGGCGTTTTGAACTCGTGTGTCATATTATTGATGAAATCATTCTTGATCACGGACAATTTCTTCTGTCGCACAATGACAATTAGGCAGAAAACGGCACAGAAAACAATCATCACCGTGATAATCAATCCCGGCAATACCATCCAAATCGAACCGGAAGTATCGGAAGATGCATCAGGGAACTTCAAATATAATATGGCAGAATTACCCTCGCCCGGGAATATTTGCCGATTAAAAGTGAGATCATTAGACGTTTGGTTCAAGAAATCTCTGGAACTCAAAATAAATTTCCCTTCTTCCTTGATACCGAACTCGAAACGGGAACTAACACCCGCGTCCTTTAACGTGTTGCCGATAAAACCATACAAGTTATCCAAATCCACCCGTCCCTCAATCAGGTGCCTGTCTTCCCTTCCCTCGGGCACGAACTTATAATTCTCTCCCGTGCGTTCTTTGATCGCCTGCTGCAATTTAGAAATAGAGGTCGCCAGATTATCTTCCTTGAACTTACTCCCCATGAACTCGCTCACGTCCTGCACGTCCGAATTGTCATCTACCGACGCCAGCGTCGCCCCTAGCATCAAGGCACGGTCATTCTTCGACGGGATCGGGCGTTTCGGGTCTATATACATAGGTGCGTTTATCGCTATTCCCCGTTTTTTCGCTTCCAACAGATTCTGGTCTTGCACAATTCTCCCCGACTCTTCTTTCTGGCGGATATAATCGACGATCTTATCCATAGCCCGATTCACGGTGAAAAAGAATTGCTCCCTTTTCACATCGTAAGCCGTCTGGAAATAACTCGCCTGCAAGATAACTAATCCCAGCAAAGAAATGCCAAACACAATCCCTAATATGATGATCTGTTGTTTTCTCATACACGCAAATTTAACAATTCAATTTTAACAATTGGTATGCTTAGCAAAATTTAACTAAACTATAACTATCTGACGTTCTAATATTTTTCCACGAAAACCGGACTAAAACGCCATCCTCTCTCCCCGGATTAATATTTAACGTTCGTAAAAGCTCTAAACCATTCAATAGTTCAATAACTTATATATTTCCCGCTTTAAAAAAGCGAGGGTTGCCAGTCGTCCTTTCTCCTGTCTTTTCTCAAATGCTTATAAGCCAAATCTGTCACTTCCCGTCCCCTCGGGGTTCGCTTCAAAAATCCCTCTTTAATCAGAAAAGGTTCGTACACTTCCTCCAGAGTCCCCGGGTCTTCACTCACCGCCGTGGCGATCGTGGTCAATCCCACGGGACCACCCTTGAACTTATCGATAATCGTCAACAATATCTTGTTATCCATATCATCCAATCCGAATTTATCGATATTCAACGCCTCCAACGCATAAGTCGTGATCTCGTGGTCCACCACCCCGTTCCCCTTCACCATGGCAAAATCACGCACCCTCCGCAACAGGGCATTCGCGATACGAGGCGTTCCGCGGCTACGGGAAGCGATCTCCTTGGATGCTTGGCTGGTTATTTTCGTTTTCAATATCGCGGCAGAACGTTCCACGATTCCCGTCAACACATCCAGGTCATAATACTCCAAATGGCTATTGATTCCGAATCGTGCCCGCAACGGTGCCGTCAACAATCCGCTGCGGGTAGTCGCCCCGATCAGCGTGAACGGACTCAATTGAATTTGCACGGAACGTGCGGCAGGTCCCTTGTCAATCATGATGTCTATCTTGAAATCTTCCATTGCCGAGTACAAGTACTCTTCCACGATCGGGCTTAACCGATGGATTTCATCAATAAACAACACATCATTCGGTTCCAAATTGGTCAGTAACCCCGCCAAATCTCCCGGCTTATCCAACACCGGACCGGAAGTGATTTTTATTCCCACGCCCAACTCGTTGGCGATGATCGCCGACAACGTTGTCTTCCCCAATCCGGGAGGTCCATGCAACAAGACATGGTCCAGAGACTCCCCCCGCATCTTTGCCGCCTGCACGAAAATCTCCAAATTCTCCACGATCTTCTTTTGTCCTTGAAAATCGCCAAAACTCAAAGGTCGCAAGGCTTTTTCCACCTCCTTCTCGCTATCAGGCACATTCCCGTTTCTTATATCAAAACTTCCCATGTACTAAATCTATTTTTAATCCATCTGTCTATCGCAAATTCAATTGGTAAATGTACAATAAAACAATTAAAAATCAGCCTTACCGTTCCCTTTTCTTAGCGAAAAATGCCTTCACCAATTCGCCACATTCTGCTTCCAGCACGCCCCCCGTCACTTTCGTTTTCGGGTGCAACACGGCAGGGGTAAGCCGGTCATATCCCCGGTGCGGGTCGGCAGCCCCGTAAACCAATTCCCCCAACTGCGCCCATGCCAACGCCCCGCCACACATCACGCAAGGCTCCAACGTCACGTAGAGCGTGCAGTCATTCAAGTATTTCCCTCCCAGCGTGGAAGTCGCCGAGGTAATCGCCAGCATCTCGGCATGCGCAGTCACGTCATTCAATCGCTCTGTTTGGTTATGCGCTCGTGCGATCACACGATCTTTGCATACCACCACCGCCCCCACGGGGATTTCTCCTTCCTCTTCTGCTAGGCGAGCCTCCTCTAAAGCCTTACGCATAAATATCTCGTGCTTATCTATCATTTGCCATGCTAACTTTTTCAATTGCAAATCCGTACCACTATATACAGGGAGTAAAAATCCGTATTTTCCGTGAGCGATGCAAATTTTCGCCACTGTTTTTTTATTTTAATATGAATTTATACTTACCTTTATCTGTCAATTAAGTCATTTTATTCATTAAAAAACAATTGCTATGCAGACAATTGATAATTACAACTTTAAAAACAAGCGGGCTCTTATCCGCGTAGACTTCAACGTGCCGTTAAATGACAAATTCGAGATCACCGACGACACCCGTATGCGGGCAGCCATCCCCACGATCAAGAAAGTGCTGGCAGACGGAGGTTCCGTCATCTTGATGTCACACCTCGGACGCCCGAAAAATGGACCCGAAGATAAATTTTCACTAAATCATATCCGGAAGCACCTGGAAGAACTGTTAGGCACTCCCGTGAAATTCGCAGATGACTGTATCGGCGAAAGTGCCAAGGAACAAGCCGCCGCCTTGAAACCCGGCGAAGTACTTCTACTCGAGAACCTCCGTTTCTACAAAGAAGAAGAGAAAGGCGACGAGGGTTTCGCCCAAAAATTAGCTTCCCTCGGCGACGTGTGGATCAATGATGCGTTTGGTACCGCACACCGTGCCCACGCTTCTACTGCCGTTATCGCTAAATTCTTCCCGAATGACAAAATATTCGGTTACGTGATGCAGGGCGAACTAGAAAGCGTAGACAAAGTGATGCACAACCCCGTCCGCCCGTTCACAGCCATCATGGGAGGTTCCAAAGTTTCTTCCAAGATCGAGATTATCATGAACTTGATGGACAAGGTGGACAATCTTATCCTCGGCGGAGGAATGACTTATACATTCAAAAAAGCCCAAGGCGGACACGTCGGCAACTCCATTTGCGAAGACGACAAACTCGACTTGGCTCTTGACATCATAAAAATTGCCAAAGAAAAAGGCGTGAACCTCGTGTTCGCAACAGACACCGTGGCTGCCGACGCTTTCAGCAACGACGCAAACACCCGCATCGTACCCTCCATGGAAATACCCGACGGATGGGAAGGTTTGGATGTAGGTCCGGAAAGCATCGCCGCATTCTCGAAAATCATCGAGGAATCCAAGACCATCCTTTGGAATGGTCCCGTGGGAGTTTTCGAGATGCCTAAATTTGCAGTGGGCACAAAAGCGATTGCCGATGCCATCGTGAAAGCAACCGCCAAAGGCGCCTTCTCGCTCATCGGCGGAGGCGACTCCGTGGCTGCCATCAACCAATTCGGACTCGCCGACAAAGTAAGTTACGTATCCACCGGAGGAGGCGCCTTACTTGAATACATCGAAGGGAAAGAATTACCGGGAATCACGGCAATACGAGGAAAATAAAAACTAAAAATTAAAAGCTAAAAACTAAAAGTTGAACTCCTTTTAGTTTTTAGCTTTTATCTTTTCATTTCAACGCCCTATCGTTTCATAGCGAACAATTCCAGCAATTCGCTTTTCTTTAAAGGTTTCGTTAAAAATGCATTACATCCGGCTTCTAGGGCAAGAGTCCTATCCGAGTCAAATGCGTTAGCCGTAAGGGCAACGATCGGCATTTCCGGGTCAAATTCCCGGATTCTCCGAGTCGCCTCCAAGCCTCCCATAACCGGCATCTTCATATCCATCAGGACAAGATCGAAATTTCCATCACGGACTGCCTGCACCGCCTCGGCTCCGTTCAGTACCCGCGTAACATCATAATTCTTCAGAATTTGCTGAACCAACAAATAGTTGCTATCGTTATCTTCGGCTATCAAAATCTTCAAATCTTTCCCTTCCAATCGGCTCAAGGGCGAAGGCTGCCTTAAAGGCTCCGGGGGAACAACGGGTTCTCCATCCTCTTGCATGGAAATCTCACAAGGAACCCATGCCCAAAAAGTTGACCCGACGCCAACAGTAGACTCACATCCAACCTCTCCTCCTGCCGCTTCAATAATCGCCTTGGAAATAGCCAATCCCAATCCCGTCCCCTGCGCGAAATCGTTCAGCTTCTGGAAGCGGCCAAACAATCGATCTTGCAACTCCTTCGGGACTCCGACCCCGGAATCCTCGACATACACCCGCACCCCTCCTTTTTCAAGAGAATATCCCGTTTTTATATACCCGGATCTCGTACATTTCACGGCGTTGGTGAGGAAATTCACCCACACCTGTTTGAGCCGGTTTCGATCCAGCAACACCCAGCACTCCGGGGCGGAATCATCCAAAATAAATTCGATATTGGGATTCGTGATCTTCTGCTGGATCATCATGTACAATTCGCCACGCACTTTCGCCAGGTTGAATCTCTCCCTTTTGCGTTCGAGAATACCCGATTCTATCTTGGAAAGATCCAAGATGTCGTTAATCAACCGCAACAGCAATTCATTGTTGGACTGGATAACACTCATGTATTCCTCTTTCTCCGCCGGATCATCCGAACCAATCATCAACTCGGAGAACCCCACGATGGCATTCAGCGGGGTGCGTATCTCGTGGCTCATATTAGCAAGAAAAGCCGACTTCAACCGATCGGAAAGCTCCGCTTTATCCTTCAACTCCTTCAACTCCCGCGTCACGTTTTCCCATTCCGTGTTATTGAATTTGATCCCGGTATAACGGATCACACGCCCCCTCTTGTCCCTCTCGATCTGGACCCCGGTAACCAACAAGGTCTGCCAATCCTTATCCCATTTCGTTTTGGAACGATATTTAAAATTAAAATCCTTATCTACCCCTTGAAGCATATGCCCCAGATTTTCACGGACACAATTCAAATCATCCGGGTGGGAAGACTTCAGGTACTCCTCGGGAGTGATTGGCTTTTCGGGATGGAAATCATTTACCGGATCATTGAACGCCCGGAATTGTCTTGTTTCCACGTCAAAATCCCAATAAGACATCCCGACCGTTTTGAAAGTAAGCTCCATCTTGTAATTTCTCTCCTTCACCTCCTCGTTCAACTGGTGAAGTTTCGAGATATTTTGCCGGAATCCCGTGAAACGGATGATATTCCCACCCTCGTCCCGTTCAAAGGGAACACCCGTGATATTGCAATACTGCCACCCCTCGTCGTGCTTGGTTCGCATCCGGCAAGTAAAATCGACTGTTATATCTTTACCCGACAACATCGACTGTATCGCATCGTGTGAAATGGAACGATCGTCGGGATGGATGACATCCATGTACTCCGAAATCTTCACCAGCCGGTCACTGGCATAATCGTTAATCGGATCGTTATAAGACTCGAAAGTTTGGTTCCGCACGTCAAAATCCCAATGCACGATACTATTGAACTGCATCGCCAGCTCGCGCTTCACTATCAAATCCTGTGTTTTTTTCGCCATCTGCACCTTCTCCGTCACGTCCATTTGTGTCCCAATAATCAGTAATTTTCCCAAATGCTCGGAAGACAACCTCATCCGGCTATCGTAATAGCGATACTGCTTCTCCTCCTCGTTATAAAAACGCACGGTGATCTGCCCCTGCGAAATCTCTTTATTTATCAATCGAGTAAAAATCTGTACCAAAGGCTCCCTGTCCTGCTGGTGTAACGCCTCCAACAACGGCTCCAACGTCAAGCCATCCTTCACGACAGCACTTCCATACAACGTGTGGAACGTTTTCTTGTACGTGTCATACACCCATGAAGACATATTAGCGGTATCCATCGCCATTTCCAGATTCTTCTTGCTCTCCTCCGTGCGAAATTCCGCCTCCTTCATGGGAGTCACATCATTAGTAAGCAAGATGTGCCCGACAATCATTTTCTCCTTATTTCGTATCGGTACAACTTTCGCCTCATAGATAATGGAATTTTGGTTGTGGGACTCAAAATAGGCATCACCATTGATCCGATCGAAGTCGTACTCGAACTCTAATATAATATCCTCTCCTCTCTGAATTTTCCCCCTCAGCTCCTCGTCACAATAAGGACTATTGAAAAGATTAACCGTACCCACCACTGCATTCCGGTCATCAACACCATACATCTGTAAGGCATGGTCATTGATTCCGCGTAAAAGACCCGCGGCATCATAGATTTCAACACCCATCGGCAGACTGGTATATATGCTTTCCGAGAACAAGAGTTGTCCTTGCATCAATTCGGTTACTTCATCCTCAAAAGACTTTTTATAGTCTTCACGAGAAGACATTTCGCTTTTTTTCATTGTGTTCCTCATTTACGTCGGCACATGACGTGTCGAAATGTTCATACATCTTCTTACCCTACGCCAGGGTGCATTTGACAAAAGTATAATAAAAAAGGTGATTCCAGAAATTTTCAAGCCAACAATATCTCCTATATTGAAGTTTTTTTGTCTAGCGTACCTTTCACGCACCCCGCCCCTCTACATGAAACAGGATTACAGGAAAAAACGGATACACGTACCGTCCGATGCCGAGATATGGGAATTATAAAAATTAATCGTAAATTTGCAGACTTACAAATGGCTGTCTTTCATTGTCCGTTTCATAAATGATTGACCTCTGCATTTGTAACCTGCAAGTTTTATTATAACACAATTCAAAAATGGATTTCAGCATTAATATAAAAGAAATATTCACCGCCTTCATGGTACTTTTCGCCGTGATCGACATCACGGGTTCCACCCCCATCATCATCGGGCTTAACAATGCGGGGAAAAAAGTCTATGCCGGCAAAGCGGCTGGAATATCTCTTCTCATATTCATAGCTTTCCTGTTCGCCGGTGACGGACTGCTAAGACTATTCAACATAGATATATACTCCTTTGCCCTCGCCGGGGCACTGGTGCTTTTTGTCCTCGCCATTGAAATGACATTCAATATCGAAATATTCCGCAACGACGGTCCCGAAGGTTCCGCCACCATCGTCCCCGTCATTTTCCCTCTTATCGCGGGAGCCGGGGCATTAGCCACCACGCTCACCCTCAAAGCCGAATGCAGCGTATTCAGCATCATCATTGCCATTATCCTAAACATGACGGTCGTTTACGTTGTCCTGCGCAACGTCTATCTGGTCGAGCGGATTCTCGGGAAAGGCGGTGTCTACATCTTGCGGAAATTCTTTGGTATCATCCTGCTCGCCATGTCCGTGAAGATTTTCACTTCCAACTTGAACATTCTATTAGAGTCATTACAGTAACCCTCCCAGGATCCCTTCCCCCGCGACACGATTTCCCTCTCCGCAGAAGAAATGTTTAATTTAACATTATTTAATGTAAAAATCGGAGAAAAAGAGTCCGATTCTATATTTTAATAGAAAAGCACAACGGCAAATGTCGAAGTCGAACCTCACATATCAACATCCACGTGATACAAGAACTCAGCACCGAGCCAACCGGAGTATCCTCCATCACCTATTTCGGTACCCCGCAAATCATAAAACCAAACACCGCGGGAATGTCCAAAATAAAGAAAAACAATTAACTTCCAAAGGAAATATTCACCCTAACAATTCCCGTTCCTTCTTCGTAAGCCCCTTTACAACAATATCGTAAGATTTCTTCACAAGTTCCCGTATCTTATAGTCCGAAACGTCTTGGTTGAAATAGACACTAATCCAATACTTCTTGTTCATGTGCCAACCGGGAGTAATCCCAGCGTATTGATCCCGCAGCTCTCCCGATTCCATGGGATCACACTTGATGCAACAAAAATCGAATACCTCGATATTCACGAAGCAAAACCACTTGTCCGCCACGTAAAAACACAATACATCCCGGCTATACCTGTCTGCAACATTCGGGAAAGGCATTTTCTCATGCACCCCTTTCAGCGAAAGGCAATATTCTCTAAATTCTTCAATATTCATTTTATAAACCGTCAAATTTCATCCGACGACACGTGCAAACACACTGAATCGGAAACATCCTTCCCGTCAGCACTCGCGGCGAACACGTAAACGACAATCTCGTCCGCCTCGACATTTCTCGGGAAATCCACGCTCGTATCAATCGCCTCGCCCCGCGTACCTAATTCCACCACGCGGCAACGCTTACCCCGCGTGCCAGCCACCACACCATAAATTTTATCATCCAAAAAACAATCGATCGACTCGAGTTGCACACCCGGGGAAGCAAAACGCACCTTCCGGCTCTCCGCGTCCACCTCGGTACTAACCGACGGCGGCACCAACTGCCCGGCAGCTACCCGCAATTTCCGGTAATCAATGCTTCCCCTGAATTCCCGCCCGGCTTTTTTGCGCGGGTTAACCGGTGCTTCCGGGTCTATCTTTTCCACGCTCACGGCATTCATCACGTTCGCGCTCACGAACCCGTTGAATCCTTTCGGGTAACCGTTCCCCCCGGGAAATCCCAACCGGATAGCGACCATCAGCCATCGTTTTCTTTCTGCCGTCGCGCCGAAAGCGATAGACTGCCGTTTCTGTACCTCCCCGTTCGGCTTACGCTTCAACCCGGCACTTTTGCAACAATTCTTCCCGTTTTCCCTCACGTAACCGATCACGTTCCCGTATTTCCCCCGTATTTTTCCTATCGGGTTCACAAATTCTGCCATACCCTATCTATTTTAATGTTTCACTTGCCAAATATACAATTTTTTTACCAAAACCATAATAAGATAAGACAATTACATACATTAATTCAATTATAATTCCGTATCAATCCGGTATGAATTCCGTCATGAACGCTATACGAACCCTATAGGAACCCTATATGAACCCTATATGAACCCTATAATAAATAGCGTTCATAAAGAGTAGCTATTGCATAATTAAAATATTTTAAGTACTATTGCACCGGAATTAATTCGGAATTAATACTTAAATCATATTGGTTATGGATAGGAACTCATCATTACTCGCCGCTTTACTTACTAACGGTCCCTTGAAAATGGACGGCGTCACGTTTTACTTGTACGGGGGAACAGTACGGAAATGCAAATCCAAACGAGGACCCAAGAAATCCAGGACAGAGGGAGAAGAGAAATCTTCCAGCCAATTCACCGAGGTGCGAAAGATGTGGCGAATATACCGCCGTGCTACCGGGGAACTGCCCATATGGCGCGCGTGGGCAAGGGCCACGGGGATCGCTAAAAGCGACTCGGCATTCCACTCCGTGAACGGCGGATGCCTCCGCCCGGGCGAGGGTGTGTGGGCATTCCCTACATTCCGTTTCTCCATGGGAACCCTGGAAGCCCCGGTGATCACGGACGTGGCAAGAGATGGCTGGAGCGTCACCCTCCGCTGGGAAAATGACTCAGACCGCCCGAAAGCGAGCGCCTCGGACCAAGTGTACCTCGGGTACTTCTACGACACGCAACCCCGTTCCCCGCAAATGATCGCCTGCCCCGGCATGCGCCGCGGTGACGGCGAGGTAACCGTGGAAATCCCCGCGGCAGGCCAACCGGACGGAACACCTCTGCACCTGTACCTGTTCTTCGGCAACGGGAACCCGGACCGCTTCTCCCCGAGCGAATATGCGGTTATCTAATTATTTCCGCGACAAAACACCTCGGATAAATAGTCTAAAAGGATCTGAATTTGATTGCGACGCGAGTATTGTCTTATTTTATCCCAATCTCGCGGAAGCACCTCCTTATTCTTCCATATCCGATAACATTTCATCATCATATCCTTGATTCCTTCTTTATCGGCTTCATCTACGATAAATCCGGCTTTAGTTTCGGCAAGCAGAGGTGCGACCACGTCGTTGGGATCGTATAATGCCAGAATAGGCTTATTCGTGGCAAGGTAGTCAAATAATTTCCCGGAATACACGCCTTTCCTACCGGATTTGTGCACCATCAGGAGAACATCAACTTCAGTCATGGATATCCTGATGGCCTCTTCATGTGGAACTGCTTCATATTGAACCACGTTTGATGCGATCTTGTCCGGAATATCAAGTTTCAAAGAATTCCCGACAATTTTAATTCGGCTATTCCGAGGAAGCCTTCCCTCCTCGATCAATTCAGAAAATGCATTAAACAAATTACCTGGCACAGCCATACCATAAAAATTACCAATATACCCCATCGTGAATTGGGACTGGAAATTCACTTCATGGTATTCCTCGTAATCATACCCGTTTTTCACTTCCAAAAACCGGCCGTGTGAACACATCGTTTTGAAATCATCAATAATTGGTTTCGACACGGACACAACCAAATCCGCTTTCGCCAATATCTTACGTTCATAAATGGCGAATCGATACGTGCGTAATTTAGTATTTAGCGGATGTTTTGACATTTCGTCACGCATATCCGCGATCCAGAAGAATTTGTACCCCCTTTTTAGCAATTTCATAACGAGCACGTGGGGAGCCAAAGGCCCGTAAGAACTCAATACGATGTCGAAATTATTCTTTTGAAATAATTCCTCTATCTTTTTATAAGCTTTGGCACGCCAAATACATGGTCCGCCCCACAAAATTCTCGTTTCCAACGCCCTAAGCGCACGTCTTGGTACCCATTTTTTATTCTCCCTCACAAACTTATTACACTGCATTTGAGTCATTATCGGATCTTTGATATAGTGAACGTCACAACCATTCCAATTGACTGCCTCATCACGCTCACCTTCTGTCACTACCGTAACCGAATAGCCTGCCTCGCGAAAATATTTCGCGAACGAATTGATTCGAAAAGAAGCAATGCGATTGTAAGGATAAAAACGCTGCGTGACTATTAAAATATTCATAGTTACTTTTATTGATTCGTGCAATTACATTTACGACAAAAAAATATCTTATTCATTTTCTGGAAAGCCACCAACGGTTTCAATAATACCGTGTAATTAATGCCCAGAGCCCGGGAAACGGGCAAATAGATGCCGACTGATACTAAAAATCCCATGACAAGAACGGGGAAGTCGCGAGTGATTCCGACACGACTTACCGCCAAGCTTCCCAAAAAGCACGAGAAGGCGGATGCCAACAGGATTTTGAGCATCGATTTCCAGGGTAGCAGCCCCAACAGGCTCGTGTTCAAAATACGCGCTGTACTTATCATTAGAGCCATGAGACAAAAAAAGGTGGTTGCCGTGGTGATTACTGCGATCGCCAATAAAGACGGGAAAAAATAAACACACGACAAATCAAGCGCAAGCAAGGAGATTGCCGTGACCATATGGGCGTTCGCGAATACCTTGCCTTTGCCTAAAGCAAACATCAACGGTCCGTACGGCACGATCCGCGCCAAATTTATTATAGTAACAATCCTGAACAAATCTGCCGCTTCACGATAAACGCTCCCGTATAAGGTTCCCATTATTTCCGGGGCAAAAACGCAACAAAACACGGCAAAGGGGTATATTATTGACGCGGACTTGAATATCACGCTTTTCCAGAGAGTTATATATTCCTTGTTACCAGCCCCGTTTTGGGTCATCCGGGAAAACTCGGGCAATAAAATACCGGATATGGCGCCAATCACCATTCCGGCAACAGGAAGTTCCTTGTAGCCGTTCGCGAACATGGCAAAATTTTCAACTCCCAGGTAACGGCTCACGAAAAATTGGCTCGCGGACCCGATAATAAATCCGTACAAGCTTGAAGTAAATACCGGCATCGAAAATCGCAATATATCCCGAATTGTTATCTCCGTTTTCCCGGGTGTAACATTCTTAAACGGCAACGACAAAAGTCGAAAACCGACAAGACTCGAACCCAAAGAAGCAACCACCAGCCCGGTGACGACCCCGGTAACCCCGGCATCGAAAATAATCTCCGGCAACACGGAAAAAAGTATACAGAACACACGACCTAGCAAGACGTACACCAGCACGACACGTGTCATCCCGTACACGGTCAAAACACGCTCGACACCCAATACCGGCATCAATAGCATGGGAGTTACGGCAAAATATTTCAAATTGACAGTTAATAACGGGTTTGCCAGCAATTCGGCTATTCGAGCCGCCCCCGTGAACAACAAAAGCGAGAAAACAACAGAAAGTCCCCAGAACAACAGGTTCAATTTGCGAATCACCGCCTGCCCTTCTTCGATAGGAACTCGTGCAAGAAAATAAGAGTACGCGTTAGGAAGTCCAAAGGAAAAAATGATCAACAAGGTCGAGTAAATATAAATCACCTGTCGATAAGTTCCGTACTCGACAGTTGTCATGTACCGGCTAAGAATAGCGGATATTATCAATGCCATACATAACGACAACGCATTAGCAAGCACCAACCACAACGCTTGTTCCGTTTTAGTTTTACCGATCGCAATCTCCCGCTTCATCATGTTTCAATTCAAGATCATACTAAAAAAATACAAACATCAGTATTTAACCGCCTTACAATCTCTATAGCAGACAATCGACACAAAGTTGCATAGTAGAATAATAAGAATACAAACATAATGAATTATCTGATATATACAAATAAAGACAAAAAATGTCTTTTTCACGGGAAAATCTTTTCCACCATTCATTAGTAATATAAAAAAATAGGTATTACTTTCGCGGTGCTATGGTTCCCGGGTAAGATATTTCTACAACCTTACCAGGGATTAATAGGGAATCAGGTGAAAATCCTGAACAGATCCACTGCTGTAAGTTTCATAACAATTTCTCCGGCACTCGTGATCCACTGTCCCGTATATCGGGGATGGGAAGGACGCCGGGAAAGAAACAAGTCAGAAGACCTGCCATACGATCACATTGTTTAACGTTCAAGGGGAAGGAAGAACGTGAACGCCGATAGCTTAACAATTGTCGACCGGATACGTCAAGCCTTTTCCTGCTTAAAAGGGAGATTATGTTCGCGAAAAAGTGGTTTTGTTTTCTGATTATTTTATGCATAGGTACGGTATTGTCGTCATGCGACAAACCGGGGATGCCTTACCCCGACGGAGTGTTGGGCAACGGGGATATCGAGGCTCTCGTGCTGAACGAGGGGTTGATTAACACGAATGCCGGGGCTATCTCGGTGATATACAAGGACGGCAAGGTGGTAGTGGATGCCTTCCAAGACGTGAACCATCGCCCGATGGGCGACGTGGCACAATCCATCACGATGATTAACGGGAAGTATTTCGTGGCGATGAACAACTCGAAAAAGATCGAGATCATCAACCCCGTGACCTTCAAGTCCGAGGGGACAATACTCTACACGCAGGCGGGCTACCCGCGGCAGATCGTGCCCATCTCCCCCACGGAAGCAGTCGTATCGGACTTGAACCGCCAACTGGTACGCGTCCGAACCGTGCCGCCTTACGGGAAGCCGCTGGAATACATTTCCATCCCCCGGTGGGTGGAATACTTGGTCGTGGCGGAAAATAAAGTGTTCGGCATGACGCAGGGAGGTCTGTACGTGTTCGACGCCGACAACATCAAGAAGGATTACGCCCGGGTCATCAAAGAGGTATATAACGAAGAATACACGAAAACGTGCCAAATGTTGATCGACAAGGAAGGAATGATCTGGGGGCTGATGTACCAGAAAAGAAGCGGGGTGGTCACGGGCATCACGCTGAAACGCGTAGACCCCAAGCGGGAGAAAGTGGTCGAATCACACACCTTGCCCATCGGCGACCCCAATTCACAAACACCGGGCGAGATCATCGGCTATATCAATTACAACCGCACGGACATCGATCCCACGGGGACATGGATATATTTCAACGTGAAAACCCGTTCGGCTGAAGCGAACGACAAGGGCGAGAAAGAACAACAAAGCGTGTACCGCATGAACGTGGATAACGGCGAGTTCGAGCATTATTACGACCTGCCGGAGGTGGGCATGATGTACGGATTCGCGGTTAGCCCGGAGGGGGACGTCTACTTGTGCGACTGCCTGGATTACACGGCACAAAGAGGATACATCCGCCACTACTTGAAGGACGGCTCGAAGGTCAGCCACAAGGTGGGAGTTTATCCCGGTCAGGTCTATTTCCCCGGAAGTCAACGCTAAAAGAAAGATTATGCTTAAAAGAATAACGATAGGATTATGTATCTGTTTCACGCTGGGAAGCGGGATGCAGGCAGAGGCACAACGAAGGGATTCGGTGACGATGCGCGGGACGCTCGACACGGTGCAGGTGGTCAGCCAACGTATCCGGCACGCCAACGAGGCGAACGCCGGGGCAAAGGTGAGCCGGATAGACCCGGAAATCATGCAGGCAAATAAAACTCGCTCGCTGGCGGAGTTACTGACGGACTACACGGCGATTTACATCAAAAGCCTGGGAATGGGCGCCCTGTCGACTGCCTCCTTCCGGGGAGCCAGTCCCTCGCAGACTCGGGTGAACTGGAACGGCATCAATATCACGCCGCCCATGTCGGGGACTTTCGATTTCTCGCAAATCCCGGTGTTCTTCACGGACAACGTGAACCTGTACTACGGGAGCAGCCACGTGAAGAACGGGACGGGAGCCATCGGGGGAAGCGTCAACCTCTTCACCGACCCGGACGGACGCAAGGGCGTGAGCGGGAAAGCCTTGGGCGAATACGGCTCGTACGGCACGTACACGGCGGGAGCGCAAGTGAACTCGGGCGGAGAAAAATCGACTTTTAAAACCCGCCTATACTACCAGCACTCGGACAATAATTACACTTACCTGAACAAGATATTGACCAACGAGCCTTTCCGCGAGAAACGGCAAGACGCTGACTACACGCAATGGGCGGCAATGCAGGAAGGCTACTTCCGGTTATCCCCTTACACCCGGCTGACGGCAGTGGCGTGGTTTCAGGAAGGCGAACGGATGTTGCCTCCCGCTCTCGGGATTGTCAACCAATCGCACGAGAAGCAACGGGAAACCAATTTCCGGGCATACGCGGGCGTGGATTTCACCCGCGGCATACACGCCCTGCACGTGAAGGCGGCGTGGCTCTATTACCGGCAGAAGTACGACAAATGGTACGCCGGGGGAATGTTCGACCCGGAGGGTAACAAGAACCAGTCGCAGACGTGGCAAGGTATCGCCGATTACACGTTTACCCCGCGGGAAAACCTCGTGCTGGGCACAAGCCTGACTTACTCGCACGACTTGATACGGGTGAGCAGCTACATCGACATCGACTCGTCGAAGTACACGCTGGGCGACGTGGATTATGACATCCCGGAGGTGGAACCGCCCTTCCACCACCACCGTAACGTGCTCTCGTGGCAGGCGTCGGCATTGTGGACCCCGGTAGAGTGGATAATGCTGAACGGGCAGTATATGTTCGAACAGAACGACAACCGGGGCGTATCCACGTGGTCGGCTGGCGTGGTGTTCAACCTGTTGGAACGGGAATTGCAGGTAAAGGGAAGCATGGCTTACAACTACCGGTTCCCGAGCATGAACGACCTCTACTGGCGACCGGGAGGCAACCCGGACGTGAAGCCGGAAGACGGGTACTCGTACGACGCTTCCGTGGCTTACCGGAAGCACCTGTGCCAGGGACTCTCGCTGGACGCGGAGGTGTCGGGCTACCTGATGTATATCGACAATTGGATACTATGGTTGCCCAAGGACGGGAACCAATGGATATGGACACCGCAGAACCACCGCAACGTGCGTTCAGAAGGGGTGGAATTGTACGGGAAGCTGACCTACGAGATCGGGGATTTGAGGGTAAACGCATCGGGCAATTACAGCTGGTCGCAATCCCGTACCCGCAAGAAACAACACGAGGACGACGGCTCGTACATGAAGCAGATTCCTTACGTGCCCCGCTTCAAATGGAACGTGAGGGTTGCAGCCGATTACCGGGGAGCTTTTTTCTCGTGGCAGGTGACCTATATCGGACGCCGCTTTATCACCACCGACCAGGAATACGCTACCGACCCTTACTCGGTGCACAATATCCTCGCGGGTTACCGGTACGAGTTCCGCAACGGGATGAGCCTGACCCCGCAAGTTCGGGTGGACAACCTGCTGGACACGTATTACGAATCGACACAGTATTACCCGATGCCGTTACGGAATTGCCTCGTGTCGCTGATGTGGGAATTTTAGAGTATCTATTAATATATTATTTTACAGTAAACAGAGAAGGTTAGAATTATGAAGAAGTTTTATTTAGTATTATTGTTTTTAGGAGTGTTGACAGGATTAGTGAGTTCTTGTAGTGATGATGATAAATATATTCCGACGCCGCCGACAGTAACTATCGAAAGCGCAAATGGTAGTTTTTCGATGCTCCCGACAGAATCTATTGTTTTGAAAGCTAAGGTCGATAGCCCGATAGAAACGAGTTTGGCTTGGTTGGTAAATGGGGAAAAAGTATCGACAGATTCTATCTACACGTTCAAGGCTGAAGAACTTGGAAAATATAACGTGATGCTTGCCGTATCCAATGCAGACGGGAAGGCATTTACCACAACCATGATCGAGGTTCACGGGAAATACAAGTACGGGACTTTCATTCTTAACGAAGGAAGTAGATCGCCCGGAAGTTTAATTTTCATTGATTCAAAAGGAGAAATAACCAATAATGTTTATCAATTTGAAAATGGAGGAGAATTAGGAGCCTTAACCCAAGACTTATTTATCAAAGACAATAAAATGTATATTGTTTCTCAATCCGGAGGGTATGATGGTGGTTTTGTAACTATTCTCAATGCAGAAACCTTAAAAAGAGAACGCAAATTCCAAGAAGAATTAGAGGGTAAAGTAAGTTCCCCTACTCATATTGCGGTATTAGACGAGGATAATATATATATTCGTGATGGTCAAGGTATCAAAATATTTCATCCTTCAACAGGAGAAGTATTACTCGTTGAAGGCACCTCAGGAGCACGTAACAACACAATGCCTGTTGTAAACAACAAAGTATTTGCCACCCGAAACAATACTGTCCTTGTCTTCGAAGAAGGAAAAGACCAAATTGCCAAAACAATTACGTTTGAGGGTAATGTTTCCGGAGTAATTAAATCTTCAGATAATAATCTTTGGGTTTCAGACGCATCCGGTAAAATCTCAAAAGTGGATGCCAATACCTGTGAAATTCTAAAAGCTAACACATTAACAGGAGATGCGGCAAATGAATTAAAACCCAATACTTTCGCTCGCCCAGCTACTCCTAATATTACAGCCAAAGGAGATACCTTGTATATAAATAGCACCTCATCAAAAATCTATCGTCACATTTTCGGTGAAAATCAAACTGATTTCATGGTAGATGCCAAAACAATGGTTGAGAACGTCGGACAGGTCTACAACACCGTTGCCGTTAACCCTAAAACAGGAAAAGTTTTCATGAACACATTAAAAGGTTGGGGAAATAATTATTTGATAAATCAAATCACGGCATTTGATTTTAGTGGAGAAGAACCCGAAATCAGTGCTGCATATAACGACTATACCCGTTTCCCCGCCGGAATATTCTTCACGTACAATTTTGAATAAAACGGTAATGAAAAAGAATTTACTTTATGCACTAGCTATATTGATCTTCACGGGAATGTGGAGTTCTTGTAGCGATGACAATGGCGGAGGCGGAGGTGACGACAAACCTCTGACTCCCCCGGAAGTTTCCGTACAGAATCTAAGCCTGAAAAGTGCTATTCTCCCGGAAAGGAAGGTGAGGTTAAGAGCGAACATTATCAACACGACGGAAGCCGCACTCCAATGGTTCGTGGACGGGAAAGAAATGTCAAAGGACACGATATACGAGTTCTCGTCTGCCAAGGAAGGTGCGTTCAAGGTCAAAGTGACGGCTTCCAACGTACTCGGGGAAGCATCGGACAGCGTGAATATCACGGTGATGGACGGCTTCAAAATTTCGGACGTCACAAACTGGACGGGAGAAGGCGAGTGCCGCTCGGTGCTGGCGATACAATGGGTGTCCCAAGACGTGAAGGATTTGTTACACCCCGAGGACGGAGAGATATTCTTCCGGGCATGGGGGTATAAATGGAAGAAACCGGAGAAAAGAGAGGATACCCCCACGGGATTTGACCTGATCAAGGCTATCGCCAAAAAAGATCCCCGCCTATTCGTTATTGTTTCCAGCGATGCCCTCGGGTTTACCATCAAAGGATTCGGCTATGACGGCAACGGTGACAGGAAAATCAAAATTAAAAGCGAGGACTTTGAATACGGGGGCAAGACATACCAGGGAATCACGTTGACGGAAAAAGATTTCAAGGAGGGCATATACGTACAAGGAGAGGACGATAACATCGACGACTTCAAGCTGCTCACCGAGGATGATTACTGGATTGGCGGCTGGCACGTGGCGTACGCTTCCTACTGGCTGGGATACGGGGAAGCGGTACTGGAATCGGAAGAATACGAGTACTCCAATTTTTACGCCAACAACCGTGAACTGGAAGACGAGAGCTGGGACGCCTGGACGTTCTCCCCGATCAATGATGCAGAGCAGAATATCCTGCCCCTACCCCGTTTGTTGGAAACGGCAACAATCAAATAACAATAGTATATTCCAAAACGCTTAACTAAAAATAATTTTATACTTGAGCTCCCGGGATGCCCGGGAGCTTTTTACTTTCACATCATTAATATATTCCAAGAATAGGCTAAAACGTCTTTCCCATGGATGCAAAATATAATAAAAATATTTGACTATTTAACATCATTTCTTTACTTTTGCCAAGAATAATGGAAGCAAGTGGTGTCCCGCTTCGCGAATCGCGTTTCGGGATGAAAAGGGAATCAGGTGTAAGTCCTGAACAGAATCCCCTGCTGTAAGTTTCACGATACTTCCCGGACATACTTTATCCACTGTCCCTCGCACGAGGGACGGGAAGGAAGCCCGGAGAAGGAAACAAGTCAGAAGACCTGCCATATGCTAATATGTTTCATGTTCAAGGGGAAGGAGAACATAAACGCCAGTACCGTTTACATATCGATATTTGACGATCATCTTTTCCGGCAAACAGAAATGTTTGTGTCCACGTGGGATACATGGATATGAATTAATTATTGCGTTTTTTAATATATAAAATTAATTCAAAATTAAACAATTATGAAGAAGTTGTATTTCTTTTTTATCGTGTGGGGATTGATGACCTCGTTATTTAGCGCATGTAGTGATGACAAGGAGCAAGAGCCCCCTCACATTCCTACCCTACCGGAAGTTTCCATCATTAACGTGAGCGGAATCACTACTTGCCTTCCGAAAGAAACCGTCGAATTGAAAGCAAGGCTGCTTGATCCCACGGACGTTGCCCTTCTTTGGACACTCGAAGGGGAACAAGTTTCCACCGACACTATTTATAAATTCACTCCCGAAGATTTCGGAGAATACCGGATCATCCTCACGGCAACCAATTCCGTGGGTTCCGATGCCGACACATTGACAATCAACGTATCTGACGGTCAATTCCGTTTCGCCAACATAAAAAACTGGACAGGGGAAGGTGAAAACCGCTCTGCTCTCGCAATTCAATGGATCACCGGTACCAATATGCTGGAACCTACAGATGACGAAGTTTTCTTTCTCGCATGGGGATATCGCTGGGAAAAAGGGACAGAACCTCTAGGTATCGATATGTTGCGGGCGATCGCGAAAGAAGATCCCCGCCTCTATATTGCTCAATCGGGCAGTTATATTATCGGTTTTGGCTATGATGGAAACAATGACGGAAAAATTGAAGTAAGTAACGGGAACTTGACAATCTCTCAAGACAACTTTGTTGACGGCTTCTATGAACTTTCATCTCAAGACTTTGATAATTTGAAACCCGTTGATCCGGAAGATTATTGGTTAGGAGGGCTATACAAAGCTTATCCCACTTATTGGCTAGGACAGGGCAACGTAGTTCCGGAGTCCGAAGAATTCGACTATTCCAACTTTTTCGTGATCTATCGTTCTTTGGAAGACCTTTCTTGGGATGCATGGACTCTGTCCCCCATTGACTATGAGGAGATGAGGAACACTCTACCCATTCCCCGTCTATTGCAAGCAGCAGAACCCAACAAAAAATAGTCATAGACTATCATTCTGAAAAAATCCGATTGCTAATCAAATCCAAGCAATCGGGTTTTACTTTTTAAAAGGAGCGTACTACGTTGTCAAGTATCTCGTAACCCTATAAAGTATTCATAGCCAAAGACCGGACGAAATAATCAACTCTATTCAAAAATTCATTTATTCACATTTGGCTATAAATTTTCCGAATTCAAAAAGACAACAAAACACATCCATCCAAAAAGTTATCCAATTTTTGTTACAACAAATTATAATTCATCACATTAACAATACATACATTTCAAGGAAATTATTTTATTTGAAAACTGCTATTGAAATACAATTATTTTATCATACATTTGCCATGCATTCGGTTCACTCCGGTGACGAACAGGGAAGCAGGTGAAAATCCCGCACTATACCCGTAGCTGTAAGCTCTATTCAACGCTTGAATCAATAATCCACTGTCACGCTGTCGATGGGAAGGAGATTCAAAAGCGAGAGTAAGTCAGAAGACCTGCCGATTGCAAATAAATTGGAGCTTTCGGGTGAAAAGCGAAAAAGACAATTCTCTGCCATACACGATCCTTTCTCGTGTTTTCCCCGAAGTATTTTTTAATTATTAAAATTTTAATCATGGAAACATCAACCACGTTCTCAAGAATCGTGAAACGCAACGGGGAAATTTGCGATTTCAAACCGGAAAAGATTGAACAAGCCATTTTCAAGGCAACGAGAGCTATCGGACAGCCCGATCGTAAAACAGCACGGGAATTGTGTCATAAAGTCGTGCAAATCCTTGAAGCGAACACCCCAGAGCGGGAGCTTCCGCACGTGGAACAAGTCCAGGACACGGTGGAACTCGTTCTGTTCCAACACGGCGACCTGCAATTGATGAAAACATACCTGCTCTACCGCAAGCAACACGAGCAGATACGCAACTCGAAGACGCTGCTGACAAATATAGAAGTCATGGATAATTACCTGTCATTGAGCGATTGGAGAGTGAAAGAGAGCGCCAATTCCTCGTACTCGCTGCAAGGACTGAATCAACATATAGCGACGCAAATCACTTCCAATTATTGGTTGAGCCAACTCTACCCGGAACGTATCTCGGAAGCGCATAAAAGCGGGGCTTTGCATATCCACGACTTGGGATTCCTGAGTGTTTATTGCGTAGGCTGGGATCTGAAAGACTTGCTGACGGTCGGATTCCGGGGGGTAGAGGGAAAAGCACAGAGTAGCCCGGCAAAACACCTTCGCACGGCTCTCGGGCAGATCGTGAACTTTTTCTACACCATGCAGGGCGAAGCCGCCGGGGCTCAAGCGTTCTCGAACTTCGACACGTTCCTCGCTCCTTATATCCGCTACGACAATTTGAATTACAAGCAAGTGAAACAATGCTTGCAGGAATTTCTATTCAACCTGAACGTGCCGACCCGGGTCGGGTTCCAAACACCTTTTACCAATATCACGATGGATTTGACTGTACCCGATTTTCTGAAAGACGAACATATCGTGCACGGCGGTGAAGTGAAAGAAGAAGTGTACGGGGATTTCCAAGCCGAAATGACGATGCTCAACAAAGCATTCGCCGAGGTGATGAGCGAAGGCGATGCTTCCGGCAGCCTGTTCTCGTTCCCCATCCCGACGTACAATATTACCCCGGACTTTGAATGGAACAACCCGGATTACGAGGGCATCTGGGAGATGACAGCAAAATACGGCATTCCCTATTTCTCCAATTTCGTGAATTCCGACATGAAGCCGGACGACGTGCGCAGTATGTGCTGCCGCCTCCGGCTGGACAAACGGGAGTTAATGAAACGAGGCGGAGGATTGTTTGCCGCCAACCCGCTGACGGGTTCCGTGGGAGTGGTAACCATCAACCTGCCCCGGCTGGGATATGAAGCCGCGTCGGAAGAGAATTTTTTCCAACGCTTGCGCCATTTGATGGAGATCAGCAAGGAAAGCCTGGAAATCAAACGCAAAGTGATTGAACGTTATACCGAGAAAGGACTGTACCCTTATTCCAAATATTATTTACGCTATATCAGGGAACGCTACGGTTGTTTCTGGAAAAACCACTTCTCCACGATTGGCATCAACGGCATGAACGAGTGTTGCATGAATTTTCTCGGGGTACCCATTTCACACCCGGACGGGATGGAGTTCGCCCAAAAGGTGATGCACTTCATGCGGGATATATTGACGCAATTCCAAGATGAAACGGGAAATATATACAATCTTGAAGCAACCCCGGCAGAGAGTACTTCTTATCGTTTCGCCCTGCTCGACACTGCCGAATATCCCGATATTATCGTTGCGAACCACGAGCAATACAAGCAAGGCGCACAACCTTACTATACCAATTCCACGCATCTGCCCGTGAACTTCACGGATGACCTGTACGAGGCTCTTGACCAACAAGACAAGTTGCAAACGCTGTACACGGGTGGAACCGTTTTCCACGTGTTTACCGGGGAGCAGCAGACCTCCGCGCAAGCGGCGAAAAACATGGTTCGCAAGGTGACGTCTACTTTCCGATTGCCTTATATCACGCTCTCGCCGTCATTCAGCATATGCCCCTCGCATGGCTATATCGCGGGAGAACATTTCAAATGTCCGCATTGCGGGGCATCCTCCGAGGTGTACAGCCGGATTGTAGGTTACATGCGTCCCGTAAGCCAATGGAACAACGGGAAACGAGCCGAGTTCAATGATCGGAAACTGTTTGACAAGAGCGTCCAGAAAAAAGAAAGCGTATTATGCGAATAGGAGGATTCGTCAAACAAAGCCTGATTGACTGGGAAGGGAAAGTTACCGCAGTGATATTCACGAAAGGATGCAATTTCCGTTGCGGGTACTGCCACAACCCATCTCTTGTACTGCCGGAATTACTCCGGCAGACACAGGACATGAAGGAAGAGGACGTATTCGGCTTCCTCAACAAACGGCGGGATTGGCTCGACGGGGTGGTCATATCCGGGGGAGAACCGACGTTGCACGAAGACCTGCTCCCGTTTATCCAAAAAATAAAAGCCCTCGGGTTACCCGTGAAACTCGACACGAACGGGTCGAACCCGGAGGTTTTGCAACAATTGATCGCCGGACAGTGGATAGATGCCGTGGCTATGGATATCAAATCCTCCCTCTCGCTTCCCGGTTACCGAAAGGTAAATTACACGATGACTGCCTCGTTGCTGGAAAAGATACAAGAATCTATCCGGATTATCAAAACCTCCGGACTGGAATACCAATTCCGGACGACGGTTATCCCACGAGTGCAAAGCCCCGAAGAAATACAAAGCTTACAAAAAGAATTCTCGGGTTCACACTACGTCATTCAAGAGTTCCGGGACGGGGATATTCTGGATAAACACATACACGAATAAACTAAATAATATTACTTTTACACCCTCATTTTATATATCAAGATCATGCAGAAGTTCATTTTATTATTCATATTACTTATCACGGCAATCACCGGATACTCGCAAAAGCATAAACGTATCGTATCGCTTGCCGCCTCCATCACGCAAAACCTGTACCTTTTGGGAGCAAACGAAGACATCGTGGGCTGTACCCGCTTTTGCATCACGGAACCGACGGATTCTATCCCGGTCGTGGCTGACGCGGTGAGCGTGAACATGGAAAAGATCGTGGCACTGCAACCGGACATCGTGCTCGCCAGCGGATTGACTCCCCCGAAAGTACTCGAGGGATTCGAGCGCATGGGTATAAAAACCAAACGCCTGAACCAACCCAAAAACTTCGAGGAGATATGCCAGCAATTCATCACCCTGGGTGAGATATCGGGCAAAGCTGACAAGGCGGAAGCTACCGTGAAGGAATGCAAAGCACGACTCGAAAACCTGAAAAAAGGAATCAATTTCAACAATCCTCCCAAAGTATTCATGGAGATCGGTTGTGACCCGCTATTCTCGGCATTACCCGGCTCGTTCATGCACGACTATATCCAACAAACCGGAGGGGTAAACATCGCACAAGACCTTGACAATGCCATGGTATCCAAAGAATTCGTTCTTCTCCAAAACCCAGACATCATTTTTGTCGTGGGCATGGGCATCGTGGGCGAAAACGAGATCACCAAATGGAAAGAGATCAAAAGCCTCAATGCCGTGAAGAATAATAAAATATTTCCGTTGGATCAATATATTTGCAGCCCCACGCCTGTCACGTTCGTGGAGACGGTGGAAGAGTTGATTCAATTGATGAAGCAGGAAATAACGCCTACCCCCTATACTATCTGAACCCCGAGTTTACGGAAATTCTTCGGCTGTCCGAAAAATACGAGGACATCCTTTTCCGTGAACACGAGGTCGGCAGGGGGATTATCCACGACTAAAGCTTTACCGGCTTTAGGATCATAGCGTTTTAAGGCAATCAATTTCAAGCCGAACTCTTCCTCAAATTTGGCATTTTCCAATTTTCTCCCCAAGAAAGTAGAATGTACTTCCCACTCGATAACTAAATGGTCCTCATCCACCACGTAAGAATCGACAGTAGTTCCCAATTCTACTTTCGTGGCAAAGAAATCGGCATATTCCCACTCGGGATTTATCACTTCCGTGATCCCCATGGATTGCAAGATCACCTTGTGCACGGGCGAGATGGAACGGGCAACGATACGTTTCACGCCAAATTGTTTCAACAAGGCTATCACGAATAACGATGTCCCGAAATCCTTCCCGAACACGACGAACACGACATCCACGTCCAATAAAGGCAAGGTCTGCAATGCCTGCGCATTCTTCACATCCAATGCCACCGTGTTCGTGATCGCCTCCTTGTACAAATTTATCTTACTGATATCCGAGTCAACGCCTAATACCTCGTTGCCCCTTTTCGTCAACCGCTGCGATAACGCAACCCCGAAATTTCCTAATCCAAATACAATGCACTTCATAAGAATTGAAAATTGAGAATTAAAATTAGAGTATTACCGTGTCGTCCGGGTAAGTATACAATTTTGCTTCCTGACGACGGATGAAACAAGCCAAGAGGGTCAACAGACCGACACGACCGACGAACATCGTGAAAACAACAACAAGTTTCCCGGCGACACTCATGGTCGGGGTCAGATTCAGCGTCAATCCAACCGTACCTAACGCGGATATAATCTCAAAAGCAGCCTGCGTGATGGTTGCCGTCGGTTCTAACAAAATAATAGCGAATGTGCCTAAAATGATCCAGAGCACGGAAAGCACGATCACCGAATGTGCCCGGTTCACGTTCTCCCGGGTCAATTGCCGATGGGCTACCACCACCCGGTCGTTACCCGTGAGGTTCGCCCAGATATTTTTCAACGCGATCACGAAGGTCGTGACCTTGATACCGCCACCCGTGGACATAGGCGCCGCACCAATCCACATCAACACCATGGTCAGGAAAATGGTGGACGGGTGCAGAATAGACATATCCACGTTGTTGAATCCCGCAGTACGGGGAGTCACCGCCCCCATGAACGAAGTCACGAACTTTCCCGTCACGGACATTCCTTCCAAGGCGTTGTGGTCTTCGAATATCCAGAATAAACCCGTCCCCACGACCAGCAATACCAACGTCGTGGGTAACACGATGCGGGTCGTCGTACTCACGATACGGGGTTCATGGACAACCTTGTACCCCATTCCCAGCATACATTTCACCCTGTTCCGGATACCGTAATGCAGCAATCTCCCGTAATTGAACAAGATTGGGAAACCGATACCCCCGAAAATAATCAGGAAAGCCAGGATCACCTGCAATCCATACAGATGGCGTATCAACGGGTCGTAAAGATTGCCGGGCAACGTGGAGAAGCCCGCGTTACAGAATGCCGAGATACCATGGAACAAAGCGAAAAACGTTTTATTCCCGATGTCCGCCACATTCTGTACCTGCAAATATACCAAATACACACCGATGCCCTCGATAATAAAGGTTGTCAACACGATGTACACGACTGTCCGGAAAATATCTCTCAAGGAAGCCTCGTTCAGAAGATTTTTCATCATCAACTGGTCATGAAAAGAAGTACCGCTTAAAAAGGACATGGCGAAAAAACTCGTGAAGGTCATCACCCCGATCCCCCCGACCTGAATCAAGAATAACAGGACGACTTGCCCCATCAAAGTAAACGTGGTGCCCGTGTCCACAACCGTCAACCCCGTCACACATACGGCACTCGTCGACGTGAAAAGCGCATCCGTGAAACTGATGCCCTCGTAAGTGGCATTGGGCAACCTCAACAATACCGATCCTAACAAGATAATGAACAAGAAACTTCCGGCAAAAAGGACTTCCGTTTTCACCCGGCTTCGCAAGACGACGAATATTTGCTTCGAGAGCTGGATGATGCTTAACAGCAACACCACCCCGTAAGTCAATATCCGCTCCACCTTAAAGAGTAGCGGACTGATCGCCCCGGAATCCGGCTTGTCAAAATGCCTCGAGAATAAGGTCAAGGCAAACAGGAAAAGCAACACCAATACCTCTATCCAGAAACCTTTCTCCGCTCGCAACAGCTTAAAATTAAACAGGAAACGAAGCAAACCCAGCGCCAGGAAAAGATGCATGATCTCCCGGAAAGTATAGTATATCTCGTGGGAATACGTGTCGGGCATCCTAAACCCGAAGCGATAAATCACCAGAATGATCGCCAGAAATGAAGCCAAAAACAACAATACGTTGCTCACCACTTCCACCAAGTGCTTGAGCGACTTGTAAATCTTTCTTACCCTATATTGAAATTCCACCGAGAGCATAACATCTTTTTTTAGTTTTTAACGTCAATCCCCGCATGAAGTTACAGAAAAGCACCAAAAACTCGTTCCACTGGACGAATACAAGAATAACTTTCAAGTTTAATGAATATTTCGCATCTTTGTACCGGAAACCGCTATATCTTAACAAATAAATTTCCCATGCAAGGAAAATATTACAAATGGATTGTCTTTCTGGCTTTTTTGCTACTGTTGCTCGCAGGAAGTATCATTGCCGGACTTTGCTTCGGGGAGATTCGTTTTTCCATACAAGATCTTTTTCAGCTTTGGAACGGCGATCCGGATGATGTTCGTTTAAATATCCTGCGCCAATTAAGAATCCCCCGCATCATACTCGGATTCATTGTCGGCGGGACCTTAAGCCTGTCGGGAGTTATCTTGCAAGGAATATTCCGCAACCCGCTCGTGGAGCCCTACACCCTAGGAATATCGGGAGGAGCATCCGTGGGGGTCACCGCGGCAATCGTGCTGTCATTGCATACCCTATACGGCAGTCTGATACTTCCTATTGCCGGATTCATCGGGGCACTCGTGACGATCGTTCTTGTCTACACGCTCGGGATACGGCGGGGCAAAGTACGCATCCACAATCTTTTGCTGACGGGAGTGATGATTAGTTTTATCTCCTCCTCGCTCATGTTGCTCATCATGTCCGTCACGAAAAGCGAGAATCTGCACGGCATCGTATTCTGGATCATGGGTTCCCTGAACGAAACCGCCCCGGCTCTCATCACCCTGATTTCCACGACCAGCCTCGTCGTTCTATGTCTGGCATTTTTCTACACACCAACCTTGAACGCCATGCGCCTAGGGGCGGAAAAGGCGATTCAACTGGGGATTAATGCCAACCGGGCAATCAAAATACTATTTTTGCTCAGTTCGCTGCTCACAGGAATCTGTGTTTCCATCGTCGGGGTTATCGGTTTCGTGGGATTGATTATCCCACAATTGATGCGCTTTATCATTGGTTCCGACTACCGGATATTGCTACCGAGTTCCTTTATCGGGGGAGGCATTTTCCTGATCCTGTCCGATATATTTGCCCGAACGATTATTGCCCCCAATGAACTTCCGATCGGGGTTATTACCGGCATCATCGGCGGCATCATTTTTATCCTTGTCATGAGTAATACCCGAACGGAAAAAACGATAGCATGATATGGAAAACGCGATAGAAATAAAAAACCTCCGGTGCGGCTACGGTCACAAATTCACAATACACGATATCTCGTTCAACGTCCAACGGGGTAAGCTGACGTCTATTATCGGTCCCAACGGGGCGGGCAAAACGACCCTGTTCCGTGCCATCACCGGGATGTTGCCCGTGCTAGAAGGCTCCATACGCATAAACGACAACGACGCAACCCGCATGACGCACAAGGCGAGGGCAAGGCAAATTGCCATTGTCAACCAAACCGTGGAAGCAGATTTCATTTCCATTGAAGATTACGTGCTCATGGGACGCCTGCCATACCATGCCCCGCTACAACTTTTCGAAAGCAGCGAGGACTATGCCATTGCCGAGAAAAATATGCGACTGACAGGGATATGGGAGAAACGGAAAAAACTCATGAACCAACTTAGCGGTGGCGAACAACAACTGGCAGCCATCGCCCGGGCACTTACCCAACAAACGGAAATACTCCTGCTTGACGAACCGACTTCCCATCTTGACATATCGCACCAAATGAGGATTCTTAACCTCGTGCAACTCCTAAACCGGGAAAAGAACCTTACCGTGTTGCTGATTATCCATGACCTCAACCTCGCTAGCGAGTTCAGCGACCAGTTAATCATGCTCAAAGAGGGAAGCATCCACACCGCCGGGACCCCGGAAGAAGTGCTTACTTACGAGAATATTGAAAGCGTGTATGACACTTTAGTCCTAACCCAAAGCAACCCGCTCTCCGGCAAACCATGCGTGTTCCCCGTATCGGAGAAGCATCACCTTCACCTAAGAAAAAGTCCTGACCTGTAAAAACTTTATTTCATAAAAACAAAGTACACGGCAAGTACCAGACAGATACAAGCAGCCAGGTGATTCCATTGGAAAGTCACCCCTTTGAAGAAAAGGACAGAAAAAATAATAAAAATGACCAAGGTGATTACTTCCTGAATAACTTTCAATTGCATCAAAGAAAAAGGTCCCCCGTTACCGATGAATCCCAAGCGATTAGCCGGCACCTGCGCACAGTACTCAAATAACATTTCGAAATAACCCATGTTATTTAGTATTACCAAAATAACAACACAAAAAAATAATTCACTATAATAGTGAATTATTTAGAAACAATTTCATATCTTTGTCGTATATTTATAAACAATATGGAGATTGTTTTTGAAAATGAATATTTAAGAGAATTATATGAAGAGGGTAAGGCGAAAAATAAGAAATATCGGTTTCAACCCTCTATTATTGATAGATATAAAAGAGTCGTTGACACTCTAAAAAATGCTCCTAATACAGAGTTTTTATATAAACTCCACAATTTGAACTATGAAAAACTTCAAGGAAATAAGAAAAATATTGAATCTGTTCGAGTAAACAATCAGTATAGGATAGAATTTCGTTCCTATGAAGAAGAAAGAGAACCTAATAAGGTTATAATTTGCTCTCTATTAGAATTAAGTAATCATTATAAATAATGTTTTATGGCAACAAAAAATACTCTACCGTACAAAGCAACACATCCAGGAGAGATTCTAAAAGATGAGTTGGATGCACGAGAAATAAAGCAAAAAGATTTTGCAAAAGAAATAGGTATGCCAGTAACAGCATTAAATGAACTCATAAAAGGTAAACGATCAATTACAGTAGATACAGCTATATTATTAGAAGCTAGTTTAGGTATTGATGCTAAATTTTGGTTGGATCTCCAAAATCAATATGATCTAGATTCAGCCTCTATTCAGCAAAAGAACATCGAACGTATAAAAGATATCGAGCTTTGGAAAATTATTAAAGAAAATGTTCCTGTCAAATATTTTGAAAAATTAGGCTTACTAACTAATTCTCTTAGCAAAAATATTGAGAGAATATGGGATATTTATCAGTGTAGAGATATAAATGATTTACTTCATTATGTTGCAACCCAAAAAGCATATTTCAAAAAGTCAGAAAAACTATGTAATAATGCTGTAAATATTGGAGGCTGGTGCCAATTAGTCCGCTATAAAGCTAAAGGTATTTGTTTGCAAAATCCATTTGATTTATCAAAAAAAGATGAACTCGTTAGAGATCTAAAAACTGCTTATTTAAATGGAAAAAATTTAGAAAGCCAAACCCTAAATATTCTCAACAAATATGGTATAAAATTTATCATTCTTTCAAAACCAGAACAAGCACCAATTGACGGATATTCTTTTTTGAGTGACAATATTCCTGTTATTGCTGTTACTTTAAGAAAAGCCACAATTGATAATTTCATATTTTCTATTTTCCATGAAATTTATCATGTATATAATCATCTATATACAGAGGGTAATAACGGAGAATTGAATATTGAAGATGAAGTTTCTATAAAAGAAAACGAAGCAAATGTTTTTGCCAAAGATATTTTGATTCCTAAAGATGAATGGTCAAAATTTAAACGAGAAAACATTTGCATTAATCATGCAATTTTTGACAAAAAATTAATTGAATTCGCAAATAAAGTAGGTATACATCCAAGTGTCGTACTTGGTAGATATTGCTATGAAACTTCTCAATATAAAATCAGATCAAGAATCTCAAGAAAGATTGATTATTGATTTGCATTGAAAAGAATTTTCTTCCTGTAATCATTTCAAGAATACAAAATATACTGCAAGCACCAAACAAACGCCAGCTGCAAAATGATTCCACTGTAATGATTCACCTTTAAAAAAAACGACAGTAAAGATTGTAAAAACAATTAAGGTTATAACTTCTTGAATTATTTTCAATTGCATCAACGAGAATGGGCCTCCATTCCCGTGGAAGCCAATACGATTTGCTGGAATTTGAAATGAATACTCAAATAACATTTCGGATTAACCCATGACAGAAAATATTGATTATCTTTGTGATATCTATTTAGGAACAAAGTTATGAAAAAAGCTATTACTTATATTCGAGTTTCAACTAAAATGCAAGATGTCGCAAGACAAAGGATGAAAATTCAAGAGTATTGCGATCGAAACAACTATGAAATTGTTCAAGAAATTGTAGATTACGGAATTTCTGGGGCAAGAGCTGATCAAGAAGGCTATATTAAGTTACAATCTCTTACAGATAAAGATGGAGAAATATTAGTAATTTCAGAATTATCTCGATTGAGCAGGGAGGAAACATTAATTACAGTCAATACAATTCAAAATATTATATATCATGGCTTAGACGTGGTATTTTTAGACGATGCAAGTAAATATTATAAAGCTAATCAAGCTCTGAATTTAATAGAACTAATAACCTTACTTGTTAGTGCCGACAAAAATGCAAAAGAAAGAATCGAAATAAAAAGAAAAAATCAAGAAGGCAAACAAGCTATATTATCAAATAACCCCTATGCTATGGTTGATGGTAATATACCTTTTGGCTTCCAAGCAATCTATAATCCTAATGGACGTAGACCTAAAAAAATTCTCGAAGAAAATGAACAAGAAGTTGAACACATAAAAAAAGTCTATGAATTAATATTATCAGGATATTCACTTGGAGAAGTCGCAAGATACTTCAATAATAGAAATATTACATTTAGAGGGTTCTTTGTTACCAGACAGTTATTAGGTAGATTAATTAAACATTCTATTTACAAAGGAGTTAGAGAAAGGAAATTAAAATTCGATAGAGAAGAAGCAAGCATCATTTCTGTCAATATTAAACCAATAATTACACCAGAAGATTTTGACAGGGCAAATCTTTTGGTAAAAGAAAATCATAAATATAAATCAACTGGCAAAAATTTATACAACCCATTAAAAGGAATTTTCAAATGTCGATGTGGACGTTCCATGATTGTAAAGGACAAGAAACCAGAAAAGGCTGTCACCAAACTCACATACAGATGTAGTTACGTGGGAACAGAAGACAATCCTATTGCCTGCCATTTTAAGGATGAAATCTCTTATCATCTAACCAATGAAATTATATATAGCTTATTCAAATACATGAATTATAGTGAAAATATTGACTTTTTCAAAGGACAAATTGATAACAAAGTACAAAACTTAATTGAAGAGATTGACGGTTTGAATAAACAAATCAAAAATAAAGAGTTAATTCGTTCAAACCTAGAAGCAGAAAATCAAGAATTAGTACAAAGCTATTTAGAAGCACGTTCTTCCACATTACGCACTGCGGTACAAAACAAACAAATCGAAATAGAAAATAAAATTGAAGCTCTTAAAAAAGAAATGAACAAACTAACTGATGCAAAACTCAGTAAAGAAGCTGATAAACTAAGATTAATTGACACCAGAAAAAAAGAGAAACTAGATAATCTTAATATTCAGGAAAAAGGAGAATTATTCCACAAACATCTTGCCTCTGTTACCTATTACACTGTCACTATGATGCAAGGTTTTTATGTCATTCAATTTAGAAGTGGTTTAGAGTTCATCATTGCTGTTAGAAAAACTGCTAGAAGCCCTCTAGTTTCTATCTTACCAGATAAATATACGCTAAACAAAGATACCCTTCTAATTACAGAATATAAAGAAACATCTAAAAATACAAGTCTAAAAAATTTCTCCCTAAACACTACTGTTACAACAAAAGAAATAACTATTCAAGAATATCTAAAAAGTGAAATTGCAGAACTAAGATCATTAAGAATAGACTATTCATATCGAAAACAGTATAATGAAAACTTAAAAATGAAACGTGAAGAATAAATATAATATATCTATTAAAATTAAAGCCTATCCCCTCTAAATTGAAGGAATAGGCTTTTTACTAGAATGACAAAGATTCATAAGTCTGCGCAACCTCTTCCTGCCTCAATCCAATATACCGTCTTGTGATAGCCAAAGAGGAATGGTTAAACATATCCATAAGCATAACTAAAGCCCTTTCCGCATTCTCTGGATTCTGGTTGTAAACCTGCCTCCCAAAAGTCTTGCGTAAACTATGACAGGAGAAATTTTTGACGTTTACCCTGTACTTAGTCTTTATCTGCTTTAGAATCCTGTTTAGCTGTTGGGTGGAGTAAACGGTTTTCTTCTGGCTTAGAAAGACAGGAGAATTAAGGCAAACGGGGTTAATGTGGTTGTAACAATCCGTGATGAACTTCTTTAGTTGTGGAGAAATGGGAATAGTCCTTTTCTTCTCCGTTTTGTGCTCCGTGATGATGATTTCATCCTTATCCAGAATCAACAACCAAGTGAGTTGCTTCATGTCATACACACGTAATCCCCAGAAAGAACCTAGCGTGATAAACAAAGCGATTTTATAATTCCCGTCCTGTATTAGTTTTCTAGTTAGATTAAGCATATCAGCCCAATCCAGACGGTCTGCCGTGGTGTTAGAATACTTCAAACTCATAACGTTCAAATTTATAAGATTAAATATGTAAGTGAATATTTTGTAGAGCCAGAAAATAGCCCTAAATTGTAAGTGATTGATAATAAGAGAAACGTTCACTAATATAGAAAGTGTACATTCCACAAATAAAAAGGGCTTACCTCTCTTGAAGTAAACCCTATATGTATGATTGTATTAAAACTGTTATTTCATTATTGAATCCAGTTTATCAGCTAATTCAATAATATCATCTTTTTTTGCTAATACCTCCAACCATTCAGAAGGAATAGTATCATAACCGTATATAATCCCTGCTAATCCTCCTGTAATCGCTCCAACTGTATCAGTGTCATCACCTAAATTTACAGCCTTTAAAACAGCATCTTTATAGTTAGTAGTATTGAAGATGCACCATAAACTGGCTTCTAGTGTATCTATAACATATTCTGTAGAATGAATATCCTTCAATTCAATAGCTTTAAATTCTTCATAAGATAAGCCTACTAACCTTTTAAAAGGAATATCTTCTTCAATAAACATCTCCTTTTTCAGAAGTTGTAGTATTGTTTGCTGCATAGCTTGGTAGGCTTCCTCTACTAATTGGAGGTTGATATACTGTATGGCAAATTCACATAATGCGATACAGGCTAAAATACTTCCTGAGTGCCTGTAGGTTAACGAGGAAATTTCTTTTATTATCCTAAATCTATTTTCTTCCTCCATGTTAAGGATATAAGGTACTAGTGGAAGAATCCTCATGAGTGATCCGTCACGGTTACCTCGTTTATTGTCTATCCCTGTTACATGTGGAGATCCATTATTTCTTAAATTTACAATGGCAAAATAATTTATATAGTTTATATCAAATGTTTCGTTAGCTGGTGTCCAATAGTCTTCATACATCCATTTCGTGAACTTGTTGATAATATCATTTAGGTCATAACCATTACAGAGGGATTCTGCTAGACAAAAGGATAAAGAAGTATTATCAGACCATGTACCTGCTGGTATATTAAACTGATCGAGTCCCTCCATTGTCGTAACTGGATTTTTTGCTATAACTTCTCTATCTAAAAATTGAACTGGCAATCCTAAAGCATCACCTATAGCTGTTCCTAATAATATATCTTTGTTT
>NZ_KB903370.1 GCF_000379665.1 Butyricimonas synergistica DSM 23225 | reverse complement strand
ATGATTCGATTAACGTTCCAAGCGATTGTCAAAACAATCGCTTGAAGGCATGAATGAATAATGGACTTTAAAGATATTTGTCACGGTTGGCAAGAGTGCCACGCTGGAGTGACGTGAGTTGGAAACGACTTTGAATGGTATTAAACGGTGTCTATAGCGACGGTGATCCACCTCTTCCCATCCCGAACAGAGAAGTTAAGCCCGTTAGCGCCGATGGTACTGCCGAAAGGTGGGAGAGTAGGTCGATGCCAAATTTAGAGAGAGCGAGTTCAAATGACTCGCTCTTTTTTTATCTTTATAGTATCCGAATCATTTTCAATTTTCAATTCTCAATTTTCAATTTATTTTCCTATCTTAGTGCTCTGAATCAATTTACGTGGAAATGGCATTATTTGGTTTATTTAATAGCAAGAAGAAAGAAAGCCTTGACAAAGGGTTAGAGAAAACAAAAGAGAGTGTATTCAAAAAGTTATCCAGGGCAATTGTCGGAAAATCAAAGGTTGATGACGAAGTGCTGGATAATTTGGAGGAAGTATTAATTACTTCTGACGTGGGTGTAGATACGACTCTTCGCATTATAGATAGGATAGAAAAAAGAGTACAACGTGACAAGTATATAGGTACGGACGAGTTGAATCGGGTTTTGAAAGAAGAGATTGTTGATTTGTTAAAAGAAAACAATTCGACGGATTATGATTCTTTGAGTTTGCCTGAAGGACACGGACCTTACGTGATTATGGTTGTCGGGGTGAATGGTGTTGGGAAAACGACGACAATCGGGAAGTTGGCACATAAATTTAAAGCTGCCGGGAAGTCGGTTGTCTTGGGTGCCGCTGATACTTTTAGAGCTGCGGCTGTCGATCAATTGGTGATTTGGGCAGAGCGTGTCGGGGTGCCTATCGTGAAACAAGGGATGGGTGCTGACCCTGCATCCGTGGCGTTTGACACTTTGAGCAAAGCAAAAGCGGAAAATGCAGATATCGTGTTGATTGATACAGCAGGTCGGCTTCATAATAAAATTAATTTGATGAACGAGTTGACCAAGATCAAGAAAGTGATGCAAAAGGTTATCCCTGATGCCCCGCACGAAATATTGCTTGTCCTTGACGGGTCTACCGGGCAGAATGCATATGAACAAGCTAAACAGTTTACTCTGGCAACGGAGGTGAATGCTTTGGCAATCACGAAATTGGACGGTACTGCAAAAGGGGGAGTCGTTATAGGTATTTCGGATCAATTTAAGATTCCGGTAAAATATATCGGTATAGGGGAAAAGATAGATGATCTACAAGTATTTAACCGGGAAGAGTTTGTAGATTCCTTGTTTAATTGAGTTCTTAAAGTTTATAAGGTTTATAAAGTTTGTAAAGTTACGGGTGTCCGTTCTGCTTTATGAACTTTATAAACCTTTTATTTTTAAACGAGTTGGTATGAAAAGAAGGATATTATTTATTTGTTTGGGAAATATATGCCGTTCTCCTAGCGCCGAGGCAATTATGAAGCATTACGTGAAGGAGAGGGGAATGGAGGAACAGTTTTATATTGATTCGGCTGGTATTAGTGGTTATCATTCGGGGGACCCAGCAGATGAACGTATGCAGCGGCACGCAATCCGGAGGGGGTACGAGTTAACCAGTTTGTCGCGAAAGTTTTATCCTGATGCGGATTTCGAGAACTTTGATATGATTATCGGAATGGACGATCAGAATGTACGGGATTTGCGACGGATGGCAAGTACGAAAGAAGAGAGGGAGAAGATTTACAAGATGACGGATTTCTGTCAGCGTTTTTCTTATCGGGATAGTGTGCCCGATCCTTATTATGGAGGGGATGCGGGATTTGAACTGGTGTTGGATTTGCTGGAAGATGCCGTGGAAGGATTATTGGAACGATTGGAAGATTAAAGATTATTGACGAGGTGTTTTGGGGAATATCAAGATAATATTTAAAAGTGGAATGATGAATAAAATGAAATTGTTGGCGTTCTTGATGCTTTTCGTGTTGCCGGAAATAAGTAAGGCACAAAGGGAAAGCTATCCTTTAGATTGGTTCTTGCGGGATGTCGAGCAGGACAGTATGTTCGGAACCGGGGTACATCGTATTTACAAGGAATTGTTACCGGGAAAGAAGCCCGCATCCCTGATTGTTGCCGTGATCGATTCGGGATTTGACACGACAGCACAAATGTTACGTCCCGTGTTATGGCGTAACCTGGGAGAAATTGTCGGAAATGGAAAAGATGATGACCATAACGGTTACACGGATGATATTCACGGGTGGAATTTCATGGGAACCCGGGATGGAGATTCCCAATCTCGGGGTGTCCCTGAAGAATTGCGCACGTATAGTTGGCTGCTGAAGACTTACAAAGGCGATATGAGAAAGATGTCCCAGGAGGAACGGGATTTGTTTGTTTCATTATATCGTACTTATGGTATCAGAAAAGTTGAATACGAACGAGAGAGTATAGAGGCGCAAGAGAAATTGAAAGAGATCAAGCGAATCAAGAAGCAAGCTTGGTTTAAAAAGGCGTATAAGGAGCATATGGTTCGAAAAGCCACTGAGCCGGTATTGACGAACGAGGAGAAAATAGAAATGCTTAAAGCCGGGAAGCCATTGCCCCGGGTAGAGCCGGATACAGTGGAAAAGATTCTCACGAAGGAACGCATCCTTCTGCGGACAATAGAGTCGGACAAAGAGTTATTTACAATTGCTTTTGATATTCGTAAAGTGATAGGGGACGATCCTTATGATATGAACGATCGAAAATATGGTCATCCTTATTTCCCGATAGCCTCGTGTAGCAAGCATGGTACTCACGTCGCTTCCACGATTGGAGGTGTACAGGAGCCCAATTCGGGGGTGTACGGTATTGCCCAGGGGGTACAGATTATGTTGTTGCAAGTGGTGCCTCCCGGGGGCGACGAGGAAGATAAAGATATTGCTTTAGCGATTCGTTATGCTGTGGATAACGGGGCGAAGGTGATAAACATGAGCTTCGGGAAATATACAGCTCTTAGCAGTACGCAAAAATGGATAGAAGAAGCGATGGATTATGCGGCTGCTCATGATGTTTTGATTGTACGTGCAGCCGGGAATAATAGTAAGAATATAGATCAAGTGAACGTTTATCCCGGACGCCCCTCCAAACCGGAAACACAGGCTTGTTATATATGTGTCGGGGCACACGGGTCTAATTTGAGAGCTGTAGATAAGAATAACAAGTTGGTGATTTTTTCCAATTACGGAAAGAAGTCGGTTGATTTGTTCGCTCCCGGTCATAACATATATAGCCAGGTGCCGGGTGGCTATGCTCAACAATCAGGGACAAGTATGGCATCTCCGGTATGTGCGGGTGTTGCAGCTCTTATTCGTATGTATTACCCGAGTTTGACAGCGGCTCAAGTGAAAGACATTTTAATGAAGACTGTAACTCCTTGTAACCAGACGTGTAAGCTTGTCCGGATTCCTCTTAAATTCAGTGATATGAGTATTAGCGGGGGAATGTTGAACGGGTATGAAGCTATGAAGTTAGCGGAGGAGATGGCAAAGTAAAATAAAAGCCCGCTCGTGAGCGGGCTTTTTGTTTATTTCAATAACGAGGCAAGGCAGTCGTTCACGTTCTTTTCGATACGGGCGAGAACGTTGGTGTTCTCTGCTTTCACGAATTTCGTTCCGGTGATATGTTCGTACAATTCAATGTAACGATCGGTAATATTGTTTACCACTTCCGGGGTCATTTCAGGTACTTGCTGACCGGCTTTTCCTTGGAAACCATTTTCCATTAACCATTCGCGTACGAATTCTTTGGATAATTGGCGTTGTTTTTCCCCTTTGGCAAGACGTTCTTCGTAACCTTCTGCGTAGAAATAACGAGAAGAGTCCGGCGTATGTATTTCGTCGATCAAATAGATCTTACCGTCTTTTTTACCGAACTCGTATTTGGTATCTACTAGAATCAATCCCATTTTAGCTGCAATTTCAGTACCTCTTTGGAAAAGGGCAAGGGTGTATTTCTCGATAGCCTCGTAATCTTCTTTACTTACCAATCCGGAAGCGATGATTTCCTCTTTAGAGATATTCTCGTCATGTCCTTCCATTGCTTTGGTGGTCGGGGTAACGAGTGGCGTCGGGAATTTTTGATTCTCTACCATACCTTCAGGTAAAGGCAAACCGCAAAGGGTTCTGTTTCCGGCTTTGTATTCTCTCCATGCGCTTCCTGCCAAATAACCACGGATGACCATTTCAACTTTGAAAGGCTCGCATCTGTGACCAATGGTTACCATCGGATCGGGTGTGGCTATTTTCCAGTTCGGCACGATGTCTGCTGTCGCATCCAGAAATTTTGCGGCAATCTGGTTTAAGATTTGTCCTTTGTAAGGTATTCCTTTCGGGAGTACCACGTCGAAAGCGGAAATTCTGTCGGATACCAGCATAACGAGGTATTCGTCGTTGATGTTATACACGTCACGTACTTTGCCGACGTATTCATCCTTCTGTTTCGGAAATTTGAAATTTGTTTTTACAATCGCTTCCATGTTATTTGCTTTAAGATCCGTTATTTAGTTTTTTCTTCGTTATTATATGCGTTGACAATGTCCTTTACCAGCCTGTGGCGCACGATGTCACTTGTGTCGAACTCGACAAAGGCGATGCCCTTGATGCCATGCAGTAATTTGAAAGCATGGATAAGTCCCGAGTCGCTGTGCCGGGGCAGGTCGATTTGACTCATGTCACCCGTGACTACAAATTTGGCATTGACACCCATACGTGTCAGGAACATTTTTAATTGGTTCTTTGTCGTATTCTGGGCTTCGTCGAGAATAACGAAAGCATCATTCAGGGTGCGTCCCCTCATGTACGCCAGCGGGGCAATCTGTATGATTTCCGTTTCCAAGTATTCCGAGAGTTTCTTGGGTGGTATCATATCGGAAAGAGCATCGTACAAGGGTTGCAAGTAGGGGTCTACTTTTTCTTTCATGTCACCCGGCAGAAATCCTAGGCTTTCGCCGGCTTCCACGGCGGGGCGGCTGAGTATGATGCGTTTTACTTCTTTGTTACGCAAGGATTTGACAGCTAGTGCTATTGCTGTATAGGTTTTTCCCGATCCGGCAGGTCCCGTGGCAAAAAGTAAATCGTTCGTCCTCTCTAAATCAACCAATTTTCGCTGATTTGCCGTTCTGGCACGAATGGTTTTCCCGTTGTTTCCGAAAACAATGATGGATGCCGGGTCTTCAGGGTCCTCTACGATTTCATCCTCAAGAATGATTCTTTTGAGGTTGGCTATCGTGAGCATATTGTATTTATTATAATGTTCCAAGAGGGCATTAATTTTTGCCACGAGGACGTTAATATCACTTTCTTCTCCCTGAATAATGATTTCATCCCCCCGGGCTGTGATTTTCAATTTTGGAAAAAATTCTTTTAACGTGATGAATTTTGCGTTGTTAATGCCGTAAAAGTCAATCGGATCAATGTTTCCAATACTTATTCTTTTCTCTATCATGAAACTTAAAATAAATAGCTTATTTTTGCAGGTGCAAAGTAGGGAAAACAATTGAAAATTAAAAGTTGAGAATTGAAAATTTTTCATTAGCGTGAAGTTAAACATGGAGAAGGATTTTAGTAAACAAGAAGAGGCTTTCGCCGAGTTATTAGATATAATGTCGACACTGCGGGAAAAGTGCCCGTGGGATCATAAACAGACGTTAGAGTCATTGCGGACGTTGACCGTGGAGGAGGTGTACGAGTTGGGTGATGCCATCGTAAAGGGGGATATGCAGGAGGTGAAAAAGGAGTTGGGGGATTTACTTATGCATATTGTTTTTTATGCTGTGATCGGCGAGGAGAAAGGCGAATTTGATATTACCGGGGTGCTGGAAGAGATTTGTGCGAAGTTGCGTTACCGGCATCCTCATATATACGGGGATGTGAAGGTTGAGAACGAGGATGACGTGAGTCGTAACTGGGAGCAATTGAAATTGAAGGAAAAGGGACGGCATCATAAGGTGTTGGAAGGGGTACCCGATGCCTTGCCTGCATTGGTGAAGGCTTATCGGATACAAGATAAAGTGAGGGGAGTTGGCTTTGATTGGCACCAGAAGGAGGACGTGTGGCTGAAAGTGCGGGAAGAACTTGGAGAGTTGGAAGTAGAAGTGGCGAAAGCAGATCAAGAACATATGGAAGAGGAATTCGGTGATTTCATGTTTGCCATGATTAATGCCGGACGTCTGTACGGGATTAATCCGGAAGATGCACTGGAAAAGGCAAACCGGAAGTTTATCCGCCGTTTTTCGTTTATCGAGGAAAAGGCGAATGAAGCCGGAAAGAAATTGAACGATATGACGTTGGAAGAAATGGACGAGTATTGGAACGAGGCGAAGAAACAGGAAATAATCTAAAATTACTAAGGTGGATTTAACGGGTAAGTGGAAATACAAGGAGGATTACGGTTACGGTGTAGCCGAAGGAGAGTTATTCTTGAAGCAGGAAGGGAATGAATTGTCCGGAAGAATTATTTTTACGGATAAGTTGAATGATGACGACGCATATATGTTGCAAGAGTTTTTAATCGGATCGTTGGAAGGACATAAGGTGAAACTGGATGCCGAGGAATTTGATATTATTCATTCCGAACACGAGATAGATTACGAATTAGACAGTTGGTTCGGAGTGTTGGTGGATGATGATACGATTGTCGGTCTGAGTAAGGACGGGCAAGGAATAGAGGGTAAATTTACGTTTTCCAGAGAGAAGAATTAAATGTTAAAAGAGTGATAAATTTGAAAAGCTGACTTTTGTCAGCTTTTTTTTTTGTTCTATATTCTATATTGCAGAAGAATCTAATAACCTAACTAATAATATACTTATGTCGAAAATTAATTTGCATCCTATTCTGGATGTGCCAAAACGAAATAAAGTGGTGTTCACTTTTAACGGAAAGAAAGTAGAAGGAGAATGTGGTTATACCATTGCGGCTGCATTACATCAGGCGGGTTTTCCCGTGCATAGCCATAGTATAGACGGGCGGGGGCGTTCGTTGGCTTGTGGTATAGGGAAATGCGGTGCTTGTGAGATGTTGGTCGACGGTAAGGTTCGGCGTATTTGTGTAACGAAAGTGGACGGGGTGAAAGAGGTGAGGGAACTTGCACAAGGGGAGATGCCCGAACGTTGTGATGCGCATGGACAGGAAACCCGGAAAATCCTTCGTACCACGGTGGTTATCGTGGGAGCCGGTCCGGCAGGATTGGCAGTGCGGGAGGAATTTAATAAATATGGCGTGGATAATATCGTGATCGATAATAACGACAAGATCGGGGGGCAGTTTAATATGCAGACTCACCAGTTCTTTTTTTTCGAAAAGGAAAAACGTTTTGGCGGTATGCGTGGTTTTGATATAGCCAAGACGCTGGCGGGGGAGAATATGGAGGGAATCTATCTGAATTCCACGGTGTGGGATGTTTTGGAGGGAAAGCGGATCGCCGTGAAGAATTTGGAAACGGATACGGTTTTCTTCGTGGATACCGAGTATCTGGTTGTTGCCACGGGTGCGGTTCCGTTTATGCCGGCTTTCGAGAATGACGATCTGCCCGGTGTGTACACTGCCGCGGTAGTGCAGAAAATGATGAATAATGAATTGACACTGTTAGGGAAGAATGTCCTGACGGTGGGTGCCGGAAATATCGGGTATTTGACTTCTTACCAGTTAATGCAGGCAGGTGCTAACGTGAAAGCGATTATCGAGGCGATGCCGAAAGAAGGAGGATTCCCCGTTCAAGCAAACCGTGTACGTCGGTTGGCAATTCCTATTATGACTTCGCACGTGTTGTTGAAAGCAATCCCGAATGAGGACCATACTGGAATAAAAGGAGCCGTGATTGCCGAATGCGAGAATTTTAAAGCGGTGCCGGGTACGGAAAGGATTTTGGAAGGTATCGATGTGATTAATATTTGTACCGGGTTAATTCCAGATAATCAATTGTTGACGAAAGGACGTGCCGTGTTTGGCGAACGTTGCTATGCAGCCGGAGATGCCGTGCGTATCGGGGAAGGCACGAGTGCCGTGTTGCGAGGGAAACAGGCAGCCACGGAGATCATGCTGGATATGGGTACCCGGGTGAGTTATGACGATTATTTAGTTTTATCCAAAGAATATATCGACGCGCAACAGCATCCGGTTCGGATACTGGAAGCTCCCTGTCTGCCGGATACGGAGCGTATGCGAAAGAGAGGCTTCGTGCAAATGGATTGTTTGTACGGTTTTGCTTGTAATCCTTGCTCATTTGCTTGTCCGCATGGGGCGATCACCAAGAGTTCTACTTCGACGGTACCGCACGTGGATTACGACAAATGTATTGGATGTATGGAATGCGTGTATCAATGTCCGGGATTGGCTATTTTCGGTTATGATTTGCGGAAAGACAGTTTATTCCTGCCGATCGAGTACGAGGTGAAGGAAAAAGAAGTGGTTTATCTCGTGAATAATTACGGAGAGAGGTTAGGGGATGGAATTGTCGAGAAAGTTCTGCACAAACCGAATAAGACGAATATTGCCCGGGTGAAAGCATTGAATATTCACGACGAAGAGTTGGTAAAGGTAAGAGGCTTTGTGCTGAAAGAGCGTTACCCGGAATGTTTGGAACTAGAACCTTTGTTGAAGGATGAGAAGGGAGTTACGTTTATTTGCCATTGTGATGACGTGACTTTGGATGACGTGATGAAAATCGTGGGCGACCGCACGTTTATTTCTATTGATGAGATCAAGCACACGACTCGTCTGGGGATGGGGCCCTGTCGCGGTAAACGTTGTATTCCCCGTTTGAAGACAGCTTTGCGGGCAAAGGGAATCGAGATCGTGGGAGATGCCACGCCGAGAGCCCCGTTGTCCAATCAATTGAACTTGGGTGAGTTGTATCCGCCGAAGCGAGGGGAAGAGTACCGGGTGGCTAACCGTTCCGATTTCAAGAAAGTGGAGGTCGGTGCGTTGATTGCCGGAGGCGGTATTGCGGGTAGTGCGTTGTTCCGTTATATGGCGGAAGCGGGATTGAATCCCGTGCTTGTGAATGCCGACAGGGGTTCGTCGTGGAGAAATATCGGCGGAGGTCGTACGGCGTTCTCTTTGCCGGAACTGGCAGAGATCGCGGAACACAATCACGCTATATTTAAGGAATTACAGGGGCTTTCTAATATTGATTACAAGACAACCCGATATATTAATCTGGCACATGACGAGGCTACATTCGAGGCTTTGGATGCCAGCCGAGCTTGGTCGGATGCTTATATGGTAGAGCCGAAGAATTTCCAAAAGGAAATATCTCCCTATTTTGACACGAAATCCAAACGTTATCTAGGAGCTTTGATTACGAATGACTGTTGGCAGGCTACGCCGGGTAAAGTGGTTGATTTGATTCGGAACATGGGGATTCATGCGGGAGGGCGTGTTGTGGAAGATTGCAAGGTGCTCGAGGTGATGAAGGAAGGGTCTGCTTATAGTATTCTGGTATTGACTCATGATAAGAAATACGTGGAGTTCCGCACAGATGTGTTCGTGAATGCTTTGGGAGCCGGGGCTGGTAAGATATGCGAGGGATTGGGTATCCATGCCGGATTGTATCCCGTGCGCCATCAAGCATTTATCACCCGTCGCCTGCCGATGTTGGGTAAGAATGGAGATAGTCTGGATATGTTGATCGATCGCCAAGAGTACAAGGGATTCTCTGCCGTGTACGGACAACAGTTGGTACACACGGGACAGATTATCGGGTGTGCTTCTCCGCGGGTGGATGCTTTGCGGACGGACAAGAATTTGATTCTAAACACGAAGGAGTTTATTGAGATTATCAGTGAGTTCTTCGTGGATTGGATGCCTAAGTTGGCAGGCGTAAGCATACAGGCTACATGGTCGGGATATTACACGGAACCTCGCTATATTATAGACCCCGAATTGGGCTTATTCGTCGGGATGAGAGGACACGGGTTCATGTTGTCGCAGTATCTTGCCAAGATGTATGTAGACAAATTAATGGGACGTCCGGTTCCGGAATATTTTGATAAACTAAAATTGAACGCCCCGGGATTGTCGGAGAAAGCGTTTAAATGAGAGAGTCCTGTGGGCTCTGTTGCAGGTTGCATTTGTCTTCGGCAAGTTGCAGGTTACAAGTTGATATCGGTTGAATATTCAACTTACAGAGCCGAAGGCTCAACCTGTAACCTGCAACTTTGCCGAAGGCAAATCTCAAGGACGTGTATGTGTCAGATAGTTGGATAGTTTGGTTTGATACTCGGCACAGGCGGAGGTGTAATTATTGCAGCTTTCCGTGTACAGGGTTTCGGCATTCAATAAATCACTCAACGAGGACGTTCCGGCACTGAAATGTTGTTTGTTCAACCGTAGATTTTCGGTGGAGGAAGCGATGGATTTCCGTGCCAGTTCGATTTGGGCGTAGGCTTCCGTGAGTTCGCTCCATAGCTGTTCGATTTCTACCATGAGTAATTCTTCTGCATTTTTGCGATCGTTCTCGGCTTGTTCCTTTTTTACACGGGCTTTTTTAATCACGTGTGAACCTCCCCACCAGGAAGAGATGGGAACGGATACGCTGGCGAAGGCGAGTTCCGTGTTCACGTCTTTTTTCAGAATATTGTAGTAGACATGACCCACGCCGATACCTATTTGGGGAAGATGTTTGCTGCGCTCCATCCGGATTTGGTAGCCTTGGGCATCCACGTTTTTTTGAGCCAGAAGGTATTCAATCCGTTGTTGTACGGCATCCTGTGGAGCGATGTAATAGCCGAGGGGCGGTTCGGGTTGCACGAACTCATCCGTGGCAATATCAAATGAAGTGAAATCAGCCCCGATGTATTGTGCCAGCACCATTTTTGAAACTCGCAGACCGTTTTCGACTCTCAGGCGTTGGCTGGCGATTTCTTGTTGCCGGAGTTCGACTCGTAGCAAATCATTCCGGGTTGTGAGTCCGGTTTTAACGGCTAATTCTACTTGCCGATAAATTTCTGTTAGTAATTTGTCTACAACGTCGAGAGTGGAGAGATTGTTATTCAGCGTGGCAATCAGCCAGTAGTATTCCACGGTTTTTTGTTTTACTTCGTTCTCCGTCAAACGATGTTGCAGCACACTGACATCTTCGCCTAATTTTGCCAGCTTGTTGCCATTGATGATTTGCAGTCCGGCGAAAACAGGTTGTACGGCTGTGGCTGTCGCGAATACTCCTTTTTTAATGAAAGATAAAGGTACATTTGCTATACCGAAAAGATCCAAGTCTGCCTGCAACAAGTTGCGGCTACCTTGAAACGCCATCCCCGATGCGGAAACTTGCGGAAAATAAAAGGTAAAAGCCTCTTTACGGGTTTGCCGAGCCATTTCCATTTCCAGCAGGCTGTTTTTAATCTTGTTATTTTTCTCGAGTGCGGCGGTGAGGCACTCTTCCAGCGTGTACACTTGAGCACGTGTCATAAAAGGCAGGAATACCATGCAGAATAGTAAAAGGTAGATATGTTTCATGATTTCAATCGTTTATCGTTTTTTGAATAGAGTTTCCAGTACACCACGGGGAGGATGGTGATGACCAGTAGCAGGGAACCGATACCTCCCGCGAAAATGGTAACTCCCACGGGCGTCCAGAAGGTGCTGTTGCTGACGATCATGGTGATTACTCCCGTGGCAGTGGTTGCTGTTGTCAGGAATATGGGAACCATGCGCCGTTTGCCCGCGTCATATGCTGCCTCACGTGCGGATTCACGATGATTTATACGGCGGTCTTCTGCGTGTTGATACATCAGTATAACGTTTCGCACGATCATTCCCAGCAGTGTGATAAATCCGAACACGGAAGTAATACTAATCGTTTTACCGGCAATCCATAGCCCGATCATAGCACCGAACAGGCTCAACGACATGGAGAGCATGGCTACGGCGGTAATCCCGAATTTTCGGAAACTAATCAAGATGAAAAAGAATATGATGACCATTGCGATCCCCAAGCCGGACATGATGGGAGGAAGGGTTTCCATATCATATTCGTATTCTCCGCCGACTTCCGGGGTCAATCCCGCGGGGAATTGTCCTTGCAATTCCCCGGCTATCGCTTTGTTAATTTTGCTTAGGGTTTCCAATGTATTTTCACCCCTCCGCTGGTCGGCTATCACGGAAAGGCAACGCGTACCGTTGCGATGCACGATTTTACTCTCGTGCCACACGGGCTTGACGCTTGCTATCTGGCGTGTCGGAACAGATGTCGGAGAGGTTGTAGCCGGGAGGTAAAGGTCTTTGATATTCTGTGCCGTAAGGCTGTCTTTACGGGCGTTTTTCATGACAACCGGAAGTGCGTAATCTCCTTCCCACACGGAACCGATCGGTATGCCCGCGGTGGCTATCGAAAGGTTGAGTGCCATCGAGGAGCGGGTGATTCCCAGCTGGGAAGCGGCAACGGGATCAAGCGTGATTTCCATCACGGGACGGGGAATGTCGTAATTCGTGTAGACATGTGCCAGTTCCGGCATGGTGCGCAAGTGATCTATTAAGATATTGGCAGCCCGGTGTAAAGAATCGATATTCTCTCCCTGGAAGCGAAATTCCAATTCCGGTACGACTTGGAAATCCAGCTGTTTGAATTTCACGTAAGCGTCGGGGAATAAATCGGCGTATTGATTCGTGTATTTATCCAAAATGTCCTCGGTATCCTTGATGGAGGTGGTGTTCACGATAAACTGCGCGTAATTCTTTGCCGGCATCTGCGGGGCGTATGAAGTTTGGAAACGCGGGGAGGAACAACCGATAAAGGAGGTGATGGAAGTGACACGTTTGTCCGCTTTGAGCAAGGAATACACAGAATCGGCAACTTGTTCCGTGCGGGATAAAGGTGTTCCTTCTGCCAGGTATATCTCCACGGCAAATTGATCCCGGTCAGCTACCGGAAACATCCGATATTGCAACAGGGGAACGATCATTATCGCGATCAGAACGGATGCCACGCCCGAACCGATGGTGATCCACGGGTGGCGGAAGGTCCATACCAACACTCGTTCGTAGAGTCTCTGCACGTGATCGGTAAGGCTTTTTTTGTTGGTCTTGATATATCTTTTCCGAATAATCCACGTGTTCAGCAACGGGATGATCGTGACGGCGAGTACCAGCGAAACCATCAGGTTGATGGTGATCGTCCAGGGGAAATAAGTCACGAAATCTCCGATCTGTCCCGTCAGCGTGAACAATATCGGGAAGAATATAGCGCAAATACAAGCTGTCGCCAGCAACATCGGCAGGAAATATTGGTTGGCACTCTTGATAGCGGCGTGCCAGCGTGAATATCCTTTGTTAAGATAATCCAGATAGCCGTCGATGATGACGATGGAGTCGTCCACGATCATTCCCAGTACCACGATAAGCGCTGCCAGAGTTACCGTGTTCAAGGGTATGCCGCATATATACATGATACCCACGGAAATGAATGTGGCGAAAGGAATCGTGATTGCCGCGACGAGGGCGGAACGAAAGGGGAATAAAATCATCATAACCAGAATAATAATCACGATAGCGATGATTAGCTCGTGCAGGAAGGAGGAAACGGACTCCCCGACTACTTTTGCTTGATCGGCTATGCGGCTGATAGATACGTCGTCGGGCAACACCTGTTCCCGGTAATTGTCGAGTACCTTATCCACGTTTTTCCCGTATTCCACGATATCGAATCCGCCTCGCATTTCAAGGGAAAGGATCACGCAGGGATGCCCGTTATTTTTGATATGACTTTCGGAAGCGTCGTATTCACGGGTGACACGGGCTATATCTTTGATGCGGACAACGTTGTTTTGTGGATCGGAGTAGATGATTTGGTTAGCTACTTCTTCTTCACTGCTCAGCGCGGGAGCGAGGTGCAACGGGATATTCATGTCGTCGTTTTCAAGTGAACCGCCACTTGTCGTGAATCCTTGCGAGAACAGGATGCCCGACAGTATTTTCTCGTTGATGCCATAGGCAGCCATTCGCTCCTGGTCTACATGAATCGTGATTTGTTCTTTTACGATGCCGTAGGGACGGATATTCGATACGGATTCTACCTGGCGGAGGCGGTCGCTTAGATCGTCGACGTAGGTTTGCAGTTCCCGGTAGGAACGTTTGTCAGATTCGACGGCAATCAGCAGGGCAGAAGTATCACCGAAATCGTCATTAGCGATGACAGCCAGTACCCCCGATGGCAATTGAGATTTAAACAGGGAAAGCCCGTGTTTGATCTTAGACCATACCTCGTCCTTGTTATTTATATCATCGTTCAATTCTACCATGACATAGCACATTCCGTGTTGGGAGGTGGAGATTGTTTTGGCTCGTTTTACTTCTTTATACGTGAACAGGAACCGTTCCAGCGGTTTGGTCAGTTGTTCTTCGACCTCGTTGACCGATGCTCCGGGGTACACGCCTACCACGACACCCTGCCGAACGGTAAATTCCGGGAATTCCTGCTTGGGCATCTTGTTAATGCCGAGTATGCCGAAAATAAACAAAAGGATAACAATCAGCATGGAGATCCGGTAATTTTCCATTGCCCAACGGACAAAATTGAATTTCTTTTTCATTAGAATATGATTTTATTGCCTTCGCTTATTTTTTGATACCCTTCCGTGATGATGCGTTCGCCTACCGTCAGGCCATGAACGATCGTTATTCGGTTGCCAATAGGAGTACCGATCGTGACGGGAGCGCGGAGTGCCGTGTTGTTCTCTGAAACCTTCCACACGAAAGATAGTCCGTCTGCATCCCGTTGTACGGCAGTCAACGGAACCGTTATCCGCGCATCATTGTCTGTAAATACGGCGACGGAGCAAACCATCCCCGGTAATAATTCCTTGTCGGGATTCGGCAGGACAACCCGGGTGTCGTAAGTTCGGGTCACGGGATTGGCGACAATTCCTTTTTCAAGGTTTTCGCCCTCGTATTTCCGGTTATTTAATGCTGCCACCTGCACCTGTGAACGGCAAGAAGCGGTCAGCCCGGATATTTCCGTTTCGGGTACGGCAAATTTGGCTTTCACGTGATTTATTTGCAGTAACGTGAACACGGGTTGTCCCGGAATGGCGGTTTCCCCCACGGAAAAGATTTTCTTCCCGATTACGCCGTCGAAGGGGGCGACGAGCATACAATCTTCGTGATTCTTGCAGGCAATATTGTATGTGGACTGTGCTTGTTGCAGTTTCGTGTTTATTTCCACCATTTTTATTTCCGGCAGGCTTTCCCCCTCGTACATTTGTTTTAATCGGACGTAGCCGTCCTTGGCTTGTTCGAGCGTGGCTGAAGCCGCATCCAGAAGGTCTTTGGCCGAAGCGTCGTTTAATTGTGCCAACAGTTTTCCTTTTTGCACGGCTTCTCCTTCCCGGACGTGTATTTGTTCAATTTTTCCGCCTATCCCGAAACTGATGGAAGCCCCGGCTTCTTCTTCGATCACACCCACGTAAGAACGTTGCATGATATTCTCGGAGGAGACAACGACTTCGGTCACCACTTTTTTAGGTTCTGGGTTCGTGGCGGCTTTCCGGTCGGAACAACCCGTGAGAATCGTAATGATAGCAAGCCAATAGCATTGCGAGGTTCGTTTGATAAATTGTGTCATGATTTTTCGTTTTATTTCCGCTACAAAATTCTCTCTTCGGCATCGATTTATAAAGGTTGTTTTTATGGTACGATTGGTCAATTCGTCGCATTTTGATCTTTCACGGGGAGATTATCTAAATAAATCTTTTACTTTTGTCAGAAAAAGAAATTAGAGATGGAACAGAATCAAATCGGGAGTTTCTCGTTGGAAAAATTGTTAGCGGTAAACGACCTTACTCAAGTGGGAGCATTGTATAACCGGGAGTGTTTTATCGTGTCGTGTGACCCGGGGGATGGAATAGAATTGTTTAAATATCCTTGTCGTATCAATGCTTTCGTGTTGGTCATTTGTTCCGAAGGGGAAGTTTCGTTGACTTGTAATTTGAATTCCTGCGAGATCAAGAAAAATACCTTATTTTTTTGTCATTCCGGTACGATTGTTCAGTTAAAATCTGCTACTGCCTGCCGCTTGGAAGTGATTATCCTCGAGGAAGAGTTTTTGAAGAACTTGACAATCGACGTGAAGCGGATTCTTCCTTTTTACCCGCATATGCAGGAGATGGTCTTGATCGATTTATCCCCGGCGGAGAGTGCTTTTTTGCAGGATTTATTGGCGAAGGCGGCATCGGAAATTGTGAATTCCTCTTCCAAACCGTATTATCACGATTTGGTGAAGACGCTGATTTATTCCGCGGCATACAAGGTGTTGAATATCTTTATCGATTATTTCCTGATGAAATTGTCTAATAATCCCGAGAGCCAGAAGCATGGTGAGGAATATTTCAAAATGTTCCTGTCTTTGCTCATGGAGCATTACCGGTCAGAGCGTTCCGTCGGTTTTTATGCTTCCCGTCTGAACCTGACACCCAAATATCTGACTACCTTGATTAAGAAAGTCAGCGGTCGTTCGGCTGCCGAGTGGATTGACGAGTACGTGGTGTTGGAGGCGAAGAATCTGCTTAAATACTCGGATATGAGTATCCAGCAAATCGCTTATTATTTGAATTTCTCCGATCAATCGTTTTTCGGGAAGTACTTTAAAAAGCAAGCGGGTGTATCCCCAAGCGTGTACAAGATGCAGGAATAATTTTATGCAAATTTCCGGATATATTCCTTATCTTTGCCCCAAAAATTACAGAATATGATAAAGTTAGGAGAATACAATATATTGAAGGTCGTGAAGACTGTCGATTTCGGGGTTTATTTGGACGGTGGAGAGTATTGGGGTGAGATTTTATTGCCGAAAGAAACTGCGCCTGCCGAATGCAAGGAAGGCGACGAGTTGAACGTGTTTATTTATTTTGATTCGGAAGACCGGGTCATAGCCACGATGACGAAGCCTAAGGCAGTCGTGGGCGATTTTGCCTTGATGAAAGTGGTGGGAACGAGCTGCGTGGGAGCGTTTCTCGATTGGGGATTACGCAAGGATTTACTGGTGCCGTTCCGTGAACAACGGGAAGAAATGCAAGTGGGAAGAGAGTATCTGGTTTACGTGTACGTGGATAAGACGACGGATCGTATCGTGGCTTCGACGCGATTGAATCGGTTTCTGGATAAAACTCCGGCAGATTATAAACCCGGCGAGGAAGTGCAGTTGATCATTGCCCGTCGAACGGATTTAGGATATAACGTGATCGTGAACGGAAGCCATGAAGCTGTTATTTACCGGAACGAGATATTCCAACCCTTGTCTATCGGACAACACGTGACGGGATATATCAAGCAAGTTCGGGAAGACGGTAAGATCGACTGTATATTGCAGAAAAATGACGGGCACGAGCAGGTCGATCGTTTGTCAGCGATAATCTTGAAGAAACTGGAAGAGAATGGCGGAGTACTTCAAGTGTCCGATAAAAGCGATCCGGCGGAGATTTATCAACTTTTCGGTTGTAGCAAGAAAAATTACAAGAAAGCCGTCGGGGGATTGTTCAAGCAACATAAAGTGATGATCGGGGAGAAGGAACTGAAACTAAATAATTTATGAATTACGATTTATGATTTACGATTAAAAGTGTTTTTTGTGGAATCTAAAATCATGTTTAAGGTTCGGGCGTATATTACAAGTTTTCGGTTGAGAACATTGCCGCTATCCTTGTCCGGCGTGCTGTTGGGATCGTTGTTGGCGGCGAGTGACGGGTACTTTAAGATAAGTACTTTCGCATGGGTGATGTTGACTGCTACCGCTTTGCAAATACTGTCAAATTTAGCAAATGAAGTCGGGGACTTGAGCAAGGGGACGGATAACGAGCATCGTCTGGGGCCTATCCGAAGTGCGCAAAGCGGAGCTTTAAGCGGGAGAGAGATGATTCGGGCAATGATTGTTGTCGGGGGAATAGCCGTGATTACCGGGAGTTTATTGATTCACGAGGCATTTCGGGATTTACTGAATTGGAAGAGTATCAGTTTGTTTGTCGCCGGAGGTGCTTCTATCGTGGCGGCAATTAAATATACCGTTGGAGATAACGCGTACGGTTACAGGGGACTAGGTGATCTTTTCGTGTTTATCTTTTTCGGGTTGGTCAGCGTGATGGGAAGTTATTTTGCTATGGCGGGTGTCTTACCGTGGATATACATGTTTCCCGCTTCGGCTATCGGTTTACTATCTGCCGGAGTGTTGAATATGAATAATATCCGGGATATCGAGAATGATTCAACTTGTGGAAAACGTACTTTACCCGTGATACTTGGAGTGAAAAGAGCTAAAATATATCACTACGTCTTGATTCTTGCGGCTGTAGCCTGTCTGTTTATTTACACGCTCCTGCATCCTGCCGGGTGGATGGCTTACCTTTTTGTTATTGCCTTACCCTTGCTAGGCATTCATTTGAAAAACGTGTACAGGGGGGAGGGGCGTGAGTTGGATTCACAGTTGAAATTTCTTTCTATTACAACATTGTTGCTTTCATTATTGTTGGGTTTTGGACAGTAATGAGATGTGTGCGATTCTATGTGTATGTTGGTGAATTTGTGCTAATGCGATAACCTTCAGCGTATACGTTATCTATAATTATGGATGGATCTGACGCAAGTGTTTTTCTTAATTGATTTACACATTTTCGTAAACAATTATCTTTATTTCCGCTATAATTAGTCCCCCATAATCCTTCCATCAAGTATTTGAAAGAAGCTGTTTCATGAATCTTTGTACATAGTAATTGGAGTAGTTTTGCGTCCATGGGTTTCATCGGGATTATTTTGTTGTTTATTGTGAGTATACTGGCTGAAGCATTGTATTTTGTTCTCTCCGATATAAAATGTACTTGAGGATTTTTTTTGTTTTGACAGATTCGATAATATATATTTTGGAGTTTATAGGCCAATAATTCAGGTAATATATTTTTAGGAATACAGTCGTCAACACCTGTTTTGATCGCTGCTAATTCACAGGTAGCACTAATGTGTGAACTATATATTATAATTGGTGTTTGGCATCCCTTTTTCCTGATGATTCGTGCAAGTTCTAATCCATTGATGTCGGGAATCTCTATCTCAAGGAGTAATAAATCCGGAATATGAGAGAAGAACATCTTTTGTGTTTGCTTCCCATCGAAGGCTATCCTAACCTGAAATCCATAATCGAATAAATTCCTTCTAGTTGATTCTGCTATTTCTTTATTATTTTCAGCATATAAGATGTCAATTCTTTTTTTCATATTCCATGAATTTTTAAAGTCAAACGCTACACTCAATTAATCTAGCTAAAGATAATAATTTTTTTTGCAATGTAAAATAATCTACAAGAATTAATATTTTATGTGCATAATTTGTTTAAGCGATACATGTTGAAGATTTATATACAATAAATTAGAATATCTAAAGACGCTATGTTATAAGAAATTATTTTCATTTAAACCAAATGAAATAGTGAAAAAATGTAATTACTTTGGAATAATTCACTATGGCAAATCTCCTTTTAAAGGAATATTTTTGATAAATTCTAGTTTTGTTACTAATAATTGTAGTGTGGAAAGTTTTATTTGATGTTTATAAAAATAGCATAAGTTTTTGAATCACATAAATAGTAATTGATATGAAGAGATTGTTTTTTAGTATTTTGTTTGTTTTAATTATTAATGCAATGTGTGCTCAGGAAATAACGCCGAGTGAACAGGCTCAAGGATACCTTCAGAATAAAAATGTCGGTGTAGATTATTGTACTGGTATATTTAATTATAAGATACCTTTATGGGAATTATCTTCTGGAGCTTATAAAGTTCCGGTATACTTGTCGTACTCGACGATGGGTATAAAATCGAAAGATTGGTCTGGTATTTGTGGGGAGGGATGGAATTTAATTTGTGGAGGAGTTGTGACAAGAACAATTCGAGGTGGATTTGCAGATGAGGTAACTCTTATTGGATATGCTGACAATCAGTTTTCTGATATAGACAACACTATGGTGAAATTAGTCAATACTCGGAAAAAAGATGGAGAATCTGATATATTTACTGCCACTTTTGGAAACCAAAGGATTAATTTTGTTTTGGAAGAAAAAAACAGGAGTGAGGTGAGAGCTGTTCCACTGGAAAAAACAAATATTAAAATTGAGGATAATTATAAGGGTAATATTTCCAGTTGGATTATAACGGATGAAAATGGAATAAAGTACGTGTTTGGGGAAAAAGAGGAAACACAAGAAATTACGATGGAAAGTGGTGTCTCTAGAAATAGTATTGTCAATCAAAGCTATATTTCCGCTTGGTATTTAAATGAAATTATTATTCCGAATTCAGATACCATTCATTTTTCTTACATTGACCGTTACACAACAGAGTCTAATACGCCAGTTTATTATCGAAATTCTTATGGAGGTATGAGTAAGGCTGGATATGAGTACGGAATTTCTCAAGAAGATCTAAATTTTTCATTAGAGGAATATCAAGATGAGATTGATTTGAATCTTTCCCTTATTCGAGAACATGCTGCAAAATTAAATCTTGAAGCACAGGCGAATGTGATGGATAAATTTAGAAATCAGCTGGTTGATCAAGAAAGACTTTATGTAGCAAGTTTAGTGGGTAAGATTATGGGGTTGACAACTGATTTACAGTATTTAAGAGAGTCAAGTAATGCTGCAATTCAAGCAATCAATTCTCTTATAGGAAAAGCTAGAAATATAAATACTGCTACAGCTCAATTGTTAGTATCAGAACTTGAATGGTTAAAAAGGTGTTATATATTGGCTTTTAATGGTCGAAAAATAGTACCAGCAAGAGTTGTTACAATGAGTGGAAGTTACAAAATATATATGAAATATTTGTCAAGGGTTTATTCAAATCATTTTGACATGGTATTTAATTACACAAATTATTCGCATGTAATGGATGGTACAACTCGTTCTGGTTATGCTATTTTAAAGGATATTACTCTTTTGTCATATTTAAGAGATACGATTGCAAAGGTCGGCTTTGATATTTCGAAAATCTACTCACACGAGGTTTTAAACAAAATAACAATTTCAGGTAATGATAGTCAGATGGCACAAATTCAAGAATTTGACTATTATGATTTACCTGTTGATAGGAGTGGTAAGGATATTTGGGGATATTACAATGGACGGTCTATGCGTACTAGAACAATGCTCTCTCTAAGTGCTAGTTCCTATTCTCACGTGCTTTTCCCTGGAGGAGATTTTAATCAGTTACGGGTAGAAGTAGATTCATTTTCGAACAGAACAATTGATTCTGTTTACGTGAAAGCGTTAAGTTTAAAGCAGATTAAAACTTCTTCCGGAGCTAAAATAAATATTGATTACGAGTCAAATGAGTTGTATGGAGAAAAACATGCCGGTATTCGGGTTAAATCGTTGAATATTGATAATGGCTTAGGGCAGCAAAATAAGATTAAATATTATTATCAGGACGAGTACGGGAATGGTACAGGCATACTTGCATGGACCGGTTTATCTTCAAGTGTTATGTTGGATTATGGTTATTTCCAAGATTATGTATTGCGAAGTGATATACAAAAAAATGGTGTAAATATTATTAATGATGGAAACAATGGCTTGTTTTATCATTACGTGAGAGAGGAATTTGAAGGAAATGGTAATATAGGGCGTTATTTTTTTGTACCTATTCTTGATAATGACAGGTTTCCGACGCATTATCCTTATTGGTTGTATGGATTGCCCATTGGAAAGATTATTTATGATACTTACGGACAAATGGTCTGGATGGAGAAAAATGTTTATTATACGAATATGATAAACGATGCTTACGCTTTTTATCAGAGTCTTAGTTTTATAGATCAAAATGGTCCATTCTCTTTTTCAAATTTTTTCCGGCAATTGCAACCTTACGAGTATTATATAGATGCCGAAAAAATAGGACTTGAGTTTAGTAAAAACTTAGTTGAGCTGTATAAGGATAATGGAATACGAGGAGGTATAATTCCTTACAATGATATTTATCTTCCTAATCTGGAACCGAGAACTAATATTCGAATTCCGGATCAAAAATATTTATTATATTATGGGGGGAAGGTAGTACCTAAGGAACATCAAGAGTATCATTTTGAATCAGTTTCTCAAGCGACGAGAACGCCTCGGATAGATGATTTATATGATCCCCTACCTGCAAATGCTTTTCTTACGAATAAGGAGACCTATTTGTATGGAACAAATCACTGCAATCCGATAGGGATAGTATCTTTAAGTAGTGATGGAAGCGAGAAAATGCAGATCGTGAAAAGTGTTTTGGATATACAGGATAATGTCGATCCTGTAATTGATGAAATGAAAGCAAATAATATATTTGCCCCGGTGATCATACAACAGAATTTTCTCAAGAAAAATGCAAATAATTGTTTGATTTCTGAAACGGTAAATACTTATAAATCTCTTTCATCGAATTCTGGAAGAATTTATGTTCCATTCGAAGAATTATCAATAAGTATGAAATCTCCTGTGGCTCGGAATCCTCTTTTAACGGGAAAAGAGACAAGTTTATTCAGTCAATCGAGGAGTCTGTATAGGCAAGAGCAGGTTTGTTCCTACCAACAATGCGGGAAGTGGATGAGATTAGTTAGTAAAGAGAAACCCAATGAGGTGAATACCGTCGTTTTTGACAAAGGAAATGACAGAGTTATTTTAGAAGCTACAAATGTAGAATCTGGTAATATTGATGCGATTGACAAATATAGGGCTTCTCAATTAATGTATGCACAAAAAGCAGGGATTACAGGTGATATTGGGTATTATCCGTCGGGTTACACTAATTTGATAAGTTTTCTTTCTGATTTTGTTGCGAGAAATGATATGTATAGTAGAAGAAGTCAGGTTAAACGAGATGAGTTTTTCAAAGGCTCTCTTTATCAAAATATCGATGAATTTGCAAGATTACTTTTAAACGGGAAGGATTATTCAAGAATTCTAGAGTTACAAAATATACTTTACGGGGAGGATATTTGGGATATCCTTGCACAATATCAAGATTTTGTTGATCGAATGGAGGCTCTCGATTTAGATCTTGACTTTTCGAATTATATTGAATGGGTTGAATATGTGATGTATAACACGGAAAGTGCTGTTTTGGATGAAAATAGCGTGTCTTCACTATTGCTATACGGTAAACAGGATATTGCCGGGTTAACCTATTCGCAGAATTTGGTGATTAATGTGAATGAAAATAGAAATTATCAATTGAGTATCGTTCAGAACAACAGCAGGATGTGGATGTCTACATGTACATTGAATTATGATCTAGTGTTTCGTGATGGACAGAAACGTACTTATAGCGTGAGCTATCCGATACCACCCAACGTATGGAAACTTGTGAGTGTTGATATTGATTTGACACAGGTTGATAATCATCAAAATGTGGTACGAATAGAGGTACGTGTCCCTGATGTTACGGATAACAAGTATGCGACCATCGTACTTGCTCCCGTGGGTGTAGAGTATGAAGCTTGTTCTTATGATTCCATGGGAATGCTTTTTTGTAAATTCAATCATCAAGGACAAATGGAACGGTATGAATATGATTCGTTAGGAAGGATTATTAAGATTTATGATCAATCTGGTAATCTTTTGCAGGAGAACGAGTATAACGATCTAACTATCGTGAATTGATAATATGCAAAATAGAAATACTAATTTAATTCTAGTACAATGAAAATATTATACTTATCCGTGTTTTTGACTTTGTTCTTATTGAACTTGGCGAGAGCCACGCAAACGAGGGATAGCCTATTACCAAGGATGAACAATGCCGCGTTGTCTGTTTTGACACAGAATTTTACCGTGACTAAGAATTTTGTGGTGAAGAAAACTTATCTTGATTCGAGTGGTATGAGTGTAGCCCCTCGAGTGATTTCCGATATTACTTATGTTGATGGTTTAGGGAGAAAACTTCAAGATATCCAAGTGAACGGTTCCCCCGGGGGAACTGCTGATATTATTTTGCCTTATGTGTACGGGGTACAAGGGCGGGTAGAAAAAGAATATCTACCTTACAGTAAAACCGGAAATGATGGTGCTTACGACGAAAATGCCACGAGTGTTTCAAATTGGAATATTTATGGAACAGGTGAGGCTGCTTATGCTTTTACTAAAACGGATTATGATAATAGTGCCTTAAATCGAAAATTGAAACAAACCGGAGCTGGCAAAAATTGGCATGTGAACGAGAAAGGGGTTACAATTACTTATGGAATGAATACTGGAAGTGAGGTCAAAATTTACCAGGTAACTACTTCGGGAGCTCTGCAATTTACTAATACTTATTATGCTGCTGGAACTTTGCAAAAAGAGACTCGAATAGACGAGGATGGGAATAAATCGGAAATGTTTACTAATCGGGATGCAGAAGTTATTCTCGTGGTAGAAATAGAAGGAACCAATCGCCTGGAAACGTATAGTGTGTACGATGATCAAGGATTGCTCCGGTATGTACTTTCTCCCGAGGCGAGCTTGCAATTAGGCACCACTACGAGTGAAACCGTGTTGAAGCAACTGGCGTATTATTACGAGTATGATGATTTCAAACGGATGATTATCAAACGTCTACCCGGATGTGATCCTATCTATATGGTTTACGATAAGCGAGACCGACTTGTGATGAGTCAGGATGGAAAACAACGAGCAGTGAATGCAAATAAATGGAGTTACTCTCTGTACGATAACCTAAACCGAGTGATAGAGACGGGCGAGGTGATACTTGGAAGTGCGATGACTCATGCTAGCTTGCAGATGACGGTGTCGGCAAGTCAGAACTACATACCTTCGGGGACAAGAACTGCTTTGCAGTACACGTTATATGATACATATAAAGCTACTGCGAATGTGCCCGTGAAAGCATTCTCGGCAACGGCAGGTTATTCAACGAGTTACAGGACACGAGTTACAGGACTGGTGACGAGCGTGAAGACTCGGGTGTTGGGTACGAGTACATGGTTGACGACCACGACGTATTACGATGATCGGGGGCGAGTGATCCAATCGGTTAGTGATAACCTTCACGGTCGGCTGAGTCGCATAGACATGAAATATGATTTCATGGGGAACGTGTTACAACAGCGAGAGTGTCACTCGATCACGGCGAGCCAGACAGATGTGTTGGAGAAGGTGAACGTGTATGACGATCGGGGACGGTTGTTGTCTTCCACGGCGAAATTGAATAATGGTAGTCCTGCTACCGAGAATTACACGTATGATGCGGTTGGACGCCTTGTCAAGCAGAAACATGGTAACGTGGAGGTGACTATGGCGTATAATACTCGTGGGTGGTTGACAAGCAAGGAAAGTACCCCATTCAAAATGAAATTATATTACGAGAGCCCGGTAGGGGGAAACGTCGCTCGTTGGAATGGGAATATCAGCGAGTGGGAGTGGCAGCACGGCACGGGTGCTGCAACAATGTACGGGTTCACGTATGACGGGGTGAACCGATTGACAGCTAGCACTCGCAAACAGAAAAGCGGCACATCGTGGGTAGCATTGACTGCCGGTTACTTGGAACGTGGTATCACTTATGATCGTAATGGCAACATCAAGACTTTGCAACGCACGGCGGGAAGTGCCACAGTGGTGGATAATCTTTCTTACACATACACGGGCAACCAGTTGACTACTTTGACAGAGAGTGTTAGTGGAACTCCGGTAGGTGATATTTATACTAGGGGGAGTACTGCTGCTGGAAGTTACATTTATGACAAGAACGGTAACATGATAAATGATAGCCGTCGAGCTTTGAATTTATCGTATAATGTATTAAATTTGTTGAGTGAAGTCAAAACCGGTAGCACGGTGAAGGCGAAATACAGTTATCTCGCAGATGGGACGAAGTTACGAGTACGTGATGGTGGAACGAACGGTTTTGATTATCTTGGTTCTTTGACATACAAGAATAGCAGCGCAGGCTTGCAGCTAGAATTAGCTAATTTTGGTTGTGGGGTTATTCGAGCGAATGCTTCAAGTGGTGGTGGAACAGAGGTAAATTACTTCTTGACAGATCACTTGGGTAGTGTGAGAGTGATCGTTGATGGTAGCGGAACGGTGAAGGAGCGGAATGATTACTATCCTTTCGGGGCAAAGCATGTAAGAAGTGATTTCCAACAACTAGCGGCAAATCGTTATAACTATAATAGTAAGGAGGAGCAGATTACGGGGGATTTGGACTACTTGGATTACGGAGCGAGGATGTATGATAGTGGCTTGGGGAGATGGTTTGGAGTGGATCCACGGGCAGAGAAATTTTATTTCATAAGTCCTTATAGTTATGTATTTAATAATCCATTGCACTGGATTGATCCAAATGGTGAATTTCCACTCCCTGTAATAGCGATTCCTGTTGGGGCTGCAACAGTCATAATAGGTGTGATGGAAATGGTTTCAATAGGATTAGGTTTAGTTACGGTTGAAAATACGCTACACAGGGCTTTTGAAAGGCATGGTGTTGAACTCACGGAAGATTTGGTTGATTATTGGACTAGTACGTTACAATCTTTGAGTGTGTTATACTCAGAAGAATACATGCGAAACGAGGGAAAAGAATGGCAAGACAAGAAGGATAGAGAGGCAAAAGATCGCTTGAATCAAACAATAGTTAATATGCAGAATAGTATTAATGCAAATTACCCTTCACCTGACCCAACAGGAAATTTAGATCCTAACGGTGATAAGAAATTAGGTATAGGAATGCGAATTACAACAGGAATAATGTTAGCGATACTTTTGCACAAATCGTGTGAAGACTCTTTGGATAATTTAAATACAAATAAAACTTCTCAGCAGAAAAAGAAATATAGTTTTTGGGAAGCATTAAAAACAATTTGGTTTGGTGAAGATGACAATGAAAAAAATAAACAACAAAAAAAATAAATAATGAAAATTTTTAAAAGTATAATTATAAATGGAGTTTGTGTTTGTATCTCGTTAATATTTTTTGCTAGAGAAATTTTTCCTTTAGTATTGTATGTTATTATTACGGCAATTTCTTTTGTTTTCTTATTTTTAAGCCTAGCTTTTGATATTGTCCCTTATATTTTTTCGCATCGTGAGAAGAGAAAGGAAGATAATAAATTAGTTCTAATGCCTAGAATGAAATGGCTATTGTTTATAACAAAAGATATGGGAAAAACAATTAGAAACTTGTACATAATAATTATGCTGATTGTTTTCTATTTTTATATATATGAAAATGAAATACCAAGAATTGTTAGTTATCTTTATTGGTTAATATTTGGTGCTTATTTTGGAATTAAAATACTGTGCTATTCTAATTTCTATCAAAAAAAATATAACTCAAAAGAAATAGAAAATAACTATTCTTCACGGGAATAAAAATTGTATTACTCTACTAAATGTAAAGGTATATAGGTTTATGCCAATGAATCAAAGTGTTCTTGCGAAGTTTGTCAGTCAAGTTATTATTTTTATTCTAAATAAAGATTGTGTTATGAAATGGATAATAATAAGTTCTATGTTTATTTGTTTTGCCAGTTGCATGGGGAAGAGAGTAACTTCTAATAGGACATTCCTTTTTTGAAGGATATCAATCTAGTGAAACTTACAAAGCTTGGGAAAAGGGTAGGTATCCTTTAGATATCGCAATTGAAAAATCTTTAAGAGAGAACAAACCGATATTGCTATGGGTTTCGAACTTTTCATCTCCTATAGATGTTTTTTTTAATTAAACAATTGAAAACAAGTAGATTAACAAGGAATTATATAGCAGATTCTCTATCTTGTTGTAGATTATTTGTTGATATAAAATTAGGTCCTCGAAAAATTGAGAATGCGGTAATGAGATCATTACTACCCAATGATACTATTTTTAAGACAGAAGGTAAATTAAGTACTTGGATATGTGATTATTATTTTGATGATTTATGCTCTTTTATTGTAATGATAGATCCTAGTATGAGAAAGTTGACCACATATCATAATAACGCTCATTTTGGTCGTGATACAATTTCATTTTTAAATTTCCTTAAAGAAGGGCGTGCAGGATATAAGTATTTGAATCAAGAATAATAATATTATTTGAGGGGAACTGTAAAAATTCCCCTCAAACACAAGATAAAAATATCTTTTAGAATGGTAGATCGTCTGCTTCCGGCATGGGAGGGATGTCCTCTACCCGGTATTCCGGAACCGGGGCACCAGCCGCGGGAGCTTGTTCCTGCATTTTTTCGATTCTCCATCCTTCGAGGTTCGTGAAATAGGAAACTTGTCCGTTATTTTCCCATTTTCTTCCGCGAAGGTTGAAATATACTTTAATATTTTCGTTCAATTGAATATTCTCCAATAGATCACACCTGTCCTGGATTAATTGAACCTTCACGAAGTCGTTCCATTGTGGGTTCTTCTCGTTTTCAACTTCTATCACGAATTCTCTCTTCTGGAAACGATCGCTGATCTTTTGAGTGGCTTCTTTGTAAATTAATTTTCCGGTAACTTCGTAATTCATCTCTTTTTTTATTAGAAACAAGCCCAAGAATCCTTGGGCTTGATAGCTGTTTATATTAACGTTTTTTCGTTATTTAGCTTCCGGGGTAACGATGTCTAATAACTCAACCTCGAAAATCAAAGTCTCGTTCGGTCCGATAGGTCCGCCTTGGGTTCCCATTTGTCCGTAAGCCAAGTTTGACGGGATGTAAAGAGTCCATTTTGAACCAACGGGCATCATCTTCAACGCTTCCGTCCAACCTTTGATTACGCGGTTAACGGGGAATTCTGTCGGCTCTCCTCTTTTGTATGAAGAATCGAATTCAGTTCCGTTGATTAAAGTACCCTTGTAATGTACTTTCACTACACTCGTGTCAGCAGGCATTGCACCTGTACCTTCTTTCTCGATTTTGTATTGCAGACCGCTCTCGGTAGTTTTCACTCCGTCTTTTTTAGCGTTTTCTTCCAAGAATTTTTGTCCGTCTTTCAATGCTTGTTCAGCTTTAGCCATCATGGCTTTTTGAGCGTATTTGTTCAGGAACATGCGAATTTCCATGTCACTGGGAATTTCTTTATTCTGAAGGGCTGCATTCATACCGGCGATCACTGCATTCATATCCAGATCCTGCATACCGCTTTGTGTCATGTTTTTCCCGTAGAAGCATCCCATGTAGAAACTTGCCGAATCTTTTTCGTTCTTCATGGAAACGCTGGTTTGAGTATTAGAATTGCAGCAGCTTGCCAAACCTAAAGAGGCTACCGCTAAAGTTAAAAATAGATTTTTTGCGTTCATAGTTTTTCGTAATTTAATTATACTATATCTAGTAATTCTATATCAAAAATCAAAGCTTCGTTCGGACCGATAGCTTGCCCTGCGCCGTGAGCGCCGTAAGCCAAGTCGGAAGGAATGAATAGTTGCCATTTTGAACCGACAGGCATCAATTGCAATGCTTCTACCCATCCGGCAATCACCCCGTTTACCGGGAATTCGGCAGGCTCTCCGCGGCGATAGGAAGAGTCGAACACGGCTCCGTTAATCAAACGTCCCTCGTAGTGGCATTTCACCGTATCGCTCGCTTTCGGGATAGCCCCGTTGCCGTTGGAGATTACTTTGTATTGCAATCCGCTAGGCAAAGTGATTACACCTTCTTGTCCTTTGTTTTCGTTCAAGAATTTCTCGCCGGCTTCTTTAGCGGCGCTACCTCTGTCTTCTTGCAATTTGGTAAAGAAATCTTGTAAGATTTTATTTGCTTCTTCCGGCGTGATTTCCGGCATTTGACCGGCGTAAACTGTTTTCAGCGCATCTAGAAGGGCTTCCGGATTGATGGTGTTGACACCTGATGAAAGGAGATTACTTGCGAAACTTAGTCCCAAACAATAACTCACTTTGTCTAACTCTTCGGTATATTTCATTGAAAGGTTTAATTAATAAATAAATATTTTGTTCATTAGGGTGCAAATGTACGAACATTGAGCGAAATCTCAAATCATACCGTCATTTAATTTTATCTGCCTGTCCGACATGGTTGCCAATTCGGTGTCGTGCGTGACGATGACGAAAGTTTGTCCGAGTTCTTTCCGTAAGGTGAAGAAAAGCTGGTGCAACTCGTTTTTCGTCCGGGTATCGAGATTCCCGGAAGGCTCGTCGGCAAGAATCACGCGAGGATGATTGATAAGGGCTCGTGCCACGGATACACGCTGTTGTTCTCCCCCGGAGAGTTGATTGGGTTTGTGTGTTGTGCGGTCGCCCAACCCGAGCATTTTCAATAACTCGAGGGCTTGTTGCTCTGCTTCCTTTTTACCTGTACCCTTTATCCACGCCGGGATACACACGTTCTCTAGTGCGGTGAATTCCGGCAGCAGGTGGTGGAACTGGAAGACGAATCCGATGTTGCTGTTGCGAAATGCGGATAGTTTGTTCGGGGCAAGCCGTGCCACGTTGACCGAGTCGTAAAAAATCTCACCCTCGTCCGGGGTGTCCAGCGTGCCCAAGATGTGCAACAGCGTGCTTTTACCCGCCCCGCTCGCCCCGACAATGGTGACGATTTCTTTTTCTTTTATCGAGAGATCGATACCTTTTAGTACTTTTAATTCCCCGTAACTCTTGACTATATTTTTGATCTCAATCATGGTAATGTTCGCCTTAACCGATGTTTTTTATTATTTTGTCGGTAAAGATAGTGATTAAAATAAAGAGTGAGATGAATAATTCTTGCTTTTTTAATTATCAAAAATATGACTTTTCCCTATGTTTTCCCCGTGTCTTCTCCGACTCTTCCCCGACACTTCTCTATACATTATCAATTTTATCAACCTTTATAAAAGTATTATTATACCATTTTACTCGTATGATAATCGAATAGCAATCGAATAACAAGCGGTTGGTAGATAGGGAAGTGTCGGAGAAGACACGGGGAAATATACCGTGAGAGAGGTATGTCGATCGATGTTTTTATAATTTTGCCAAGAAACGCATCGATTAAAATAAAGAGTGTGTATCTTAGCCATCTAAAATAAATGATGTATGGAATATTATATAGATCCGATCGCTTTCGTGGCGCAAAAGAGTGGTTTTGAGAGTAGATACGTGAAAAATTTGTTAGGGTTGCTGGACGAGGGAGCCACGATTCCTTTCATTTCCCGTTACCGGAAAGAGATGACCGGGAGCATGGATGAGGTGCAGGTCGGGTTGGGACGGGAAATCTACGAGCAATTCAAGGAACTGGAAAAACGGAAAAAGACGGTACTGGAAAGTATCGAACAACAAGATAAATTGACCCCCGAATTGAAAGGACAAATCGAGAAATGCACGGATGCGCGGGTATTGGAGGATATTTATTTGCCCTATAAACCGAAGAAGCAGACCCGGGCATCGAAGGCAAAAGCGAAGGGGTTGGAGCCTTTGGCGGCTATTTTGATGCGGCAGGAACACGGGGACGTGTGGACGAAGGCTGCCCGTTTCGTGAAGGGCGACGTGGAAGGCGAGGAAGATGCCTTGCAGGGGGCAAGGGATATTATTGCCGAGTGGGTGAGCGAGAACGAACGAGCCCGCAATTCGGTCCGCCGTTTCTTTGACCGGGTTGCCGTCGTGAAGGCAAAAGTGGTGAAAGGCAAGGAGGCGGAGGGCGAGAAGTTTACCGATTATTTCGATTATTCCGAGCCGTTACGCAGGGTTCCCTCGCACCGGATGTTGGCTATTCGACGGGGAGAGGCGGAAGGGATATTGAAGGTCGCGATTGAAATTCCGGATGACGAGGCGTTGGAATCGTTGGAGCGAATTTTCGTGAAAGCGCGTAATGATAGTGCCGAGCAGGTAGCCGTGGCGGTGAAAGACGGTTATAAACGCTTGTTGTTGTCGTCGATAGAAACGGAATATTTGCAAACGGGGAAACAGAAAGCCGACGAGGAGGCAATCAAGGTGTTTGCCGAGAATCTGCGGCAGTTGTTGTTGGCCCCGCCGTTAGGTAATAAACGGGTGCTGGGGATTGACCCGGGATTCCGCACGGGATGTAAAGTGGTTTGCCTGGATGAAACCGGGAATTTGGTGCATAATGAAACGATTTACCCGCATCCGCCCCAGAACGAGGTGAAGCAGGCGGCGAACAAAATCACGAATCTGGTAAATTCTTACCGGATAGAGGCTATTGCTATCGGGAACGGGACTGCCGGACGCGAGACGGAACGTTTTATCCAAAACCTGCGCTACGACCGGGATATACAGGTTTTCGTGGTTAGCGAGAGCGGGGCGTCTATTTATTCCGCTTCAAAGATCGCCCGTGACGAGTTCCCGCAATATGACGTGACGGTACGGGGTGCCGTGTCTATCGGGCGCCGCTTAATGGACCCGCTTGCCGAGCTGGTGAAGATTGACCCGAAATCTATCGGGGTGGGACAGTACCAACATGATGTCGACCAGGTGAAATTGAAAGAAAGTCTCGACCGGGTGGTTGAGTCTTGCGTGAACCGGGTTGGCGTGAATGTTAACACGGCGAGCAAGTATTTGCTGACGTATGTTTCCGGGTTGGGACCCTCGCTGGCAGAGAACGTGGTGGCTTACATCAAGGAGAACGGAGCGTTTCGCAGTCGCAACGAGTTGAAGAAAGTGAAGCGAATGGGGGAAAAGGCATTCGAGCAATGCGCCGGGTTCTTGCGGATAGAGGGGGCGGTGAACCCGTTGGATAATTCGTCCGTGCATCCGGAGTCGTATGCCGTGGTGGAGCGTATGGCGAGAGATTTGGGATTACCGTTGACCTCGTTGATCGGTAACGAGGCGGCTTGTGATAAGATCGATTTGTCCCGTTACGTGGACGAGCGGATCGGGTTGCCGACCTTGAAGGATATCGTGGATGAGTTGAAAAAGCCGGGGCGTGATCCTCGTTCGGTGGCGAAGGTGTTCAGTTTTGCCGAGAATATTCACACGATCGATGATCTGGAATTGGGAATGGTGGTGCCGGGTATCGTGACGAACCTGACGAATTTCGGGGCGTTCGTGGATATCGGCGTGAAGCAGGACGGGTTGGTGCATATCTCGGAGATTGCCGACAAGTATGTTTCCAATCCGGCAGAGGTGCTTTCGCTGAATCAGCACGTGATGGTGAAGGTGACTCAAGTGGATAAAGCCCGGAAACGGATCGGGTTGTCAATCAAGCAATGTCCGCGGGATTGACTGCGTGTTTCGGGGAGGGGGGAGAAAAATAGTGTTATTAAAAAGAAAGGTATGAGATATGATCGTTTGATTTTCTGCTTGTTCTTGTGGATAGGCGTAACGATGACAGGCTGGGGACAAAATAAGGTAATTGAAGTTCCCCGGTACGAGAGCACGAATACATATATGTTTGATGTCGTGAAAATCGAGATGGCGAGAAATGCGACGATCGTAACAGGGCAAGTGAATTCTTTCCCCGGAGAATGGTTTCGAATTTCGGGACGGACGGTTATAAAAGGAGATAGTGGGCGAGAATATAGGTTGTTAAGTGCGGAAGGGATTGATTTGAACCAAAAAGTTTTTTTACCGGAATCCGGTGTGATGACTTTTCAACTTTATTTTGAACCTTTGGACGCACGTGAAAAGAAAATAGATTACGTGGAAGGGGGGGCACGAGGATGATTGGGTTATCCAAGGAATTTTTTTAGAGGTCGGTTTAGAACGGCATGTGGACGAGAAAAGTTGCGTGATCAAGGGAAAGGTTGTTGACCGTCCTTGGAGTCATAGATTGGTGTTGATGGAATACGATGCCGATAGTCGAGTTCAAGAACCTAAGGTGATAATTCCTGTGCGGGATGGGGAGTTTACATATGTTCATGAGGTGGACGAGTGTAAGATGTACCAGTTGATATTTGCCGATGAATTGGCAAAGAGTGCTTATCGACCTATTCATTTTTTCGCGGAACCGGGAGTGGTGGATATTGAAATTTGTTTTGAAGATGGCGGTTTTGTCCCGAAAATTCATGGTGGTAGTATCAATGGCGAGTATCAAATGTATTTGAAAGATAAAGAGGGAAGGTTTCATTTCCAAGCGCTATCTGCGCAATATGATTCTTTAGTTCGTCAAGATCTTTATTTCACGCCATTGGCGAAGGAATTGCAGCAGTTGATGTTTCAGTTTCAGGAGGATCGATTGAAATTGGATAGTTTGAATGCTGTTTATTTGCGATTGGAAAAGGAAAAGAAGGTGTACACGGCTCAAGTGATGGCTCTGAACGAGAAAAATAAGTGTTTACGTGTACAGGAGCAAAAATGGAAAGAGGATTATATTGATCGTAATCCTTCTTTGGTTTCGTATTTTTTGTTAATGGATGATTTGAGGTGTTTGATGAAATATCGGGTACATGGTTTCCCTGGGGAATTCGATATGCTGTCGTTTAAGGATTTGCAACGATTGGAGGATATGTATTATTCGGTTTATAAACTGATGTTTCCGGAACATTCGTATACGTCATTGAGCGCGATGATGCTTGAGTCATTGAGGAAGATTGAAGTAGGAGGGAAATACATTGATTTTACGGCACCTGATCTTGACGGACATCCGGTGACGTTGTCGCAACAGATTGATGGTAAAGTGGCTTTGATTGATTTATGGGCGTCGTGGTGCGGACCTTGTCGAAAGCATTCGAAGAGTATGATTCCGGTGTATGAAAAGTACAAATCAAAAGGTTTTACAATTATTGGAGTGGCGCGGGAGAAAAGTGTGGATAGCGCAAAGAATGCGATACTTCAAGATGGTTATCCGTGGTTGAATTTAGTCGAAATTAATGATATCGGGAATATTTGGTTCAGGTATTGCGTGGAAGGAGCAGGAGGAGGGACTTTCCTTGTGGATCGGGACGGAAAGATATTGGCTGTTTGTCCGACAGCGGAGGAGGTTGAAAATATATTGGAAGAAATGTTGAATGACGAAGTTACCTCAATGCCGGGGTGGGGTTAGAATTTGTGATGATTGAAGTATTCCCGTAGTTTGCGGATGGCACCATATTTCAGTGTTTTGACGGTGTTGATTGAGACATCGATCAAGCGTGCTATTTCTTTGTTGTCGTAGCCGGAGAGGACGAGGCGTATGATGAGGGCTGCCTGGGGTGGAAGTTGATTGATGGCGTTGACCAGAATCTGGTTGGATTCTTCTTCGATTAGAATGTGTAGTATTGCCGGTTCTTCACTTTCTTCTCGCGGAAGTTTGGCGTATCGTTCTCTCTCGTGCTTCATTTGACGAAGATGACTTATTGCCTCGTTTCTAATCATGATGAAAAGGAAGTTGTCGATCGAGTCGATATTCATGTATTTCTCCCGTTTTTCCCAGAACTTGAAAAGTACGTCTTGGGTGATGTCTTGGGCGGTGTCATTATCGACAAAACGACTAGCCACCGCGCATAGGGATGCGTAATGGTCGCGAATAAATTTCTCTAAAGCTGAATAATCTTCCATGCGTTATCGTGTGATTTCCAATTGCAAGTATAGTATTAATTTTCGTAAAAGATATTTTTTTCAAAAAAAATTGATTTTGATTCATCCCGTTTTTATTTCACGACGTCTTTATATAAACGAATAGAAGATTATTATGGATTATTCAAAAGCAAAACAGTTAGCAGAGATTATCGTCAAGATCAGGTTGAGGAGCGCGACGTTTGAAGAACGGGCTGTGCTGGCTGATTGGTTGGGGGAAAGCGAGGACAATCGTCAACTGTATAAACGAATCGTGCGGGGGGAGAGTATCTCTAAAAGATTGAGGAAGGAGGATCAAATCAACGAATCGGTTGATTTTGTACTTGTGCGGAATAGTATTGCCCGGCGTTTGGTGAGAAAACGGCAGACAAGGAGATTATTGAGATGGGGGAGCGGGAGTGTGGCTGCCGCGTGTTTGGCGGGTGCCGTGTTGTTTATGCTGAATAATAAACCGGATGAGGGAACTCGGGTTACCCCGGTGGAGGAGAACGTGATCGTTGCGGCGAAGCCGGAGATGAATACCCGGGCGATGTTAATATTGGCGGACGGGGCTCAAATTGATTTGGTTAATGATATTCCGGGAGTGGTGGAGCAGGAGCAGGCGATTATCCGGGGAGAGAGTGGTAAACTTTCGTATGAGGTGAAACGGGATTCTCTTTTGACCGACGAGGTTGTGGAGGAGACTTTCAACCGGGTGATTACTTATGTCGGGGGCGATTATTTTTTGTCGCTAAGTGATGGCACCCGGGTGTGGTTGAATGCCGATTCGGAGCTGGAGTTCCCGGTTAGTTTCGTGGGAAACGAGCGGGTCGTGAAATTACGGGGAGAGGCTTATTTCGAGGTGAAACAGGATGTGCGCAAGCCTTTTATCGTGGAGGCGAATGGTTTGAGAATGCGGGTGTTGGGTACTTCTTTTAACGTGAAAGCTTATCATGACGAGCGAAGTGTTTTCACGACTTTGGTGAAGGGAAGTGTCGCCGTGGAGGTTGCTGATGGTGGAAATGTGCCTGCTTCCAGGATCGTGCTTGAACCGGGGATGCAAGCCATGTGGCATGAAGGTAGCAAGGCTATCTCCGTGCAGCCGGTGAATGCCGCTAATATTGTAGCCTGGAAGGATGGTAAATTTATTTTCACGGAGGAGGATATGGAGGTGGTTTTGCGGACGTTGTCCCGCTGGTACGGGGTGAATTTTATTTGTAAGGACTCGCGGATGGAAAAGTATACGTTTAACGGTCTGATCAACAAGGACGAGAAGTTGGAGACGGTGTTGGAGAATTTGACTTTGGCGGGAGGACCGGTATTTAACGTTGTAGGTAAGAACGTGTATATAACGAAAAAATAAAACCGAAGCTGTGGGGCAGCTTCGGAAAAAACCTTGTTAGAAGCAAGGCAAATCGTTTAATTAAATTATTTACAAATCTATGAAAAAAAATGCGAAACTGAAAATGTTTTGTAGGCTTTCCTGTTGTCTCAGGCGATTATCCTTTATCGTTTATGTCGTGGGGATATTGTCTTTTATGAATACGGAAGTCTATGGACAAGAAAAGACGAAGCGAATTTCTCTTAAAGTGACGGATGTGTCTGTCTTGCAGGCATTACATGAAGTGAATCGTTTGTGTGATAATTTGGTGATGTTCCGCTCCGAAGAGGTTATGAAGGAGAAGGGACGAGTTACACTAGATGTGAAAAACAAGTCCGTGTTGGAGGTGGTGAAAGCGTGCCTGAAGGGGACGGCTTTGGGATGCGTGGAGAAGGATGGAAAGATTATCATCACGGTTGAGGGGGTGAAAACGTTGAGGATCACGGGACTCGTAACGGATGGCAAGGCTCCGCTTCCGGGAGTCACGGTGCTGGTGAAGGGGTTGACCCTGGGGACGGTGACAAACGCGGAGGGAAGATATGTTTTGAATTTGCCGACGATGGAGAAACTTACTTTGTTGTTTTCTTTCGTGGGAATGGAAACCCGGGAGGTCGTGTACGCGGGGAAAGATACCATAAACGTGGTCATGCGGGAGGATGTGAAGCAAATGAATGAAGTGGTAGTGACAGGTTACGGTAGTGTTTCCAAGGGAAATTACACGGGGGCTAGCACCACGGTGTTAGCCAAGGATATTATGATGGCGGGGGCTACCTCTGTGGATCAGATGTTACAAGGCGTGGTGCCGGGTATGCTGGTGCGGAACTCGACGGGGCAGGTGGGTGCCACTCCTAAAGTACGGGTGCGCGGAACTTCCACGTTGTTGGGCAGTCAAGAGCCGGTATGGGTGGTGGACGGAGTGATCCAACGGGACCCGCAACCGTTCAACTCGGAAGATAACACGAAATTCTCGGTGGATGCCGATGACATCAAGCAACTGGCGGGAAATGCCATCTCTTGGTTGAACCCGAACGACATCGAGAGTATCACGGTGTTGAAAGATGCCTCGGCTACGGCTATTTACGGGTCGAAAGCCGCGAATGGTGTGATCGTGGTCACGACGAAGAAAGCGACTGCTGGAAAATTGCAAATAAATTATTCCGGAGATTTTTCTATTGGTCAGCGCCCGCACTATGGCTTGTACGACTTGATGAATTCGGCGGAGCGGATGGATCTTTCGCGGGATATTTATATGGAGCGTAGATGCTTCAACGCAACGGACGTCGTGTTGCCGATTGGTTTCGAGGGGTTGTTGAAGAGTTACTTGGACAAGAGGATCACAATGGAGGAGATGGAGACGGAGTACCAGAAGATGTCTCGCCAGAACACGGACTGGTTTAAAATACTGTTCCGCAATTCATTCAATCATAACCATTCGTTGAGTATCAGCGGGGGATCGGAGAAGATTCAGAACCGCACTTCTTTCGGTTACAGCCGTCAATTGGGTGAAGCGAAAGGAAATAATTTATCCCAGTTTACTGTGGCTTCAAATACCACGGTACAGCTCTGGGAGCAATTAATTGTGAACATGACGGTGAACGGTAGTATGCGTAAAGTGGACGGTTTTGCCTACGGGGTGGATCCTTTCTCGTATGCTTACGGCACGTCCCGGGTGATTCCTTGTTATAACGAGGATGGTTCTCTTTTTTATCACGAGAAATCCGGTCGGAGTAGTGATGCCATTCAGAATAAGATGACGTATAATTATAACATTCTCAATGAAAAGGAGCACACGGGAAGTAATAATAACACCCGCACGTGGGGAACTTCGTTCGATTTGAAGTGGCAGATATTCGGGGATTTGGAGTACCAGGGGATGTTTTCCTATTCTTCCTCTTCTTCCGACACGAAGAAATATGCCACGGAGCGTTCCTATTATATTTCAGAGATTCGTGGATACGAGTATGGAACCGTGGCCCCAAACAGTGCGGAGACGATTTCGACTCCCCTGCCGATGGGAGGTTTGTTGGAGACGGATTTGACAAACGTGTCGACTATCGTGACTCGGAACGCGTTGGTATATAACAAGATATTTGACGCTAAACACCGGATCACCTTGCAAGCGGGTATCGAGACCAATTCTTCTAAAACCAAGGGCGAGACCAACATGCGCTGGGGATATATGCCGGATCGGGGAGAAACGTTTGCCATACCGCCGACCGTGTATTACCAATATGCCAATACACAGTACGGTAGAGATAATATTAGTAAAGTTTCGGGAGGGCATACCGTACTGAATCGCATCGAGAATACATTGAGCGAGTACGCGATGGTTGTTTACGCTTATGATGACCGGTACGTGTTGAACTTGAGCGGGCGTTTCGATGCTTCCAACCGTTTCGGTCAGGATAAGAACAAGCGCTTTCAACCGACTTGGTCAGCCGGATTGAAATGGCGGGTGGGCAACGAGCACTTTCTGAGGGGACACTGGTGGCTGAATAATTTGGATGTTTACGGCTCTTATGGGTACCAGGGAAATGCGGTGAGCACGGTGTCGCCGGAATTGATCGCTACCGACGTGTACGAGAATTTATATAACTCTTACGGGTTGGAGATCGTTTCTTTGCCTTACCCGGATCTCGGTTGGGAAAAGACGAAGACTTGGAACGTGGGGATTGATGCCGCATTCCTGGATGGTCGGGTGAATTTCAATTTCAACTGGTTTAAAAAGATCAGTGATGTGCTTTCGTCCAAGGGGGTGGCTTTGGAGAACGGGGTGTCCAACGGGATTGTTTCCGGTTCCACGATGGAGAATTCCGGGTATGATTTCGTGATTAACGTGGTGCCCGTGCGAACGAAGGATTTCACGTGGCAATTGTCGTTGAACACGGCGGTAACCAAGAATAAGGTGACCAAGAATAGCCGGACGAACCTGTTGGATGATTACTTGGATGGCAATTGTATCGTGGACGGCAATGCTTTTTCCACGTTTTACTCTTACGTGTTTGACGAGTTGGAGCAAGAGTATGGACGTCCTCGCTTCAAGCACATGGATTTGGAATCCGTGGAGGACATCAGGGATTTCATGGTGAAGTCGGGTAAGTTTACCCCGGATTTCTCGGGTGGATTGAACACGATGTTCAAGTATAAAAATATTACCCTTTATGCCCTGTTTGCCGTGCAATGGGGTGGACACGATCGTCTGCCGAATCTTTACGAGGCTACCACAACCAGAGACGGACTCCCTCGTCCGCACCAAAATGCTTCCAAGAAATTATTGAACCGGTGGAAAAAAGTGGGAGATAACACGAATATACCTTCACTTCCCGGCATTGGCAGTCGCAATGATATTATCTCTTTCCCGGACAATACTGTTTTGGCGGCGAATTACAGATCGGGAGAAAGTTCCTACGTGATGTATAATCTATCCGATTTGCGGGTAGCCAACACGGACTTTATTCGTTGTCGCTCGCTTTCGTTGGCTTATAATTTTGGCGAGAAGGCGTTGCGCCCGATGGGGTTGAGTTATTTGCAATTGAAGTTGAGTATGACGAACCCGTTCATGTGGGTATCCGACAAGAAATGGGACGGGTTGGATCCGGAAACGGGCAACTGGCCAACCCGGCGGGTAACTTCATTCTCCGTTCAGGTGATGTTCTAGTGATTAACGATTAAATAGATAAAGAGATGAGAAAGTATAGAAATATATATGTCACGTTGAGCTTGATCTTCTCGCTGATGCTGGGAGCTTGCTCGGATTTTTTGGAGGAGTCCTCGCAGGACGAGACGATCCCGACCACCACGACAGATTACAGCGAGTTGTTGATGATGTATATGTATAAATTATATCGATATAATTATAATGTTCTTTTTTACTTGGGAGATGATTTGAAATTGAACGAGAGTAGTTTACCAACGGGTAATTATATCTGGGGACCGGCATCTCAGCTTCGTGTCTTTACTTGGCAACCGGATATGTGGGAACAAGAGAATGCCATAGACGATGGGTACGAATACACCTATACGCAAATCATGGGAATCAACGCTGTACTAGACGGCGTGGGGGATGCCGTCGGATCGCAGCAGGATAGAGATCTGATTCGGGCTGAGGCGTTGGGTTTGCGTGCTTTTGGGTATTTTCGGATCGTGAATATGTTTGGGGAGCCTTATAACTATAACAAGAAGGCTTTAGGTGTGCCTTTGAAGCTGACGGCTGCTTTGGTGGAGAACGGGATTGCCCGGAGCACGGTGGAAGAGGTGTATAACCAGATCGTGGCAGATCTGGAAGAGGCTTCCAAATTATTCGCTAAATACCCGAAGACGAGGGGTAATTACCGGATGAACGGGACAACCGTGGATATCCTGCTGGCTCGGGCTTACCTCTACATGGAGGAGTACGACAAGAGCATCATTGCCGCTACTCGTGCCATAGAATCTGCCGAGGGGTTGAGTGACTACACGAAGATGAGTTACGGGGAAAAAGAATTTAGCTTGGCTAGGTATGATCTCTCCGAAGTAGAGTGGTTGTATGGATATACTTACATTGAACCCCAGTTGTGCCCTACCGAGGATCTGTTGACCGGATTTACGGCAGGCGACAAGCGTAGGGACTTTTGGTTCCCGGCTGATGCCACTTGGGTACATAAACAACTCTGCCCGGGAGAACTTGGCCAAGGTGGCGGAGCGAAGACTCCGGCAAATGCTATCCGAATATCGGAAGCATACCTGACAAGAGCGGAAGCCAAGGTGTTGTCGACAACAAACACGGACGAGAGCGGGGCGTTGGCAGATTTGAACGAGTTGCGCCGCCATCGTATCATGGGCTATGCGGACGAGACGAGTACGACGGGATTACTGGAGAAAATACGTCAGGAGCGTCGCCTGGAGTTGTGCTATGAGTTTCACCGTTGGTTCGATTTGCGTCGCTACGGAATGCCGTCTATTACCCGGGAGTTCAAACAGCGGAAGGAGGATCAATACAGAATATACACCTTGAAAGAGAAGGATCCGATGTACACTTTGCCCTTTCCGCTGGATGTCGTCAATAAAAATATTCAGTTGGTGCAAAACGCTTCCGCCAAGGCTCCGGAGCGGGAAGGTGTACTTAAATAACCGTTTAATCTGTAATAGAGATGAAGAAAATAAATTTATATTTGATAGTCTTATGTCTGCTCGGGTGCGTGGCTTGCACAGACGAAGATAAGGTGAACAACGTGGGAACGTTGTCGCAGGATTACGTGTTGCCGCAAGGGAAATCTCCGGCAGACAGTCGGATCGTGGAGTATTACAATTCGTATAAAAGTTACATTTTGTACGAATATACGCAGCCGGATTTTCTGTACGGTTTATCGCAAACCAATAATAGCTATATTTATGAAAAAGTTGATCCTCAATGTATGGATGTTGTGCTGGATCTCCTGGAAGATATTTGGTTTGATCTCTATCCTACGGAGTTTCACGTGAAGTATATGCCCTATAAGATTATGGTTGCTAAATCTATAAGTACAACTTATAGTACGTGTGACTTTGCAACTATGGGTAATAATGGTCAATCGCTTTACTTGAATAATTGTTCGGAAGAATTGAAAAATCTGTCGGCGGAGGAGAAACGAATTTACAAGAATAATTTGCAGTTATGCTTGTGGAATTATTGGCGTACTGCCGGAACTTTGGAGTTCCCGGAGGAGTTTTACAAGGTGAGCGACTATACTCGGGCTGCCAAGGATTATGATCCGGAGAATCCCGATGATCCGGACTTTGCTTTGGCTCGAGGGTTTATGCCGCAGTGGTATGCTTATCAGAATAGATATAGTTTTAGCTGGTGTCTTTATGTGCATTATCAAACGAAGTTAGTTGATTCAGGAAATGATTTACAAAATTTTATGTATGCCATGCTTACCAGGACAGCCGAAGAGTGGGGGGATTATCTCACGAAGTATCCTTTGATAAAACGGAAATACGATATATTGCGTAACTGGTTTTTGACTAAATATAAAGTGGATTTAAAGAAGATAGGGGAAGCCACGTATTAGACGGAGTGGGCGTGTTTTGACACGCCCCTCTCCTTGGGTTCGTAAGGTTTATAAAGTTTATAAGGTTCATAAGGTTAGATTTATGGATTGAGGGGTGTGTTGTGTTTTAAAATTTATTGAGAGTATAGGATAAATCATTGTAACAAGTTAATTTAGATGTTTATGGAAGAGTCGATCTTGAAGGTAGAGAGACTGTCCCATCGCTATAGTGTGCAGTGGGCGGTGCGGGACATCAGTTTCGAGATTAGTGAAAACGGTATTTATGGCCTGTTGGGTTCCAACGGGGCAGGAAAGTCAACGATGATGAACATCATCTGTGGCGTTCTCAAGCAAACAGAGGGGAATGTCTATATCAAGGGAATCAATACGCGGGAGAATCCGGTGGCGGCTAAGCGCCATATCGGTTTCTTACCACAACAACCGCCGTTGCAGATGGATTTGACGGTGGAAGAGTATTTGGAGTATTGTTCCTTTATGCGGGATATTCCTACCAAAGAGGTGAACAAGGCAATCGACAAGGCGTTGGATCGCTGCGGGATTACCCATTTCCGGAAACGGTTGATTCATAACCTTTCCGGTGGATACCAACAACGCGTGGGAATCGCACAAGCCATCATCCACGAGCCTGCCATTGTCGTGTTGGATGAACCCACGAACGGCTTGGATCCTAATCAGATCGTGGAAGTGCGCCACTTGATCAAGGATATTGCCGAAGATCGAACCGTGATTCTCTCCACGCATATCTTGCCGGAGGTGCAGGCTACCTGTGGATATATCCGTATGATCGAGCAGGGAACGCTGGTATTTTCCGGAAGCGTGGACGAGTTTGATAATTATATCGTTCCTAGCACGGTGGAGGTGTCGTTGATCGCCCGCCCGCCGGTGGAGGATTTACGATCTGGTATTCCGGGCGTGCTTCAGGTGGAAGAGTTAGGGGGGACGAGGTATCGTCTTCATTTTACCGATGCGCAGGAGGCATTGGAAAAGGTGGCAGAGGTGAGTGCTGCCCGTGGTTGGCGTTTGAACGGGCTGAACCTGGAGAAGAGTTCGCTGGATGCCATATTTGCAGAATTATCAAAGAAATAGCGTAAACGGATAAAGAAGATTATAGCATGAAAAAGATATATAAGATAGCGAAGATGGAGCTGCAGACGCTCTTTTATTCGCCGATAGCCTGGTTGATTCTCGTGATTTTTGCATTCCAAGCGGTGACGAACTTCATGGGAAATATAGAAGCGTATGTACAATCCCAAGAATTGGGGTATCCGATGTCGTCGATCACTTCCAGATTGTTTGCTAATCCTTGGGGAGGGTTATTCACGACCGTGCAAGGTTACCTTTATCTCTACATCCCGCTCTTGACGATGGGGTTGATGAGTAGGGAATTGAGTAGCGGTTCGATTAAATTGTTGTACTCGTCGCCGGTGACGAACTGGCAGATTATTCTCGGGAAATATCTCTCGATGATGATCTACGGGTTGGCGTTGATTCTCGTGTTGCTGGTGATCGCGTTGTTCGGTGCTTTCACGATTAAGGATTTCGATTTCCCGATGGTGTTGTCGGGCTTGTTGGGACTCTATTTCTTGATTTGCGCTTATGCCGCGGTGGGTTTGTTCATGTCGAGCTTGACGTCATACCAGGTGGTGGCAGCCATCATGACGCTGGTGGTGCTCGGTCTGTTGAGCTACGTGAAAGATCTGTGGCAGGAGTTCGAGTTGGTACGGGAGATTACTTATTGGCTGTCCATCTCGGGGCGTTCCGGGGAGTTCATCCGCGGTTTGATTTGTAGCGAGGACGTGATTTATTTCATCACGGTGTCGGCCTTGTTTTTGGTCTTGACGGTAATTCGCTTGCAGGCAAACCGCCAGAAAGCGCCGTGGACGATGACGATCGGGAAGTACGCGGGCGTATTGTTGGTTGCCAGTGTGATCGGGTATTTTTCTTCCCGTCCGGTGTTGATGACTTATTACGATACCACGGCGACGAAATCGAACACACTGACAGAGAATAGTCAAGGCGTGGTGGCGAAGATGGAAGGCGGATTGACGATCACAACGTACGTGAATGCATTGGACTTGAATGATTTGTGGACGGGGATGCCCCGGCAGGTCAAGCAGGATCAGGAACGTTTCCGCCAGTACGTGCGCTTTAAACCGGAGATCAAAATGAAATACGTGTATTATTACGACACGGTTGCAGACCCGCGACAGGATGAGCGTTGGCCGGGTAAAAACACGAAAGAACGGTTCCGGGAGGTGGTGAAAGGTTATCATTTGGATTCCACGATGTTCCTCACGCCGGAAGAGATCCGGAAGCAGATTGATTTGTGGCCGGAGGGCAATAAGTTCGTGCGTTTGCTGGAACGGGAGAGCGGGGAGAAGACCTTCCTGCGCGTGTATAACGATATGTATCATCACCCGTTCGAGACGGAGATCACGGCTGCTTTTAAACGGTTGGTGATGGAGTTGCCGAAAGTGGGTTTCTTGACGGGGCACGGTGAGCGTGACGTGAAGAAGATTGGAGACCGCGATTACAATACTTTCACGTGGGACAAGCCGTTCCGCTATGCTTTGTTGAATCAAGGATTCGATGTGGTGGAGGTGAATCTGGATGGCGAGATGCCGGGAGATATTAATATCCTGGTGATTGCCGAGATGAGAAGTGAGTTGACTCCTGTACAAAAAACGAACTTGGATCAATATATCGCTCGCGGGGGCAATTTGATGATCTTGAGCGAGCCGAAACGCGGGGAGTATATGAACCCGTTACTGGCTGAGTTTGGCGTGAAGCTGGTGCCCGGGCAATTGGTGAGCATCTCGGATAATCACGCTCCCGACCTAGTGGTGGTGGAACCGACGAAAGAGGGACGGGAATTGATCTACCACTTCGATCAAATGAGCGTGTCAAGGTACGTGGTGGTGAATCCCGGTGTGTCCGGATTGGAATTTAACCCGGAGAGGGGATACAAGGCGATACCTTTGTTCGAGACCGATTCGCTGGTGTGGAATGAGATGCAAACCACGGATTTCGTGGACGACACAGTCCGTTTGAATCCCGCTTCGGGCGAGGTACAGCAGCGCTACACTACGATATTGGCTTTGACTCGAGAGGTGCACGGAAGGACGCAAAAAGTGCTGGTGTTTGGGGATGCTGACTGTATCAGTAACGGCGAGTTGAGTTCCGGTCACAAGGGTATTCAGGCTAGTAACTTCACGTTGATTCCGGGTAGTTTCTTTTGGTTGTCCGACGGGGAGGTACCTATTGACGTGCGCCGCCCGACCCCACCTGATGACTTGATTTATCTCAGTGAAGGGGAGGCATCCACGTGGACAATTATTCTGCGGTGGATCATCCCGGCGTTAATGATCGTTTTGGCTCTCGTGATTTGGTTGCGTAGACGGGGAAGGTAGAGGTGACATGAAGAAAAATGAGTGGCGCATCCTCACAGATGCGCCACTTGTCAATTGTCCTTTGTTTTATATCAGAGCCTCCGGCTGTAATATCAGAATTTGACGGCCGTCATTCTTTCGATAATGGCGTTATATTTAGCTTGGATGATCGCTTTTTGTTTCTCCGAGGCGGTCACGATCTTTCCCTTGTATTTTCGCATGACGGATTCATTCATCCCTATCTCGCGAGCGAATTTGCTGGCGTTGATAAACGGGAACGCTTCGAAGAAGCCGCTCAAATCGTATACGTACTTGACGGAGTAGCCGGATTGAAACCAAGCAGGCAGTTTCCCGTGTTTTTCTTTGTAGTATTCAGCTTGTTCTTCAAGCACGGAAATAAAATCGTCTTTCGCTTCTTGCTCCGTGAGACCGAATCCGTAAGCTCCGTCTACGTCTTCCGAGTAGACGGATATTCCCCCGTCGTTCGCCTTTTCGATAATAGCCTTGATAGTTTTCATACTTGCTTGTTTTATTTAATTGACGCTACAAAGATAACGTTTCCGTTACAATTATGCAAATTTTAGAGAATGAAAAAGTAACGTTTTCGTTCTTTTGATGGGGAATGTAAAAAAGAAATCGTATATTTGCACGAAATACAAGTGAATGTGCATGAATAAAACGAGTAAGTGTACAATGTATGACCGATTTTAATTGTTGGTATGGGTAATGTTGATAGTGAATTTATTCGGCAAATAAACGTGAAGCAGGTTTCGGGTTACCGGGAGTTGTTTGAACGATTTTATAGTTATATGGTGTTGTACGCGACGCGTCGGGTGCAACAGAAGGAGGTTGCCGAGGATATCGTGCAGGAGGTTTTTATCACTATATGGGAGGGGAGTAAAGTGTTTAATTCTTATCATGGATTTCGTACGTATTTATATGACTTAGTGAATAATAAGTGCCTGGATTATTTGAAACACAAGGCCGTGGAGGAGCGTTATGTTATTTACATGATGGAGAACCAAAACGAGGGAGAAGATGGGGAGTATGGTTTGATGAAGGAGGAAATTTACAGGGAGTTGTATATAGCCGTAAGTGAGTTGCCTGATCGTTGCCGGGAGGTGTTCGAGTTGCATTTGCAAGGCAAAAAGAATGGCGAGATTGCCGTATTATTGTCCTTGTCTGTTCAAACCGTGAAAGCGCACAAGAGGAACGCTATGTGTTTTTTGAAAGAGCGTTTAGGGACTGTGTTGTTTTTGGCTTTATTATTTAAGTTGATTTAGCTTCTTGTATTTTTTTCTTTTTTGTAATCAAGTCGTTGATATTTTTTCGTGAAAAAGTAATTTTTCTTTTACCTCTTTTTTATACCCTTGTCGTATTATGTCTAAAATGGAGATATAGTATGAATGTGTATAATGAAAATGTTGTTCGATTGATTCGCCTTTACTTGGCGGGTACGATTTCCGACGAGGAGAAAGTCGTGTTGGAGCGGTGGGTGGAAGAACGGGAAGAAAATCGTCGTTTTTTCCAAGAGATGTTGCGGGATGAACGTTTTGCTTCGGAGTTTTCGGAATTCCGTGATATCGATATGGAAAAGGGGTGGAGTTGTTTCTTGAGTCGGACTCAAGCGAGAAAGCCTAAGTTATTCACACGTGTGTTGAGGTATGTGGCGGCGGCGATTATTCCGGTTGCGATCGGGATTGCTGTTTGGCTTGCGGGTGAAGATACTGCTTCGGGACCGGAACGGGTCAGTGAGGTGATCCATCCCGGGATGAATAAGGCGACGTTGATTCTTTCCGATGGGGTGAAAGTGTCTTTGGAGGAGTTCGAGAAAAGCGAGATAAGATTGGACGCAGGGAGAGTGGCGCACAGGACGGGTGACGGGTTGGTTTACGAGAATAACGGGAACGGGAATAAATTTGAGTTGAAGTATAATGTATTGCAAATTCCCCGGGGAGGAGAGTTTCATTTAACTCTGTCAGATGGAACCCGGGTTACTTTGAATTCAGCCACGGATTTGAGATACCCGGAGATATTTGACGAGAGGGAACGTCGGGTTTTTCTTTCTGGGGAGGCTTATTTCGAGGTGGCGACGGATTCTGCCCGCCCGTTTTACGTGATGACTGACGAGGTGCAGGTGCGGGTGTATGGTACTTCGTTTAACGTGAATACGCGGCGACCGGAAGGGGTGCAAACGGTTTTGGAAAGCGGGAAAATAGGGATTAAGGCTATTCGTTCCGGTGATGAATGTGTCCTGAAGCCGGGAGAGCTTGCTTGTTTTGACCCGAAAGATGGTGCTATGGCGATTCGAGAGGTTGATCCCCGGCAGTATCTGGCTTGGGTGAAGGGTATTTTTGCTTTCGAGGAGGAAACGCTGGAGAATATAATGAATACCCTTTCTTTGTGGTATGACGTGGAGGTGTTTTACCAGACGGAGTCCGTGAAGCAATTGCATTTTTCGGGATACTTGGGAAGGTATAAAGAAATACAAAATATTTTTGATGTTATTACCGATGCAACGGGTGTGTTGTTCTCGGTGAAGGGACGTACTGTAATAGTTTCACGATAATAAAAAACGGAAGGCGTTGGAAGCACCTCCCGTTTGTTTTTAATCATCATTGAGCCTTATTGGAGCGAGGCTTGTTGATAATTGTTAATTATTATATCACAAATGTATGGAAAAAATTGGAACTTGTCCTCCATTCTTGTGGGAATGTGGACGCAAATTTGGGAAAATTATGAGAGTGTTTCTCGTTTTAATGATCGGGTTTACGTTTTCTCTTTCGGCGAGTAGTTTTGCCCAGCAAGAGAGAGTGAGTTTGGACATGAAGAATGTAACGGTGAAAATGTTGTTTGATGAGATTCAACGACAGACTGATTTACATTTTCTTTTTAACACGGAACAGACGAACCAATTGGGGAGATTGTCTGTCAAGGCAGAGAGCGAAACAGTGGAGAGCGTGTTGAAGCGTATTTTTGAAGGGACGGATTTGGTGTACAGTTTCAGGGGGAATGTTATCGTGGTGAAACGTGGGGTGAAAGTGGCGGATGACGAACAGAAGAAAAATATCCGTATCGTGGGAAGGGTAACGGACGAACAGAAACTTCCTCTTCCGGGGGTGACGGTGCTGGTGAAGGGGTTGACCCTGGGGACGGTGACAAACGCTGAGGGACGGTATGTTTTGAGTTTGCCGATGATGGAAAAGTTTACTTTGTTGTTCTCTTTTGTGGGCATGGAAAATCGTGAGGTCGCTTACACGGGTAAGGATACGATCGACGTGGTGATGAAGGAAGCGGATGTAGCTTTGGATGAGGTGGTTGTCGTAAGTACGGGATACCAGACGATTGATAAACGAAAATTAACAAGTGCCGTGACGTCGATCAAGGCCGAGGAGATTGTCGTGCCGGGATTAAATACGATAGACCAAATGTTGGAGGGACATGTGCCGGGAATGATTTTTATGCAGAATTCAGGTCAGGTGGGGGCTGTGCCTCGTTTGAGAATCCGGGGAACTTCTACTATTTTGGGGAATCAAGAACCTGTTTGGGTGGTGGATGGAATTATTCAGCAGGATCCGGTGGATATTGACCCGGCGCAGATTAATGATTTGGATTTCGTGAATTTGTTGGGAAATGCTATTTCCGGTTTGAATCCGGAGGATATTGAGCAGATTGATGTGTTGAAGGACGCTTCGGCTACAGCTATTTACGGGGCGCGTGCTGCAAACGGTGTAATTGTGATCACGACTAAAAAAGGGAAAGAAGGACCTCCTTCGATTAGTTATTCTGTCGCTGGAACTTTTACGCGCCGTCCGCATTACGGGGATAAAAGCGTGAATATGATGAATTCAAGGGAGCGAATCGCTTTATCCCGGGAATTGGTCGAGAAGGGGATTACGTATAACACGCTTGATTCTTGGGTCGGATACGAGGGTGCACTACGCGACTATTGGAATGACCGGATAGATTTTAATCAGTTCCAGCGTGAGGTGGGACGGTACGAGTCGATGAACACGGATTGGTTGGATTTGTTATTACAGAATTCCTGGTCTCATAGGCATACCCTGGGAATTTCGGGAGGCTCTTCTTCGTTAAAGTATTACGCTTCTTTAGGATACAACGATAGCCAGGGAACGACGAAAGGCGAAGGTATGAAGAATTACACGACGAGTGTGAATTTGACAGCTAATTTGAATAATGTTACGTTGCGTTTCGGTATGAGCGGAAATGTATCCGATCGAACTTATACTCCCTCGGAGGTGGATGTGTTGGGATATGCTTACAACACGAGCAGGGCTCTTCCGGCTTTTAACGAGGATGGCAGTTTATGGTATTATAAACGTAGGGGCAATAGTACGGGGAGCTCGATAGACTGGTGTCCGTATAGTATTATCAATGAAATGAATAATAGTTCGTATGATATGAAGTCTAAAAGTATGAGCGTGAATGCTATGGTTGATTGGCGTGTGATTGAGCCTTTGAAGTTGGGGGTGACTTTTGCTTATTCGACTTCTTCAACAGACGTAGATACTTGGTATGGACAGGAGTCTTTTTACGTGAGAAAATTGAGGCGTACGGATAGTTTGTTAAAGGATCCCGATAAGGATGAGGATCGGGTGAACGAGTGTCCCGTGGGAGGCGAGTTGAAGAAGGAAAATACGGATAACGAATCTTGGACGTTGCGTGCCCAACTGGATTTCAACAAGTATTTGGATATGGAGAATAATCATCAAATCGTGGCGACCGTCGGTGCGGAGGCTTCTTCCAGCCATTACACGGGTTCGCGTAAAACGTACCGGGGATATACTCCGGATCGGGGTTTGATGGTTTCTGAAATTGATTTAGCTTATTATCAGGCTTTTCGCCGGTGGACTCAGTCTAGCGAGGCGAGAGGTATATTTTCGGATTCCAAGACTAATTTGATTTCCGGTTACGCTTCGTTATCGTATGATTACAAGGGGTTGTATATGTTTAACGCGAATATGCGTTTTGATACTTCTAATAAGTTTGGAACGAAAGCGAATGATAAAATTACTCCTATATGGTCCGTGTCGGGACGTTGGAATATCAAGGAGGATTTGTTCGAGGGAATTGATTGGTTGGGAAGTTTATCTTTACGGGCTTCTTTTGGTTATCAAGGGAATATGCTGGAGACTGAAAGTTCGAAGTTGGTTATACGCAAGGGAGATATGAATTCAACTTTGGGTGAATATGCCTCTTACGTGTACACTTTCCCGAATCCCGGGTTGAAATGGGAGAAAACGGCTTCCACGAACGTGCAGTTGGATTTCGATTTGTTCAAGGGAAGGTTATCTGCCAGTGTTAGTTATTATTATAAAAAGACAAATGATACTTTCCTGACGAAGACCATATCACGGGTTAACGGGCGAGAAGATTACGTGTTGAATAAGGGAACATTGGAAAACAAGGGTTTCGAGTTTTCATTGAGAGTCATTCCCGTGAACACGATTTCGGCAGAGAATCCGAATGGTTTCCGGTGGATTTTCGACCCTCAATTGGGGCAGGTGTTGAATCAGTTGACGAAAGGCCGGAAGGTGAAAGATAAATCTATGCATGACCGGTACACTTATGAAAATTATTTGAATGGTAGTGCACAGATCGTGGGACGCCCCTTGAATACTTTCTATTCGTATAAATTTAAAGGATTGGATCCGACTGACGGATGCCCGATGTTTTACGATGTGGACCAGTATGATTATGACGAGGAGGGAAATGTTGTTCTGGATAGAAAGGCTTTGTATGATTCCATGGAGCGTGATGATGTGTTTACCACGGTATTGGAACATTCCGGAACTCGTGTGCCTGTTATCCAGGGAGGGTTGACTAATAGTTTTACCTATCGTCGATTAACGCTGTCGTTTAATTTGGCTTATAGTTTGGGTTCTAAGGTGCGTCTGTTGAAGATGTATCCGGATTTGGAAAGCACGTACGGGACTATCGCTCCGCAGCCGGCGGCGAACGCGAGGAAAGAGTTTATAAATCGTTGGAGATATCCCGGTGATGAACGTAAAACAACGATTCCGGGTATTGTTTCCGGTGGGAGGTTTGGACAGACGATGGGAATGTGGTGCGTGGAAGAACCTTATAATTTCGGGAAGAATCTTTGGAATATGTGGGATAATTCCAATATTCGGGTAGTCAGCGGTAATTACTTGAAGATGCAATCTTTGTCGTTGCGTTATAATGTACCGGATGCTTTCGCGAGAAAACTGTATATGAAGTCAGCGTATATCGGTTTCTCGTGCACGAACTTATTCATGATTTGTGATAAAAAGTTGAAGGGACAGGATCCGGCTGTTCAATCGGGATCAGCTCCATCTATTAACATGTCTCTTTGCCCGACTTTTTCAATGAATTTAAATGTAACATTCTAAATTATAGCATATGAAAAAGATAGTAAATATATTTGGTGTCCTGTGGAGTGTGTTGTTGGTGTCTTGTGGGGATTTTCTGGAGGAGTATCCCAGGGATTTGTTATACGTGAACTCGATCTCGGATTTAAGCGAATTGTTGGTGGGGGACGGTTACATGATCTCTCGGGAAATAGGAGAAGATGAGGATAAGGGAGAAACCACGATAGCTTCATGGATTCATTTGATGGATGATGATGTGCAGTTGTCATCGAAACCTGTTTATTGGGAATCGTTGGGGAATGCGCTTTACTTGGGGTATTACGAGTGGCTGAAGTTGCCCGGTACGAGTGAGAACGGTAGTATCGAGAACGATTACGTGTGGAGTGGATTGTACGAGCATATTGCTTCTTTGAATGTGATACTGGATGAAGTAGAAGCGTTTCAGGATGCCGGTTCGGATTACCATCGGGTTAAGGGGGAGGCATTGTTTTTGAGAGCTACTTACTATTTTTGGTTAGTAAATTTGTATGCTAAACCTTATGCATCAGGAACTGCGACCATGGATTTGGGGGTTCCGATTAAAGTGAGTTCAGAGGTTGAAGATAAGGATTTTGTTCGAGATCCGGTGGCGGATGTGTATGATTTGATCGAGACAGATTTGCTGAATTCGATCGTGGAATTGAAGGGTATCGTGCAGCCTTCAGTTTACCGGGCTAACGAGTCGGCGGCACGAGCTTTGTTGAGCCGGGTGTATCTGTATAAGGGAGAATGGAAAGGGTGTGATAAACAGTGTGATACGATTATGCAGGCGACTTATCGTTTACAGGACTTGAATACTTTGTCGTCTAATTCCAGTATACTTTCCTCTAAGTCACCTGAAACGATTTTTTCTCAAGGAGAATATCGTTTGAATGCGATGGTGGGTTTTAAATCAAAGGTTACTTACGCGTTGTCGAATGATTTGGAAGCTGCTTTTTTGGATAAATCAAGTGATCAGCGATATAGTTTGGGGGTTGAGTTGAGTTCTTATGGGAATTATCCTTCGAAATTTAAAAGATGGTCGGATGGAGGCGTGTCGGATTGTAATTTGATCCGATATGCCGAGGTGTATTTGAATAAGGCGGAGGCATTGGCGATGTCCGACGAGGAGGAGGGAGCGAGGGAGGTCATGAATTCTTTTCTTGCCACTCGTTATAGTGCGGGAAGCGCACCGGATATTCAATCGAAAACGGGGAAAGATTTAGTGGATTTTATTCGGAATGAGCGTCGTTTGGAATTGTGTTTCGAGGGACATCGTTGGTTTGATTTGCGCCGGTATTCCGTGAGTTCTAAATATCCGGATGCAAAGCCGTTAAAGCACGAGATGCGTGTGAAAGATAGTGGAATTGCGTACGGGTATTACGAGTTGCAAGCTTATCCTAACGGTGGATGGGTTTTGCCAATTCCTACTTATGAATTACAGTTTACGGATGGTAATATGGTAAATAATGAAAGACCTGATCCCGTGTATGTGGAATATTAATGGTAATTGAAAAAGTGATTGATGATGAAAAATTTAGTTGGAATATTATTAGTGTCATTGTTTGCTTTGGCAAGTTGTCAAGATGACGAGAACGGTGAGTTGGCTCCATCATACGTGGACGTGGATTGGTATGTGATAAAGGATAATCCCGATGACGAGTTGGATCATTTGATTTATGAGATTTATAGTGAATATAAAATGTCTGTTTATTATAATGATACGATTGGAATGGAGTATAGGGGAATGGATGCGAACGGGGATTCCATTATTTATTATAAGACATTGATGTTAGGCTATTCGATAGAGGAGAACGTGACGAGTATGAAGTATTCTCTCTCGAAACAACGTGAAGATATTCTGGAGGGGGTGAAGTTTTTGGAAGAATATGTTATTCCTTTTCAGCAGGCAGGTATGAAGCCTAAATGTTTTTTACTTGTTGAAGAACTGATACTTAGTGATAATTCGTTAGATGTTTATTATGGAATGTCTGGGGCTATTGTTTCTCGTCTCGCGGAATTGAAAGAGATGACCCGGGAAGATAAAGAAGCGTTTGGTTTGAGAGTTCGGGGATCAGAATGGGCACATGCTTTAGTGAATAATTATTCAGGGGAGTTGGAAGATTTTTACCGGCTTTCGGATAATTTCAATGCGAAAGGAGAGCTAAAAGCTATGCATCAACAAGATATTCAAAATAGTTTTTTCGGAGGGGTATTTGTTTGGAAGCCTAAAGAAGAATATGGATTTTTAAGTTCTACGCCTTCTACACATTATTCACCAAGTTCTTATGTTTGCCCGACAGAATCCGCGGATGTTCTTGATTTTGTCATAGAGGTGTTGAAAGACGATGAAGCTAATTTTAAAGCTACTCATGCCAATCATTCGATTATATTGAGTAAGTATGAGTATATGAAAAAGCTCGTCGATTCGGTTAAAAAAGATTTGACAGCAAAGTAAAATGAGAATACTGCTTTTATTCATGTTCTTGGCCGGAATGATTAATTGTTCATCGCAAGATGGACAATCTTTCCGGTTGAAGGTAAATGTGGTGGATGCGGACACGGGGCAAATTGCTTTGTTTACGACAGGTGAGGAGCCGGAGGAATTGTATTCCGGAAAATTGGTTGACGGGCAATATGTTTTTAAAGGAATTCTCCGGGACCCGGGGGTATATCGTCTGAGAATTAATGAGCAGCAAGCTGATTTGTTTTTGGATGGGGAGGAGATGAGTATAACCGTTTCTTCACGACAGGGAATTCGTGAGGATAGTTTAAGGGGATCGAGAGCTAACGAAATAAGAAAGGCATGTTCGGAAGCATTTCATGAACTTTACGATAAAGTGGTAGAGAAGAACATTTCCGGGTTAAGTATTTTTCAGGCTTCAACGAGGAACGATCAGGTGTTGTTTGATAGTTTGATGTCTGAAAGGTTGTGGTTTGATGATTTACGTTTTTCTATCGCCCGAGATTTGGTGAGGAAGTATTCTGATAACGTGTATGCCGCTTATTTGGCGAGTGCGGAGATGAAGTCGCATTACGAGTGGGGACGAGAGATGTATGATTTGTTGTCGCCTGAAATACAACAATCGAGAGCCGGGCAGGCTTTAAGTGATAAGTTGGAAAAAGTGTTCGTGAGTGCTATCGGGCAGGCTTTCCCGGATTATATTTTGGAGAATGAAGCGGGTGATTCCGTTCGTTTGGATTCTTTGAAAGGATATATCACGGTTATTGATTGTTGGGCGTCGTGGTGCGGACCTTGCCGGAGTGAGATGAAAAGTTTGCGGCGCTTGTATAAAGATTTCGAACACAAAGGATTGCGCGTGATGAGTATTTCTTTGGATGATTCCAGGGAAAAATGGCTGAAAGCTTGTCAAGAAGAGCAACTTCCATGGAAGAGTTACCGGAATCCGTTTGGCTATAAAAGAGATGGTATCCGTGCAGATTTGGGAATCGAGGGTATCCCTTATTTGGTGGTTTTAGATAGAGAGGGTAGGTTTGTGGCCAAGGAATTGCATCGAAACGTGTTGCGTAAGAAGGTGCAAGATCTGTTGAATTCCCAACGTGAACAGGTGCGTTGATTGTTTTTATGAAAGTTCGTATTTTATATAATCATAATGTTTAATTTTAAATCATTGAAAATGAGAGATTTGTTTGCATTCTTGGTGCTGTTATCCCTGCTCGTTCCCGCTACCGGGGAGAGCTATGCGGGGGAATTGTTCAAGAAAAAGAAGAAAATAGCGATAGCCGAAGAGGTGAAAGAGCCTGTTAAAAAGAAGAAAAGTAAGTACGAAACGTTGATGAAAAGTCCGGGTATCGTTACCGCAAAGGGGGATTTCTTGACCATTCATAAAATAGATCAGAAGATTTATTTGGAATATCCGTTGAAATATATGGGGCGTGATATATTGGTGGGGGGAACTTTATCTGCCACCTCAGAGCCTTTTATGCTTAACGTGGGGTATAAATACAATAATCCCGTGCTTTATCGTGTGGTAAAGAAAGATTCGTCTATTGTGTTCAACAAACCTAATTTGGCTGCCACGATGGGAGAGGATAAGGAATGGGTGAGGAAAGCCATGGAGAAGAGTTATATCGATATTCCATCAAGATCGTTCTCTATTCATTCATATAACGCAGACAGTTCGGCTGTGGTGATCGAAGTGACTTCATTTATAAAAGATAACAAGGGGCTTGCACCGAAAGTCAGTGGAGGTTTGCTCACTTCTTCTCCGGTTGCCAATAAATTCACGTTTGAAGGAGTGAAGGCGTTTGAAGATAACGCATCGGTGGAAGTGGCTCAGCCCGTGGAGGCTCAATATATGACGTTGTTGGGGTCTATACCCTTGGGACAGGTGTCTACGCGTTCCGTAATTACTTTTCTTTTGTTGCCGGAATCTAAGATGCGGCCTCGTGTACAGGATTCCCGTGTCGGAATTTTTTACACGTTGAATTCGGCGAGCGCAAGAATGCAGTTCCCGATCCGGAAAATATCTCAAGAGAAAGATGGATTCGAGACGTATGTTCTGGCTAATCGCTGGAGAGTGGAACCGAAAGACATGGAAGCATGGAAGCGAGGAGAGCTTGTAGAACCCGTGAAACCGATTGTATGGTACGTGGATGATGCGTTCCCGGACGAGTGGAGGGGACCGATTAAAGCGGCTGTTTTGAATTGGAATAAGGCTTTCGAGAAAATTGGTTTCAAGAACGTGATGGTGGCGAGAGATTTTCCGAAGGATGACCCTAATTTTGATCCCGATAACTTGAAATATTCTTGTATTCGTTATTGCCCGAACGCGGAGGCAAATGCGATGGGACCGTCTTGGGTGGATCCGACTACTGGGGAGATTATTAACGCTTCCGTGATTGTTTACAATAATGTTGTTCAGTTGATTAATAACTGGCGTTTTGTTCAGACCGCACAGGTGGATCCTCGTGTGCGTGCCACTAAAATGCCAAAGGATGTTTTTGATGAATCGCTTACGTATGTTATCACTCACGAGATCGGTCATACTTTGGGAATGTTGCACAATATGTCGGCCTCGGCTTCTATTCCGGTGGATTCGTTACGTTCCGCTTCTTTCACTCAAAAATACGGGACAACTCCTTCTATCATGGATTATGCCCGATTCAATTACGTGGCGCAACCGGGAGACAAAGGGGTGAAGTTGACACCTCCCGAGCTTGGCGTGTATGATTATTACGTGATTAAATGGTTGTATTCTCCTATCCCGGAAGCCAAGGATATGTGGGAGGAATCTAAAATCGCCGAGAAATGGATTGACGAGAAGGCGGGAGATCCTCTTTATCGTTACGGTCGCCAGCAATTGAGTTTCCGTATAGATCCTAGCGCATTGGAAGAAGATTTGGGGGATGATCCGGTAAAGGCAGGAACCTACGGTATAAAGAATTTGAAGTATATTTTGAACCACTTGAACGAGTGGATTTCAGATGATGCGGATTTCTCTCACCGGAAGCAACTTTACGAGAATATTCAGATGCAATATACACGTTATTTGTTGAATGTTTTGTATCAGGTCGGTGGTATTTATTTATCGCAGGTGAAAGACGGGACTGCCGGGGAAGCCGTGAAATCGGTAGCATGTGCAAAGCAAAAAGAAGCGTTGGCATGGGTGTTGAAAGAGTTGCGCAACTGTTCGTGGATTGATCGTCCGGAGTTGATTAATCAAACAGGGTTAGCCGTGTATCCGTCTGCAAAGATCATTGCTGCCGTGAGCAAGGCGATTGAAAGTAAAAGAGCAATGGTTATTCTCTCTTCTCATGTTTCACGAGATAAGAATCTTTACACGATTGGCGATTATTATGATGATTTGTATGCCGGTGTTTTTGCTCCAACCATACAAGGAAAGAAGTTGAATCAAGAGGAAAAATTGTTGCAGAAGAATATTTTTAATCGAATGGGGATTACTTGTACCGATTATATTAAGAATACGCGGGCAATCAGTAACTTGTGTCCTTCTTTGGACGAGATTCGGGTATATAATTTGTTCTCTAAAGGCTTCATGGATGAAATGTATAGTTATTTGCAGGAAATGGAGCAGGAACGTGGAGCGGGAGCTGTAGCCCGGGAATTGTTGCCTGTTCAGTTCGGTCAAGCTGCAAGTCCTTTCCAAGGCGAGGTGGAAATAGGTGTGATTGATGAAACTTTCGGGTATAATCAAGCAATGTTGAAGCGGGTGGTTACTTTATTAAAGGGTAAAGTGGCGTCTGCTAATCGTGACGATAGAGTACATTATGAAAGTTTGATATCTATGTATGAATCCGTCAAGCAAGTTGCTAAATAGTTTTAATCATGGAAACAAAGGGACTGTCTAATAAGTTTTAGACAGTTCTTTTTTTTTAGTCGGGGGATGAATACTTTAATATTTTCACGGGAAACACTTCCTTATTTCTCCGGCGTTAGAGTTTTTTTGGGGGGAATTTAATTTGAAAATATAAAAAAAAGATGTAACTTACAATACGTTGATGAAATGTGGAGGTGGCGTGTTTCATGTATTAAAAATAGATGATTATGAAATGGTTACCAATAATTTGTATATTTTTTGTTTTTGGAGGATGTAAAGACAAGAAAATGACTTGGGAGAATGATGTTCCTGTTTATAAGTTTAAGATGTCACAGGATGATCCCGTGTCATTGCGGGAGATTTGTGACAGTATTGAAATCGTATCTTTGCCGTCCTTTCGCGGATGGGCAGATATGGTTAAATCATATAAAGATCGTTATTACGTGCAAAATAGCCAGGAAGTCTTCATCTTTGACCGGGCTGGAGTGTTTGTCAATAAGATCAGTTCCGGGGAAAAAGGAGAGGGGCAGTATGACAAGGTGGCGGACGTGGTGATCGATCCTTTTAACGAAACGTTATTGCTTTTATCCCAGTGGCGGGGGGTGTTGGAGTACACTTTGGACGGAAAATATCTCGGGACATATCGTCCCGAGGGGTCAATTTACCGGATATTTCCCATGAATAAGGACGTGTTTGCCTGTTTACGTATGGCTCCTGAAAAGAAAATACATTATTTTTCTAGGAAAAAGGAGGCGTACGTTGCTAGTGCGTTTTCTCTTCCGGATGCGTTCGGTATGGCGTTTGACTTGTACGGTTACATGAAAGATGGCGTGAATTATGGTGCTTTCCATTTTTTGAACACGTATTACCGGATAGAGGCGGATAAAATTATTCCCGCTTATCATTTCACGACGGGACGTTCCCCGTATCGGTTGTCACAGGTGAAGAGTCCGCCTTTTAAAAAACCGACGGGTAAGGGAAAGAATAATCGTGATTTAATGGAGGAATACCGGCAAAAGCGAGCGGATTGGTTGAATGCGACTTTCCCGGTTATCATCGGGGAAGCTAGGGCGTGGGGAAATTGGATATTGGCGGATTTCAAGGATGGTCGGGAAGGTTTTTTACCTCAAAAGTTTTTTTATGTCCTTTGTAACACAAAAGATGGCTCGTGTCGTAAATTCGAGTTTTTCACGGAAGACGTGGAATTTCCCCTGCGCACGTATTTTAACGGGAATGAGATTGTCTATCTTTGTGGCGGGGAATATATTGAAGATTTCGTGCCTTACGAAATGCTTGATGAACGGGAGAAAAAGAAAATCGACGGGTTGAAGTTGTTTAATCCGCTATGTATAGTGCGGTTGAAGTTGAAAGTTTCCGGGAATGATTGATTTATTGGGGATCTAACTTTTTTCTTTTTCTTTCGTTTTATCTATAAAATTGAGATGTTATGGAAAAGAAAGAAAATAGAAAAGATATGTCCGGTAAGGAAAATGTGGATGTCAAGAAACACCTGACGCCGGAGGATGAAGAAAAGTTGCATGAGGCGTATGTAAACGCTTTTGGTGAGATTTTGGAAAATGACGATGAGGATGCCCGGGATAATCTGGCAAATTATATGGATGAAGTGAAAGAAGAATCCGAGGCTCTCGGGACAGAACCGGAGGATGATTTGGAGGAAGAGGAGAAGTGAGGATACTGTTAAAAAGTAACAGACTCATTCTCTATCCATGAAGAATGAGTCTGTTATGGGAAAAATAATCTATGATTCGATCTCGCTTAATTCTAGCCAGCGCATTTCCTTCTCGTCCAAGAGGTTTATGATTTCGGCAATGCGTTGGGCGGATTTTACCAATTTGTCAGCTTCCGGAGTACCGGAGTTTAAGATGTTTTCTAATTCGGATTTTTCGGCGTTTAGGTTTTCCATGTCGGATTCCAACTGTTGCATTTCTTGTCGCTCTTTGAACGTGAGTTTGCGTACTTTTTCCTTTTCCCGCATAGGTTTAGGGGTAGGGGCAGTTTTCTTTTCCGCTTGTTTGCGCTGGAGTTCTTCTTCCTCCTTTTTATTCTTGTATTGAGTATAGTTGCCGGGGAAATCTTTGATGACTCCGTCGCCCTCGAAAGCGAATACCCGGTCGACTATTTTGTCGGTAAAGAAACGGTCGTGCGACACGATGATAAGGCATCCCTGGAAAGATTTCAAGTATTCTTCCAGCACGTTCAGAGTCATGATGTCGAGGTCGTTGGTTGGCTCGTCCAGAATCAGGAAATTCGGGTTGCTCATAAGGACGGTCAATAGGTAGAGCCGCCTGCGTTCACCCCCGCTGAGTTTGGCTACCAGAGAATATTGCAGTTTGTCTGGGAACAGGAAATATTCCAGGAATTGGGAGGCGGACATGATGCGCCCGTTCCCGAGGTCTATTTTCTCGGATATGTTTTTGACTATATCTATGGGGCGGTCGTCTTCCTTGAAAGTGATGCCCGCTTGTTTGTAATACCCGTAAACGACGGTTTCGCCGATCTCGATTGTTCCGCTGTCCGGTTCGATCTGTCGGGTGATGATGTCGAGGAATGTGGATTTGCCGATACCGTTTCTACCGATGATCCCGATCTTTTCGCCTCGCACGAATTTGTACGAGAAATCCTTTAATACACACAAGTCCCCGAAGCTTTTGTTGACGTGTTCCAGTTCAAGGATTTTTTTGCCTAACCGCTGTCCTTTTATATCCAGTTCCAGTTGTTGTTCTGTCGTGTTCTGTGAGGCGACTTCCTTGATCTTGTAGAAGTTGTCGATACGGTATTTTGCCTTGTGGCTCCGGGCTTGCGGCATCCGGCGCATCCATTCTTGTTCGGTACGGAGAAGGTTTTTGGCTTTGTCGATTGACGCATTGCGGGCGTCGATGCGTTCATCTCTTTTTTCTAGGTAATACGAATAATTGCCGTCGTAGGAGAAAATGCCGAAATCGTCTATTTCAACGATTTTGTCGCATACTCTGTCCAGAAAATAGCGGTCATGTGTTACCATGAGGAGGGTGGCTTTGGTTTTATCTAGATAATCTTCCAGCCACTCGGTCATTTCCACATCCAGGTGGTTGGTCGGCTCGTCCAGGATCAAGAAATCCGGGTTACTAATCAATACTTTTGCCAGCCCGACTCTTTTCTTTTGTCCCCCGGAAAGTTCCCGGATGCGTTGGCTATACTTGTCTACTTTTAGTTCCGATAATATTTGCTTGATCTGAGTTTCGTAATCCCATGCCGCCAGGGCATCCATTTGGGGAATTAACTCTTCCAATGCTGCCGTGTCATTGTCTTGCACGGCTTGTTCGTATGCTTTGATTAGTTTTAACGTGGGATTCTCCGTGTTGAATACTTCCTCGAAAACATAGTTTTCCGGGTTTAGTTCCGGGTCTTGGTCGAGGATTCCGATGGTGATGTCATTTCTGAAAATGACCGTACCGGTGTCTGGGGTTTCCTTGTTGGCAATGATGCGTAGCAAGGTGGATTTACCCATTCCGTTTTTGGCGATTAAGGCTACTTTTTGGTTTTGAGCTATGCTGAACGTGATATTTTCGAATAATAAGTGCTCTCCGAAACGTTTACTCAGACTATCGACTTGTAGAAAACTAACCATGTATCAATTTTAGATTTAATGATATTAGATTTTAGATTTGAAATGACGCTGTCATTTTAATATTCCCCGAGAAGGAAAGCTTTGCGTTTGGGTTCTTCAAAGCGTTCGATGGCGTATCGCAACATCGTGCGGGGCATTTGCTTGTAACGGGGCAGGAGATAGTCCGTTAGTACTTGTTCGTTCTTCTTGCCTGTTTCCCGTAATATCCACCCGACAGCCTTGTGCATGAGGTCGTGGGGGTGGTGTTGCAGGATGTCCGCTATCGCCAGGGCGTCTTGGAATTCACCGTGTTTCACGAAATGCATGCATGATATCATGGCGATGCGTTGTTTCCAAAGATGATCGGCGTGAGCCCAATCGTACAGGATTTGCTTGTCTTTGTCGTGCAACCAGTGGCCCAGTATTTTGTAACAACTCAGGTCCACGAGATCCCAGTTGTTGATGGCGTCCACCTGGCTTAAATAGAAATCGACACAAGCTTTCCTTTCGGCGTTGTCTTTATGTTTGGCATAATAATACGTCAATATCAAGAGTGCCGTCATGCGATACTCGTGTACCGGGGATGCCAATAATTCCCGTAAGGTATCTTGATCGGCATCGATATATTGTTTTGCCACGATGCGTATGTCGGGAACAACGATCCCGATAAATTGGTCGCCTTCCCCGTATTGTCCTTTTCCCGTTTTGAAGAAACGTGGCAAGAAAGCCGCCTTTTCTTCATTCCGGTATTTATTCAATTCATTTATAATTTCTTTCGTGGTATTTCTCATATTCCCTCTCGTTCTTTAATTCCCGGTGTAAAGGTAATTATTGTTAGTAAAAAAGTGCCTGTTGTTATTAAAAAATTGACGAAAAAAGGGGGACGTATCTTTTTTAATTGTATTTTTACCACATAATCGTAAAACGTGAATTTTATGTCCAAAATAATAGCTATCGCGAATCAAAAAGGAGGGGTAGGAAAGACAACAACTTCTGTGAATCTGGCAGCTAGTTTAGCCGTGTTGGAGCAGAAAGTTTTGTTGGTAGATGCAGACCCTCAAGGAAACGCGACAACGGGTGTGGGGTATGATTTGAAAGAATTGAAAGCAACTATATACGAGTGTTTGGTCGATGGATTGGATCCGAAGGAAGCCATTTTAAAGACAGATATCGAGAATTTATTTTTACTGCCGTCAAATATCGATTTGGTCGGAGCGGAGTTGGAGATGCTGAATTTCGATGAGAAAGAAAGTGTCATGGCGAAGATGCTTGCCGGGATAAAAGATGAGTATGATTATATTTTGATTGACTGTTCGCCTTCTTTGGGTTTGTTGACGGTTAATTCTTTAGCTGCGGCTAATTCTGTGATGATCCCGGTTCAATGCCAGTATTTCGCGTTGGAAGGTCTGGGAAAATTGTTGAATACGATCAAGATTATCCAGAAGCGTCTGAACATGGCTTTGGAAATAGAGGGATTTGTGCTGACCATGTATGACGGTCGGGTACGTTTGTCTAACCAAGTGGTGGCAGAGGTGAGAAAGCATTTTGAAGAGATGGTTTTTGACACGTTGATACAACAGAACGTGAAGCTTGCCGAAGCCCCGAGTTATGGGCAGCCTGTCATCCTGTACGATGCGGAGTGTCGCGGTTCCGTGAATTACTTGAGTTTAGCAAACGAGTTACTGGAAAAGAATAAAAAAAGCTAAAAAAATTACGATTTATGATTTACGATTTATGATTGGATATGCGAGATGCTGAATGAATCTGAAATCATAAATCTAAAATCTGAAATTATATTAAGATTATGGCGAAAAAGAGTGCATTAGGTAAGGGGTTAAGTGCGTTGTTGCAGGATGCGGCAGAGGAAGTGAAACCAAGAGGGGGAACTTCTTCCGCTTTGCAGGAGGAACTGAAATTGAGTGATATTCGTCCAAACCCGAACCAGCCGAGAACTATTTTTGATGAAGAGGCGTTGCAGGAGCTTGCCGCTTCGATAAAATCTATCGGTATCGTGCAACCGATCACCGTAAGAGAAGTTGAGGGAGGAAAATATGAAATTGTTGCCGGGGAACGCCGTTTCCGGGCGTCTAAATTAGCGGGATTGGAAACGATCCCAGCGTATATTCGGAAGGTGGAGGAGGAGTCGATGCTGGAATTGGCATTGATCGAGAATATTCAGCGTGAGGATTTGAATGCCATCGAGATCGCTATCTCGTACCAGCGTTTGATCGACGAGTGCAATTTAACTCAAGATGCTCTAAGCGAACGCGTGGGTAAAAAGAGAACGACGATTTCCAATTACCTGCGTTTATTGAGGCTCCCGGCTCCTATCCAGCTGGCGATCAAAAATCGTGAGATCAGCATGGGGCATGCCCGAGCTATTATTAATATAGAAGACCCGGATACGCAGAATATGATTTTCGAGCAGATACTGAAGTATGATTTCTCTGTTCGCAAGGTGGAGGAAATTGTTCGGGAATTGATGCAGCCGGAAGAGACGAAAGAGAAAAAAGCAGAGAAGAAACGGGAACCTATTGGTGATTATATAGAATTGCAATCCCATTTGGCACGTTATTTTGACACGAAAGTGGATTTGAAACGTAACGAAAAAGGGCGGGGAAAAATTGTTATATCTTTTAAGTCCGACAGCGAACTGGAACGTATTGTGGAGTTACTGGATAAGATGGACAAGAAATAGAATTTACGGTGAGAAGGATTTTAAAGAAAATAATTTTGATCATCCCGGTTTTGTTGATAGGTACGGGAATGAAAGCATCGGAATGCCGCATGGAGTTCCCCGTGACTTCACGGGACACGATCGTGGACACGGATTCTTTATTATTCGAGGGAAAGGAAGAGGCATTGAAAGCCTCGATAAAGAAAGACCGTGGGCCGCATTCACCCAAAAAGGCTACTATCATGGCGATGGTACTTCCGGGGTCAGCACAGGTATATAACGGGCAGTGGTGGAAGGTGCCGATTTTGTATGCCGGTATCGGGGCTACGGTGTACGGTTTGTCTTGGAATATGAAGTATTTTAAAAAGTACCGGACCGCTTTCGTGGATTACACGGATTACATAAATAAGCTGGAAGAGAATCCGGATATGCCTTACCCGGAGAATCCCAGCTGGGATAAATTGATGATGCCCGGCAGGAACGCGAGTAATTTCAATTCGAGCCAGCGGAAGCGTTTGCAGGAACAGTTGAAGACTAAAAAGGATAATTATAAACGAAATCGGGATTTGTTGTACATTGTTTCGGGAGGAATATACGTGCTTCAGATTATTGACGCCACGGTGTTTGCGCATTTCTACGATTTCGAGATAAATGATGATATATCTTTGAATGTCCGACCTTCTACCGGATTCTCTCCTGTCAGCGGGGGAACAGTGGGATTAACACTAACTTTTAATTTTTAAAGGGAAAAACATGCGTTGTTTATTTGTATGGTTATGTGCTATTTTATGTTGTAACACGGTATTCGGCGAAAGTGATCGCGATTCGCTGAAAGTGCGGCTTGAGCCGCCATCACGGTTGAATTTACCGGAGCCGGCTTTACTCGTGGATTCTATCCCGGGTGCGATTGTCGAACGGTTGGATGATTTGTATAGTAAATGGTACGTGAATCGTTTACAGGAAGGTAATTACGTGGATTCCGTTTATCTCATGGAATATGATAGCGGTCCGGCAGTACCCGATTCGGTTTATCTGAATCGTTTGGATGCCTTAAATTCGGCTATCAAACTATCGTACAATGATATTGTACGCAATTATATTGAACTTTACACCGTGCGGCGTCGTGCCCAGGTGGGGGCGATGCTGGGGTTGAGTTCTTATTATTTCCCCATGTTCGAGGAGGTTTTAGACCGGGAAGGTTTGCCTCACGAGTTGAAATACTTGCCCGTGATTGAAAGTGCCTTGAACCCGAGAGCTTTTTCCCGGGCGGGAGCTTGCGGGCTTTGGCAATTTATGTATGGGACGGGAAAAATGTACAAGCTGGAAATTAATTCTTTTCTTGACGAGCGCCGTGATCCGGTGAAGTCTACCGAGGCTGCAGTTTGTTTTTTGAAGGATTTGTACAAGATATACGAGGACTGGATTCTGGTGATTGCCGCGTACAATTGCGGACCGGGGAACGTGAATAAAGCCATCCGCCGTTCCGGAAGCAAGAAGAATTACTGGGATATTTATTTCCACCTGCCGAAAGAAACCCGTGGGTACGTGCCGGCTTTTATCGCGGCGATGTACACTTTTAATTATCACAAGGAACATAATATATACCCGCTGGAAAACGAGTTGCCGACGATGTGTGACACGATCATGATTTCGGATGCCTTGCATTTCGAACAGATTGCCAAGCTGATGGATATTTCAGTCGAGCAGATACGGGATTTGAATCCGCAATACCGTTCGGACATTGTGCCTGCCGGGTTCGGGAAGTGTTACGCTTTGCGGATGCCTTATAATCACGTGGGGGATTTCATCGACAAGCAGGATACGATATTCGCTTATAACCGGAATTCTTATTTTAATGACAGTGACCGCACTGCCGACCCGAAAGTTCGTTTCAAAAAATATGCTCACGCTCATGCGGCTCCGAGCAATAAGGCGAAACTGATATACACGGTGAAGAGTGGGGACGTGATCGGGAGAATTGCGACGAAGTTCAACGTGCGCCTGTCCGATTTGAAATATTGGAACGGGATGACGAAAGATCGTATTAATATCGGGCAGAAATTAACGGTGTACGTGCCCAAAGATAAAGTGGCATATTACCAGTCCAAGATTAACGCTAAATATGCCGGGGTGGCGGCGAATGCCGAGGTGGAAGCCGAGTCGTTAGCTGAAGGTGAATTTTTCTATTACACGATCAGACGGGGGGATAATTTGTGGTCAATAGCCCAAAAATACCCGGGAGTTTCTAACCGGGATATTATGAAATGGAATGGTCTTTCTGACAAGACGGCGAAGAACTTGAAGCCGGGACAGAAGTTAAAGATAAAGATTTAACGAGAGGAAGTGAGATTCATAAATGCTTGATAACTCACACATAGAACGAGTTGCAAAAGGTGACCGGGTTGCTTTTAAAAAGTTGCACGAGGAGCTGTATCAGCGGATGTTTTATTACGTGTACAAGATATTACACGATAAGGAACAGGCCGAGGATATTATTCAGGATACCTTTGTCTTGTTTTGGGGTAATCGGAGTAATTTCAATAACTTGTTAGCGGTAAAGACTTATTTATACACGGTTGTTAAAAACAAGGTATTGGCACTTATTCGTGATACTGCTAACCGGAAACGCATCTTGGAAAGTATCGAGTGGGAGGAAAGTACGACAGAGGATAACATCTTGATTTCAGCCGAAATATGTGGACAGGTGCAACAGGCTATTCGGGAACTTCCCACGCAGACCCGTCGAGTCATTGAGTTGAGTATGCAGGAAATGACCGTGGAGAAGATTGCAGAAGAGATGCAGATTTCTCCCAATACGGTGAAGACATTGAAAAAAGCAGGTTATCAGGTTTTGAGGGAAAAATTGAAGCATTTGCGGATGTTTTTATTCTTTTTGTAAAAAAAATCACCATTCTATTCACCCGCTTTTTTGAGTTACGCAATTATAGGGTGTAATTTATAGAAAAGCATATGGATAATATAAGGGATGAAATAGAGATTGCGGACATCGTGGCGAAGAAGTTGTTGAAGGAGAATGAATTGAGTGAAGAGGAAGAACAACAATTGCGAAGATGGTTAGAGGAATCCAGGGAACATGAGGAATTGTTTCAGCAGGTTGTGGGTGGACAAAGCCTTGCCGAGTTCCGGGAGATCATTAGATTGTCTGATCCGGGAGATCAGTGGCAGCGATTGGATCGACTCACGAGAGAAAAGAAATCAATCGGATGGAGAAGGTGGTTGGCTTATGTTGCCGGGGTGGCTTTGTTACTGTCTTTGGGATTGTGGTTCGGTTTAAAACAAATGAAAGAGGACAAGAATGTTGTGCGGATGGCGGTGATAGAATCGGGGAAAATGCGGGCGTTATTGCTTTTGGATGATGGCAGGAAAATTGCCTTGCAGGAGCGTGATACGTTAGTGACCACGGCTTCCTCGAATATTAATATTCAGATGGGGCAAGTCGTCTATGAAATGAAGGACGATGTACAAGAGACCGTTGTTGAATATAACACGATCGTTGTACCCCGGGGGGGGATTTATTCGTTGGTGTTAAGCGACGGGACAAAGGTATTTTTGAATTCCGAATCGGAATTGCGGTATCCGGCAAAGTTTGCAGGAGGGAATAGGAACGTTTATTTGAAGGGAGAGGCTTTCTTTGAAGTGACTCCCGATTCGCTACGACCGTTTATCGTGAACGCTAGAGAGATGCAGACTCGTGTTCTTGGGACCTCTTTTAATATCTTGGCGTATGCGGACGAACCCGCTATACGAACAACCTTATTTACCGGGCGGGTAGAGGTATCAGTGAATGATACCCCGTTGAAAGAGGTGTTGCTGCCGGGGATGCAAGCAAGCTGGGAAATCGGTTCCGATAATATTGGTGTGAAGAAGGTAAACATGGATATACAGTCGCTTTGGCGGGATGGAATAATCATGCTGGACGACGACAGACTGGAGAGCGTGATGCGAATGTTGGCTCGCTGGTACAACGTGACTTACGAGTGGAAAGGCGACCGAAACGCTAGGCATACCTTCACGGGTAAGATTAACCGGAACGAGGATTTGGGAAGCGTGTTGAGTACGTTGACCTTATTGGGAGGACCTCGTTTCGAGATCGTGGGAACGACAGTGTATATATACTAAAAAATAACCGGCGGCATGTGGAAGATGCCCCGGTCATTCAACCTCTTGGGAAACCAAGAAATTATAAAACTAATATTTTACAAATCTATGCAAAAAAATCATGAAATGAAACATCCGAAGATGTTTTCTGCTTCGTGTAGGCGATTATCGGTGATCAGTATGCTGATTTGGATGATGCTTACCTCGCCCTTGCTATTCGGGCAGCAGAGTGGTAAATTAATTTCGTTGAAATTGGACAAGGTAACTCTCCTTGACGCGATGAAGGAAATCAATCGTTTGAGTGGAAATTCGGTCAGTTACAAACGGGAAGAGCTTGAAAAGGCGAACAAACAAGTTTCTTTGAATTTGGAAAACGTTCAAGTGATCAAGGCGGTGGAAACCGTGTTGCAAGGAACTCGTTTGGTTGCAATTGCACAAGGGGAAATTATTTTGATCGTGCCTCGGAAGGATAACGTGGAATCGGTACAAAAAAGCGTGCGGGTGAAAGGGTTTGTGTATGACACCCAGAAACAACCTCTTCCGGGAGTGACCGTGAAAGTGGTTGGGATTCCGTTAGGAACCTCAACTAACACGAAAGGATGGTTTGCTATCGAGCTGCCCATGAAGAGTGGAAAATTGGAATTTTCTTTCGTGGGATATAAAAAGAAACAGATAGATTTCACGGAAAAAACGGACACGTTGAAGATCGTGTTGGAGGAGGATTTGCAGCAGGTGGAAGAGGTCGTTGTGACAGGAATTTTCAATAAGCCGAAAGAGAGCTTTACGGGGGCGGTGTCTGTGGTTACTAAAGAGGACTTAAAGGTAAATTATTCTCGAAATGTGCTTCAGACATTGGCGAATATTGATCCGAGTTTTCGGATTATTCAAAATAATGAGGCCGGTTCGAATCCGAACGTGATGCCGGAGATTCAATTGCGAGGAGCTTCGACAATGTTGGATTTAACGGATCTTCAAAATCAAAAATCTCGCCCGGAATATAATCAGCCCTTATTTATTATGGATGGTTTCGAGGTCGAGTTGGAGCGTGTGATGGATATGAACGAGAATGAAATTGAAAGTATCACGATATTGAAAGATGCAAGTGCGACCTCTCTTTATGGTGCACGCGGGGCGAATGGTGTCGTGGTGATTACTACAACACGGCTTAATGCCGGGGCATTAACCGTGAGGTATGAAGGGCGGGTTAACATTCAATTACCGGATTTGGGAACCTATGATAATCTGATGACAGCCAAGGAAAAGTTCGAGATGGAAAAAGTTTATGGCGTGTGGGATAACTTGAATTCGTATTTACCTAATGGACAATCCGTGCAAGATGCGTATGACGAGATTGAAAATGCGATTGCTGACGGGATAAATTATGATTGGTTGAAGGTGCCGACTCGTACTGGTGTGGGGCAAACTCATATATTGAGTTTTATGGGAAGCCAAGAGGCTTGGAGATACTCGCTTGATTTATCATACCAGGATACGAAAGGAGTAATGAAAGAATCCGACCGTAAAAATTTTAATGGCACGATATCCTTGGGGTACCGTAAAAATAAATGGAATATTTCTCAAGGTTTATCCATAGGTATAAATAATAATCAGGACTCTCCTTATGGAGAATTTTCTTCCTATGCGGCAATGAATCGTTATTGGAAACCCTATGATGAAGACGGTAAGCCTATTGATTATTTTTATCATCCAAAATCAACGTATGGTGGTATTGATAATCCAGTATATGATAAAGAAGTGGGAGTATGGAATAAATCGAAATATTTTAACGTGAGAAGCAGTACTCAGGTGCGTTTTGATATCATGGAAGGATTTAGTTCTATGCTTAGCTTAGGTTTAACCCGTAAGAGTACAAGAATGGATACCTATTATCCCCCTAATCATAAAAATTTTGCATCTATAACTGAAGTGGAACAAAAAGGATCTTTTGCCCGTGGTGATCAAGATATGTCTGATTGGCAATTGAGTTTGAGATTGGATTATGCAAAGGTATTTAATGACAAACACATGGTAACTTTAGGAGCCAATGGGGAATTATCAGAATCGGTATCCGAAAGTGTTCATTGGACGGCTAAAGGTTTTATCGCTTCTAACGTGAGTCATCCGGGAATGTCAATGGGATATCCTACGACTGGAGGTGCTTCGGGAGATAAGAGTAAATCACGCAGGGCATCATTAAGTGTTGCGGCTAATTATTATTATGATCAACGTTACTTTGTGGATGCTTCTTTCACGTATAACGGGGGATCTTCGTTCGGTGCGAATAGCCGTTTCTCTCCTTATTATTCTTTCGGGACCGGTTGGTTGATTAGTAATGAATCTTTTATGAAGGATAATCTTCCTTTTATCAGTCATTTTCGGTTACGTTATTCGGTCGGGATTTCCGGAAATATGTTTGTTGAACCTTCCGTATCCATGGAAGTATTCAATAGAAATTCTTCATACACTTATCTGGGTGGGCTTTGTTGGACTTTAAGTTCGTTTGCCAATCCTGATTTGAAACAACAGAATACTCTTCAACATAATGTCGGGGGTGAGTTGAAGCTTTTTGGCGAGCGTATTTCTTTCGACTTTAATTATTATAATAAATTGACAAATAATACGTTGACGGATATGTATCTTGCCATTTCACACGGTTTTGATGCGATAAAAGGAAACATTGGAAAGATACGTAACGAAGGATTGGAGTGGGGTGTCAGTTGTAATCTTTACAGGAATGAAGCGAAGAAATTAAATTGGTATGTGAACGTGAGATTTAGTAATAATAGGAATACCGTGGTGAAATTGTCGGAAGGATTCAAAACATTAATTGCGTCTCATCAACGTAGTATGTCTACGGCAGCTGATCTGGTGAAATATCAGGAAGGGAAATCCTTGGATGCGATTTACGGCTTGCGTACCGTGGGAGTTGATCCTACTTCCGGACAGCGTATATTTTTGAAGAAAGATGGCGTGACCACCACGTTGGAGCAAACGGCCGATGATTTGGTGTACCTGGGAAACCGTCAGCCTAAGTTGAATGGAAATATCAGCACTTCATTTGCCTGGAGTGGTTTGCGAATCACGGTTGGTTTTGGTGTGAAATGGGGAGGAAAACAAATTAATATGACAGAACTGAATAAAGGAGAAAACATATTTATTTCCTCGAATTTGGATCGACGCTTATTGAAGTACGGCTGGAGTAAACCAGGTGACCAGGCACGTTATAAAAGCCAGTACGGAGATTTCAGTGATATAAGTACGTTCACTTGCGATGCGTTTGTACATAAGGATAACGTGTTTAGCTGTAATAATATCAATATTGATTACTCTTTCCCCAAAAAATGGTTAAAAAGAATAGGGGTGGAAAGTATTGCTGTTTCAACAAGTCTATCGGATATATTCTATTTTTCAACAATAAAACGCGAGAGAGGTACTGATTATCCGTTCTCTAGAAATCCGAATTTCTCTATTTCTTGTACATTCTAAATTTTGAACTATGAAGAGAAAAATTATGTATATATTAGGAGTGTGGGGCGTATTGATGTGTGAGGCCTGCACGGATTGGTTGACAATACAACCGGAAACTTCCATGACTGCCGAAACCTTATTCGCAACGGATGATGGCGTACAACAAGGTTTGAATGGAGCCTATTATATAGCCCAATATATTTATGGACCGACAAGTGCTATGGTGGGAGGGGGAATTGTCGAGGAGATGGCAAATACTTATTCTTTTGCATCGGGAACAGATGGTTATTTGTGGTCCAACCACACGTATGGACAGACGGATAGCCAGGAAAACGTAAACAAGTCAGCGTTTATGCAATCTTATAATCTTATTGCTAATTTAAATTCGTTGATTAATGAAATGGTGAAAAATCGGGATGATATTACCTCGGAAGTGTACGCTATCGTGCGAGGGGAGGCTTTTGCTTTGAGAGCCTGTGCTCATCTTGATTTATTGCGCGTGTATGGTCCGGTTCCATCGAAGACCGATCCGGCAAAAACTTATTTGCCTTACGTGCGTGTGAATAGTAATGAAAACTATGAGTATCATACTTTTGATCAATTTATGGATTATGTACAGGCGGATTTGGATAGTGCGGAATTTTTGTTAGCGCAATACGAGCCGGTTTTGACTACATCATTTTCAAATACGGAGTACACGAGTGCAGAGTGGCCTTATCGTAAAAGCCGTTTGAATTATTATGGCGTGTTGGGATTACAAGCCCGTGCTGCTTTGTGGAGGGGGGATAAGACGAAAGCATTACGGTATGCCAAGTTGGTAAAGGATGCGAGTTATGATAATTATGGTACGATGCAGAATCATTTTCGTTTGACAACACCGTCGGATGACGTGACAAATTATTATACGACGGATAAAACACATTACACGGAGCATATATGCGGGGTAAAGTGTGACAAGTTCTATTTTGATGAGTCATCTTGGAGTTACCGGAGGCTTTCGCTTTCTAATGTTCCTGAATTTGGTGAAGTGCTGTATGGTGCGGATTATAAGGATGATTTGCGTTATCAGCATTTTTGGCGAACCGGAGCGGGATCATGGTATGATGACGAGGGAAATATGTTGCCGGAGTATAGGGTCCTTTCCATTACAATCGGGAAATATAGCGACTTTTCCAGTAGTACGACTTCCGGGGCCAAGATGAATTCGCCGATAGTACGTTTGCCCGAGATGTATTTTATTATCATGGAATGTGGTACGCTGGAGGAAGCCAATGCGGTTTACGAGGAGTATTGTGCTGCCCGAAATATTTCTTATATACCTCTGACAGAGAATGACAGACAAGATCGGGTGATTTTGGAAAGCGTACGTGAATACGTGGGAGAAGGGCAGAATTTTGGGATGTATAAACGGAATAACGTGAGACGTATGGTGGGGGCAATAACGGATTGTACCGAGGAACAATATATTGTACCTATACCGGAAGCTGAATTTATAACAGAAAAATAGTGAATGAGATGAAAAACGCATGGATTACGATATTGTGCAGCGTGTGCTTGTGGAGTGCTTGCACGGAAGAAGTGGTGCCTTCTATTTACACGGGACCGGATGGAATTAATTTCTATTATGACCAGGTTGGGCCTTACGATGCGGATCCGTACCCGGGAGGAAGTTCCGTTCAGTCGGGTTCCTTGTCAAATTCAAGCCCGAGAGATACATTATGGTTTAGGATTCTGGTGATGGGAAACCTAAGTGATAAAGAACGTAGTTTTTCATTGAAGCAGAGTACGCTTTCGGCAATAGATTCTTCTTCGTATTACACGGGAGGAGTAAAAGTGGCTGTTCCGGGAGTGAATTATATAGCGTTTGACGATCCTGAGATGCAGAAATATTACGTGATTCCTCCTGCTGTTTCTTATGTGGATGTTCCGGTGATTATGATGCGGGATCCGGAAGCTTTTGTTGGAAGTTCTAAGTTCTCGATGCAATATTGCTTGCATTTTGAGATTGTGCCTACGGATGAATTGAAAATTTTAGATCCTCGTTTTTATAGAGCGAAATTGACGTTTACTCAATGGAGTTGGTAAGATAGAAAGTTTCAGGGTTAATTTTACTAACCCTGAAACTTGAATAGAACTCCCTTGTAAGGGATGTTTTTGAAACAAGAAATTCTTTAATAAAGTTTATAAATATCTGAGATCCATAAGGTGTGATATATGGGTCTTGGTAAAGTGTATTATGATAAAAAAATGGTGATATGAAAAAGTTAGTATTGTTATTTTTCTGTATGTTTTTAATGTCGTTCTTGTTTGCCCAGACGAATTTTCAAGAATTGGATTTAGCCGGAGCTTTGGAGAAAGCAAAAGGTGAGGGTAAAATGGTGCTGGTAGATTGTTACACCTCGTGGTGTGGTCCGTGTAAAATGATGGCTTCAAAAATATTGCCGTTGAAGGAAGTGGGAGATTTCTTGAACGAGCGATTCGTGTGTGTGAAATATGACATGGAAAAAGGCGAAGGTCCTGAAATCGCGAAAAAGTATGGCGTGGAGGCTTATCCTACATTTTTGTTGTTAAAAGCGGATGGGACTTTGATTCAGCCGCTTGTCGGAATGACCACGACGGGCGAGGAGTTCGTTTACAAGGTGAAATTAGCTTTGGGAGATATTTCGACGGTGAAGATGGATTCGTTATACGCTAACGGTCATCGAATGACCCGCTTCGTGTTGTCGTATTTGAAGGCGTTGCAGGCTACGGAGCAATTTGACAAAGCTCGGGCAGTTTCAAGCGAGTTGTTGAAAACAATGAATGATAGTCAAAAGTCTTTTGGTACCTATTGGTTTATTTACGAGGATATTAATATTTCGCCGATCGGTTCGGAGAACGTGAATTATTTGTTGGATCATGCGGATAATTTCCGGAAAGGAGTGGGAGAAAAAAACGTGAATGCCAAGTTGGCCGCATTGTTGGAAACGCAATTGGAAGATATTCTTCGCGGGCGGAATAAAAATGCCTCATTGGCTGATGTGGAGAAGCTTAAACAACGGTTGGAGGCGTGTAACTTGCCGGGACGGGAGGATTTGTCGGATTACGTGACTTTGGCGAAAGCTATGATCACGAAGGATGCCGGACAGGCTTTACCCGTGTGTAAAAAATTGTTTACCTCGATGTCTGACGAGAAGTTGGCGTATCTGTATTTTCACCCGATATTGACGTTGAAGGGGAAATGGAGTGATGCGCACAAGAAGGAATTGGATAAAATGTCGAGAGATTTGTCTAAGCGGGTAAAGAATGTAGTATTGAAGGACGGGTTGGTGAATTTTGCCAATGCCATGATTCCGAATTTATAGTTTTATGAGTTTCGTGGAGTCCATGAAATGTAAGTTCGTGGGCTCCTCTAATTTATCGCGAGGGAAGGGAACGTGACGATGGTTGAAAATAATCGAGACCGCAAGCTGTGTGATTCCAAATCGGAATTTGAAATTTTAATGATAAGAGATGTAGTATGTTAAAGAGATTGTTATTAATACTTGGAGTAGGGTTGTTGCTCCCTTTCGGGGGATGGAGCCAGGAGGTGGACGATACAAAGGTTTTGAAAAAAGGTGACCGGTGCCCTGCCTTTGTTTTTAAGGATGTGGAGGGGCGAGAGGTGACTTTGGAACAGTTCAAAGGGAAGTATGTGGTCGTGGACGTGTGGGCTTCGTGGTGTTATCCATGCAAGCGGGAATTCCCGAATTTGAAGAAGTTGGAGAAAAAATACGAGGGAAAGGATATTGTATTCGTGAGTGTATCCTGTGACCAATCGGAAAGGAGATGGCAAAATGAACTTGGTTTCTTGCAGACGAAACTTGTCAAACAATGGTGGGCGGGGAATGGCGATTTCATGAAAGCGTTTCAAGTTGTGGCGATTCCCCGTTTGATATTGTTGGATAAGAAAGGGCGGGTGGTAGATTTGAATTTGCCGAAACCTTCGGATGTGAAATTTGAGAAAATATTGAGTAAATTGAAAGGATTGTAAAATATATGATTTTTAATAAGATACTTGTATTGGTGATTTGTGGCTTGCTCTTGTGCGGTTGTAATCGGTTCGCGAGGGAAGGAGAATTTTCGTTAACGGTCACGATGTCGGAAACTGATCTCGGGAATAAGCTTTACTTGTTTTATAAAGGCGAAAATGATAGCGCTCGGGTGGATTCCGCTGTTTACGAGGGGGAAAAATTCATGATGAAAGGACGTGTCGCTTATCCTCAACGAGCACTGATGCGAGTGATGCGGGGAAATCAACGACAGCCGGAAGCCTTTGAGGAAGGCGTGGATTACACGGACGATGCGATATTCGTGTTTCTTGAAAAAGGAGATATACGGGTTGTCGCGAATAAGACGTTGAGAGGGGCAGTGGTGAGCGGGACACCCTCGAATGATGACTTCCGGGTTTACACGGATAGCATTCGCTTTTATCGTGATTGGTTGGATGGCTATCGCGAGAGATTTGGGAAGGCTTACCGGGATAGGGACGGGAAGGCGTTAGATGATTTGAACAGGGAAAATGTAGTTGTAAGGAAGAAAAAGTTTGAGGTCGAGAAAAGGTATTTTGATAGTCACCCGGGCTCTTTCGTGTCGTTGGATTGGTTGGCAAGGAGTTACAATATTGCCCGGGAAAAGTCAACGATTCTTCCTTTATTTGAATCATTGAGTGAAGGGGTGAAAAATTCGATCCCGGGAAAGAAATACAAGGAATTGTTGTCCGCAACTTTATCCGTCGAACCGGGTAATCTGGCTCCCGATTTTACGGCAGAGAATCTTGCGGGTGAAAAAGTTGCGTTAAGTTCTTTTCGAGGACATTATGTGTTATTGGATTTCTGGGCATCATGGTGCGGGCCTTGTCGTCGGGAGAATGTAAATGTGTTGAAAGTGTACGAACGTTTTAAAGAGAAAGGTTTTATGGTGATAGGGTATTCCTTGGATTCTTCCAGGAAATCATGGCAAAATGCTGTCGGACAAGATGCTTTGCCTTGGATACAATTGTCCGGTTTAGGGAGCGGTTGCGTTGATGTGGCAAAGTTATACGGGGTGAGCGCAATCCCCAGTAATTTCTTGATGGATCCGGAAGGAAAAATTTTGGCGGTGGATTTGAGAGGTGAAAAGTTAGAAAAGGTATTAGAGCAAGTTTTTGAACCAAGGTAGGGGGTAAGGAAAACGAGAGATGTTTTGTAATGTCATACGGATGAATAATAGAGTTATGGGATATTATTGTAGATTATTATGTGTCGTATTGTTGGGGAGTTTGATCGGTACAACCTGTCGGGCACAACAGGAAGGGGGTGTTGTTTATCGCGATTATACTCGTCGGGAGGCGGTTTTGCTTGATTCATTAAAACGGGGGAACGTGATGTCCTTATTTAAAGGAATAAACGAGTTGAAGAAACAGGTGTTGGAGGTGAAAGAGAGTGCTCCGGTAAATGTTAAACTTCGGAGAGAGGAAAGACGCAAACTGCTACCGGAAGAAATTATTGAGCGGAGGCGTGAAAGTGTGTTGACGGTGAATAAATATTTACGGGCTATGGCAGGGCCGGAAATGGTCACGGATTGGGCTACGGCTGTCGTGTTGTCTGAGGATGGAATTTGTGTGACGAATTACCACGTGTTTGGGGAATTGTTAGATGCGGGAGTGAAGTTGAATCCGCGGGATAGTGTTATGTTTGTAGCCGCGGAAAATGGCCGGGTGTATCCAATTATGGAAGTTTTGAGTTTTAACCGGGCGGCGGACATGGCTTTTTTTAGGATAGATACCCGTGGAGATGTGTTGGTTCCGATGCCTGTAGGGCGAGATTTGCCGATAGGGTCAGACGTGCATTTGTTGAGTAATCCAGAGGGATACCCGTACACTTACACGCGAGGAATAGTCTCTCGGACGGTCACGTTGAATCCCGAAGATCCTTTTGCTAATCGGATGGAAATGACGGCTGATTTTGCCAAGGGATCAAGTGGTGGGCCGATCATGGATGACCGGGGGAATATGGTGGCGATGGTGTCTTGTATACGTGCGATATATTATTCGCATCAACCTCCTTATTATTTGCAGATGAACGTGAAGTTGACGGTTCCGGTGAGTGCGTTTCGTCGGTTGATCGAAGGTTGATAATTCATGCTTTTTGATACCCACTTTGGGGAATGTGGTGTATCATTGACTACTTGCCGGGAGGCTTGTTTCCTGGGGCATAATATTAAAAGATTATGACACAGAAACAAAATAATATAGAGATAGAAAATAGCCTCCCGGCAGAACCTGCCGCCGTGGTAAGTGATCGTTTGATGAACGATCGTATTTTCGTTTGGAGTAATGGCTCGTACCGTTTGGTCTTGTTCTCGAGTATCGCCTGGTTGCAAGCGGATCGGGCTTATTGTTACATTTATTTCAAGAATGGCACCAAAATCATCGTGATACACCCGTTGAAAGAAGTGCTGGCGGCACTTCCTCCCGAGCGATTTGCTCGGGTACACCGTGGTTACGCCGTCTGTCTGGACCTCGTGGACCGGGTGATCGGCAACACAATCTATATTGGCAAGCAGGATTTCCTGGTAAGTTCTGCTTACCGCGACGACTTCCACTCCCGTTTCCGGTTCCTCGGCAAAGTGAAAGGATTGCATAAATCCCGCTCTCTTGAAAACAACAAATAAACATAAATAATCCGTCCCGGGAAACAACTTCCCGGTGCAGGTTTAATGTGCGTATATATGAATTGTTCTTGTCTATTATTATTTCAGATTGTTAGAGTTATACACTGCCAATCCTTTAATAGTTAACAGATATTTCTGGCGAGGCTTGTCGGGGTGGAGGTGACCATGTTTTCGGGCGCATTGACTATCATAAAACGATTCCTCAACTCATTGTTTTCTCCTATCAATAGGTTGCGAAAGAATTGTTCCAAATACATAGACTCTCTTTTGATACCTTTCTGTATGTTTGGATAATTGGATCTAACTAAAGCATGATATGCTGAAACCGCTGGTAATCCATGATTTGTCGTACTCGAAGACATTCAAACGGTTATCCGGCGTAAGCGACAATATGCCCACCGTCTGCCTGCGAAACATGACTTTCAGTTTTTCTGTCTTTCTCATTTCTTCTTGTTTTTAGCGTATGCCCTTTTGTCGCCACTTTTGCGACGAATCATGTCAAGTTCCTCCATTGTGTCAAATTTGGATATGCCGAATAGATTGCGGACATCCGAAGCATAGCCTAGGGCCATTGCCAACTTGATAAGCGAATCGAAAGAAATAAGTCCCTTCTACTCGAAGCGTGCCACGGTAGATAAGGGCACTCCAGACAGTTCAGAAATGCGTTGCCGGGTAATGTTTTTCTCTACACGCCGTTTACGGAAGTTCGCTGCGATTTGACGAGCGATATCATCTGCATTATCCAGCGTAAAGCTATCTAATAAAGATAATATATTATCATTATTTGTATTTTGTATCATAATACTATCACTATTATGTTACAAATACAATCAATTATTCCGAGATATGCAAATCAAAGAATAGAGTCGTTATAGGGATGTTGCTGATGCCGGATGAAGTTTTGTCGGGCAGAAAAGGGGCTGTTATTAGTGTGGTAATATGCGCAGCTGTGGGGACAGGTGTTGTATGTGCCGATGTCCTTGGATGTCACCATTCCGCTCTACATGGGATTTCTTGTCGAGGACAAGCTTGCAGGCGTTATTATTCTCGATGTTGATCTAAGTTTATTGACTAGAGGCGTTCTTAAGGAGGACAAGCCGTGAACAGGTCGAGAAAAGGGAGAGGACGAGCAACAACTCCAATACAACATTTACCCATCGGCTGCACGGTATCTCATGGGATAAGCGCTGCACAAATGTTATTGAAATCATCTACCTGTGGAGTGGCTCCATCCCTTCCCTTCCTCGTCCTAATCATCACGAGATCCGGGTGCAACTCTTTCACCTGCGTTGCAACAGAACGATGTTTTCCACGTGATGCGTGTGGGGAAACATATCGACCGCTTGGACAGCCATGACTTTGTAGTCGGCATCCATGAGATTCAAGTCCCGGGCTTGCGTGGCGGAGTTGCAACTCACGTACACGATACGTTCCGGGGCTGCCTTCAGGATGGTGTCCACGACGTCTTTGTGCATACCGGCACGGGGAGGATCTGTGATGATGACATCCGGACGACCGTGTCGAGCGATAAATTCTTCGTTCAAGACATCTTTCATATCTCCGGCATAGAATAACGTGTTCTCGATACCGTTAAGGGCGGAATTTACTTTGGCGTCCTCGATAGCTTCCGGTACGTATTCGATGCCAATGACTTTTTGGGCGTTGCGGGCGACGAAGTTGGCAATGGTTCCTGTACCCGTGTACAAGTCGTACACGACTTCTTTCCCGGTAAGTCCGGCAAGTTCTCTTGTCTTGGCGTACAGGTTGTAGGCTTGCTCCGAGTTGGTCTGATAGAAGGACTTCGGACCTATTTTGAATCTCAAGTCTTCCATCTGCTCGAAAATATGATCCTGCCCGTGAAAGCATACTACTTCCTGGTCGGTAATCGTGTCGTTCATTTTCTCGTTGACCACGTACATCAGGGACGTGATTTCCGGGAATTGTTCCGCGAGAGCGTGAAGCAGGGCTTCCCTCGCTTCACGGTCTTCTCGGCCGAAAGTGACGATGACCATCACCTCTCCGGTGGATGAAGTGCGAATGATCAAGGTGCGTAGGAAACCGGATTGCTCCCGGATGTCGTAAAAGTTCAAGCTTCGCTTGAGAGCGTATTCCCTGACAAAGTTACGGATGGCGTTTGACGGTTCTGCCTGAAGGTAGCACGTGTCAATATCAATCACCTTGTCGAAAAGTCCCGGCACGTGGAATCCGACTGCCGGGGTACGATTGAGGTCATTCCCTTCCGCTATTTCCTCGCGGGTGAGGAAGCGTTTGTTACAAAAGGTAAATTCCAATTTGTTCCGGTAATAAGTGGTTTTGGGCGAACCGATGATGGGGGCAATGTTTTGCAATTCGACTTTGCCTATTCTTTCCAGGTTGTCGATGACTTCCTGTTGCTTGAATTCGGTCTGAAGTTGATAAGGCAAATTTTGCCATTTGCAACCACCGCACACGCCGAAATGAGCGCAAAAAGGCTTGGTGCGGATGTCGGAGTATTTCCGAAAATTAACGATGTAGCCTTCCAGAAAACTCTTGCGTTTTCGGGTGACTTGCACGTCCACGATGTCGCCGGGGACGGTATTAGGAACGAACAATACTTTCTCGTCCACGTAAGCGATGGATTTTCCTTCGGCTGCTATTTTTTTGATTTCAACGTTTTCCAGTAGGGGCTTTTTACCACGCATATTTCCAATTTTGGATTTATAATTTAAGTTTTTCTTTCAGAATCTTGACTCCTTCGGAGGCACCTTTCTCGATGAATTCGATTTTACTGTTTCTGACGCCTTCCGGTATTTTGGGATCGATCAACAAGATACGGCATCCGGCGGGGGCGTAGTGTAACAGGCTTGCCGCGGGGTACACGGCAAGAGAGGTGCCAATGATGACCAGTATATCGGCTTCCCGAACCAGGTCAATAGCCGGTTCGATATTGGGAACCGATTCCCCGAACCAAACGATGTGGGGGCGCAGGATGGAACCGTCTTCTGCCTTGGTGCCGAGTTTTAATTCCCAGCCGTCGAGGTCGTAGATCAAATTCGGATTCCGGCTGCTTCTTACTTTTTTCAGTTCTCCATGCAAGTGCAGCACCTTGGTGCTTCCGCCCCGCTCGTGAAGATCGTCGATATTTTGTGTTATGATTTGTACGTCGTAATCTTTTTCAAGGTCGGCAAGCCCGTAATGTCCGGCATTCGGTTTTGCGTCGTAGAGTTGTTTCCGGCGTTCATTGTAGAAACGGTTGACTAATTCCGGGTCACGTTCCCATGCTTCGGGGGTACAGACATCCATGACGTTGTATTCTTCCCATAGCCCGTCACTATCTCTGAAAGTACGGATTCCGCTTTCGGCACTCATGCCTGCTCCTGTTAAAACGACTAACTTCTTCATAATCAAATAAAGTTTTATTCCTTGAATGCGAGAGCAAGTTATGTAAAAAATCTTACTCGTGAAAGGTGTTCCGTTATGATATTTCAAAACTTTGCCCTATTTTTGCGGGATTGAAATGAAAATGGCTTTTACATTATTATGAGTTTTGGTATAGCGGATTTGAGTATTACCCCCATGCGGCGGGAACGGTCGGAGCGAAGCGAGATGGTTTCCCAGGTGCTGTTTGGTGAGGTGTACGAGGTGTTGGAAATAGACGAGAAGTGGCTCTATATCCGCTTACTGCATGATGATAGCAGGGGATGGGTAGAGAAGAAGGTTTTTCGGGAGGTAGATGAGACATACGTGGAAAACTACCGGGCGTCTGACCAATTAATCATGGGTGAGGTTTTCAATTTAGTCGTGAAACAGGGAGATTGGGAGAACCGCCTGATTGTTGCCGGAAGCGTGCTTCCGTTTTATGATGCTTACGCCAAGAAGATGTTTCTGGGTGACGAGGAATACGTGGTTTTGGGAGCCTTGCGGGAGGTCGGCATTGAGAGTTTGCGGGAGTTGTTGATACAATACGCGTTGATGTATTATAACGCACCTTATCTTTGGGGAGGGCGAACGCCTAAAGGGGTTGATTGTTCCGGTTTCGTGCAGATGGTATATCGCCTCGCGGGAATCTCTATTCCCCGGGACGTGGAAAAACAAGTGAACGGAGGGCAGATATTGTCATTTTTGGAGGAAGCCCAACCCGGCGATTTAGCCTTCTTCGGGGATGCTTCCGGTTGTATCACTCACGTCGGTATCCTGTGGGAGCAAGGAAGAATTATTCATGCCTCGGGACGGGTAAGAATAGATAAAATCGACCATCACGGTATCTTCAACGAGGAAATGAAAAGATACACGCATACGTTGAAGATTCTGAAGCAGATGATATAAGAGGAGGTGTGTCACATCTCCTAGTTCATAAAGTCCATAAAGTCGAACCTTCGGTTCTGAAAGTTTATAAAGTCAAATATTATACAAAATATTGAATATCAATATGATTATCTATGTGTTTGTAGTATTTTGACCTTACGACTTTATGGACTTTAAAGACTTTATAGACTCGAGGGTGTGTTCAAAACACACCCTCGGGTAAACTCATTCTTAGTTTTCCAGGAAGAATTTCAAATCATCATCCGCGGTAGTGATACCGGCGATGCCGAATTTGTCGACCAGCACTTTTGCCACGTTCGGGGAAAGGAATCCGGGGAGAGTTGGTCCCAGGTGGATGTTTTTCACGCCGAGATAAAGCAAGGCAAGCAGCACGATGACGGCTTTTTGCTCGTACCAGGCAATGTTGTAGACAATAGGCAACTGGTTCACATTCTCCAGCCCGAATATTTCTTTCAGCTTGAGGGCGATAACGGCGAGCGAGTAACTATCGTTGCATTGTCCGGCGTCCAGTACCCGCGGAATACCGTTAATATCCCCGAGAGGAAGTTTATTGTAACGGTATTTAGCACATCCGGCGGTGAGGATCACCGTGTCTTTCGGTAGTTTTTGTGCGAATTCAGTATAATATTCCCGGCTTTTCATTCTACCGTCGCATCCTGCCATGACGAAGAATTTACGGATAGCTCCCGATTTAACGGCTTCCACCACTTTGTCTGCCAACGCGAATACTTGATTGTGGGCAAATCCCCCGATAATGCTACCGTTCTCTATTTCTTCCGGTGGCGGGCATTTCTTGGCGTGCTCTATGATCTCGCTGAAATCTTTCGGTTGTCCCGGCTTTCTCTCGATGTGCTTGAATCCGGGGAATCCGGCAGATCCGGTGGTGTATACCCTGTCTTTGTAATTAGCGTCCGGGTGCGGCGGCACGATACAGTTCGTGGTGAATAGCATGGGACCGTTGAAATGCTGGAACTCGTACACTTGGCGCCACCATGAATTGCCGTAATTTCCGGCGAAATGTTTATATTTCTTGAAAGCGGGATAATAGTGTGCGGGGAGCATCTCGCTATGCGTGTACACGTCGACTCCCGTTCCTTCGGTTTGTTCCAATAATTCGTACAGGTCACGCAGGTCATGTCCGCTGATCAGGATGCCCGGGTTCTTCCGGACGCCGATGTCAACCTTGGTGATTTCCGGGTTCCCGTAAGTGTCTGTGTTTGCCTTGTCCAACAATGCCATGGCATCGACCCCGTTTTTGCCGCATTCCAGCACTAGTTGCACCAGTTGGTCGGCAGAAAGCGGAATTGTGGTGGCAACCAATCCCCGGTCGATAAATTCATATATGCCGGGATTCTCGTGACCGAGATTATGGGCGTGTTCCGTGTATGCCGCCATTCCTTTCATTCCGTAGGTGAGCAACTCGCGCAGGGAGCGGATGTCCTCGTTTTCGGTAGATAACACCCCGACGCATCCCGCCTTGGCTTCCATCTCTTCCGGGGTGGAGGCTGTCCAGCGTGCGCCTTCAAAGGTGATGCTTTCGATTTTTCCGCCTTTTGCCAGGAAAGTTTGTTTCAATTGTTCCCGCAGGTCGAGAGCCGCTTTGATCTTCTCGATAAAACGTTGCTTGTCGAAATTGGCATTCGTGATGGTCATAAAAAGTCCGTCGAGGATAAAACGGTCGGCAGTGTGGTCTACGGCATCCAAAGCCCGTAGTTGTACCCGGTAGTGGGCGATTCCTTTCAAGACGAATAAAAGTAAATCTTGTAAATTAGCCACGTCGGGAGTCTTTCCGCATACGCCGCGTACCGTACATCCCGTACCTTTAGCGGTTTCTTGGCATTGGTAACAAAACATTTTTTCCATAGTCTAGTGTGTTAAATGAATTTTTCTTTTCAATTGTTTGGTGCGAATGTAAGGGTGCGTGAAAACAATAATTGTAATATAAATTACAAACTGAGTTTAATATTCAATAATTTATACGGACAACTCGTGTAAAGGTTAAAAAAGAAAGGGGAAAAATGTATAGTCAAGGATAAAATGGTATATTTGCGAGAGTATCAAAAGTTTACACGTATGGCAATAGCTCGTTTTTTCGATTGTCCGTTATGTATTGGCATTCCCGAGGGAGAACGGGAACGTTTTCTGGAAGGTTTTGACTACACGGTCAGAACGTATGCCCGTGACGAGATCGTCTTCCGGCAAGGGGAGCCTTGTCGTTTCCTGTATATCCTGCTGGAAGGAGAAATCAAGGCGGAGATGACCGATGATTCGGGTGCCATGTTGCGTATCGAAACGATTCGGGCACCTCGGGCACTCGCTCCCGCGTTTCTTTTTGCCGAGGACAATCATTTTCCGGTGACGGCTACCGTGGCAGAGGCAACCGAGGTCTTTATCGCCACGAAAGAGTCTGTATTCCGGCAATTGGGACATAGCGAGGTCTTTATGCGAAACTTCCTTGCCGTGAACTCCAATCGTACCACTTTCCTGACGGGGCGGTTGCAATTCCTTTCCTTCAAGACGATACGTGGCAAATTGATCCATTATATATTGGAATTGGCTTCTTCGGGAAAAGAAAAAGTGATGTTGGATAAGTCGCAACAAGAGCTGGCTGAATACTTCGGGGTCACTCGTCCGGCGTTGGCTAAGGTTCTGTACGAGCTGGCGGACGAGGGGCTGATTACCGTGAACCGGCGGGAGATCACGATACTTGATTGGCAGGCTTTGCGGCGGGCTATAATGTGATTATATTCCGGTGGTTTAAATATAACATTTTTATTCTTTATTTCGTTAAAGATGGGGTAGAAGGAGATGGCTTCTTCTTTATGATGATTTAACTGTAAATAAATAAAAAATGAGTTTGAAAGAACAATATTGGAGATATTCCCTAGTAATAATCATCCTGTTGCTGGGAACGATTATATTTTTCAAAAGCCTGCCTTTTATCAGCGGGATATTAGGTGCGATGACTATTTATATCCTGTTGCGCAACCAGATGCTGTACCTGACCGTGAAGAAACGGATGCGCCCGAGCCTGATGGCTGCTTTGTTGCTGGTGGAAACGATTCTTTGTTTTCTGGTACCCTTGTCTTTGGTCGTTTGGCTGTTCGTGAGTAAGTTGCAGGAAATCAACCTCGATCCGCACAGCATGATAGCTCCCGCGGAACACGTGGCAGACCTTATCGAGCAGCGTATCGGGTATGACGTGATGAGCAAGTCGAACGTGGATTCCTTGCTTTCGATGCTGCCCAAGATCGGGCAGATGTTAATGGGAAGCATCAGTAGTTTTGCCATCAACGTGGTGGTGCTTCTTTTCGTGCTCTATTTCATGTTGATCGGGGGAACCAAGATGGAGGAATACGTGAGCGATATTTTGCCATTTAACAAGCGGAATAAACAGAGTATATTGCACGAGTTCAATATGATCGTGAAGTCGAACGCCATTGGCATACCGTTACTGGCATTGATTCAAGGCGTGGTGGCAATGATCGGGTACTTCATTTTCGGTGTCCCGAGCCCGTTGCTTTGGGGATTCCTTTCCTGCTTTGCCACGGTCATCCCGATCGTGGGGACCGCTCTGGTATGGGCTCCCCTGGTATTGTACATGGGGATGACCGGGCATTGGGGGGCAGCCATCGGCTTGGCTGTTTACGCGGTCATCGTGATAGCCAATGTCGATAACCTTGTACGGTTCATGTTGCAGAAAAAGATGGCGGACACGCATCCCCTGATCACGATTTTCGGCGTGATTATCGGGCTTTCCTTATTCGGGTTCATGGGAGTGATTTTCGGACCTTTGTTGTTGGCTATTTTTGCGTTCTGCGTGAACATATTCAAGGAAGAATATTTGGGAGAAGATCGGAAGTATCAATAATAGATTAATTCGATTAAAACGATTTTCTATATTTTGATGGTGGCATCCCGATAGAACTTGTAAACACTCTTACGAAATGAGGGAGGTCGTTGAATCCGACCAAATAACAGATTTCCGACACGCTCTTTTGAGAGTGTTTCAATAACTCACAAGCGGTGTTCAATCGATACCGTGTGACGAACTGAGAAAATGTCATTCCCTTACACCGCTTAAAATAAGAACAGAATGCAGAACGATTCATCCCAACTTCTGCTGCTATATCATCCAGCGCGATGGAATGAACGTAGTGCTTCATAACGTACGCCGAAATCTGCTGCATACGCCGTGCGTCTTTCTCGATACGCGTAGGTCTCCCCGCAAACGTACAGTCTGACGAGGTAAATACAACAGGTAGAAGGCGGAACATTGCACACAATCGTTCAAGCTCATTCATCTCATTTATTTCCAACAAAGCTTTACGGATAATCCGTGAACTTTCAGTTCCGTATTTCATCGCGTCTGTCGGGAATGTTACTCCAGCCAATCTGTTCCTTAATTCCGGGAACACTTCCATACACCGTTCAACGAACGAATGGCTGAAAGCCACCATCAGATAACGCATGCGACCGTCCCCGTCTATTGACTTCGGTTCATATTCCCAACGGTGAAGCATTGAAGGTGGTATCAGTACCACATTTCCTGCTTCAAAAGGTTGTAAAGTATCTCCTGCCATCCGGTTACCTCGTCCATGAACAACATAATATAACTCCCATGCGTCATGCCGATGGAGCTTGGCTTCGAGGCTCGGCTCCACCCGTTGGTCGATGAAGAAAAACGAATGATTCTCCACTTCAGGCAGCTTGTATGGTATGGCTGTATCTTCCATGAAACAAAATTTTGATGCAAATATGCAACAAGTTTTTGATACAATAATACAAATGGCAGACAACATGAATATCTAATTTTGCACTCGAAAACAATATGTAAAACCAAAATAATATCATTATGGAATTGTACGAAGTATTGGAGAAACGCCGCACGTATCGCGACTATTCCGACCGTGAAGTAAGTGATGAAATCCTTAAAAGAGTAATCGGTGCGGCATTTAAAGCCCCGACAAACGATCATCTGCGCCAGCTTGAGTTCATCGTGGTGCGCGGACGTGAAAACATTGCTAAAGTAATTGAACCGCTTGCCAAAAATATGGCGGCATTCACGAAACTGGTGCATGAAGTGGACGAATCAGGCGACAAGGACAAGATGGATATGTTTGCCGATGCCCTGCCCAAGCAACAGCGTATGCTGGTGCAGAGCGGAGTGCTGATCCTGCCTTTCTTCCGCCAGAAACAAAGTCCGCTGCTACAACCTAAAGAGCAAAGCTCGCTCAACTACTTTGCTTCGGCATGGTGCTCGTTGGAGAATATGCTGCTCGCCGCCACTGCCGAAGGATTGGGGACCGTGTTCCATATTCCTGTTGCCGACGAAGTAGAAAAAATCAAGAAGATTGTCGGCGCCCCAGAAGACTACGAGTTCACCTGTCTACTTACGATGGGTTATCCCGCGAAAAACGCCTTTCTGCCCAAACAAAAAGAAATCGACGTCGAGGAGCGGATACACACGAACGTCTGGTAACGTGCGTGAGCTTCTTTTGCAGCTGTTTGTCGCCGTTTTGACTTCCGAAACTCCAGGTGTTTTTTTCCAGGAAATCACGGTGTAATCCCGTTGAGCTTCCGGTGTAGTTCCGGTACAAAGTCCTTTCAAACTCCTTACAAACTCCTTTCAAAGTCCTTCGGGGACGAATTTGATAAGACTCTAATTCGAGCGTGTATAGAATGTGATAACTGTTTGCTATAGTATTAGTTCCTAGTTAGATAGGGAAAAACACCTCACCCGAGGTGTTTTTTTACTCGTGGGGAGAGCAGGATTCGAACCTACGAAGACGATGTCAGCTGAGTTACAGTCAGCCCCAGTTGGCCACTTTGGTATCTCCCCTTTGTTCAAAGAATGATTTGCGACTGCAAATATATAGTTTTTTTGAATGAATCATTACTTTAGAACGAAAATTTTAAACGGGCGAAACCGAACCAAGCCCTCGCGTCAATGGGAATCGTGTCGCCCACGGTCGTGAAGTATTGCGAGATGACCGAGAAATCAAGATTCCTCCACAGGGAATAATCCATGATCACCCCGGCGAAACAGGTTTCCAACCCGGACATATACATCCCCGAAATGGACAGGGACAGGCGGTCGGTCGGGGGATAGAATACCATGCCGACCACGTTCCAGCTATTCATGGCACTCATGATGTTTGCCGACGAGGGATGGAGTATGAGTTTGAGGATATTATTTGCCGAGAAGATGCTTCCTTTATTGTTGTACATGACCTCGCCCTGCAACATCAGTTGATTGGAAAACAGGTAGTCGGCGCCGAAAGAGGCTTCAATAATCCCGGTTGATTTGCCGAAATTGTCCAAAGGCTGCCGGTAAGCAAACTCCCCGCGTAAATTCACTCCTTTTACATCTCCCGTGAAAGCGCCTCCCACGACATAATCGTCTTCCGCTTGAATACCGGTCATAACCTGGTAGTCAAAGTTCTTGATCGTGCCGTGGTGTAAAAGGGCGGCGGTGACCTTTTTGGAATGGTCGAGGGAAACGACCACTTCGCTGAAAGAGGTGGCGTTGTGGTAATACGTTCCCCGGAAAGCATCGCAGCCGGGACGTTCGATGTAGTCGAAGTCAAAGAACGAGTAGCTATTGAACAGGTCGTTCGCGTTCCACACGAACGTCTGTCCCCAGTTTACCCGTTGGCGTCCCAGTTTCAGGCACCATTTTTCTTTCTCGAACGTGAGATAGAGCCGGTCGCACGCCATGTTCAGCAGGGCGTTTTTCTTGTCCATGATGTTCCACGACAAGTCCATGTAGCCATTGTCTTTTCCCATGTTTTTGGCGTACCCGGGAATATCGAGAAAGTCGCCGCTAAACAATCGGTTTCGTATGCCGGCGTCGATTCTCCAGTATTCTCCGGGTTGCCAACCGAACGTCAGGCGGTTGTGCACGGTGTTTTGCCAGTACCATGAATTATCCAAGTTCTCGGTGAACACGGAAAACATTTCGTTCACGTAGCCTGAGAATTCGATCTTGCCGACCTCTTGCGAGAAGAGGTCTTGGGATGAAATGATAACACAAAAAAGAAAAATATATTTTTTCATTTCACGATGTCGTTAATGATTTTACCGTCTTCGAGGGTGATGATCCGCCTTGCTTTTGACATGATCCGCGGGTCGTGTGTCGAGAACACGAACGTGATATTCTCTTTCTGGTTGAGTTTTTCCATCATATCCAAAAGGTTTTCGGCGGATTTGCTATCCAGGTTCGCGGTAGGCTCGTCGGCAAGGATGAATTTGGGTTTCGATGCCAAGGCACGAGCCACCGCCACACGCTGCTGTTGTCCGCCGGAAAGTTTGGAAGGGCGGCTGTTTGCCCGGTCGCCAAGCCCCACGGCTTCCAGCAGTTCTTGTGCCCGCGTGTCCCGTTCACCTTTTTTCCGTCCTTGCAGTTCCATGACAAAAGCGACATTTTCTTTGGCGCTTAGCACGGGGATAAGGTTGAACGACTGGAACACGAACCCGATATGGTGCAACCGGAAATCTACCATTTCCTTGGGTTTCAAGCGCGAGATGTCTTGCCCGTCAATAAACAGATTCCCGGAAGTTGGGGTATCCAATCCCCCGATCAGGTTCAGCAGAGTGGTCTTGCCGGAGCCGGAGGGACCCACGATGGCTGTGAATTCCCCCTCGGCAATACTGATATTTACGTTGTCAACGGCGTGTACTTCAGACGTTTGGTCTTTGTATGTCTTGTATAAATTAATGGTTTCTATGATTGGCATAATGGTATTGGTTTTAGTTGTTAACATTTTGTAGCTTCCCAGGAATTGATCTTCAATGCTTTCCGGGCGGGGTAGATCGCTGATATAATACCGGTAATGACCACGAGCGCGATGATCTCCAGGAAAGCCCGGGTTTCCAGTATCGGGTAAACCACCGAGCTAAACCCGAAGCGTTCGTAATTGGCATTGAGCATGAACCCGAGGTCTATGCCGTGTTCTCCCGTGTACCCGATGACCCACGACGCCAGCAAGATGCCTATCCCGCTGCCCACGACGGTCAGGCACAGCGTTTCAAACATCACCATCTTGAATATATTCCTTTTGTTCATCCCGATGCAGGCAAGCACGCCCAATTCTTTCGTGCGTTCCAGCACGGCCATAAGCATCGTGTTCACGATACCGAAAGAGAGCGCCACGAGGAATATGGATAAGATAATCACGTTGATCAGGTCTGTCCACGCGTGAATAAGCCTGAGAGCCGGTTGCAATTCGTTCCAGCCTTGCACATCCATGTCGGGAAGGGCTTTACCCAAGGCTTTCGTGATTTCCTTGCCGGTACTGACGTTGCTGGCGAGGATGGCTGCCTCGTGCGCCACGCCTTCCGGTAGCCCCGTGTAGGGAAGAATATCGCTTTTTCGCACGAATATAGTGGATTCGTCAAACATGCTGTTGTTTGTCTTGAAGATTCCTCCCACGCGGAATGCCACGCTTTGCATATCGCCGTTGACGTCCTGGAGCGAGAGCACCACTTTGGTCTTTAAGCGGGCGTTCAATTTCTTTGCCGTCCTTTGGCTGATCACGATGGGTAATTTATCCTTTTCCAGGAATGTACCGAGTGAATCGGGGATATACTGGTAGATCGTGGTGGTCGCCTTTTCTTCCTCCGGGTCGATAGCATGGACGAACGTCCCCACGGTGTTGGAGGCGGAAGCAAGTACCCCGTATAGTTTCAACCTGTAACTTACGCTATTCAAGTGGGTTACCGAGTCAACGACCGGGGCTATCCGATCCTCGAGGAAATAGGAATTGATATCGTAATTGTAACTGAAGTCAGGCGTGTGTATTTGCGTGTGCGATAGTTGGTTGCATATTTCCGTTTCGATCGTGGCACGTCCCCAGCCCGCGATGAACGCGACCGTGAAGGTCCCGGCAAAGAGCCCGATGGCAATTGCGCTAAGGATCAATATACTGCGGAATTTGTTGCGCCAGATGTTTTTCCATGACAGGCGCATCAGCATGAGTGTTATTTTCATGGGCGAATGGCTTTATTGACTTTGAGTTGAAGTATTTTACTGATGGGGTACGTGATCGTCAGGCACGTGATAAATAGAATGACCAGCGCCTGGTTGATGTAAATGTGCGCGCTGGTAGCCATGGGGATCACGGGTTCCATGCCGTACCCGAGCGCGATTTTTGCCAGTTCTCCCGTGAGTCGGATGGGGTAGTAGCTGAAATAGAACGTGATCGGGATGCTGACCGCTATTGCCAGGCAAGCCCCCAGAAGCGTCATGAAGAACAACTCCATGCACACGACGTTCGACAGTGTTTGCCGTTTCATGCCCAGGGCGACGACCACCCCGAACTCGTGCCTGCGTTCGTTCGTCATCATGATCACGGTTCCCAGGATTCCGAATCCCACGATCACGTACAGGATGAACATGATGATTTTGGAAAATACTTTATTCGCTCTTGATTGCGTCAGCAGGTTTTCCATGGATTCCTGCCAGCGCATCACGTCATACGGGGAGGCATCTATGGAGGTCAACACGGCGTCGCGTGCTTTTTCCAAGTTCTCGTCTTTGTCAATGGAAATGAGCATCCCGCTGTACCCGTCCTCCATGTTGATATACGAATGGGCGCTCGGGAGTGTCATGTATATAAAGCCTTTGTCCATTTCCGGGATAATGATAGACACGATGCCCCGGACGGGAAACAACCCGATGGCATTCGTGCCGTGGTAGCCTTGTCCCATGAGGGCAATCGTGTCGCCGACCTGCACTTGCAGGAACTCGCTCAACCCTTTGCCGAGCAGGACGCCGTCATCATCCTGTTTCAGGTAATTGCCCTTGACGATACGTTGGGATAGCGAAGATTTGTAGTCTTCCTGCACGGGGTCGATCCCCACGATGCCGACCCCTTTCGTGGTCTTGTCGGAGGAAGCCATGGCAAAAGTTTCCACCCTCGGCGATACGTTCGTGATGTGGGGCAGGGTACGCAATTTCTCGATCGTGGCCTCGTCCATCGTCATGTAATTGTCTATCGTTTTCTCCTCCCGGTATCCTTTCTGGTGAATTTCGATGTGTCCGACTTGGGTACGCAGGAGGTTGTCCATGAGCTTGTTCCAGCTCCCGTCGGATAGGGATATGGTTAATATGCTGAATAGTACGGCTGAAAACACGGAGGCAACCGTGATACAGGTTCTCCGGGAGTTGCGCCATATATTTCGCCAGGCGAGTTTTATCATGTTATCTAAGTTTTTTCATGTTTTGTTGGGAAAAGAAGTCGTCACTCATGGGTTTGTTGAAGTCGTTCTTGAGCACGGTCAGGACGGTCTTCTGGTTCGGCTTGTCTGCCGGGACCACTTCCAGCCGGGAAGGAATCTTCCGTCCCTGGTATTCCTTGATGTCGTAACCGTTATAAGTATTGATCAGAACACCATCTTCATCATAAAATTCCGATTTCACCTCGATAAAATCTTTTTTGGTAATCCACATGACGATCTTTCCCCACACCACTGCCGCCTCTTCCCTGGGAACGAGAGTCAGTTTGTAGCACTCGTCGCCCCTCACGTTTTCCGTTCCGTTCAGCTCGTGGGTGTAATCTTCCAGCTTGGACGAGTGTTTTGTCATATCATCGTTCGTGAAATCGCTTCCCATCCAGGATTGTCCCATGACGGAGGAGGACATTTTTACCATCCGGTCGATGCTCGGCATCCAGTTCCACAAGTCTTTATCCCTTTTCAGGAAAGCTTGTCCCTTGTCTTTTGCCGGCGAAGTGATCAGGATCAGGGAGTACTTTTCTCCTTTTGTCCAGTTCTTTACGCCTACAACCCGCGTCCACGTCGGGCGCACGATGGTCATGGTGACTTCCGAGTACAGGGTTTCCCCTTGTTTGTTACTGGTCACTTTTTCCAGAATTTGCTTTGCCGTGAGTTCTTGCGCGCTAAGGCTTCCGCCAAATAGCAAAACGCAACAGATAAAGATGAATCTTTTCGTCATGTTCCTGTTATTAGTTTAGTTATATTTTCTCTTTCTCGTTTATAACGAACGAATGGTTAAAATAGGGTACTTCAATTCTCTTTTTATTTTAAAGACCCTATTTACGACAGGAAAAAACGGAAAATGGGTGACAAAATTCAATTGAAAATTGAAAATGAAAAAAATGTTTGACTTCAAAATGATCCCTATAACAAACAATGTCTGAAAATAATGCACTATTTTTGCAAAAATAAAAAGCCAAGAATATGGAAAAACTTGATGTATTCAATTGCTCGAATGTGCTTATCGCGAGTTATTTTACCGATGACCGGAGATGCGCCCACGAAAATCGGGAACATACGCTTATTTATCTGTGTTCCGGAGAATTGGAAATCGAGGAACGTGGAAAGAAAACGGTTTTGCACCCGGGGGATTGCGCTTTCATGCGACGTGACAACAGGATGTGGTTACAGAAACACGTAAAGGATGAGGAACCCTATCGCTCTATCACGTTGAAATTTTCAAGGGCTTTTCTTCGGGAGTTTTACCAAACACTCAACCGTCAAGAGATTCCTGTTGATTCAAAGCGCGAAAAGGTGAGTCTGCGTGTGTTGCCGAACAACCGACCGGATATCCGCTCTCTGTTCGAGTCGGTTGTCCCTTATTTCGATGCCGGAGAGAAGCCTTCGGAGGATATTCTGAAATTGAAGATGATCGAGGGCGTCTATGTCTTACTCAACACGGACAGGAACCTTTATGCTTCGCTGTTCGATTTCGTCGAACCTTGGAAAATAGACATTCTTGATTACCTGAACGAGAACTATATGTGCGACTTGTCGATGGAGGAAATCGCAAGCTACACGGGGCGCAGCCTGGCCACGTTCAAACGGGATTTTGCTAAAGTGAGCAACCTGACACCTCAAAAATGGATCATCAAACGGCGCCTCGAAGCTGCTCATGACTTGATCAAATCGGGGAAAAAGAAGGTAACGGAAGCCTGCTTCGACGTAGGTTTCAAAAATTTGTCGCATTTCTCCAAAATATACAAGGAGGCATACGGGGCAGCTCCATCTTGGTAAAATGAACCTCCTGACAAAGAAATTTGAGCTTTGCAGCAAAGTCGCTGCAAGGCTCGTTTCGTATCTTTGCATTTGAGAATCGAATGCCGATCTCCATAAAAGCAGAATTAAAATCAAACGGTATGAAAACAAAAGTAACTTCATGGGTTTTATTATTAACTTTAATATTTCCAATCATGGCAAGATCACAAGTAAAAATCAAGCAAACAGCCGGACGTGACGCGCTCGGCGAGTTCGCTCCCGAGTTCGCGCATCTCAATGACGACATCCTTTTCGGGGAGGTCTGGAGCCGCAACGACCTGCTTTCGCTCCGTGACCGTTCCATCGTAACGGTGGTCGCCCTCATGTCGCAGGGATTGACCGACTCTTCGTTCAAGTATCACCTTGAATCGGCGAAGAAAAACGGAGTAAGCAAAACCGAAATGGCCGAAATCCTCACCCATGCCGCCTTCTATGCAGGCTGGCCCAAGGCATGGGCAGCTTTTCGTATGGCAAAAGAAGTTTGGACCGAAAATGCCGATAGTACTGCAGTCGGTTCGCTTGAAGCATATGCACAAACCATCATTTTTCCAGTCGGCAAGCCGAATGATGCCTATGCCAAGTATTTTATCGGACAAAGCTATGTTGCGCCCGTGGTGACGGCTGGCGTTCCTGTCGTAAATGTCACTTTTGAGCCGGGTTGCCGCAACAACTGGCATGTACACCACGCCACAAAAGGCGGCGGACAGACGCTCGTGTGCGTGGGTGGCCGCGGTTATTATCAGGAATGGGGAAAAAAGGCGGTCGAATTGCGGCCCGGTGATGCTATCCATATTCCGGCGGGCGTGAAACACTGGCACGGGGCGGCTCCCGGCAGTTGGTTTTCCCACCTTGCCATTGAGGTCCCCGGCGAGAATAACAGCAACGAATGGCTTGAGCCTGTAAGTGATAAAGAGTATTCAAAATTAAAATGAGATGAAACACGTAATATTGATACTTATGAGCCTTATCAGTTTCAGCGGCGCGGCAAATGCGCAGAAACAAGTCACGGACACCAGTGCGTCATCGGACAAAAAAATCCTTGTCGCCTATTTTTCCTGCACCGGAACAACTGAAAAAGTAGCGGATGCCATTGCCAAAGCAACCGGCGGCAAACTTTACCGGATAACTCCCGCTAAAGCCTACACATCAGCCGACCTCGATTGGAACAACAAGAAAAGCCGAAGTTCGGTTGAAATGAATACCGAGAATTCACGACCGGAATTGGGCGGTGAATCTGTTGCCCCGAAAGATTATGACGTGATATTCGTGGGGTATCCGATTTGGTGGGATTTGTGTCCGCGTCCGGTCAATACGTTCCTCGAAAAATACGACTTCTCCGGTAAAACTGTCATTCCGTTCGCCACTTCCGGCGGAAGTTCGATAACGGGCAGTGTCAAACAGCTCAAGAAACTCTACCCGAAAATCGTGTGGAAAGAGGGCAGACTGCTTAATGGAGGTGTAAAGCAAGCCGGAGAATGGGCAAAACAGGCAAGCAAGTAAGTTTATGGAAGAATTTATCTCCAATAATCACGATTTGGAAAATAGGTGGGTAATTACCTGCAAGCCTATACATATCTGTAGACGGGCGTGGATCGGAGCCGGTGCGACCATTCTTCCGGGTGTTACCGTCGGTGAGAATGCAGTGGTCGGGGCCGGCAGTGTCGTGACGCGCGATGTAGAGCCTGACACTATTGTTGCCGGGAATCCCGCCAAAGTGATCAGGCATATAAAAAACGGCATGTGATTTTAACGAAGTGAACTTCCCGCCAAAGTGTTTTGAGCCTCGCAGCAAAGACGTTGCGAGGCTCTCTTTTTAACTTTGTAGCAGAACATTAAAACATGAAGATTTATGGAAACCATGAAAGAAGATAATAAAATGAACATCAGCCGCCGTGGATCGTGCCGATTCCCGGAACGACGAAACTGTCGCATTTGGAAGAGAATCTGCGCACGCTTGAATTTTCCTTCTCTCCGGAAGAGTGGAGAGAACTGGAAGATACGGTGGTTGCCATTCCGGTTGTGGGAGATCGTTACAACGCCGAACAGCAAAAACAGGTCGGACACTAAAATCGGTAAAAATGGTAGCTCAATCCGTAATCTGTCTAATGACGAATCGGTTAAACGGAGCTACCTTTGTTCCAGATTATTATAAAACAGTAAAATATGAATCCTTACATTATCAGTCACATGATGACATCCGTCGATGGCCGCATCGACTGCCCGATGGTCGGGCAACTGAGTGCGGACGAATACTATATCGCGTTGGAGAAACTCGGTTCTTGCTCGAAACTTTCCGGGCGAGTGACTACCGCTTTGGAATGTACGGCTGTCAAAGAGGAATCTTCCCGAATGGAGGGAACCCCGATAGGCAGGACTTCCATTTATGTTGCCCGAAAATCGGATGAATACACCATTGTAGTGGATACGCGAGGGAAACTGCGCTGGCAGGCGAATGAGGCTGACGGGCATCCGTTACTCTGCATCGTCAGTGAAGAAGTATCCGAAGCGTATCTGGAAACACTTCGGCAACAAGGTATTTCTTGGATTGCGGTCGGAAAAGGACGAATTGATCTGCCTAAAGCTATGGAAGCTCTGTCCGAGCATTTCGGGGTTAAACGCCTTGCAATCGTCGGGGGCGGGCATATCTGCGGCGGATTTCTGGAGGCTGGACTGATCGACGAGGTCAGTATCATGGTAGCCCCCGGCATTGACGGGCGCAAAGGGCAGACGGCCGTTTTCGACGGTATAGCCGACACGGGATGCAACCCGTTCCGTCTGAAACTGGAAAGCGTGGAGCGGTGGCCGACGGATATAGTCTGGCTGCGCTATAAGATGAAATAATATGAATCCAAGCAGATTATGAAGATACAAGCATTTGCTATCATGACGTTGCTGGCTTTTACGAGTTGCAGCGTGAGTAATAAGGAAAAGAAGATAAAATCAACAGATATGGAAACATTGGAATTAACGCGGGAGTGGGACAAGACATTCCCGCAAAGTGACAAAGTGGAACATACAAAAATCACGTTCCATAATCGCTACGGCATCACGCTTGCCGCAGACATGTACAAGCCGAAAAACGTGCAAGGTACTTTGCCCGCTATCGCCGTAAGCGGTCCTTACGGGGCTGTCAAAGAGCAGGTGTCGGGACGTTACGCCCAGGCTCTTGCCGAGCGGGGATTCCTGACCATTGCTTTCGATCCCTCGTTTTATGGCGAGAGCGGCGGCATGCCCCGCAACTTGACCTCACCTGAAATCAGTACTGACGATTTCAGCGCGGCGGTCGATTACCTGACCACCCGTGAGGATGTCGATTCGGAGCGTATCGGTATCCTCGGCATCTGCGGCTGGGGCGGGTTCGCCCTTAATGCAGCGGCCAACGACCCGCGTATCAAAGCGACCGTTACTTCCACCATGTATGACATGAGCCGTGTGAATGCCAACGGTTATTTCGATACCATGTCGGCGGACGACCGTTACAAGCTGCGCGAACGGCTCAATGCCCAGCGTACCGAAGATTACCGTAACGGTAGTTACGAACGCGACGGTGGCGTGGTAGATCCTGTTCCAGAAGATGCCCCGCTCTTCGTCCGTCAGTACCATGACTATTACAAAACGGAGCGAGGCTACCACCGCCGTTCCCCAAACTCTAATGAGGGAATTACGAAGACCAGCGTGTTATCATTCATCAATATGCCTCTACTCACCTATATCGGCGAGATCCGTAGTGCCGTGCTGATGATACACGGCGCTGAAGCTCATTCTCGCTATTTCAGCGAGGATGCCTACAAGCGGCTGACGGGCGATAACAAGGAACTGCTGATTATTCCGGGAGCTAACCATGTCGATTTGTACGACAATCTTGAAGTGATTCCTTTCGATAAAATAGATACGTTCTTCAAAAAAGTCCTGAAAGAAAAATAAGAACCGGACTCCAGAACAAAGCAAATTGAGCCTCGCGGCAAATATGTTGCGGGGCTTTGCTTTTCCCTTTGTGTCAGTTGAATAACTAAATAGAAACTGATATTGTATCACAAATAATGATAACTTTTTTCATACTTATTTAATATATAGTGAGTACTTTAGGAATAATGTATTTAGGATCTACTTTTACTACATATCCTTTTTTCATCATTGTATTAAGATCTTTCATCCCTCCAGCAAAATCCCCGCCTTGAAATCTTACATTAGCTGTATATTGATATGCGATCGTTTCGGTCATTACTCTATTTATTACTCCAATTGTATAATAATGAAATGCAGGGGCTTGTCCCATAAAATTATAAGTGGACAATAGAGTATCACACATTTGTTGAGTATAATACAAATCTTTATCCGAATCATTCCTAATTCGAAGGATTTCATGACGCCCTTCCTTATTTTTAGGTCTACAACTAAATGCTCCTAGTAATACCAATAATAACACGATAATCTGTTTCATTCAGACTTGATTATGTCGTATGTAATGTTTTTTTAGAGAAAAAGTTGACAAATGTTTTCTTCTCCGATCTTTTTTCTTCGTGGGTAATTCAAAGATAATAGGAAGACAATATTTCACTTCAACAGGTTTTCCCCTTTGCAATGCAGGCTTGTCAAATTTTATCAAACGAGCAATTCTTAAAGCTTCATCATCTATGTCTTGACGAACTCCCCTAATAATTTTATGGTTGATTGTAAAACCTAATGTATCAACAATACATTCTACATCAACCCGACCTTCAAGTGAATCTCTCAATGCTTTAGGAGGATAATTCATTTGCTTTTTTATAAATTTACACAAATCTTTTTTTGTAGATGGCATATCATCATAAACAAATATAAGATAATCCTCGTAGTCAGTACTATCTCTACTAATACTATCATTGGATACTGGAACAATTGAATCCAGTCCTAACTTTGGACTAATAAATGAGGTATTGGTATAACCATACTTCACTATATTCATATCATTTATCTGTTTGCTATAAAATATTATAAACAAAAGACTTATCATGTTTGTATATCTTACCATCTTCTTGGAATTTTATATATATTATTAATAATTTTTCTCCACAATGTATTCTCTTTAATAAATTCATTCCATGTAAATAACCTGTCCCACGAAATCATGAGCAAAGGAGAAAAACAAATTCCCTCCTTGCTCAATTCAAAAATCATTTTTCAGTATAACATATACTAAGTCATAAGTTCAACAATCACATCTTTATCACTTATTTTGATTTAAATAAAGACTATCAAGTATTCTTAAACGATCTTGATGATATCCAGATATATATCTATTTCCAAATAACACTGAATCAAGAAAAATATACTGACTACAACGATAATTCTCATTACTCAAATATTCATGTCCTGTTTTCTTGGCACGGATATTACCATTTTTCTGTCTTTCTATCGAATCATTAAATTGTAAATCATATTTTTTTATTCTTGAGATATTATACTTGTCAGATAATTTTCGTTTATAATGAATTTTATACATTGTTTCGTTTATTACTCCTGCACTATCAACAGACATAAAAACAATCGATAAATCCGTTGGAGTTTTTGTAGGAATGTAACGAATAAACATTTCTTTTTCATTTGCCTTCATTCCTAACAATTCCCAAATACTAAAACTAATTAATAATATAATTGCTTTCATTTTATTTTTGTATTAAATGATATGAAAATAAATCTGGTCGAAAGCCATTTGTGTAGGCTAAAGTTGAAGCATACCTTTATTTGAATCATTTTTGATCTGAAGAATTTTATGTTTTTAAATAAATACTTACAAGTTCTTGTTGTACTTGTAATATAGATAATCAAGATATTTTAAACGTTCAACATTGTTCATTTTAAAAAAGTTTAGACCTGTATTCTTTTGTTTTTTTAAGGAGCTTAATAATTCGATATCTTTCTCCTTATAAAAAATGCAACCATATTTGCTTGTATATGTATTGTTATCAATACGTTTATTATTTGAAAAACTTAAAATCTCGGATTCTTTTGATATTTTTGTTATAAAACAACGATCTTTTTTAGATTTGAAAAAGATCGTATAAGTTATTTTGTTTATATGTAAAGTATCTTTTGCAATCTCGAAAGATATAGTCCAACAATTATGACAATGTTTTACAATTGGATATTGGATAAAAATTTCCAATTGATTAGATGCTCTATTTTGCCTATTCAATAAGTATTGAATGTCAGAAAGTCTAAAACGAACAGGTACGATCAAAGGAACTATAATTGTTTTTTCTTTTTGCATTGCGGGTTTTTTGAAATGTATTAATTTCGCAACCCTTAATGCTTCTTGATCCAATTCTGGGTTTATACCCCGTGTTATAGAATGATTAAATGTTTGCCCTAATGTATCAATATACAAACTGACATATACAACCCCTTCTAAAGAATCAGCTAAAGCTTGTGGAGGATATATTAATTCTTTATTTATAAATCCTTCTATATCTCCGTCAAACACAGGAGAAGTACTTATATAAGTAATAAGATCATCACTAAACTTAGTTGTATCCGCAACTTCAATCTTACAATTGAACTTATGTATTGCTTGGACATTCAAAATTATGAAAAACATAACACTTAATAATATACTTTTCTTTACCATCTTCTTGGAATTTTATTTATATTGTTTATAATTTTTCTCCACCACTTGTAAGGATTTGTTAGATTCTCCATTCACTTGGTATCAATTAAGCGTTTGTTTGTTCTAAATAATTTATTGTATTCATTATATACAAAACCTTTACAAGAGTTTGGCAACCTATCTTTATTTTTTCATGCTCCCAAAAACGAACAACGATCCGAATATTCATTTATCTCAAATATAAATGAATTGGAAGGGATTCCAAATGTCCAGTCACTAAATTTCGAGGTCTGATAACATTTTTATGCTGTATTCGACACACGTATTGTAACATTAAATCATTCATCCCTGTTCTAAAATATGAAGATCGAAGATTAATTATGTAGGTATCTTGAAAAATTTCATTCGGTTTCAATGAAACCATAAGAGACAATTTTTTTACATCACAATTAATTTCATATAAGTTATTACTAAAACTTGTATCTAATCTTGTAAAAGCTAATAATCCCATTTTTGGATAAAAGCTTATTACTGTGTCGCACTTATTCTTAAAATATACGATTAATTTTATATTCTCCTTTGATATAGCAGAATCAGGAACAAATTTCCCTGACAGCTCTAAGCAATCTGTGATATTTAATCTATGTTCTTCATTTAAATCTCTACATTTTGATGCTGAAAACAACATCAAAATAGTTAGTATTATCACCATCTTCTTGGTAATCTGTATACAAAATGACTCCATCTTTTTACAAATTCATCAGGTTTAAAACTTTTCGAAACTCCTACATATATATTATTGATAATTCTTTTATGAAATATACTTAGTGATTTAGTAAGATACATCTTTCGAATTATCTATGAAAAAATCGTCACCCATTGGTACATGTTCATTGGGGGTATAAGGAACAAAATCATTTGTAATTCTTGGAAGTCTATTTACTCCTAGAATTTTATAGTCTTTAATTTGTAATACTTCATTTAATAATCCGTATTGTCCTAGTACATACCAATAGATAAGTATGTATTTATAGTTTTCGTCACTTTTTGTATCTAATATTATCCACCCTTTCGGTGGATAATATTTTATATATTCATAGCCTAATTTTTCTAGGATTGTATCTCTAATTTGTTTTTCATGATATACAATTTTCAAAATTGTATCTGGTAAATAGTCTACTAGATAAAAACTTGTATCAATAAATCTGTTTTTTATACTATCTCCTCTTATTTCTGCAATGCTTAATTTAAAATCAAGTTTTTGTTTTTTTTGAAATAATGGAGTTTTTATATTTGAATTTGATAGAGTATCTTTATCCATATTTTTTTGAATGCTATTAGAAAAATATAGGAATAATACACCTAGAATTATAATACAAATAATGATAACTTTTTTCATACTTATTCTGAATTCTATCTTTTTATATTCCTTCAGTGATTTCTGTACTGGGATCTTTGGCGTAAGCTTTCGCAATTTGGTTAATAATATTATTACCTTTATGGAAACGGGATATTTTGTCCCGTTTCCAAGATTCACTTACTTTCACTTTCTATATTGTTTCACCTACTAATATTACATTTATGGTACAGTAACTGTCCAGTCTAATGAATCCAGTTGTTCCAAAGTATAACTTCGTCTGTAGAGTACCATATTATATTTTCTAATTGTATCATACGGAATTTCCAATAATTCAGCATCAACAAAAAAGAATATCATAAATGGACAAAAACGAAAATCATGTTCAAATCCTCCAAGTTCATATTCCTTTTTTTGGCTTTTACTTTTTATAAATGCAGGGGCTTGTCCCATAAAATTATAAATTGGTAGCAATGTATCACAAGTTCCCCGATCATAAAATAAATCTTTATCCGAATCATTCCTAATTCGAAGGATTTCATGACGCCCTTCTTTATTACTAGGGCGTCTACAACTAAGAATACTTATAAAAATAAGTAATAATACAACTAACTGTTTCATAATATCATATTTTTTATCTTCTAATTCCAGTTGATACATTAAGTGCTCGATTAAGGTTTACAACAGACCAATCAATATTTTCATAAGAATTGTAATGCGTATTCCCGATAGTATACACGCCTAAAGGAGTGGTAAATAAAGCGAAATAATCTCCAAAACTTGCTTTTTTCATCACAGAGTTAAGCATACTACTAAATTCATCTGTGAATTTTCGTGTAGAAGCATTCTCGTATATATTTGACATATCCCACAGGTAGGGATTATCACCAATTTGATTTTTTTCAAATTTCCAATCAAGCACACCTCTTTTATTAAAATACTTAATCGCCCGTGCATTTGCATCTTGCTCGACACGAAATAATTTATGATCGTTACCTTTAGCCACGCTCAATCCACTTGGAATTGCAAAAGCAGACAAATAAGCAGGTCCATACTTTTTACTTTGTAAATAGTGACCAAACTCATGCTGGAATAAATAATTCGAGGGATCTGCTTTAAGGTTGGGATTTCCTGCTATATAGTTACCAAGTGTAACCGTATTTTTCATTGCGGGAGTACTAATTGTTGTTGCTCCCCCGTAATAATCAATCTTGGTATCAGAAGTATAATTCAAGTAATTTGCATAGCCATACCCAACTAACGTCTGAGGCAATTGCCACGTGAAACGAGAAACAACTTCCCATGCTGATTGAAAGAAATTCTGGTCTCCTCCTGATCTGAATAATCCCAATGTGATTTTAGCTTCATTTCTAGCAGCTTCGAAACCTTCTTTAAATGGATTTTTACCTTTGAAGAGTCCTCTGAACCAACCAGATAAATACCCAAAAATGAATTCTCCATCAGGATCAACCAATGCAATCGGATTATTTGCGCAATACCCGTAAGGACTAGCTAATTGCGATGCTGGATCCTGGCAAAACCATCTGCTCAATAGAGGATCGTAAAACCTGGAACCGAAATCATACATTCCCAACATCTCGTTGCCGAAAGTCACGTTTTGTATTTCTTTCCCGCTAAACAAGTATTTGTTTTTATCCAGGTTGTTGTTCGCGAAAGCCAAGCCAAACGGGTAATATTCTGTCGTCTGTATAGGCACAAGCGTGTTGCCACTCGCTTCCAAAACAACCCTCGTACTACCAAGATGGTCTGTCAAAAAATAATCATACACGTAACCACTGCTTACTTTGCGTGTTACTCCTGCCGGATGCAATATATAATCCAAAGCATTTCCATTATACACCATTACCCCACGATAATAAGTCAAAGAACTCCCCGATGATGTTGCCACCTNTTGTGCTAACTTCTCACCTCTAGCACTGTAAATGTACGAAATTTTTGTTTGTCCTTTACTTATTTCTGACGGTAAATCCAAATCATTGTAAGTTATCGTGATGCCCCTGTACCCATCGGTTGTCATATTACCATTTTTATCATATATGTAAGTTTTAGAGAACGTGTTATTAAGCGCAATTTGGCTAATAATATTTATTACCTTTATGGAAACGGGACAAAATATCCCGTTTCCAAGGTTTTGTAATGAATACTTTTAATCTTCTCCACGATGTATTCTCTTTAATGGGACCCGCTCCATGGTAAAAGGAGTCCAATAGATATTTTATTATTATTTATACAGCCAAAAAGCACTTCTCCATCCTAAAAAAATTGTTGCTTTTTTCTTATTTATATCATATATTGAAATTTGCCTCTTTCTGTTGTAATACAACACATAATTACCGTCATTAGAATAATCAAATAATGTTCCCATTGTATTATTTACCAAATATGTTTTATTACCACTAGGAATGTCTATTTCTACAAGTTTATCTCCTAAAAGAACCGCATATTGAAATAACAAAGTTTTCCGTTTTAGAGAAAATGTAGGCGTTCTGCTTGTGAAACCAGAACCTGTAATCCTAATTTCATTTTTTTTACTCCACAATAACCGATCATTTTCAAAACAACTTATTATCCCCTTTCTCATGTCTAAAACAATTGTGTAGTTACCGCATTTATATCTGATTTTCTTGTCAAATGTATCTTTCCACAAAGCGATTAAATTAGACTCTTCGGTAACAACTCGTTTAAATACATCCAGTTGTTTATCTATTCCTACTTTTCTATTTTCTACGATCCCCTTTTTTTCCAAGTAGAGGACTAACGAATCAAGATCCCAACGATAACCGACCAGGTTATAGCCATAAGACTTTGTTAATTCAATATCAATATTACTATGAACACATTGATTTTTCAAATATGCTGATGCATAATCCAATAGTCTTACACTTCCCCTATCTTCAACAATCATATATGACTGAGCACTAGAAAAAGTGGCATTACCCAATAAAAACATTAAAATCCAACAATACTTCATATTCTTATTTCATTAAATGACCGCCTAAAAAAGTATAATCTCTTATTCGCATCTGTAAATCTAATAACCATGGCATTCTTAAAATAGGTAAATTAAAAACCCCTCCTGCCAAAAGAGCCCTGGACGCAGCTATTGTACAATGCATACCTTTTATCGGGAATAATGTTGCAAAACGATAAAATTGATCATTCCCAGGTAAGGATTGAACATATGATCTATATCCTGATAAATTAACATGCCTTACAGAAACACTTCTAAACAATTTTGATTTCACACTACTATAATCAGTAACGGGATTCAATTTCCTTGGTGCGAAAGGCAATCTCTCTCTAAGAGTTGCATCTTCAGGGAAATAACGTTTTCCTTCCTTTGTCATAGCTCCCCATGAAAATAATGTATTGTTCTCATAATCAAATGTCTGAGAATGACTGTCCGTCTGTAATTCTAGCATACTTGTGGAATTATAAGCCCCTTTTATAACAGCCCATGTATCTGTCATATTTGTAAAAGCCCCTAATGCATATCCCAAATTCTGTAACCATTTGTTCCCTTTTTTTCCTAAATAATTAAATCCAGAACCAAAATCAAGAGAGGCAGCCCCAAAACTTATACCAGGTGCCATCTCTCCCCCTGTCATTACAGACATTCCGAATGAATTTGTAAAAGAACTTGCCATAACACTACTAGTATTAGCCATAAAACCACCCTGTGCTGCTATAGTTCCCCCGAGGGCACCTGAAATTCCTCCTATAGCAGCTCCTCCAAACATATATCCCCAAGTTTTTCCGGATTGCCAATCCCATTTACCAGGATTCATCTGTCCATCATTAGCCAATGTCCCTCCGGTCCAAGCTCCCAATGCCGCCCCAATCCCAAAAGCTAACCAAGCAAACTCTCCATCAGGATCAACCAATGCAATCGGATTATTTGCACAATACCCGTAAGGACTAACTAACTGCGATGCTGGATCCTGGCAAAACCATCTGCTCAATAGAGGATCGTAAAACCTGGAACCGAAATCATACATTCCCAACATCTCGTTGCCGAAAGTCACGTTTTGTATTTCTTTCCCGCTAAACAAGTACTTGTTTTTATCCAGGTTGTTGTTCGCGAAAGCCAAACCAAACGGATAATATTCTGTCGTCTGTATAGGTACAAGCGTGTTGCCACTCGCTTCGAGGACAACCCTGGTACTACCAAGATGGTCTGTCAAAAAATAATCATACACGTAACCACTACTTACTTTGCGTGTTACTCCTGCCGGATGCAATATATAATCCAAAGCATTTCCATTATACACCATTACCCCACGATAATAAGTCAAAGAACTCCCCGATGATGTTGCCACCTTTTGTGCTAACTTCTCACCTCTAGCACTGTAAATGTACGAAATTTTTGTTTGTCCTTTACTTATTTCTGATGGTAAATCCAAATCATTGTAAGTTATCGTGATGCCCCTGTACCCATCGGTTGTCATATTACCATTTTTATCATACACGTAAGTCCCCGAGGACGTGTTATTAAGGGTGATTTGGCTAATGGCGTTCCCGTTATTTGTAGTGCCGTAAGTATAGTTTATCGCATGCAAGACAGAACCGTTGCTATTATTACGACGGATACTCTTCATGTTTCCGTTCAGGTCATACGTGAGTCCGCTAACATTGTATTTCCCGGGCGTATTTGACCAACTAGACCCGCTCTTCTCTTTGTAAGAAGCTGATTCCAACTGTCCCAACGGGTCATAAGAATACACGTATGCTTTCTCCGTTCCATTCCCGTTTTTCCAGGTCATGGCGTTTATATTCCCGTCATAGCGAGCCGAAGCCCCGCTCACGTTTACCTGATCGTAATTCAACGTGTAACTGAAAGCCGGCGAGGATACACTTGTTACGCTACCGTTCACGTTATACTCGTGTGATTGAATTTCCTTGCCGTTATGCAGTTTGCAGGAAGATACACGTCCCAATTCATCGTAAACATTCTCTACCAGAGTAACGCGACCATTCGTGTTATCTCCCGTGATCTGTTGTTCTATCTTCAATACACGACCTCGTTGGTCATACGTGAAATACTTGTTGTACTCGGCTACGGAAGAACCGATGGTTTGCTTCACCTTTACCCGTGTAACCTGTCCCACGAAGTCGTGTGCGTTTGAGGTAATTTCTGTTCCGGAAGGGTAAAGTTGAGAAACGCTTTGAATCGAACGATACTTTTTGTCATAATACTCGGCAGACACCAGCCATTGGTTGGTGGTTATCCCAAGTACTTTGTTTTTTGTACCTGTCACTAATCCCAGAACATCGTTACTTCTGGTTGCACCTATGGCATCTGCCGACGAGTAAGCCACTGCGGTTTGTCCCGACCAGTTGTAATCATCATAGTAAGTAATAATGTAACAATCGTTCGTTGAAACGGATGTCGGGTACGTTTGATTCGTGTACCCGTGTAACACGGTTCCCCGTTGCTCTCCAAAAACGGTCTGGGATTGTAATCCTGCCTTATGTCCCGGTTCTGTTCCCGTGCAAACGCCGGATATAACAGGTCTGTCAAGTTCATCGTATTTGGTAAAACTCCATTTCCCGTTTTCTCTTTGTTTCTCGTCTTGGACAAACACTAACCGTCCCCTCTTGTCATAGAGATTAAGCACGTACCCGGCTCCTGGCTTATATTGTTTGTACACTCGACCGTATTCGTCGTATTCCGTGTAATAGCAATATTTTGATAATTCTGATAACGATTTAGTTCCACTCGTGAACAGGGAATCTTGTAAAGGAGGGATCACGTAACGCAATCGTCCCTGCATATCCCGAATCTCATGGGTGAAAAGACGTTTGCCACTTGTTAGCCTCGATTCTTTAGCAACTAAATTACCTTGGACGTCGCTATACTCTAACATCACATCACCTTGCGTCCCGGTTACTTCCTTCACGGAAAGGCTTTCCGCGGGCCAACATTCTGTATCAAGCCTCACGGAAGTCCCTTCCAAAACGTAATGTTTCACGTTATCAGAGGCTGTATTTTTCCTGTATGAAAAACGTGTTGTGTGTCCCCCGTCAAGACGCCAAGAATACCCGGGGGCACTTTGTTCAACCACTCTGTCGTTTGGTCCGTTATTGAATCTCCTGCTTGTGTAAGCAACCGGATTGTTTCCATAAAGACTTGTGAAGAAAGTGTTCTGTTCTGCCACTGCTTGTGGACGATAATTACCATTTCCGTTTATCACGTAGGGTAAATAACTAACTGCTTCTCGTCCGATACCATCCCGAATTATCAGATTTACAATATCCTTTCCTCCCGGGGACGCTCCAACGCTTACTTGTTGTACCGGACGAGCATTTCCATCGTAATATGTAATATCACTTACCATAGAACCATCCCCGGTCTTAACCTCTTCTTTCACGTGAGGCGGATTAATATTTATGTCCCGAACAAGCACCGAACCGTTCATATCAAATGTTTGCCCGTCACATTCCGCTTTAATCGTATAATTGCCAGGAATCGTTACATTACCAAATGTAATGATTTTTCCTGTTCCCATTTTAGGTTCTGATACTTTGTTCTCATCTCTATATAGATGATATTTTACACGTTGTGAACCATCTAAATAAATAGACGTTTTTTGTCCTAAAATCAAATTCCCATTACCATAGACATTAAAAATTGCGATATTACCTCCTGCTACTTGGTTGACCTTTAACTCATTTTGAGCTCCTAAATATAAATCACTTTTTCTTTCTATTTGTGATATATTGGGACTCCCTATAATATGAAGTATCCCTTTATTTTTATTTACATCTGTAGATAAATATAGCTTATGTTCATTATTCCAACCATTTACTTTTCTATTATTACAAGCTTTGACGATTTCTCTTAAATCTTCCCAACTAGATTCATAATTTCGAAGTAAAATAAATGGAATACTTGCAATGCCTCCATTAGAAGGAATTGATATCATTTTATTTTCTAATGATATATTGTTGTCTATGACTAAGAAATAATCAAATTGCGCTGTTCCGTTCATTTTTTTCTCTAATCCATCTTTTTCCGCTCGTATAAAATAATTTCCGATAAAATACCCTGTAAAAGTTAGTTTTTCTCCTGTGCCTGCACGAGATTCAATCTTTGTATCTTCTTTATACAAGTTGTATTTTATTCCAATTTCAGAACCATCCAAAATAATGCTATGTTCCATATTAGGAATAGTTTTACCTCCACCAATAATATTATACAATTGAATATTATTCGCTTGTGGCATTTGTGTAATAACGATCGAACTATTGTTATACGTTGAAAGAATAATAAATCTTCTTGTTTGTCCTGTATTATTTTCTTGTATATTGAGTGTAATTTCAGAATCATTCAATAAATTAAATGTCAGCCAATTGTATTTCGTGTCTTTTAGGAAATCTGTTATTATACGTACTAATTGTTCCCTTGTCAATGAATTCTTTAATTCATATTTGAATGTAACATTTCCATTTTCTCCCATCAGTGTTTTTCGAGGATTTTCTTCCATTCGAAAATCAATATTAGGAATTGCTAATTGTGCAAAAATGTAATTAACACACACTAATAACACTGTTAATATTATAATCTTTTTCATATCATTGCAAATTATATAATACAATACAATCAATGCTATTTTACAATTTTGTATTAATCCATAGCATACTGGTAATTTTTCAACACCTGACGATCATTATCCATGATTTTCACAATCCTTCCAAAACCATCATATTCATAATAAGTGGTAAAACCGTTCTCATCCATATCAGAAATCTTCCCGATCCCGGGTTTGTAGGTCATCGTTGTCATTCTTGCCATTGTGGGATGTATTCGTATTTCGTCTATATAATTAGTTCCATCACCGATAGAATAAGATGGAGAACTGGCGTTGACTGTTATTGAAATGACAACCTTATTCCAATTCACTCCTTGATCCGAACTCTTCCAATAACTCAAAACGTATTGACCGGGGTCCAAATTATTTAGAGGAATATTGAATGTACCTTTAAAAACCTTTTCTCCGGTTTTTGCTTTATTACAAACAAGAGCTCCTTCTACATCCTCAAAACTAGTATGGTATATTTGTTTCACGGTTGCATTAACGACAGTCGCTATGGGTACCGTATTGTTATACCCGTAAATAACTGATTCGGGCTTTGAATATAAACCGGATCGATGTTGTGTCGGGGCACACGCTACAAGACTGTACACTTCATTTACCGAAACAATTTCATAGTTCGGATCACATACCATAGCACCCGATAAGCGTGTATATGAAGTATAAGTTGATTGTGGTTCTGATATTTTTAAACGCCTCGTGTATTTCGGCCAAACAAAAGTTAAAGCTCCCTCGTACTCGTTCAATTCTCCTGAGACCACAAGATTATTCTTGTACGTGATCGTTTCGATGGGATAATTAATCATGTGCCTGTAATTCATCCAGCCTATACCCTGGTTTATCGCATCCCCGCTAGTCGTCGTTGTAGGATAATTAAACGGATATGTTATAGTTGTTCTGATTGTTGTGCTAGGACGGGTTTGACTTTGGGTGATTTCCACGGGGACAAGGTAATCCTCGTTGTATTTGTATTGAGTCGTTGTGTATATAACATCTGAACCTTTGGAATATATCGTTTTTAAAAATACAGGCTCTGATTGCCACACGTATTCGCATAAATGTTTCGTTTTTATGATTTTTTTGCTCGTCACGAATCTTGAGGTATAAGTTTGATATCCTTTGACTTCTCCTTTTAAATTATTGCCGAAAGAATAATAATAATTCACCTCGTTCATTAAATTATGATCTTTATCATACGATCTTTGTTTCGTCATTAATCCTCTGCGCCAAAAGCGAGAAGAATTTATAAACACAGCGAAATTATTATCTTGAACATACGAAGAACTAGGAGGGATATAATATACTTTCGAGGGCACATCTGCAGCGGAAGCGTTGGACGTATAATCGTACACGGCTCTTGAATCATTTGGATTTTCAACGATTACAGTAGAATAACAGACCGGACTTCCATTCATATCAAATATATCACAAACCATTTGAGATTCTAACAAATAAGTGTACGTTCCACCACCGCCTTGAATCCACGTGCAATAACTTCCCCCGGAAAAAATAGTCCCGCTTGACTCGTTTGTCATTGTGCCCTGTGCATTACATTTTTTATAATAGTACTTGGTAATCAAAGAATCTTTTGATGTCGAAACTTCTTTTATCGATTTTATTCTCAAACCTCCGATAGTTACAAGAGAACTACCCACAACCGCATCATTCAACTCGTAATCATACTCCGTGTATCCGCCTAAATTATTATATACTCGTTTTAATGCTCCCGCTTTCGTGTAATAAAGAACAGGGTTCCTCTTCGCCCCGGGAATTGCGGCATGAATTGACGGTAAATAATTAATGTCGGGTCTGTTCGTTTGATTGCCTGCTCCATTATAATACCCCCAATGATCATAATCTTTACTATTTCTAGAACCGAGAGAAGACGATTCGTAAGTGAATTTGGAAACAAATCTATTACCAACAGAAGTGTTATCATATATTTCCGATAACATTAATCTATCATTGGAAGATGATGCATTATAATACGAAAAATTTGAAGACTTTATAAATGAACCATTATTTGCAAAATATTTTATAGAATTCAATCTCCTAGTATTTCTTATATCAGCACGTTCTTTAGATGACAGAAACTCTAAATGTCCCCCTTTCCATGAAATATTTTTCAAATATTGTGGTTTTATTTTTGTCACGATTTCTATAGATTCTTTAATCTCGCTTGAAATGGTTGGATTGCTTGGATTTGTACAAGATACTTCAACCGAATATTTCTCATTATAATTAGAAAATTCATAGGCATCGCCTTCTTCATAAGTAAAAGTAATTTTTTCATACATTACTCCTGTAATACTCTCTAAGTGCCACGTTGAAACGTAGGATGGTCTAGATTCTCTTTCTCCATCAAAAATAATTGTCGTTGTTGTTTCCTCTTTGGTGTCCTGACCGAATTTGTAAATGATGCCGTTTGCATCTGTAATGTTAAAATAACTCTTGTCTACCCATTCTATTTTTATATTCGAGTAGGGAATCGTATGAGCGTTTCCCTCTGGGTCCATGACAAACATACCTGCGGCTCCTGGAAATTCATAAAAGAACACGTCCGGTTCCGAATCAAAATCACCGTTTTGCCGTGAATCATAAGCTTTGTCTGTCCAGGATGATAAGACTGCCGCGGCAGCCCCGTCCGGGGAAGAAGTTTTACAGAATCCCGTTTCATCAGGTCTTTTCTTGACGATGCGGGTTACTTTGCCTCCGGCTGACAAATTCCAACCGAGTCCCACCCACGTGGCAATATCATGAAGTTTGATTCCGGAAGTCTGGTAACTTAAATAAACAGGTAAATTTAACCCTCCTTCTTGAATCGAGAATAGAGGGACTTGAACATTAACAACTCCCGTATTCAAATTGACGGGATTCATTACACCGCGAACCAGTAAAGATGATTCGGGTGATGGGAAGGTAAAATTCATATCTTGCCCAAAGGATTGGGATGTTCCAAACATGATAACAAGTAACACCCCGACAAAAAACTTTTTGCACGCCATTTTTTTCATGATTAATTCTTTAGATTATTAAAATACTCTTGGTAATTAAAGACTCTTAAATGCAGTCTTTTTTACAGGAGAAACATCAGTTGATGTCGAGCCTCTCTGTTTTTTGTTTTAAAAATCAAAGAAGTCCAATTAAATAACGTAACATACTTAGGGTGAAAGAAAATAGCCGCTAACTTTAATAAGTTCGGCAAAGAAAACGCCGCAAAAGATCCGTTTTTTAGATCACGCCGTCCTCGTCTTTGTAATTTTTGAATTGTTTCCATTGCAACTAGAATTTAATGAATAAATACAATTCCTCAAAAAATACCAACTTCTCGGCTGATCTTTATAAATTCCCACCACTTTACCTCTTTCTACATATAAAGACAGTGGGATAAATATATACTAAAAATTTCAGACAAATTGTATCACATTTGTAGTAATTTGTCTTAATATTTTCTTAAAATTTCAACTATGTGGTGTCTATTTTTTCTCTTGATTTTAACATTTGGACTATCTGTTTTTGGTAATATGCTAAAATACATGTGTTTGTGTGTGATGTGTTGCATGTTCGTTCAGTTTTGTTCATGTCCGTTTCTAAGGGTAATTCGTGATGTGCCTCCCGCCTTAAATCCGGAAATGTTTACTTCTCGAGTAAGCGTTGCCGTCGGACGAGCCGAAGAAACAGTACACGTGCAGGTCTTCCTTGCCCATGGTCGGGGGAATCGTGAAGGTTCCCGTTCCCTCGGCACGGGTGCCGGTCGTGTTGTCTGCCCATCGAATGCTGAAATAACGGGGTACGTTTTCCGTGTACACGAGTACCATGAGTTGGTCATCTGCCGCTCCGGTCGTGTTTTCGTTTTCCGGGATCCAGCTTATTTTGTAGGTCGATTCCCCCGTGTGCTCTATCGTCATCCCTGAGGGATTTAACAGGGAGCCTTCCGACAGGACAAGTTCGTCGTGGTCGCGCACCTCCCCGTTTTTGTCGAATATGCCTTTGTTCACGTGCGAGAAGTAATTGTTTGCTGTTTTCCCGTATTCCTTTCCTGCTAGTTTCCAAATAGGTAGTTGCAACACGCGCTTCACGTAAGAATAAGTCATGCTCATCAAGGAAAAGTTGTTCATGCAAGTTTTTTGTCCTTCTGAGCTTTTTTTGCGTTTACCGGGGGACTTACGCAGGATGGTTTTACCCATTCGCGTGTAAGCGAACAAATTGTTGCCTATTTTGCCCTCGATGTTTCCCAGGTTACTTTCGATAATGGCCATGATATTTGTTTTTATTGTTAATACAGGCTGGTTTCTCTAGGTCATCTCCCAGCTTTCTCTAGGTGCAAGATAGTAATTATTTTATTTAAATCCTATTGTTATTCTATTTAAATAGTATGACAATAGAATAACAGTAGAATAATAATAGGGTAGCGATTAGGGAAATGTACTAGAATACTGGAAGAAGACTCGGATTGGGCGGCTCGCCTTGCCGGGTAAAAGAATCGAGGCAGCCTAAATCCTTTTAGGCTGCCTCGATGAGTCCGATGAACGTGCCGTTTACTTCTTGTACCCGATGGGTTGGGTGTAGATCACGAGATTGTTCTGGGGCAGACCGATCACTTTGGCAAGCGTCTCCCTGTCCACGGAGCCGATCGTCACGGTTGCCATGTTCTTGGCGGCGCACACGAGATACACGCTTTGAGCCATGTACCCGGCATGGTGGTGCGAGTAGGTCTTTTTCTGTTCAGGGTTGGAAATACGCCCTTCTTTGTTGTGGTCGGCAACGTAAATAAAGCACACGGGAGCAACTGTCATGAAGGGTTGCGGACCGCATTTCTCGCGGTGATCGCCTTTTTTCACGAGTTCCAGCTCGTGTTTCTCCGCGTTGTAACGGTAGATGCCGTCGGCGGTGGCGACGTAAAGCACCATTTCTTGCCAGTTCGTGGCGGTGGGGACGGTGCGTTTGCCGCTTTCCGGGCGATTGATGCCGTTTGCCGCCCAGACCAGATCGGAAAGGTCTTGCGGGGATAATTTTTTCGTGTCGAAATCACGTGAAGTTTGCCGTTCGTTCAAACATTCCATGAGTGATTTCCCTCCCGTCTTCCGGGGGGCGGGTAACTTGATGTTTTGAGCGTTCACGGTGCTTCCCATGAATGTAAGCACTAGCATGGTAATAATTATTTTCATTAGTTTACTACGTTAGTTGGTGTACCGTTAAAGAAGTTCAGGATGTTATCGACGGCTTCCTGCCCGGTGGCGATACGCGTGTCGATAGTGCCCGTGGCGTTGTGCGGGACGAGGATCACGTTGTCCAACCCGTAGAGCATTTCCGTCACGTGTGGTTCGTCTTCGAAAACGTCCAGGGCTGCCCCGGCTATCGTTTTATTTTGCAAGCAAGCGGCTAATTCTTTCTCGTTGATGACGGCTCCCCGGGCGGTGTTCACGAGGATAGCGGTCGGTTTCATCAGCTCGATTTCCCGTTTCCCGATCATGTGGCGGGTTTCGTCCGTCAGCGGGGTGTGGATGGAGATGAAGTCTGATCTTTTCAACAAGGTGTCGAGGTCTACTTTCTCGTATCCTTCCACGGTACTCCGGCGGTTGTAATAGATCACCTTCATGCGGAAAGCCTCTGCCAGTTTTGCCACGGTCTTCCCGATGCTGCCCATGCCGATGATACCGAGGGTGCGTCCTTCCAGCGTGAAGCCGAGGTTTTTCATCACGCCCCACATGCTTTCTTTTTCTACCCGGATGCGTTTGTCACACTCGGTGATGCGGCGGGCGGCACTCAACATGAGTCCCATTGCCATTTCCGCGGTCGGAAAGCACACGGCTTTCGGGGTGTTGCACACGGCAACGCCTTTTGAACGGGCGAATTTGGTGTCGATGTTGTTGTAGCCCACGCCGAAGTTGCTGATTAATTTCAAGTTTTTGCCCGCCTCGATGACCGTGTTGTCGATGGGACGGGTGAAAATCCCGAGGATGACGTCATAGTCGGGTACCAGTTTGATTAACTCTTCAGTGGTGAAGTATTCACCTTCGGGCATCGTTACGGTATGCTCTTTTCCTAGTTTCGCGAATGATTCGCGGGGAATGTTGTAAGTAACAAGTATTTTCATATTTTTGATTTAAGATTTAAGATTCTGTTGATTCCTTGATTTATGACAGACTAATTTCCATTGTTCAGGCTCATTCTCGCGTCAGCCGGGGCTTCCAACCCGATGAACCGGGAGGCGAGGTATTTGTAATACCCCGTGACGGCAACCATGCCAGCATTGTCGAGGGAGAAGCCGAGGCGGGGGATAAATACCTCCCAGCCGAGCCGGGCGCCTTCGTCATAGACGGCTTTTTGCAATCCCGAGTTCGCGGAAACGCCGCCGCCGATGGCGATTTGTTTTATCCCGGTTTGCTTGGCTGCCTTTTTCAGTTTTGCCATGAGAATGTCGACGATGGTTTTCTGCAAAGAGGCGCAAAGGTCGTTCAGGTTATGGGGAATGAAGTCCGGGTCGTTTTTCATCTCGTCGCGGATGAAATAGAGGAACGAGGTTTTCAGCCCGCTGAAACTGTAATCCAGCCCGGGGATATGGGGTTTGTTGAAGGTGAACCGTTCCGGGTTGCCTTCTTTTGCCAGACGGTCGATGACGGGTCCTCCCGGGTAGGAGAGCCCCATTACCTTGGCACATTTGTCGTAGGCTTCGCCGGCGGCGTCGTCGATGGTTTGCCCGATGACTTCCATGTCGAGGTAGTCACGCACCACGATGATCTGTGAATTGCCTCCCGACACGAGCAGAGTCAGGAACGGGAATTCCGGGTGGCGGGCTTCCACGCCCGGTTCCTTGATAAAGTTTGCCAGAATGTGGGCTTGCAGGTGATTGACTTCAATCATGGGGATCCCTTTTGCTATGGCGAATCCTTTGGCGAAGGAAGTGCCCACGAGCAGGGAACCCAGCAAGCCGGGACCGCGGGTGAAGGCGATGGCGTTGACCTCATCGGCAGTGACACCCGCTATTTTCAAGGCTTGAGCCACGACCGGGATAATGTTTTGCTGGTGTGCCCTCGATGCCAGTTCCGGTACGACTCCGCCGTAAGCCTCGTGCACTTTTTGACTGGCTATCACGTTCGAGAGTACCACCCCGTCTTTTAGTATCGCGGCGGAGGTGTCGTCGCAAGATGATTCAATTCCTAGAATAACAACGCCCATATCTGTTTTAGATTTAATGATTTTAGATTGAGTGATTAATTTTCAATTTTCCATTTTCAATTGAAAATATTCCTGCAATATTACTAAATTTGCGTGCAAACTAAATGATGAAAGTATAAAAAAAATAATCTCCATATTGTCCCGGTGTGTCATGGTGCTTGTGCTTTTGGCATTCGCGTCTTATTTTGCCTTGATGACCCCGTTTGTTCAGACGAGGCTGGTGGAGTATTTTACCCGGATTCTGGAGGAACGGACGGGGACGACGATCACGATCGGGAGGGTGGAGTTTCGTCCGATCGAGTCGTTGATTCTGGGTGACGTGTTCGTGAAGGATTGCCGGCAGGATACGCTTATGTTCTGCGAGCGGCTCGTGATGCGTGTGGATTCGGTGAGTTTCGTGAAACGGAAATTCACGATTACCGAGGCGACGTTCGAGAATGCCACGTTCAATTTGTGGATAGAGCGCAAGCAGGACGGGAGCGAGAGCCTCACGAACGTGGAGCAACTGATAAATTCACTGTCGGCGTCGGTGAAGGACACGGTGCCGGACACTCCTTTGAGTTGGAAGGTGAACCTGACGAGGGTGTCGCTGTTTAACAGCCGTTTCCGTTATATCGAGAGTGATTACGAGCCCGTGGATTACGGGATTAATTGGACGGACGTGGATTGCCGGGATCTGAACGTGATGATTTCCGGGATTAAGTTCTCGAAGGAGGGACGCTACGAGGCGACGGTTACCGGCTTGAACTTCAAGGAAAAGTCGGGATTCGAGGTGGTGAACATGGGGGGAAAGGTGGTGGCGACGAACAATAGGTTATTGGTCACGAATACGTTGATACAGACCGGGCGTAGCGAGGCGCATCTGGATACGCTGGAATATAATTGGGTCCCGGACAGGGATTACTGGCGTAATTTTACCACGAAGATGCAGCAACGATACGTGTTTACCGATTCGAGGGTTCATTTCGACGATATCGCTTATTTCAACGGCAAGTTGCTGGGGATGAACAACACGGTGTACGGGAGCGGGGTGGTGTTCAACACGATAAGTAATTTGCAAGGGAAGGATTTGGAGGTATATCTCGGGGAAAAGAGTGTGCTTCATGGCTCGTTCACTTCCAAGGGGTTGCCGAGATTTTTCGAGACGGATTTTAATATCGATTTCACGGACACGAGGATTTCACCTCCCGAGGTGGAAGCGATTTTTATGCCTTGGCTGGAGAACCATTACGTGAAGATTCCGCGGATGCTGCACAAGTATGATTATTTTACTTTTGACGGAAATTTCAAGGGAAAGATCGAGGATTTCGTGTTGAATACCCGAAGCGTTACACCGGGGATGGAAGGCGGGGTGGTGTTCAATTATGCCGTGGATAGCACGGGGGATTATCATTACGGGGGACGGCTTACCCTGTCCCGTGTGAATTTCGGTTTCCTGACGGGGCAATCCTTCTTGAAGAACGGGTCGTTCTTCGGTAATTTTAACGGGGTGCTGGGGGATTCTACTTCCCGTTTCGGGATGTCGAGCGTGTTGGGATTCCTCGACGTGTTTGACGGTCGCTTGCGGGGTGCCCGGGTGTCGGTGGGGATGGAGGACGAGCATCTTTATTTATTATCGTCCGTTAAAAATGACAGCGTGCAGGCGGATTTCGAGTTGAACTATGTCATGGGAGATTCTCTTCAGGTGGCGGATGCCCGGGGGCACGTGAATGTCAGGCAATGGGACACGTGGGGACCTTCGCTGTGCGGGGAGAAGGAATCGTTTGAATTCGATTTTTCCGGTAACTTGAAAATGCAGGAAGATAACAATTGGTTCGAGGCTATCGTGCCAAGCTTGAAATACGAGAACACGAGAGGGGCATTTGTCACGGATTCCGTGAGGCTGACTAATACCGTGCTGGGGGAATACAGTTATTCCCGCGTGCAGTCGGAGATGGGAGAGGTCACGATGGAAGGTTTTTTCCGTTCGTTGGGATTAATGGATTTGTGGAATAGTTTTGTCGTGACTTATTTGCCGGCATACCGTTATGCCGTGGATAAGCCTCTGCCGGAAGGAACCAGTTTGATTGCCGAGGTACGCCTGAATAACGTGAATCCGTTGTTGAAGGTGGCTTATCCTCAATTGAAATTATCCAGCGGGGTCGTTTTGTCATGTGAATATAGCTATGCTGATCGCCGGGCGAATTTGATGCTGGAGGCAGACACGATCTCTTTCGGGGATTTGAAGGTGCGTAATTCCAAGTTGGGGTTAACGGGTAACGGTCGGGAGTTAAAATGCTCTTATGCCGCGGACGAGTTGAAATACATGGACTTCGGACGGTTGTATAACGTGCGCAACACGATGAGCGCGAACGTGAACCATGTCAACAATCGTCTGACTTGGAGCAACTGGGGAAAAGAAACGTATTGCGGTTCATTGGTTGCCGACCTGCGGTTGTTGAAATACGGGGAGCGTTATCTGGCGCAAGTGTTTATTCAGCCTAGCACGATCGTGATGGCGGATAGCGTGTGGCGCGTGGGACGTTCCATGATATTGAAGGAGGGGAATGATATATTCGTGAATAATTTCGAGATCAGCCGGGGGGAACAAAGTTTCTCCCTGAGAGGGCGGGTGAGCGAGAATGAAAAGGATTCGCTTTCCATGGTATTTCATAATTTCAATCTGGCGGAATTTAATAGTATCCTTTTTGACAATGACGTGAAACTTTTCGGGTTGGTAAACGGAAAGGCCAGCGTGCAGGACGTGTATAATAACCGCTTGATTTACGCGAACGTGGAGGTCGAGAACTGGGGAATTAACCGGGATACGCTGGGGACGTTGAATATGGTGTCGCAATGGGATGCGCCGACAAGTGCTTTGCAGGTGAGTGTTATCAACCAGATGAAGGATGATCAGGCTCCGTTTAGCGTGTTCGGGCATTACAAGCCTTCCACGGATAGTTTGGATATGAATCTCGTGCTCGCGGGAATTGACGTGAATTACCTTACCCGTTATTTTCCGGAACTGTTGAAAAGCGGGGAGGGGGCGCTATCCGGCGAGTTGGAGATGAAGGGAACAAGTCAGGCGGCAGCTATCAATGGTTTTCTGGCGATGGATTCCGTGGCGTTGACGTTGAGCGCTCTTAACACGACTTTTATGATTCATGATAGCCTGCCGGTAAAGAATAACCGGGTGATGCTCGATAACTTTAGGATTTACGATGCCAAGGGGCATTCTTCTGTTTGTTCCGGGTTCTATGATTTGAGGGAAAACCGGTATGACGTGAACCTGAAATTTAATGATTTCCGGATATTGGACACGAAGCAATCTCAAAACGAAATGTTTTACGGGCAGTTGTATATCACGGGACAAACCCGAATGCATAACACGTCGGGGAATTCTGCTTTGTCCATAAATTTGAAGCCGGAACCTCATTCGGTGTTGTATATACCCTTGACTTCTGCTTTGACCGAGGAGGATGGCAGTTTTTTGCGGTTTATAAATAATCGCCAGCCGGGGGATCGACCTGCCGCTCCCGAGGATAAATCTTCTTTGATTTCCAATTTTGATTTGAACGCGAACATTGAGGTGAATGATAACCTGGAGGTGCAAATCATATTTGACCCCACGATCGGTGATATTTTGAAAACCGTGGGCAGCGGTAATCTTCGTTTCACGCTGGGGAAGGATAACGAGCTGGATATGTTCGGGGAGTATAAGGTGGAGAAGGGGGATTACCTGTTCACGTTGAGTAATTTGATTAATAAGAAGTTCGTGTTGACCCCGGGGGGAACGATCAAGTGGAATGGTTCGCCTTACGACGCGACGATTGACGCGAACGCGATTTACAATCTGAGGACTTCGTTGAACGACCTGTTGGCGGGAACGAGCACGACTATGGACAAGAACACGAAAGTACCCGTGGAATGCGTGTTGAAGTTGGGGGATAACCTGATGAACCCGAACGTGCAGTTCGGGATTAATTTCCCTTCCCTCGACGTGCAGATGCGCAGTTTGATGCAAAGCCTTTTTTCCAGTCAAGACGAGATAAATAAGCAGATGTTCTCGCTGTTGTTGTTGAATAAATTTTATACGCCGGATTATTTGGAAAAGGATGCCGAGCAGGAGGAGCGCAACACGGGGTACCAGATGGGAGTCACGACGGCGAGCGAGTTGCTTTCGAATCAGGTATCGCGCTGGTTATCGCAGATCAGTAACAATTTTGATATCGGTTTCTCGTATCGTCCCGGTGACCAGGTGACGACGAACGAGTTTGAATTGGCGTTATCCACCCAAATCTGGGACAACCGGGTGACGATTTCAGCGAACGGTAACATGGTGGAAAGGGCAAAAACGAATTCGAATACTTCTATCACGGGTGATTTTGACGTGGACGTGAAATTGAACCGCCAGGGAACGTTGAAGTTAAAGGCTTATTCCCACACGAATGAAAAGATCACGTACAACGCAACCGAGACGTTGCAAGGTATCGGTGTTTCTTACCAGGAAACCTTTGATACCTTCCGGGAACTCTTCCGTAAGTACATGGCAATTTTTAAACGGAAAAAGCAAACAAATTCTTCCGCACAAGTGTCTGATAATAAATGATCGTTATCATTTTCAATTTTCATTTTCCAATTTTCAATTGTTTATTGTTGTTTTTTCGGTTTTTTTTCGTGAAATTGTGCTCGTTACGTGAAAACGTCGGACCTAACTAAAATGATATTATGAAAAAAATGACCGAACAAGAGTACATGGATCGTGAGGCAAAATATGGCGCCCACAATTATCACCCGCTACCCGTGGTGTTGGAAAAAGGGGAAGGAATCTACGTGTGGGATGTCAACGGGAAACGTTATTTTGATTTTCTGTCGGCTTATTCTGCCGTGAACCAGGGACACAGCCACCCGAAGATCGTCAGCGCGATGACCGAGCAGGCGAAGACGCTGGCGCTGACTTCCCGTGCCTTTTACAACAACGTGTTGGGAGAGTGGGAGGAATATATCACGAAATATTTCGGCTATGATAAGGTGCTGCCCATGAATAGCGGTGCCGAGGCGGACGAGACGGCTTTGAAGTTATGCCGCCGCTGGGGATATGACGTGAAGGGTATTCCTGCCGACCAGGCAAAGATTATTGTTTGCGAGAATAATTTCCACGGTCGTACGATCACGATCGTGACGTTGTCTAACGATCCTTCTTCGTATGCCGGTTTCGGACCGTTTACGCCCGGATTCGTTCGCATCCCTTACGATGATATTCCCGCTTTGGAAGAGGCGTTGAAAGATCCGAACGTGGCTGGATTCCTGTTGGAGCCTATCCAGGGAGAAGCCGGGGTTTACGTGCCGCATGAAGGGTATTTGAAGAAAGCTTATGAATTGTGTAAGGCTCACAACGTGTTGTTTATGGCTGACGAGGTGCAGACCGGTATTGCCCGTACGGGTAAGATGTTGGCGTGCGATCACGAGGGCGTGCGTCCCGACGTGCTGATCCTCGGCAAGGCTATTTCCGGCGGTTTGATGCCCGTTTCCTGCGTGTTGGCTGACGACGAGATTATGATGACGATCAAGCCGGGAGAGCACGGTTCCACCTATGGCGGCAATCCGATCGCTTGCCGGGTGTCTATGGCTGCTTTGCAGGTGGTGAAAGACGAGAAGCTTGCCGAGAATGCCGAGAAGCTGGGTAAGATATTCCGTGACCGTGTAGGACAAATCAAGTCGGACATGGTGGCGCTGGTACGCGGTAAAGGTTTGTTGAATGCCGTGGTTATTGCCCCGAAAAATGGCAAGACCGCTTGGGATGTTTGCCTGAAACTTCGTGATAACGGTTTGTTGGCAAAACCGACGCATGACCATATTATCCGTTTTGCCCCGCCTCTGGTAATTAATGAAGAACAATTGCTGGAAGCTGTCGCGATTATTGAAAGGACACTGAAAGAGTTTGAATAGTTTGCGATAAACTGAATATTAGAAGGGAGGTAGCTAACAAGTTTATTGGATAGCTACCTTCTTTTTTATTTTGTAGAGATTTTTTTTCTTTTTTTTGTCATACTCTTGGCAAGTTCATGTATTATACCATTGAAAGATCATTTATTAAACCGGATGCGTGATGAAAATAGTATTGATGTGGTAATAACATGAAATAAGTATGAAGCGGGATTTATATAAGGTAATAGAACTATTTAAGAAGTCTTTGGGGAATACTCTTTCCGATGAGGAACGGCAAGAAATGGATGTCTTGTTGCAGGATGCTTCTTTACGGAAAGCGCACGAAGAGTTGCTCGACGAGGCTTTTGTGACCGGGAAGTTCAAGGAATTCGAGAGTTACGAGTATAAGCCTGCTTTCGAGGCATTGAAGAAACAGGTGTACCGGAGTCGTTTCCGGCGTTGGATGGCATGGGGGGCATCCGTGGCGGCAGTGTTGATTCTGGGGTTCATGATCCGGGAGAACTTGAAGCTTTCAACTGGGGGGCAGGTTGCAGTCAACCGGGAAATTGTTCCGCCGGGAGAAACTGCGGCGGTATTGAAATTGGCAGACGGACGGACTGTGGTGATTGGGAAAGAACCTGTCGCAATCATGGAAAACGACGGGAATGTAGTGAAGTACGAGAATGGTCAACTTTCTTATACTTTCGTGAACACGGTGAAAAAAGAACTCTATAATGAATTGAAAGTTCCTATCGGGGGGGAATGCCACGTGGTGTTAAATGACGGGACGGAAGTATGGTTGAACGCGGGTTCTGAATTAAAGTATCCGGTTGCTTTCATGGGGAAGGAACGGAAGGTGGAGTTAAGCGGGGAGGGGTATTTTAGAGTGAAGAAAGATTCCTTGCCTTTTATCGTGGGCGTGGAATCGGGAGATATTACGGTGCTCGGTACGTCTTTCGGCGTTACCGCTTACCGGGGGGAGATCGGGTACACGACGTTGGTTTCCGGCAAGGTGAGTTTCACGTCGAAGAATAAGGAAAGCGTGATCCTGTCGCCGGGAGAGCAGGTGGTAGTACTTTTGTCCGGGATGGTAGAGGTGCGTACCGTCGACGTGGAGGAGTTCGTGGGATGGAAAGACGGGAAGTTTGTCTTCAAGAATAAATCGTTGGGGGATATCATGCACGTGCTGGAACGCTGGTACGGGATAAAGGCGGTGTTTAAAGACGAGAACGTGAAGAAGGTGGAATACACGGGAAGCCTTGAACGGTACGATAATATCAATACGTTCCTGCGATTGTTGGAGAAGTTAAACGATGTGCATTATGAAATAAAGGAAGATGTGATTATTTTATATAAATAAAAAAGAGGGATAGGTCGCAAATTTCTCAGGTTTTAAACCTATTCCCCTTTAAGTCCATGTTTTAAATAAACAATACAAAAGTATGAAAAAAAATCGAGTAATCAAGTTTCTTGACCTAATGGGTAGGTACGGGAACAATTCAAGGATTATGAAGTGTGGTGTCGTCTTTGTTTTCCTGCTTGTGCTGAATCTGGGCGTGTATGCCCAGACGAATCCGGTGACGCTGGATCTGAAGGGCGTGAACCTTGACGAGTTCGTTCAGGCGGTGAAAAAACAGACAAACATCAATTTCATGTACAACTCGTCTTTGGTTGCCACCGCGGGAGAAATCACGATCAGGGTGGAAAAGATGGAGTTGAAGAACGTGTTGGACACCGTGTTGAAGAAAGCCAATCTCGTGTACGAGTTTGATAATAACACGGTACTGATCCGTCCCGGTAGGGGACAAGTTGTCACGAAGCAGCAAAGCGTGTTGAAGGGAATCGTTAAAGATGAACAAGGTGTGCCGTTACCGGGTGTTACTGTTTTGGTGAGGCAGAAAACGGATAATGCTGTCGGCACATCGGTCGTCATGGGCACCGCTACCGATATGGACGGGAAGTACACGATTATGGTGCCGGAGGGTGAGAATGTCTTCGTGATCTTTTCTTTTGTCGGAATGATTTCCCGGGAAATCAAGTACTCGGGGCAGAAAACGCTCGACGTCGTGATGAAGGAGGACGTGAAAACAGTGAACGAAGTGGTCGTGACGGGTTATGGTAATATGTCGAAAGGAAATTACACGGGAGCCTCCACGACGGTAAAGGCGGAGAATGTTCTGATGGCGGGAGTTTCCTCTATCGACCAGATGTTGCAGGGAGTTGTACCCGGTATGCTGGTGTGGAACACGACGGGGCAGGTCGGCGCAACCTCGAAGATTCGGGTACGGGGAACTTCCACCTTGCTCGGGAGCCAGGAACCTGTTTGGGTGGTCGACGGGGTGATTCAGCAAGACCCGCAGCCTTTTAACTCGGAGGACAACACGAAGTTTTCCGTGGATGCGGATGACATCAAGCAATTGGCGGGTAATGCCATCTCGTGGTTGAACCCGAATGATATAGAGACGATCACGGTGTTGAAAGACGCTTCCGCCACGGCTATTTACGGTTCTAAGGCGGCGAACGGTGTGATCGTGATTACCACGAAGAAGGCGAGAGCGGGAAAGATGAACGTGAATTACAGTGGTAGTTTCTCTATCGGGCAAAGACCTCGCTACGGGTTGTACGATTTGATGAATTCCCAAGAGATGATGCAGTTCTCGAAGGAAATATATGATGAGCGGCGAGTGTATCCTTCCACGGTTTTGCCTGTCGGTTATGCCGGTTTGCTCCAAAAGTGGTTGAATAAGGAGATCACGGAGGAGGAGATGAGTCGGGAATACATGAAGATGGCTAAACAGAACACAGATTGGTTCAAACTGTTGTTCCGCAATTCGTTCAATCACTCGCATAACGTGAGTATCAGCGGAGGTTCGGAGAGGATTCAGAACCGAACTTCTTTCGGGTATTCGGAAGAAAAGGGAGAAGCCAAAGGAAATAATATGACGACGTTCACGGCAACGTCCAACACAACCGTGAATTTCGGGGAACGTTTGATGATTAATATGTTACTGAAAGGGACAATACGGGATGTGCGGGGTTTTGCTTACGGGGTGGATCCTTTCAATTACGCGTACAACACGACAAGGGTGATCCCGGCGTATAACGAGGACGGTTCTTATTATTATCACGAGAAAGAGGGGGCAAGGACAGAAGGGACTTATCAAATGAGCGGCAGGTATAATTATAATATACTGAACGAGTTGGAATATACAGGAAGTAAGAATAGCACGAGAACGTGGGGAACGACGATCGATTTGAAATGGAAGATTCTGCCGGGATTGGAATACCAGGGATTGGTTTCTTACACTTCTTCTTCTGCCGATTCGAAAAAGTATGCTGACGAACGTTCGTTTTATATAACACAGATCCGGGGATACGAGTTCGGTTCGGTAGCCTCGACGGATGATATGACAAAACAGACTCCTCTGCCTAACGGGGGATTGTTGGAAACAGACCTGACGAACAATACATCTATCATGATTCGGAACGGTTTGGTATATGACCGTATGTTCGGGGTGAAGCACCGGATGACGTTGCAAGTGGGTATTGAAACCAATGCTCTTAAGACTAAGGGGAATACGTTAAAACGTTACGGTTATTTACCCCATCGAGGAGAAACGTTTACAATTCCTCCTTCCTTTTTTGAAAATAGCCAGGGGGAACGTTTGGATAATAGTGTTTACGTGAATGGAGGGACGCAAGTGATTAATCGTGTGGATAATAAACTTAGTGAATATATGTTGGCGGTTTATTCTTATGCTGATCGTTACGTGATGAATTTTAGCGCTCGTCTGGATGCTTCCAACCGTTTCGCACAAGACAAGAATAAACGTTTTGAACCGACTTGGTCTGTCGGGATTAAATGGAGGCTGGGGAACGAGAATTTTCTGTTGGGGCAGCTTTGGATTAATAATTTGGATTTGTACGGTTCTTATGGTTACCAGGGAAATGCGGTTTCTTCGGTTTCGCCTTACCTGACGGCAAGGGACGGGGGGTATGATGCGTCTTACAAGGATTATGTTTTGATTGTAAGTTCGTTACCCTACCCGAATTTAGGCTGGGAAAAGACGAAGACTTACAATATCGGAATTGAAGGTTCGTTGTTTGACGGGAGGTTGAATTTCACGGCTAATTATTTTGAAAAGTTGAGCGATGTGCTTGCAGTCCGTGATGTGGCTATTGAGAATGGAACAGCTGGTGGCGTGGTGTCCGGTACTTCGATGAAAAATCGCGGGTATGATTTCGTGATCGACGTGGTTCCTATCCGGACGGAAAATTTCACGTGGCAGCTTTCGGTGAATACATCCGTGACCCGTAATAAGGTGGACAAGAATGAACGCTGGAATACTATTGATAGTTACCTGAACGGTTCCGCCGTAATAGAAGGAAGTCCTTTTTCCACGTTTTATTCTTTCGGGTTCGATAAGTTGAATCCGGAAAACGGAATACCGGTATTTAAAAATATGGATGTGGAAAATGGTATTGACCCGACGGCATATTTAGTGAAGTCCGGGAAACTGATACCGGATTTTTCGGGAGGTTTCAATATGCTGTTTAAATATAAACGAATTTCGTTGTATGCCTTGTTTGCCGTGCAATGGGGAGGACATGACCGATTGCCGGAATTATACGCCTCCTCTTTTTCGAGTGGTTCCGGGTTGCCTAAACCGGAGCAGAATGTATCGAGGAAACTACTCGATCGTTGGAAGAAGGCTGGAGATGAAGTTTACACAAATATTCCTTCTCTTCCGGGAGCGGGTAATGAACAGATAGTATTGCCTGCGGTAGAGCGCGGTGGTTACGGTCATAAAAATTTGTACGAGATGTATAATTTGTCCGACGTGCGGGTTGCCAACACGGATTTTATTCGTTGCCGTTCCCTCTCCCTGTCATACGAGATGAATCCGGAATGGTTGAAACGGGCTTACATCCAACGGATGCAGATAAAAGCAAGTATGACGAACCCGTTTATGTGGGTTTCGGATAAGAAATGGGACGGTTTGGATCCCGAAACCCGGAACTGGCCGGCACGCCGCGTGACCTCGTTGTCATTGCAAGTGGTATTTTAGTTGTTGTAAAATGGAAAACGATAAGATCATGAAAAGATTTAAGTTTATAAAGAATATAGCATGGGTCGGTGTGTTTTTATTGGCGGCTTGTTCTGATTTTCTGAAAGAAAAGTCACAGGACGAGGTGATCGTGACGACCGTGTCTGATTTTAGCCAGTTATTGCTGGGATCCGGGTACGTGGATATTGCTTATGATGCGCTTTATTATTTTGACGACGACTTGGAACTGGATCCGTCATCTTATTGGGGTGACGAGGAGAATTCTTTTGCAACACAGTATTACGGTCATTATACGTGGCAACCGGATATGTGGGGAGGTGAGTCCTATGCGGTAGATGCATATACGATGTCTTACAAAAAGCTTGCGGGAGTAAATGCTACCTTGGATGGAATTGACGATGCAATAGGTGATCCGGAGGAGAGGGATCAGGTAAAAGCAGAGGCTTACGCGTTACGCGGGTATTATTATTTTATGCTGGTTAATATATTCTGTGAACCTTATAATTACAATAAAAATGCAGAAGGAGTACCTTTGAAGTTAGCTGCTGATTTGTTGGAAAACGGGATAGCCCGGAGTACGGTGGAAGACGTGTACCGGCAGATTATTAAAGACCTGAAGGCATCTATCGAGTTGTTCGAGAAATACCCGAAAAGGAGAGGAAGTTACCGGATTAATATTTCGACGGCACAAGTACTGTTGTCCCGGGTATTCTTGTACATGGAGAAATGGCAGGAGGCGGTAGATGCTGCCACAGAGGCGATAAAAACCGGAGAGGGATTGACGGATTACACGAAGATACAGATGTATTCCGAGTTTGAGATGGCAAGTTACAAGCATTCCGAGGTGGAGTGGCTTTATAATGCTTGGATTGAGATACCCTATGGGTATATTCCGTCCGAGGATTTGATGTCGACGTTCACGGGAGATGACCGACGTTTGGATTTATGGTTTCCATGGGGTACGTGCTCGAAGAAAACGATTATGGAATGGGGTGCTCCTGTAAACACGATCAGGATTTCGGAAGCTTATTTGAACCGGGCGGAGGCTTATGTGCAGTTGAAAAAGCAAACGGAGGCTTTGGAGGATTTGAATATGTTGTGCCGCCACCGGATAGAGGGGTTTGAGGATTTGGCTATCGCGGACGGGGTTGCCCTTTTGGAAGAAATTCGACAGGAGCGCCGCCGGGAACTCTGCTTTGACGAGCTTAGATGGTTTGACTTGCGTCGCTACGGGATGCCTTCTATATCACACAAATATAAAGTGACCGAGAACGAGCCGTGGGTCATTTATACATTGGAGGAAAAAGATCCGCTTTATACCATACCGATTCCCGAATCAGCAATAGGTAACAATGTCCTGTTGAAACAGAACCCATCGGCCTATGCCCCGGCAAGAAAAGGTGTCATTGAATAAATTTAATAATTGAAAGAGTATGAAAGAGATAAAACTATACTTGATATTATTGGCAACCCTTTTGGCGGGTGCTTGTGCCGAGGATAAGAAACTCGGGGAAGTCGAACCTTTGGAACAGGGGTACGTGTTGCCGCAAGGCAAATCCCCGGCGGACGACCGTATCGTGAGTTTATTCGACAAGTATGGGACTTATTTCCTGTACGAGTACACGGAGGCTGATTTCAATTGGCGGCAGGGAGGTGGAAGTTTGAGTTATTCCTATACGGCTCCCGATCCGCTGTACGCGGGAAATATGCTGGATTTGCTAAATGAAATCTGGTTTAAGTTCTATCCGGAGGAATTTCATAAACGGTATATGCCCCGGAAGGTATTCCTGACAGGAACATTGGAGGTTAATGGAAAGTCGATTTATACTCGTATAGCTCAAGGACAGATTGCGGTTGGTTATTGTTCGGATGTATTGGTTGATATGCCGGAAGAAGTGAGGACCGAGTTTAAATCTGCACTTCAGAGCGAGTTGCTAAGAGATTGGATTAATCGGGGTGTGATTGTCATTCCGGATGAGTTTTACGAGGTGAGTGATTATTCCTATGCGGCGGACGTTGATGATCCCGATTCACCTGATTATGCCCGAGCCAGAGGTTTTGTCGCGAAGAGTGATGGTACAGAGTGGAGTCGAAGGGTGAATTGGCAAACGGGTAGGCTGGATAGCAGTGAAGATTTGCGCTATTTTATTGATAGCATGGTCAGCCGGACTTCGGAGGAGTGGGCATCGGATTTGGAATACCCGCTGGTGCAACAGAAGTACGATATTTTGCGGGAATATATTTTGGAGAACTATAAAATCGATTTACGAGAGATTGGAAATTATTAAATCACAAAATGAATGTCGCCCTTATGCGGCAATAATCATTGTTTAATTTAAAAATGTTTAAGATGAAAAGATTGTATGTGATGCTACTTTTAGTAGCACTGGGATTCCCTTGCCTTGCCACGAATGGAACGGGCAGCAGGAAAAAGGACAAAAAAGCGGAAAATCCGCAACCTTTAAGTAAATACGCGGAATTTCTCAAGGAGCCGGGAAGAGTGGAAGTGAAAGGCGGTCTGATGACCATCCATAGAGTGGGTGAAAAAATCTATTTCGAGTATCCTTTGAAGCACTTGGGGCGGGAAGTCCTGTTGGGCGGAACGATCTCGGCTTCTTCAGACGCAATGGCTGTGAACGTGGGGTATAAATACCTCAATCCCTTGCATTTGAAAATTGAGTTGCAGGATTCTTCCGTGTTGTTCAATATCCCGAATCGGGCAGTTACGTTAGGGACTGACGAGCCTTGGGCGAAGAAAGCCTTGGAACAGAATTATATGTCGGATTTTTACAAGCGTTTCCCCGTGAAGGCTTATAATGACGATAGCACGGCTATCGTGTTTGAGGTGACGGATTTGTTGTACAATAATCCGGATCTCTCTCCGCAAGGAGGAGGGCTATTGGGAAATTTTTCTTTAGTGGAGAACGAGAAAGAGAACGAGAAGCCTTATTTCGGGAAAATAAAAGTTTTTGATGATAATGTTTCCGTGGAGATAAATCAACGGGTTTCGTTGGAATTAGGTATGGGAATGTTTATGGCACAGCTTGGAAAGATAGCCGTGCGTTCCAATATTTCGATGCTTCTGCTGCCGGAGGATAAGATGAAGCCAAGGATACAGGATTCCCGTGTCGGCGTGTTTCCTACCATGAATGACAAGTATGGGGAGATAGCTATCTCAAAATTCGAGTTGTCGCAGAAAGAGGATGGGTTGCGCTCTTATTATCTTGCCAATCGCTGGCGTTTGGAACCCAAGGATATGGAAGCATGGAAAAGGGGTGAGTTAGTGGAACCCGTGAAACCGATCGTGTGGTACGTGGACGATGCTTTCCCGGAGGAATGGAAAGCACCTATCAAAGCTGGTATTTTGACTTGGAATAAGGCTTTCGAAAAGATCGGGTTCAAGAATGCGGTGCAGGTACGGGATTTCCCGGTAGCCGATACGACTTTTGACCCGGATAACCTGAAGTATTCCTGCGTGCGTTACTCTCCCACGGCGGTAGCGAACGCCATGGGACCCTCTTGGGTAGACCCGATAACCGGAGAGATTATCAATGCTTCCGTGATTATTTACAATGATATCGTCAAGTTGATTAATAACTGGCGTTTCGTGCAGACAGCGCAAATCGACCCCCGGGTGAGAACAAAGAAGATGCCGAAAGAGATTTTTGATGAGTCGATGACCTACGTTGTGGCGCACGAGATCGGGCACACGCTGGGACTGATGCACAATATGGCTGGTTCTGCAGCAATTCCGGTTGATTCTTTGCGTTCCGCTTCCTTTACCCAAAAATACGGGACAACGGCTTCTATCATGGATTATGCCCGTTACAATTACGTGGCGCAACCGGGTGACCGGGGTGTGAAGTTGACACCTCCCGAGTTGGGTGTGTACGACGAGTATGTTATCAAGTGGCTCTATTCCCCGATTCCCGATGCAAAAGATAAGTGGGAAGAGGCGGCAATCGCCGAGCGGTGGATAGACGAGAAGGCGGGCGATCCTCTTTACCGTTACGGCCGTCAGCAAATTATAATTAGGTGCGACCCCTCCTCCCTTGAGGAAGATTTAGGGGATGACCCACTAAAAGCCAGTGAATATGGTATTAAAAATTTGAAATATATTTTGGCTCATCTCAACGAATGGATTACAGATGACCCGGATTTCAGGTACCGGAAAGAGATTTACGGGAATATAGTTATGCAATATATGCGTTACTTGATGAACGTGGCTTACCAAATTGGCGGGATTCAATTGACACAGGTGAAAGATGGTACGAAGGGGAAGGCTGTTAAACCGGTAGACCGAGAGGTGCAAAAGAAAGCTGTAGCTTGGGTAATCGGGCAATTGCGTGATTGTGGTTGGATTAACGCTCCCGAATTGACTGGCAAGTTCGGTTTACACGAGAATATTTCAAGCGAGTTTTGTGGACATTTTATGACGTTATTACAAAGGACTTACACATCGAATGTGATACGGTCGTCACATATCGCTGGGGAGCAGAAGGCTTACTCGCTTCGGGAATATTATGATGATTTGTACACGGGAATATTTGCTTCTACTCGGCAGGGAAAAAAGTTGTCGGAAGAGGAGCAAATTATGCAAAAGTGGACGGTCATGCACGTGAATATGTTTTATCGTGTCGTACGTAACAATCTGGTGGGTGTCACTTCGGCACAAAGCGACCCGTGCTTCTCCAAGATGTTATATCCCTCGTTAGAAGAGATTCGTGCCTATGGAATAGGTGATATAAGAATGAGTGATATGGTTTATAGCAAGTTGAAAGAGATAGAAAATCGTGAAGGTAAAGGAACCGTGGCTTGCTCGATACTAAAGAATCGTTTTGGAGAAAATGAATTTCCTTTCCAAGGGGATATAAATTCGATGTTTCTGGCAAATATGCAAAACGAGATCGTTCCCATGTTAAAAAAGATTTACGCTTTGGTAAAGAGTAAGATTGCAACAGCTGATCCCGCGGACAGGGGACTTTACGAGTATATTCTGACCAGCTTGGACACGAGTTTACCATCGACTGGAAAGTAAAAGTTTAGAATTTAACGTTCTATGTTGAAGTGGAGGTGTGTTTCGACACACTTCTACTTTATAATATCGAATGAAGGCACGCCTTCGTTTTCGTGGTTTATATTGGTGGAGATCGTAATGGAAGATATTGATTTTATCCGTATCTTTGTTGTGATCTTAAAAATTCTGTCTATGTCGTTTGATTTTGGTTCTTTACTGGAAGGCATTAATAAAAAGAATATACGAGCATGGGAAGAGTTTTACGCCAAGTATTATTCGGTACTCTGTTCATATGTAAATGGAATCATACGGGATAAAGATCAGGCGCAGGATATCGTGCAGGAAGTTTTAGTGGCGGTCTGGAAATCTTCCAGGCAATTCCAGGACATGAAGGAATTGACTTCTTATCTTTATCGGGCGTGTTATAATAATGCGTTGATTTATTTGAGAAATCTGCAAATCCGTAAAGGGATAGAGCGGAAGATCGTGCTGGAAACGGAAGAAGAGTTTTCCGACGAAGTCTTTGCCAGCACCGTGAGGGATGAGTTGTTGCGGCAACTTTATAACTATATTAAAGAATTGCCGGAGGGAGCCGGGGAGATCATGGAATTGAGCATACAGGGGTTTACAGGTCCGGAGATCGCTAAAAAGTTGGGAATAACGATCCACACGGTAAAAACGCAGAAGAGCCGTAGTTTTAAGTTTCTGCGTGAAAAACTGAAAGATTCCGTGTTGTTGTACCTGCTCTGAATGACTTAAAAGAAACTTACCAGTAGCATGATGTTGAGGAGTGTGACGATCGCCCCGATGACATATAGCAACCATTTGGTGTACGCGGAATTTTTATATTTACCCATGACTTTGGACGACGAGGTGAGGTGAACCTGCGTGAAGATCGTGATGGGCAGTTGCACGCTGAGTGCCATTTGCGAATAGATCAAGCCTTGGAACGGGTTCGATATGAGCATGATCAGGGCAAAGGCAAGAACGAGGGACGACAGTACGCCGATCTTGGAGTGGTTGTCCTTGATATCGTAAGGTTCCTTGTAGATGCCGGCAAAGATAGAACCTGCCGCCATGCCGGAAGTGATGGTCGAGGAAATCCCGGCGAACAAGAGTGCCACGGCAAAGATCACGGCGGCGTTGTTGCCTAATAGCGGGGTCAGCAGCGAATTGGCTTGCTCGAGTTCCGTGACGGGAGTACCGCTTTTGAAGAACGTGGCAGCGGCAAGCAGGATCATGGCACTGTTGATTGCCCAACCGATCACCATGGAGAGTATCGTGTCGGCATACTCGTAACGCAATTGCTTTTTGATGATTTTATCGTCTTGAATGTTCCATTGCCGGCTCTGAATGATTTCCGAGTGCAGAAAAAGATTGTGGGGCATCACCACGGCACCGAGTACACTCATGATAACAACCATAGAGCCCTCCGGGAAAGCGGGGGTTACCCAAGCGGGGAGCGCTTCGTTCCAATCAATATTGACTAGCGAGAGTTCGTATATGAACGACAAGCCGATGATCGACACGAAAGCGATAATCCATTTCTCGATTACCCGGTAAGTATTCGTGAAGAGCATAATCACCACGAAAATCATCACGAGCAGCGAACCGGCACGTATGGGAATGTTGAACAACATTTGCAGGGCAATGGCGCCTCCCAGTATCTCGGCGAGCGAGGTGGATACGGAAGCGAGCATGGCGGAGTAAAGAATGCCTTTAGCGTAGCGGGGTTTCAGGTATTCGCTGGTGGCTTCCGAAAGGCACAACCCAGAGGCGATACCCAAGTGAGCCACGTTGTGTTGCAAGACAATCAACATGATCGTCGATAGGGTCACCATCCACAGCAGGGCATATCCGAACTCGGCTCCGGCGGCAAGGTTGGACGCCCAGTTGCCCGGATCGATAAAGCCAACGGTGACGAGCAGTCCCGGTCCGATATACTTGAATATTTCCAATCCGCCCAGTTTCGGGGAGTGTTTTGCCGTGTTGAGTAATTCTTTGAAATGCTTTAGCATATCGTGATATTTTATTCTTATTTTTGAAACTTCAAAAGTACGAATAACGATGAATAATTGTTCTCGTGATCGTGAACTTTTAGTTTTTAACTTTTAACTTTTAGTTTTCATGCTGATACCGATTTTTCTCGTGATACTTTCGCTCGCGGTACTTTATTTCGGGGCGGATTTTTTGGTGAAAGGAAGTTCCTCGCTTGCCGTGCGTTTTGGAATTTCACCCCTGGTCGTGGGGTTGACCGTCGTAGCGTTTGGGACAAGTGCGCCGGAATTGTTAGTGAGCGTGCAGTCTGCCTTGGACGGGAATCCGGGGATAGCCGTGGGAAACGTGATGGGGTCGAACGTGTTCAATGTCTGTGCTATATTGGGTATCTCGGCGATGATTTATCCTTTACGAGTGAATCCGCGGTTGATACGTTTCGATATGCCGGTGATGCTATTGGCGACGGTCTTGTTTATTATTATTTTCCGCGCTGGGGAATTTCCCCGGTGGGCGGGTATTTTGTTTTTTGCCGGGATTTGTATCTATATGGTTTATTGTGTTTACAAGGCAAAGCGGGGTGAGGTTGTAGAAGATGGCGAGGAGATGAAGCCTACCAAGAGTTGGATGCTTGATGTCGTGTTTGTTATCGCGGGATTAGGATTGCTCGTGTGGGGTTCCGGTTTGCTGGTGGACAATGCCGTGGTTATTGCCAAAGCGTTGGGATGGAGCGAGGCCGTGATCGGTTTGACCATCGTGGCGGCAGGAACGAGTATGCCGGAATTGGCAACCTCCGTCGTGGCGGCAATCAAGAAACGGACAGATATCGCGATCGGTAACGTGGTTGGGTCTAATATATTCAATTTGCTTGCCGTGCTGGGACTGACGGCGACGATTTCCCCCGTGGAAACGAACCAGATCAACTGGCTGGATATGGGAGTGATGCTGGGTTCGTCCTTGCTGCTTTTGCCTTTTATGCGCACGGGCTTCCGGATAGCACGCCCGGAAGGGATTGTTTTATTCTTGATTTACGTGGGGTACACGGCATATTTGATAGTTTAGAGGTTCTTGCTATTGATACAAGAACCTCTTGATGCTTTTTTTCGGTGTCTTCTCGAATTCTTCGTTGTATATTTTCACGCTGGCGATCTGACTGTACGCCGGGAGAGTTTCGTTGACTTGTTTTTTGTTCTCTTCCATGATAGCGGTAATCGCCTCGTCCGAGTTTTTATTGTCGGCATTGATTGCTTCGAAGTCCGGATAGATTAATGCGGTCAGTTTACCGTCTTTTTCCACGACGATCGATTCGCAGACGTAAGGGAGATTGTTCAGTTGGTCTTCGATCTCTTCCGGATAGATGTTTTGCCCGCTGGGACCCAGAATCATGTTTTTGGAACGTCCCTTGATAAAGAGGTTGCCTTCCTCGTCTATCAGCCCGAGGTCGCCCGTGCGCAACCACCCGTCGGGAGTGAATGCGGCATGTGTTGCCGACTCGTTCTTGTAGTACCCGAGCATCACGTTATCGCCTTTGGCAAGGATTTCACCCACGATATGTGCCGGGTCGGGAGAATCTATCTTCAACTCCATGCGAGGCACGGCACGTCCGCAAGATCCCTTTTTGAACGTTTCCCAACCCGCGTAGGAGAGGATCGGACCGCATTCGGTCATCCCGTAGCCCACCGTGTAAGGGAAGTTAATAGAACGGAGGAATTCTTCCACTTCCTTGTTCAGTGCGGCACCCCCGACGATCAGTTCCTTGAAGTTACCCCCGAAGGCATCGATTACTTTCTGGCGGATGGCATTTTTAACCTTCTTGTCGAGAAGCGGTAAGTTTAGCATCAGCTTGATTAGTGGTTTTTCCAGTGAAGGTAGAACCTTCTTCCGGATGATCTTCTCGATGATCAGAGGCACGGAAATAATCAGGTTCGGGCGAATGGTCGAGAAAGCGTCCGCTATGATCTTCGGCGAGGGAGTACGTGTCAGGAAGAACACGTGTGCCCCGCTGGCAAATTCGTAGATAAACTCGAAGGCGAGCCCGTACATATGTGCCATGGGTAACATGGAAATCACCTGTTCCCCGGGCATCTTCCCGAATACCCCGAAAGCGAACGCAAGGTTTGACCATAGGCTGCGGTAAGGGAGCATAACCCCTTTCGAGAAACTGGTGGTTCCCGACGTGTAGTTGATGATTGCCAATTCTTCCGGTTTGTCGTACTCGTAAGTAACGTCTTCCGGGCGGAAACGGTCGGGGAATTTTTTCCCGAATAATTCATTCAGTCGCTCCCGGGCGCTTGTCAACGAATGGCTTCGTGACACGATAGCCGAGTAGTCTTCCATGCTAAGGATGCCTTCCAATGCTTCCATGGACGATTCGTTCAAACCTTCCCACACGACGCTTCCCACGAAAAGCAAGCGTGCTTCCGAGTGGTTCACGATGTTGTGGATGTTATCCGGTTTAAATTCGTTGAGGATGGGAACGGCAACCGCCCCGTAAGTGAGTGTGGCGAGGAACGCTATTCCCCAGTTCGTGGAGTTTCTGCCGCATAGCGCGATTTTGTCTCCTTTTTTGATGCCCGCATGCTCGAACAAGATATGTAGTTTCTCAATCTTTCGGGCAACGTCTTTGTAGTTACAATTTACTCCCTGGTAGTCTGTCAACGCCGGACGGTCCCAATTTTCTTTGATACTACTCTCAATATAATAGATAAAACTTTCTTCCATTTTAGGTAACTTTCAAACAAATGTCAAAGGTACGAATAATTTCGGGAAGTCGGTAACGGGGAGAAGGGGATAAGTTTGTAAAGTTTGTAAGGTTCATAAAGTTTATAAAGTTTGTAGACCTTGCGGATGCTTGATTTACGGGAGTATGAACCGATTGTAAGTATGGTCCGGAGGATGTCCGTAACTTTATAAACTTTATGAACTTTATAACTTTATAAACCCATTGCTTTTTTCTTGTCTTCCGGAATCGGGGTGAGTTTACCGCCGTAAGAGATGGAGGCACGGTTGTTGCTAGTCACGTTGACCGAGCATTTGCCGTTAGCGTACACCTCGATGTAGAAGTTGAAGACGTCGTTGCGGTTTCTCACGTTGAATTTGTACTCGATATAGTTCTTTTTCCGCTTTTTGATTACCTTGAACGACTCATCGTATATTTTGGCTTTCTCGAATTCTACCCCGCCTCCTTCACCGTAAGGCACCGAGTATGCCCGTCCGAAGAACGGCAGGCGTCCTGTGGCAATCGTATCAAGGAAGAAGATTTGTCCTTGGTTTGTCGCTAGGGAAACGTAACCTTCTCCACCGATGCGTTTTTGCCCGTACTTGGAGTTGATTGTTACGCTGCTATTGCCGCTGGGGTAAGCCTCGTCCACTTCGACGTAGAATATCCGGCTTTTCATTAATCGCTCTATCTTGCCTAGGGCGGCAGTATCCGTCTTCTGCTTTTTCTCCGCTACCGCGGACAGGCAGAAGAATAAAAGTATTCCTATCGGAAGGATTGTTTTCAGTGTTTTCATGTTCTTGTTGTTTTTCGTGTGAATATAACTCTTGTTGTATGTGTAACAAATTGCGTACCACTTCCCGCGTGGTGCAATTTCCATGACAAGATAATAAAAATAAGAATAAAATGCAAATTTTGAATGGATTAAGATGTCATGTTGCCCTGTTCGAGGGGTGATAAGGTCGTGAAAAGCGGTTGTCCCTTGCGGGCTTATTGGTAAAGGAACCGTTTTATGCTCCGCTTCGGGGTCTTCTCGAACTCTTCCTCGTGTATCTGTACGCGGACAATCTGGCTGTATGCCGGGAGTTGCTGGTTTACTGTTTTGCGGGTTTCGTTGACGATCTTGTGGAGGGCTTCTTTCGTGATTTTATTCTGCTTCATCGCTTCGGCGTCAGGGTAGACAAGGGCGGTGAGTTTCCCGTCTTTCTCGATCACGAGCGACTCCGCCACGTAGGGTTGCGCGTTCAGTATATCTTCGATCTCTTCCGGGTAGATATTCTGCCCGCTGGGACCTAGGATAAGGCTTTTGCTGCGCCCCTTGATATAGAGGTAACCATCTTTGTCCAGCACGCCGAGGTCCCCGGTGTGGAGCCATCCATCGGGGGAAAGGACGGTTCCCGTCGCCTCGGGGTTATTAAAATAGCCTTTCATGACATTTGCGCCTTTCGTGAGTATTTCGCCCACCTTGTTGAAGGGGTCGTCGGACTCGATCCTGATCTCCATGCGGTCTACAGCCTTGCCGCAAGAGGTGGGGCGGAAGGTCTGCCAGTGGTCGAAGGCGATTGCCGGACCGCATTCCGTCATTCCGTAACCCACCGTGTAGGGAAATTTCACGGAGTGGAGGAATGCCTCGACTTCTTTGTTCAGTGCCGCTCCCCCGACAGCGAGGAGTTTGAATCGTCCGCCGAAAGCATCGAGGATTTGTTGTTTGATCTTGTGGCGAATCTTGCCTCCCAGCACGGGTATTTTTAGCATGAGCTTGATGTGGAATCGTTCCAACTGGGGGAGTACGCGGCTTTTGATGATTTTCTCGATAATTAACGGCACTGCCACGATGAGGTGCGGGCGGATATCCGCGAATACTTCGCCTAGTATCTTCGGGGAGGGCATCTTTTGCAGGAAATAGATGTGTATCCCGCTGGCGAACGGGTAGATGAATTCGAAGGCAAGCCCGTACATGTGTGCCATCGTGAGGATGGACACGAGTTTCTCGCCGGGTGTGTAGCCCATCTGGTCGAGAGCGTAGCGGAGGTTCGACCACATACTGCGGTAGGGCAGCATTACGCCCTTGGGCGAGCTGGTTGTCCCGGAGGTATAGTTTATCATCGCCAGTTCATCGGGATGTTCCACCCGGTAGTGCACGTCCCGTAATTGAAGCCCTTCCGGGTGTTTCTGCTTGAATAATTCTTCCAGCACGGGTACTGTTTCCGCCATTGCCGCATTGTCGGAAGAGATCACCGAGTAGTCCGCTATGGCAAGTATTCCCGCCAGTCCGGGCATTTCCCCGTGGTCGATGTTGTCCCACACGGATTTGCCGACGAAGAGCAGGCGTGCCCCGGAGTGGTTGATAATATGGTGTATGGTGTCCGGGCGGAATTCGTTCAGGATGGGAACGGCAACGGCGCCGTATGTCAGCGTGGCGAGGAAAACGATTCCCCAGTTCGAAGTGTTACGGCTGCACAGGGCAATCTTGTCGCCCGGTTGGATGCCGCTTCTTTCAAACAGGATATGTAGTTTCTCGATCCAGCGTGCCACGTCTTTATAATTGTGTTCCGCTCCCTGGTAGTCCGTGAGTGACGGCAGATGCCAATGTTCTTTTATGCTGTGTTCTATTAGTTTTAAAAAACTTTGTTCCATGACTCGGTCTGTTAATGTTATCATCGTTTATACTGAAAATCGGGTGTAAAAGTTGTGGGATACTATGACTGTCCGATGGAAAAAATGTTATCTTTGGAACGGTAATATGATGATTAGACGAAAGAAGTTATGGCATTGAGACAGAAGGCAGGCAAGGGCAGCAACGAGATGAAGATAGTCCCTCCCGTGGTGCAGGGGGTGAGGGAAAGCGTGAAAACGCTGGAGGAATTGTTGAGGGATGAGGAGGTGTGCGATGGGGTGTTCCGGAAGGAGTGTGTGGACGGGGCAGAGGTCGCCGATCTGGAATTGAATCACTGCGTGTTTAACGGGGTGACGTTTAGTAATTGTAGTTTCCGGGGGGCACAGGTGAGCGACGTGCGGTTCGAGAATTGCGATTTGTCAAATGTGTCTTTTTTCGAGGCAGCATTCTACCGTGTAGAGTTTGTCGCTTGCAAGTTGTTGGGGACGAACCTGGGAGAATGTAGCTTGAATCACGTGCTCGTGCATCATTGCAATGCCCGGTACGTGAACTTTTCCATGAGCCGGATGAAGCAAGTGTCGTTCGCGCATAGCGATATGCAGAGCGGGAGTTTCGAGCATTGCACATTCTCCCCGGTGTGTTTCGATACGTGTAACCTCACGGAAGCGGAGTTTTCCCGTGCCACGTTGCGGGGAATGGATTTTCGTTCCTGCCAGTTGGCAGGCATCCGCTTGAACCCGGAAGATTTGCGGGGAGTTGTCGTCACGTCATTGCAGGCGTTGGATTTTTCCCGGTTGCTAGGTTTGGTGGTAAAGGATGAAATAATTGAAAATTGAAGTACCCGAAGGGGGAAGGAGTTCATTTTCAATTTTCAATTGCAAGTGTCAGCAAATTGCAAGTGTTGTTAAATGTGGTGAGAGGTTGAAACCTTCGGGATTCGGTCACGTAATTATTAGCGACGTCGGAAAGAACGACGATTTATTTTTCGTTATAAAATAAACTAAACTAATTAAATTATGAAGACAGAAAATCCTATCACACCGGTTTTTGGGACAGATGAAGAGGCACGGGTTGCGCCTAAGTACGAGATGCCTGAGGGAATGATGCCGGGCGAAGTGGCTTATCAAATGGTTCACGACGAGGCAATGCTCGACGGGAACTCACGTTTGAATTTGGCTACTTTCGTGACCACGTGGATGGACGATTACGCCCGGAAGGTGATGACCGAGAACATGGATAAAAACATGATTGATAAGACGGAATACCCGCAGACCGCCGAGATCGAGCGCCGTTGCGTGAATATCCTCGCCAAATTGTGGAACTCTCCCGAGAAACCCTATTGCACGGGTACGAGTACCGTGGGGTCTTCCGAGGCTTGTATGTTGGGTGGTATCGCCGCCTTGAAACGTTGGCAGAAAAGACGCCGGGCAAAAGGTCTTCCCACCGATAAACCGAATTTCATCATTTCAACCTGTATGCAGGTGGTGTGGGAGAAATTCGCTATCTACTGGGATGTAGAGATGCGTATGGTGCCCGTGACCATGGACAAGATCACGCTTGACCCGCGGGATGTAGTGAAGATGTGTGACGAGAACACGATTTGCGTTGTGCCTATTCAAGGTGTGACTATCACCGGTCTGAATGATAACGTGAAGGAGATCAATGACGCGTTGGATAAATTGAATGCAGAGAAGGGGTGGGAAATCTGTATCCACGTGGACGCTGCCACGGGAGGTTTCATTCACCCGTTCATTGACCCGGACACGTTGTGGGATTTCCGTTTGAAATGGGTACTTTCTATCAGTACATCCGGGCACAAGTTCGGCATGGTATATCCCGGTGTGGGCTGGGTGGTTTGGAAAGACAAACAATACTTACCGGAAGAGATGAACTTTGCCGTGAACTATTTGGGGGCTAATATCCCGAGTATTTCCATCAACTTCTCCCGTCCGGGTAACCAAGTGCTGGCTCAATACTATCAATTCTTGCGCCTGGGTAAAGAGGGATACAGGAAAGTGCAACAAAATTGCCTTAACGTGTGCTTGTACTTGAAAAAACAATTACAAGAGACAGGATTGTTCGAGTTCTTCAGTAATGATATGCCGAACCCGTTGTTTATATGGAAACTGAAAGAAGACCCGAAACGCAACTGGACGCTGTATGATTTATCCGACGCCCTGCACGTGGAAGGATGGCAAGTGCCCGCCTACACGATGCCGAAGGCAATGGAGGACGTGATTATCATGCGTGTCGTTGTCCGCCAGGGTACGGGTATCGACCTTGCCGACTTGTTGATGGAAGACATTCGTCGTTGCGTGAAACAGTTAGACGCTTTGAAAGAACCGACTAACAGCGCTCTCGCGTGGAGAAACAAAGAACCGCAGAAACCGAGAGGGTTCAATCACTCTCGCTAGTAGCGTTGTTGCAATGATGTAATTGAGGAGGTGTGTTTCGGCACACCTCTTTTTCAGGTATCATCTTGTCATGTACTCGTGATCTTCCCGCGGGATTCCCGCTTGTTTCAATACAAAATGACGGCAGAAGATACATATTCTATACAAAAACGTGCTTTTTTGTATAGGTTTTGTATTGAAGTTGTATTGAAACGGGCGGTATGATAGCGGGGTGATGGCGGGAGCCTGGCTAGTTAGTTCCTTTCCGCTTGTTCTGGAATTTCGTGGTGACGTAAGCGGTGAAGATGGGGAAGAAGATCATGCCCGCGGCAGCGAGGACGACGGCGAGGATTTGTCCGATTTTCGTGACGCCGAAGATGTTGGAACCGACGGTAGTGACGTTCATGAGTGCCCAGTCGAAGGCATCCCAGTAGGTTTTCACGGGAGGATTTACATCATGTTCCATGTAGTAGAAGACGATGCTGCAAAAGTAAATCGTGGTGAACAGGATGGTGAGGTAGGTGATAAGCAGATTCGTGATCTTGCTGCGGGTCATCCAGCCGACGATAAGCGATACCCCGTATATACCCCGGGCAAGCGGGATAAGGCGTAGCAGGATCCACGTCGAGTGGGATATGCTGGTGGAAAGGTTGTACACGATGTTCAAATAAGGGATGGATACGATGAGGAAGAACAGGTTGTTCCAGAAGAATCGGGCTGTCCATCCGTCCGTGTACCATCTCACGAAGAAGTCGGCGAGGAACAAGGAACATATCCAGAGATGGAATTTTAATATAAATGATTCGCTCAGCGCTTCGTTGCCTTTCAGTAATTCAATGGAGGCAACCACGATGATAGCCATACTACCCAATAAAACAAAACCGTTGAGTATTTCTTCCAGTACCTTGCTTCTTTTCATGATGATTTAGTTTATAAGTCTATAAAGTCCGTAAAGTCTATAAAGTCCATAAAGTCTTTGACCCCGCGGGCGCTTTGTCCACGGCAGCTTGGGCTGCTGTTAAACACAGCCCGAAGGATACCCGTGACTTTATGGACTTTGCAGACCTTATAGACCTATTTTATTTCCACTTGGTCGCCCCCCGAATACATTGACATTTAATTTCTGGGCGATGTATTTGATGGCCGCTTGTGCTTTCACGGAGTTTCCGGCTTCATCCAGTGGTGGCGCGAAAGCGGCAATGCCGAATAAACCGGGAACAACACCCAGTACGCCTCCACCTACCCCGGATTTCGCGGGGACGCCGCTGGTGTACAGCCAATCGCCCGTGTGCTCGTAGAATCCCACGGTGGCGATCAACGACGTGATTTTGGGTGAAAGTGACGGTTCGAATACCTGTTGTTTCGTCACGGGGTTCAACCCGTTGTTGGCGATGGTGCAGGCGGCGATAGACAATTGTTTTGCCGTTACCCCCATGGAACATTGGCGCGTGTAAAGGTCAAGTGACATATCCGGATCGTCGTATATCCGGTTAAAGTTTTTAAGTAACCATGCGATGGAACGGTTGTTGAAGTTTGTTTCGCTCTCGGATTTGTAAAGTTCGTCGAGTAATTTGAGGTCACTGCCACTTAATTCCCGCATATTGTCGGTGATGGCTTTCCATTTGGCGTCGCTATTGCCGATAGGTTTCACCATACTGTCAGCGGAGATCGCCCCGGCGTTCACGAGCGGGGTGCTGGGATGATCGTTTTCCAGCAAGATTGCCATGATCGAGTTGAAAGGCAATCCCGTGGCGTCAGCCCCGATCTGGTCGAGAACGGCTTGTGCCCCGTATTGGCGCAACACGAGTACTGCCGTGTAGACTTTGGATACGGATTCAATACCGAACACGTAGTCCGTGTTGCCTGCCGTGATGACTTCTCCCGAGGGGAGGCAAACGGATATGCCGAACAGGTTGGAATCGATTTTGTCCAGGAATGGAATATAATTCGCGTTCTTTCCTCCCTTCAAATCTTTCACTTGCGCGTGTGCCTCGTTTACTAGGTTCTTGAGGTCACTGGTTGTAATTGTTTTCTTCATACCTGTAATTTTAATTTAGAGTCTATAAAGTCCGTAAGGTCTATAAGGTCAATAGACCCCTGCGGGGCGCTTTGCTCACGGCAGCTGGAGCTGCCGGTTAAACACTGTCCGAAGGACACCCGTGACCTTGCGGACTTTATAAACTATTTTGTTGTTGTGTTTGTTTTAGTCGTTGTTGCTTGCGCGGGAGCGGCTTGTACCGGTTGTTCTTCCCAGTGGAAAGGTGCGATTTGCGCGTTCGGGTCTTTCCATGACGGTTTACGCGAAGCGTAGATGATGAACGGGGTGGCTACTACCACGACGCAACCGATGATAAGCACGGAGAACCAAACGGTGGTGCTGCCCACGTCTATCTGTGATGGCGGGATAAAGCTCAGAATGAATGCCAACAAGGCTCCGCAGAAACCGAGCCCGCCGATGATCCATATCCCGGCATTGCTTTTCCTGCCGATGGCGAAGGGACGCTCTGCTTTCTTCATCTTGTAGCGAAGGACGATTGCCGCGGAGAACATTAGCAAGTACATGATGAGGTACAATAGTACGGTCAACTGTGACAGGATTTGGTAGAAAGATTGCACGGAAGGCATCACCACGAACAAGAGTGCCAGAATGGTAACGACGGCTCCCTGGATAAAAAGAATGTTCTTTTGTACACCAATTTTGTTGGTCCTTTGGAAGAACGGGGGCAAATACCCGGCCTTGCCCACGGTGAAAATACCTTTGGAAGGACCGGCAACCCATGTCAATACTCCAGCCAGCACACCGAACATCAAGGCAATGGCGATCACGGGTGAAGCCCAGCTGATGTGCAGGTATTTCAAGTAACCGTCGAAGCCGACCAGCAAACTCTGTGTCAGGTTGATGTCTTTTGCCGGGATAATCAAACCGAGGGCAAATGTACCTAGCACGAAGATAATAACGGTGATACCCGCGCCGATAAAGATGGCTTTCGGGTAGTTCTTGGAGGCGGGGGCTTTCACGTCCATCACGTGGATACCCATCATCTCCATACCCGCGTAGAAGAGGAAGATGCCCGAGGCGAGCACGAGGTTGTCGAAGTTGGTTAAGTCGGGGAAGAAACCTTGGCTCATGTCCATGTTGTTGTGTCCCCCGGTGGAGATGTAAATAATACCGAAGATAATCAGTAACGCTGCCGGGATAATAGTTCCGACCATGGCTCCGATTTTGGAAACTTTACCTACCCATCCCAATCCTTTCAGGGAGATAAACGTGGCGATCCAGTAGATGGCCAACACGGTTACCAGTGTAAAGATTTTGTTGGAGGCAAGAAGTGCATCCTCCGAGGTGTCCAAACCGATGTAAGCGATAGACACGGCACCGAACGTCAGCACGGTAGGATACCAAATTGTACTCTCGATCCATTGCAGGAAGATCGCGAGGAAGCCGACCCGTTTCCCGTAAGCTTCACCTACCCAACGGAAAACTCCACCTTCTTTTTGGGAGAACATGGCGGCAAGTTCGGCTGCAATCAGTGCCGTGGGAACCAAGAATACAATAGCCGCGAACAAGTAGTAGAACGCGGAACTCAATCCGTAGACGGCTTCTGCCGGAAGACCACGGAGACTCACTACCGCGGCGACGTTCATGATCGCCAGGGTCATTACGCCGAGCTTCATCGCGGTACTTTTCGTGTTTGAATTTGTTGTCATCTTAAATTAATTTAGTTTAGAATTATATAAATTATGGTTAGTCTATTCTGCACTCTTGCATGCGGTAAATACGGGAGTTAACAAATGAAGGTTATTCCCCTCGCGATATTTAACTTTGCATTTGCATCCCGAGTGCGGGACTGTTTCTTCTAAAATAGGCATACACGGTGAACGCCCCGCCCAGTATCATGCTTAATAGGAACGGGAAGTAGGAAGCGTCCGTGGAGAACAAATCCTGCAACCATTGTGTGATAAACGGGTAGGTAATTAACGCCACGTAATTCATTGACATAACGAGTGCTAGGGCGTAAGTCGCGTGCGATTCTTCGGTACTGGCAGACGTCTTGTCATATATGATTGGCTGCATGCACCCGTATCCCAAACCGATGAGCAGGATGCCGATAGTCAGTATTACCAGCCCGGCTTTCAGTATGAATAAAACGAAACCGAGGGTGATGCAGCAAAGGGCTATAAAATTAGTGTTTGTTTTTAATCCCGAAATAATGTTATTGATGAAGACTCCCGGAATGGTCATGGCAAGGAAAAACACGGATATGAGCGTACCGGATATGTCCGGGTCTTTATAGTGTTTTAAGGTTTCCATGTAAATCGAGAGGTTAAATGGCACGGTTACAACGAGAAAGGTAATAAAGTAGTAAAGTAGCATAAGCGCAACTGGCCACTGATGTTTTGTAGAGGTAGTTGTGGCGGTTATGGTTCTCAGGGGAGTCACTGGTGGTGGGGTCGATTTGAGCTTGAAGGCAAACAGGAGCGAGATTCCGGACAGACAGTACACCAGAAAAGCGTAGTGCCAGTTGATGTCCGCGAGTACTCCGGCGAGGAAGGTTGCCAACACGAGGGTCAGATTCGTGATCGAGGAGGCTATACCTAGTTGCCTTGTGCGGTATCGTTTGGTGAAATTATCCGCGATAAATCCTGTGGAGAAAGGGATAATCATTCCAGCTCCCACTCCAAGCAAGGCGCTGACCACGAGTAATAATGACAGAGAATTACTGAACGGGTATATGATACTACAACCGAAGAAAATAGCCAGTCCTATAATGAGTATCTTTTTCTTGTTGACGTGCAAGGATAGTCGTCCTGCCAGCAAGATAAAAGGAACGATAATAAACGAGGGAAGAGATTCTAACATTTGGAGTTCCAGGTCGCTTGCTCCTTTGAATATATGTTGAAGATCGCCTAGTATGGGTGAGATCGCCAGCCCGGGCAGAGAAGTGACCATAGAAATAGAGTAAATGGCAAGAAGTGCGGTGAGCGAGATCGTGCCATGACCTGTCTGTGTTTTCATTTTGGTTTCGTTTAGTTCTAGTCCCTATACGATTTGACAAGAAAAAAGTTAGAAACGAAAGAAGTTTAGGGTTTAAAATTAAATCAATAAGGTTTTTCTCCTTGTATGACGACCGCCTTGCCGTTGTTCAGCGTTGTTGCAAACAGGTAAGTATTGCCGCCGTCTTTGATCTTGCCGCGGGAACGGATTTCATCTGCGGATATTTTAAAGTTGCGGGTGGTAATGTTGGCTTTCGGGAGGGTCTTGGCGATCTGCTTGAGCCATTTGCTTGAGAAGTCAAAGACTTCTTGAACTTGGAATATCCTGCCGGGGAAGTCGCTGACAAGCGTGTCTCCCGTGTACAGGTGGCTATGCTGGTGTAGCTTGTTTAGATTGTAATGGATAGCCGGGAGCTTGAATGCTCCGCTTTTCAGTATAGAACTGTTGGGCTCGTAGAGGTATTTCCCCACGGTATCGGTCAGGCGGGAGGGGGCTTCCTTTTCTTCTTCCGGCGTGAACGCGAAGTATTGTTCTGTTCCGGCGGAGGCAAAGTTGACGGTATGAACGGTGATCGCTTTGTTCGCGGGAGTCGCTTCCAGCACGAACAGGAGTTCCTTGCATTCATTTTTAACGGACAGCACGTGGATGTCGGTCGTTTCGGGCAGGAGGGAAGCGACGGCGGTAATATCCTCCATGGGGGACATTTTCACGATCAAGCGTTTGCCTCGGGTTAGAAGTTGTTCTTTTATTTCCAGTACGTTAGGTTCGTAGTCGGCAAGGGCGAAGATGCGTCGGTTGTCACGTGTCCGCCGGGAAGGGTCGATGTAATAGGTTTCCGCTGCCAGCGTACCCGCCACTCGTGTGGCGTCCTCGTTGATAACCTCGATATTCTCTGTCCCTAGAATTTGGAAATTATAGCGTGCCGCTTCGCAATAGAGGGGATTCTGTTCCACGTAAGTCACGTGGCTCGCGGCACGGGAGAAAAAATAGGAATCGACGCCCATCCCTCCCGTGAGGTCGCAGAGTGTGTCACCTGTCATGAGTCGTGCTTTGTAGTTCGCCGTGAGTTCCGAGGAGCATTGCTCCGTTGCCAGTTCCGAGGGGTAGAATACGGCTGTGTTGGCGTACCACGAGGGAAGTTTGGTTCTGACTCTTTCGCGTGCCCGTATCTGTTCCACGGCAATGGCTACCCGGTTGTCCGGGTAGTTCTTTTTCTGGAATTGCAGTTTGTTCGGGTCATCGTCAAGGTGTTCCCGGACAAAGTCGAGTATTTCTGAAGACAATGGCATCGTGTCGGGCGTTGTTTTTTACTCGTGCAAAAATAAGGAAATTAATCCAGTATAAACAACGATTGTTCGTCAAATCCATGAGTTGTCAGTTGCAGATCCGGGTTATACGGCAAGGTGAACCAGAAGTATGAGCCTTTGCTAACAGTGGATTCCACGCCAATTTTTCCGTCTAGTTTCTCGATAATGCTTTTGCATATAGGCAACCCCAATCCCGTGCCATGTATGAACGAGTTGAGTTTCACGAAGCGTTCAAAAATGTGCTTGGTGTTCTCTGGTGGGATTCCGATACCCGTGTCCTCCACGTAGAATTTGATCTGTTCGCCTGTGATGCGATACCCAAGGCGGATGTTTCCTTTCTCCGTGAATTTGATGGCGTTATTGATAAAGTTGGACAGGATTTGAAAAATCCGGTTCCTGTCACTATGGAGGAAACATTGCGGGATGCGGTCTTCAAACGAGAGCGTCACGTTCGATGATAGTTTCATGACAAGAGAGTAAACCACTTCCTCGCACAATTGGTTGACGTCGAAATCGGCGAGGGTGATGTCGAATGTCCCGGCTTCGATCTTCGCGAGGTCGAGGATGTCGGAGATCAATTGCAGCAGCAGTTCGTTGTTTTTCTGAATCACCGAGAGGTATTGTTCCCGTTCCGCCAGGCTTTCCGATTCGGCGAGCAGTGCCGAGAATCCAACGATAGCGTTCAGTGGGGTACGTATTTCGTGGCTCATGTTTGCCAGAAAGGCAGACTTCAGTCGATCGGATTCCTCTGCCTTCAGTTTGGCTTCTATGAGTTTCTGTTCTGTGGCTTTTGTTTCGGTGATGTCTATGTTCAAGCCAATCAATTCGATCACCTCGTTCCGCGGGTTATATTCCTTCACCTTGAAGCGAACACGCAACCATCGCCATTCTTCCTCGAAGCGAACACGCGCTTCTTCGGCGAATACCTGGCTTCGTCCTTCCCGTACCTCTTGGAAAAACTCTTCCAGCTTCACCATATCCTCGGGATGCACGTGTTTGTAAGCATCTAGGATGTTGTCTATCCGGTGGGGTTCTTGGTTGAGATTGTTGAACCAGACCTGCGAGCCGAAGAATGTTTTCTGCAACAGGTTCCACCGGAAAATACCGACCTTGGAGAATGCCGCGATGTCGTTGAACAACGTTTCGAATTCTTCGATCTTGCGATAGGTCTTGAATGTCTCCGTGTTGTCGATCACGATAAGCAGGTAGTTTTCGATATTGTGGTTTGTGTCGTAAAGACAGGTGCACTTCACGGTTAGTTTCTTGTCCCCCGAGTATTTCGTGTTGTAATATACCTTGTCTACATTCGAGAATTTGTAGGTAAGCGGGAACATAATCTCTTTGCCTTGGCGCAGTTCTTCTAGCTTTTCCCGCGGGAGGTTGGGGTTTTCAAACAAGTTGACCCCGAGCACGTCTTCTTTCCGGTTGAAGCCGAACATCTCGCTTTCGACTTCGTTCAAGTCAAGAAGATCCCCGTTCTTGTCATAAATCTCGATACCCACGGGGATGTTCTTGTATATGTTGCGGAGCATTTCTTCGCTGTGGCGGAGGGCTTTGATTGCTTTCATCTGTTCCGTGATGTCCGTGAATAAAGCCACAATTTCTCCTTCTCCCGGGGAGTAGAGGATCAAACGGTATTGTACACCCGTTTCTTCCATGACCCGGGTACTTTCCCTGATCTCTTTGCTTGTGGAAAGTTTGTGCAGGTTATGTATGGTGTTTATATCTTTGATGCCGAATTCCTTTGCGGTTTTTCCCGTGAAATGGTTCAGGGGAGTGCCCGATATTTTGCTGAACGCGGGGTTGGAGTCGAGGTATTTGAAGTCGCGGGCTTCCCCCTTCTCGTCGTACAACATTTGCAGGCGAAGGTACCCGATCGGCATATAGTCATATAGCTTTTGCAGGTGTTCCCGTTGTTCTTGGGCTTCTTTTTCCGAGGCTCGCAGCTCGATGCAGATGTTGATGATATTCGAGATTGCGAAGAACCATTCTTTGTCTATATGACTCCACATCCGGGGATGGTCGACGATGTCTATTCCCATGTATCCCCAGATGCCGTCACTTGAAGCGAGGGGAACGATCAGCAGGGAAGCGATGTTCTGGCGTGCTAGCGTTAGCTTGTCGGGTTCCGCCTCGGGAGGCAGTTCGTCAAGGTGGTTGATAACGATCGAGATGTTATTGAGTATTTGTGTGCTCCACCACCCGTTCCGGTTAATATCCATGTTTTGCAGCGTGTCTATTTCCGGTTTCACGTTGGGGCGTGTTGCCTCGTAGATACAGCTTTGCGTGTCGTTTGCTTTGTTGTATTTAAATATATAGGTTCTGTCTCCGTCGAATTGTCTTAGTATTTCTTTTAGCGTATCGGTGATGACTTGATCGGAATCCGGAGTCTTCAAGAAATTGGATAAAGATTGTGACAGGGAGTACTGGCGCAGCATCAGTTCCTTTAACTGGCTTTCTTCTTTCTCCTCTGACATGAAAATGTTTTCTTCTTCTTCTAGTATTTTGGAATACCCGATAGCGATGATAGTCCCATTTTGGCTTATCATCTTGTTCCCGATTCTGGAATGTATCCACATTTCCCCGTACCGGGTCATGATGGGGAAAATCTCGTCGTAATAGTTCAGTTTTTTTAGGTGCACGAGATTTTCGACCACTCGTTGGCGGTAGTTCTCGTTAATCAATTCCAGTAACTGATCCACTGTGAGTGTGTTGCTTTCGAGAGCGAGCAGGTCTGTAATATAATCCGAACATACGATCTGGTGTGTTTCAAAGTTCACTTTCCACCATCCTATTTTGGCGGTCTTTTGTAGTTCTTGGAGAATAAGCGCTTTTTCTCGCAGGCATTCTAATTCACAGTTGGAGATTATGGTGTTACCTGTTGCTGGCATAATCATACACGTTTTTTGGACTCTAGTTAAAATTCTAAATAGCCGATCAATTGGTTTACAAAAGTAACCAAATAATCCTATATTGCTACGATTTGGTATGAAAATCGTTGCTGGGTGGGAGAAAGGGACGGATTAATTTTGGATTATTGGTGAATTCGATGTTCCTTTGCGGGACAAAAATCAATACTGACGTGCTGGAACGATTAAAAACATGGATGTTGCCATTGGCGATGCTAGGCGGGGGTATATTCTACTCCTTTTTCAACTTGTTTGCTTTTTTGACCCCTTACTTGATATCGATCATGTTGTTGATTACGTGTTGTCGTTTGTCGATACGTGAGATGCGTTTTACCCGTTTGCACGCGTGGATGTTGGCGATACAGGTTTTCGGGAGTCTTGTTGTGTATGGGGCGATTTGTTGTTTCGACCGGGTGTTGGCGGAAGCTATGCTAATATGCGTGTTGGCTCCCACTGCGGTAGCGGCAACTGTAATCACAGGGATGCTCGGGGGTAGCGTGCCTTGTCTGGCGAGCTATACGCTGGTGAGTAACTTGTGCGTGGCGGTAGTTGCACCGCTTGTATTCTCGTTGGTAGGAGCACAGGGGGATTTATCGTTTGGTCAGTCTGTATGGCATATTTGCAGTCAAGTGGGACCCTTGTTGTTGCTGCCTCTTGCCGGGGCTTGGGTACTAGAGTATTTTGTCCCTTCCGTGCATAAGATGCTGCGTGCCCGCCAAAGTATTTCATTTTACTTGTGGTCGCTGGCATTGACGATTGTCACCGGGCGGACGGTATTCTTCATCATGCAGCAGGATAGCAAAAATTACGGTGAAGAATTTCTGATGGCTTTTGCTGCGCTGTTGCTTTGTGCCGTGCAGTTCGCTCTCGGTCGCTGGATCGGGAAAAAATATGGAGAGACGATTGCCGGAGGACAGGGATTGGGACAAAAGAATACAATCCTAGCTATTTGGATGGCACAAGTTTACCTGTCGCCTCTTTCTTCTATTGGTCCGGCGGCATACGTCCTATGGCAAAATAGTATTAATGCCTATCAGTTATACCGGAAGAGAAAGGCTGTAAATAGCGTTGGGGACGGGCGATTGTAATATCTAAAGTTTTGTATTCTCGTTAAATTATACTAACTTGCGTCCATGTTGTCGTTTTGTGGATTAATACACGATATAATGGATAATTGGAATGTAATACGGACTTTTACCAATCCCCAAGATGCCCATATGGCAAAGGCTTATCTTGAGTCGCTAGGGATAAATGCCATGATCGAAGACGAGCTGGTGCAAATGTATAACTTTGCGCTGCATTCGGCGGGAGGTGTCAAGTTGCTGATCTGCGATCAGGATTGGGAAGCGGGTGTGCTTTTTTTGTCGGAGGGCGGATATATTCATCCGGCAGACTTGGTACCGGAGGATGAGGTGCAGCTGGTGGATCGTGTGATGGCGATAAGCCTTGATACTTGTCCGTTTTGTCATTCTGAAAATATCGGCAAGCAGAAGATCCGGACGTGATTATTAGAGCTGTGTATGCTTTATTAGGGGGTGTGTTCCCGATGTTCAGAACCCTGCGCAAATGTTTTGATTGTGGTAAGGAATGGAAATATAAAAGATAAGGAATTATGAAAGAAGTGGAATTACCGGAAATTGATAGTGAGAAATTGAAAAAAGAAGTGGACGAGTTGTTCTCGGACGAGGAAAAGAAAAAATTGTATATAGAGATATTGACCACAAGCGTGCAGGAAGCGAACGCTTTGACCAATCTTGTGGCGTTATTGGTGGAGTTCCCGGAAATCGTGCATGACCCCGAATCACGTAGAAAGATGCATGAAACTTTGGAGTCTCATCGCCTGCAAATGGACGAGTTGAACGAGAAAATCAAGCATCTGAAATAGCCACATATCTCGTTGGAGTGTTAAAGTCCGGTATTTTTTTGTTGCTAAATCATTTTAATCGTCAATAACTAAATTTTTAATTTTTAACTGTCCGAGTCTTTTTGTTTATCAGGATGAATCCGACGATGATAAGTACAAGAGATACTGGATCATGCCACGAGAATTTCTGCAACCCGAGGAGGATGGAAACGGTGGCTCCGGTGATGGGGAGCAGGTAGATGTACACGCTTTCTACGAAGGGAGTGATGTACACGAGTGCTTTCAGGTTAAGGAAGTAAGCAATCATGGTGGCGAACACGAGCACGAAGCCCAGTTGGAGCCACACGTGTATCGGTGCGGCGGTAGTGAATATCGGTGCGGTGAGGGCTTGATGGATACCGAATGGCAGGGTGATAATCAATGCCGCTAGACTCATCCACCGCATGACAATGACGGAGTTGAATTTTTGAGTATAAGGTTTTATCAAGATGAGATAAAGGGCATTGAACACGGACGAAACGAAGATGAGAACATCTCCCGTGATTGAATCCTTGACGGCTCCGGCATGGGGAGAGATGGAAACGTATATTGTCCCGGCAAGCCCGAGGGCAATACCGATTGCCTTGTACCAGTTGAAAGAGGCGTGTAGCAGGAGTACAGCCAAGGCTATCACGATGATCGGTTGTGTGGTACGAATAACGAAAGCGTCGACGGGTCCGGTTATGTTCAAACCGTTGATATAGAGTCGTAGATTGCCCCCGATACCGAGTACGCCCCCGAGCGTCATCATCAAAATGTCTTTCCTTGTTGGTTGGGTTTTGCCTTTCATGGGGATAAAACATGAGATCAACCAGAATCCCGCCGCCATAACTGCACATCGGAGCAACACGAGCCCGTGGGGTCCTATCCACGTGGGCATGAGAATCTTCATGAAGTTCGTGTTGAAACTGTATATGATTATCGTGGACAAGACCATAAGATGTCCTATGATCTCTTTCGGTTTTCGGGTTGTTTCCATTTTCATCTATTTTTCGGGTAAACGGAAACGAGGAAGAAAAGGTTTACTGATTTGGAGATTCTATATAATTTTAGATTTCTTGATTTTAGATTGAACTATCCCCCTGCGTCTAGGACTCAATCATTAAATCTAAAATCGATCGGGGATAATTGTCGTGATTTACAATTTTGTTGCAGGAAATCTTTCGCAAGCTCAGTATGACAAAACGTAGTCTTGCGGATTAATTCGTTTGCCCCTTACACATATCAAGAGCCGCATCTCCGGCGGGAATGGGTTCCCTCTTGATGGAGAAATGGAAACGTGTACCGCGTCCCTCGGCAGAGGTAAACTGGATGGTGCCGCCCATGGCTTCGATGTAAGCTTTACAGATGGCTAACCCGAGTCCCGGTCCTTCCGTGAAGGTGTTTGCCTTGTAGAATCGCTCGAAGAGGTGGGCGTGAATCCTTGTCGGCATACCCTTTCCGGTATCTTCGACAACGAAGTTTATCATGTCCTGTTCCTTGCTCAAGGAATATTCCAGTCTGATGTGTCCCCGGTTCGTGAATTTTTGTGCGTTCGACAAGAGGTTGACGATCACTTGAAAGAGTTTCTGCTGGTCGGTATAGACGAGCAGTTTAGGGGTATCGCACTCCATGTACAATTCCACGTTCGGGTGGGTATTGTTCATGCGTATCAGCAGAATGTCTTGGCAGAATTCATACAAGCAGAACGTGCTCATTTGCAAGTCTATCTTGTGTGCGTCTATTTTGGCGAGCCTTAACACGTCGTTTGCCATATGCGACAACAGGTCGGAATGTTCGTATATCAGATTCATGTACTCGTTGCGCTGGTTGTCGGTCAGCGTCTTGTCGGAGCTGACGAGGTTCGCCCATCCCAGGATGCAATTCAGCTGATCGTTGATGTCGTTGCCTAGTTTTTCAAGGAACGAGAATTTCGATTTCTCGATGCGTTCCGTCTTGTCCAGGGCGTCTTGTAGCCTGATTTGGGCTTGTTTCAACTCGGTAATATCGTGGATGGTTATTAACATTTGGGGACGGTGATTAACGTCCATGTAGGAGCCCGAGACGGAAACGTTGCATTTCAACGACTTTTTCTCGGAAACGCGTAGGCTGACAATGGCTTCCAAGTTCGTGAAATCTCTTTTCTCGTGGAAAGCATCGGTGATGGCAGCCCGTATGGGGCACGTTTGACAGAGTTCCCCGTTGCCGCATCCTTTTTGGAAAGAATTCACGCACCGGAGAAGTTCGCCTACCCGTTTTTCCTGCTTGTCGTCTTGGGTATTAGTTATAGTATAATAATTTGTCCTTTCTACAATAAAATCCCGGTCGATTACCAGAATATACGCTTTGATGTGTTGCAGGATAAAATCAAATAATGCTCCTGATACTTTTACTTCTTTTCCTTTTTTGCAGACTGCCTGCTTCGCTTGTAAGTACAAGCCCATAAGTATTAAAATAATGCCGATTAATATTGTAATGATAATATAATCATTCATGCTACACGCTTCTAAATTCACCACAAAGTTTGTTATAATTTACCGATGTTCCAAAAGATCGTTTTAAAATTTTCAATCTTTTTGAAGAAATCGTTCTGACGAAAAAGTCCCATAGTAGCTTGATTTGTGACTCTGTGTGTTGATTGCCAGTGATTCAGAGACAATGCGGCACATTTATTATATCCGGTTTTTGAGTCATAACCGAGCTCGGGATAAGTTATTCCCGACACACTTGATTCAGAGCACACTCTCGTACTCTTTGTGACGGGCAACGTAGGCTCGGGCGAAGGGGCAAGTGATAATCACTTTCCAATTCTTTTCTTTTGCATATTCTAGGGTACGTTTGACGAGTGCCGACCCGTAGCCTTTGCTTTGCAAGGATTTCGGCACGAACGTGTGGATAATGTTGATGCCTCCATCAAAAGGCTTGTATTCTACAACGGCTGCCTGTCCGCCGTCTTGAATTTCGAACATATGTTTTTGTTCATTATGAGTGATTTCCATATTTTGAGTGTTTTGAGTTTATTTCTACTTGGTGTACGTTTTTTTACCGTGTGCAGTTTCAATCTTGTTCGTTTTTTTTTACACGGCTGATCTCTATATAGGGTGAATATGGAATTATAATTGTCGAATGTCAGCCAGAGGGGGGAGTTTATCATTATATTCCCGCGTGATTTTTCAACAATTTATGCCGTGTATGAACCGCAATTCTGCATATTTAATTTTCAATTGTTTCTTGTAACGTCGAAAGTACTTTTATCGTATTTATTTTATGAATATATTTGTAATCTTCATTAATTTAATCATAAACGAATAGATCATGTCTCATTTACCGACTTTGATTACTGACCTGGCACTTATTTTAGTATCCGCCGGGATTATTACACTTTTGTTTAAATGGCTTAAGCAACCCCTCGTGCTGGGATATATTGTGGCGGGGTTGCTGGCGGGACCTTACGTGCAGGTATTTCCGACGGTGGGGGACATCGGGAATATCAACACGTGGGCGGAGATCGGGGTAGTCTTCCTGCTTTTCGCGCTGGGGTTGGAGTTCAGTTTCAAAAAGCTGGTGAACGTGGGATCGACGGCGTTTATCACGGCAATCACGGAGGTGGTGACGATGCTGATCGTCGGGTATCTCGTGGGGTACGCGATGGGGTGGTCAACGATGAACTGCATTTTCCTCGGTGGAATGCTTTCTATGTCGTCGACGACTATTATTATAAAAGCGTTTGATGATATGGGGCTGCGTGGTCAACGTTTCACGGGGATTGTCTTCGGGACGCTGGTTGTGGAGGATTTGGTGGCGATATTGATGATGGTATTGCTTTCCACGATGGCGGTCAGCCAGCAATTCGCCGGGGAGGAACTGGCAATGAGCGTGTTGAAGGTTGTTTTCTTTCTTGTGCTTTGGTTCTTGATAGGAATATTCATTATTCCCCTGTTTTTGAAGAAGGTAAAGCGACTGATGAACGACGAAACACTGTTGATTATAGCTCTCGGGCTGTGCCTCGGTATGGTGGTGCTGGCGACGGAAACCGGTTTCTCGGCGGCTCTCGGGGCATTCATCATGGGGTCTATCCTTGCCGAAACGGTGGAGGCGGAACATATCGAGCATATTATCAAGCCCGTGAAAGATTTGTTCGGGGCTATTTTTTTCGTGTCGGTGGGGATGCTGGTCGATCCGGCGGTACTCGTGGAGTACGCCCTACCAGTGGCGGTAATCACGCTGGTGACTATCGTGGGCAAAGCCTGCTTTTCGACGCTCGGGGTGTTGTTGTCGGGACAGACGTTGAAGACTTCGGTCAAGTCTGGGTTCAGCCTGGCGCAGATCGGGGAGTTTGCTTTTATCATCGCCTCACTGGGGGTGTCGCTGAAGGTGCTTGATGACTTTGTTTACCCGATTATCGTTGCCGTGTCGGTTATCACGACATTCACGACTCCTTATTTTATCCGTCTTGCCGATCCTTTTGCCGGATGGCTGTACCGGGTGTTGCCCGACCGGGTGTGCCTTTTCCTCGATCGTTACGCCTCGGGGGCGAAGACGATCAATCACGAGAGCGACTGGAAACGGTTGCTGAAGAGTTTCCTGGGACGGGTATCCATATATAGTATATTGTTGACGGCAATATTTCTGCTTTCAACGCACGTGATACATCCTTTTATGATCGAACGGTTCCCGGATTCGGTGGTGCTCGATAACGTGGTTACTACCGTGGTTACGTTGTTGTTGATGACACCTTTCCTGATCGCCTTGATTTCGAACAAGAATAACACACCGGAGTTGTTCATGAGCCTGTGGAACGACAGCAAGTACAACCGGGGACGGTTGGTGCCGCTGGTGCTTTTCCGGGTATTCGTGGCGATATTATTCGTGTCGCTGGTGTTGATTCGCTATTTCCATATCCAGTATGGGGTACTGATTATCATTGCGGCGGCTATCGTGGCTTTGATTACGCTTTTCCGGCGGGATTTGAATCATTACATGAAACTGGAACGGCGTTTCATGACGAACTTGAACCAGCGGGAGGAAGCGGCTCGGCGGAAAAATCCGTTGAAATCGAGTTTTCACCGTGATCTCAGTGACAAGGATATTCATTTGGCGGCAATCACCGTTTCTCCGAATTCCGCCTACGCGGGGCTTCCTCTCGACGAGCTTGCTTTCCGCGAGCGCTATGGGGTGAGCGTGGTGGAGATTATTCGCGGCGACCATCGTATCAATATTCCCGACAGGATGGAGCGGATTTATCCACAAGACCGGATGGTGGTCGTGGGAACGGACGAGCAGATACAGCATTTCTCGACCGACATGGAGCGGATACAGGCGGAAAACAAGGACGGGATCACGACGGAGGAGGTGTCCTTGCAATCGTTTACTGTGGACGAGGCTTTCGCTTTCCGGGGACAAACCCTTGCCGAATCGAACGTGGGTAACCGCTACAATTGTTTGATCGTGGGTATTGAACGGGACGACGACGAGATTATGAACCCGACGAAACATACGGTGTTTCAGGATGGTGACCTCGTTTGGGTCGTGGGAGAGAAGGATAACATTCGGCGAATGATACGGGGTAGTGAATAATTTTTCAACTTTTCACTTTTAATATTCGATTGTTTTTCTCACCTTTATAGCCGCCTCTACGTGATGTGGCGTGGATGGGCGCGTGAATTGTTATTAATTATTTAATTCCTTATAAGTCATGAAACAAACCTTGACATTCAACCTTTCCACGATAGCGTCGACGGAAAGTAAGATTAACGTCGATGCCTTCGACGAAAGCATGGAAGCCTTCGAGAACGGGGAGTACTTGAAAGCATTCCATACCCTCCTCGATTACGTGGACCCGGATTTGCGGGAGAAACACGGTAATCCGGCAGGGACAGAGTTCAACGTGCCGCACGGTTCTATCGTGGTAACGATCAAGATAGAGGACGGGCAGTTGTACGTCACCGCGCCATTCCTCGCTTTACCTGAAAAGGGAAGAGTGCCTTTGCTTCGGCAAGTGGCGGGCTTGAACTTTAACGATATGGATTTGGCACGCATCGAGTTACATGACGAGCGGCTTTATTTCGAGTACAGTTGCCCGCTCGCTTTGGCACAACCTTACAAGATGTATTACGTGCTGGAAGAGATATGCCGCACGGGTGACAAGTATGATGACGAGTTCGAAACCAAGTTTGGTGCGCAGCGAATTTATGAACCTAAAGTAACTCCTTTCGATGCCGAAACGTTAGATAACGTGTACGAGGTGATTCAGTTGAGTTGCCGCGAGTGCATGGATGCCGTGAAGGGCTTCGAGGCTGACCGGAAGTTCGGTTTCGCATGGAACGTGCTCGATTCCACTCTTTTAAAAATACTTTATTACGCCCACCCGCAAGGACAATTGCTCAACGACCTCAACAAAGCGGTTGCCGAGATGGATCGTGAGGATATTCCGCTGCCCGAGGTGGTAATTGCCGGGAAATCCGTGGTTGCCCGCTTGCAGGCGATGACGAAAGAGGAATTGGCGGAAGATCTTTATTTCGTGGAAACCTTTATCTCCCCGAAACGCCGTTCTAACCTCAAGAACATACAGGAGAATTTCGAAAATACTTACGATCGGGCAACGCAGGCGTTCGAGTCACGCAATTACATGACGTGCTGCCTTATGATTGTCTACAAGTTCTACGAGATGTATTTCTACAACGACGTGCAGGATGACGTGAACGCCGTCGTGACACGTGCGCTGGTGAAAACTTCCGCTATGCCGTGGGATGAGGCTGCTCCCATCCTCCACGAGGCGATGGATAACATTATGGAAGGCGAGCTTGATGCGGATGACGATGATAACATGGACTTCGGTAATGTAGACATGACGCAAATTGCCCAGAATATGCAGCAGGCAATGCAACAAATGATGCAGGGCGGCGGTATGCAGGAATACCTTGCCAAGGTGCAGACATTGCAGATGCAGATGATGCAAGGGCAGATCAGCATGGAAGATTACACGCGCCAAGTGCAGGAGCTGGCAGCCGGGTTGGGAAACAATCAATAAACAGGGATGAAATTTTGACATTATGGAACAGAATATATTTAATGCCGTCTATAAAGTAAACCATGCCGGCGGATCAGGCAGTTGTTTTTACCTGAAAAACTATGATCTATTTGTAACCAATTACCATGTGGTAGAAGGTTTCCGCGAGGTGGCCCTCCAAGATAACGATAAGAACAGGTTTTACGCTCGCGTGGTGTTGGTAAATCCCTCTCGTGACATCGCCTTGTTGAAAGCAGAAGGGGATTTCTCGGCTCTTCCCGAGATCACGTTGGGTGCGCTTGATGGGGTTGCTATCGGGCAAAAAATCAACGTGGCGGGGTATCCGTTCGGGATGCCGTTCACGGTGACCGAGGGTACCGTATCGTCCCCCCGGCAGTTGATAAACGACAGTTATTACATACAGACCGATGCGGCTGTTAATCCCGGTAACAGCGGAGGACCGATGTTCAATGACAGCAACGAGCTGGTGGCTATCACCGCGAGCAAGCTCACTAATGCCGATAATATGGGATTCGGTATCCCTTCGGCATCTTTGCGCGAGTTGCTCAACCAAATCGGCGAACTCGATACCACGACGTTTAACGTGCAATGTGACAGTTGCGATGAGCTGATCTCCGAGGAGGACGAATATTGCCCCTCGTGCGGTGACAAACTGCCGGAGAACGTGTTCCAAGAACGGTCGTTGACTGACCTTGCCGTTTTCTGCGAGCAAGCGATCGAGGCAATGGGAATCAACCCCGTGCTCGCCCGTGTAGGTTACGAGAGCTGGGTATTCCACAAGGGAAGTTCCGAGATTCGTATGTTCGTTTACCAGCGGCAGTACTTGTTCTGCACTTCGCCGATCAACGTGTTGCCGAAGAAGAACCTCGAACCCGTGCTTTCTTATTTGCTTTCCGCTGACGTGAAACCTTACCAGCTGGGCTTGGACGGTAACCAGATTTACCTCTCTTACCGCGTACACATCTCCGATGTCTTCTCCGAGTATGGCGAGGAAGTTCAGAAGAATCTCACGAATATGGCGTTCAAGGCTGACGATTTGGATAACTACCTGTCCGACACCTTCGGCTGCGAGTTCTCCGAGTATGCTAAAAAAGATGCGATCTAATCGCTTTGGGCGAGTGATTGGCTAGAAGTTAATATAAACAACCTCCTCCGGCTCCCCCTATACAGAGGATGCCGGAGGAGGTTGTTTTAAATCTAAAATCATCAAATCTAGAATCTAATAAGGGGATTTCACCTCGTCAGCGAATGGGAATTCAAGTACTCGTGGAATTTCTTCTTGTATTGGTCGCCTACGGGAATATAGATGCTTCCGTTGTACACGATGCGGTCACGGGAAACTTCTTTTACTTTGCCGAGGTTCACGATGTATGAACGGTGTATCCGCATGAAGCGGTTGGCGGGCAGGCGTTCCTCGATGGCTTTCATGCTGAGGTAGGTCATTAGTGGTTTGCCCGTGTCGGTGTATATCCGGATGTATTCGCTTTGTCCTTCTATGTACAGGATGTCATCGATTGCCACTCGTACCATTTTGTAGTCCGCTTTCACGAACAGATGGGTTGCTTCCGTTTCTTCCCCGGCGGGAACTTTGGCTTGACGAAATAGCTTATAGCGACTGCGGGCTTTTTCCGCGGCTTGCAAAAAATCCTTGTAGCTGAATGGTTTCAGCAGGTAGTCCGTGGCGTCCACTTTGAATCCTTCGATGGCGAACTCGGAGTACGCCGTGGTGAAAACGATCATGGGCTTGTCGGTAAGTAATTTCACGAAGTCCATGCCGTTCAGGTCGGGCATATTAATGTCGACGAACATCAGGTCTACCGTCTTTTCTCCCAGCACTTGCATGGCACTCAAGGCGTCGGGGCAATCCTGCACGAGTTCAAGGAAGGGCGTCTTCCGGATGTAATCTGTGAGTTTCCTCAGTGCCAGAGGTTCGTCGTCGATAGCGATACACCGGATCATGATTGCAGGGGAATAACGAGTGTGACACTATACACGTTTTCCTCCTCACGGGTGGATAGCGTGTACTTGTTGCCGTAGAGCAGGTTGAGGCGTTTCGTTACGTTTTCCAGCCCGATGCCTGTGTCGTGTGATGTTGTGTTGTTGCTGCTGTTCATGACGTAGAACGATAATTCCTTTTCCTGTATCTCGATAGACACATGGACGAATGATGCGTGCCGGTAACTGATGCCGTGCTTGAAGGCGTTTTCTATGAAAGTAATAAATAGTAAAGGAGGTAATTGTACATCCGGCAAACGTTCCGGCACGCTCATGGTAATGTCGATGGAATCGGTATAACGGATTCGCATCAAGGCTATGTAGTTGTTTATTAGTGTGATTTCTTTCTGCAAGGAGATCAATGGCTGGCTTGAATCGTAAAGGATATACCGCATGATCTTTGATAACTCGATCACCGTTTCTTTCGCTTTTTCCGCGTCGATATCAATGAGCGCATGAATATTGTTCAGTGTGTTCATGAAGAAATGCGGGTTGATCTGGTGCTTGAGATATTCTAATTCTGTTTGCAGGTTCTGCTTCTCTAGTTCCTTCATTTGCCGTTCGTCACGTATGCTCTTGAACAGCAACTTGATGGCGATGTTGATACCGATAACGAATATGACTATCAGTATGCCGTTGAAGAATCGTATCCTCCCGAACGGGATTTTGAACGGGGGTGGCTCGTTGCCTTTCTTCCGAAATTGTACGTTTTCCGGTCTGTCGACACGTTTCCCGGTTGTTGTGTTTGCCGTGAACGTGTGGTGGGGAGGGTTATTATGATGTCTTGGGTGAGGTAGAGTTGTGAAGATCACAAAAACCATCCCGGCTGTAATCAGAAAATACCACAACATCCGCTTGCGGGTCAGCAGGTAGGGAATAAGCACGTAGTTGTTGATGCAGAACACGGCGAAGAAGGGTAAGAATGCCATCCATTGCTTTGTCACGTCCTTCCACGAGAATCCTGTTTCCTCGCTAATCCGAAATACCGGTGCGGTGAACACGATAATCCAGATGAGCGCGTAGATCAAGTTTTCGAGGATATGTTGACGGTGTATCTTGTTCTTCATGGTTCGTCGTTTACGCCGGACAGCAGAAAGCAAGCGTTTAAAAAGAAAGGAGGCGGAGGCACAAGTACCAATTTGTGTTGGGATGAATGTCAATTGGAGGGGTTGTGTGCCGAATCCGCCTCTGGCTGGTTGCAAACTTTACTGTTGTTCTTGTTTGATGATAAACATTCTTCTCGTTCTTATTTTTAGTTGCGATATAAAAATATATCAGAATTAGCGAATTGCAAAATAAATTCAACAAACAGGCGGATTTTATCGACGAATGGGGAGATTCTGACGAAATAATTGAAAATTGAAAGTGAACGCCTCCGTCAGCTTTTTTTAATAATAGGTGTTTTTAAAGGAGATGCTACCCTTGTCTGTGTTTGATCCAGTGGAGCTTAGTGGGTAGTAAGGGAGGATAGCCTCGCACGGGAGGGATGACTTGGGGCTTAACCTCTCTAGAACACGTTACGAACCCTGCCGGCACTTCGTTCGAATCCCTTTAAAAACAGAAAGAGAGTCAGCTTTCGTGTGCTAACTCTCAAATTCTTAGTAGCTTTGGGCGGAGAGGGAGGGATTCGAACCCCCGGAACCTCGCAGTTCAACGGTTTTCAAGACCGCCGCAATCGACCACTCTGCCACCTCTCCAAATGCGGATGCAAAGATAGGGGAAATTTTGAATCTGCAAAAAGAAATAGAAGCGTTTTTTCAAAAAAAGGCATACTTGTTTCCAGCCCGGATATGCTTCTGCGGGGGAATCGTTTATAGAAAGCGAACAAAACGCTTTGCAGAAAATAGCTGAATTACTGCCTGGCAGTGGGTGCGGTGCTGATGTCGTTGAGTACGGTGATCGTGGCAATTAACACGGTGATGTTAAGGATGAAATCCGCTTAACGGTTTATGATCGGGGATATAGTGGCGAAAATAATTCCTATTTTATGGAGTATTGAGAAAGGTTTTGTATAAATTTGAACCGCGTTAGTTGTATAACGATTTTTTATGGTTGGGATGAATATATTAAAGGATATTGTCCGGAGTGCCGGGAGTTATCCTAATAGAAATGCTTTCGTTATTGAGGGCATAGCATATTCCTATGGGGAATTGTTTGCTTTTGTCAATGGCATCCACTCGTTCCTTGTCGAACGGGAAGAGGATATTATCGGTGTCGTCGCTGAGAACCGGGTAGAAACGTATGCTTCTATTCTTGCCGTGTTGCTGTCGGGAAAAACGTATGTCATATTGCATCCGCATTACCCGGATAACAGGAATAACAAGATTCGGGAGGCGGGCGATATCCGTGTGGTCTTGTATGCCGATGAATGCCGTATGGCGGAGGCGATGCCGGAAGACGTGAATTTTATTTGTATCCGTGAGCTTCGGAACGAACGGAATGCGGAATATAATTACGGGACGGAGGATTCGAAAGCCTATATTATTTTTACCTCCGGGAGTACCGGGGAGCCGAAAGGGGTTCCGATTACCCGGCGGAATCTGAATGCTTTCTACTCGGCTTATTCTGCCTTGGGGTGGAAGCTGGAGGAGGACGATAGGATGTTGCAGATGTTCGAGTTGACGTTTGACGTGTCGGTTGTTTCAACGTTGTACCCGCTTACCGTGGGAGCGAGTGTTTACACGGTGGGGGCGGGTGAGATGAAGTACACGAAGGTGTACGAGTTGCTGGAAGACGAGCGTTTGACGTTTGCCGCGATAGCTCCCTCGCTACTTCAGTTTTTGTCCCCTTATTTTGACGAGATTCGTTTGCCGGATTTAAAATACTTGATCGTGACGGCGGAAGCAGCTCAAACGGACGTATTGGCTCGTTTCCGGGCGTGTGCCCCGAACGCGGAGTTCGTGAACCTGTACGGTCCCACGGAAGCCACGATTTATTGTACGGCTTATCGTATTCCCCGGGAGGAGTGTAAGCATTATCATGGAATGATCGCGATAGGAAAGCCTTTCGAGGATATGGATGTCCTTATCGCTGACGAGGATGGGAATGCGCTGGAAACGGGAGAGAAGGGCGAATTGTGGGTATGTGGTGCGCAGGTCATGGATGGCTACTGGAAAGACCGGGAGAAATCCGAACAGGTGCTCGTGCGGCATGACGGGCGAGTGTTCTACAAGACGGGTGATTTGTGCTATGTAGACCCGGACGGGGACGTGATTTATTGCGGAAGGAAGGATTACCAAGTGAAGGTGCAGGGGTTCCGGGTAGAGTTGAACGAGATTGAGTACACGGCGAGGAAGTTCTACAACGAGGAAAAGAACGTTGTCGTTGTGGCGAAAAAAGAATATGACGGGGGATGCCAGTTACACTTGTTTGTCGAGGCGGCGGAATGTGACACGAGAGCGTTGCTGGAATTCATGAAAATGCATTTACCCGTGTATATGCTGCCTTCCAGCGTACGTTGCTTGGAAGCGTTTCCCCTGGGGACGAGTAATAAAATAGATAGGAAAAAATTGTTGTCACTTGTATAAAATATGAAGCTATGGAAATTCAAGAGATTTTGGACGAGATCAGTGTTATTTTTCGGGATGTATTGAAAAATAATGACATCGTGTTGAAAGAGGAAACGGTAGCATCGGACGTGCAGGGTTGGGACTCATTGACGAATAGTAATCCCGGTGATCCCCAAAGCGACCACAAGGAACAATATATTAAAGTATCCGGCAAAACAACAACTTGCCAGCAATAACACGCTCTTCTGAAACTTCCGGGGCAACACGTAATAAAGCACGACGCTACACGAGAACAGAAGAACGAACTCCCATGAAGTGAACATCATACGCTATGCAACCTTATTTTGAATCACCCGGCATAAGTCCCCTACATTCTTAAATTTCAATACTTCCCGCAATGAAAATCTTAATCCGTAGTGTTTCTCGACTGCCGTGATTAACCGCATATTCATCTGGGAAAATTTATTGGCAGGCAGGAAAACGACGTGTCCCGGAAACGCCTGTTCTGTGCGGGTATGGTATTCCTGATCCTTTTGCTGGCGGTATTCAAGTACTTGGGATTTATAGAGAGTAACGTGCAGTGGTTGCTGGGATTGGTGGGAATCCCGGTCGATTTCTCTGTGAAAAGTATATTGTTCCCGTTAGGGATTTCGTTCTATACTTTTCAAGCTTTGTCCTACCTGATTGACGTGTATTGGGGAGAGGAGGAACCGGAGAGAAGTTTGCCGGATTTCACCCTGTATATGTTGCTTTTCATGAAATTCCTGTCCGGTCCGATTGAACGGGCGGGTGATTTTCTGCCGCAGGCGAAGGCGGGGAAAGCTTTTGATTACGAGAGCGTGACCTACGGGATGAAGCTGATGTGTATAGGTTTGATGAAAAAAATGATTATTGCCGACCGGTTAGCCCCTTACTTGAACGATATTTTGGGTTCGGTGCAGAGTACTAGCGGGGTGCAATTGCTTTTGGCTGGATTGCTTTACCCGATCGAGTTGTATGCCGATTTTTCCGGTTACACGGATATTGCTATCGGAGGGGCGATGGTGTTCGGGTATAAACTGTCGCCGAACTTCAATCGCCCGTTCACGGCAAAGAGTATTACCGATTTCTGGCGGAGATGGCACATGACCTTGTCCTTTTGGGTGAGGGATTACCTGTATCAGCCCATAGCTGCCAGCAAGCGCTACTGGGGGCAATGGGGTATTATTTACGCCTTGATTGTCACGTTCGTGTTGTTGGGATTGTGGCATGGCGGTGGATGGAATTTCGTGATTTACGGTTTGATACAAGGTTTGATTATCAGCTACGAGATGCTTGCTGCGGGCTTCCGGGGTAGGCTGGAAGGATTTGCGGGCAAACGGGTGTTCGGGATATATTCTGTCGTGAGGACTTATCTTCTGTTTGCCTTCTCGCTCGTGTTTTTCCGGTTGGACACCCTGTCGGATGTGTGGTATATGTTTAGCCACTTGTCGTTGAGCCTGCCGCATGGGGTAAAAGAACTTCGTATGGGAATGCCGGATCACGATATAATTGTGTTGATAGGTGCTGTCATTCTTTTGTCCGTGTACGAGTATTTTATGTCGAAACGAGATTTATTGAAAGCCGTGGGGCAACAAAAAGCCGTGGTTCGTTGGGGAATTTATTATTTGTTTATATTCCTTTTTTTGGTGTTCGGCGAGTTCGGAAGTAAAGATTTTATCTATTTGCAATTTTAGCTATGAAAAAGACGTTTGCCTTATTTTTGTTGAAATGTGTATTGCTGATATTGCCTTTCCTTGCTTTGCTGGGATTGTATTTCTATGACGACCCGTTCGAGGTGTTGAACGAATATAAGACTTATTATAAATCTCCGGTGGCTGTGAACGAAGGATACGTGGGGTGGCAGCATTACCGGATGCAAAGGGATTCGTTGAAATATAATTCCTTCTTGCTGGGAAATTCCTGCACGATGGCTTTTCAGATTAAGGATTGGGAGAGGTATATACCGGGAGGACGTGCTATCCGTCTTTATGGTAGTGCCGAACGGTTGGGGAATATATACCGGAAAGTGAAAGCGTTGGATGCCATTCAGGATTCGATTGCTAACGTGTTGATACTCGTGGATTATGCGACTCTGAAACAGACCCAGATAACGAATATGTCCACACAGGTACTGCACCCGGAGGTTACGGGGCAAAGCAATTGGGAGTTCCAGATGTGTTTCTTGCAGACGTTCTTTAATCCCGATTTTTGTGTGGCTTATGTGGATTACCGAATTTTCGGGCAGTACAGGCGTTACATGAAGGGCGTCATCAATAGCGGGGTTGTTGAACGGAACTGTATCACGAACGACGTGTTCAACCCGAGAGAGAAAGAAATAGCTGATTGTGGGGAAGCCTATTGGGAAAAGCACAAGAAAGAGTTTCCCGCGCGAGATACGGTGGAAAAGATCGCTCCCCCGATCATCATGAAAAAGCAGTTGGATATGCTTGCGGAAATGAGGGATGTTTTCGTGAAGCACGGTACGAATTGCAAGATATTGATTAACCCGAGGTATAATCAGGTACGTTTGAACCCGGAAGATGTGAAACAGCTTCAAGAGATTTTCGGGGAAGGAAACGTGTTCGATTTTTCGGGAATAAACGAATACACGTCCGATATTCATAATTACTACGAGAAAGGGCATTATCGTCCTTTGCTGGGAAGAAAGATGTTGGAGGTAATGTACGGAAATAAATAGAGGCGACCCAAGATCGCCTCTATTTTATTTATATGAAAAGCCTTTTAATAAAGCTCATCCAATTTATCTGCCATTGCGTAAGCGATATTGCGGCAAGTTTCGAAGTCATCGTCTTTTGGGCAACCGCATGCTTCACAGGAAGGAGCGACTACTTCCCATTTGATTTTCTCTGCAAATTGGTTGAAACGTGGCATTGCGCCGCCTGCCCATGCTTTGCCGGCGAAGAAAGCCGTCACGTGGTTTTTCACGCCCATGTGTTCCAATTCCGTGAGCAAGGTTTCCATGGTAGGGAAGGCGTTGCCGTTATATGCGCAACTCCCGAAGATCACGCCCCGGTAGCGGAATATGTCGTTGATAATGTAAGACGGGTGAGTCTTGGAGGCATCATGGATACGGATTTTCTTGATCCCTCTCTCGGCAAGGAAGCGTGCGATGACATCCGCCATTTTCTCGGTGTTCCCGTACATGGAACTGAAAACGATAACCACTCCTTTGTCGGTTTCGTATTTACTCCATTTGTCGTATTTTGCCACGATTTCGGCAATGTGTGAACGGCGGATTGGTCCGTGCGTGGCACAAATCATCTGAATGGGAAGTCCTCCTAGTTTCTTCAAAGCTGTCTGTGCGGGTTGACCGTATTTGCCAACGATGTTGGAATAATAGCGGCTGATTTCTTCTTCCAGGTAATCGAGGTCTACTTCATCGTCGAAGATTCCCCCGTCGAGAGTCCCGAATGCCCCGAACACGTCACCGCTGAACAGAATGCCCTCGGTGGACTCGAAAGTAACCATCGTTTCCGGCCAGTGGAGCATAGGAGCCATATAGAAATTCAGCTTGTGTCTTCCCAGGTCGAGAGAATCTCCTTCTTTCACCTCGATGAGGTTCTCGTGTACGCCGTAGAAGTTTTTTAGCATGGGAAACGTCTTGGCGTTACCAATGATTTTCACGTCCGGGTAGCAACATAATAAAGCTTTGATTGCCCCCGTGTGATCGGGTTCCATGTGGTTGACAACCAAGTAATCTACCTTGCGTCCGTTGAGAAGTTTCTCGATATTCTCGACGTAATCATCCATTTTGCTTCTTTCGATCGTGTCTATAACGACTACTTTTTCGTCCACGATGATATAGGAGTTGTAAGCAACACCCTTGGGAAGAGGCCAATAATTCTCGAAGATATGAGTTCTGCGATCATTGACACCAATCCAATAAATGTCTTTCTTAATCTCTCTTGCTAAATTCATAGTATATTTAATTTTATGTGATTTACTTTGATTTCCCGCAAAAATATGAAAAAAGGCTGTCAATCGTGAATGATGACAGCCTTTTTTTTATAGGTTTTCTCTACTTTGTGATAGAGAAGATTTATTTGATTCCAAGTTTCTTTCTGATATCCTTCGGGATGGCGTTTTTGTGCACGATGATGTTCATCGTCTTGTATGCCATGAAAGGATGAGAAGCGTAGAAGTATCCGTCGAACTTGTTGTATTTGTTCCAAGAGTTCTTCACGATAAAGTAAACTGTACCGTTTTGGTCTTTTGCTTTACCGATCACGTGCATTCCGTGGTCGTCAGTCGTCAGATAATTGTCGAATTCTTGTTGTCTTAATTCTTGGGTGATTTCTTTCTCGGGAGCAGGTCCTTGTTTGAAAGCGTCCGGAGTCTGTTTGCCTTTGGGCATTGCTTCCCATTTAGCGATTTCCGCACCGCTCATTTCTTTCGGGTCGCTAGTCGGAACCACGGCGATTCCCGGGTTAGAAGTCTGGAAACCTCTTTCGCTCACGTCTGAAGCCCAAGCGAAGGTGTAACCGTTGTCAATAGAGTAGTCCATTACTTTCATCAATTCGTCCAACGGCAAGTTGTATGATAATCCCCACAACCAATTGTCGGGTACCTCGATAGCGAATTGAGTGTAGAATGGGTGGTGCGTGAATGAAGTCAAGCTCACGTAGTCGTCCATGTTCAAGCCTACTACCTCGTCAGCGAAGGTTCTCGGGGTGTATTCTTTTCCTTTGTACTCGAATTTCTCCGGTTCAGCTCCAAGATACGCGTCCAAAATCCCGTTGAATCCGGCTTTCCAAGCGGTACTCAATTTCTTGTTCGAGTTTTTGATTACTGCATTGATGTATCCGGCAAGAACGTCGTCGATTTCACCGAAAGCATGGTTCGGCTCGCCGTAGTTCAGCCCCATGTAAACTTCCATCGGGACGATACCGTAATTTTTAATCACGTGCATCACGTCGCAGAAAGCTCCTCCCACGGCGAAGTTCATGTTCCCGTGTAGGCGAACGAATTTCTCGGCTTTGTCACCGTAAGCGTGTCTTACAATATACATGGCAGAAAGATCGATAGGTTCTTTACCCATGCGGATCATTTCTGACTCGAAGAAAGAAATTCCCGACCATGACCAGCAGGTACCTGCACGGGCTTGGTCTTTTACTGAAGTTGCCGGTAATCTCTTGATATCCGTGAATTGATATCCTTGTGGTTGGTTTTGATTCGTGTTTTGCGCGTTAGCCAAGAAGGACAGAGCAAAAACGAAAATAAACATGAATGATGTAATTTTTCTCATTTTGTTGAAACTTCGATTTATTTGATTAATTAAATTGTTACCATGTTTTGAACGCCGCCAAAGATACGATTTTATTGTCAATATAGTCAGTCTCTTCCGAGTATTAAGAAAATTTTAAGAACTCCGGAGGAGGACTTTACCCCATAAATTGATCTTTGACAGGAAATTGTATTTCCGGTTGCACACCCAGATGAAGATGATCCCGCACACGAGCATCACGAGCGTATCCACATGCGATGCTTGTGGATCGGTATCCAGAAATAAGGCATGGGTTTGCAGGGCGGAAGAATCATGGGTAACGATAATGGAGGAAATGACGTTGTTGGATAAATGGAGTCCTAAAGCGAGTTCTAGCCCGTCGTCCATGATTGCCACGAAACCCAGTATCAGTCCCATGAGGATGTATTGCGGCATGGCTACCCAGAAACCGAAGCGTTCCACCTCGGGATTGCTGGCATGGAGCAACCCGAACGTGCATCCCGTGAGCACGAGGGCAACCCACCTGTATTTGAATAACAGGATACTGCCTTGCATGAGGTATCCCCGGAAGATAAATTCTTCAAAAGCTACTTGGAAGGGAATAAAAATCACGATCACGATACACATCATGAAGAAATCGAAAGGTTTGAATTGGAACACGAGATTGGAGGTATCCCCGAATCCGTATTGCGCCCCCAATAGCACGAATGACAAAACTCCCCAGATGAGAGCCCCGAAAAGGGTACGTTTTATGTCAAAACGGCTGCGCCCTGTGAGAATGTCGAGTGGTTGTTTGTGGTGAAGCCATTTCACGCAAATCAGTAATGCGATAACCCCGGCTGTGAATGTAAACAGCATGAGGGCTAACCCGAGATTGGTGCTCGTGATGGATAGCAGGTTGTTGGTGTTTCCCGACAAGGCTGCCTGCGGATCCCGGATAAAGTAATACAAGGCGAGCGGTAATGACGCCACTTGTACTGCCGCGAAAACGATGATTAACGTGAGCAGGTAAAAATACCATTTGTTGTTTCCTCTGTACGCTTTTTCTAAAAACATTACCTTATTCATTTTAGATTTTGTGATTTTAGATTTCAGATTTCAACTGCACAATCTTGCACTTCTTTTTTACTCTGAACTCTAAACTTTTAAAATTGTTCCTGAACAGTTTTGAGTACGTGTTCCAGGCTGTATTCGTCGGCAATGAGCACTTGGCGGGCTTTGCTGCCCTCGAAGGGACCCACGATGCCGGCGGCTTCCAATTGGTCGATGATTCGTCCCGCACGGTTATAGCCGATGGAGAAGCGCCGTTGGATGGATGAGGTAGAACCCTGCTGGGTGTTCACTACCAGGCGGGCGGCTTCCTCGAACAAGGGGTCTTTTACCCCGAGATCCATATCCCCGCTGACTCCGTTTTCCGTGTCGGACACGTATTCGGGAAGCATATACGCTTCCGGGTATCCTTGTTGGTCGGCGATAAACTTGGTGACGGCATCAACTTCCGGTGTATCCACGAAAGCACATTGCACGCGAACCATCTCGCTGTCCTTGGAGATCAACATATCCCCCCGTCCGATCAGTTGGTTTGCTCCCGGGGAGTCGAGGATGGTGCGGGAGTCGATCATGGAGGCAACCTTGAAGGCGATACGTGCCGGGAAGTTTGCCTTGATGACACCCGTGATGATGTTCGTGGAAGGACGTTGCGTGGCGATGATCATGTGGATACCCACGGCTCGCGCTAACTGGGCGATACGGGCAATCGGCTGTTCAACCTCTTTGCCGGCAGTCATAATCAAGTCGGCGAACTCGTCGACCACGACCACGATATATGGCAAATAACGGTGCCCGTTGTTCGGGTTCAGTTGGCGTTTCACGAACTTCTCGTTGTATTCCTTGATATTTCTCACGTGTGCTTGTTTCAGCAGGTCGTAGCGACTATCCATCTCGATACACAGGGAGTTGAGGGTGGCTACCACCTTGTCGTTGTCCGTGATGATCGCTTCTTCCGCGTCGGGAAGTTTGGCAAGGAAGTGTTTCTCGATGACCGAGTAGATGCTTAATTCTACTTTCTTGGGGTCAACCATGACAAACTTCAGTTGTGACGGGTGCTTTTTATACAGGAGCGAGGTGATAATCGCATTCAAACCGACGGATTTACCTTGTCCCGTGGCTCCCGCAACCAGAAGGTGCGGCATTTTTGCCAAGTCGAACGTGTACGGTTCATTCGAAATCGTACGTCCCAATGCCACGGGCAACGCGTATTTGGATTCCTGGAATTTCTTGGAAGCGATAACTCCTCTCATGGAAACGACTTCCGGCTTTTGGTTGGGCACCTCGATACCAATGGTGCCCGCGCCGGGAATCGGGGCGATAATACGAATTCCTAACGCGGATAAACTAAGCGCGATGTCGTCTTCTAAATTCTTGATCTTGGAAATCTTGATACCGGGGGCAGGCACGATCTCGTAGAGAGTTACCGTGGGACCGATGGTGGCTTTAATCTTGGTAATCTCTATTTTATATTGCCGTAAAGTTTCGACGATCGTGTTCTTGTTTTCTTCCAGTTCCTCGGCGGTAACTTTGGAAGCACTGGATGAATATTCTTCCAGTAAATCCAGCGGAGGATATTGATAATTGGATAAATCCAACGTCGGGTCGTACTCTGTGTCCGGCATCAGATTCTTGGTCAATTGTTCTTCCAGCTTGTCTGCCATGACGGTCAGTTCTATATCGTCACTAGAGGATGGAGAGGTGTTCTCCGAATCTTGTTTTTCGTCCTCGGGTCCATTGGTGTCGAGGGATAATATCTTTTCATTTTCAGTAGGATACAGCGTGGTTACAGGAGGGAACAACGTGGTGATATCCTCGATTTCTTCCTCTTCTGTTTGTTCTGTTTCCGTTTTGTCTGAATAAAATTCATATTCAGTGGGGGCTTCAGCTGCAATATCGTTTGCAAGTGAAGGGATTGTTTCTTTCTCTTCGTCTTCTGTTTGTTCGGTTTCCCGTTGGGCTAAGGCTTCCCGTGCAGCCCTGCGTTCTTCCTTGCGCTGTGCCCGGCGGGCAAAATAGGCTTTCACCATTCCCACGCATTTGTTAAAGGCATTCTCGAACCCAAAGAACAGAATGATAGCAAATGACACCAGTAAAAGGAAGAATGTACCGATTTCCCCGATAAAGGAGTTCAGCCAGAAACACACGAAATAACCATGTGCGCCGCCGGGGAAAACGTAACCCGAGGGGACGAAATTGAAAATGTATCCCAACAGGAGGGAAATCCAGATCACGAGTACAAAGCTGAGGATGATCTTCTTCCCGGTGTTTTTTACCGGACGCCCCATCGTGCCCAGACCTATGATAAACAGGATATAGCAGAAGATAAATGAAGCCACGCCAAACCAGCGGTTCACGAGCAGGTCGGAGAGATAAGCCCCCAGCTTCCTGCCGGGATTCCCCACGACAATATCGGGATTCGTGACGAGTTCCCGTGTTTCCTTGTCTATCAGGCTTTGATCCATGCCGCCCGTGAAGAAAAAGCCCGCGAGGGACACGAAAAGATAGATAGAGAATAGCATAAATATCAACCCTACAACGACACGAGTCCGGGGATCCTTGAAAAAGTCCATGGAAAGCGGTGCACGTGTTCTTTCTTTCTTTTTACTGTTTATACGTGTTATCATTTGAATAGAAATTAATCGAAAATCGCAGCTACAAATATATCTATTTTAGATTTTAGATTTTAGATTTTAGATTGAAATTTCTATTACTCGGGTTAAGGTATCTTAATTAAGAATTTCTTAATATAGTGTTGGCAAGGATATTGCTATCATTGTAGTATCCAAACAAATTGTATTGAGTTTACGTTTAATGAATAAAGGAGATAAAGATATGACTATGAAGAAATCATTAGCGAATTTAGGCTTAGGAGTCATTGGCGGTTGTCTCGCTTTCGCGGCGATCGACGCCATCCGGGGAGATAAAGAGAACGTACTTCCGCAAATGGAGATAGCTTCCCCGGCTGCAGTACGTCCCGTGGCATTGACCTCCGGTTCCGCGCTTCCCGTGGGAGGTGCAGGTAGTGTTGATTTGAGAGAAGCTGCCAAAAAGACAGTTCCGGCTGTAGTTCATGTCAAAACGGTACAAATGGGACGGGAATACATCGGGAATCCATTTTGGGATTTCATGTACGGCAACACGCCCCGTACCCGTGAGGCTCCCCAGAGAATGGGTATCGGCTCGGGGGTTATCGTTTCTGAAGACGGGTATATTATCACGAACAATCACGTGATAGACAATAGTGACAAGATTTTAATTACCTTGAATGATAAGAAAGAGTACGAGGCGAAAGTGATCGGGACTGACCCGAACACGGATATAGCCCTGTTGAAAGTGGAAGCTACCGGGTTGCCTTACCTGGAATACGCTAATTCGGACGACGTGGAGTTGGGCGAATGGGTACTGGCAGTGGGTAACCCGTATAATTTGACTTCGACTGTTACTGCCGGTATCATCAGTGCCAAGGCGAGGGAACTGGGGCTTAGCCGCAACCAGATGAGCCTTGAATCTTTCTTGCAGACGGATGCAGCAGTGAACCCCGGCAATAGCGGGGGTGCGTTGGTGAACGCCAAAGGAGAATTGATCGGTATCAATACCGCTATCGAATCGCCTACCGGTTCTTATTCGGGGTATGCCTTTGCCGTACCTTCAAATATAGCGAGAAAAGTAATCGGAGACTTGAAAGATTTCGGTACGGTACAAAGAGCCATGCTTGGGATTTCTATGCCGAATGAGGAGTTATCTCCTGCCGTGGCGAAGAAATTGGGTATCGAGGAAACCAGCGGTATCTATGTTTTCGAAACTATCCCTAACGGAGCCGCCGATAAAGCCGGAATGAAGAAAGGTGACGTGATCAAGGCTATCAACGGCATCGAGGTGAAGAACAGACCGGAATTCCAGGGACAACTGGCGAAATATCACCCGGGGGCAACGGTGAAAGTAACCGTCAGCCGGGGAGGTAAACTGAAAGAACTTGAAGTGGTATTGCAGAACACGTATGGCGACGTATCCCTCGTGGATAAAAACTACACGGGTATCCTGGGTGCTACTGTTGAACCGTTGAGCCGTGACGATCGTTACCGTTATCGTTTGAATGGAGGTGTGAAAATCACTGATATTAAGAATGGTCCGTTTAAAGCGATCGGATTGGATAAAGGATATATTATTCTGAAAATTAATAACACGGTTATTTATGATAAAGACGACTTGGTACGTGCACTAAAAACGGCAGAGAACGAAGGGGTTCTTGTAACAACTATCTCGCCGAGAGGACGCATCGAGTACTACGCTTTACCGCCACAAGATTAAAAAAAGTTAATAATCAAAAGGTGTCGATTTTAACATATTGGTATATGGATAAAATGTTCTACCTTTGCCACATATTTGGGGGAGAATATAAGAACGACTATGAGACAGCTAAAGATAACGAAATCTATAACGAACAGAGAGAGTGCTTCTCTCGACAAGTATTTGCAGGAGATTGGTAAGGAGGATTTGATTACCGTGGAGGAAGAAGTTGAGTTAGCTCAACGTATCCGAAAAGGCGATCAGAGAGCGTTGGAAAAGTTAACGAGGGCGAACTTGAGGTTCGTGGTTTCTGTTGCAAAACAATACCAGAATCAAGGGTTGAGCCTGCCTGACCTTATCAACGAGGGGAACTTAGGTTTAATTAAAGCAGCTGAGAAATTTGATGAAACGAGGGGATTTAAGTTTATATCCTATGCCGTATGGTGGATTCGTCAGTCTATTTTGCAAGCATTGGCAGAACAATCGCGTATTGTACGCCTGCCGTTGAACCAGGTAGGTTCTTTGAACAAGATTAATAAAGCATTTTCCCGCTTCGAGCAGGAACACGAACGTCGTCCGTCACCGGAAGAGTTGGCTGAAACATTGGATTTGCCGGCAGAGAAAGTGGCAGACACCTTGCGTGTGTCCGGACGCCACATTTCAGTGGACGCTCCTTTCGTGGAAGGTGAGGACAACAGTTTGCTCGACGTGTTGGTAAACGACGATTCGCCAGTAGCCGACAAGACTTTGATCAATGAATCCTTGTCAACCGAGGTAGAACGTGCATTGGCGACGCTGACAGAACGGGAACGCGATATCATCCGCCTTTTCTTCGGTATCAATTGCCAGGAAATGACGTTGGAAGAGATCGGCGAGAAGTTCGGGTTAACCCGCGAACGTGTTCGCCAGATCAAGGAAAAGGCTATCCGCCGCCTGCGGCATTCGTCAAGAAGTAAATTGCTGAAGACTTATTTGGGATAAATGAAAGGATTGTCCTGTTAGGGCAAGTCTATAAAATACGAAAGAGCCATCCGGGAAGTAAAATTCGGGTGGCTCTTCTCTTTTCCGGGAAAAAGGGATTTCCTGCCTGTGTTTTTATCCGGGTTCACCACCCCAAGTCCACCGTTACGCTACCCCATGAACCAACCATAAACGTAACATAAACGTAAACGAGCGTTCATGCAACGTCTATGTTATGAAATTACTAGCTTTTTGGGGGCAACCAAGGGTAGGTCATTTTCTTGTTATATTACTGATATCCCTTGAAATATTCCGATTTGTGGTGTTGCGATAGTTGCCAAAAGTCTCTAGTGGCGTAAATTGATTAGTATGTAAAATTATGTAATTAAATTATTGGTTGTTAGATAATTGATAAAGTTTGTTAGATGTAAATGTTAAAACCGAGAGTCTGTTAGGGAAGAATGAGCTTAAATTTTAAGAAAATATTAAGACAAATCGGTACAAATGTGGTACAATTTGTCTGATATTTTTAGTATATATTTATACCCTGACTTTATAACTTGAAAGGGGTGATGTGGTAGATTTATAATGGTCAGCCGAGAAGTTGGTATTTTTTGAAGAATTGTATTTTTTATTATTTACGTTTTAGTTGCAAACATGAAAACAATTCAAAAATTACTGGAACGAGGACGGCGTGATCTGAAAGACAGTTTTTTCACGGCGTTTTATTCATGGAGGATGGTAGTAATGGGAATTACTTTTGTCCTGAGGTTTATCAAGTTGCCTGATTTTGTTCCCATGATCTTGCGGGGAAAAAGTATGGAGGCACGTCATCAATTGGCTTTTCTTTTAGCGTAACCGGGATTAGATATTCTGGTGTATATTCTCTATTATACGATAGAGGATATGGTTTCGTATAGTTAAAATTTTAAAGTTTATGCCTATGGGGAAGGATGAATAAAAAAAAGCAAGAAGAATCTCAAGGTCGGAAAAAACCGACGAATCTAATTATTGAATTAAAATCGAAGAAATTATGAAGAAGAAAATTCTATTTGTTTTGGGATTGTTTCTTGGATTGTCAAGTATATCCTTGGGACAAAGTTTTGAACCGGGAGAGCAAGCGAAGGGGATGTCAAATATGAAAAATATGTCTGTTGATTATTCTACCGGGATTTTCAGTTATACGGTGCCTTTATTCGAGTTATCGTCTGCACGTTATCGTTTGCCTGTTTCGCTCGTGTATTCCGCGAACGGGGTTAAAGTTGAGGATAAAATGGGGCAATTGGGTTTCGGGTGGACTTTAGCGTGTGGAGGGGTGATCTCTCGTGTTGTCCGGGGTGGTATAGCGGATGATGATAGCGAGGGTTTTCTAAATAACACGTTAAGCTAAGCTGTAGACGTAAAAGAAAAGGTGAACAATCGTGAACAAGATGGAGAGTCGGATATTTACACGGCAGTTTTTAACGGGCGTAACATTTCATTTATAAGAGTGCGTGAGGAGGGGAAAATCGTGATAAAGCCTCTCGAGAAGACGAATTTATTGATAGAAAATATCGCGGGAGGGTTCATGATAACAGACGAGAGCGGGGTTAAATATGTGTTCACGAGTGGAGAAATGTCTGTTGGCGTGTGTTTCCCAAATAGTAATAGTTCTGCCAATAATATCTGGAATTCGAGTTTTTGCTCGTCTTGGTACTTGACGGAAATTCTTATCCCGGGAGATGAACCCGTGCATTTCGAATACACGGATGAAACTATTGTAAATTACACTTATCTCAATGAAACGGTTTATAATTACGGGAAAGCACTCAGGGTTCGAGAGTTTGATCTTGATTATTACAAGAGGGAAATAGACAAGAATCTTGATGATGCCTTGTATTTTGCCAAGAGTTTAGCTATTCAACAGCAATTCGCATCTTTGGCAGCAGATGTTAATCGGGTGCCCCAGTACGTGGATGTTATGAAACAAACGACTTATATGTCAAGTTATGGTTTCCCCGTTACAATTTTGGAGTCTGGTGGACAAATTCGAGTACCTGATATAGGAATGACGATTGATTACGGGACAATAGCAAGATCCTTTTTGTTAGATAGGGTTGTAGGATATTTGTCGGATGTCAGTTTCGTTACAAATTCGTTATCCAACACGATGACTCAAATCGACCAACTCGTGGTGATCTTAGAAAACACGAATTTTCCTGCATCTTGTGCACCACAAGCCGTTGCGTTAAAAGGTTGTTTAAGGGAAGTGTTGCGGTATTTGAGATTATCTATCGAGAGAGTTACCCAGAAAAACATTCATCATTTAAAAGATTTTTCGCAACAATCGATAAAGGAAGTCGGGTTGAAACAGGTTTCCTGGGGAAAGGATCGTATCGTGATTAAACGGGAAGGACGATTGATAACAAGTATCCAGTGGCAAAATTTCAAGAAAGACGTGATTCGCAAGGTCGATTTATCATATAATAGAGGGTGCTTGCAACGTTTGACAATCGGGTATGATAATTCGGAGCTATCGGGATATTATAATTTTAGTTATCATTTGGATACCTTGAGAGTACGAAGTCGGGATATTTGGGGCTATTGTAATGGTGCGGGGAAGGTGATACATTTTATCCCGTTGGATCAAATGGTGCTTCAAAAGCATTCTTTCGTTCAAGTTGGCAATATTCGTTTGCCTTCTGGTATGGAAACTTTTTATGACGGAAGTGCAAATGAAGAATATGCCAAGGCTTTTTCATTGAAACGGATTTCAGGTACGGGCAAATGGAGCTTGGATGTCGATTACGAGTTAAACGAGTATGACGGGGAGAAATTCGGGGGTATCCGGGTGAAAGAGATCATGCTGAATGACGGGTGCGGAAACGTGGATACGGTTCGTTATCATTACCGGGATCTGTCTGCCACGGGAGAGGGGGGATCCGGTGTGTTAATTTGCGGGTATCAAACCTTGGCAAGGAACTTGGATTACGGGAGTTTTCAAGATAAAATCTATTTTTCCCGCGTGCAGGATGATGAAATGGCTATCGTGAAAAGGGGAAATAACGGCATTCTTTACCAGTATGTGCTGGAAGAGCAAGTCGGGAACGGTTACGTTGCCCATTATAATCTTGTGCCGGCATCTTTTAGAATGAACACGACTCAACGTGCATTTTTTCCTTATTGGTTACACGGTCTTCCTCTCGGGACCGCGGTTTATGATAGCCGAGGGCGGTTGGTGCGATTACAGAAAATCCGTTACTCGCGAGCTTTAACCCAGGGGTTTAGCTCGGGATATGGCATTCCTACTACTATCAATAGTGAATTTTTTTCCGGAGAATCCGTGTTCCCGTTTTCTTCGACGGTAGGTCAAATAAAACCTTATGCTTATGCCATGAACGTGGAAAGAGTTCGGGGTGATTTTCCTGACGAAGAAAAACCTCTTTACTGGAATGGAGCCGGGTACGTGAATTATAACTCGTATACTGATTATTACGTGCCTAATGTGCAACCTCGCGAGAATATGGTTGTACCGAACCTGTATTACACGATATATTATGGCGGATGTGTTGTCCCGGTGGAAGAGGTCGAATATGAATTTTTTGACCAACAAGAACAAGCTAACGGAACTCCGTCTATTGCCGATTTCACGCGAACTTCTTTCCCGTTAAAATATAATATGACAACACGAGGGTATACTTACGGGAATTTAGACAGAGTGACACCTACCAGCGTGTTGACCCGTTGCCCGGATGGAACGGAATACAGGGAAGATAATAAAGTCGTGATGGATGTTTTTCCCGGGAATAACGGTTATTTACTGGATAGCATGCGGAGGGCTCACATGTGTTATCTTCCTGTTCGAACGACAAGTTTCGTGAAACCGACGGGTTCTTCCATTTTTTTGTTGGCGGGAGAGAATGTCGTTACTTACATGGATACTTTAATAGATAATTCTCGTTACTATTTCCCGTTTGCCTCGTGGAAGATGCTTTTGACCCAACCGGAAAGCGTGAACGCGAATAACCAGTATTTCACGTTGGATCAATCCCGTTACTCTAAAATACAACAATTAGGGTATGCTAAATTCGGAAATAGGATTCTTGTCCAAGAAAGTCGGTCTAGGGGAAAAAATGAAATCACTTTGTACGATGAAAGAAGCGGACTTCCTCTGTTTACGGCAAATGCTGTTGAGCCGGCAGGAATTGCTGCCTTTAATAATTATACACCTCACGAATTGAGGTATGAAAATTTTTCTAATCTACCGAACGCGGATGAGATAAATGCATTTAAAAATTTCTACACGTTTCACACGGGTACCTCTTCCGCGGGTGTGTCGAGAGATTCTTTTTTACGTTCAAAGTCTCACCAAGAGATATTGGCTGTAGCAAAAGCTATACTCGAGGATAATGTACACAGGCAGAATTGTTTGGAAGAGGTAGGCAAATTGGATAAAATGTTGAATGAATACGAGATGGCATGGTACCGGAACAAGGATTATTGGGGCGTGAGTCGTGATGATTATCTTTCGATGGTAGGGAATGCCCTTCTGATCATTCGTTTGGATGGTCGTGAGCCCGGGATTATGTCATATGCCTGGTATAGGGATGAAAATGTAACTTCCAAGCTTATCGTGCGAAAAGTGACGGGGGATAAATACCGGTATAAATTGCTGGTACAGAAAAGTACGTGGGTGAAATCTGTCACGGTGTCTTGGAAATTTTCACGAGGAGAGACGAGTGTTAGCTCCGGTCAACAACAGTTCGATATCCCTGTCGGGAATGGTTTCTATTGTTTAGAGGGAGATATTCCGGTTGCGGGGAGTGAACATTCCGCGAGTTTGGAGGTGTATGTCGATAAAAGCTTTTTGGGAGGGTGTCTTTTCCCCGGGAATATCACATGTACGTTTTATTGTTATGACAGCAAGGGACAAGTCGTGTGCCGGGTCGGTTCTAATGGAATTATCGATTCGCGGGAATACGATAATAACGGGCGTTTGTCACGAGTGTTTGATAAAAATGGCAATATATTGGAAGAGTATAATTATCACGTGAATTCGGGTATTTAATTTTGATGTGTTATGAGAACGGTATATATTTTATTGCACATACTTTTATGCAGTCACTTTGTTGCGGGACAAAGTATCCTGGATAATATTCAATCATTTGCCCCTGGGCAAATCATTGTTCCCATGTCAGGAGGAACTTACACGGCGACTTTCTACACGTACCGATCGACTTACGAGAGTGATTTGGAAAGTGCATTTCGTGAAAGTTTGCGAGGTTCGGTGTGTTCTTCTTTCAAGGTATACGTTTCTAATTTGGGAGGAACCAACTCATGCTATTTTCAGTTAACTATAACGGTCCCGGAATCAAAGAGTGAATATTATCGACAGTGGAAACTGGATTTACCGGAAAGACGTTTTTTTCTAGTGCGTCAACTCGGGAGGTTCGGGAACTTGAATCGTTTCGAGGTTTCCGGGGGAGGTACGGTTGTCGATACAAATTCTGTTGTTATCCGTTTGTCCGGTTCCGAGCCTGGGGTGAGATACTCTTTATTACGGGATGGACAAGAAGTAAAATATGTCTATGGTGAGGATAATCCTTGGTTGGATGATTTGCCTTACATGTCGGAGTATCCGGAGCAGGCGGAGGAGCTTGAAGCGGAGAAACAGCTTTTATACCGGGAACACCCGATTGAATTTAAAGTTAGGGAACCTGGATATTACCAGATTCGGGCGCATAAAGAGCGAGAAAATGTTATGATGTCGGGATACGCTAACGTGCGAGCGTGGAGCGGGGGCGAGTACGCTAAGGATAAGGATTACACGGTACATGGTGTTTACGTTCACGAGAGCCAAATTTCCGATCCGTCTAAACGAGTGGATGATATCACGTATTCGGGGGCGGGTGACCGAATTTTGCAAGTGGTGGAGAAAGGAGCTTCTCCCTCTGGTAAAGATATCGTTCAACCGTTTAGTTACGGGAAGTGGGGACGGGAGGAGAAGAGATACCTTCCTTTCGAAGGTGCGTCGGGTGATGGAATTTTCCATGAAGAAAGTGGTTTCGTGTCTTGCTGGAGTGCGATTTATGGTTCGGGCGAGGGAAATTACGCGTATAGTTCCTCGAGTTTTGAGCAAAGTCCCACGGGACGTGTCGTGACAGAGCAAGGACCCGGCAAGGCATGGCATGACGGGAACAAAAAGATGCTTCACGAGTATGGCACGAATGCCGCTAACGAGGTACGCCGTTGGAAAATAAATGGTACCGAGACGTTGGCGGAATGCGGTTATTACCTTGCAAATTCATTATATCGGGAACGGACAACGGATGAAGACGGGCATATAACCGAGAGTTTCACGGATGCACAAGGCCGATTGATAGAACGGGTAGCTTACCTGGAGGGAGAGGCGTTACGAACGTCAAACGTGTATGATGATTTAGGTCGGTTGCGGTACGTGTTGCCACCCGAGGCAAATGCCCGGGGGGCGTTGACGTCGGGAGTTCTTGAACAGTATGCTTATTATTACGGGTATGACGGTTTCGGTCGGCAGGTGGTGAAGCGTTTGCCGGGTTGTGATCCCGTGTACATGGTTTATGACAACCGGGATCGGCTGGTGTTAAGCCAGGATGGAAACCAACGGGCGGCAAATGCCGGGAAATGGAGTTATTCCTTGTATGACAATCAGAATCGAGTGATTGAAACGGGGGAGGTCGTGTTGGCTTCGGCCTCTCATTCCGGTTTGCAGGCGGCAGCTTCCGTGAGTGATAATTACGTTCCAACCGGTTCCCGGGAGGCTTTGCAGTACACGACGTACGATGATTACGTTCCGGTTGGCGGGCGTGCTTTTCACGCTTTCGAGTCAACAACGGGATACTCGTCTTCTAGTTGCGTACAGGTAACAGGACACGTGACTAGCGTTTCAACACGGGTAGTGGGGACTGAAAAGTGGTTGACCTCCACGACTTATTATGACGACCGGGGGCAAGTAGTACAGACGATCGGCGATAATTACCTGGGTTACAAGAGCCGGACAGATATGGCGAATGATTTCAGGGGTAACCTGGTCAAGAGCCGGGAGGCACACGGGTATAGCGCCACGAGCTTTGACGTGCTTGAAACCGGGAACGAGTATGATAGCCGGGGACGGTTGCTGTCTACCTCGGTAAAATTAAATAATGGCACGGCGGCAACGAACACTTTCACGCGCGACGGGGTGGGGCGTTTAGTCAAGCAGAAGCATGGCAGCGTGGAGGAAATACTATCTTATAACATGCGAGGATGGCTGACGGGTAAAGAAAGTACCCCGTTCAAGATGAAACTTCGTTATGAATCGCCCCAGGTCGGCACCACAAGACTATATAGCGGTAATATTAGCGAGTGGGAGTGGCAGCAGGGGACGAATGCCGCGATGATGTATCGCTTTTCTTACGATGATTTGAATCGTTTGAAGGGAAGCGTTCATTACCAGCGTAACGGGAATGCCTGGAGTGCCCTTTCTGGTAATAACGCTTTTAACGAGAGCGGATTGACCTATGACAAGAACGGCAATATTTTGACCCTTACCCGGACTGGTTCAGTGTCCGCGACTCAAGTGTACGCTTACACGGGTAACCGTTTGACAAGTTTATCGAGGGGTAACGTGACAGGTTCTTACCAGTATGATAAAAACGGGAATCTAGTAAATGACAGCCGTAAAAATTTGAACTTGACGTATAATGTTTTAAATTTGTTGTCTGTGGTAAAAACAGGGGATACACCGACTGCCACGTACAGCTATCTTGCCGATGGTGCGAAGCTGGGAGTGGTTGACGGTAGTGACCACGGTTTTTGCTACTTGGGTTCTTTGACATACGTGAGAAATGGCAGTAACGTTCAACTTGAAAGCGGTTTGTTTGCAGGAGGGCGGATATTGGCTAACGCTTCTACCCGAGTTGGGAATGAAGTCCGTTATTTTTTGACGGATCACCTGGGTAGCGTTCGGGTAATCGTGGATCAGTCTGGAGCGGTGAAAGAGCGGAATGATTATTACCCGTTTGGAGGTAGGTACGCGGTGTCGGGAGGTAACGTTGATGCTGGCAGCCGCTGGAAGTACAACGGCAAGGAAGATCAAGTGACGGGAGGTTTAGGTTGGTTGGATTATGGGGCAAGGATGTACGATTGGGAGTTGGGAAGGTGGTTCGGGATGGACTTGATGGCAGAAAAGTACAATTCATGGTCTCCTTATAATTATGCTTTAAATGCCCCGATTCGTTTTATAGATCCTAACGGGATGTGGGTAGGAGATCCTCCCGGGTTTCTTAAAGGCTGGAATCAGAGAATAGAAGAAAATAATAATAATTTTTGGGGATGGCTTGACACTAGATCATCTAAACCAGGTTTACTTTTAAAGGATCTAGACAATATTGCCGGGGGGATAATAAATTTTTTGGCAGATGTCACGTTTATCAGTACTCTTGTTAATGGACAAAATAAAACGGCAGATGCATTGGGGAATGTTATCCATTCTGTGGCAAGAATACCTTCCATGTCGAGTGAGGAGTTGGGAAGTTTTACCGCGAGTTCTGTTTTGTTTTTGGGTGAATTTGCTGCTAGTAGGAAATTGCCGATAGGGAAAATAAGTACTTTGAAAAAAGTGAGTTCTGTTGCTAAAAAAGGAGGAAATGCTTTTAGATATATGACAGAAGGCGAACTTAAAGCAATTCAAGAAACCGGTTTACTTCGAGGAGGAAGGAGTGGAGAGACTTTTTTTACAAAAGATCTTTATAAAACAGCAGTTAAAGCACAAAATCGTTTAGCATTACCGACTTCTCCTAGTCTTCGTGTTGAATTCCAAATTTTAAATAACCCTACTTTACTGCGAAATGGTACTAAAGTTTTACCAGCAAATGGAATGATGGGTAAGGGATCTGAGTTTATGACATTGGATATTGTTAAAGTGAGATTAATAAATTGGCAACATCTAAAGTGAAATTATATGGAACAGGAAGAATATTGTATTTCAGTTGGTGAACCTTGGGATTTTGAAAGTCAAGATGGACAAAATATTATTAGAGGTCATATACTCTGTATGAAAAGTGATCGTTGTATAGTGTTTAAGAGTAATCATTATTTGAAATTTGCAGTAGCAGCTGGTTATATTTTAATTTTGACTCCCAGGTATAAAGAAAATGATTTTTCAGACTTAACACAAGGCTTCGTTGTGGTGAATGGGGGTATATTTATTGGCGAATATGATGAAAAGCTTAACGAGAAAGAGTTAGAAAGAAATATAAAGTTTGCGATTATTGGTAGTATAAAAAAAATGGAGAATTCAATTTGAGAATGTATTATTCTTTAAAAGTCTACTAGAATAGAGTTATTTTCGGGAAATTTGAGGGGAGGATTTATTCTTCTCCTCAAAATTAATATAGAGTTATATTTTGCCTCTTTTTGCATATAAAAAGAAGTGCGTTCATTACCAGCGTAACGGGAATGCCTGGAGAGCCCTTTCCGGTAATAACGCTTTTGACGAGAGCGGGTTGAGTTATGACAAGAACGGCAATATTTTGACCCTTACCCGTACCGGTTCGGCGGCGGTAACGCAAACGTACACTTACACGGGTAACCAGTTAACCGGTTTATCGAGAGGGAACGTGACGGGTTCTTACCGGTATGATAAAAACGGGAATCTAGTAAATGACATCCGTAAAAATTTGAACTTGACGTATAATGTTTTAAATTTGTTGTCTGTGGTAAAAACGGGGACGACGCCGACAGCCACGTACAGCTATCTTGCCGACGGCACGAAACTGGAAGTGGTTGACGGTAGTGACCACGGTTTTTGCTACTTGGGTTCTTTGACATACGTGAGAAATGGCAGTAACGTTCAACTTGAAAGCGGTTTGTTTGCAGGAGGGCGAATCGTGGCGAACGCTTCTAGCCGGGTAGGGAATGAAATCCGTTATTTTTTGACGGATCACCTGGGTAGCGTGAGGGTAATCGTGGATCAGTTGGGAGCGGTGAAAGAGCGGAATGATTATTACCCGTTTGGAGGCAGGTACGGGGTTTCGGGAGGCAACGTTGACGCTGGTAGCCGCTGGAAGTACAACGGCAAGGAGGATCAAGTGACGGGAGGTTTGGATTGGTTGGATTACGGTGCGAGGATGTACGATTGGGAGTTGGGAAGGTGGTTCGGTATGGATCCATTATCTGAGAATTATTATTCATGTAGTGTTTATAATTATTGTTTGAATCAACCAACTCGTTATATTGATCCGAATGGAATGTGGGTGGATGAATGGAATCTGAATATAAAAACAGGGGAATTAACATGGTTTAGTGACTTAGGAGGGATTGATGTTCAATATGTTAACTTTGTTTTTCCTCATGCAAATGGAGGATTGAAATGGTTAGGATCTTCATATATAGAAGGTGCAAGTATTTACTCTGGCCCAATAGCGGAAAATTATAATGGAGATTTTTCTTATGGTGTTTCTAATAAAGATTTATGGTCTGATGTTCCAGATGTTTATCAAGGACACTATTTGGCGTGGGATCTAAAGCTTCGTTTTTGTTATGCGAATATGAAAAATCAAGATAAAATCAATTCGATTCGTTTACAAGAAGCGATGGGACTAGAGAGACTGGAAATGATATGGAATACTTCTGATGAATATAAAAGGATTGTAAATAAATATAATACAGATGCTAGTTTTGTGATGGCTTTAGAATATGGAATGCTGCCATTGCCAGTAGGAAATACTGATGTTATTAGTTATGTACAGGGATCTTTATCTGCAAGACAATCAGTTTATTTCAGTAATACGTCAACTTTTAAAGGAAGTCAGTATTTTAAAAATATTGCTGTTTATTCAACTCAACCTATTTTATCGAATAATCCTTGGATACGCTTTTTACAAATGAACAAAGGGAAATTTAAAGGATCTAATTGGTTGAATGAAGCACGACAAGCTTATTTCCAAACAAAACGCTAATAAATAAAAAAATGAAAAAGAAAGTTATGTGCAAAAATTGTAGGAAAGAGATCACAATCCGAACTTGTTCTAATAGTTGTGATGATTTTTCTGTTAGTGCGAGAAAAACTTTAAAAATAACTTGTAAGAAATGTGGAAAAGTTTGCAAATATGATGACCGGGATGTTTATGCTGTCCAAAATGGTTTATTAAATTTATTGATTTTTTTAATTGTTTTGGCTGCAATAGGGACGATGGGATATTTTTGGTGTCATTGTTATTTAGGAAAAACATTTTATACATACATAGTGTTACCAATAATAGTGGCTATACCTGTAATGATCTATTCTACTTATTTGAAATCTGAAAATACTAAAATTCGTAATTTTAATAGATTATCAAAATTTAAATAGAGGTGGGCTTGCTGTTAAGTTATTCTGTTGATTTTTATTGGCTAGCTTGATATTGTATTATCCTAGAAAAAGTTTATTTGTACCGGTAACTTTGGGTTACATATCGAAAGTTTGAAATATCGAGGAGGAAAAATAGAATCTCCTCGATATTTATTTTGTTAGGTTTGGAATTATTCTGGCAAAGGTGGCAAGATAACTTATAGGCTTAACGTCTTGGAAGAGGATGGTAAAAGCGTGGAAACGTACACGGATAACACGGGGAAGGTGTTGTCTATTGGGTGGGTAACATGTTAAATGATAGCCGTCGTGCTTTGAATTTATCGTATAGTGTTTTAAATTTGTTGAGAGAAGTCAAGACCGGTAGCACGTTGAAGGCAAGTTACAGTTACCTAGCTGACGGGATGAAGTTGCGGGTACGTGACGCGGGGAGCAACGGTTTTGACTACGTGGGTTCTTTGACATACAAGAGCGGCAGTTCTGGATTGCAGTTGGAGTCGGCGAGTTTCGGGGATGGCGTGATCCTGACGGGGACGGGCGGTCAGGAGGTGAATTACTTCCTGACTGATCACTTGGGTAGTGTTCGTGTAATCGTGGATGGTAGCGGGGTGGTGAAGGAGCGGAACGATTACTATCCTTTCGGGGCAAGGCATGCGAGAATGGATTACCCGCAACAAGCTGCGAACCGTTTCAAGTACAACGGGAAGGAGGAGCTGGTGACGGGAGATTTGGGTTACCTGGATTACGGTGTATTGCCCTAGAAAAAGTTTACAGAATAGAGTATAGATATTTGAGGGGAACAATAAAAGTTTTCCTCAAATGTAAGAAAGTTTTTCACGCGTGACGGGTGGGACGTTTAGTCAAGCAGAAGCATGGCAGCGTGGAGGAAACGTTATCCTATAACACGCGAGGATGGCTGACGGGTAAAGAAAGTACCGCGTTCAAGATGAAACTTCGTTATGAATCGCCCCAGGTCGGAACCACCGGGCTGTATAGTGGTAATATCAGCGAGTGGGAGTGGCAGCAGGGGACGAATGCCGCGATGATGTATCGCTTTTCTTACGATGATTTGAATCGTTTGAAGGGAAGCGTTTATTACCAGCGGGACGGGGGTGCCTGGAGTGCCCTTTCCGGTAATAACGCTTTTGACGAGAGCGGATTGACCTATGACAAGAACGGCAATATTTTGACCCTTACCCGGACTGGTTCAGTGTCCGCGACTCAAGTGTACGCTTACACGGGT
>NZ_KB903369.1 GCF_000379665.1 Butyricimonas synergistica DSM 23225 | reverse complement strand
AAATTTCTTTTATTATCCTAAATCTATTTTCTTCCTCCATGTTAAGGATATAAGGTACTAGTGGAAGAATCCTCATGAGTGATCCGTCACGGTTACCTCGTTTATTGTCTATCCCTGTTACATGTGGAGATCCATTATTTCTTAAATTTACAATGGCAAAATAATTTATATAGTTTATATCAAATGTTTCGTTAGCTGGTGTCCAATAGTCTTCATACATCCATTTCGTGAACTTGTTGATAATATCATTTAGGTCATAACCATTACAGAGGGATTCTGCTAGACAAAAGGATAAAGAAGTATTATCAGACCATGTACCTGCTGGTATATTAAACTGATCGAGTCCCTCCATTGTCGTAACTGGATTTTTTGCTATAACTTCTCTATCTAAAAATTGAACTGGCAATCCTAAAGCATCACCTATAGCTGTTCCTAATAATATATCTTTGTTTAAGTTGTTCATATTCTATATGTTTATGAGGTCTATTTGATGATATAAATATATATAAATCCCCTTGTTTGTGATAGTTTTTTAAGCAATATGTTTTTCTAAATCTTAAAATTTGAACATGGTGACTTTTCTCTTGAATTGGTATATAATACCTAATATGAAGATAATTACTCACTAACTAAAATTCTGTTATGAGAAATATCTAAAATGCAATATTCTTTATCTTCAAAGCTGTCAACATAACAATAAATCAACACGTTATTATATATATAAATATCTGATATTCTGACATATTTATTTGGTGCTATCCTGTTCAATTAGTACTTTTGTACATGTAAATGATTGGTCTGATGTTCTTTCCTGAATTAGATACTCTTTTGTTTGTTAGAAAAATTTGTTCCTATGAAATTACGTGAGAAAGGAAAAACCACCGATTCAGAATGGTTTGGAATGGAACATTATCGAATTTTCCATGAAATGGATTTATTCAGGTATGTAAACATGGAGAGATTAAAAATGTTATATCCTGATATTTTTGGAAGTCCCAAACCGAAGCTTGTCAAGAAAAGACAGCACAAATAAGCCAGTACCTCAAAAGTGCTGGCTTTCTTTATTTATACACAAAAAGGGATGACAAACTGAAGTCTATCATCCCCTCACACCATACTAGCACACCATACTAATTTAATGGCACTATATATTTATAACCTTGTGATGTATTCTCTTCGGCACTGATAATGTCGTTATCTTGCATGTCCTGTAACTCCTTGTTAGAATAAAGATAGACAGATGAAATGTGATCGCTTTCTTGTTTTAAAGCATTAATTAGCTGCTTCGCCCAATCTGCCTCTTTTCCATTTCTATCATTAATTTGAATATCCACTAACTTACTATCTGCGCAACCAAATGAAAAGACACCGTTTATAACATCATTCTGTTTCAACACTGCCCACTCGTTACGTTGAAAGAAAGTTTTTGTTAGTTCGATTGGAGTTTTATCTGTTTGCTTCCAACGTATCTCTATTTTAATTTCATTCATAATCTAATAAAATAGTTACCACTTTCATTACTTGGAAGTATTGAAGTGATAAAAGGTTACTTTAATTAAATCCTGTTTCTATTTTCCAATTTTTATTTTTAGCGATGCTTATATCACCTTTTGCGTCACCTTGACTAAAACTAATTCTTCCTGCTTCTTTTCCTGTTCTATCAGGCAAACTATTATAAATGGCATTCATTGTATCATTATTGAATAAATTTTTGTGACACAGCAATTCCTTAAGCTCTGTACATTTACTAATATCTAATGACGTTAATTGATTATGAGCACATTCTAAGCTCTCAAGTTTAGGGCAACCACTAAGGTCTAATGACGTTAGTCTATTGTGATAGCATGACAATTCCTTAAGTCCTGCGCAATTACTAACATTTAATGACGTTAGTTGATTATTATAGCACAATAATTCCTTAAGTTCTATACAATTACTGGCATTTAATGTAATTAGTTCTTGATTGTCAAAACACCATAATTCTTCAAGTTTTTGGCAATTACTAACATCAATGGTTTCTATTTTATGACTAAGCCTAATACTTACAGAGGATAAAGCTGGATATTTCTTTAAATCTACAGTAGTTATTTTGGTATTATATACTTCTATTTCTTTTATAGAATCAGGAGCACTAATATCAAATGATGTTATGACCGCATCAGGGATTTCATCTCCGTAATTTGGTATTGACTTACATCCAAATTTCGTGATCGGTTCATGACCTTTTATTGTAATGGTATAATTACCCAAATCATACAAAGGTGCTCTTAGCGTTGTTTGACTAGTATTCCAAAAATTAGCTTTAATAAATTCATTGCCAGCATTTCCCCATCTAATACTATCAGCTTGAGCACAAGTTATGCTTATATCTTGATCGTTAGAACGAATGTCAACATTCATTGTGATATACCAATAATCTATCGTTTCAGTAGGTTCTTCTGGGAGATTATTGTCCTTTTCATCATCATCAGAACAAGCCACGAACACCGTAGCCAGTAACATCATCAATAAAAAAATCTTTTTCATGTTAAATTGTAATTTATCTTTACTTCCAACCACCAAAGAAGTAATTAATATAAACAAGAAAGCGTGGTAGTTGTCAGCTTATCTTACGAAAGGTACGACCAAGTAACCCGACTAAAAATAAACAGCAACCCCACGCAAACCATGTATATAGTAGGTATATATACGGCAAGCATGAGCGTTTGTGTCTGTCTATCCCTTTAGTCTAAAAATTTGGTCGTTTTTTCGTAAAGGATAAAACTAAACGCTTCCATTAATTCAATATGTCTGCCATCCAGTAAACCGAATGACACCACAAAAGTAAATAAATTTCAGCATCTAACAAACGCAATTTAGGGTTGCTGTGTCACAAAATTAGACTAATCAATGGAATAAAAAGAATTTATTCCTAACGGTTTTCACTCTATAAACCATTTATAGGTGTTATCTCCATGTAACGCCCTATCTATTCCTTCCGTTAATTGCGTGGCGTTTAATGATCTATCAAGAAAATTATCTATGTAAGAAGATTTATTCGCACCTGTAAGCATATTGTAGAATTTCCATAAATTAATTTCATTCTCTCCATGTTCCCTCTTGAAATTATCGTCATTGTAATACGCTTTAGCCACCATGTTAATCTGGCTATCCGTCAACTCCATGTAGGGTAAACGCTTCTTCTCTCTGGCAGGTAAACATTGATACAACCTACTTTTACCCAAGAATTGTGCGAATTGGTGTTCCGTGAGGTAAGAACCCGTGAAACTCTTCATCAACCTTAAATGCTTGTCCGCATCATACTGTTGGAATAACTTCATAACACCTCTAAAGAGATCATGGCAACTCATCGCTCTTAAATCAGTCTGGAATCCATCCGTGAAAGTACATAGGTTACAACATACCTTATTCTGGAATCCAATAGCAACACTAAACCTCTCAGAAGTCTTCTTTGAATAGAGGTTCTCCCTGTTATACGCTCTCACTCCCGTGATACATAGATTAACCCTGTTACCGTTTATAGATTCATAAATAGTGGGAATCTCGAAAGCGAACGCCATTCTTTCATAATAGATAGTTTTATCCGTTTCCAGTAATTCAGATACTGGTTTATGTATGGCTTCTGGAATCCTACCTTTTATAACATGGCTAACCATTATATCAGTTTCATCAATACTTTCCCCTCTAAACAATTCACTGGCTACCTTATGAACTGTTTCAATAAATGCTGGATGGGATATTGTCATCTCGTTATCCTTGCTGAACACTGGCACTATACAATCATTCTTTAAATGCTGCATATCTACTGGCGTGGTGTTAGCCTCTATGAAATGTTTCCTCCTTTCCTTCTTGGTTGGTTCATTTACTACTTTATAAGGAGTGTAGGTAGGTTCTTCCTTTTTCATGTTATCACTGCCAAATAAAACTGGCAACAATCCTTCATTTTGACTTGGAATTAATATCGCTGTACTCATAATCTAGTCTATTTAACGGTGGTGGAAATATTTAAATTTTCAGTTTATATATACAATTCATAAATTCTCCACCAACCTTGATTTATAATGTTCATTATCACTTTTACTTGATTTATTCATTCTCTAGCGTTATGCCAGTTAAAAAATAGAACTGGAAATATATTTATAGTTTACGTTCTATTGGTGGTGAGAATTATTGTCCTTATTGGCTATATATACCAATCCAGACAAAAATTCACCAACTCCAATTTCTAAAGTTTACCGTTAGCTGAATAGCTGTAATACCCCTCTTCATAATATAGGACATAATCCAATAACTCTACATCTATATATGAAAGTGCAATCTTTACCTGTTGTACCAGTTCATCATCCTGTTTAGTTGGTTCAATATCACCAGAAGGTTGATTTATACAAACTATTAAACTCTTGCAATTAGAGAGTGCCGCTAGCTGTACTATAAACCTTATATCCGTGATATTGTAAGATAACGCACCTTCACTGATTGTGGATATACCTAACACTTGATTCCTACCATTTAACAGGATAACTCTAGTTGAGATATGGTGTTCGATGGTATCTTTAAATGGAGAAACCAGTAACTCGTGGACGTCTTTAGCGGTTACTATTTTATACCTTTTAGAAGGTTTAGTGTTATTCCTGTACACCAGTTCCACTACTGGCACTTTTATCAATTCTTCTTTCATGATATTGTTTTACTTGATTTTTAATTTGAATACGTTAATGGTAATGAAATTTAGAGAGTTGTAAGTTTATCAGGTTTGGCAATGGAGAGGAAAGATTCTTGTTTATACTGCCTGTTTAGAAAGTCAATGTTTTCTTCACTCTGGTATAACAATATCTTTCCCCTATCCACTGCGCTCCCTGTCCCTGTATCTTTAACTACTCTTCCAAGTAGGCGAATTTCTTGATCTGCATCTTTGTTTTGGTTCCAGCGTAAACGGCAGGAGTTTCAACCTGACCGCACAACACTATGGTTTTGCCTTTAAGCGCTAGGATAAGCTGGTCTAGCATCATGTTCTTGGCGAAAGAGTAGATGAAACGTAACTTGTCACCATGTTTCTGTTCTATGGCGGGGTCACAGGGAATATCATCTGGCGTGATGTCCCCTTTCTGGCTGGCACGCACTAGTTGAGTGTATTTAATCTCTTTCACCTCTTCCTCTCCCAAGGCGCAAACCAGTTGTAATTGTTGAGGGTTTTCCCCTTTGAAGTCAATAACGGTCATTTCATCACCAACCTTAACGGGAGTGGGTAATACCGCCACCTGATTTTTAAACTTTTCAATCAACTCTGGGTTGAGTTCAAGGGAATTGTTAGGTTGGGCAACCTCCAAATTTTGGTAGTAAGTTTTCAAGTTCATAATTGATGAGTTTTTTGATTAATTAATTTGATTTTCTTCACTCTTGGGGTGGGGGTATAAATGGTTACACTACCCTAGCGTGTAACACTCTTCAAAATATAATGCCAACCTGAAATTGAAGGGGAGGGGGTGTTTTATAGAGGGTAGGTATATGTTTGGCGTGTCGCCCACAAATGAATAATAAAGAAATATATGTTACTATTTGTACTAATTATTTTTTAGATTTGTACTAATTTCAATTTTTTATTATGGAAGCAATAGAAAGAAAAGAAGATATATATGAAAATATAGCCCAAGTTGAGAAATATTTAGCTTGTGAAGAGGGAAAAAAATTACAAGTAGAAATGATAGGGCTCATACAACGTGGACGTAATTTTGTATCGTATAAGACTGGAAATGGCTGGCATTTCGTTCCTAGTAAATATATTGGATATAAAAAGAATAACCTGAAAATACATAAAATTAATATAGAAAAAAAAGAAATTACTGGACGAGAAACAGGTGGTTTTATATTTAAAGTATTAAAGGTAAAACAACAACCAGATACTGAATTAGAATGCGAGTACCAGTCTTTTTGTCAACAACTAGGTATTCCTGTTACTGAAATATACAAACGCCCTCGAAAATTCTGGAGATTAGAAGATGTTCCAGAAGAATATTTAAAGTCAGTAACAGAGTGTAGGAGTGAATATACAGAAGGGAAAATTAAAGAGGTAAATCATCATAAATATAGGGAACGAGATTCTAAATTAATTCAGGCTGCAAAAGCTAAATTCAAAATAAATCACGGAGGTCAACTTTATTGTGAAATATGTGGATTTAATTTTAGAGAGATATATGGTAATGCGGGATATGATTTTATTGAAGCACATCACACAAAACCAATATCAGAAATGGACGAGGAGGGAGAAATAACTGATATTAACGATTTAATAATGGTGTGTTCTAATTGTCATAGCATAATTCATCGCAGAAATCCGTTTTATACAATAGAAGAGATGAAAAATATTATAAACTTAAATTCTTAATATATACATTTTTTATCGCAAAATCCATAAACTTTACTAGGGCTATAGTAAAGATTCACATAATGTTATTTTGAACTTTTGCAAACTTTGCTTGTATAAACAAAAGGTGGATTATAATTTTCAATGGGTAGATGAATATATAAACTTATCACTGATTTTTAAATATTATTTCTATTATAATACAACTAAAGGTATAATACTGGTAATTTCACTTCTTCTTCTGGGTGGGGAACTCTTTCTTTATAACATTTAGTATTTATCAATGAAGTAAGGAAATACTGTAAACTATGTATCTGGGGTGGCAGGTTAGGGCATAATTTAGGGAGGTTATATTTCAATGAATAATAGTTATAATGCTTCTTGGCATTTCTATCTCTATTTCTAACTGCCGTTTCCAGTTCCTCTTCTGGTTGATCGTACCTGTGAATACATAACACTTCCATTAGCTTGAAATCGTATGGAGGTGGGATAACATTCTTCTCTATACAATAATTATATATAATATCATATTTCTCTCTAGCTAACTTATCAAAAGTTCTCGGTCCAAAATTACTTTTAGTATGTGGGGCATCCAGTATAATATTACTATCCGTGATAAGGAAGAAATTATTAACTTCCACCAGTTTATGATGCTTTACTGCCAAATCTATATATTTCTTTACTGTTTTAGGAGATAAATTTAATCGTCTTGATATTTCTGTCTTGTTATAGCAAGTGATATTGGTATTATTGATACATAAACATTTAAGTAGCACTAGGAAGGCTTTTAATTCATCAGGAATATCTTCCAGTAATAAATCTTTCTTGAACCTGACCCAGTTACTCTTTGGAATGTTTACATGATACGTAACAGGCGTGGTTAACTGTCCTTCATTGTTCCTGTAATTATACTCTTTACGCAGGAAGCCTAAATCTTCAAATTTGGCAGTGTACTTGGAAATGGTATCCACATCTTTAATGCCAGTAACCTCACGAAGTGTTTCCCTCAGTACATGGGATTCTCCTGTTTCATAATCTGATTTAAAAAGTAACCATGTAAACAGGTGTGTTTCATTCAGGTTCAGTTTACCTGCAATATCTCTCGTTATGATTCTATAATCCTTCTTTTCTTCTTCATTCGCCATTATTAATTCCAGTTTGAAACAACCATCTAAAAATGATCTATGGACTTTCTGGTTCTGCTTTTATTTAGTGGGATAGGCTGGCAAGCCTGTAACACCAGTACTAGTTATTAGTTTACTAGTTAATAGTATGTACCCTGTCAATTCCCTAAAAGCATACCCCGTCAAATCCCCAACTTTTAAATATTGATCTTTATGGTTGGATAATCTCTCTATTTCAGGTTGGAATCTCTGGTTACATGAAATACAGTTATATCATGTAGCTTTATAGGTTAATCTTTACAGGGTGGTAGTATCTGGATTCTAGTATTCTCATCTGGAACGTAGTATATCTTTCTCTCTTTATCTACCTGTTTTTTAATCTTTTTCAGCCCTTTAGACTTTATCCAGAATCCTATGGATACCTTGTTATCTGGGATACCAGATTGTATGGCTAATCGCCTTAATCGCTCGTAAGTGTACATGATTTAATAGTTTGATTGATTAGTATGGTGTATCTAGTTTAGTGCCACTTGAAGACCAAAAATTACTCCTTACAGGTGGACTTGCAAGGAGTAATAGGAATCCTTATATGATTGTTTCAAATGGTATGCTTTGATCTTTAAGATGATACAAAGATACTAACTATCTGGCATACCGACAAATAGAGTATAGGTATTCTTTAAAAATAGAGTTGAGGTATATATAAAGTGAGAATATTGAAGATAAGGGTAGCTAACAGGCAAGTTTTCAAGTTATAGATGTACTTGTACTGGATATATTCAGGTTGGTGAGTTTTTAACGGATCGGGTATATAACAGTAAAATGCTTCAAATTTTTCACTACATGATAAAATATTAACTGGGGATAATACCTGTTATTTTTCTTGTCACCTCTTTTAGGTAGGGGGAATATTTCCTACTTTTAAGCGGCTAAAAAGAATGATTATGGAAGCAAACGAGATGATTTTAATAGAAACGTTGAAGGATATTGAACCTGCATTAAAAGAATACTTCGCTTATGACAGGGCGATGTTATACCCTGAAATAGAAAGAATGTATCTAGCAACTCACCCAGCAGGATTACATAACATACAACTAGAAGACAAGTACAGGGTGGAAGTTCCAAGCACGCTAGATGAACTGGCGACAAGTGATAACCCGTTTGATTGGCAACGTTACGCTCCTAGAGAGCAAAAGATGATAAAAGTGGTTGATACCTTAGCTTACATGACAAACAACATAAAAGGTATCCTTTTTAAAGATGATGGATTGAAGAAAAAGATAGAGGAACTAGTTGAGGGAAGTAATATCCCAGAAGAATATCAAGTTGCCATGGTTCACGTCCTCTGGATACTAGCCATTATCTACAAGAAGCATGAAGCGTTCAAACCTATCCTAGACCCAGAATTACTGGAGCAAAGTTACAACATGGATACCTATTTCCAGCAAGTAAGACCTGAAATGCTACAACTCTACCTGTTCCTTAAGAGGGATAAAAGGAAGAAAGACAAATCAATCACTTTAAGTAACAATCAAGAAAAGATCATCATTAACAACCCCATGGAGAGCTGGTTCACCAATCTCCTAGATTCCTACCTACATATATACTTGGGAGTAAATTCTATTGAAGAAGCGGAAGAAGAATTAAAGGAAGTCTATTCATCAAAGAAAGGACGAAAGGCAGATAACCCAGCACGAAACCTTGTAATAATGGGGATATACCGTTTATTAAAAAAACATTCCCAGTTAAAGGATAGCAAAATACATGATTTTATCTACGAGTACATGTGTATAATAGAAGAAGGTGATGTAGTTAATGCAACAATAAAATCCGTGATTGAATATTTCAAAAAAGGCGATTACAAACCCCAATGGGTTCCCGCATCACAAGGTAATTATAGAATCTCCCCCAATAACCCTTCCAAACTTTATTTTTGGTAACAACACTAGCCGTCATACATTTTTTTCTTGAAAAATTCGCAGAGAATAGTAAAAATACTGGAACTATTTCTCTGCGAATTTTCATTTATTGCTTCTATAGTTTTGTGTCGTCAATCAAGAATGACGGCGCGCACCTCTTCCAAGATTGAGGGTAAGCTCCAGCCCTGTTGGATGCAAAATGTAGAATCCATAAAAATAACGACATGGATACCAGAAATACTATTTTAGACGAGAATTGTCTTGCAGTCATAACAGAAGCTAATGTAGTCTTAAGCTATGCTGCGATAGGGAGATTAGATAACCTTACTTCCTGCATTATTTGGAAGTTTAAAGACTTACCCGTGCAGGAAGCAACTTTTACTATTAACCTCGATAATGTATATTTGGATAACAACCCAGACGTCACTCTGCTAGTAGAAAAAATATTTCCAGATACGATACGACCTTTGGTAAAAAGGAAGTTGTTATGCACTTTTCCTGATATCGAGTTTAAAGATGTACAAATCTTGATTGTTTCACGAGAAGATTTAGATAGCGACGAGGAGGAACAGGACGGTATGTTCTATGATGTAAATCTAGTGATAACAATATCACGTGAAATAATACAAGAGGAATAATCTACTGGAAAGATCATCCCGAATTCAATTATCGGGGTTTGGGATGGTCTACATTCAACTGAATGTGGGAAATACTAGAAATAAACTTTGGTTAGAATGAAATAGAGAGCTGTTTTATCTACCATTAATTCAATTATTATTTTTATGATACAAAAAAAGAAACAATTTGAAATTGAACCAGAGGGGGCTGTTAACAAGATCGTGAAATGTCTTGATTCGTTACCTCCAGAAAAATTATTGGCTGTTTTATTCCAAGCATGTTTTCATATGCAGGAAAAAATAGATGATATTCATGACGAGTGTGTTCATGTCGTGAAAACGGCAGGAGAAGAGGAGGTGTGGGACGAGCAAGAATATCGTTCAAAAATTGACAACCTCCACGCCAAGGCTAAGAGTATATGGCTTAACGCCTTTAACGGGGGAGGAAGTCCAAAACATCTCGGGAATAACCTGTTTGAAGAATTAAACCTTCAAGTATGATAGAATGAAGTTCTTGGTTTGGTTATGAGCCAAGAACTTCTAAAACCCGTGTTATCAATTTTCCAAATAAACCTGTTGCAAGAATTTTTTATATAAAACTATTGAAGCCCATGATTTATTTTTTTGACTTTCCCAAAATTGGATATTTCAATTTTAACATTTATGGGCTTTCTGCCTTTGAATTTGTAAGTTGCATTTTTGCATTGTCAATCAACAATGATTGATTTACAAACCTCTGGCAGTGACAGAGAAAATTGTAAAAACTAAAACTAATACAGTTATGGAATATATTACAAAAGAAGAAGTGGAAGAATACATGGACTTGCATTCTAATAGTTACAACCGTTTAGAAATGCTAATGGAGATGTGTTGTTGTGATACTTTTATTAAAGACGTGGAAGATTTTGCAGAGTTACTTGGTTACTATTATTCAAGTTGTGATAATTTATATTACTACCGTGGGGTTGTAAGAAAAGCTTTCACGTATGCCTCTCTACGGAAGGAAAGGTTAATGACCACGGAAGAATTAGAGTTCTTGAAGAATCTTCCCGATAAAGTGACTATTTACAGGGGAATGACAGTAGAGGAAAGCACGAAAGAACACCAAGGTGTTAGTTGGACGCTAGATAAAAAAGTTGCGGAGTTTTTTGCTTACCAGTACATACGCAACCAAAGTACTGCCAAGAAACCTAAAACCGTGGTTGAAAAAGTGATTGATAAAAGCGAGATAATCGCCGTTTTTCTGGGGAGAGAAGAACAGGAGATTATTTACATGGGAACAAATCCTGATGGCAAGGATTCCGATGAAGACTGGGAACTTGAAGAGGATGCGGAAGCCATGTTTTACAGGGAGGATTGGGAACTTTTATAGACTGGAATAATCAACGGGGGAATGGTGAGTGATAGCTTACCTACCCTCTTGATAAAATATCATATATAGTTAATAAAATAGAAGTAAAAACATGACAAAAATCGAATGGACGGAAAGAACGTGGAACCCAGTAACGGGATGCACGCAAAAATCGGAAGGTTGTAGAAATTGTTACGCCAAGACAATGGCTCTACGTCTTCAAGGTATGGGGCAAGCCAAGTACAAGGAGGGGTTTAAATTGACCTTGCATGAAGATGTACTGGCAGAACCCAAGTGTTGGAGGAAATCAAGCATGGTCTTCGTTTGTTCCATGGGAGATTTATTCCATGAAGAAGTTCCCTTTGAATTTATCGACAAAGTGATGAACACGATCTGGGAAACTCCACGGCACACCTACCAGTTATTAACCAAAAGACCAGAGAGAATGGAAGAGTATTTCCGAGATCATTATATTCCAGAGAATGTATGGTTAGGAACAACGGTAGAGGCGGCAGAATACAAATACCGTGTTGATATATTGAGGTCAATAAAGGGTTCTTTTAAATTCCTGTCTTGTGAACCTCTTGTAGAGAATCTGGGAGAACTGGATTTGACAGGTATTGATTGGGTAATAGTAGGTGGTGAGAGTGGTAATAGGGCAAGACCCATGAAAGAGGAATGGGTAATGAACATCAAGGATCAGGCAGAGGTACAAGGTGTGGCTTTCTTTTTCAAGCAATGGGGAACATGGGGTAGTGACGGGGTGAAGCGAAGCAAAGAGGCAAACGGACATCTTTTAAATGGTAAGGAGTACCAAAAGATACCTGATAAATAAGAATATAATACATTTACATGGATAAACCAGTTACTCGTTACGGGTAGCTGGTTTATTATTTTGACTATTCACAAAATATATGTGTATATATAACAATTCATTATTTAAGAAATACAAAATACACAGCTAATACCAAACATACTGCTGCCGCTAAATGATTCCACTTCAATGTTTCCCCTTGAAAAAAGACCATTGTAAAAATGGCAAAAATAATAAGGGTTATCACCTCTTGAATAACTTTAAGCTGCAAAAGCGTAAATGGTCCTCCATTTCCCTGAAAACCAATGCGATTAGCTGGAATTTGACATGAATACTCAAAAAATGCCGTCATCCATGATATTAAAATAACTCCAATCAAGGGCCAATTATTAATAATCTTCATTTCCTGCAATTTCAAATGACCGTACCAAGCAAAAGTCATGAAAACATTGGAAACTACAAGTAATAATATCGTATATAATCCTTTCATATATTATTCATTATAAGAAATTTAACATCAGATTTTTTTTTAAATTTTCTGCTCAATTTGTCAGGGGTTATTACGAATTTTTATACTCGAAGAGAGCGATACTCCACGAGAAAAGAATTACACCGAAAAGGGGCCAGCTGTCTATCCACTTCATTTCCTGCAATTTCAAGTGCCCATACCAGGCAAATGTCATAAAGATGTTGGAAACAATCAATAACAATATCGCGTAAATTCCCTGCATACGATCAAATATTAATCCATGAAATGATTTTCTAAAACCGACACAAAAGTATAAAATTTATTACCTTTGTTGATAACGATTGGGACAAACTTTAAGTACCGGAATCATGAAAGCAAATAAAATCCAAAAAATAGAGATTCGCAATATATGGGGAAAGTATAGTTTCCGATGGGAGAATCTGAATCCAGACGTGAATATCCTGACAGGTATTAACGGTAGCGGTAAAACGACGTTCTTCAATATTATCGACGCCTTGTTGTCTGCCGATGTCAAACGGTTGAAACTGTATAATATCGAGGCGGAAGTCACGATTGACGGGAATGATATTATTTTCCGCAAAGACAGTTCCGTTGCCTCTGTCAGGCAAAAGCTATCAGGAGTAAATTACCTGAAGATAAGCACATTCGACGTACCTATCCGGGATCGTCGGAAAATGGGCAAGGAAGACAGTCCCTTGTTGAGCGAATTGAAAGAGATCGTGTACAGCGTAGGTGAGAATAACAATTCTTTCTCCGACTATCGCCTCCGAGCCACGAATTTCCCTGACCAGGCAGAAAAGATCAACCGCCGTATCCGGAATTTCTACGACACGGTAAACCACCTGTTCGCGGGCACCGGGAAAACGATAGAAATAGACCCGATGACGAATCAACTGATCTTCCGGGATGGCAACGAGATGATCCACTTGTACAAACTCTCTTCCGGGGAAAAACAATTGCTGATTATCCTGCTCCGGGTTTTCCTTATGGATGAACAACCGTACATCCTCCTCATGGACGAACCGGAAATATCGTTGCACATCGAGTGGCAATACCGTCTTTTTGAAGAAATTCAAAAATTGAACCCACATTGCCAGATCATCACGTCCACGCACTCTCCAAGCCTTTTCGGTGACGGATGGGGTGACAAACTTGTGTTTATCGAAGACTTATTAATTCCATGATCCAACTAATTTTAGATTTATGATTTTAGATTTCAGATTGAAAATTATCACCTCCCCTCCTTCCATGTATTGGAGGAAAGAGCCGATCTGAATCTTTCATTTTCAATTCTCAATTTTCAATTGCTATGCTTCGCCCTCCCGTATCAAAAGAAAAATATTACTACCACGCTGCCAAACGATTTATGATGGATGCACAATTGTTGCGTTGCCGTGCTGCCATACACGTGGAAGATAAAGACGATATTGTGTTTTGGAGTACCGTTCTAAAACACTTCCGCCCTAATGACCGATTCCATTTTATTGCCGGCTCCCGGAACGAGAGAGGACATGAAACGAAAGGCGTCACGCAATGCTTGAAATACGTCAAATACCTGAACCCGAAGTTTTTCATCTGCATAGACAGTGACTACCGCTACCTGTTGCAAGAAAGAGGAATAGATATTGAACATTACATTTTTCAAACATATACCTACTCGTTCGAGAATCATCATTGTTACGAGGAAGGATTAAACGATTTATGTCGCCGGATCACGACGCTACCTAATCATTGCTTTGATTTCAAACGATTCTTGAAGGACTACTCGAACATCGTGTATGAATTATTCTTGTGGCATCTCTATTTTCTCGTTGCCGACCCGAAACGTTTCTCGATAGCGGAATTCAACGAGTTAGCCTCATTCGAATGGCAACGCCGACCCGACATCCGACAAAACGGACGCAAGGAATTAAACATTCTGAAAAATAAGGTAGACCGGAAGCTGGCACAATTACGCAGAGCCTATCCCAAAGCAGCTCTTTCTATCCTGGAAGAGAAGTACAAAGAAATGGGATTAACACCCGACACGACTTATCTTTTCATCCGGGGACATAACGTGTATGATATGGTGTACGCCCTAAACCGGGAGGTATGTAAAAAAGTCCTGCGGGAAGCGAAAGATTCGTCCATGGGCGGACGTCCCCGGGTAAATCTATTCGGCTATCGTAACAGTATCGACGACCAGCTAAAGAAAAACATCCGCTTTGGGGCTTACCCTGCCATTCTGAAAATAGAGGAAGATGTCGGAAAACTATTTTAATTACTTTTTCGGTTTTTCCACTTCAAGTACAGCCCGGACTTTCTGCTTATCTTTATCCTGGATGGTGAAATAAACCTTCACGTGTATCCGTTCTCCGGCAGGAGTATTTTCCCATTTCGGTCCTTCCGCCAATAAACGGATCATTTCTTTATTGCTTTCCTTGGAGAATCCGTCTTTTATGCGGATACTACTCGGTACTTTCTTCTCGTTCAAGACGAATGACACTTGTATAACACCGGCATGATTTGCTTCCAGATCTGTTTTTGGGAACCGCAACGCTTTTCCCATGTACCGGTTAAACCGTGCCACATCATCCAACGAATCAGGCACGGAAGACACCACGACACTCGCCCCTTGAATCCGCATCTTAACCATTCCGGTATCCGCGGAAACCGTCGCCAACCTCACCTTCAAGTCCTCCCCCTCTCCCCGGTCTGCAACGATGATACGTCCGGAAGCTGTTGCGGACTTCATCTTCAACCCCTTCTCCTTTCCCAAACCGGTAACGACGACATCATCAACTCCTGCCTGAGCCTTCAATTTAACGTTCAGATGACTACCAGCGGTCACCTCAAATCCTTGAGTCTCCATCCCGATAAAAGAAAAAGTCATGTGGGCTTTTTCCTTCAATATATCCATTCGGAAACGCCCCTCCCGATCTGTACATCCCCCAATAGAAGTCCCGGAGATCATAATCGTAACTCCCGGAATCGGTTCATTCTTTTCGTCGGTCACGATTCCCTCCACTACATTCGTTTGCATATTTGCCTCGGCAGAGGAATCATTCACTTGTACTTCCGCAACATCGGCAGACATAACAACAGCTTTTTCCTGTTTATTCTCCACCGTCGATCTTTGCATTTTAACTTGTTCTTCCTCGGGGTGACAATCTTTCAATGTATCTTTTTCTAACAAATCTACACGTTCCCCATTGCTCAAAATCAACGTTCCCGCCGACCGCATATTCCCCGGGGACAACTGAGCCATATCCGTTTGGAATCCCGCCTTCTCATCTTGTACCTGCAAAAGCCAAATTGTCCCACATATAGCTAAAACTAAAAAAGAAGCAGCCACATACAACCACCCCCAGCTTTTTTTCCTGGAGGAACGCACCCGTGCTTCCAGATGACGCTCCAATCGGATCAACCCGTCAATCGGGTCGCTTGGGGTTGTCGTCAACCCTTCCAGAGCCTCGTACAGAAACGGATCAGACAAAGCCTCCCGCTCCAGCTTATGGGCAGGCTTCCCTTTCCGGTTGCCCCGCAGGTAATCTTTTATATCATCATTCCGCTTCATACGAATTTATTCCTTTACGTTCCAAACACAATTTCAAATTACGTTTCCCATTCTGGATAAAACTTTTTACCATCTTCATGGAAAAACCAGTCCGTTCTTCCACTTCCTTGTACGACAGTTCCTGCAAGAAAAAATGGTTCACGCTGATACGTTGCTTTTCGGGAAGTGCCTCAATACATTCCCTCAGCGCTTTTTCCCGCTCCTCATCTTCTCCTGCAATAGTAAGATGAATATCATCGCAAAATTCCATAAAAGAATCGTCCAAAGAAACAGATAAATTTCTATTTCGCTTCCGAAGTTCCATCAAACAGTAATTCCGGACACAAGTGTAGAGCCATGCTTTAAAAGATTTGATGTCGCTTCCCTTCACCTTCACGATCAACTCCTCGAATAACTGCATAACAGCATCTTGAGCATCCTCCGGTCGTTTCAAGTATTTCAACGCAACACCGTAAACAAGCGGCATATACCTTTTGTATACCTCCACGAGATACACCAATTCGCCCCTTGCACAATACTTTCGCAAAAGTTCTTCATCCGTTCTATATTCTTGCACCTGATTCACATCCAAGTATTGATTTTCACAAATATACGAATTTATAAAAAATTCTTTCACACATTTATGGAATTTCTTTTTCGCATGCATCTTCTCGTAAAACAAACTTTAAAACATTGCCTTATGAAGACCTGTTACATTTTCACGAAGATCACTTTTATCCTGATACTAAGCATGGGGCTGTCTCACGCCGCTTTTTCACAAAAGATACAAGTACGCGGAGTCGTATTTAGCGCAAAAGATAGCTTGCCGCTTCCCGGAACCACAGTTTTAATAAAAAACACTAGCACCGGATGCGCAAGTGACTACAACGGGAAATACACGATTACGGCACAAATCGGCGACTTTCTACAATTCAGTTTTATCGGATGTAAATCAATAACCGTTCCCGTAAAGGACTCCGTCCTAAACGTTTATTTGCAAGAAAGAATCCCCATTAACGATATTACAATTCCCAACAATGAAAAAAACTCAAAGGAATCATTTGTTATTATGGGAGCAGAAGGATCAAAAGCAAAACTGCGACTTAATGGCAGAAAAACTCGAACTCTAAATTCAGAAATACGTGTTCAAGGTTATAGCCGTCAATATGCTCCAATAAACACAGAAGAGTACAAAAGTTTCTCGCAAAACAATTTCCAAAAAGCTTTGGACGCTCCGCTTTCCACATTTTCCATTGATGTAGATGTTGCTTCCTACTCGAATATGCGGCGTTTTATCAATAACGGGCAAATACCTCCCGCCGACGCCATTCGCACGGAAGAATTGCTGAATTATTTCACTTATGATTACCCCGCCCCCCAGGGCAAAGACCCGGTAAGCATCACGACAGAAGTATCCTCCGCCCCGTGGAATCAGCAACACCGCTTGGTACATATCGGTATCAAGGCAAAAGAAATTGCCATAGACAACCTACCCGCTTCCAATCTAGTATTTCTGATTGATGTTTCCGGCTCCATGGACTCTCAAAATAAATTACCGTTACTAAAATCATCATTAAAACTGTTGGTTCAAAAACTTCGCCCACAAGACCGGGTAGCGATCGTCACTTATGCTAACCACACGGAAGAGGCACTTCCTTCCACTTCTTGCGAAGATAAGCAAAAGGTACTCTCCGTTATCGAGAACCTGCACGCCGGAGGCGGTACTGCTGGCAGCGACGGCATACAAAGAGCTTACCGGATTGCCGAAGCGAACTTTATCAAAGGCGGTAACAACCGGATTATTCTTTCCACGGACGGCGATTTCAACATCGGTCCTTCCTCTCCCCAAGAACTCGAGAAACTGATCGAAATCAAACGTTCCTCCGGCATTTACCTTACCGTACTGGGCTTCGGCATGGGTAATTACAAAGACAACCGGATACAAACGCTGGCAGAAAAAGGTAACGGGAATCACGCTTATATCGACAATCTGACGGAAGCCAAGAAAGTTTTAGTCAACGAATTCGGCGGCACTCTGTTCACGGTTGCCAAAGACGTGAAAATCCAAGTTGAATTCAATCCTGCTAAGGTACAGGCTTACCGTTTAATCGGGTACGAAAGCCGCCTGCTGGAAGACAAAGATTTTAACGACGACACGAAGGATGCCGGGGAAATGGGAGCCGGACATAGCGTGACAGCCTTGTACGAGATTATCCCTGTCGGTGTGAAGAGTAACCTACTAGGTGACATAGACCCGCTGAAATACCAGAAAACCGAGAAGAAAGAAGAAAAGAAATCACTAACAGATAGCCCGGAACTCCTGACGTTGAAACTCCGGTACAAACAACCGGACTCAGACAAAAGTTCCAAAATGGAGGTTTCTGCCATAGACAAAAACACTTCGTTGAACAACGCTTCCGAGAACTTCCGATTCTCGGCAGCCGTAGCAGGATTCGGGATGCTGTTGCAAGACTCCAAGTACAAAAACAACTTGACCTATGACGACGTTATCTTCCTCGCCCGTAAAGCCACCCGTTACGACCCGGAAGGTTACCGGAAAGAATTTATCCGCCTGGTTGAAAGTGTAGCCTTACTGAAATAAATGATATCTTCATTACTACTGAATTATATTGTTCAGTAGTGATGAACAAAAAAAAGGTCTATAAAATCCGAACGGATTTTGTAGACCTTTCACGTACTAAAACGAATGATTATTTTATCAACAAATCTCCTTGCAAGGCAGTACGAGGAACAACAACTTCAGCGGAACCACAAGCATAAGCCCCGAGCACGTATTGTCCGTACAAGAAATAAACTGATGTTGCATTAAAATTGATTGCCCCCACTAAGTCTAATGTAGGTTCCATCGTAAAGCAACCATCCGGATTCTTAAAATTAGCCTTCAGCCGCGTGTTAATCTGGGCGGCATTGGCATAATTCAAGATTTCCTTGTTCGTCAGGAACTTTTGGTTTTTCACATCATAATTAAATGAATGATATACCGTCATTCCATGCGCTCCTCCCGTGAAGGTATAAACCCTTAAACGAACGCTGATAAATTGGTCGGTAGCCATAAACACGCTATCGTCAACCATCAATTCATACTTCCAATTCGGACGTTCATCCGGTTTATCCGCGAATGTTTGGAATAATTCCGTGGCATCCGCCCGCAGGCTATCCCTCAAGTCGTTTACCAACTTCTCGATTTTGCCGTTTAATACCATGCAACTTTTGTTAACAGCCTCGTCTGCAGCAGAGAAAACCGAACGGTCGATCTGAATGTCACAATCTTCCGAGGTCACTTCCGAGTGTTCCTGTTTCACGTTCAGATCCTGAACCCTAGGCTGGCATCCCACAAACGCAAGAGCCAGCCCCATTACCATAATTAGTGTGCTTTTCATAGTGTGTTTTATTTTTGTGTACTACAAATTTATGAATTAAAACATTATCCTAATCTCAAAACACAACTATTTTTTCTGCAAATCCAATGCCGCCAACTTTCTCTTGATTGTCATCTGAACGGCTTGTTGAGTCATCTTCTGCTCCAACTGCATGGACTCCATGAATGCCTGATTGTAGCATTTTTTAGCTTCATCGTATTTCTCCAATTCCCGATTGGCATCTCCCAATAAAACGATCATATTCAACTTATTCATCAGGGCAATATTCGGATATTGCAAAGCTTTAACAATCATATCGGCTGCTTTTTGATGCAATCCCGTTGAAATTTTTCCACTTGTGCCCACGTAAAGATTTTGCACGACATTGCCATAATCCGTATCATTTACCTGATCCCCCAATTCTTTAAGGTATTTTTCCTGCAACTCCATATACGCCTCTCCATCCTTTTTATAGTAAATCAAATACTCTCCGTCGTACATATATTTAATACGGTCATACGGACTCACGTTACGTTCCGGCATCAAGTCATAGGCAGCTTTCATATCCCCCCTCACCCGTTCCACGTATTTCTCGTACTCCTTCTTACCGGAACGAGCCAAACGAGAAGTCATTTTATTGTTATACTCCAATAAATAAGCACCGGCGTATTTCCCGACATTCTCTATATACTCGTCCAAATGGGCTATCATTTTTTCCAGGAACGGATCTTCTTTCCCATCCATTTTATGGAAAGTGCGAACAATTTTAAAGTCATCTTTATTGATTAACTCTTCGATCGGTTTCGTGGTAATATACTTCTTGTACAAATCTTCCACGCGAGTAACCCATTTCTGCTTATCCACGGGCTTTTCCAACACACTCACGAAACCAGGTGCCCGTACAAGCACCTGCTGCAATAACTTCATATCCTTGGAATTTGCCTTATACTTGGCATACAACGCTTCAAAACTCAACTCCTCGCCAGCAACAATCCGACCTTCCATAATAAAATCCTCCACGCTCATTGTTCCGGAAACCGAAGAAACCAATTTCCCGTCCGGTTGTAAATATACCAGTGTCGGCAAGGATGTTACCTTATATTTCTTCACATAAACCTTATTGGAAACCTCTTCCGCATTTACTTTCACGCAAATAAACTTCTCGTTGTAATATATTCCTACCTCAGGCTTCGTGAATACATCTTGAGCCAATTGCTTGCAAGGTCCACACCAATCCGCGTAAAAATCAACAAAAACCAATTTCTTCTCTTCCTTAGCTCGTTCAAACGCCTCATCCAAAGTACCCGAAAAGAACTCTATTCCCTGACCGAAAATATTTCCTCCCATCAGGAGCCATACCACGATTATAATCAATGCTTTCATTATTTCTCTCTCACTATAAATTTATAAATATCCTCTAAGTTCACACTATAATCCTCGTTGTACACTTGTAACGTCACCACGTAACGCCCGACAGGCAACTCCGTGTAAAGAGGCAGCTCCATCATTCCTCCCCCGCGGACTTTAAATTCTTTTTTGAAAATAGCTTCCGCTTCAGCAGAGGCAGCTTTTACACTCACCAAACGATAGCGCAACGGTGCGGTGCCCAACACTCCTTGTATGTTCTCCGTCAACCAGGGGATCTCTTTCTCGATTCGCTTTTTATCATCCGCATTCTTGATATCCAACTCCTTGCGAATAATCAACGAGTCGGTACCGTAAGCCGCGTTATCCGCTTTCAAATAACCAATTTTCGTGTCATGGCATCCCACCAAGAAAAAGATGCACAAATACATCATAGCATATAATTGTTTCATTTCATTCTAATTTTCATCATTTCACAACCATTTCACAACTCTCCCAACGTGTAATTCGGGTGCAAGGAATGTACCACGCCCGTGGTCGGCTCGATATTACAAGAAGCGATGTCAATATCCGTTTTCGTTCTCAACGAGCGAATCTTTATGACCACGGCACCTACACCGATCACCCCGTTATAAGGCAATTGCTCCGTGTACACCCACATTTCATTGTTCTCATCCCCTCCGGTCATAACCATTCCACCGGAAGTACCTTCCATACTGACGGTTCCGCGGGGAATATCGTTCAACATCGTTTTTCCCTTTACCACGTGAGCCATTACAAATTTGCGACACTCTTCCGGAGTCAGTTCCTCCAAACGCCGGGGTCTGGCAGCTTCACCCGGCTTCGGTGCCTCCAGCATCCAACGACGAATCGAGTGATTGGTCGGTCCCCAAAACGTGATCTCCTCGTAACCGGCTTCCCGCCCGTTAAACAAATTCTGCAACCCGGCCTTATCTATCATGATAAGCAATGAATCCCAGTTATACGAATCGGAATGGAAATACTCATACATAGTTCCAGCAAACTTGCCTTTTGCCAACCCCGTGTTGTCCATGTTATAATCAGTCTGACAAGCCACCGTTGTTATCGCGATCAATACCGCCCATAATATCTTTTTCATATCTCACTAATTATTCAAACTTAAACCAATATCTATTCTGTCTTAAAATATCATTCATCTCGAAAGCATCCTGATAAATCGGCAAATAAAGCACACCGTCTTGAATATCCTGTTTTGACAACTCGGCATACACCGGATCCAATTCCGTCAGATAATTATTACGCACGGCATCGTAATAGCGATGTCCCTCGTAAATCAACTCCTTCTCCCGTTCCCGGAAAATAGCCATACGAATATCTCCATCGCCCGGAGCCGGATACTCCGTGGCTTTTGCCCGACGACGAATCATGTTCAAATCTTCCTCCGCCCGGGCATCTCCCAATTTCGCGTAACACTCCGCACGCAACAGATAAATGTCTGCCAAACGCCATACCACGTAGTCGGCAGCCACGCTTGTCATAGAAACACTACCAGTAACAGATGTTTTGTAAAACCCTTCTCTCCACTTGTACACGTAGGCATAACCGCCCGTTACATTCACATCCTCGTTTGCCATGGAATCCAACTTATAAAAGAAGCTGTGGCGTCGTTCGTCTTGAAGTTCATACATATTTTGGATACGGGAAGCTTTCACCGCATAAGTTCGCGTCTTCACGGCAGCCTCCGAAGCTGTTGTATTCACCGGCCACGTTGTAAGAAATCGGGCAAGGGATACAGTCATCGGGAAAGATGAAGCATACTCGTCAAATGCCAGCGAAAATATATTTTCGCTACCATAGCCTCTTAAACTGTTGCGACAAAGATTCTCCACAGTTTCCAAATCGTAATTTCCCGCTTTATCCTCGATCAAAACGGTAGCCCATTCTATCGACTTCTCGTAAGCTGCCTTCGCGTCATCTTTCCAACCGTAAAGCTCGATCATCGCCCCCTTCCATGCGTAAGCATGTGCCAACAAAGCGACGGCAGCACCTTTACTCCCGTATTGCTTGGAAGGCAAGGCATTCCCGTTCAAATCGACCAACTCCTCGAATTTACCCAACGCCTTTTCTGCCAATTCCGCATTCCGGATCGCTTCCACCAACACCTCTTGATCAGTACTATTTCCCAGAATCGCCTGCGACTCACTATCCTTCGTGATCACGGCATGTCCCCAGTCCTGAGCCAGACGGAAATACATGAACCCTTTAGCAAAATACGCCTGTCCCAAATAGAAATTCTTCCGATCATCCGCCAAATTCTCCACCCGATGGATATTATCCAATATCAAATTCGCAAAATGAATCACGTCATAATGCCCTTTCCATTTCGTTTGAATATTATTCAGAATAGCACTCGGCAATAACTTCTTTGCGTCGGAATAAGAAGCTACCGAAGTATGATCAAAAATCATCCCCATCTTCACGTGCAAGTTCTCTGCCGCTCCCACGCTTTTCATAAAAGAATGCATTTGAGCGCACACGGAATTCAAATCCGACTCGGACTTGTAAAAATTGGTAAAGGTAACGGCATTCTCCGGCGTTACATCCAACAAATCGCTACACGAAGAAATACCCAACGCCACGACAATTAATAAGAATATCTTTCTCATGATCAAAAGTTTAAAGTCAAACCTAAAGTAAATTTACGAGCCAACGGATAATTGGAAAAATCATCAATACCCCCTTTGGCCGGATTCACCGTTTCCGGATCCAAACCGGAATAATTCGTCAACAAAAAAAGATTCTCTCCCGTGAGGAACAAACGAACTCCCTCAATATTCACCTTTTTCAACCACTCTTTGGGCACATTGTACCCCAAGGTCAATTGTTTCAAACGCAAGTGATTCACTTTCTCAATATTAGAACGGTATTGTCCATCAAATTGCCCCACGTAACCATTCGTGGAAGCCGTCAATGTAGGCCAATCCGCCTTATCCCCAGGCTTGTTCCAGAAAGTAGCATTCTCCACGTTCGTGAACAACGGGGAATCCTTGTATCTAATTGACCTGTAAGAGGGTGGGGTCGCGTAAGCATTCATAATATGCCGTCCTAAACTATAAGTAAGCAAAACGTTCAAATCAAAACCTTTCCATTTCAATTCATTCGCGAATCCACCGTGAGCCACAGGCAAGGCTGAAGCCACATATACCAAATCTTCCTGTCCTATTCTCCCATTACCGTCCACATCTTCCAATAAACGCATACCGGGTGTAATTGGATTTTCTGCAGACCCACTATTTAACGGGTTCTTATTTCCCCAACGATCGACATACACGGGAATCTCGTTCTCGTGTTCAACAATACCCAAATCATTGTAAGCATACACACCTTGCACCGGGCGACCGATAACGGCAGTCGTCAAATCCATCCCCGTGTTTGTCTTTTCAAAACGGTTCCAATTCCGGGAAATATTAAAACGGGCACGCCACTTCACCGGACCGTCACGCAAAATATCGGCCAATAATTCCAACTCCAAGCCCTCGTTGGAAATTTCCAACACGTTCTGCATTGCCGAGGTATGATAATAAACGTTTCCCGGCAATTGCACCAATTGCAACAAAGAAGTCGAATATTTATAATAGTAATCCAACTTGAATTTCAACCGATAGTCAAACAAATCCACATCTAGGCCGATATCATACTGGTCGGATTCCTCCCAGGTCAAATCACTTGCCAACATCATTGTCGGAACCATTCCTAACGTCCCCATAAAACTATTCCCGGAAGCCATCACCCCATGCGCCAAATAAGGATCCCGAAAAGCTTTTCCCTGTTTTCCCCAGGAAGCGCGAATCTTTCCATAGCTCAACCACCAAAAACGCTCCATAAACGACTCCTCAGAAAAAGCCCATCCCAATGCGACCGAAGGGAAGGTCGCCCAACGCACATTCTCCCCAAACACGGAAGAACCATCCCGACGCACGGTAAACTCCGTCAAATACTTCTTGTTAAAATTATATGCCAAACGCCCGAAATAACTCAACATAACGGACTCCTCGAAATCCGACTCGTAATTCTTCATGGCCGTGGGTTGCCCGTTAATACTGATAATGTCTTGAAAATCGGCAGTAACATATTTCAAATAATCACTGGGGGAACCCATGCCCCAACCTTTCAATGCATCAGAAGCCTCTCTCGTGTAAGACATTCCCAACATCACATCCAGATTATGAATCTCGTTAAAAGATTTGCTATAATGGAGCAAATTCTCGTTCGTCAACATCGTGGAACTTGCAGTTTCTCCCGTGGATTTACTCAAATCATCCGGATTCAAATAGCTCGGTTCGAAACCATTCTTTTTGGATTGCGTGAAGTCAATTCCTAAAGTAGTCGACAAATCCAACCCGGGTAACACGTTATACGAGAGTCCCATATTCGCCCGCACCCGATAAGTAAAATTCTTCTCGGAAGTTTCGTTCAAACGTTTCAATGTTTCGTCCAACACGGCCCCGCTACCCGGGTAAAGGGATGAATTCACTTTCGGGTCCACCGTCAAACCTTCAAAAGCCGTAGCCTGACTAAAAGAGGTGTTCGCCGCACCTTTGCTACGATCGGTGTAAGCCAAATACAAACGGGCATCCACCGTCAATCTCTCGCGAGGGACGATCCGCAAATTACTGATCATGTTTACACGAGAGAAATCACTGCCTAACATGATTCCCTTCTCATCATACCATCCCAGCCCGACCATATATTGAAAAGTTTCCGACCCGCCTGATGCCTGCAAGTTTGCATTCAAAATCTTTCCTGTCCGGAAACTATGCTTCCACCAATTAGTCGCGTTATTATAGAACGGGTTCAAGCTATCGTGCAAAATACGATCCCCATCAACATAAGACTCGCTGATCTTGTAACCATTATTCCAGAAATAATCGTAGACCCCCGCCGTACCATACACATCATTATAAGATGTAGGGATAATATATTCCCTTGTCCGGCGATCCTGATAAGCTTTCCGGCGAGCACGCAAAGCTTGAATATGCGCCATCCGCTCCCCGTGACCGATCACCTGGTAAGGAGTCTCTGGAAGAATTGACCAAGACTGCGACACATTAGCCGTAAATTTACCCCGTCCGGCACGTCCTTTCTTCGTCGTGATAAGAATTACGCCATTGCTGGCACGCGACCCGTACAAAGCGGCGGAAGCCGCATCCTTCAATACCTCAACCGACTCAATCGTCGATGGATCAATTTCTGCCAAAGTATTCGTACCCGTTACCGGAGAGGTAAATGAATTCACGGGAACGCCATCAATGACATATAGCGGCGTGTTATCCGTCATACCCTGCATCAACGAGTTGTAACCGCGAATAGCGACCTGAGATCCCCCGCCACCGGGAGAACCGGAAATATTATTCACTTCCACCCCGGCCATGTGTCCCTGAAGCAATGTTTCCAAACTTGCCGATGGGAGCTCGTCCAAATCTTCCGCTTTCACGGATGACACGGAACTGATCAACTCCCTCTTTTTCCGTTCACCATAGGCGACAACAGTCACCTCGTCCAAATCTGAAACATCCTCTTCCATCACCACATTAACCACATTATTTTGCCCCAGTTTCACATCCTGAGTTTTCATCCCGACAAAAGAGAATTGCAAAGATTGGGTTGAAGCCGGCACTTCTATTTTATAGACACCGTCCACGTCAGTAACCACGCCTATCGTCGTCCCCTTAATATAAACGGAGACTCCCGGCAAAGTTTCATTCCGCTTATCCAATACTTTACCGGAAACAATCCTTTTCTTGTTCGCGATAGCCGTTTTATCCTTCGCGTCGGCTTCTCTTTTCTTGATCACGACAACATTCTTTTCCAATGCATACGTGTAATCGGTTTTCCTCAAACAAACATTCATCACGCTGTCGATCAACACATCCTTCACGTCAATCGTGATCTTCCCGATTTTATTCACCGCGTCCATGCTATACACAAACGTCATCTTGCTTTGCTTCTCCACGGCAAAAATGATGTCCAACATCGAGGCATTCTCCCTTTTCAAGGTCAGTTTCTCCGTTTGTGCAAAGGTATTATTGAGCATACCACCGCCCAAAATGAATGCTAGACACAGGCAAATTTTCATGCAAATAGCACTTTTCTCCTTTTTTTTATCGTGCAGGAGCCACGTCCAAAGATTTTTTTTCATAACTTTGAAAAATTAAATTGATTTTGAATTTAACCAAATGGGTGGCAGGAAATAATCACCACAAAATTTCCGCTACCCGTTTTTTATTTATACCAGCTAATACTAAGTTCCACTCATCACGGTCAAAGTTTTTCCCTTCATCACAAACCTCACTTCCCCGGTCAATTCCAAAATATTTAAAAGAGTTTCCACCTGCTCGTATTTTTCCAGTTTAAAACCGAACCGTTTATCTGCCATCTCCGGATTCTGGTAAAAAATCTCGAAATCATACCAACGCGCCATCTCCTGCAAAATATCATCCAGCCGCTCCTCGTCAAACACGAACACCCGTTCTTTTCGCAAGCGATAGCTCTCCCCGTTTATTTCCCGGTAAGAGAAATCCCCCGTGTTCTTGTGAAAAACAGCCTGCATATTCGGGCGCAACACGTTATCTTTCAAACTTACCATACCTTCCACCAGCGACGTTTCCACGATGTCCATATTATTATAGGCTTTCACGTTAAAACTCGTTCCCAACACCTTCACGTCAAGCGATTTTGTTTTCACGTAGAAAGGATGCGCGGGATCGTGACGCACCTCGAAATAAGCCTCCCCGGACAAATACACTTCCCGCTTGCTTCCCTTGAAACGAGTCGGGAAACGAATTTCCGATTCGGCAAACATCCAGACTCTCGTGCCGTCTGCCAGCTTCAAATTATATTCCCCTCCCCGGGGCACAACTATCTTATGATACTCCACCTTCGCATCCATCACGGAATCCAATCCGGAATAATCCAACCCTTGCCCTTCAGCCATTGTGACACCAAAATCATTCAACTCACTCGTCACATTTTTCGTTGTATCCAAGGCAATACGTACTCCCCCGGGTAATTCCAGCATCGTCTTATGAGATTCAAAATAGGCGTCCACGATATACCGGGGATGATTTGCCTGCTTACTTCTATTGCTGAAAAAGATTGAAGCAGCCACGGCAAGAGGCAATACAAAAATTGCCGCGTACCGGAACACCCGGTATAGCATCCTCGAAGACCTTCTACCCGTAACTTTCCGGATCTTCTCCCAACTTTTATCCGCATTGAACGAATCATACATTTCTTTCTTGGCCGCAATCAACTGTTCATCCCGAACCCGAAGCAAAAGTCCCTCTCCATCCGGACGATCGTGTAGGCGTTTTTTCAATTCAACCTCCTCCTCCGGTGAAAGTTTTCCTTTCAGATATTTCGTGATTTGTTCCGCTAATTCTATCGACTCTCTATATTTTTCCATGTCATTTTCTCATTGTTTTGTATATAATATGCAAAAACATGATTTAGGGGTGACTGGAAACTCGATTTTTTTATAAATTCATGATAACAAGGAAAAATATGAACAAATTTTTCAACTCTTCCCGCAAAAAAGCATAAGCTTTTCTTTTCTGAGTCTTGATCGTGTTTATAGATACATGCAATTTCTCGGCGATCTCTTCTTGTGAACACCCTCCCATGCTCATTTCCACGATCCGCCGTCTTTCGGTAGGCAATTTATCAATCGCCCGGATGATTTCCCGATGCACCTCCTCCTCAATAATAGCATTCAAGATGTTATCCGAATTGTCCTCGATGGAAGGATCAACCTCCTCATTTTCCTGGTATTGCCGCAAATAATACAAAGCGTTATTACGGAGAGCCTTGAACAAATACGCCTTGAAATAAATCATATCCGAGTAAATACCCCGCTTCTCCCAGATCTGGATGAAAGTTTCCTGCACAACATCTTCCACGGCTTCGTGCTCTTGAATATACCGGTTCACGAAAGCGCACGACGACGCAAAAAAGCTATCAAACAACTTCTTAAAAGCCCTCTCATCACCTTGGTTTAACTGACTCAATAACATTTGTCTCCCTGTATAATTGGGATGGCAAGTTATGCTTTTTTTTCTTCAAAAAAAAGCTGCAACAAACCGAAATTTGTTGCAGCCAAGTTTTTAATATCTCGATCAAAACTATTTACAAGAAATAGGATTAGATGATACCTTGTTCAAGCATAGCAGTAGCCACTTTCATGAACCCTGCGATGTTAGCACCCTTCACGTAGTCGATATGACCGTCAGCTTGCTTGCCGTATTTAACGCAAGCCTCGTGAATAGAAGTCATGATGAAGTGAAGTTTAGCATCCACTTCTTCACCTGACCAACCGAGGTGAGCAGCGTTTTGAGTCATTTCAAGACCAGAGGTAGCAACACCACCAGCGTTAACTGCCTTACCCGGGGCAAAGAGAATACCGTTAGATTGGAATGCGTGGATAGCTTCCGGAGTACAACCCATGTTGGAAACCTCGCAGCAGCACCATGTTCCGTTAGCGATCAATTCTTTAGCATCGTCACCGTTCAACTCGTTCTGGAATGCGCAAGGCAATGCGATATCACATTTTACAGACCAAGCTTTCTTACCGGCAGTGAATTTAGCCTGTCCCGGGAATTTCTCAGCCATCATCTCAACGCGATTCTGGTTAGAAGCACGCATAACGAGCATATAGTCGATCATCTCTTTGGTGATACCGTTAGCGATTTCGCAAACACCGTCAGGACCGGAAATAGCGACAACTTTAGCTCCAAGTTCGATAGCTTTGGTTGCAGCACCCCAAGCCACGTTACCAAAACCGGAAAGTGCTACAGTCTTACCCTTGATGTCTTTACCTGCAGTGTGCAAAACGTGTTGCGTGAAGTAAAGAGCACCGAAACCGGTAGCTTCCGGACGGAGGATAGAACCACCCCAAGTTGCACCCTTACCGGTCAATACTCCAGTATTATATTCGCGGGCAAGTTTTTTGTACATTCCGTACATATAACCGATTTCACGACCGCCAACACCAACGTCACCAGCAGGAACATCGGTATCAGGACCTATATTTTGCCACAATTCATACATGAAAGCTTGGCAGAAACGCATGATTTCAGCATCTGATTTTCCAACCGGATCGAAATCAGAACCACCTTTGCCACCACCCATCGGGAGAGTCGTCAAAGCGTTTTTGAAAGTCTGCTCGAAACCGAGGAATTTCAACATAGAAAGGTTAACTGCCTTGTGGAAACGAAGCCCGCCTTTGTACGGTCCAATAGCGCTATTGAATTGTACGCGGTAACCCAAGTTGGTCTGAACTTCACCTTTATCGTCTACCCATGCCACGCGGAAAGTAAAGATACGATCCGGCTCTACCATACGTTCAACGATTTTTGCTTTCTCGAATTCAGGGTGTTGGTTGTAAACCTCTTCGATTGATTCCAACACTTCGTGTACCGCCTGAAGGAATTCTTTTTCACCTGGGTGTTTGGCTTCCAGGTCAGCCATTACTTTTGCTACATTCATAATAAAATATTTTAAAGTAAGATTACACATCTACACAACGGCTGAATTTTTCAACCGCAATCAACGATGCAACATTACTGCTTTTTTCCGGTTCAAACAAATATTTTAGCAAAAAAGTTTTTATCAAAATAAAAAACAGATAGATAGTAACAAAACACCATAAATATCACATCACTAAATGATAAAATTGTTCCCAAAAACCGGGAAACGACTTAGAAACCACATCGGCATCCCGCACGGTCAACCCGCAATACCTCAACCCGGCAGGAGCAAACGCCATTGCCATCCGGTGATCCTGGTAAGTATCGATCTCCAACGTCGTACATGCATTCCGCTCCCGGTTCCAACACAACTCGCCACGCGCAGGAACTTGTAAACCATACCCTAATTTACCAGCCTCCCGCATGACAGCCATCACCCGGTCACACTCCTTTATATATAACGTATCCAACCCCGTCAAATGAAAGGGAATATCCAACAAACAACAAGCCACAATCACGGGAAGAGCCACATCCGGCATCCCCGACAGATCAGCCTCAAAACGGGCAACACGATCGCTATTAGCCGACAGGCGAACCCCTCCAATTACTTTTTCCGTGGTTACACCCAACTGTCGCCACAAATCAACTTGATGGGCATCACCTTGTAAACTATCGATATACAGACCTGGAAGGAAAATCTCCCCCTCCCCGGCAATAGTCAACAACTCGTAAAAAAAAGAAGCGGCACTCCAATCGGCACTTACCCGGAAAGAAACAGGCGTGTACACGCCTTCCGGGATTGCCACCCGTTTTCCCTCGAAGTCGGTGTCCACCCCGAAGCGACGCATCATCTCTGCCGTCATGCGAATATAATCCGCAGAAGCGACCTTCCCCTTCAAATCGATCACAAGCCCCCCCTTCAACAAAGGTGCAATCATCATCAGAGCCGAAATATATTGGCTACTCACGGAAGCATCCAGGCTGATCGTCCGCTCTCCCTTCAACACGGAATTACCAATCCACAAGGGAGGGAAGCCCTCCCGTCCCAGATATTCGATCTTCGCCCCCAACTCCCGTAAAGCCTCCACCAGCACTTTTATCGGACGTTGCTTCATCCGTTCCGACCCGGTTAATTCCCACACCCCTTCCCGCAAGGCAAAATAAGCCGCAAGAAAACGCATAGAAGTACCGGCATGCCCAACATCCACGAGCCCCCCCGCCTGCTTCAACGCCTCCGTCAACACTTGGGTATCATCGCTATCAGACAGATTCTCCGGTATCCCGCTACCCGCCAATGCGCTCAAAACGAGAGCCCGGTTAGACTCGCTCTTGGATGCTGGCAAAATAACCACACCCTCTATCTTTCTCTGTGCCAAAACGATAACTTTATCCATCCTTACAATCTTATATTTGCCTTAAAGCCTCCATTACCAGTTCCCTCGAACAATAATTATCAACAGAAAACTGTCCAACGTTCTCGAGAAGTGTAAAATTCAACCCTTCACGATCATTTTTCTTGTCATGCGACATCAATTCGCACAACATATCGGCATATTCCATGACCGGATAAGCGGGATAATACCTTTTTATAAAATCACGCACCCGATGGTATATCTCTTCCGGGAAGCCTTTCTCCCGCACGGAAAGATACAATTCCGCGATCATCCCTAACGCCACCGACTCCCCGTGCGACAAATTTTCCTGCCGCATGACGGAACAACTTTCAATAGCGTGCCCTATCGTGTGCCCGAAATTCAAGGCTTTCCGCACCCCTTTTTCCAACGGGTCTAAAGTCACGATTTCACTCTTGACGGAAATCGATCGCTTGAGCAAATCAAGAAATTCTTCCCGGTCAGGCTCATTCCTACCACAGGTCAACAACCGGTCCAGATACTCCACATCAGACAACAAACCATGCTTCAACATCTCGGCAAAACCAGCCATCCGCTCCCGCATGGGCAAAGTCTTCAAAAACATGACATCAATAATCACCCGTTCCGGCTCCTTGAAAATACCGATCTCGTTCTTCAACCCGTTAAAATTTATTCCAGTCTTCCCCCCTAACGATGCATCCACCTGAGCCAACAACGTGGTAGGCACATAAATACAACGCATTCCCCGCTTAAAAGTCGAAGCAGCAAATCCACCCATGTCCGTCACCATACCTCCCCCCACGCACAACAGAATGGAAGAACGCCGAGCTCCTCGTTTACTCAGGACAGACCAGATACGGGCTACACTATCCAGCGATTTGTTTTCCTCTCCGCAATCAACCACCGCCACGTTCAACGGTATCCAATCCACCTTTTCCAGCAACTTATCGCAGAAACCTACCGTGTGCTTATCCGCCACGATAAACAATTGTTCATGCCTGACACCTCGTAACAAGTCGGCAAGAACCATGCTCGAATCCGTTGTAAATACAATATGCTCCATTTATCCCGTATTTCTTCACAAAATTACATTATTTTACGCATTAATCAAAAATACCCTCGCTAAGCAAGTTATAAATATTATCCAATTTAAAATCTAAAATCATTAAATTTAAAATTAATAGGTTTTCTCGCCATAAAAAGATAACTTTGAACCTATTCATTAAAACGACCAGCGGCATGAATAATGACAACTCAATCCTGACACGAGTAGCCATCACGATGGCTCCCAGGTTAAACAACGCTCTGTACTCCCCGTTATTTCTACAATGCGGGGGCATAACCGGATTCTTTCAAGAAAGCGATGCGAATATCGAGCTCCTTTTCAAAGAAACCCACCTGACGAATATACAACCGGAACGGTCGCTATGGCTGCAACAGGCAGAAGAGGAATTGAAAAACATGGAAAAACACCATATCCAGATCTGCGGGATTGAAGACCCTCACTATCCCCGCCTGCTAAAGCATTGCGCAGATGCCCCTCTCGTTCTATTCTACAAGGGAACGCTGGAAGCCGATGAAACCAAGAATATCGCCATCGTGGGAACTCGCAAGGCAACGGAACTGGGCAAAAACCGCGTGGGCAACATTCTTCAGCAACTGGCAGACATGGGATACCGCCCTAATATCATCAGCGGGCTTGCCTACGGGATTGACATTGCCGCCCACTCCGCCTGCCTTCGGCTCGGGCTACGGGCGCAAGCCGTACTCGGGCACGGGTTGCACATGGTCTACCCGGCATCTCATAAAAATATAGCGGAAAAAATACTGGCACAAGGAGGTACGCTACTCTCGGAATTCCCGACTTGCGCCCCCATTCATCCCACGAACTTTCTTCAACGCAATCGAATCGTGGCAGGCATGAGCGAGGCAGTACTCGTGGCTGAATCTCCAGTGAAAGGCGGTGCCATGTCGACTGCACGCCAGGCTTTATCTTACAGCCGGGAAGTGCTTGCTATACCCGGTCGTCCGGAAGACCCGAATTACACGGGGTGTAATATGCTGATAAAACAAAACATTGCGGCACTCGTGGAAAATGTTTCGGACATACTGAAAGCCGTAAACTGGGACCCTATCCCGACGGGACCACGCCAGACCACCATTGATTTCTTTTCAGCATCAAACGATGAAGACCTTATCAAACAAACATTAACAGTGGCGGGAGAACAGAACATCGACCAACTTCATCAACTCACTCGGATACCGGTACACGACCTGTCAGTTCTACTCCTAAAACTGGAATTGGAGGGGATTGTCACGCAACTTCCCGGTAAATGTTATTCACTCATTTAACCTATAACGCTTGCGTATAAACTTACTTAAACAATATTCAAATGAAAGCAGAGATTAAAGAATTCATGGATGCCTTAAAGGATAGAACTGTAGGCGAAACAGAATTTCACCAGGCTGTTCAAGAAGTGATCGAAACTGTATGGGATATCTATCAGGCAAACCCGAAATATAAAGCTAACAAAATCCTCGAGAAGATGGTAGAGCCTGAAAGAGTCATCATATTCAGAGTGCCCTGGATCGATGATAAGGGTGAAGTACAAATCAATCGCGGTTACAGAATACAATTCAACAGTGCCATCGGACCATACAAAGGAGGTTTACGCTTCCACCCGTCAGTGACTCTTGGCGGATTGAAATTTTTAGGTTTCGAGCAAACTTTCAAAAACTCTTTGACAACACTCCCGATGGGAGGTGGCAAAGGAGGTTCTGACTTTAACCCGAAAGGCAAATCCGATAACGAAGTTATGCGTTTCTGTCAAAGTTTCATGACAGAACTTTGCAAATATATCGGTGCAGATACTGACGTACCTGCCGGTGATATCGGTGTTGGAGCTCGTGAAATCGGTTATTTGTTCGGACAATACAAGAGAATTCGTAACGAATTTGTTGGCGTGTTGACTGGAAAGAACCGCGAATTCGGTGGTTCAAGAGTACGTCCGGAAGCCACTGGTTACGGTACCGTTTACTTTGCACAACATATGTTGGCAGAGAAAGGTGAGAAAATCGCTGGTAAGACGATAGCTATCTCCGGCTTCGGCAACGTTGCCTGGGGCACCGCCCAAAAATTAGTCCAATTGGGAGCCAAATTGGTCACCATCTCCGGTCCTGACGGATACATCTATGACGAGAAAGGCTTAACACAAGAAGGTGTTGACTACATGTTGGAATTGCGAGCCAGCAACAACGACGTGGTAGCTCCTTACGCCAAGAAATTCGGTGCTAAGTTCATCCCGAAACGCAAACCGTGGGAAGTAAAATGCGACATCGCATTCCCGTGTGCTATCCAGAACGAATTGAATGAAGAAGATGCAAAACAATTGGTCACTAACGGCTGCCAAATGGTTGTTGAAACTTCTAACATGGGTTGTACCGCAGAAGCTGTTAACTACTTGAACGAGCACATTACTTTCGCCCCGGGTAAAGCGGCTAACGCTGGCGGTGTTGCTGTTTCCGGTCTTGAAATGAGTCAAAATTCAATGAGATATAGCTGGACCGCAGAAGAAGTAGACGCAAAACTATTTCAGATCATGAAAGACATCCACGATACTTGCGTTAAATACGGCAAAGAAGGTAACAAGATCAACTACGTTAAGGGTGCAAACATCGGTGGTTTTATCAAAGTTGCTGAAGCTATGTGCGCTCAAGGACATTGCTAAAAAATTGATTTAGTTATAAAAAAAACCGCCTTTCAGCAAGGCGGTTTTTTTTATAACCAGACATTAACGTCCTCTCCTTCTTATCCATATTACGCTTGCAAACAAAATCAACATCAATGGAATTACTCCTATCAACACAATTTTTGTTACAGTCATTCCACCCTTAGTAACATAGACTTTATTATCTGGAAGTTTCGGACGACGAACATCAATAGGCACTTCTCCATCTGACATCCAAAAGAATGAGGAAGTAATTAAAGAATAATTGGATGCTCCTACCCCATTACGAGAAATACTGATCTCTCCGTTACTCAAGCAATCCGCATCTCCCAAGATAATAATTTTCTGTTCCCTGTTCCCCACGGCGCGAGAAAGAGCAACCATAGTTGGAACCTGATTCAATTCGACCTCCCCCTTATCCGGATTCATCACAGGTATTTCATCTACAAAGTCCGTACTTTCAACCTCATTCCAAACGGTTTTCAGTGAATCAGTAACTAACAATACTGTTACCTTGAAACCGCTATTCGGTATTCCGGATAAATCCAAGCCCACGGTAGAAGGCATCGTTGCCACGTTTCCATATCTATACATGTCTTTTAGTTCGTAAGAAAACTCGGCTGCCTCTTTTGTTACCTTGGACATGATAAAATCCGACTGAAAATTCTCACTTGGACTCACCAAACGTCCCGACATAAAACGAACCCCGAATTGCTCCACAAGAGGATTCATGTACTTCTGACGCTTAGGTTCTCCCGCTATCAAAAGATTCCCTCCCCGGGCAATATAAGCATCCAAATTCTTCCGATGTGCTTCCGGCAAAACCTCCCTCACATCCGCGATAACCAAAATATTGATATCTTCAGGAATTTCTTCGTCTAAAGTAACTTGTCTGAAATCAAAACCTTGATTAATCAAAGAATAGCGGAAAGGCTTATCTTGTGCAAAACGATTATAATCTCTATCGCCTTGTTTGATACAATCACGTTCTCCGTGTCCTTCCACGAATCCCACTTGCGGCAAATCCATCAGCAATCGTTTAAAAGCCGCGGTAATTTCCGTCTCGAACGGGAACACATACATATCATCATAAATACGCAAAAATGCCTTCTGCCCATTCTCTCTTTCCAATACTCGCACGAAACGATAATTTTCACCCGACAAATCTTCCAATTTGCTCACTTCATTCACATCAAGATAAATAGAAGAGTCTACACCATAATTCTGGGTGATTTTCACCATCCTCTCGCGATCATTCAAAGTAGGATAACGCTTATTCAACTCCTCCTCGTTATTTCCTTTGGCATAATAACGGACATATTTCATCTTGATATCCGGCTTAAAACGAGTATATTGCTTGAAACGTTTGATATCGCTCAACTCACTTTTCGGGAAGCCATACCACAAAAATCGATCTTCATCCAACACGTTGGCATAAGTGGTAATTGTCAAATTCCCTTTCATCTTGGACACGATTTCCTGACTATTCGGAGTCAAGGTATTTACTTTAGTCCGCGTAGCATCATAATAACACATGAATGTAGGTCGAGAACTCAAATACCCAATCGACACAGCAATCAATATCGCCGAGAAATACCAAGAAGTACTAACGAACCAACTTTTTTTCTTACGTATCACGGTCAACCTGATTACAGTAAAAGTCAGAAACAAAACGACAACAACCAAAAAGTAAATTACATCTTCGCTACAAAGCAAACCGTTGATAAATTCACCTGAACGCCCTCGAATTGACAACCAATACGTGATATCCCGCACAAAAGCGATATCCTGCCACATACCACCCACGTAATTCAACACGGCAAATACCGCAAAGGTACCCATCGCTGCAACCACCTGATAAGAGGTCAAGGATGACATGAAAAGCCCGATAGCTCCATACGCACAAATCAACAGGTAAAGCCCTAGCAACCCTGCCAATACCGGAGGTAAATCAAATTCATGCACGAAACATACACCATAAATAACGAACAGACCAAGTACCGCAATCATCACAAGCGCATAAATCATTATTGAAATAAATTTCCCGATAACAATCTGAAAATTCGTCACTGGTGACGAGTAAAGCAACTTGATTGATCCACTACTCAACTCCCGACTCATGATACCCATGGTCAATAAAGGTATATACAAGTATAAATACCCTTGAATTTCGGGAAACAATCCCCCACGCCAAGGATTGGTAAAAGTCCCCATGGTCACATTATAAACGTAACGTCCCAATTCTTGAGAAACGACATACCCCTCAAACGCATTCACAAACGTCATGCTGGCCTGAAACGTGAAAATAATCAAGATGAACCATGCTATAGGTGAATAAAACATAGTCTGCAATTCCGTCAGGGCAATTCTTTTTATAGCTTTCATATTTCTTCCTTTACTTTGATTTTTTAGACAATTCTGCAAAAATGGCATTAAGCGAACTTTTCTCTACGCGTATCTCGTTCAAGCGCCAAGCATTTTTATAACTATATTCCACCATTTGTTCGATAACATCATTCACGTCCGAGGCTATCAACCGGAACTTCGTTCCCCCCAACTCTTCCACTCTTGTTACCCCGGGAACTTCAATCAACACTTCCGGGGCCGGAGCATCAAGTAAAGATACGAATACGGTGTTCGGGGTAATATAATTGTCAAACTCATCCACACTACCCGAGAACACCATATGACCTTCTTCCACCATAAGAATATGATTACATATCGCTTGCACTTCGGTAAGCATATGGGTTGAAAGAATTACAGTTCTGTTCTCCGCAATCTTTTTTATCAGATTGCGGATTTCAAGAATTTGATTCGGATCCAAACCATTTGTAGGTTCATCAAATACAATCAACTCGGGACTATGAATAATTGCTTGAGCGATACCCACCCGTTGTTGGTAACCACCCGAAAGATTACGAATCAAGCGATTCCGGAAATGCAATAACCCACACTCAGTTAAAGCATTTTCCACCGCTCCCGGAATCTCGCTATCAGGCATAAGTCGAATTCCCGCGCAATGATAAAGGAACTCCTCTATCGTCAAGTCCATATGCAAAGGAGGTTTCTGAGGTAAAAAACCTATCAAACGCTTCGCCGCAACGGAATTTTCTTTTGTATTTATTCCCTTTATAAAAATATCTCCTTCAGTCTGTCTCAACACGCCACAAAGAATATTCATCAATGTTGACTTCCCCGCACCGTTTGAACCCAGCAATCCATAAATTCCCCGGGTAGGTATTTCAAAATTAATATCCCGTATTGCCCATTGTACACTATACCGATGAGAAACATTTTCAATTTTTACAATTGGTTTTTCCATAAATCTTAATTCACATATTTAAATTTCACACACAATACATTTTCCAAATACTAGTAATTGAAACCGAAAGCCCAACCGACATAACTACTAGGTTTCCAAACGACATCCGTAATTTTACCCAAACCTTTTGTCACGTGATAAGTCGCTTGCTCTCCCAAACCTTCTCCTGTAAAGAAACGATCGTACGTACCCAACAAGTGGAACTCTCCATTTTCCAACGCCACACCTATCATCCAACTCGCCGGATTTTCAGTAACACTTGTAATCCTTGAACCAAAATCCTTGAACAATCTCAAACCTCGTTCCGGAATACTCATTTCATAGAAATACAACCTGCTACCTTCTGCCACAAACATATAATCACTATCGTATTTACATTTCATGTAAATTGAATTTTCATTCACTTTACCATCAGCCGGGAATTCTACGGGTGCCTGCATTTTAGAAATCTTAAAAACACCGGAATAATAATCCACGTAAGCATAGCACTGTTGTGAATAAAGTTTATCTCCCTTTTTCAACAGCATAAATAGTGTCGATGAATTGTAATCACTGGATGATCCTATACTAGCCACATAAACCGGAGTATACTCGCCGGTATTCCCTAGTAGTACAAAGCCATCCGGTATCGTTTCTCCATAAGTTATATCCAAAAGACGAGCCGCTGCAGATTCACTAGTTTGTGCAACCGTAGTAACCGGTATAATAGCTTTATTTGTTTCATCATATACCAGCATCGCTCCCAATTTATAGATCCATGTATCAAATATTTTCGTGATTTTCCCATTATTACCGAAATAAAGCAGATTCTCCCAACGGCATTGTCTTGAATCCATTGTTGATGCATCGATTTTTCTCCAATAAATAGATCCGTCTTTCCCGACCATATAGTGAGAAGTCAGCGCATCGATAAACTGAACCGGTTCAAAAGCTCTGGCAACCCCGGAACCGAAATCTTCATTAAAAGCATAATATTTAGAAAAATCATTTGCATTCAACACCCAATTATCACCATTCTCTTGGATTACCACGATCTCAGCGTAATCATTACTGTAACCGACCCAACCCATATCCACGGAAACCGGTTTACTACCCAACGGACTATCCGGGTGCAATTCTTGATAAAGATCGATACCATCTTCCCAAGAACACAAATACCCTCCGCCATACACCTCTCCACTTTCCGTGATATCACCATTCTCGTAATCCACGTACCCCTCATCTCCTTCATCCAGATTATAATAATTCCGGGTTTGAATAAGCATTGACAAAGCCGTCCTTCCCTCCTTTTCAGACAAGATCAACCAACCGGTCTTGAAACGTGAATTCACGGTATAACTCACGCTCACCATTGTCATCAGTTTCGTGGCACGTTCTTGCGCTATCAAGTAACCGATGTGAGCACCAACTTCATCGGGAACAATTATCAGATTCCGTTCTCTACAAATTGTATCACCACTAAAAACATAAAAATAATCATAAGCTAATGTATCAACTTCCGGATTCACCCATGTAATCGTGGGGAAAATTTTTACCGTATCTCCCAACGTCACCGTAGACACATTCTGTTTCGAATAACAATTAAGTTTTTCAATGTTCGAATAAATATGATCATAATGACCCTTATCTTCATAACATGCCCCGAACGCAAAGACGATCAGACATAATAGCATATACTTCGTTATCTTTTTCATATCTTCCTATTTAAAATTAACCTCCAATATAAGCGACCTTCATCTCGGTACCATCCTTCTCGTACACGGTCTGATCATTCTCCGCCATCTGCTTCAAGTAGTTTTTCAGTTTCAGTGTACAGGTTCGAATCTCGTTGGCATCATTAACATTCACGTTTACTTTTCCGTCATTTATCTTGATAAATAACTCGTACTTCATATCAGAATACTTACCCAACCAAGTTTTTTCCACGGTAGAGTTCCACCAATCCGGTTTAAATATAATATTCGACACGTTGATAATTGCCACTAAACGATCTGCTTGCCCTAAAGCAAAATCTTCAGTTTCTTCCAGACACAACGTCAAACGACGGGCTACGCTAGAGAGTTCCGGTGTCTTTTTAAAAACAATCACACAAGTATCCACCACTTGACCGGCTTCCATCACAAACTTTTCCGGTAATATATAAGTACCATCCGGAGTATCAGTATAATCCTTCATCACGGAAATCTTGTATTCCCGATCCTTGTCTGAGGGAAGTCCTATCAACTTTACTTCCAACTTATACTCTGCTTGTTCCACGTTAGGATAAGCAAGAAAAGAGAAACTGGTGGAATCTTGAATATATTTCGTGAACAGGATATAATCCTTGTCGCTATATAACTTAATATCATCTTCGGAACACCCGCTCACGCTCCACGAAAACGATAAAAATAAAATATAAATCAAATACTTTCTCATAACACTTTTATTTTATTATAAATATGAAGTTTCGCCATCAGGAAGCGGTGCATACCAATTTTCAGGTTTCATCTCTATATTAGTAGCTCCGTTATAAATATCCCGATTCAATCGTTTGAACATAAAAAAGGTTTGCCCTTCTGTCAAGGTTTCTCGAATAATATCGTTATACAAGATTTCAAGCAATACCTCTTTTGTCGTCTCTTGTTCAATCTTCAACTTACACCCTCGCTTTGCACGCATGGTATTCAGCAATTCAATGGCTTCACGTCGTTCATTACGGTGCAGCAACATACATTCCAATTGAATGTGATACAATTCAGAAAAACGCAATAACGGCAATAGCGGACCTTGATCACTCACAGAGGCAGACACCGAAGATGAAGTGGATTGCGGGCGTTCCCATACCAACCAACGCTTATTATTGTTGTACCGACCGGTCACGCCATTCGTTCCATACATACCGCGCAAACGATAATCATCCTCATCTCCCTTAAACAGAGATGCCAAGTAATTAGCATTCATCACAAAACATTTGGCATAAGAACCCGTCGTATAAGCTTCCCAGTTATCATAGCTATTGTTATTGGAAAAACAAAGTAATAACTCGTCAAAACGTTTAGGATATTGGCTAGCCGCATTAGATGAATATTGATAACTACTACTTGTCCAACTATACCACCCGGCATCAACAAATTCCAGTGCTTCCAGCGCACGTTCATAAGCCTTGTCATAATCCCCTTTATAAAGATACATACGTGCCAACAATCCCGTAGCCGCCATATAATTCATCCGCATTCCCCGATAACTTACAAAATCATTAGGCGGAGCGGATGAATACGAGCTCGACTGGTAGATCCGTCCGGAAGTACTTTGGTTCCAACTCAAACAAAAAATAGTATCCACCGGGGCCAAAATCCCTTTTGCTTTCTCCATATCGGCAATAATACTTGCAAGCACATCATTCACACTCTTGTGTTCAGGCTGATGATCCGGATAAGTGGTCACGTAAGGCATTGCTAACCCTGTCGGGTTCGTCACCGGAGCAGGAGCAAACAAACGTAACAAATCAAAATGCATCATGGCACGAATGCCATACATCTCACCTAAAATCATATTCTTCTCCATACTTCCAAATTCGAAAAAGGAAGTGTCTTTCTTGGAAATCTCTTGAATAATATTGTTACAATTAGCAATCACATTGTATCCTTTAGCCCAAATATTAGTCATAATTGTTTGTACTCCAGAATACTCCCACGTATATCTAGAAGCATTATAATAGTTCGTACCCAAATTACTTGAAGAGGTAGAATTGTAATTATTTCCCAACACACTCGCTAGCCCCCATGTTAATTCCCGTCCATATAATGAAGTTTCAGACAACAAACGATAAACCCCGTTCACGTACATATGAACACCATTTTGCGATTCAAAAGTTTCATCTTGCAGCATCTCCTGCTTGGAAGATACATCCAGGAACTCATCACACGAATTGAAGAAACCTAGAGGCAATAATAATAACAGATATATTAACTTTTTCATTTCTCTCTTTGTTTTAGTTAGAAACTAGCATTCAACGTAAATGTAAACGTCCGGGCAAACGGATAAGACAACCCCATCTCTTGCTTGATGGTCGACCACGTGTCGATATCCTTCATGTTAAATTGCAATTTCAATGTACTCAGTCCCACACGACGGATTAACTCGCGATTAAAGTCATAACTCAAAGACAAGGAATTGAAGTTCACGAAATTATTTTTCTGCACGAAACGAGATGTCGGACGAGTCACATTATACCGATCCTTCAACGCCTTTAACGGACTCACATCACCCGGCTCCTGCCATCTATCCAACACCACCCGGTAATCAGCGTTATAAGCGTTCAAATCCACATTCTCCACGTTACTGATCAAAGTACTATTATAAGCATCTCCACCCCATTCATACAGGAACGTCGTGTACATAGTGAAATTTCGCCAACGCAAATTAACACCGAAAGCACCTTGCGCCCAAGGCTCTGAATCCCCCACTTTTTGTTGTTCAACAGATGACCAATCATAAGTCAAAGTTCCATCACGTTTTACGTAGATTTCCTGTCCGTCCGCCGGGTTTATACCGATAGATTTCATTCCATAGATTGCCGTCAGCGAATTTCCCTCCTCATACTTCATATAAGGCTTCATATACGGTTCGTTTTTCTTTATGGTACTCATGATCGTTTGCATTTTCGAACCTTCCGCAATCTCTTTGTACCCGGCATAAAATTCATCAATCCGCTCATTATATCGTTTCAATGTTTCGGAAATAGATTTCAATTTATTCTTGTTATGCGCCAAGTTTCCGAAAAGAGAAACATCCCAATCCTTCGTAGAATACACGCGCCAATTCACATCCACCTCGAATCCCTTGTTCTCGACTTCCCCAATGTTATCCGTGTAGACCGAGAACCCGGAAGAAAGCGGCAAAGAAACTTCTGTCACCAAATCTTTCGTATTCTTGATATAATAATCAAACTTTATCATCACCCGATTGAACAACCCGATATCCGCACGGAAATTCCACGTCAACAATTTTTCCCACGTCAAGTTTTCATTTCCCATCGCCACCAAAGAAGCTCCGATTCCGGTTGGATACCAGTCATCCAACATCGCGTTCAACGTATTACGAGCTACATAAGGCTGGAAATTTGATTTACCGGTTTCTCCCACGCTGGCAGAAACTTTCAGATTATTCAACCAGCCGTACTTTTGCATATACTGATAATTGTGAATGTTCAATCCCGCTCCCAATGACCAGAAAGGAGCATATTTACGATCTGTACCGAACTCGGAAGAACCGTCAAAACGATAAGAAGCATCAAACAAATAGATATCATTCAAACTATAGTTCAAAATCGCAAATCCTCCTAACAAACGCGTTTCATTATCCGACATCGTGGGCTTCTTCACGATCTCGTAAGCGTATGCCTCGGAATGATGGTCCGCATCCGGAAAACCACGATAATGAGAATAAATATACTTCGTACTCGTTGATTTAATATTTGTACCGGCAGAGAAGTTTATATTATGTATTCCTATCGAACGATTGTAAGAAAGAAATGCATTCCCATCCCAACTATTAGTTTTCGTTTCGGTTTTTGTCAATTCACCCTTACTGAATAACTGCCCCCGTTCAGTATAAGTACCCGAAGTTGGAGATGTAAAATTTTCCGTCCAAGCGTCATTTAAAGTAACCGCCACTTGGGCTTTAACCATCCAATGATCATTAAAGAACCAATTGACAGACAAATTATTCGTCCACTCCTTATATCCGTTCTTGCTGAAATTTCCCTGCTTGGCTTCATATAACGGATTCTTAACAGAAGTTGCCCCGTTAGAAATCAATTCCACCCATGAACCATCGTCATTCAACCAATAAGCATAAGGTTGTTTACGGGAATAATCGGAAAAAGAACCATAAGGAGAATTCTCGTTCTTCATCACGTTGTAGTTCACTTGATTTTTCACTTGCAACCCCTTCCAACGATAATCCAATGTCAATCCGGCACCAATACGATCGCGATAAGATTCCTTCATAACACCGTTTTGATTATCGTAACGCAACTCCACTCCAAAACGAATATTCTCAGCCCCTCCCTCCACGTACACACTGTGTTTATGATTGAACTGCGTCTGCAATGGTTGTGACAACCAATAGGTATCCTTTCCTTGTAACACGTAATTCAACTTTTTGATATAAGCACTGTAAGCACTTCTCCACCAACTATCCCAACTACTTTCATAAGAAATTGCATTTTCCGGTTCAAATAAACCGGCAGCAACTTCTGCCGCTAATTTATCTTTAGCATTCATCAAGTTATAACTGCTCAAATCAGGAGCCGTAATCTCTAAATTACCATTGTAATTCACTGTCAATTCGCCCGGTTTAGGAGCCACCGTTTCGATCACAATCACTCCGTTAGAAGCGCGGGAACCGTACATAGCCGTGGCAGCAGCATCTTTTAGAATTGTGATATCCTTAATACGGTTAAGATCCATGTCATAAATCTTCTGCACGGAAACCTCGAAACCATCCAATATAAAAATCGGCGTATTCGGATTATTGGTTAAAGCATACTTTGACACATCTTCCGCTTCCAACACATCCAACTCTCTTACATTAGAAATTCCTGAACGACCTCGTACATAAAATTCCGGCAACGTATTGGGGTCCGACCCCATATCGTTATTCCTCATCACACGCAAAGAAGGATCAAATACCTGCAAAATATCTATCACATTTGAAGCCCCCACTTTCATGATATCCTCTTTTTTCACGTGAGTAGCACTCCCCGTAAAACTAGATTTTTTGATATTTATATATCCAGTAACCACCACTTCATCAATTTTCTGTTCATCATCTTCCATCACTATACTCAAATCTTTTCGCTCTTCACCTGCTTTCAATACAACACGTTGAGTCTTCATTCCCACGAAAGTAAAAACAAGTGTTGCCGTGTCTTGAGGCAATGCAATCTTAAACACGCCCTTTACATCTGTAACAACACCCAACGAGGTCCCTTTAATCATCACCGTTACTCCTGGCAAGGGAATCCCTTTTGTATCCTTTACTATTCCATGCGCTACAATTGTTTTCTCTTTATTCTTGTCTTTCTCTTCCCCCTTCCGCATAATTATTATAAGCTCATCCCTAAATTTAAAAGTCAAATCCGAACCTTTTAAAACACATTTTAAAACGTCCTCTACTGTTTCATTTTTTACTCGTAATGATAATTTTCCCAACTTATCCGTCTGCTGTGGGTTAAAAAGGAAACATAATTTGGTTTGTCTCTGAATTTCATCCAACAATACTTTTACCGTAACATTCTTCAGATCAAAAGTAACTTTTCCCCTTTGTGCCAACGAATTAGCGGAAAGAGTAAAGGTAAAACCACAAATCAATAAAAAACACAGTTTCATAATCACCTTAAATTTTTTCACACGTCTTCGATAAAATCGAGGACATAATCGTTTTTTTTTCATACATTTGTCAATTAGAATAGTTAAACATTCAATAAGCCTCACTCCAACTGAAGTTTATTGGTTAATATTAAAGTTCAACGGAAAGTCTCCAACACTTTCCGTTTTTTCTTATTTCGACACAATAATCGTTCTTCCATTTACATCAAAATGCACATCCACAACATCCGTGATCGCATCAAGGATATCCATCACGTCGCTATACCTTCTCATATACCCCGTGAAAACTAATCCTTTCACTGATTCCGACTGAAAAAATACATCCACATTATACCACAACGAAAGGGTATTCATGATCTCTTCCAAACTCTCCTCTTCAAAAGCGAAAAAACCATCCTTCCAGGCAATATATCGACGTACGTCCACCTCCCGCAAGACAATCTCTCCGGTCTTCCGATCCAGTGTAGCCAACTCTCCCTGTTTCATTAGCACCTCATATTTTCCACGTCGGTCACGAGCTCCAATCTTACCGTTAACCAACACGGTTCGCACGCCTCCCTTTCCACGTGTATCCACATTAAACTCCGTCCCGTAGACCCGGATCTCCAACTCATCCGTCACCACGTAAAACGGTCGTTCAACATCTTTTGCCACCTCAAAATAAGCTTCTCCCGATAAATACACTTTTCTCTCTTTACCATTAAACGCCACGGGATATTTCAGTTTTGTTGCCGAATTTAAATAAATAACCGTTCCGTCCGACAACGTTAATTGAAACTCTCCTCCTCTCGGAATCCTCAACGTATTCATCTCTAATATATTTTCATGCTCTGCCGCAACCACAGAATCATACACCAAATTACTTCCACCATGCTTAACCAAAACTCCTTCCCCCACCTCTATCACCTGTTGTTCTTGTTTCCCGTTCAACTCGTGAATCTTCCCATCTGCGGCAACCAGCACTGCCTTGCTCTCGCCCGGAACAATGGTTTCGCTAGACCGAGAAGCCAACTTGACGACATTGTCCCTTTGTCCCAAATACCAAAATACCGAAATTATTAATGGAACCGCAATAACCGCGACATACTTCAACATTTGCCAAATAACCACTTGTCTTTTTCTTTTCCTCGTTATTGTTTTAAATTTCAACCAAGCAAACTCATCATTCAACGAACAGAACACCGGACTCTCAACGGAAACACGCATGTCCCTTTTAACCTTATTAAAAAGAACACCATGCTCCCTTGAATCCTTCAGCCACGCCTCTAACTCCTGCCTCTCTCTCTCTGTAAGCTCACCCAGTAACGAACGTTGTATTAATCGGGCGATATTTTCGTTGTATAACTCCATGTCGTATCTTCATTTTACACCATATACAACAAGGGTAGGAAAAAGTAGCAAATGAAATTCGATTATTTTTCAAAAAAAATCAAATTTCATGTACATACCAGTACAACAGGAACAGATTCCCTATTCTCTCCTTCAAAAAATGGATAGCATTTTGTTTATGTGATTTCACGGTAAGAACCGAAATTCCCAATATTTCGGCAATCTCATCATTTTTCTTCCCTTCCAGATGTAATTCAAAAACACCTCTGCACTTTTCCGGCAATTCCCGAACAGCGAGATACAATTCCCGGTAAATCTCTTCCTGCATCAAATCATATTCCCTCTCGACCTCCTCCTCTGTGACTTTCACGTAAGAAACATACTTCTCTTCAACCGTCTTATGCTTCAAATAATTCAAACACCGATTTTGCACCAGATCATACAAATACGCCTTAAAACCCTGGTAAGAATTATAAACTTTTTTACTTTCCCATACCGTGATAAACACCTCCTGCACAATATCCTCCGCTACCTCCAATTGTCCGACACGCCGCATGGCAAACAATACAAGATAACTTCTAAACCTCATGAACAAATCATGGAAAGCCTTCTCATCTTTCACGTTGATACGTTGAATAATATCTTGTTCTGAATCATTCATTCTCACACCCATAGAATTTTCGACAAATATATACCATTCTTAATAAATAAACAAAGCCCACCCTCTTACAAAAACAAATTGTTTACCGTATTTTTGCATCTCGAAAAATTCATCAAAAAAACAATGGATCAATCATCACGTGAAACGGTGCGCATGGATATGCTGCATGGCAGCCTGTTAAACAAAATCTTACTCTTCGCCTTGCCACTGGCAGCGAGCAGTATATTACAACAATTGTTTAACTCGGTAGACGTGGCAGTCGTGGGTAAATTTGCCAGTAGCCAAGCTCTGGCTGCAGTGGGAAGCAACGGTTCGGTCATCAGCCTGATGATTAACCTATTCGTGGGAATATCTGTCGGGGCGAGCGTCGTCATAGCAAACTATATCGGGCAAAAAAATCAACGCGGCATCAAGAATGCCATACATACCGTCTCCGTGGTCACGCTGACAAGCGGCATACTATTACTCGCGATCGGATTGTTCTCCGCCCGCCCCATCCTGGAAATGATGGACACACCCGATGACGTGCTCGACTTGGCAGTCCTGTACCTACGCATCTATTTCCTGGGAATGCCATTTTTCATGATCTATAACTTCGGGGCTGCCATCCTTCGCAGCATGGGCGACACGAAACGCCCTCTCTATTGCCTCGTCATAGCCGGATTGATCAACACGGCATTAAACTTATTATTAGTTATCGTTTTCAAAATGAGTGTTGCCGGGGTCGCCATCGCAACCGTCGTGTCCAACATGTTTTGCGCCGGCATGGTCATCTACATTCTTTTACACGAGCAAGAACCTTTCCGGCTCGAAATCAAAGATATTAAAATATCCCGCCCCGAATTACGGAAAATGCTTCAAATCGGCATCCCCGCCGGGGTACAAGGCATGGTATTCTCCATCGCCAACGTCTTCATTCAGGCAGCCACCAACCGCTTCGGTTCAAATGCCATCGCCGGTTCTGCCGCCGCCCTCACCTACGAGTATTATTGCTACTTCGTCGTCAACGCCTTCAGCCAAGCGGCAGTCACCTTCATCAGCCAGAACTACGGGGCCGGACAAATTGAACGTTGCAAGAAAGTATTCCGCCAGACGATGTTACTGAGCGTCATCTCCTGTGCCCTTCTGAACGGGCTCTTCGTTTGGCAAGAGAAACTCGCTATCGGCATCTTCACCTCCAGCCCCGAGGTATTCCGGTTTGCCGCCATCCGCATGGAGATTGTCCTGTTGACACAAAGCATCGCCTGTTCCTACGAGATTGCCGGGGCGGCTCTCCGGGGATTGGGGTATTCCATGCTCCCTGCCATACTCACGGTATTCGGCACCTGCGTGTTGCGCCTATTCTGGGTCTACGTCATCTGTCCCCTCTTACCCAGCTTCCAAGCCCTAATGGTCATCTATCCCATCTCGTGGATCGTCACGGGTATGGCTGTCCTCATCGCTTACCACGTCGTGCAGAAGAAACTTTTCCGGCCTCACGAAATCAGGATTTCGTGAAAAAAGGAGGTTAAAACCATGCGGATTACGTGAAAAACATACCGTTCCTACACACGGATTACGTGAAAATATTTATATTTGTAATTAAATTACAAAACGTTATAGACATTTTCGACCTTCATTTTCCCGTTATGATCTCCACGATCCGCTCGTTAGCGACCATCATCATCCCGTGCCTGTCACTCGATATGCCCTCTGCCAAGCGGTAGGTATAAGTGGGGACCTTTCCCTTCATCACGGTCGGTAAATACATGAACCGGAAGTGTTCACTTTTTTCCGCCAGCGCGGACCCCGCCTCGGTGATATGCGTGGAAACCATGTAAGAACAATTCCGGCTACCCCCGAAAGCCGACATCACCGCCACAGTCGCATCGTAAGCGTCCTTGACATTCGTGCCCTTGAACAATTCGTCGAAGACGACCGCCAAATGCTTCCCGGAACAGACCTCTTCGGCGACACGCTTCACCCGTGCCACCTCGGCATAAAAATGACTATACCCCATGTTCAAATGATCCGACATGTTAATTGAAGTATACAAGCCGTCGTGCACCGTGAATTCCATTGCCGTCGCCGCCACGGGGAAACCCATGTGCGCCAAGTAAAGGGCTATGCCGAAAGCCTTCATGAGCGTCGATTTTCCCGCCATATTCGCCCCGGTCAGGAACAACACGTTGTGCTCCCGGTCTATCCGGATGGAATTGCCTACTGCCCCCGGCATCAACGGGTGAGAAAAACCTCTCAGGTCTATCCGATTTTCCCCGTTTCCCCGGGCAATTGCCATGGCTCGCACGAACCCCATCTTTTTCGCCACAGCCGCCACGGCGATATAAACATCCGTCTCGTAAATCATCTCCAGCAAACGCCGCAACTCATCCCGGCAAACATGGCGCAACAAATAATCGTAACGGGCCATCTCGAACACGGAGAACTCCCGCTTTTCCCGCTCCACGGACAATGGGATCTGTAACTTGTTTTCCAGTATATCCCGCATCTCCCGCATCACCCTGCCATAAACCGAATCCTCGCCCGCATTCCCCAACGAGGCGTTGAACACGGCACACTCGCGCAACAGTTCCAACGCCTCCATCACTCCCGCGCAAATCACATCATATTTTTTCTCTTTCGACACACGACGGAAAAACCTCAAGCTATAGACTTTCCAATACGCCATTCCTCGCATGGCAGGAACCCGGATACCCAAATAACGTTCCACCCGGTCCACCAACTCCCTGGTAAACGGAAACGCCACCTCTCTCTCCTTGAAAAACTCGAACATTCCCGACCGCTCGTTGATGGCATCCGCGTCCGTCAAGGGGTGTTGAAACATCCGGTCCAAAAGCTGCTCCCCTCCACGGGTACACGTGTGATTGAAGAGATTGAAAACCGACCGCTCTTTAAATTTTCCAAGGATATGCAAATCCGCCAAAGTCTGCGTATCCACCTCAAAGTCCCCCTGAGTTTCCACCCTCTCCCGCTGACTTCCCAACATCTCCACGATTCCTTCCTGGTTTATAATCGCCATCCCGTACCGGTCATCCGAGATTCCCGACTCCAAGGTGTAAGGGTAAATCAATTTTCCGCCTTCCTTCACGGTCGGGAGATACGTGAAATGCACGTTATCACACCTCTCCCGTAACACTTCCCCGACTTCGATAATATGCGTGGAAATCAAAAACAGACAATCCTTTCTCGTGGCAAAAGCCTCCGTGACGGCAAGTGTCGCATCATAAGCATCCTTGACATTCGTACCCCGGAACAGTTCGTCGAAGACAACCGCCATATTCCCCACCTGCCGAACCCGCTCCGCCACTTTGCGCACCCGCAGCACCTCGGCATAGAAATGGCTGTATCCCATATCCAAATCATCCGGCAAGTTAATGGTCGTGTACATCCCGTTCCGGACGCTGAACTCCATCCGCGACACCGGCAACGGGAATCCCATGTGCGCCAAAAACAGGGTGATGGAAAAAGCCTTCATCAAAGTCGACTTTCCCGCCATATTGGCTCCCGTCAGGAAAATGACATTGCTGTTCCCGTCCGCGTGCAGAGTATTCGCCACGGCTCCCGAGAGCAAAGGATGATACATCCCCTCCGCGTGAAACACGTTCGCCTCCGGCTCCAAGGCTCGCCCGAAAACCAATCCCCGCTTCCGTGCCACCCCGGCAACAGCGATGTAAACGTCCAGCTCGTACAGGCAACTAAGCAATCTCTTGCACCGCTCATTCCCTTCGAACCGAAAGCGAAAGTCATAATCGGCCATACGGGCATACGGCAATTTCTTGGGATTCTTCAACGACAACGCCCACGACAAATTCGAGTCCCGCAACATCTCAGTTATCTGTTCATACCTCTCCCGGTACTCCTCGGGCACCCCCACCTTTGCCATCGACTGCAACAACAGCTCTGTCCCCTTCACGATACGGATTCCGGCAAGCACCCCCTTCTGCAACAGGGAGTATTCCCTCTCCCGTCCCGAAAGTTCACGCATCCGATGCCCCAGGGTGTTCCCCTCCACCGCCAAGCGGGTACGCTGGTCCCGGTTGCTCAAATAATACTCGAAAGCATTAAACCACTCTGCCATAAACGGGAACTCGATCTCCCGTTCCTGCAAATAGCGAATCACGGCACCGCGCCGATTGATTTCCCGGGCACTCTCTAACGGGTAATTGAACATCTCCCTCAACACGGCAGCCCCTCCCCGGGTCTTCGCTTTAAACAAATCATACACCGAGGATCTGCCCACTCTCCCGAAAATACCGAGATCGTTTAATGTCTGCTGGTCTGTTACAAACGCCATAGATTCATGCTTTAATTCATTAATTCCTTATTCCAACTTTACCCATTTCACCGCATCCGCCACGATCGCTATTTCATCTCGCCCGCGAATCTCCTTATCCGAAAGCGTCACGCTTGCCTCCCCCGCCGGGAAATCATACTCCCCGAGAGAAGCCCAGGTATTCATCTTTCCGGATCCCGGCATACAAAAATCCAGACTGATCTCCACCTCCCGCTCTTGCCCCCCGGCTGTTACCGTGTAATAATAAATGACCCCATCAAACGGTCCCGCTCCATCAAGCAGAGACTTCATCCATTTGTTCGTGAATTCCCTGTACACCCTTGCCATCACCCGATAACGTCCCGCCTCCGGGATATTCAACCGCCATGTCGCCGAGGACTTCCCGGAACCGCCAATGATATAATGATATCCCCGAATAGAATCGCCACAAGCATTAACATCCAACACCCTCTTCCACAGCGGATCCATATTGCCGATCTGGGGAGTCATAACAAGCTTAGGTTGCGTTTTCCTCCTCTGCTGAAACCACGAACGAGAGCCCTCCTGTAGACGAAAACCTGCATCCGAATCATCCACGATAAACTCGTTCAAGTCTTCCCCCGCCATGAATTCCGATGCGGGTATCGTGCGCCACTCTTCCTTCAACTCCCAAGGAGTCGGCAATTCGTCAACATCATTACTTTGAAAGTGAAACACCCCCGGACGATTAGCCGCTAAAACGGTATTAATACTCTCGGCAGGTTCACTTGTCACCAACGTGAAAGCCTTCGCCTCACCAGGCTCCAAGTAGCAATTACTATGGTACATTTTCATAAAAGTGCCATATTCTATGGAAACTATGCCACCACTCTTGCCGGCATTCATGACTTTCCCCTCGAGCTTATAACGCCCGGAAAACCGGTCAGCATAACACACGGCATCCTTCACCTTAAAATATTGCTCGTGCCTCGTGGTAAGCCAATCCTCGATAATACTCTCCACATCCGCATCCCAACGCCTTGACCACACCTGCATCAGGGAATCGAAATCCACCTCACCCCCGCCACGACGATACAAACTATCCAAACTTTGTCTCAATTCCTCCTTCGGTATCCTCAACGTCAAACGATACCACAACTCCTGCAACTTTTTCCCCGAGTCAAATTTCTCGTCATTCGCCAATATATCCCTCAACGAACGTCCGACAAAAAAATCGTCCTTCATATTGTCAATTAAAACGTTAGCCATATTCCCCAACGCCGTCTCCCAATTTCCCAAAAAGAAATCATACCACATTTTACCCATAAAAGGATACTTGGAAGAATACGCCCAAACTTTTGGCATCCCCTTCAACGATTTTCCACAATGATCATTCTCTATCTCTTTCCTGCGCCCCCAGCCATATTCACTTTTGCTGATTCCCCGCAAAGGATGACTATCAAACATACTGCAAGTGGGAGAATTGAATATATAACCGTAAATAACGTTCGTCACCCTAAATAACGTATCACGACTCCACACTTTTTTACTTATGGTAAAACTCATATCAAACCCGCGCTCCCGCAAAAAGATCATTCCCGGCTCCACCAACCCGCATTCGCTCTTCCCGCTATGGTTATCCAACCGGAAAGAAACAGGCACCTCCAACAAATACAAGTAAGGAGCCTCCGGATTATACCAATCCCCGGACAAGTAATCTTTCCACGCAAAAAAATCATACGGGTCATCCGACCACATGGATATAAAATCCTCCCGACTCATGCTCGAGTACCTCTCCTCGAAAACCTTCCCCCAACTCTGTGTGTTCAACTCTAAATTTACCGACAGGTCCGTCGGTATCGTGTAACGTCGCTCGTTAGAACCGCACAAGGAGATCCCGTGCAACGTCTTCCGATTCTCGAAAACCACCCGGTCATTCCCTTTCTCGGGCACACCCTGCGAGATCACCTCCCGCTGCCGGGGATGAAGCACCTCCAGGCGGAAACGGGTGAAATCCCTCCCCGTCGCCATAGGCATCAACGGGTTCACGGGGGGAATAGCTACCGGGTACCACACGCTTGCCGGAGTCAACACCAGCAAATCATCCTCCACGAAGGCTCCCCGCCTGCCCGTCGCGTAAAAGCGATCGTGATAGAAAGCGTCCTCGTAAGCCGAGTCCCGCAAGTGCAAGTCGCAAAAACGGTCATCGANANGCCCCGAGTAATTCACTNGCAGCCGCAAGGAATCCCCCGCCTCCAGCACCCGGTCGATCAACAACACCTGCCCCTCCCGCCGGTACTTCTGTTCCCCGTCCCCCGCGCTCACTCCCGTCACTCCCAATCCCGGGTTCAGGAAAAGAACAAGCCGCTCCAACGGTTCCCGTCCCGGGTTACGTAACGTCATATCGCTCCGCATCTCCAACGTGCTCCCGGATTGCTCCAACGTGATCGAGTGACGGCTCNCCCGGCAAGTATGTTCATCCCAATTCCGGGCGAAACTCTCCCGCCACAACTCCCGGCTCTGACGGTCCCGGTAACACGTGTACTCCAGCATTCCCCCGCACGACACCCCCCGCCACCACAAGCAACAAACCGACCGACACGTGCCCCTTACGCCTCCCCGGGCTGTTCGGGAGCCGCCTCATCAGGTTAGCGCTCCACGCCAACAACCCCGCTCCCGCCAGCAAGTACGCCAACCGGTGCAAGGCGTAACGCCCCGGGTTCAAGTGACCAATCACCCCCGAGAACAAATTGGGCACCCCGCTGGCAAGGTAATCCAGCGTACCGTGCAACCGGTAAGGCAACCAGAAAATACAACCCAACCACCAGATCACGGGAATCGCTATCGCCAGCCAACGGGAACGTGCCACGCCACCCAGCCACAGCGTCAAACCCGCCACGAACACCCACGCCGGAATATTCAACGTCAACAAGTAAAACAGGTAATATTTCCAACCCACGGGTGCCAGGCTCGTCAGGTTCACCAGCAAGATCGTGAACAAAATAACAACCACGTTCAACAGCAAAAACAGCAAGAAATTCCCGGCAACCACTCCCCGGTAATATGAATCGTTATGAAACGGGCGCACCTGTATCGCCTCCGCCGCTCCCTGCCGGTTCACCCGACCCGGCACGCCGGACATCATCACCACCAAAAACAGTGACTGCACCACTCCCCACAGGTAAGCGTTCATCAACGGCATCGAGCAAGGCAACGCCACCGCTTTCCAATTGAAGCAAATACCCTCCCCCTGCCANTACACGTGACACGCCACGATACCTACCAGCGACACCAACACGAACAACCGGAACACCCAACTCCGCCACTGCAACTTCATCTCGTACCCAGCGATACACATTATTTCCTGCAAATTTTTCATAAGCATTTATTTTTTAACTATTACAATTACGAACTTTCACTCCAACCTCACCCATTTCACCGCATCCGCCACGATCGTCACCTCTTCCCGTCCCTGAGCCTCCCTGTCAGACAACGTCACGCTCGCCTCTCCCGCCGGGAAATCAAATTCCCCAATATCAACCCAACCACTTCCACCCCACTTGCTCGGGAAATGCAAATCCATAGGAACTTCCACGTTTTTTTCCCACTCACCTCCACGCACCGTGTAATAATAAACGATACCAAGAGGTACCCCACCGATAGAATTGTTGGCACTCTTGTGCGCCAATCCCATCACCCGGTAGCGCCCCGCCTCCGGTAAAGTCACCCGCCACGTTGCCGTCGACCTACCGCTACCGCCATTGATTTTATGGTAGCAGCGAATTGAATCCCCTTGGGCTCTCGCGTTAAGATAAGGCGTCCACTGACGTACTTCCGAGAGAAATTCCAAGGGTCTCGTTCTTTTCTGCAACCTGCGTTGCAACCAGTTTAAATTTCCCTCCACCAGTTCGAAACCGGCATCAGAATCGTCTACCACGACCTCGTTTCGCGGTATCCCCGCCCAAAACTCCTCCGGGGTAGAATCCTCCCAAGTGCACCCCGCTTTTCCATCGTAAGCACTCAAATCCCGCTCGGAAGAAACAAAATCCGCCATGACCGGACGATTGGCTGACACGCCAAAATACAACGGGAATATATCTTTCGACATCGTTTTCCACACCTTTTCATCCTCGTAATCCTCTTCTTGAACCACGATTCTGAATTTCTTCACCTCCCCCGGGGCAAGGTAACAATTAAAAACTTCGATATCCCTTCGAGTAAACATTTCACCCGTTGCCAGCGTAACCACCCCGCCACACCTTCCCGCATTCAGCACCATTCCCTCCGCCACCTGAATCCCCGTTTCTTTATCAAGATACCGCACCATACCGCTCGTCCGATAAAACTGGGCGTGTGTCGCCGCTTCCCATTCTTCCACGAGTGCCAAAAAATCAACATTCCATCGTCTGCTCCATTCCCGGGAAAGTGCCTCGTAAGAAACCTCACCCTCGCGACAGGACAAGCTGTCCAATGCCAACTCCAGCTCCTTTGCCGGGACATACAGTCCCAAACGAAGCCAAAAATCCTGCATCTTCAACTCGAATATCTCGTTTTTCTCTTGATGCCCGAAACAAACTTCCTTTAAAACATCCTTTAAATTCCTCCCCAACAAGCAATCGTATCTCTCGTGCAAACGCCATAAATCTGCCACGACCACGTTACCCAATCCCATCGGCAACATTTTCTCCTCGTCCTGCAAATACTCGAACATCTTCCCGGCTAACGGATCCTTGGCTGAATACACCCGGTTCCGGTCCACCCGCCACAAGCTCTTCCCCATACTTTCATTTATCCACGGATATTGTTTCCCATATCCCAATAAAGGATGACATACAGCTCTATAACTTCCCCAAGCAAATAACACATTATATAACATCCAAGTAAAACTTTTCAATTCACCATCATTTTCAATCATCTGAAGGTTTGCTGTTTCTACTAAATCCATATCAAAACCACGCTCATGAAAAAACACCATCCCCGGTTCCACCATCCCCGCCTCTTGTTTACCCGAATGGCTTGACAAATAAAAAGAAATCGGTACTTCAAAAAAAGACAAGTTGGGCTCCTCCTGGTTATACCACGCCCGCTCCGGGATCGTCTTCAAATTCTCCTCCGTATGATTTAAAAACGAAACGACACTATCCTGTTGCAAGCAAGGCAAACGACGAGAGAAGTTTTTCCCCCACTCTGTCAAACCAAATTGCAAATTATATACCTCTCCCGCCGCAAGAGTGAATCGTTTCAAGTTCCCTCCGTAAAGAGAAATTCCGCTCAATGCGTTCTCGCAAGTAAAGGACACTCCCGATTTATCTTTCAAACGAACTCCCTGAGAAAACAATTCGCACTGCCATTCTCCCTTCACGAGAAGATGAAATCGGGTAAAATCACGAGCAGTTGCCAACGGTAACAGCGGATTCACCGGGGGAAACGCCACCGGGTACCACATGCTCGCCGGTGTCAACAAAAGTAAATCATCTCCCACGAAAGCACCTCGCCTCCCCGTCGGGAAAAATAAGTCCCCGTGAAAAACATCTTCAAATTCATCATCAGGCAAGTGCAAGTCGCAACAAACGTCATCCACCTCGCCCGAGTACTTCACCCGAAGGGAAAGCGTGTCCCCGGAACCAAGTTCACGCTCCACCACCAACACGTGTCCCTCCCGTTGAAACGGCAATTCCTCATTCCCATCACTCACCCCCGCCACCTGCAATCCCGGGTTAAGAAAAAAGACAAGCCGTTCAAGACTCTCGCTGTTCGGGTTATAAACCCGCATATCACTACATGAATGCAACACCCCTCCCCGCTGTTCCAACTCGATATCATGACTCTCCACCCGACAAGTGAAAGGCGACCAATAACGCTCGAAACTTTCTCGAAGACCACGCCGCATTGAACGACTATGAAAGTAATCAAGCTCCACCAGGCAAAGGCTAAAGCCCCCTGCAGCCACGAGCAACAAACCGACACCCCCCAAACGTCGTTTCACCATGTCAACATTCGGAAGCCGCATCATTCGACGCACGCAAAGGAACAGCAATCCTCCCCCCATCAGCAACCAACCCGCACGCTGCAACAAGTACAACCGCAAGTTCACGTGACCGACCAAATTTGAAAACAAATTAGGGATTCCGCTACCTAAATAATCCAGCGTACCATGAAAATGGTAAGGCAACCAGAACAAACACCCCAACCACCATGCCACCGACAAAAAGATAGAAAGTATCCGCGACCCCGTGTAAAAACTGGTCCAAGTCCCGAAACCCGCCACGATCACCCATGCGGGTATGTTCAATGTCAATAAATAAAACAAATAGTAACCGAAAGAATACTCCGCCAAGCTCGTCATGTGAACAAGGAACACCGTCGCCACAATCACCACCATATTCAAGCAAAGAAACAATAACCCAATCCCCGCCAAACTACCCAAAAAGAATGTGACGTTAGATACCAGTCGAACGTGTATTGCCTCCATCTCCCCCCGGCTCAACATCCGAGAAGGCAAACCGGCAACCATCAGCGACAGAAATAACCCCTGTATCAAGCTAAAAAGATAAGCGTTCATCAAGGGCAAGGAGCAAGGAAAAGCTACCATCCGCCAATGTTCACAATTCTGCCCCTGCCAGTACACGTGACAACATACAATAAAGACCAAAGAAAACAACACGAAGAGTCGAAACAACCAACTACGGCTTTGCAACTTCGCTTCGTGAAAAACTACATGTAAAAAGTCACGTGCATTCATCTACTTAAAATTTAAATATTTAACATTAAGTAGTTTACATTACAATTATAAACTTTCATCTCTCAAAACTTCCCCTAAAAAAGCACGGTCAGACAGCGAGCAACCTTCCCCACTACCTGACCGTAACTTTCAAAAAACACAAAAAACAATACTACCTACCTCTTCTCCTCAACCAGATCAACATATAAATAATAAATAGCAATCCCGGGAAACCGCCCATCAAGGCATAATTCAGGATCTCGACCCCGGTATCTCCCACGTTTACCCTTCCGTCCCGTGCCTTTGGGCGTCTCACGTCAATCGGCACCTCGCCATCCGACATCCAGAAGAAACTTCCCTGAACGATCCCGTAATTAGCCGCCATGTAAGGACTCCGGTTACGGGTCAGTTCCCCGTCGCTCAAGCAATCGGCATCACCGAGAATCACAATTTTTTGCTCCCGGTCACCTACTTTACGGGATAACGCCAACGCCAGCGGGTAAGACTTCTGCACCTCTCCGGCGGCAGGATTACACACGATCTCTTGATCCACGATATCCGTGTGCTCCACCTCGTTCCAACAGGTCGAATCCGACATGAGCAACGGGATCACTTCAAAGCCCTTATCCGTCGAGTACTCCAAACCGGCAGCCGTAGGCATCGCCACCACGAAACCGCGAGGCTTCAAATCACCAAAAGGGTACGACAACGCCTCTGCCTCCAAGGTCGGTTGTGAAATAAGCACATCTATCGGCAACTTCGGTGCCACGAAACCGGCAAACGGACCGAGGTTCCGGTTATTGCGCTTCTCCTCTTCCGGGCTTTTCTTCTTTTCCGGCTGGATCAGGAAACCATCCACCAGGCGCACCCCGAACGGGTCAAGCACCGGGCTCATCACCCCCTGACGACCCGGTTCCCCGACAATCATCAAGTTCCCCCCGCGGGCAACATACTTGTCAAAATTGACCTTCTCCGCCTCCGTCATGGGCTCTCGCATCTCGGCGATAACCAAAATATTGATGTCCGCGGGAATCTCCTTCTCCAATGTCACCTCCTTGTAATCAAATCCTTGATTCACCAAAGCCGGGCGCAACGTGGGCAAATGGGTAAACATACAATAATTCCGATCGCCGGGACGATTCGTCTCACGCTCACCGTGACCGGTAAGGAACCCGATTGTGGGCAATTCCTTCATCACCAAACGTTTCAACGCGGCAGAGATCTCCGGTTCGTAAGGCACACGTATATGATCATCATAAAATCTCAAGAAAGTCTTCTCTCCCGATTCCCGTTCCAACAAACGCACCGTGCGATTTCCCTCCGTCGTTCTCAAATCAACAATCTTCCGGATCTCTTCCGGCGACAAAACCTTCTTCGGGTTCAATTTATTCTCCTCGATCACCTTCTCTGCTTTCTCCTTGTAACTCATCCCCGGGTAAGCCCTTTCGAGATAATCGTTCTTCACCGTGTCATAATAGAGCACGTATTTCATCTTGATCTCCGGCTTGAAGCGGGTATATTGCTCGAAAAGAAGCATATCCGAATTATAATTCGCGGGATAAGCCACCCAGCCGTTCGCATCAAGGATATTCGCGTAAGTGGTGATCGTCAAACCGCCTTTCAATTGCTCGATGATAGCCTGGCTGTTCGGCGTCAGCGTATTCTTCTTCGTGTGGGTCGCATCATAATAGCACTTGAATACCGGGCGGGAAGAAACGAAAGCCAATACCACGGCAATTCCCCACACGCCCACGTATTTACCGACCGAGGTCAAGAAACCCACCTTCTGCCGTCTGCCCTGCAAACGAATGACCGTCATCAACAGGAACAAAAGCACCACTACCACGAAATAAAGCACATCCTCGCTGCAAATCAGACCGTTCATAAAATTATCCGACCGTCCCGTAATACCGAACCAGTACGTGATTTCCCGAACGAAAGGCACCGTTTGCCACAAACCTTTCACGTAAGTCAACACGGCAAGTACCGCCAGCGTGCCCACGGCAGCCACGATCTGGTAAGAAGTCAGGCTCGACATGAACACACCCACCGCCACGTAAGCGCACAACAACAGGTAACAACCGAGGATAGCCGTCAGGATAACCGGCACATCTGCCCCCTCTATCGTGAACATGCCGTAAATACCGTAAACGAGCAACACGCCCATCAATACCAACCCGTAGATCATCATAGCGAGATATTTCCCAAAAATAATCTGGGCATTCGTCACCGGAGAGGAATACAACAACTTGATGGAACCACTCCCCAACTCCCGGCTCATCACTCCCATCGTCAGCAATGGGATATAAAGATACAGGTAGGATTGTACCGCCACACACAAACCCCGTTGACCGCCAAAAATCCCCAACGTCAAATTTCCTTCTCCTCCTCCTCCCCCCATGGCTTGGAAACCTACTATTTGCGAAATCATACCGGAAAATAACATTCCGGTCTGGAACGTGAATATGATTAAAATCAACCAGGCTATTGGGGAATAAAACAAATCCCGCAATTCCGTTTTTGCTATCTTGAATATAATCTTCATCTCTACTCTAAATAAAAAATTAACCTTACTTTCTGGACAATTCCGCAAAAATCGTATCCAAAGAACTCTTCTCCTGTTGCAATTCCGTCAACTGCCAACCTCGGGTGAAACTTGCCTCCACGATCCGGTTCATCACCTCCCGCGCGTCCGAGAAATGAATCCGGAAACGGGGACCTCCCAACTCGTCCACCCGTACCACGCCCGGAAGGGCTTGAATATCTTCCACCGGGGGGACCGCCGCCAGCGACACCAGCAACGTGCTCGGCTGGATATAGTTGTCGAATTCATGCACCGTACCGGAGAATACCAATGACCCTTGCTCGATCATACGGATATAGTCGCAAGTCGCCTGCACCTCCGTCAGGATATGTGTCGAGAGAATTACCGTCCGCTCCCGGGCAATGTCCTTGATCAAGTGGCGCACCTCTACGATCTGGTTCGGGTCCAAACCGTTCGTCGGCTCGTCGAACACCACCAAGTCCGGCTTGTGGATAATCGCCTGGGCAATCCCCACCCGTTGCTGGTAACCGCCAGACAGGTTATGAAGTACCCGCTTGGCGAAATGAGTGATACCACAACGCTCCATCGCTTCCCCGATGGCTGACTTCACCTCGCGGGTCGGCACATGACGCAACTCGGCACAATACTCCAGGTACTCCTCCACCGTCAAGTCCGGGTGCAAAGGCGGCACCTGAGGCAAGAATCCGATATGCCGCTTCGCCTCCACCGGGTTCTTGCTCACGCTGATCCCCTTGATGTAAACGTCCCCTTCTGTCTGCTTCAACACCCCGCACATGATATTCATCGTCGTGGATTTCCCGGCTCCATTGGAGCCGAGTAACCCGTAAATACCGTTCTTGGTGATTTCAAAATCTATATCCCGTATCGCCCACTGCACGCTGTAACGATGGGATAAATGTTCTATTTTTACTATTGATTCTGACATACAATATGATTAATTTACAAATTTTACCTACCCCTTCTTCTCAACCAAATGAACATATAAAGAATAAACAATAATCCCGGGAAACCGCCTATCAAGGCATAATTCAACACTTCTGCTCCGGATGTACTCACGTCTACTCTTCGGTCAATAGGACTCGGGCGTCTAATGTCGATCGGCACCTTGTAATCCGACAGCCAGAAGAAGCTGGCTTGAATAATCGTGTAATTAGCGGTCCACAACGGCTGTCTACTACGAGTCAACTCACCGTCACTCAAGCAATCCGCATCCCCAAGAACAACAATCTTCTGATCCCGGTCACCCACTTTACGGGATAACGCCAAAGCCAACGGATACGATTTCTGTACCTCCCCGGCAGCCGGGTTATACACGATGTCCTTATCCACGATATCCGTGTATTCCAACTCGTTCCAGCAAGTAGAGTCCGACATGAACAACGGGATAACCTCAAATCCCTTGTCCGTCGTGTACTCCAAACCGGCAGCCGTGGGCATCGCCGCAACGTAATTAGGTATCATATAAGAAAAATAGTAGGACAATTTTTGAGCCCCCTTGGTCGGTTGCGTACGAATCAAATCAATCGGCTGCTTCGGAGCCGTGAATCCGGCAAAAGGCCCGAGGTCCATATTATCCGCTTTCAACTCTTGCGGTTCACTCTCCTCTTCCGGCTGGATCAGGAAACCATCCACTAATTTCACCCCGAACGGATCAAGTATCGGATTCATTACCTCCTGGCGCCCCGGTTCCCCGATAATCACGAGATTTCCCCCGCGGGCAACGTATTTGTCAAAATACACCCTCTCCGCCTCCGTCATGGGTTCTCGCATCTCAGCAATAACCAAAATACTAATATCCTCCGGTATCTCCCGGTCCAACGTCACGTCCTGATAATCGAAACCTTGGTTCACCAGCGCCTGCCGCAACATAGGCAAGTGCGTGAACATACAATAATTCCGATCTCCCGGGCGGTCCGTTTCACGCTCCCCGTGACCGGTTAGGAAGCCGATCGTCGGCAAATCCGTCATCACCAAACGCTTTAATGCTGCCGAAATTTCCGATTCCGTGGGATGGATCGAGGCATCGTTATAAAGTCGCAAGAAAGTTTTCTCTCCCGATTCGCGTTCCAGTAAACGCACCGTACGATTCCCCTCCGTTGTTCTCAGATCAATACGTTTCCGAATTTTTTCCGGCGTTAAAATTTTCCGCGGATTCAACTTCTGCCGTTCAATCACTTTCCTGGCCTTCTCCTCGTAAGTCATTCCCGGGTATGCCTGTTCAAGCTGGTCGTTTTTCACCGTGTCATAATAGAGCACGTATTTCATCTTGATTTCCGGCTTGAAACGGGTGTATTGTTCGAAAAGACGTACATCTTCGTTATAATTTTCGGGGAAACCCACCCAATTATTCACGTCAAGGATGTTCACGTAAGTCGTAATCGTCAAACCGCCTTTCAATTGCTTGATAATCTCTTGGCTATTAGGTGTCAACGTATTCATCTTCGTGTACGTGGCATCATAATACCCTTTAAATACCGGACGGGAAGAAACGAAAGCCAACACCACGGCGACACCCCAGACGCCCACGTATTTACCGACTAAGGTCAGGAAAGGCACCTTCTGCCGCCTGCTCTGCAAACGAATGATCGTCATCAACAAGAACAAAAGCACCACCACCACGAAATAAAGCACATCCTCGCTGCAAATCATCCCGTTCATGAAATTATCCGACCGTCCCGTCATCCCAAACCAGTAAGTGATTTCCCGAAGGAAAGGCACCGCCTGCCACATCCCCTTCACGTAAGTAAACACGGCAAGAATCGCCAGCGTGCCCACGGCAGCCACGATCTGATAAGGCGTCAGGCTCGACACAAACAAACCTACCGCCACGTAAGCACACAACAACAGGTAACAACCGAGAAGACCCGTCAGAATAATAGGCGTATCCACGTTCTCGATCGTGCACATCCCGTAAATGGAGTAAACCAACAACACGCCCGTCAACACCAACCCGTAAGCCAGCATGGCGAAATATTTTCCCAAAATAATCTGAACATTCGTGACCGGCGAGGAATACAACAACTTGATAGAACCACTCCCCAACTCCCGGCTCATCAAACTCATCGTCAACAACGGGATATAAAGATACAAATAGGATTGTACCGCCACGAACAAACCTCTCTCTCCGCCATAAATCCCCAAGGTCCGGTACAAACCGCTATACCCCTTGCTTTGGGTCGCCACGATATGCGAAATCGAATCGGCAAACAACATCCCCGTTTGGAACGTGAATATGATTAAAATCAACCATGCGATCGGGGAGTAAAACAAGTCCCGCAATTCCGTTTTTGCTATCTTGAATATAATCTTCATCTCTATTCTGAATATAAAATTAACCTTACTTTCTGGACAACTCCGCAAAAATCGTATCCAAAGAACTCTTCTCCTGTTGCAATTCCGTCAACTGCCAACCTCGGGTGAAACTTGCCTCCACGATCCGGTTCATCACCTCCCGCGCGTCCGAGAAATGAATCCGGAAACGGGGACCTCCCAACTCGTCCACCCGTACCACGCCCGGAAGGGCTTGAATATCTTCCACCGGGGGGACCGCCGCCAGCGACACCAGCAACGTACTCGGCTGGATATAGTTGTCGAATTCATGCACCGTACCCGAGAACACCAATGACCCTTGCTCGATCATCCGGATATAATCGCAAGTCGCCTGCACCTCCGTCAGGATATGCGTCGAGAGAATTACCGTCCGCTCCCGGGCAATGTCCTTGATCAAGTGGCGCACCTCTACGATCTGGTTCGGGTCCAAACCGTTCGTCGGCTCGTCGAACACCACCAGGTCCGGCTTGTGGATAATCGCCTGGGCAATCCCCACACGCTGCTGGTAACCGCCCGACAGGTTATGAAGCACCCGTTTGGCGAAATGGGTGATACCGCAACGCTCCATCGCTTCCCCGATGGCAGACTTCACCTCGCGGGTCGGCACATGACGCAACTCGGCGCAATACTCCAGGTACTCCTCCACCGTCAAGTCCGGGTGCAAAGGCGGCACCTGAGGCAAAAATCCGATATGCCGCTTCGCCTCCACCGGGTTCTTGCTCACGCTGATCCCCTTGATGTAAACGTCCCCCTCCGTCTGCTTCAACACCCCGCACATGATATTCATCGTCGTGGATTTCCCGGCTCCATTGGAGCCGAGTAACCCGTAAATACCATTTTTTGTTATTTCAAAATCTATATCCCGTATCGCCCACTGCACGCTGTAACGATGGGACAAATGATCTATTTTTACTATTGATTCTGACATACAATATGATTTATATCCTACTTTAATACTGATCTATAATTTGTGTATCATTATTCAACTCTTTTAAAGAAACCACCTTACCCCCTACATTCAATATCTTAATCACTTTAGGATTAACTGTCAAAGGTTCACCATACGGTGTACTATACACGATAAAATTTCCTTTTTCCGTACCCACAAACAATCTGCCATAGGACTCGTATGCCCCCCAAGCCATATACGTCACTCGATCATTCGGATCTTCCAATGTAATGAATGGCTGATCTCTATATCCCAAAGCACGATCGATATAACGGATCTCATTTCCCTTATTATATAATACGTAATCTTGCTTTTGTGCTCCATAGTTTGATCCTATTCTGGTCAAGAAAAGAGTTCCTTCTTGCAAATTTCCCGCAGGAAACTCCATGAGTCTATTGTCACTTCTGTTTTCCACCTGTCCGGTATTCGCATTCGTGGCAAACTCTGTCCACCAAGTCTTACCGGAAACATCATTGTAAATCATCCCAAGAACCGGATAATTCCCTCCCATAAAAGGATGCCCCGCCTCCTTTACATACCAGAGATACAAAGGTTTCGTTCCTTCCGGCATATTCCAAACCTCAGCACATCCATCAATCTCCATACTTGCCGTTGATTTTGTCGATACCAAATTGGCTATCTGAAATTGCTCGCCATCTTCAACCCAACTTCCCATTCCAGAACCGGGAAACCATTCCTCAAATTTCAACGCTCCACTCTTCGTGAATAAGATTGTAACCACCCGTCTATTCAAAGCGTCATAACACGGTATGGGATCAAACCATGTTGAAGAATGACCAATATGTGAAATACTATATCCCTTGGCGTCCAAAACCATCGGTTCCCGACCAAATGCCCCCATCAAATTATTCTTACTCATCATCCGGCGATACAACAACCCATCCGCATCTTTCACAAAAGTCTGTAAACCGTAGTCGGTTCCTTTTACATCATATCGAGCCGTGATATTTCCGGCACACGGCACCTCTTCCAAATTTCCCACCTTCATGAAATTCTCACAATTAATCTCGTACATCCCGGAAGAAGTGACCACCGTAATCGTCCCCATCGTCCCGATATGCGTGGCCCCACTAGCATAATTCATAAATTGGGGAGTCCCGACAAGCTCTTCACCGTTCGTCTCTGCATAAACATTTTCTCTCAACTCGTAACTCCAAATGCCGGCATCCGCAACACGCTTGATGAAAGAAAGTTTGGAATTTCCCCCGTTTTCCGATAACACAAACCAATCTGCCGAAGCATTTGTAGGTGTAAAAGTCACAGATATCGGCAATACAAAAGTAACTCCGGTATTTTTTTCAATGATCGAAAATGTACCACTTCGAGGTTTTGACTCAATCTTCACCAAACCGATCCGCCCAATAAGCTCGTTAGTCGGCATCTCAAAATCCACCTCATGACTCAACACCTCGTTTTCCAACTTCCACTCGTAAGTCACTTCCGATGCCCGTTGTAAAGAATCCACACTCCACGAAAAATAGGGACTTCCTCTAAACTTCGTTATCTCTCCCGCACGTGCGGTCATTTGAATTGTATTTTCCTTCCAATTCGGTTCATTGACTTTTTTATAATCATAATTTCCTTCATCATCAAAACAGCCTGTTAAAAAGCCCAACATGAAGATTCCTAAGAATATTATACTATTTCTCATACTCTTTCATTTTAGCATTAAACCAATGAATTCAATATACGTTGGTATTTTTCTCCATCAACCGGATCATCTAAATGTTCATTCAACCACTTTTTGAACTGGTTGACCATATCAATCGCTTTTGCCGGATTCTCTTTGATCAGCTCGCCATTGAAATCGTTAGCCTCTTCTACTACCTCCAAGAACAATTTATACTTCTCGTAAGAATACTCGCCCAATAGGGCATACCGCACCTCGTAATCCCACCACTCGGGAATTCCCTCCACGTTCGTCCACACGATCACGGCACGCCGACGTTCATATTGCCCGAGGTCCACCGTTTCATTCGGGACAAGCTCCACTACCAAGCGGATGCCCTCTTCGCCCAACGACACCAAACGATCCGATTTGTTCAACGTCACCGTGATTGTATCCCGGATTTCCTTATCACCCTCTGCCACGGGACGGGCATGAAAAGTATATTGCTCCTCCAACGTGTATTCCCCCGGTTGGGCAGTAGAAGCTTCCTCTATGGCCTTCAATCCAAAATGCAAATCCGAATCCAACATCGTTCCGGACAACTGCACCGCCAATTTCACCTGTATCGATTTCGTCCCATCCGGATAATAAAAGAAGGATGCTTGAGTCGTATCTGCCTGCTCGGTTCCCGGAGCTAGGGCATTCATGTAAAATTTATCGAAATAAATTTGATGTTTCCCGCTAAAAATGTTGATCTCATCCTTGCTACAAGCAGCGGCTAACAACACAAACGTAACGAATAATATATATATACCTCTTTTCATAACATTTCTTTATCGAGTTCAACTGATTTATTTCTGATCCGCTGGCAAAGGCAAGCAAGCCTCGCTTTTTGTCAATTTCCGGTTCTGCTCAAAAGGAGCATCCAATCGCTTGTACAAGTAGAACAACTGCCCTTCCGAAATCCACTCCCGACGCGCATCCTCCACCAAATCCGTCACGAATTCCGCAAAGCTGTTTCGCTGGGTCAACACATTCGCCAAACCGCGCTTCTCCCGGATGTCATTCAAGATAGAGTATGCCTCTTCGAAATTTCCTTTCTTGGCATAATACTCAGCCATAATGTAGCGCATCTCTGTCAAACGCAATACCGGGGACATCCTCAAATGCTCGCTCTCTTCAGGATTTCTTGAAGGAACATACCACTTACCCGAAATCATATACACACCTTGAGCATAAAAAATCAGGTTTTTGGAACGAATATCCGTTTCCCATTCGTCAACACCGCGACTCTTGAATAACTCCTCACGCCGTACCACGAAATAAACATTACGAGCTCCTCCACCTCCCTCTGGGGCTTTCGGTCTGAAATAAGTTCCTAAACCGGCATCTTCATACGCTCTTTTATTATAAGCAGCAAAAAGCACGCTTGATTTCGACTTATAATCACCACGGGCATCAAAGGTTGCAATACCATTAGGATCATCGGGATCACCGACAACGGAAGTCAATCCGTTAAAATTATCTGTAAAAAAAGCCTTACCCCCATTTTGTGTTCCAGCCTCCACCACCTCCTTGGCACAGGCAAAAGCCTCGTCAAGACGGTTTGCATATTGATACACACGTGCCTGCAAGGCAACAATTGCATAATAATTCAATCGATAAGCCCGTCCGTAAAAGAAGTCCTCGTAATCCGCACCTGAGGGCAAAGAGGTCCGTGCCGACGCTGTCGCATTGGCTTCTTTCCCCGCTTCTGTGGTATCATACACGGCAACCAACTCTTTGGCACGTTTCAAATCGTCAATCACCTTCTCCAAGAACGGAGTCACCTGTATGCTCGTTGCCAAGATATTCGGGTAAGTTTCAACATAAGGCACATAAGTCTGTTGGTCATCATTCACGGGTGCCGGAGCAAACAAACGCAGCATATCGAAGTGCATCAACGCCCGACAGGCATACGCCTCTCCCATGATCAGACTTCTCTCCAACTCGCCTTGCCGAAATTGGTCGGCAGAAGCCTGCTCTATATTCTGAATCAAATCATTTGCATTGGCAATCACCTTGAAAGCAGACAACCACACTTGGTTAATCATATCCCGAGTCGTATTGTTCAAATACCTGAATCCCTGAAAATCTCTATACGCATCATTACTATTCACCTGATCATCACTCAAATCATATTGTTGGGACATACAATCCAGCATCTCAAACGACAACTCCCGACCATACAAATTAGGAGCCCCCATGGATTTATACAAACCGTTCAACACGGCTCTGTATCCTTCTCCTTCAGCAAACAAATGCTCCGACTCAAATTCTCCCTCTTGCTGCACATCCAACCAGCTCTCGCAAGCCGTGAACGACAACAGGAATACAATGGCTAATATTCTACTATATATTTTCATATCACTGCTTTTTTTATCAAATTCCTATACTAACCGTAAAACTATAATTCCGTGAAAAGGGATAACTCGTACCCCGCTCCTCTTTCACCGTCGACAACCGGAACACATCGTTCATATTAAAACGAACGGACAACGTGTTCAGACGATATTTCGAGATCAAAGCCCGATTGAAATCGTATCCCAAAGAGAGTCCGCTAAGATTAAAATAGTTATAGTCCTGCACGAACCGGGAGGTCACCTGGGTTTCCGTATTTTTTCCCATGTCATAGAAAGGAGTACGATCACCCGGTTTCACCCACCGCTGCGTCAACACGCGTTTATCCACGTTATCTTTGTAAATATGCGCATTCTCCACCTTGTTCAACAAGGTCTCGTTGTATGCTTGGGCACCCCATTGATACATGAACGAAGCGTTCATATAAAAACCTTTCCAACTCACGTTCAATCCCAAAGACCCTTGTGCATCCGGGTTTTTATCTCCCACAACCACTTGGTCGTTGGCATCCCACGTGTAGGTCGACATTCCGTTTTTCTTGATAAACCGCTCTCGTCCGTTTGCCGGGTCGATCCCTTCCGAACGAACCGCATAAAGAGCTGATTTGGAGGCACCTTTGTAATACAAAATGACTGGACGAGTCAAAAGATCCGCATATTCTTTATTACCTTGACCATTTTTAAAATTCTCCCACTCTTTCAATATCGCCGCATTGTATGCCTGCACGTCTTCGCCCAATTCCGTGATCACATTCTTGTTATGTCCTAATGTACCGCTAACAGATACCATCCAGTCCTTATTACGGAAAAGCGTGGCATTCAAACCTAATTCGATACCCTCGTTCTTAATTCCGCCGGCATTCACGCTGTAAGAGGTAAAACCAGAAGATTTGCGCACGTTGATATTATCAATCAAATCCGTGGTCTTCTTGCAATAATATGCGAAGTTCAACGAAACTAAGTCATTCAAGAATCCCATGTTTAAACCAAGGTCCAAAGTATTGGTCTTTTCCCAAGTCAACTTCGGGTTTCCCAACGCCAACAATCCGGCAGAAGGTCCCGTGAAATACCAGGCATCGGTATCGACTTTATACGTCGTGGTTGCCATACTCGCCGGGAAGCTCACGTTACCGGTACTACCGTAAGAACCTCTCAATTTCAACGTGGAAACCAACCAACTGTCCTTCATGAAAGCATAATTATGAAAATTGATGCCGACTCCAAAAGACCAGAAGGGAGCCCACTGCTTGTCTTTCCCGAACTTGGAAGAAGCATCGAAACGGAAAGAACCGTCCAACAGATAGATATCCTTAAACGAATAATTGACCGCACCCAAGATCCCTATTTTCCGGTTTTTACTGGACGAAACACTGGTTTTATCCTCTTGCCTTGCCGCATAAATCGGGGAATAAGCATTACTCAACCCGAATCCCGTGAACGAATAAGAAGACGACTCGCTCTTATCCTCGCTCAAATCCACACCGAAAGTCACATTCAAGAAATGGTGCTCGGAGAACGTGTTGTTGTAATAGAACATCGCCTTACCACTCCAGCTCCAACCACTGCTGTTGGAAATACTTAATCTTCCCTTATGCTCATCACCGGTCCCGCCGAAAGAGCTTTCTCGGGGATCAACAAACGATGTCGTTTTTCCTGTCTGTTTCCGAATGCTAAAAGAACCCTTGAATTGGAAACCGTCCAAAAAATACATATTCACATTAAAATTGTTCGTGATGTCATCATTGGATCCCCGTCCATCGAAACTGTTCAAATAATGCACGTTATACAACGGATTCGTCGCACTATAGCTCCCGACAGAAACTTCTTTCAACATTTCACCATTCTCATCGTACAATTCTACGTAAGGTTTTAACGTCGTGTATTGGGAAAAATCCCCGTAGGGTGAATTTTCCGATTGCGTCCGGTTATACGTGATGGAATTCAACATTTGCAACCACTTTTTCGGTCGGTAATCCAAGGTCAAGCCGGCACCTATCCTTCTGCGGTGGGAACCTTTCATCACTCCGTTGTTACTGTCGTAACTCAAATCCAAGCTATAACGGATACTCTCTTCTCCCCCTTGGATATTCAAGCTATGCGTGTGGTTGAACACATTGCGCAGCGGCTTGGACAACCAATCCGTATCCACCCCCCGCAAAATATTGTTCAATCGGGCATGATATTGCTGGTCACAATAGGATTGTGAATTGTTTTCATTGGGAGTATATTCCCCAGACAACCGTTCCACTTCCAGCATCTCCTTTGCGTTACAAAGATTGTAATCCGACAAATCCGGAAAATCCGCACCTCCGCTAAGGTTATACGTGATGCGCATCTCTCCCGGCTTTGGGGCTACCGTGGTCACGACTACCACGCCGTTAGCCGCCTGCGAACCGTACATTGCCGTCGCTGCCGCATCTTTCAAAATCGTCATGCTCTCGATACGGTTCATATCCATATCGTAAATCTTCTGCACGTCCACCTGGAATCCGTCCAGAATAAATATCGGCAAATTCGGGTTATCTTTCAAATTCGTCCGCTGGGTACGCCGGTTTCTCTCAGCTTCCAACCCCTTGTTGATCTCGATAGACGATTCTCCCCGGATATTGAACTCCGGCAAGGCGTTCGGGTCCGAACCCCAGATATTATTCTCCTTGAGGCGGAAAGAAGGATCGAATACCTGCAATGCGGCAATCACGTTCTTGTTGTTCGTCTTCATCAACTGGTCTTTCGTCACCGTGGTCACATTTCCCGTGAAACTCTCCTTGCGCACGTTCATGTACCCGGTCACCACCACCTCGTCCATCTTCACCTTATCCTCCTTCATCACCACGTTGATCGTGTCCTTGCCCGTGTATTTCACCTCTTGGGTAACCATGCCCACGAACGTGTAAACCAACACTACCTCTTTCATTTCCGGCAACGCCAGCGAGTAGCGTCCCTCGGCATTCGTGGCAGTTCCGAGATTCACGCCCTTGACACGTACCGTTACCCCCGGCAAAGGTTGTTTTGCCTCGTCCGTCACCCGACCGGCAATACGGATTTCTTTCTTCTTCTCTTCCTCCTTCACGGGTTTCAACACGATCACGGCATCCTCGATCACGTAAGTCAAACCCGTCCCTTTCAAACACTCTCTCAAGATTTTCTCAATTTCTGCGGCCTTGACATTCACGCTAACCTTCCCGGCTTTATCCAAATCCTCCTGGTTATACATGAACACGAAAGTAGTCTGCCGCTCGATCTCCCACAAAACATCCTTCAAATAAGAATCTTTCATCGAGATAGAAATTTGTTGCCCAGCCTGGGAATACACGGATGCGTTCACGCTCGTGATCCCCAACAAAACAAATAATAGGGTACACTTCATCATAAGCCACAACTTTTTAAACTTCCCGAGATTACCTCGCGGAAACATCGATTTTTTTTCCATAAATTTGTCACTTTAATGCATTAATAATTATCTCTACCTAAGCGGAGGTAATTCGGACAGGAAATGTTACCGGCATTTCCTGCTTTTCTTATCTACCGCATTTAACTTTTAAAACTTTACCGATTCTATCTATTTTTACTTTACCATTCAACTCGAAAATTCGCAACAACGGCTCGATCGTCTCGTGGCGGCTCATGTTAAACCCGAACCGCAAATCTTTCACCTCCTCGCCGTCATACTCAACCGTCACATCATACCAACGCTCGACCATCCGCATGATGTCCTCCAAGCGCACATCACGGAATCGGAACTTACCGTCTTTCCACGCCGTGTAGTAACGACTATCCACCTTCTCCACGCACACCTTCCCTGTCGTTTTATCCAAAACCAACCGCTCATCGACCTTCAACCTCCTCGAACCGTCAATTCCTTTCCCCGACACAGCCACGGCACCCTGCGCCAACGTCGTACTCGACTCGATCTCGTTACGATACGCGAAAACATTAAACCGCGTCCCCAAAACCGTCACGTCGTAACACGCCGTCTTCACGACAAACGGCTTAGCCTCGTTCCGTGCCACCTCGAAATAAGCCTCTCCCTCCAGTTCCACCTCTCGGGAATCCCCGCCAAACTGGACAGGATAACGAATCCGGGTCATCGAATTCAAATATACCAGCGTCCCGTCGCTCAACACCAACTGGTACTCCCCGCCTTTCGGCACCGTCACCACGTTATATACCAAGCTATCCGTCGGCACCATCCCCGTCGTGTCCCGGTAAGAAAGCAAACTACCGCTATTCCGCACGATCATACCCTCGTCACCCCGGATATTCCCGGAAATTGTTGCCAAATCAACCACGTCACCGGTCGACAACGTCAACGAGGCCCTCGAACCACCCGGTTCTATCACGTGGCTCGCCATTACCGGCAAACCGTCCTTGTCCCCGTTCCATTCCTTCCAGAAATACAATACCACACACAAGGGAATCAGCAACACCGCCGCGTAACGGGCAACTCGTACCCACACGTTGATATACCTTCTTTCACGGCTCAATTTCCTCTTGTAACCTTCCCACCCGGCATCCTTATCAAAAGAAGCAAAACGCTCCTTCTTCGCCTTCCGGTTCTCCTCATCCAGCACACGTTCATACAATCGCCTGTTTTTATCGGAACGATCTCTCCATTCAGCCAATTTTCTTTCTTCCTCCTCCGCCAACTCCCCCGCCAGAAAAGCTGCAATCCACTCCGCCACTTGAAAAGGAGTGCCGTCCCGCCACATCCCGTTTTTACTGGAATCATTCATCTTGTCATCTTTTCTTCTCGTCATCATAGATAAATTTATTGTCTATAAAATCGTTCTTTTACTCCTATAACACGAAAATCCATATCCATGGGGAACGGGAAATCCATTTTTTTCAATTATTTTTTCAAAAACACAAAATAATCAGGCTACCAACAATTTAAATCCTAAAGAAAATAACTACAATACTTACAAAAAACAATATTAAAACACAGTCAGGCAACAAAAGCTTTTACACCCCATTACCTGACTGCAACTTTTAGAAACAATAAACTCTACACCATCTTCATCACCCTAAAATCATGACCATCAATACCAGTCTTCAAAACTCGTATGCCAGCCGATCTGCTTCATGGAAACGACCTTGCCACCCACATTCTTTTTAAAGAGCAACCGCGGAGAGGCTATATTGGTTATATCATAAGCAAAAATATTTCCGTCTTCACAACCTACCCACAATTGATCCAAATTGGCATAGGCATAAGCCAAGGACGTAATTTTAGAAGAAAATTCAGCATTGAACTCTAAAAACCGCACGCTTTTATCATAATAACCCGTATTGCGCTGTATGTAATACAATTTATTGCCCACAGTATAAAAATCTCTATATTTTGCGGCATTAACTTCTGCACTAATGTCACGTTGCGATGCACTGACAAGAAAAACCGAAGAGGCATCCAATTTCACGGGCAAACGGAACCAACGCTCAAACCCCATATATGTCAATGCACTATTCCTATTATCATACGAAAAATCACCAACAAACGTGTTTTCAGTAGATCTCGTGGGATCGTTATAATAAATCGTAAAAAGTCCTGTCGTTCCACCATATCCCCAACTGATATGATTTTTTGCGGAAAGATAAAGGACTTCCGTCCCTTCCGGGAATCCAGCTACTTCCACCGCATAATCCTCTTTGATCGGAATTACCCGTGTCTTGTAAACAGAGGTACCTTCTCCCATTTCCCCACTTTCATTAACATCTACCCTCCAAGTAGTCGCCATCACAACCCTTCTGTTCTTTTCGTCATAGCAGGGTATCATCCCTCCATATAACGAATGTCCGATCTTCGTAATTCTATATCCCTTCGCATCAATATAATAAGGTTCCGAGAGATACTTCCCGCTCAAATAATTTGCGGATCTCATTCGGGTAAACAACCGCCCATCTTTCGTGGCAACAAAAGAAGCCGCCCCCTCCCCGAAACTCGGGCTTTGCGGGGCTTTCTCTTTCATAATGGCAATATTGAAATTCTCAGGCGTACCATCCAAAAATTGATCTTTCACCTCGCTCACCTTCTCCATGTTCTGGGTATTCACCTCGTAGGCCACTTGATCGGTAAGAATCACGCAAGCGCCACTGGGACTCACGTCACGCGAAGTCTCCATCACCAAATCAAGCGGTTTACCCGGCACCTCATGCCCGTTAATCTGCTTGTAGACATTATCGTTCAGCTCGTAGCCCCAAACCTTTTCCCCAGCTTCCGAAACGACTCGCCGGCGAATAACCGAAACCTTAGAGTTCCCGCCATTCTCGGACAAGATAAACCAATCATTCACCGCAAATCTCGGGTAAATCCACACGTAAAGACGGGCGGGGAAAACAACCCCGGTCTTTTTCTCGATCACGTTAAACGTTCCCCACTCTCCTTGGCTGTTACTATAACGTTTCATACCGATCTTCTCCACCAATTCATCCGTAGGTATCTCAAAATCCAATTCTTCACCAATTACCACATCCCCGATTTTCCACTCGTAACGCACCTCTGCGGCACGGGCGGCAGAATCGCCTTCCCAGCGGAACATGCTGCTACCTAAAAATTTCATCACCTCACCATCACCCGCATAACCATATATATTCTTGGGGGATATTTCATTAAATTCTTGTACCCAGATCGGGGGATTTAACTCTGAATAGGTGTAGTTTCCCTCATCTTCAAAACATCCGGTCAACCAACCGAACATGAACAATACAAAATATAGTTTTATATTTTTCATCATACATTCTCGTTTATCAATTAAATTTCCACTTTCATCCATTCATAATGCTCCTCATCCCAAGTCGGATTCTCTGCCAGATATTGCTTGAACAACTTCGTCAGTTTGAACGCCTCATCCGGATAATTTTGGATCATCTCGCCATCTAATTCATAAGCTCCCGGCACATTCTCCAAGAACAATTTATACTTCAACGACGAATAATTCCCCAACAATCCGGCGGTAACTTCACCCGTCCACCATACCGGTTTCACGGCATCCTTCGTCAAGTGAATCACGGCTCGGGATCTCTCGTATTGACCGACATACAACTCTTCCGTCGGCACGATCTCCACAGTCAGACGAAGCCCCTCCGGCAATTCATTCAAACGGGCACTCCGGTTCATGCGAATCTGTATCGTATCCAAAATCAACTTGTCCCCCTCTGGAATCTCGCGGGCACGAAACGTGTAAACATCATCCAAAACATATTCATCCGGCTTTGCTGTGGTCATCTCATCCACCACTTTCAACCCGAAATGAAGATCCTTCGTCAAAGGTCTTCCTGCCAATGCCACTACCACATCTGCCATCACGTGGTCATCCGTCGGCTTGGCAAAAAAGAAAGTCACATCCGTGGAATCGGCCTTTGACGTACCCGGTTCCCTCTCGTCCATGAAGAACTTATAGAAATAAATTTCATGACGATCACCGAACGGCTCAATATCCTGCTCGGAACAAGCCCCGAATACGACAGCACAAATAGCGAACAATAATATTCTTTTCATACTCTTTCAATTTTAACGATTACATATTTTGGTTATCCGGCACGGGCAACATATACTCCGATTTATTCAATTCACGCACTTCATCCGGCTTCAAAGATATCTTGGCCCCCAAACGTTTGTACAAGTAGAATAATTGCCCCTCGGAAATCCACTCCCGTTGAGCATCGCGAATCAAATCCCGCTGGAAGGTCGCATAATCCGAAGCGACAGGCAAATCCTCCATCGTCACCCAATCCGGGTATCCACCATCCGGTCCCTGCACTTCTGCCCAATCCGAACGATCCCGACGAATATTATTCAATATATCATAAGCCTCTCCAAATTGTTGTTTCTTGGCGTAGTACTCTGCCATGATATAACGCATCTCCGTCGCCCGGATCACCGGCAATATCTGAACATTTGCCCGTCGGATACTTGCATCTTCACTGCAATACCACTTGGCGGATATCTTGTAATTCCCCCATATATTCCGGTCGTCCGGCTTGTAAAGCAAATAACTGGAGCGAATATCCACGTTTGACTCATCCATCGTTCCGTCCGGTCGTTGAAAAATATTCTGGTTATCTAAATCAAGCATTAACCAGTTACCTTGATTATTCCCGTCCGCTTTCTTTCTGAAGAAGCTGCTCAAGCCGTAATCATTATACGCCTCTTCGTTATAGATAGCAAAGATCAAGCCGGACACATTCTTCAAATCGGTTTTTTCCTCGTAATTACTTCTACGGATACCGTTAAAATCATCCCGGGAAAACATATCGTACGAACTTCCTCCGGGACCCGTCGCCTTGAATTCCAAAACCTCCTTTGCCATGCGGAAGGCATCCTCTTGCATATCCGCATATTGATATACCCTTGCTAACAAAGCCGTAATCGCATAGTAACTCAAACGGTAACCTCTTCCCTGGTAAAAGCCATCCACCGTTGCCTCTTTCTGGTATCCCTCCATTCCGTACTCCAACTCACCGTAAAAACGGGATTTACCGGATGCGCTCATACTCATTCCCAAAGCTGTAGTATCAAACTCCATCGTCAATTCCCGTGCCGTTTTCAAATCCCGGATCACCTTCTCCAAGAATGGCTTCACGCCGATCCCGTTCGGCTGAATATTAGGATAATCCTCCACGTAAGGTACACGTTGTTCCCCCTCATCATGTATGGGGGCGGGAGCAAACAGACGCAACAAGTCAAAGTGCATCAACGCCCGGCAAGCATAAGCCTCTCCCAAGATCATCTTCCGCTCCGGCTCACCTCCCGCAAATAAATCTGAAGAAACATTTTCCAGATTCAAAATCAAGTTATTTGCGTTGGCAACCACGTTGAAACCGTCTTTCCAGATGGCATCAATCATGGAACGTACGTCCGTGTGATAATAATTGTATTCCCGGGCAATCTTGTACACGTTATCAGATTCTCCTCCTATGTTATATTTCCAACTCCACGTATATTGTCTCGAAATACAATCCACCAACCCGAACTGCAACTCTACACCATACAAGTTCTTCGACGCCATCGCCTGATAAATCCCCGCCAAGACGGAACGATACCCGTCGCCCGTGGCAAACAAGTCGTCACTCGTTGCCTGTCCTTCCGGTTGCAAATCCAACCAATCCTTACATGAACTGAATGACAGCAAGGACAATAAAAGCATCATTTGTAAAAATATTTTCATATCCTAAATCATTAAATAATTTAAAAACCAAGTGTCAGCGTGAAACTGTAATTTTTAGCATAAGGATAACTTGTTCCTCTCTCTTGCTTGATGGACGACCAACGACATACATCATTCATGTTAAATCGCAATCCCAGCGAAGTCAAGCGATATTTACGTATCTTTTCTTGGCTGAAGTCATATCCGCAAGAAAGGCCGCTAAACGCCAAGTAATTATTGTCCTGCACAAAACGGGAAGTCGGTTGCGTCTTCTCCCTTCTTGCCAAATCAAAGAACGGAGCCACATCTCCCGGCTTTTTCCAGCGTTGCGTCAACACGCGTCGATCCACGTTGCTACCATCGATATCAGCCTCTTCCACCTTATTTTTGAGTGTTTCATTGTAGTCCTGCGCCCCCCATTGATACAAGAACGTCGTGTTCACGTAAAATCCTTTCCAAGCGATATTGATACCGAAAGAACCTTGTGCATCCGGGCTCTTATCCCCGACTACCACCTCGTCGGCTGCATCCCACACGTAAGTGCTCCGACCGTTTCTCTTGCGGAACAACTCCTTGCCGTTAGAAGGATCAATCCCATAAGAAGGCACGGCATAAATAGCCGTCGTCGATGCTCCCACGTAATACTGGGTCAACGGGATATAGAACAACTCACCACGAGCCTCTTTATCCTCATCACTCAAATCCGCCTCATCTTCTAGCCTTTTCCCATTGTGGAAATCTTGGATGGTTTGATTGTATCTCTCTGCTTCTTGTCCTAACTTTGTAATTTTATTTTTATTGGCAGCCAAAGTAGCATTCACCGCCACCGTCCAATCCCGATTTTGGAATACCGTGGCATTCAATTTGAACTCGAACCCTTCGTTCAAGATCGAACCCGCATTCGTATAGTAACTTGAAAATCCAGAAGAGGTTCTGACTGACAATTGTTCCAACTGATTTTTCGTCTCTTTCCGGTAATAGTTCCCCTCGATGACATAACGGTCATGCAGAAGACCTAAATTGAAACCGGCATCCACCGTATACGTTTTCTCCCAAGTCAACTTCGGGTTACCCAACGCAACCAACGTATTCGACGGAGTGTTGTAATACCACTTATCGGAAGTCTGGTAAGTGGAGATAGCGGCATATGCCGGGAAATTCACGTTACCGGTTACACCGTAAGTTCCACGCACGCGCAAGGTGCTGACCAACCAATGATCTTTCAACCACGAATAATTATGCACGTTCACCCCGACACCAAATGACCAAAAAGGAGCGAAACGTTTGTCTTTCCCGAATTTAGAAGAACCATCCATACGGAAAGAAACATCAAACAGGTAGATATTATCGTATGAATAATTGGCAGATGCCAATATACCGATCAAACGGCTCTTATCTGTGGACACGCTTGCTTTGCGGGTTTGCTCCGCGGCGTAAGTCGGCGAATGCAGGTTGCTCAATTGGAATCCCTGATACTCCAATAAAGTCGTCTTATTGTGCGATTCTTGGATATTCAATCCGGCAGTGGCATTAATGAAATGCCCCCCTATAGACTTATTGAAATAAAACATCGCATTTGTGTTCCAGGTAAACGATTTATCGGAAGAAATCGACAATGAACCTCTTTCACGCGTGGAAATTGTCTTGTAAGAAGGGTCTTTCGGATCCTTAAAACTTTCCGTTTCAGAATCGGAACGTGTCATGGAAAGCTGCCCCTTAAAAGAAAAGGCTTCCGTGAAATAAATATTGATACTGAAATTATTCGTCAAGTCATTCAATCTCATTTTCCCGGTATAACTGCCTAATTCCCGGGCTCGATACAACGGATTAACCGTTTTCCCGTCTTTCAACGTTTCCAACAACTCCCCGTCATTCGAATACGGCGCCCAATAGGGTTGCAATTGCGTGTACAAACTGAATGTGCCATAAGGGGAATCCGATGCTCTCGTCACGTTAAAAGTAACGGAATTCATCACTTGCAACCACGACTTATTCCGGTAATCCAAATTCAGACCTACGCCCATGTTATCGCGGTAAGAATCGATCATTGCCCCATTATGGGTACCGTAATTCAAGTCCAAGCTGTAACGGATACTCTCCACACCACCGGAAACATTCAAACTGTGCGTGTGATTGAACACGTTCTGCAACGGCTGTGCCAACCAATCGGTTTCCACACCTCTCCGCACTTCATTCACCAAATCATTGTAAGCGATATCTTTGATCAACTGCATCCCCGGATCACCATCCGACGCAATATATTTTCCTGACAACCGTTCCACTTCCACTTTCTCCCACGCATTACACAAATTGTAATCCGACAAATCAGGGAATTCCGCTCCGGCATTGAAATTATAAGTCACCCGCAACTCACCAGGCTTCGGGGCTACCGTAGTCACGACCACCACGCCGTTCGCTGCACGCGAACCGTACATTGCCGTCGCTGCCGCATCTTTCAATATCGTCATGCTCTCGATACGGTTCATATCCATATCGTAAATCTTCTGCACGGATACCTCGAAACCATCCAAAATAAATATAGGCAAATTCGGGTTGTCTTTCAAATTCGTCCGCTGTGAACGTCGGGCTTGCTCCATATCCAAACCGCGGTTCATACCGATACTCCCCTCGCCCCGAATCGTGAACTCTGGCAGCGAGTTCGGGTCTGAACCGAACAACTTGTTCTCCTTGATGCGGAAAGAAGGATCAAATGCCTGCAAGGCGGCAATCACGTTCTTGTTATTCGTCTTCAGCAACTGATCCTTGCTCACCGTCGTGGCATTTCCCGTGAAACTCTCCTTGCGCACGTTCATATACCCGGTCACCACCACCTCGTCCATCTTCACCCGGTCCTCCTTCATCACCACGTTGATCGTGTCCTTGCCCGTGTACTTCACCTCTTGGGTAACCATGCCCACGAACGTGTAAACCAACACCACCTCCTTCATCTCCGGCAACGCCAGCGAATAGCGTCCCTCGGCATTCGTGGCAGTTCCGAGATTCACACCTTTGACACGCACCGTCACCCCCGGCAAAGGTTGTTTTGCCTCGTCCGTCACCCGACCGGCAATACGGATTTCTTTCTTCTTCTCGTCCTCCTTCACCGGTTTCAACACGATCACGGCATCCTCGATCACGTAAGTCAAACCCGTCCCTTTCAAACATGCCCTCAAAATCTCCTCGATACCGGCAGCCTTGACATTCACGCTAACCTTCCCGGCTTTATCCAAATCCTCCTGGTTATACATGAACACGAAAGTTGTTTGACGCTCTATCTCCCATAAAACATCCTTCAAATAAGAATCTTTCATCGAGATAGAAATTTGTTGCCCAACCTGAGAATACACGGATGCATTCACGCTCGTGATTCCCAACAAAACAAATAATAGTGTACACTTCATCATAAGCCACAACTTTTTAAACTTCCCGAGATTACCTCGTGGGAACATCGACTTTTTTTCCATAAATTTGTTTTCTAAATGCGTTAATAAATTATCTCTGACCTAACGGGGATAATTCTGGCAGGAAATGTTACCGGCATTTCCTGCTCTCTTTATCTGCCGTGTTTAATTTTAAAATTTAATCCATTTTCTTTTTACTTTATAATTTAACTCTAAAATTCTTCACCTCATCACATTATTGAAAAAGCCGCCCCATCACTAATTATATAACACAAAAAACCATTTTCATGGGGAACCCAAAATCTATTTTATTTCATTTATTTTTCCAAACGAAACAAAACTTTCAGATTTACAATGATTTAATTTTTAAAGAAAATCAACAAAGAAATACAAATACCAGATAATAATACTCCTTCAACGCCACGCGCAGCTTCTTGTAAGCAAGTTTTTTCAACGTGTGTACGGAACTCTCAGCTACCCCCAGCCGTTCCGCAATCTCGGAATTTTTCAGACCGTCCAGAGCCAACTGTATCACTTGGCGTGTCTGCGCGGGAAGGGCATCCACCGCCTCGTAAAACATCCTGTATGCCTCCTCCTCGATTAAAGTCTCCGTGTAAAACTCCTCCGACATCACCACGGATAAATCCTCCCGGATCAGTTTGTTATCCCGAATATAATTCAAGCAGTGATTACGCACCATCGCGTAAAGGAAAGACTTTATATTAAAGGCATCATCCAAATCGGCTCGACGACGCCAAAACTTCACGAAGCACTCCTGCACGATATCCGCCGCCAAAGTATCATCCCTCAGGTAAGTGGCGGCAAACACGCACAAAGCCTGATAATACGCATCGAACAACTCTCTGAAAGCCTGCTCGTCACCCTGTCTGATTTTTTCGATAGATAACCCCATTCCAGCTATTTTTCGGGATGATTTGAATACAAAATTATAAAAAATCGACTAAATAAATTACTTTACAAAAAAAATCAGGAACAAAATTTATATTTCAAGATACACGAAACGATTCGCCTTTTTCATCACGACACGGTCAAATCGTCTACTAATCAAACCTATAACTCGTATCAATACAATTACATTCCCGTATTAATTCCGGTTTAATTACGTCATGAACGCTATACGAACCCTATACGAACGCTATACGAACCCTATTATTAATAGCGTTCATAAAGGATAACTAAAGCTTATGAACAATCTTTTTAACACTATTCCACCGGAATTCACACGGAAGTATTACTTTATTCATTCAGGTGATGAGCGTGAATAGGATAGTTCTCGTGTTACCCCGTGCTGATTCTCGCTTTTTATCATTATATTTGCCGCGTAAGATAAAGATAGTATGTACATAGATACGCATTCGCACATTTACGCGGAAGAATTTGACAACGATCGGGACGATGCCGTGCAGCGGGCTTTTGAAGCCGATGTGCGGTATATTATTTTACCGGACATCGACCAGTCCACTAGACAATCCATGCTGGCTCTTGCCGAACGATACCCGAACAACTTGTTCCCCTTGCTGGGAGTCCACCCGACCTCGGTCAACGCCGCTTACCGGGAAGAGATGAAGGCGTTCGAAAAACTGCTCGGGCAAATACCTATATATGGTATCGGGGAATGCGGGATCGACCTCTACTGGGACAAGACATATTATAAAGAGCAAATCGCCGTTTTCGAGCGGCAATTGCATATCGCCCGGGAAATGGACCTCCCCGTGGTCATCCATTCCAGGGAATCCCTTCCCGAAATCTTCGCCGTGTTGAAAAGGCAGCATTACAACATGAAAGGCATCCTCCACTGTTTTCCCGGCAACGAGGAAGACGCCCGGCGGGCTATCGACCTCGGGTTCCTGTTAGGCATCGGGGGAGTCGTTACCTTCAAGAAATCCTCCATGGCGGAAGTCGTGCAAAAAATAGGAACAGAACATCTTGTCCTCGAGACAGATGCCCCCTATCTCGCTCCCGTTCCCTTCCGGGGAAAACGGAACGAAAGTAGTTATATTCCGTGCATAGCTGCTAAAATTGCTGAAATTGGAGGTATTGACACAAAAAAAGTGCAGGAAATAACAACGAATAATGCACGGAATTTATTTAATTTGCATAGCAAAAGTGTGAAAGAAAAAAATTGATTTATGACAAAACCCGTGTTGATCATATATACTGGCGGAACCATCGGAATGGTGAACGATCCCGAAACCGGAGCATTATGCCCGTTCAATTTCGACCAGATAGCTTGTGAAGTTCCCGAAATCAAAGAATTCGGGTTCACGATCGATAGCTACACGTTACCGGAAATCATCGACTCGTCGGATTTGCAACCACAGTTGTGGAAAGACTTGTGCCAGATCATCCTGAAGAACTATGACGATTACCGGGGATTCGTGATCCTACACGGGACGGATACCATGGCTTACTCGGCTTCGGCTCTGAGTTTCATGTTGAACAACCTGACGAAACCGGTTGTTTTCACCGGTTCGCAATTGCCTATCGGGAAAATTCGCACGGACGGGAAAGAGAACCTGATCGCCGCCATCGAGATCGCCGCGGCTTACGACAACGAGCAGGCGATCGTGCCCGAAGTGAGCATCCTGTTCGGATCGAAACTATTCCGGGGGAACAGGACGACCAAGATTAACGCCGAAAGCTTCGACGCGTTCCAGTCTTACAACTATCCCCCGTTGGCTAGTATCGGGATTCATATTCATTACGATTATAGCGCAATCGATTACAACCCGAGGGTTAATCCCGTCGAGGCGTTCTGCGACGTGGACACGAATATTGCCATATTGAAAATATTCCCGGGTATGCGCCCGGAAGTAATAGACGCCGTGACGGGAATACCGGGATTAAAAGGTATCATCCTGGAAACTTACGGGTCGGGGAACGCCCCCACGAATAAAGTTTTTCTTAACAAAGTGAAGGAAGCCTTATCCAAGGGTATTTTCATATACAACGTGACCCAATGCCAGGGCGGCAGCGTGGAAATGGGTAAGTATGAAACAAGTAGAGAACTACTTAACGCCGGGGTTATCAGCGGGCATGATATCACGACCGAAGCGGCAGCGTGTAAAATGATGTACGTGCTGGGCAAATATAAAGACCCTAACGAAATAAAAAAATATTTAAATAACGCCTTGAAAGGAGAAATATCTCCCAAATATATTGGCTTTTAACATTTTTTTTATACCTTGGTGCCCGATTTGGACTCAAGGTGGTGCAAATGGAAATAAATAACAGCTTAAAACAAAATATAGAGTTAAAATTTAATTATTAATAAACTAAAAATCAGTTAAATTGATCATGAGAAAATTATTTGCACTAATAGCAGTTTTAGGAATGCTTTCTATTGGAGCATCATCTACGCTAATGGCTCAAGAGGATGAAATGACTCAGACCGAGACCACCGAAACTTATCAAGACGAAGAGACAACCACAGACCCGACCATTCTTGAAGATGAAGGAGAGATCGAAAGTACCTCCCTGCACGCTGTTATCAAACAGAAATTCATCGAAGGTGGTGCCATGTTCATGAGCTTCGTTATCTTGGCTTTGATCTTCGGTCTTGCCATCTCAATCGAGAGAGTTATCTACTTGAACTTGGCAGCTACAAACACGAAAAAATTAATTGCCAGCGTTGAGGACGCACTGGAAAACGGCGGAGTTGAGGCAGCGAAAGAAGTATGCCGCACGAGTAGAGGTCCTATCGCAAGCATCTTCTATCAAGGATTGTCCCGTTATGACCAAGGTATCGAAATGGTTGAGAAATCAGTTGTATCTTACGGATCCGTTCAGATGGGACTTTTGGAGAAAGGGATGTCTTGGATCGCCTTGTTCATCGCTTTGGCTCCTATGTTAGGATTCTTGGGAACAGTTATCGGTATGATCGACGCCTTCGATAAGATCCAGGCTGCAGGTGATATCCAACCGTCATTGGTTGCGGGAGGTATCAAAGTTGCATTGATCACGACGGTTGCCGGTTTGATCGTTGCCATGATCCTTCAAGTATTCTACAACTACTGTGTTGCAAAAGTTGAAAGTATCGTGAACGATATGGAAGACGCATCCGTAACCTTGTTAGATATTCTTGTGAAATACAACCAAAAACACTAATCATGCTTAAAGTAACCAAGTTATTAAATATCCTGACCATTGTAATGTTCGCCATTACAGTCGTGTTAATTGGGTTATTTGTCTTCGGGGGAGAACTTCCGAATTCCCAATATCCATCGCCTGTATACACTGACGAACTGATATGGTGGGCTTATATACTGCTGGCGCTCACTGCTATCGCGGCCATTGCTTTCCCGGTTGTCAAATTATTCTCCAACCCGAAACAAGCGCTGAAAACATTGATCGCCATTGTTGGAATATGTTTATTAGTTTTGATAGCTTACTCCTTGTCTGACGGAACAATCATGAAACTGCCCGGGTATGACGGTCCGGATAACGTGGAAGGTACCTTGAAATTCGCCGATACCATGTTATTTACCATGTATTTCCTCGGGATCGGAGCTGTATTGGCTATCATCGTAACGGAAATCATTAGACGAGTAAGATAAATGTTTTCTCTGAAAGGAGATTATAATTAAAATATTATATGGCAAGAAAAAAGACACCGGAAATTAATGCCACTTCAACGGCGGACATCGCATTCTTGTTGTTGATCTTCTTCTTGGTATCAACAACAATGGACGTCGATTCCGGTTTGTTCAGACGTTTACCGCCCATGCCGCCTGAAGACATGGTGCAAATTCCTCCCGTTGCCAAACGTAACGTTTTACAGGTAATGGTGAACAAGGAAGACCAATTGGCGGTGAACTCGGAACTGATGGATATTTCCCAATTGAAGGCAAAGGCTATCGAATTTATCCTGAACAAGGATAATAAACCCGACCTCCCGAGCAAGAAGATCAAAGAGCTTCCTTTCTTCGGACAAGTCGAGATTTCGAATGGTATCGTTTCGTTGCAAAGTGACCGGGGTACATCTTACAAAATGTATATAGCTGTTCAAGACGAATTGACAGCCGCTTATAATGAAGTAAGAGATATGAAGGCCATGGAGCAATGGGGAAAGAAATACAGTGAACTCACGGAAGAGCAGATGGATGCAGTAAGAAAGTATATTCCTACCGCAATCTCAGAAGCTGAACCCAAGAACGTAGGACAGAAAGGAGGAAAGAAGTAATGGCTAAATTCAGAAAAGAAGGCTCGAAAGATGTGCCTGCTATATCAACAGCATCTCTACCTGACATCGTTTTCATGTTGTTATTCTTCTTCATGGTAAGTACCACGATGCGTGAAGTGACACTTATGGTCAACAACGGTATGCCCGAGGCTAGACAATTTACTAAACTGGAAAAGAAATCCTTGGTTAGTAATATCTATATCGGAAAACCGAAAGACCAGTACATTGGCATATACGGTAGTGAACCGCGTATCCAATTGAATGACAAACTTTCCAACGTTAGTGAAATCAGTACTTTCGTTGCCGCAGAGCAAGAATCTCGTAAAGAGGAAGATCGTAACATGATCACCAACAACCTGAAAGTTGATCAATTTACCAAAATGGGTATTGTAACCGACGTGAAACAAGAATTGCGTAAAGCAAATTCTCTCCGTATCAGTTACGCCACCCGGAAAAAAGTATAATGCTTTAGCAATTATAATTTAAAAAAAGGGGGCAAATGCTCCCTTTTTTTTAAAAAATTGATTAGCTTTGTACCCGATAAATATGGTCCCCTAGTTCAATGGATAGAATGAAGGATTCCGGTTCCTTTGATATGGGTTCGAGTCCCGTGGGGATCACCACTAAAAACAAAACTCACTGAAATACAGTGAGTTTTGTTTTTACCCAAAGCACAAAGTTGCAAAATATTCGTCGCTCCTGCAAGTTTCTGATATATACCCATTTTACGGATTCGAATTACCGGGAGATTTTATATCTTTGTACAAACTGATAGCCATGCAGAAAAGACCATTCAAATTTACCAAGTTCAAACTGATAACGGGGTATATGCTGATACTCCTTTTAGGTGTTATTGCCATTGTTTTCATTTACAACCAAACGATAACCCTCACGGAAAAGAAGAATGATGAAATTGTCATGCAGCAGAAATTATTCATCATTGGGAATACGCTGGCAAAACTGTACGAGGCGGAGAACACCGGGCTCTCTTTCTCGCAAACCGGTTCGGAGAAAAACCTCAACACGTATATGCGACTCATTCAAGGTATCCGGCACAACATGGATACCTTGAAATACTTGTCTGTGAGTGAAGAACAAAACAGACGAATAGATACGATCCACGCCCTGCTGACAGATCGGATTCAAAACTTGAAAAACCTACTCTACATTAAAAAATACTCTATCCCCGAAGATTTCTATAACAAGACCGTCGAAAAGATCGAGGGGCTGAAGGACTCCATCAACAAAGTGCCCGACATCCGCCCACGGATGGTGACCACGGTAGACAGCAGCATCACCATTAAAGAAAAGAAAGGATGGTTCGGGATACGCACCAAAAGGGATTCCATTTTAAGGGTAGACACGACCTATCATTACTTTATCGACACGCTCGGGATGTCCAATGACACGGATACTCTCATGAATGTTATCCGAGACTCGTGGAGCCAATACCAACAGCAGAAAGAGGAGATCGATGCCAGAATCTCCAAACAAGAGCAAATCGTTATCCAAAGCGGGCAGAAGATCACGGAACGTTTAAAGCGCATCTTGAAAGCTCTCGAGAAGGAAGAAATCGAAAACACGCAGATTCGTCTGGAACAGCAACAAGCGACAACCAATCAACTGACTCACACGCTCTCGTGGGTTGCCATCATTGCCTGCCTCCTCGTGGTCTTTTTTGTTGTTCTCATTATCAACGATATCAGTCAAAGCCAACGATATAGAAGGGAATTGGAAGCCGCCAACGCTTACACGGAACGTTTGCTCCATAACCGGGAAAAGTTGATGCTTACTGTCACGCACGACATCAAATCGCCCTTGAGTTCTATCATCGGGTACATTGAATTGTTAAGCAATACCCCGCTGGAAGAGCGCCAATATTATTTCCTCCGGAACATGAAGGGGTCTGCCGAACATATTTTACACTTGGCGAACGACCTGCTGGATTTCTCCAAACTGGAAGCCAACAAGATGGAAATTAATACCGTGGCATACGATCCCGGTCGCCTTTTGCAAGAAACTGCCGATAGCTTCCTACCTTTAGCCGCGGAAAAAGGACTGGAACTAAGGAGTGATATCAGTAATGCCCTGAACGGCCATTTCTCGGGCGACCCGATGAAAATACGCCAAATCGTGGTGAATATTCTTTCCAATGCGATCAAATATACCCAAAAGGGAAAAGTTTCCCTCTCCGCCTTCAGCCCAAGTGGAAAAGACGGGCAACTTATGATCGTGATTAAAGACTCGGGACCCGGCATGACGGAAGAAGAACAGGAACTGATTTTCAAGGAATTTACACGATTGACGCCACAACATAACAACGGGGCGGAAGGCACGGGGCTGGGACTCACCATCACGTTGCAACTGGTGAAGCTATTGGGAGGGGAATTAACCCTCACCAGCAAGAAAGGGGAAGGCAGTACTTTTACCGTGAAACTGCCTCTGGTGAAAGCTCCCTCGCAGGAGGTCACTCCCGTGCAGGCGGCGACCGATACTCCTGTCATGCACGAGGGCATGAAGGCATTCCTCGTGGACGACGACGAATTACAACTCACCGTCAACTCGGAATTTCTGCATAAAGCGGGTATCAACAGCGATACCTGCCCCCAACCCCTAGAGGCATTGTCCCTTCTCGAAAAGGGGGATTATGATCTCGTCCTGTCAGACATTCAGATGCCCGGGATGGACGGCTTCGAGCTGGTGAAACAAATCAGGCAATCTGACTCGGAGAAGATAAAGCACCTTCCCGTCATAGCCTTATCGGCACGTGCCAATATGCAGGAACAAGCCTATCTCGATGCAGGCTTTTCCGCTTACCTGAACAAGCCGTTCACGCCGGATCAGCTTTACGCCCGAGTGAACGAGTTACTGGGATGTGACATTAAGATCACTCCCGCGAAAGGAGAATCCCACGACACGAATACGCCTTTTGATTTAAGTATGATCATGGTCTTCGCCGATAATGACAAGGTTGCGGCGAATCAAATCATACAGTCGTTTATTGCGGATTGCGTCCAAAATTTCAAAACACTGGAAGAACACGTGCAACGGCATGAGATAGAACAGGTCAAGAAACTCGCCCACAAGATGCTCCCGATGTTCCGCCAATTATCCATACACCAGGTTATCCCCCTGTTGCTTTTCCTTGAAAGAATGGATATGGAACAAACGGAAGAGGCTGAAGTGGTAGAAACCGTGAGCAAAGTCGTGCAGACGGGCAATGAAGTAATACAGTTACTTGGGAGTTGGGACTTTATGGACTACAAATCCTCCAACCCGTAACTCTTCAGCTTATTATAAAGAGTCTTGCGGTCGATCTGCAACATTCGGGCTGCCTCGCTTTTGTTGTTCCGGCATTTTTGGAGGGCATCCTTAATCAATTCGATCTCCATTTCCCGGCGAGTACCCATCGGCTTTTCCTGTTCAACGGGCTTTTGCGATAACTCCGGGGGCAAGCACATCTTCGAGATCAGCTTTCCCTGGGAAAGCAATGTCGCCCGTTTCACGATATTTCTTAACTCCCGAAGGTTTCCCGGCCAGGCGTAAGTATTAAATATCCGCATCACCTCGTCGTCAAAGCCCGCTACTTGTTTGCCCAACTCTTCGTTTGCTTTATCGAGGAAATGATTGGCAAATACCATAATATCATCTTTCCGTTCCCGCAGAGGCAAGGCATAGATGGAAAATTCGTTCAGGCGATGGTATAAATCTTCCCGAAAACGCCCGTCGGCAACAGCCTCTTTCAGATTCTCGTTTGTAGCAGAAATGATGCGCACGTCAAAAGGCACATCCGCACTACTCCCCACGGGGTGAACCTTCCGTTCCTCCAAGGCACGCAACAATTGTACCTGCACGTCATAGGGCAAGTTACCGATCTCGTCAAGGAAAATTGTACCCCCGGAAGCCGTCACGAAATACCCTTGCTTATCGGTAGTCGCACCCGTGAAAGCACCTTTCACGTGTCCGAAAAGCTCACTCGTCGCAATATCGCGAGGGATAGCCCCGCAATCCACTGCCACGAAAGGTCCGTCTTTCCGGGCACTCGTGTTATGTATCAGACGGGCGATATATTCCTTACCCGTACCGCTTTCCCCGTTAATCAAAACGGTCATCATGGTAGGTCCTACCAGATGGATATACTCGTATTGCTGGCTGGCACTCTCGCTTACCCCTTTTATATAGGAGAAAGTCGTCGATTTGGCTTTCGCCGGAACCGGCTTGGCAGCAGGCTCCACTTCCAGCTTCAACGCTTCCTGCAATTTCTTCAGAATTTCATCCGGAATAACGGGTTTGGCAACATAATCGAATGCCCCCAGTTTCATTGCCGTTACGGCAGTCTGAATATCCGCATACCCGGTCATCAACAAGACCTGTGTCACCGGGGTTTTCTCTTTAATCAACCGAAGCAAATCAATCCCATCCTTATCGGGCAAACGCAAATCCGTGAGCACAAGGTCAAATGTTTCCTTGTCTAGTTTTTTCACCGCTTCTTTGTACGAGAACGCATTCTCCACTTCAAATCCTCTTTTCCCTAACCAGTTCTTCAACATGATACAGAAAGTCGTATCATCGTCTACCACTAAGATTTTTGCCATATGTCGATTATTTTACACACGAAAATAATCCTAATCGCCTAAAGAAAAAAGTTTTTAACGCTATTTAGGAAAAAGAAAATGGTATATCCTCCCGGATACACCATTTTTTAAACAAATGCAATTCTCTCTCTCCTATTCTCCTACTTATGAACAAAGCTCCTGTCTTCCGAACAGACGGGCTTTGACGCACGTCCATTCCCTCTTAGTCGTTGTATTTAGAATTGCTTTACGCAACCAGCTATCAGTGTTCTGCTTTATGTTCGGGATCACCTAAAAAGTGCGGCAATAAAAGCCCCGAAACAGCCATTACGATGAAAAATATGTACGTTACCATAATTCCTCCTTTTTTATCATTCAATCCTTTACCTATATAATAGAGAATTGTATGCCATGAAGAAGAGGATGGATTTGTATTAATATAAATACATTATTATCAGCACATTATATAAAACATTATTCCCCGTGAAACGTAATTCATGGGGAATAGTGTGGAAAAAGTGTAGAAAAAAGCTACAATGTCAACAATCTTTTTTCAGCTTCCCGCACAGCAGAAATGTCCCACTCAGTCATTCTCCGGTTGAACTTATCCGTTATCTCATGCAAGCAAAGATTCCCGATGCTTCCCTCGTGCGTGTGGTGTATTTCCCGTACCCCTGCATGATACTCACCTCGTTGCACCCGTTCCCCAATCACCCGGTAGGCTTCCCGGAAAGGCACTCCCGCTATCACCATCCCGTTCACGTCCTCCACGGAGAAGATGTACCCGTAGCAGGGATCATCAAGTATATCCCGCTTGAGTTCCATATCTTTCAACACGAGATGAGCCATGAAAAGGCAATCGTTCAGTTCCCCGAAAGCGGGCAAATACAATTCTTTTGTCAATTGCATATCCCGAAAATAGCCGGAAGTGAGATTCCCGCAAATCATCGCCATCTGGGTGGGCAATGCCTGCAAGCGGTTGCATTTCGCCCGAATTAACTCGAATATATCCGGATTTTTCTTGTGGGGCATGATACTCGAACCGGTCGTGTATTTGTCCGGCAGGTGCACGAAACCAAAGTTCCCGCAAGCGAACAAACAAACGTCGGCAGCCAATCGTCCTAAAGTAGTCGCCACCGTTGCTAACCCGAACAGCACGTTCTTTTCCATTTTTCCCCGTTGCATCTGGGCGTACACCACGTTATACGCCAAATCGGGGAATCCGAGTAACCTGGTCGTCATTCCGCGATTCAAGGCAATTGACGAACCGTAACCTGCCCCCGAACCGAGCGGGTTGGAATTCACCATGTCGTACCCTGCTTTCAACATTAACAGATCATCTGCCAGCGATTCGGCATAGGCACTGAACCATAATCCGAACGACGAAGGCATCGCTACCTGCAAATGAGTGTACCCCGGCAATAGTATATCCCGGCTTTCCCCCGCTCGCTGTATCAGCAACATGAACAAACGTTTCATGTTTTCAAGAATCTCGAAAAGAGCTTCCCGGGAAAATAACTTCAAATCGAGCAACACCTGATCGTTCCGAGAACGTCCCGTGTGAATCTTCTTTCCCGCATCACCGCATTCCCTCACCAGCATCAACTCGACCTGCGAGTGCACATCCTCGATTCCTTCCTCGATGACGAACTCTCCCCTTTCCACTTGCTCGTAAATGCTCACTAACGCCACCCGCAATTGCCCGTGTTCCTCATCGCTCACCAACCCGATAGCGTGCAGCATCTCCAAATGTGCCAAACTTCCCGTGACGTCGGCTTTTGCCAACATCACATCTAATTCCCGGTCTTTCCCGATCGTGAATGATTCGGTAAAAGCATCTATATCGTATCCTTTATCCCAAAGTCGCATGATATTTTGATTTTCAATTATTTCCCCGTTTAATAATCGAATAAACGTTTCCACGCCTTTCTCGATTTCGTCCAAACGGATATATTCATTTGCCGTATGTGAACGGGCGCTATCTCCCGGACCTATTTTCAAAGAAGGACAAGGGAGAACCGCCTGGTTTGAAGTCGTGGGAGAACCATAAGGTTCCAACCCTAGTTGCCGACAACGTCGCACGAGCGGATATTCCAACGACACCGAAGATGAGTTGAGAGAGATAGAGCGGGGGGACACCTCGCATTTCACGTGGCGACGGATGGTATCAAGTATTTGTAAGTTCGTGTAAAGTTCATTTACCCGTATATCCACCATGAAACGGCAAACGGCTGGCACCACGTTGTGCACGGTACCCGCTTCAATCCCCGTAACGCTCATCTTTACCGCTCCCAACAGTTCCGACTCCCGCTCAAAACGGTAGGTGCGGAACCATTCTATATCTTCCAATGCCTCATAAATAGCATTCACGCCTTCCTCCCTAGCGGCGTGTCCCGTCACCCCTCTGGCATGACAGTCCAGCACCATAAGCCCTTTCTCGGCAACCGCCGGACGCATCCCGGTAGGTTCTCCCACGAGAGCAAAATCAATCTTTCCCAACTCCGGGAATACGCTTTGTATTCCCCCCGCTCCCGTGTTCTCTTCCTCTGCCGACCCCAAGTACACGAGATTGTAAGCCTGTGGGGTTTCGTTCAGGCTGATAAAAGCCGCCAGCATCGCCACGATGCTTCCACCCGTGTCGTTACTTCCCAGACCGAATAATTTCCCGTCCTGCACCGTCGGGGCAAACGGGTCAGTTGTCCATGCCCCGTTCGGTCGCACCGTGTCCAAGTGTGCATCCAGTAATAACGTGGGCTTCGCCGCATCGAATTCTCGTGAACGACTCCACACGTTATTACCTTGACGATGCACGTCGAACCTATATCTTTGCAGCACTCCGGCAATGACATCCGCTACCTGTCCCTCCTCCCCGCTGAACGAGGGGATGGATATGATCTGTTTCAACAGTTCTATTGCTCCTTTCGCATCCATTATTCTTCTCCTGTTATCCGGGTTCCAGCCACGGGATTATCCAATTCATCGGGATGCAGCAACCGCACGGATTTCACACCCGCCTGTATCGTACTGAAAGCGTAATCCAGTTTAGGAATCATACCCTCGTGTATCAGTTTCTCCCGGCGTAAAGCCTTGTACATTACTGGTGTCAAGCCGGGGATCACGGTTTTGTCATCGTTCACGTCTGCCAACACACCCCGTTTGTCAAAACAATAAATCAATTCTACCTCCCCGAGGCGTGCCAATGCTTTTGCCACCGCAGCAGCAATCCCGTCCGCGTTGGAATTCAGCAAGCCTCCCTGCCCGTCACACGTGATCGGCGAGAGTACCGGAACAATATCCTGGTCGAGCAGAGCCTCCAACATCCCGGTATTCACACGTGCCACATCTCCCACGTGCCCCCATTCCAATCCCTCCTGCACTCTCCGTTCCGCTCTCACCATATCCATGTCGCATCCCGACAACCCGCAAGCATTCACCCCGAACGATTGCAACCGGGCTACAAGAATCTTGTTTACCCACCCGGCATATGCCATCACCGTCACCCGCAGCATATTGTCGTCCGTCACCCGCCGTCCGTCAACCATTCGGCAAGGAATTCCCAATTGCTTCGCCAGCTGTCCGGCAAACACGCCTCCCCCGTGAACAAGCACGAAAGGCGTCTTTATTGCCGTAAGTTTCCGGCACAACCGTTCAAGTTGTTCTCCATCTTCCAGAAGCACCCCGCCTATTTTTATTACACAGCGTTTCATTTTCAATTGTATGTAAGTCTTTCCACGAAATAATCCGCTTCTTCCTTTCCCATACATAGCGGAGGTAACAGCCGGAGCGTATTTTTCCCGCTATACCCGGTAACAATCTGGTAATTTGCCAGCAAGCGGCGACGGAATATCACGTGCGGAATATCCATATCCACCCCGATCATCAGCCCCTTCCCCCGTACTTCGATTACCCCGGGCAATCCTTTTATTTTATCAAGCAAATACTCCCCGATCACAGCAGCATTCTCGATCAGCTTTTCATCTTCTATCACGTCCAAAACGGCGATAGCCGCCGCACACGCCAAATGATTTCCTCCAAACGTAGTACCTAACATTCCTTTCTTCGCCTCTATCGTTTCACGAATAAGTACTCCAGCCACGGGAAAACCATTTCCCATACCCTTTGCCACGGTAATCATATCGGGTTTTATCCCCGCATACTGATGGGCAAAAAAACGCCCGCTCCGCCCGTAGCCGGATTGTATCTCGTCAAGGATAAGCAACGTCCCGTGATGATCACAATATTCACGAGCAGCCTGCAAAAAGCCCGGCTCTGCCACCCGGATTCCTCCCACACCCTGTATGCCCTCCACGATCACGGCAGCATACTCCCCGCCGGACAATTCCCGACCGAGAGCCTCCACGTCATTCAACGGGATAAATGCCACCGGGTGTCCCGCATTCCAAGACGCCTGTATAGCGGGGTTATCCGTCACTGCCACCGCCCCGCTTGTCCGACCGTGGAATGACCGCCGCATGGCAAGTACCTTCGACCGTCCCGTCACGAACGAGGCTAGTTTCAAGGCATTCTCGTTTGCCTCCGCCCCGCTATTACACAGGAACAAATTATAATCCGTACACCCCGAAAGATTCTTTAACTTTTCTTCCAATTCCTCCTGTAAAGGATTCTGCACGGAATTGGAGTAAAACCCTATCTTTCTCAATTGCCCCGAGATCCCCTCCACGTAACGAGGATGCGTGTGACCGATAGATATCACGGCATGCCCCCCGTAAAGGTCCAGGTACTTGTTGCCTTCCCTGTCCCAGAAGTACATTCCCTCCGCCCGGACAGGCTCTATATTCATTAAATCATATACATCAAACATATCCTGCAAGTATTAAAAGTAATTTGCCTTCAAGTGCAATCCCTCCGCCTCATCCAACCCGAACATCAGGTTCATATTCTGCACTGCCTGCCCGGAAGCCCCTTTCACCAAGTTGTCAATCACCGAAGTCACCAGCACATTATCATTTTCTTTCACAAGGTGGATAAAACAATGGTTCGTGTTCACCACGGGTTTCATCGCCACGGGTTCGCCACTCACCGTCACGAACGGGTGGCTCTCGTAGTATTCACGGTACAAGGCATTCAGCTTCCCTAACGGGACATCGCACTGGAACACGCTATTCACGATAATTCCCCGCGTATGACATCCCCGCATCGGCACGAAAGCAATATCCGCCGTTCCCCCCGCCGCCTGCAAAGCTTCCCGCACTTCTCTCAAATGCTGGTGGGTAAAAACCTTGTACACGGACAGGTTCTGAGCCCGGTTGCTGTAATGCGTTTCCTCCGTTGGTCGCTGCCCGGCTCCCGTCGAACCGGTCACACCGAAGACCGTAATCCGCTCCGGCAACAAACCGCTCTTCGCCAACGGCAACAAGCCTAGTTCTATTGCCGTGGCAAAACACCCCGGGTTTGCCACATTTCTTGCCCGGGCTATTCTTTCCCGGTTCAACTCCGGCAACCCGTACACGAAATCACCCGCCGATATCCGCAAGCGGAAATCATTACTTAAATCGATCACCCGCACAAAAGACGGTATCCGGTTTTCCGCGAGAAAACGGGCAGACATCCCGTGTCCCATACACAAGAAAAGCACGTCCATATCGTCAAAATCCAAACCCGAGAACACCAGCCCCGAGTACGCCAAATCCCGGTGTACCCGTCCCACCGGCTCTCCCCCGTGCGATTCACTCTGCAAGTACTGCAACTCCACGGCAGGATGATTCACGAGAATCCGTATCAACTCCCCCGCCGTATATCCGGCAGCACCCGCTACTCCAACTTTTATCATACACTTGATTAATTTTCAATTCTCCATTGCCCCATGTATCCTCTGCGGTATCGAGAGTATTCGAGTGAACCCCTTCACGTCCTCTGCCGTCCACGCATTATTTTCTTCGCCGTATCTGGCAAACGAGGCATTCATCAAGTCATATGGAGAACTACATCCCAGCAGGTCGAAATGGTAAGGGCGCATCAGTACTCGCACCTCGCCCGACACGTTACGCTGCGAATGTTCGAGAAATGCCTCAATATCCCGCATCACCGATTCCCCATGCATCGCCTCGTGGAGGAACATTCCATACCAGTTTCCCAGCTGTTCTTTCCAGTAAATCTGCCACTTCGTCAACGTGTGTTTTTCCAACAACTCGTGCGCCTTGATAATCACCAGTGGGGCGGCTGCCTCGAAGCCCACGCGTCCCTTGATTCCCACGATCGTGTCACCCACGTGCGTGTCCCGCCCGATCGCCCACGGGGCGGCTAACGCCTCCACGGCACGTATGGCGTCCACCTTGTCGGCATACACCGTCCCGTTCACCGCACTCAACTCGCCCCGCTCGAAAGCGAGGATCAGTTCTTCTTTCCCTTCCCGCTGCAAGGGCGAGGGATAAGCCTCTTCCGGCAACGGCTGGTCGGATGTCAAGGTTTCCCGCCCTCCGACGGAAGTTCCCCAAAGTCCCTTGTTTATGGAGTAAGCCAGTTTCGTCCAGTCCCGTTCCACGCCCTTCGCTTTCAAGTAAGCGATCTCGTCCTCCCGGCTCAACCGCAGGTCACGAGTCGGCGTGATAATCTCCATCTCCGGCGCAAACACGGAGAAACAAAGATCAAAACGCACTTGGTCGTTTCCTGCCCCTGTACTCCCGTGAGCCAATGCGCCGGCACCGATCTCTTTGGCGTAACGGACGATCGCCAGTGCTTGGAACGTCCGCTCGGAACTCACGGAAACGGGATACGTCTTGTTACGCATGACATTGCCGTACACCATGTAACGGATACACCGCTCGTAATACTCGCCCGTCACGTCCAGCGTCACATGCCGCATTGCCCCAAGGGCATACGCTTTCTCTTCTATCGCTGCCAGCTCCCCGGGCGAAAAACCACCCGTGTTGGCTAGTGCCGTATACACCTCGAGCCCCAACTCGTCGCTCAGGTATTTTACACAATAGGAGGTATCCAGCCCCCCGCTGTATGCTAAAACTACTTTTTTCATTTTCCTGTTATTTACAAACGACAAACAACACCCCCGTACTCCTGTTTCCCGCCGGGGTGATTCCCGGGAGCCTTGAAAGCGGCTAACATCACGCTTACCACGCGACGCAACCGTTTGATGATCCGCCCGGGTAGACTTCCCGCTCTTTCGCCCGGCACTTCCCCAGAACGGGTTTGTGCTTCCGGGTCGTAGATCATCCCGGTGCACAGGCATTTGGTCATATTCGTCCGTTGCAGGATGTCGTAATTCACGCACGACTTGCAACCCGCCCAGAACTCCTCGTCGTCGGTCAACTTGGCGAAAGTGACGGGCACGTATCCCAATGAAGTATTGATTCTCATCACCTGCTCGCCCGTGGTCAGCCCGAACAACTTCGCCTGCGGGAATCGCCTTCGCGACAAATCGAAAGCGGCTTTCTTGATCCTCTTTGCCACTCCCAATCCCCGGTACGCCGGCACGACGATCAACCCGGAATTAGCCACGAATTTCTGGTGTCCCCACGATTCGATATAACAGAATCCCACGAACTCCTCCCGGTTTAGGGCGATGATCGCCTTACCGTCACGGATTTTCCCGGTGATGTACTCGTTGGTTCTCCTTGCTATACCTGTTCCACGCGCCTTTGCGGCGTTGTCAATCGCGTCATTTATCGCTGTCACGTATGACAGATGCTTCTCGGACGCAACTAAAACTTCAATCTTCATTTTCGTACAATTTAATCTAAATCATTCAAATCATTTTTTGTTTTCGCTATATGCATATTTATTCTTTGATTTTGCAAATATATGCATTAATATTTAGTAGAAGCAAATATTTATCTTATTTTTTTTATATGCAACTTTACAATATATCGCATTTTATTGTATTCCAAACACTTAATGCAACGCATAAGAAACTGGAAAATACAAACCAAGGCTTATGATGAATAATTATGCATTACAATTGAAAATCATATAATCACAGAATAAGCGATAGCCTTGTACGGTTGGAATTTAAAATCTAAAATTTAAAATCCCAAATGGATCATCTTTCTCTTTTTCTCATGCATGGAAATTCACAAAAATTCCGTAATATTGTAGTTTGTAATTTGTAACAACAAACTATGTACAGGATTTGTTTCTTTTTGATACTTATCGGCTTCCTCGCAAGTTGCGAGGACACGTCTGTCAAGCCCTCGCCCTACACGGGCACGTACACGCGTATCAACACGTTCACGAAGGACAAGATGACCGACCAGTATTTCTGGGCTGATGAGGTCAAGGACAAAAATATAGAGGCAGACCTTGACCCCGCGACTTACTTTGCCAACATGAAATACGCTGGTGACCCGTGGTCGCATATCACGAAATCACAGGGACTGGGCGAAATTGCGGATGCCAGTGGCAACGAGAACGGGTTCGGGTATAACCTTAACTTCTGGGAAGACGGGGGATACATCATTGCCGAGGTTAACTTCGTGTATTCCAATTCCCCAGCGGCAAAGGCAGGACTAAAACGCGGTGACATCATCACCCGCATGAACGGGAAAAAGATCACCACGGAAAATTATACCGACCTTTATTACAACAACACATTATCCATCGGTCTGTCCGAAGATGAAATGTCGGAACCTTACAAAACCCTCGAACTGACCGCACAAAATTTCACGATCAATCCCATCCTTGAATACGGAGTCATCACTCACGACGAACGAAAAGTCGGTTACGTGGCATACTCCAATTTCGTGTACCGGAACGCAACCTCGTTACTTCAATTAAACGACGTGTTCCAAAAACTGAAAGAACAAGGAATAGAGGAACTTATCCTCGACCTGCGTTACAACACGGGCGGGTATATGCTCGCCGTCAAGCGCTTATGCTCACTAATCGCCCCGGAGGAAGTAGTGGAAAGCGAAGAAATACTGATACACAAAAGGTGGAACGACGCCTACCAGAAGAAATACGCGGATACACCGGAAATGATGGAAGAACGTTTCGACAAAACGGTGCCTACTGATGCCCGCCTCAACCTGCCCCGCTTGTGGGTCATTACCAGCAAGGTGACAGCATCAGCTTCCGAGCTGCTCATCAGCGCCCTGTCACCTTACATGGAAGTCCATGTTATCGGTGAAACCACCGTCGGAAAAAACATGGGAGGCATCACCTTCACTCCTCCCGAGAACGACTTGCAAGGATGGAATATATCTTTAATCTCCCTGCTTTACACGAATAGCGAGGGCAGATCCGTGCGGAACGGCATTGTGCCCGAAATCCCTGTAGCAGAAACATTCCCCCACCGGGAAAGCCTCGGCGATCCTAAGGAACCACTGCTCGCCGTCGTTCTCGAGATGATCCCCGGGAAAATAGAAGCAACGATGCCCGCAAGAAGTATGTCCACGAGTAAATACCGCCAGATCATCCCCGAGCGTGTGAAAGCCAATTCAGTGGTATTATTTGAAAATCAAGAGGAAGGAAAGTAATCATTTCACTTTTTCTTGGCAAGGGCTCCCCGACCGCTAACGTCTTGTTTCGTGATACGGGGGTTACCGTCGTACACGAGCAATCCGGCCGAGGATAACTGGACTCCGAGGGTGCCGGAAACGTACACTTCTGCTTTGGCAGCATTGCTGATTTCCGCCTCGCAGTCGGCAGCACGTAAATCCCATGCTTTCAACGTGGCAGAAGAAGACATCTCGAGTTCCAGACGATCGACGGCACCTTTCAATTCCAGTTTAGCCGCATTGGAGGCTTCCACGTCTAGTTCCTTACCTTCCACTTCCAACTTCACGACAGCCGTACCGGAAGCCGAGAGTTCCAGTTTGTCCACCCGCAAGGGAGAACTACCGATCAAGCGTGCTGCCGATGAAACATCAAGGCCGGTGATCTCGGGAGTTGCCACGGACACGTTCATCGCCGTGAAACTACGGATAATCACATTCGGGTCGAGAAAAACGTTCAATTGCCCGTTCTTTATCTCCGTTTTCACGTGAGAGATGATATTGTCATCCGCCTCTATCGTGATCCCGAATTCCTTGCCTTGCTTCAAATACAAGGTGATACCCTGTTGCACGGAAATCTTCGTGAAAGGCTTGCTGGCATCCCGTGCTTGTACCAGAAGGTAGCCCGTACCCTTGATTCGCTTGACCTGCGCCACAGCAGTCCCGACAATCAATAACGCTAATAATAGGAATAAGTTTTTCATGGTGTTAGTTTATATAATTGAAAATGGAGAATTGAAAATGAGTTTCTTTGCAAGAACTAAAAACTGTTTGGTAATCCAGCTCTCCCTCTGTTTATGGAGGGAGTACAGCGGAGCCGGGAGGGAGTTTTTAAATATCATAGCAAGAACTCCTCCGGCACTCCGTGCCACCTCCTCTATAAACAGAGGAGGAGCTGGAATATTTTCAATTGTTTAGTTTCCCGATTGATTTCAAATATTCCGCCTCGCTGAGCCGCAGAGCGGCTTTGGCATCGACCCAGTCGCTCCATGCTTGCTGCCATTGTACTTGTGCTTCAAGGAGATTTGTCAAAGTTTCCATGCCGACGTCATACTGGTCACGGGAAACCTTCAAGTTTTCCTCTGCCTGCGCCAAAGCCGAACGGGTAAGATTTACCCGAGTTTGGGCATCGGTCAGCTTAAAGCGGTTACCAGAAATTTCCAGTTGCATCATCTCCGCCAATTTCTCCTTGTTCAGACGGGAGATTTCCTCCTCTGCCTTTGCCACCCGTATCTTGTTGCGCCCTTCTCCCCAGTTAAAAATCGGTATTTCGACGGATGCCATGGCACTGAACGAGGCTGAATGGGAATCATCGCCGTTGAGTTTCAACCCGCCCCCGTAGCTATACCCCGCTGTGACTCCTACTTGAGGCAAGAAGTCGGAACGGGTGACGTTGACCTCCTTGCGCTTCATCTCCACCTGCTTATCAAGCATATTGTAATCGGGACGCTGAGCGAGATCGACGGGCAGGGACAAGATGCCAGGCGAGAGAGTGCCCGAGAGGGAATCGGTCAATTCGAGGGGAGTATTCAATTCCAACCCGATCAAACGGCAGAGGTTCATCCCCGCCAACGTCTGACCGTGCCGTGCTTGTTGTAATTGCAACAAAGCATCGTTATACTTCACCTGTGCTTTCAACACGTCATTCAACGGAGCCATTCCCGCCGCACGGGCATCTTCAAGATTCTTCACCAGCTCACTCGTGACTTCCTTGTACTTCTCGGCAACCGTGACCAACTCTTGCACACGGACGTATTGCCAGTAAGCCTGTTCCAGCTCCACCAGCACTTCCGAACGGTTGAGGCGGACATTCTCGTCCGCCAGTTCCTCGCCGAACTTCGCCGCCTGATGTGCCGCCCGCACCTTGCCGCCCATGAAGATCGGCTGTTGCAGTTGTACCCCCGCCATGTATACGCCCCTTAGCGAAAGCGTGATCGGGATATCAGGGAGAAAAGCGTACTCGTGGAAAAGAGGCGTTCCATTGACACCCGTGACCGGCTTGCCATCGGCACCCACGATCACGTTCGGTTGCAGCTTTCCCGCCGCATCCGGCACGTAAGTCGGGAGGTATCCCCCAGACAGTTTATACTCCTGCTTTTTTTGGTTATAAAAATACATACCCGAAGCAGACAGGCGGGGATAGTAATTCGCCCGGTACTCCTTCTTCATCCACACGGCCTGCTCCTTCTGCCGGTCGGCGATAGCAAGCTGCTTGCTGTAATCGAGAGCCATCGCCCGGCACTGTTGCAGATTCAACCTCTGTTGCGCCCGGGAGGGCTGGTACATCGCTAAAAGAATGCATATGATAATACAATATTTCATGATACTGTGCTTTTTAATTTACATGATTACCAGAAGACCGTTCCATTTTTATCCCGACAAAAAGGGAATACAACACAGGTAGGATGACGAGCGTCACCACCGTGCCGACAAACAATCCCCCCATGATAGTCACCGCTAGCGAACCAAACATATCGTCGTTAACCAAGGGGATCATCCCGAGTATCGTGGTCATCGACGCCAAGAAAACCGGACGCAGACGAGAAGAGGAAGCGTCGAGCAAGGCAAGCGCCCTGTCTTTCCCCGAGCGGATCTGGATGTCGACTTCATCGACCAGCACGACCCCATTCTTGATCATCATGCCGACTAGCCCGAGCGCACCCACGATAGCCACGAATCCGAACTCTTTGCCCGCCAATAACATCCCGAGGACGACCCCAGTGATGGCAAGCGGCAAACAAAGAAGGATCATCAACGGGCGGCGGAAATCCTTAAAGAGGGCTATCAAGATAGCGAGCACGAGGACGATGCCGATAGGCACGTTCTTGAACAAGTATTGCTTAGATTGCGTGCTGGCAAGGTATTCTCCCTGCCATTCCGTGGAATACCCCGGCGGGATGTTCAGTTGTTCAATCTTGGGGAGAAGACTGTTACGCACGTCATTCGCCGTGTAGCCCGGGGCATTGTTACACTCCGCGGAGATGGAACGCTGCCCGTTGTAACGGCGTACCACGGGAACCTCCCACGAGGCAGTGATGCCATTGGTCGCTTGGTTGAGCGGCGTGGAACCCGCCACTGCCGTCATCAACTCGTCGGGCGAGATCATCCCTGCCATCAATTCCTTCACCGTTTCGAGGCTGAGCATATTCGTCGAGGGGACAAGGCTCCATACCGGCACATTGTTTAGCCGACCGGGACGTTGCCGGTCTTTCCCGACACTCTTGATATAAATGGGCAAATCGTGTTCCCCCTCGTAGTACGAACCCACGGGCAGACCGTCCGTGGTCGCCAGCAACGCCAACCCCACATCTTCCCGGGAGAGGTTCGCCACCCGGGCTATCGGCTGATAGTAGTCCACGTTGAGCACGGGGGTGGTAGGTCCCCAGTTGTTCGTCACCAGCACCGTGGTCGAGTCCTCCCTCATCATCTCCTCCACCTGGGCGCAAAGCCGCTTCAACACTGCCGGGTCGGGACCCGTAATCATAAACTGCACGGGGTAATCCATATACATGAGGTTGTATTGTTTCATGCGCACGTATGCCTCCGGGTAATGCTCGGAGAGGTAGCGTTGCAACGTGTCAAGATTTGTCTTCAACGCCTCAGGCGACGTGAAATCCACGATCAATTCCCCGTAGCTGAGGGCGGGTTCGGCAACCGTCCGCACCAGATTGTAACGGGACGGAGTTCCGCCGAGACTCGTCGTCACTGCAGTAATCTCCGGGCGACTCGAGAGGTAATCTTGGATAGACGCCAAGTCACGCTTCACCGTTTGCGGGTTCGTGCCGTAAGGCATCTTGTATTCTATGTATAATTGATTGTAACTCAAATCAGGGAAGAAGCCCTGCTGTATGAAGCGGAACAGATACACGCTGACCGCCAGTACAAGGATCACGCCGCCAAGTACCGCAAACCGATGGCGTACGGAAAAACTCAGGGTGGAACGGAACGCCCGGTACATCCGGGTACCGTACATCTTCTGCTCGTCCTCCACCTCGCCCGGTTTTACCTGCAAGCCCCGGTCTGCCTGAATCGGCACAAAAGCGAGTGCCAGTATCCAGCTCAACCACAGGGAAACAGCCAGCACGATAAACAGGTCGCGGACATATTCCCCCGTCGTGTCCGGGGAAAGGAATATCGGCAGGAAGGTGAGAATACCTATCGTTGTCGCCCCGAGCAGAGGCCACGCCGTTTTCTTCGTGATATTGACTAACGCCGCAGGTTTCGGAATACCCTTCTTCAAATCGACGAGTATCCCGTCCGTAATCACGATGGCATTATCGACGAGCATTCCCATTGCCACGATAAAGGAAGCGAGTGATACGCGCTGCAAGGTGCCGTGCATCATGTACAACACGAGCAACGAGCCCAAGACGACAATCACCAGCCCCGCCCCGATGATGTAACCGCTCCGAAAGCCCATGAAAAGCATCACGACTAGGATCACGATCACCACGGACTCGATCAAGTTGACCATAAAGACATTAATAGCACTCCGCACTCTCGCGGGCTGGAAGAATACTTTCTGGAAATCTATCCCCACCGGGATGATCTCTTGCTTGAGTTCTGCCAGTTTACCATCAACCTTTTTACCCAACTCGAGAATATTCCCCCCGGTTTCCATGGCGATGGAAATGGCTATTGCCGGCAAGGTGTCATACAACAAACCTTCCCGCTGGGGTTCCACGTATCCTTTCGTGATCTGAGCCACATCGGAGAGCCGTATCTGATCCTGCTCGTGCCCCTTGATAAGAAGATTCCGTATATCGTCGATCGCCTTGTAGGCGCCGTTCACATTCACGCGTACCCGCTTCTCCCCGCTGTCGAAGTAACCGGAATACACTGTCTTGTTCTGCCCGTTGAGGGTCATAATGATCTCGGCGGGATGGACACCCATGTTTGCCATCTTGTCTTCGAGGAACTCGACGTTGATACACGCCTGCCGTTCGCCGTACACGTCCACGCTGCTCACCCCGTCGATGTCCAGAACGGAACGCCGCACCAACTCGGCGTAGTCGGACATCTCTTGATAATCGAAACCGTCGGACGTCATGGCATAGAACATACCATACACGTCGCCAAAATCATCCATAACAATGGAGGGTTGGGCTCCATCCGGGAGTTGGGATTGTACACCCATCACTTTTCTTCGTAAAATATCCCACTTCTGCTGCAACTCCGCTAACGGTACCGTACTACTCAACTCCACCATAATCTCCGACACGTCGTCCATCGAACGGGAGGACACGTGGTCCAGATCGCCCATGGAACGAATCGCTTTCTCGAGCACGTCCGTCACTTCCAACTCCACCTGATAGGCAGAAGCCCCCGGATAAGCCGTCACCACCATAGCCTGCTTCACGGTAATCGCCGGGTCTTCCAACTTACTCATCGTGAAAAACGAGTATATTCCCCCCACGACCAAGACGAAAACAAAGAAGTAGACAAAAGCCCTATTCTTTAATGCATATTCCGTAAAATTCATAATATCTTGTTGCTGCGCAACGTTGCAAGTTATCAGGTTGCAGGTTGCAAGTTCTCTATTATCTAAAATTAAAGCAGCTTCCCTACATTAGAAGAAGACACAGGCGTCAATCGCCGTACCTTTTGCCCGTCTTTAAGACTGTTGGTTCCTGCCGAAACAATCACCGCCCCATCCGAAAGATCGGATTCGACGATGACCTGCCCGTCCTTGTGAAGTTCCACGACTTGAACGGGATGCGGGTTCACGACCTCCTTCGCGGTGTCATAGACCCACACGTATGATTGAGCTTCTTTCTGGAAAAGGGAAGAAATGGGAACAATGGCAAGCCCCTCTTGTCCGGGGGAGAAGCGAATCGTCACGCTAACGCTCATCCCTGCCGCCAAACTCAAGTCGGACTCCGGTTTCATCCGGAAACGTATCCTGAATAATTGATTGTAATTCGCTTGTTGTGTCATATCCAACAACTCCAACGGTATTTTTACTCCCGGGTAAACATCCGCCTCGCAATAGAATTCCTCGAAACTCTCCCGACGAATGAAATCGCTGGAAGGAATGTCGATATTTACCTCATAGTAATCGTTGTTAATCATGGACAGCACGGGGGTTCCCGTGTTGACGATCTCGTGGGCGTCAAAGAATTTCTTTTGAACGTACCCGTCGAACGGAGCCTTTAGCTTCGTGTCGTTCAAGGCATTCAGATGGGCGTGATACAATGCCGCTATCCGTTGCTTCGCCGCTACCGCCTTGTCGTAATCATTTACCGGGACACTGTTCCGGTGATACAACTCGATCACCCGATCCGATTCACCCGTCACCTGCTCGTATTCTGCCTTCGTGGCGTCATACTGCAACTTGTAGTCCCGAGGGTCTATTTCCGCTAACACTTGTCCCTTCCGCACATACTCTCCCACCTCAGCGTTAAAACGTAGAATAGGTCCCGCCACCCGGAAAGCCAACTGCACGTCGGAAGCCGCTTTTATCTTCCCCGGGTAAGTCGTACTGCACTCCCCTTCATACTTCTGCACCTCCGCCGTCTTCACCAATTGCGCGATATCCAAACCGGGCGTAGCCCTGCGACAGGAAAAGGCGAGCAATAAAAGCCCCGGAACGAAAGTCCATTTCAATACTGAAAACACTGTCTTGTTCATATATATGTCTTTTTAATCGACTATATATACTCAAAAGCCCGTGTTAAAGTTTCTATAAAATCATTTATTGGCAACATATTCCCACCGCACGGCATCTCCCAAGAGCACTTGATCGGGTTCTCCCCGGTCTGTCAGTACCACTTTGCACTCTCCCGGGGTAAGCCGGAAACGTCCCAAAAATGTCCAACCGACCATTCCGTCGCATTCCCCGACAATCTCTTGTTTCTCCCCACCATTCACCAACGTGTAATATTGTTTAAATTCTTCCCCTTTCATATCGGTAGAAAAGCTGCTCATAATCGTAAAACTGCCCATCATTTTTCCCGACTGTTCTTTATCCACTTTAAAGGTATTCACCTTCAACGGAAGATAAGCATACAGGTCATATTCTCCTTCCCGTTCTATCGGCGTCACCCATTCCATGCTCGCACCCCCACCCTGCATCATGAAAGCATGGGTACGCTTGGACAACCCGTAGGCAGATTCACCTTGAACATAGCCCGGCAATACCTCCACCCCGTCCATCAACTGTAGTGAGAACCCTTGAACGTTATATTTGCTTTTCTTTTCCTTGCCGAACCAATCACGCAAGCGCTTTCTGGGAGAAGACTGTACAATACGAAAGCCCTCGTCCTCGTTGTCTACCACAATTCCATTCTCCGCGGCAAAGAAATCGGAACGATCAATATCTTTCACGTAAGTATTCGGTTTTTGATCGACGGATCCCTGTATTCTGGCATCCAACCCCAGCGGGATATTCACCGATAAGTTTGTATGCAAAGAAACCCTGCCCTCGTCAAAAAAAGTCACGATCTCTTTCCCGCTATTCGCCTTCACCAGATAGTTGCGAGTAACCACAGACTCACTCGCCCGCTGTCCCCGCGGACTCATATTAAAACCACCGGGAGGCATCTTCAAAGCACGTGCCTCGATGGATATAATCCCGTCGACATCACTATCGTTAAAAACAGAAACACGAACTTGCGAACCCTCACTTCCTCTTCCGGCAAAAAATACACTCCCTCCTCCACCAATAGATATGGATTGACTTTGCCCCAGCTCCTTTTCTTTATCCATTTTCACAACATCCACTTTAAACTCTCTTATCAAAAACTCCGGCAAACGCTTGCTGGTATACCAAAACGGTAAAATATCTTTCCAGCTTACACCGATACTTCGCATGAATGCCTCATCAAACGAATTGAAATCAATCTCTTGAAAACGATGAGCCGCAGCATATTCGTTCAAAAACTGTATGACTTGTTCCTCCGTGATGTCGTCCAGACTCAACCACCGGACTAATTCCCCGGTTTTCATCCCCAATATATGATGAAACACGACAGGGTCTAACTCCCGATCATAAAAAGCCTCTTCAAGACTATGGGAAGCCAGGTAATTCTGAACACGCTCGGTTACTAGCATCCTGGAATAATTCCGCACACGGGTTTTTAGTACATTCAACAACACCGCATTAATCACCGGGTTATCATCCGACCGGAAACGAAGGGAATAATCATAAAACAAAGGAGCCGCATAATACAAACTATTACGGGTCGAGTATCCCTCTCCCGCCACATTCTTGATAGCGGAAGGTCCGAACCAACGCATAAGGAACTGGCTACGATTAAATTTCGAGGTCGTGGCATTTGTCAGTAAAGAAATTACACTGCTAAACACGCTCATATGCAGCCTTTCCGTTACAGAAATATCCATACCGCTACTATATTGAGCCATCATTTTCATGTGCGTCGCAAACGTTACTTTATAATCAGACCAAACCCCTATTCCCCGCTCTGGCAAAAAGACCATCTCGGGCTGAACAAACTCGCTCGCCCCTTTCTCTTGACGGAAGAAACTGGCTAACGTAATAGGAATTTCCACGACCTTGAAGCTAGTATACGGATAGGTATGGAACATTCTTTCCTCTACTCCTCCCCGTATTTCCCGAATCAAGGCAGGTATCGAATCCGACAACTCTTCCAAGCCTCTCAAAATATCGTCATGTCCTTTAAAAAGATAAAGCTCGTAGCGCACGGAATCCACAGTTATTCCTCTCTTTTTATAATCCCCAATACAAAGAGAAAGTCCATGTAAAGGAAGAGCATTCGTGAAACAAAGCCCGTCATGCGTTATTTCTTGCTCCCCCTGAGCGATCACCATCCTCTCTCCCGGGTTCAGCACACGCAACGAGTAGAACGTGAAATCGGAAGATATATCATAAGAATGAGCCGGATTCACGGGAGGTAAAGCCACCGGGTACCACAGGCACTCCGGCGTCAGAAAAGTATAATTGTTGGTCAGGAACATAAACTTTTTCCCGTATCGACATTTCAGGTAAGCATTCTCCTCCTGCCCGAACACCATTTCATCCGGGACGTCCAAGTAACACAGCCGTTCGTCTATCCCTCCCCGGTACTCCATCTCCAAGATGATTTCTTGGTCTGGTTGCAATTCCCGCTGAACTCGGACCACTTGCCGCTCTCGCTCGAAAGGCAACTCCACCTCCCCTTTGATCGCAAGAACTTCCAACGCCGGGTTCAAGTAAAGGATAATCTCGGGCAATGTTTCCCGAGTCCGATTCCGAAGCACGAGAGTACTCTTTGCACTCATATTATCGCCTTGCTGTTCAAAACTTATATCGTGTTTAATTACGCTCGCTTTCGGTACATCATTGTATTTGTTGTAAGTTTCCGCGTAGACCTTTCTCATGGAAACTTCCTTGCCGTGGAAAGAATAAACAATGCCTCCCGCCAAAACTCCCGCAACCATACAAACAACAGAAATACCCATCACACGCATTCGGTTCACCGGACGATTGGAAAGCCGCTTAAATAAAACCACCGAGAATCCCAGGAAACCCAAACCGACAAGCAGCCAACTGAATCGTTGCAAAAGATACCCCATCATATCGGGATGCCCCGTTACCCCGGAGAATGCATTCGGCAAACTATGCCCGAAAAGATCGAACACTCCTTGTGCCGCATCCCCGACATAAAAGATAATAAAACCGACGGAAACCAATAATATCAAGATACTCAACGCCTGATTACGCACCCAAGTATGGATGAAGAAAGAATAACCAAGCATAAAGATCAATGCCGGAATGATCAACGTGACCAGATAGAACAAATAAATCCCGATATTCAGCGGAGAGTCACTCGCAAACAAGTGCAGCAAGAAACTAAGGAATAAAGAAACAACCGCCATGATGATAAACACCCCCGCGAAACCACCAGCCATTCCCAGTATATATTCGGCATTGCTCTCCGGACGATAATAAATCGCATCCATCGAGTCTACCCTCCTTTCCCTCGTCAGAAACATTCCCGCGAGAAATATTAAAGGAATCACTTGTAACCCCGCAAACAAATAGGCATTCATGTACGGGAAAAACGACGATAGCGTGATTAACCCGCTATTCTGCGCCAGATAGAGATTCGACTGAATAAATATCTGATACAGGACAATACAACAAAATGTCAATAAGAAAAAGATACGGAATAACCAACTACGTAATAATAATCTTGCGTTGTAAGTGGCTACTGTTTTCAAATTATGAAGATTCATCACAACAGCATTTAAGAGTTTCTATTTAGTAAGAAGTATCGCACACATTTTCACAATGATAAGAAGAATAAAATATAATTACAAGAAAGAGAGCACCTTTCTTCGTCAATCACGACACCCTATCCATTCAAAAACTCCGGGAATCTCCTTACAAAAGAGATCCCCGCACAATCAAAATATCATATTATTTATCCTTCACCCGCACCCATTTGATAGCATCACCCAAAAGAATCTGTTCCGGTTCACCCCGGTCATCCAATACTACTCTACATTCCCCGGCAACAAGCCGAAAACGTCCCAACAAAATCCATCCGCGGGGATTCGTTATCGTCCCGACAACTTCCTGCCCCGTTCCATCATTATAAATCGTGTAATATTGTTTTATCTCCGGTCTATTATTCAACTCGACAGAAGATACCGTAACATTTATCGCACCACTCAATGCCATCCCGCCCCTTTTCGTTTTTTCCCGCCGGGCTACATCCAATGCTTCCGGCAAATAGGCGTACAAGTCATATTCTCCCGATTGTTCAATAGATGTTTTCCATTCCATGCTTGCCTTCCCTCCCTGTTCCATATACACGAAACTACGTAAAGGTAACCCGTAAGCCCACTCCTGTATAGCACATCCGGGAGTAACTTTCTCACCCTTGTCGGCTTCAATCATAAAACTGACCATTTTTCTCTCGGGTTCTTTATTAAAAAGACGACGTAAAAATGAACCTTTCTTCTCCGGTGCATTCAGACGGAAGCCTTCATCCTCATTATCTATAATAATTTCTCCGGGAGCCGGCAGAAAATAGGAACGATCAAGTTCTCTCGTGAATTGAACCGTATCCAACGTGTAGCGATCGTTTTCGCCATGCCTCGTTCGAAAAGGAATTTCTCGCGGAAGAAAAGGTGAAAGATTCATATCCAATATTGTCATATTCGCTATATCATCACTCGTGAAAGAGATCTCCACCCCTCTCCTTGCTTTCACCAGATAGTTACTTATCTTCGTGTTCCTTCTTATTCTATCCACTCTTTTTTTCGTTTCTAAATCGAAAGAAGCCTTTCCAGTCCGGATTGACACAACTCCATCCACATCACTATCATTATAAACCGTTGCCCGAACGTGCACCCGCCCTCCATAACCAGGAAGTATAACCTGCTCACCCTGTTTCATCAGTTCAACCCGTTCCATAAACTCCTCCATCGTCATTTCCTTAGGCTCTTTTCCCACATTCGCCACTTCAAAATCCTTCACCCAAAAAGCCGGCAAATGATCCACCGAATACCAATCCGCGAGAAGATGTGACCATCCGCCTCCTACTTGTCGACTAAAACAAGTATCAAAATCACAAAATCGAACCCGTCGAAATGTATTCTGAGCTAGATATTCTTTCAAGAAAGTTATCGCATCTTCCTGCCTGCCCCCATCCACTGCCATTCGCTTTTGCAATTCATCAGACTTCGCCTTCAACAACCGATCTACAAAATAAGGTGTCAACTTGGCATTTTGAACGGCACTTTCCAGACTATGTGTTTTCAGATATTCCAAAATATCCTCGTTACGCCTATCCAAAGATTCAAAGCCCTTTAGCAAATCTATCAACACGACCTCCATCACCGGAAATTGATCTGACTGGAAAGAAATCGTATAATTTAAAAACATGGGATACACATTATACGGGTTCTTGTCCCGATAATAGAAATTCCTGTAATTTGAACCACCGAAATTATAAACAACAAACCTCTCCAAAACATCAAATCCACGCGGGAATCGCTCTTCATCTTCAAATAATAGGACAATGCAACTTTCCAACAGACCAGCGCATCTCTCTTTCTCAGATCTCTCCTCCATGTACATTTTGGAATCTCTCGGGTAATGCTTATAATCTCTAACAATCTCCACGTCTGGAAAAACACTCATTCCCCGCTCCGGCAGAAAAGCCATCCCGGGCTGCACGAACTCACTTCCACCCCGGTTATTCCGGTAGAAACTTGCAAAAGTGATCGGGGTTTCGACAAGCAAAAAATAGGCATACGGGTATTTCCTTCCGGATTTATACTCCATAACCTCCCGCCAATCCCGAATCAATACCGGCAACGTATCCTGCACCGCTTCCAAGCCATTCAATAAAGCACCATGCCCCTTGAGTAAATAGAGTTCGTAACGAGTAGAATCCACCTCGATTGCCCGTTTCTCAAATTCTCCCATGCAAAGCGAAATTCCATGTAACGGATGATTGTGACGAAAAACAACATTATCTCCTTCCGCCGATCGTTCTCCCTGCGAAACGACCTCTCTATCACCCCGTCCGGACACCCGCAACGTATAGGTTGTAAAATCCTTCGGAATATCATACGGCATCGCCGGATTCACCGGAGGCACAGTCATCGGGTACCACAAACACTCGGGCACCAGTAACGTGAAATGATCATCCAGAAATGCATATTGCTTCCCATAACGACAGATCGAATAGGCGTTCAAATCCTCGTTGTATAGAATATCATCCGGGACATCCAGATAGCAAACTTCCGGGTCGATCTTCCCCTCGTACTCGATGAGAAACTCCAAGGTCTTTCCCGGTTCCAACGCCCTCTTCACCCTCAGCACCTGTTCCTCTCGCTCGAATAACAAATCCGTATCCTTTTCCTTAACAACACGAACCGTCAACGCGGGATTCAAATAAACCACTATCTCGTCCAACAATTCCGTTCCTTTATTCTGTATCACGAGATCACTTGTTACCACAATACGTTTCCCCTCTTGTTTGAAATCAATCTGATGCGCTACCACGCTACCTTTCGGATCTTTGGCATACTTGTTATATACTTCTATATACTTGTTCCGTAAAACCTTCTTCTCCACCTGCCGGAAATAAAAAGTTCCACCCGCCAAGACTCCCAGTAACAAAAAACAGACAGCAAGCCTTGCCACCTTCTTCCGATTCAACGGATAATTTACAAGCCGTTTAAAACACAATACCGACAATTCCACCAATCCCAACCCGACAAAGAACCAGCATAACCGCTGCAACAGATAAGCACCAAGATTCGGGTGTCCCGTGACAGAGGAAAACACGTTCGGCAAACGTAACCCCAATGGGTCTAAAAGTCCTCGTCCACCCCAGACTAACAGAACAACAATTCCCAAAAGAATTATCACTCCTATACCCTGACTACGTACCCTGACATGAATAAAAAAAGAAAGCCCCAACATAAAAACCAACGCCGGCACAATCATCGTGACCAGATAGAATAAATATATCCATACCTCCAACGGATTCCGGGAAGCAAAAAGATGCAGCAACAACCCCAAACACAAAGAACAAACCGCCATCACAACAAACACGTTGAAGAAACCCCAGAACATTCCCCACACGTATTCGGCATTACTTTCCGGACGAGAATAAACGGCATCCATCGTATCCATGTTTTTCTTCTTCACCAAAAACATCCCCGCCAAAAAGATCAACGGAATAGTCTGCAAAACCGTGAACAAATAAGCATTCACGTATGGAAAAAAGGAAGGCAACATCGTCAATCCCCTCGTCTGCTCCTGAAATAGATTACCTTGTTCTATCGCTTGAAAAAAGAACACTATACCAAATAAAAACAAAAAGAACAAACGAAACAACCAGCTACGCAACAACAACCTCGAATGGTTAGTAGCAATAACCTTCAGATTATGAATATCCATATGGCGACGATTTAAAAGATTTCGAGTATTCAACAACACACGTCCATCTTTGCAATATTACGAATAAAACCAACCAAATGCAAAAAATAATTCTATTAATACTTCAAGATGTAAGATTAGTGATACTCGCAAACATCCCGGTGAAAACAGGGGAAGAGCTGAAATACTTACTATCTTTGGCAAGGACCACCAGCTCCTCCTCTGTTTATAGAGGAGGAGGCAGCATAGCTGACGGAGGAATTTTAGAAGAAAATAGACTTTTGACACCCCTCAGTTACAATCTGCCCGTCGCCTTCAGATACTTCGTTTCGCTCAAACGCAACTCCGCTTTGGCATCGATCCAATCGCTCCACGCCTTTTGCCATTGGGCTTGGGCTTCCAAATAGTTCGTGATCGTTTCCATGCCCACCTCATACTGGTTCTTGCTCACGGTCAAGTTTTCTTCCGCCTGGCACAACGACTTACGGGTCAAAGTTACTCGGGTACAGGCATCCTCGATATTATAACGGGCACGGGCTATTTCGAGCAACATCAGTTGGGTCATTTCCTCCATCTTCAATCGGCTCATCTCCCGTTCAGCCTTCATAGCCTTGATCTTACCCCGACCTTCACCCCAATTGTACAAAGGTATCTTCAACGATGCCATTGCCGTGAAAGAAGAAACATCCGTGGACTTCCCGTTCAAAGAAATACCGCCATGAAAACCGTACGATGCAGAAACCCCTAACTCCGGCAAAAAGTCCGAACGAGTCAGTGCCACTTCCCTACCCTTCAATTCCACCTCTTTCTCCAACAAGTTATACTCGGGACGCCGTTCCAATCCCCCGCTATTATCCAATATACCGGGAGTCACGTTTTCCTGCAAAGAATCGCTTACCATGACCGCTGCATGAAGGTCTATGCCGATCACCCGGCAAAGATTCATACTTGCCAATGCCCTTCCGTTCTCTGCCTTTTGTAACATCAACTCCGCCTCGTTCAGACGTACCTGCGCCTTCAACAAATCATTGCGGGAAGCCATTCCCGTTTCAAAAGCATCCGTCAAATTACGCACCAATTCGGATACAACCGCCTTATATTTCCCGGCAGAAGCAACCAGCTCCACCACTCGCAGATACTGCCAATACGCCTCGTCCGCCTCGGTAATCACTTCGGCACGGCTGTATTCCTCGTTAATCTCCGCCATCTCCTTGCCGATAGATGCCATCCGGTAAGCGGAACGCACCTTTCCTCCCATGTAAATAGGCTGCTCCAACATCAATCCTGCCGAATATACCCCCCGCAATCCTAACTCCAAATCAATGTCCGGCATAAAAGCATACTGATTAAATATCGGATTCCCATCCGGTCCGATTAAAGGTTCTTTCGTCAACGGATTCAATAGCAAATTCGGTTGCAACGTACCGTCCAATTGGGGTACGAAAGTCGGCAAATATCCTCCATCTATCGTGAAGGAAGTCTTCTTCTGCATATACGCGTACAACCCCGTCGCCGATATTTTAGGCAAGAAATTCGCCCGATACGACTTCCAGGCCGCTTCTGCCTTCTCTCCTTGCTTTGCGGCAATTGCCATCTTCTTGCTGCTTTCCAGCGCCATTTCCCGGCACTTCTCCAAATCCAGATGCACTTGCCCGAAAAGTGAAGTGCAAGCACACGACAATAATATAACCAGTATATATTTCATGACTCTTTACCTATTACTTTTTTCTCCTTAAAAAATACCGCGTACAACACGGGAATAAACACCAGCGTGATTACCGTCCCGACCAGCAAACCGCTCATGATCGTGACCGCCATCGATCCGAACATATCATCTCCCAGCAACGGCAACATACCCAAAATCGTTGTCAACGATGCCATCATCACCGGGCGAAAACGCGAAGATGACGAATCGAGTAAAGCCTCCGTCTGGCCCTTGCCGGAAGCGATCTGCAAGCCGATCTCGTCCAACAACACCACCCCGTTCTTTATCATCATGCCGATTAACCCCAAGGCACCGACAATCGCCACGAAGCCAAATTCTTTCCCACTAATCAACATCCCCAGCACAATTCCGATTGCCGCCAAAGGCAAACAACAGAATATAATAATCGGCTTCTTAAAATCCTTGAACAACATAATCAGTATCGCGATCATCAAGATCACCGCCAACGGAATATTGGCAAATAAATAACGCATGGAATCCCCGCTCGCTTTATGTTCTCCCAGCCACTGCATAGCATATCCCTCCGGCAAAACGATCTCATTGATCTTCGGCAGCAACAACGACCGGGCACTCTCCGCCGTGTATCCCGGAGCATTGTTACATTGTGCCCTCATCGCACGCTGCCCGTTATAACGACGCACTACCGGGTCTTCCCACTTCATCGTGATGCCCCGTGTCGCTTGGTTCAACGGGATCGACCCGATAGTTTGTGACAACAAATCCTCGCCAGACGTGGTTCCCATCAACAGACCTTTCAACGTTTCCTCGTTCAAGGCAGCCGTCGACGGCAACATACTCCACACGGGTATATTATCCAGAGCTTCCACTTGCTCGCCCTTACTATCCAAACTCTTCAAATAAATCGGTTTCGCGTGTACCCCCTCGTAATACGAACCGAGAGGCATCCCGTCCGTGGCAGAAAGCATCGACAATCCCACGTCCGAACGGGACAAACCGATCGCCCGGGCAATAGGCTGGTAATAATTCACCATCAACGTCGGCGTCATCGGTTCCCAGTCATTCGTCACCAGCATCACGGCGGACTCATCCCGCATGATCTGTTCCGCCTGTTCCGTCAAGTCTTTCAACACCGCCGGATCGGGTCCCGTGAACATCAACTCGATAGGATACTTCTTGTACATCAAGTTATAACGCTTCATCCGCACGTAAGCATCCGGATAGTTTGCCGTCAGATAATCCTGAAGCTCGTCCATCGTTTCCTTCAACGCCTCCGGGGTCGTGTAATCCACGATCAACTCCCCGTAACTCATCGACGGTTCGGCAATCGACCGTACCAGATTATAACGGGCAGGCGTTCCCCCTATACTCGTCGTCACGTGTGTAATTTCCGGACGCTCCATCAGATATTCCTCAATCTCCGCTAGATCGGATTCCACCCGTTCCACTCTCGTGCCCTCGGGCATCTTGAATTCTATATACAACTGCGTGTAACTTAAATCCGGGAAGAACCCCTGCGGAATATACCGGTACAGAAAAGCCGTTACCGCCAATAATATCACGACTACCCCGATCGCCATCGACTTGTGCCAAAGCATAAAAGCAAGGAATTGCCGGAACAGACGGTAAATCTTACTGTCATACAAATTCTCGCCCTCCTTCTTCCGTTTCACCTTCAACGAGTGATCCGCGTGGATCGGTATATGCGTCAACGCCAATACCCAGCTCAACAACAACGACACCGCCAACACGATAAACAAATCCCGCACGTATTCCCCTGTCGTATCCGGGGAAATAAATATCGGGAAAAACGCCAGTATCGCGATCACCGTGGCTCCCAACAAAGGCATTGCCGTCTTTTTCGCTATATTCGTCAGCGCCGCCGGACGCTTCACCCCTCGTTCCAAATCAACAAGAATCCCGTCGACAATCACGATAGCATTATCCACCAGCATCCCCATCGCCACGATCAAAGACCCTAACGAAACCCGTTGCAACGTACCGTCAAACAAGTAGAGCACCACGAAAGACCCCAACACGATAATCACCAGCCCCGTGCCGATAATCACTCCGCTACGGAATCCCATCGTCAGCATCAACACCAGAATCACGATAATCACCGATTCTATCAAATTCACCATAAACACCCCGATCGCGTCATTTACCCTGTCCGGTTGGAAAAACACCTTGTGAAACTCCACCCCCGTCGGAATCCGAGATTCTTTCAATTGCTGCAACTCCTCATCGACCTTCTTGCCGAGGCTCACGATATTTCCCCCCTTCTCCATCGACACGGCAAGCCCGAAAGCCCGCTTCCCGTCATAGCGCATCTCGTTGCGGGAAGGTTCCTCGTATCCTTCCGTCACGCTGGCAATATCCCGCAAGCGTAATTGATCGTTCTCGTGTCCCTGTATAATCAGATTCCTTATATCCTCGACAGACTGATAGCTATCATTGATCGCTACCCGCAAACGCTGGTCGCCGCTATTAAAATAACCGGGATACACCGTCTTGTTCTGGCTATTCAACGTGGACAATATCTCCATCGGGTGTACCCCCAGGTTTGCCATTTTATCCTGCAACACCTCTATATTGATACACGCCGTCCTATTCCCGTATATCTCCACCCGCCGTACACCTTCCACCTCCTGCAATTCCCGTTTCACCAACTGGGCATAATCCAATAACTCCTCGTCACCGATACCATCCGTCGTTATCGCGTAAAACATCCCGTACACGTCCCCGAAGTCGTCCATCACCACGGAAGCACGCGCCCCGTCCGGCAACTGCGCTTGCGCATTCGTCACCTTACGCCGCAAAATATCCCATTTCTGTTCCAACTCATCCGGTCCCACCGTACTCTCCAACTCCACCGTAATCATGGACAAATCCGCCATCGACTTCGACTCGATGCTACCGATAGCCCCCATCGAACGGATCGACTTCTCCAGCACGTCCGTCACCTCCAACTCCACCTGATGCGCTGAAGCTCCCGGGTAAACGGTCACCACCATAGCCTGTTTTACCTTGATCTCCGGGTCTTCCAACTTACTCATCGAAATGAAAGCAAAAACACCCCCGATCACCAGCACTGCGATGAAAAACTTCACCAGTGCCTTATTATTCAAAGCATATTCCGCGAGATTCATAACAACCCTCCCACGTTCGTCTTCGATACCGGCTTCAACAACTCGACTTCCATCCCCTCCTTCAAGCTATGCACACCCGCCGACACCACAATCTCCCCGGGAGCCAGTCCCTCGGAAACAATCACCTCTCCCGTCCTCAACAATTTATTCAGATGCACGGGACGTTTTCCCACTACCCGTTTCTCCGGATTGTACACCCACACGGAAGCCTGCCCGTTATCCTCGAAAATAGCCGACAGTGGCATAACCACCAATGCATCCATGTTAGGATTATAATCTATCGTCACGTTCACGCTCATTCCCGCCGCTATATCCAATCCCTCCACCGGTCTTAAACGCAACCGCATCCGGTACAACTGATTCAGATTCGCCTTCCGTGTAATCTCTATCAATTCCAGCGGGAACACTTTCCCCGGAAACACGTCTATCGTACAGGAAAACTCCTTAAACTGATCCTGCCGCACGAAATCACTCGACGGAATATCAATCTCCACGTCAAAATAATGACTGTTAATCATCGATACCACCGGATAACCCGCTGCCACCGTTTCATGCGCATCGTAATATTTATTCTGCACGTACCCGTCAAAAGGAGCCGTCAACCGCGTATCCTCCAATGCGTTTTTATGCGCGTTATACTTCGCCGTAATCTGATTAATTCCCGACACCGCCTTATCGTAGTCATTCACCGGAACGCTTCCCCGCCGATACAACTCGATCACCCGTCCGGCTTCCTCTTTCACCTGCTTGTACTCCGCCTCTGTCGCCGACAACTGTATCTCGTAATCCCTCGGGTCTATCCGAGCCAACAACTGACCTTTCTTCACGAAAGCCCCCACTTCCGGCAGCACCTCCTTGATCGGTCCCGCCACCCGGAAAGCCAACTTCACCTCCGAAGCCGCCTTCACCTTGCCGGGGTAAATAATAGACAACTCTCCCTGATAATCTTTTACCGTATCAGCTTTCACCGTCGCCCTCGTACGCTCTTGTCCGGATTTATTACTCCCGCAAGCACACAATAACAAAACTATTCCTAGTAAAGGAAGCACTACACCTTTCATCATCTTTTCATTTAAATGTTCAGATTCAGTCTTCTTTAGTCCCTGTTACGAAATTACTAAATCTTTTTTATTTTTCAGCTTTCTATACTCTATTTTATACAACAAACATGCCACAATGAAATATACCAGCGCTAAAATCCACAATCCCCAAAACTCCGGCAACACCTCCGACAACGTGGCTCCCGTGTTATTCATCTTCACGAAACCATCAATCCCGTACGACGAGGGAAACAACTTACTGAACCACACCCAATACTCGGGAATAGCCGACTTCGGCCATGATATTCCCGATATAAACATCAACGGCACCGACGTGAACACGAATATCAAGAACGGCATCTCCCGTTCCCGGCTCAAGAACGACATCGCTATCGCGAAGAACGCACACGCCAGCAAAAACGGGAACAAAAACAGCATCAACTCCCCCCGCTCCCCGATCTGCGTCATCCCGAACAACCGGGGCACGATAAAGAATACCCAATACCCCATCACAAAATAAATAGGCAGATAAGCGAACGCCTTACCCAACACCACCCGTACCGGGCGACAGAAATGACACCCCACGGGTAACCGGCTTCCCTTGCGCCGCCTGTCCCGTTCGGTTCCGGCTATCGTCCCCACGCCCAACAACAACGACTGCTGAATCACCAGAATCAATACCGCCGGGATAAGAAAAGAAGTAAAACCACCCTGCGGGTTAAACATTTTCACGTCTTGAATCTTCACGGGCGACGCCTTAATTTCCTCCGTGATCTTCGTGGCATACTCCATACCCCGAATCTGTATATCTTTACTCATCTGCAACGCTACGTCCGTTCCCGTCATCAGCAAAGCCTTGTAATTCAGCAATGCACCCATATCACAGAACAACGACACGTGCGCCTGCTCCCCCAGAGCAATATTTCGGCTAAAATTCTCCGGAATCTCCAGAATCCCGTAAATATCCTTCTTGTACATCAGCATCTTCGCCTCCTCCATATCCGCACAACGGGCTACCACATCCACGCTCGCCGTCGCATCCCAGTTCCGTACAAACTCCCGGCTCGCCGACGATTGGGAGTGATCGACCACGGCAACCGGCACCTCATGTGCCACCTCGTTGCTGTAAATAAACGTGTACACGACCGGATAAGCCAACGTCAACGCCAAAAAGAAAGTCAACACGGCATGATCCCGGAATACCGAATAAAACTCCCGCTTGAAAACGTAATATATGTCAGTCCAAAAAAACATCATCTCATTTTAGATTTTAAATTCCAACCTGCAACTTGCCGCAGACAAATTCAACTTGAAACCTGCAACCCGTAAACCGCAAGCGGTTTACGGCAAATATTTAAACTCCAACAAATCCTGCTTCAGCTTCGGCAAAATAAACAGAGGCAAAAACAGGAAAACGATCAATGCCGCGTAATTCAACCACGAATAAATCAGCGGGATACCATTCAACGCCTGATCCACGTATATCAAAAAATAATGACGCATCTGGAACAGGTTCGAGGCAATCTGTGCCAACTCCGGCATCGAGCGCACCGGATACGTGAAACCGCAAATCGAAAACGACAACACTCCCCACAAAGCACATACACTCAACGCGATCCTACTTCGCCGGCTAATTCCCGTCACGAACAACGCAAAACACTGCGAAGAAAGGATCATCAGCACCATCGCCAAGAACATCGGGAAGAAACCACTATTCAACGGGAAATGCGCGTACCCGTAAAGCAAGGAAAGGTACAACATTCCCATCGCAGTGAAAACAATCGCCTGCGGAGCCAATTTTCCCAATAATGCCACAACAATAGAATTATTGCCGACACGCAACCATTCCTTCGAAGTCTTCCGCTTGATCTCATCGCTGATACTGTACACCGTGGTGAACATCACGAACATACACAAAAAAGCGGGTAACAAAAAATTCGCCAGATAAATAGAGTAACTCAACCACGGGTTATTCAACGGGTGAGTATCCAACACCACCGGCATCAGCTTCGCCGCCAACACGGGTTGGTTCTCCCCCCTCGCCAACAGCAATGTCTGCTGCACCGCCCCGTTCGCCAAATTCGCCTGCATACGCATATCCTTGTATAACAACGACCCCGCTAAAAAATAAGTATCATTCGTGTAGAACGACAACACGGGTTCACTCCCCGTCGAGGCATCCCTCCGAAAATCTGCCGGAATATAAAATATCCCGTACACCTCACCCCGCTGCAAAGCCTCCCTCGCCTCGCTGAAATTCGCCGTCCGCATCACCACATCCGTTTGGGCAAAGGCATTCAACGAACGTACCAGCGAACGGGAAGTCGTCGTGTTATCCTCGTCCACCACCGCCACGGGCAACTTCTTCGGCAGCCCGTCTTTCAACAAATCCATGAAAAACAAGAAACAGAACAGCGGGGCAAATACCATCACGAACCAGTAAATCCGCCGCCCCGCCAGCATCCGAATCTCCCGCTTCATCAGCGCCCCCACCGCTTTTATATTTTCACGCATATATTAATTTTAGATTTTCTTCAGAACACTCATCCCCGGTCTTAGCCCTTCCACTTTCTCCGTCGGCACAGCCTTCACCTCAAAAGTCTTCACGTCATATTGTCCGGTCGTCTTCGTCGCCCTCCAAGCGGCATAAGTACCCATATTCTTCAGGTAAGTCACCTTCAAGGACACCTCCTTATTCCCCAATGCCGGGATATACCCCTTGAACTCCGTCCCCATCTTCAAATCCCCCAACAAATCCTCCCTCACGTTAAACACAACCCACATATCCTCCAAGTCCAGCACATTCATCACCGGGGAACCCGTCCCAACCAACTCGCCCACCTTCGGGTAACGTTCCGAAATCTCCCCGTCTATCGGCGAAATCAAGAAAGTTTCCTTGATATAAGAACTCACTTCTTCCACCGCCCCTTTAGCCCGGCTCACTTGAGCCTCGGCAGCCTCCTTATCCTCTTTCTCCGCCCCGTTACGAGCCATTTCGTACTGGGCTTTTGCCGCCTGCTCGGTCGCCAGCATCGCTTTATAATTTGCCTCTGCCTCATCCCGCTTCTGCGCGGACATCACCTCGCCCTCGTACAACTTCTGCACCCGCTCGTACGATTTCTTGGCAACATCAAGTGCCGCCTGAGCTTTTTTCCACGTCTGGAAAGCCATCGTCTTCTGTTCCTCCCGCGCACCCTTCTGAGCCTTATTACTTAGAGCCTGAGCCGCCTCTTCCGCCGCCTGAGCCTGATTATACTTCGCCATCACTTCCGGGCTGTCCAAAATGGCAACCGTGTCGCCTCTCTTCACCCGATCCCCCTCGTTCACGAGGAACTTCTCTATTCTTCCCGGCACCTTACCGGAAATCCGCACTTCCGTAGCCTCCGCTTCCCCTTGTATCACCTCCGGCACCGGCTCCCAAAATATAAATCCAAAAACAGCCACCAAAAATACGATGACGACAATCCCCGTAAACATCAATACCTTTCCGCTAACCTTCTTTTCCTCTTTCATAACCTTTTTATATAATAATCACTATACCATCAATCATCCAATCCCTGAATTTCTCAATCTAAAATCACTAAATCATAAATCTAAAATTCCATACGCTTTTTCCAGATAAACCTTACACAACCTTGCCTCGATCCGCGTGTCTATCAATTCCGAGTTCGCCGTCAGCCAAGCCGTTTGCGCTTCCAACACGTTCAACACGGGAATCGTCCCCTCCCGAAAACCCAGATCGGCAAACTTCAAGTTCTCCTCCGCGCGTTCCAAATTCTTCTCCGCCATCGCCAACTTCTTTGCCACCTCTTTCATCTTAAACTCCGCTTGATGCACCTGCAACTCGATCTGCTCCTTCGCCTCCTCCAACCTGTAATTCATGGCATTCGTCTGAGCCTTCGCGTTCCGCAGGCTCTTGCGAGAAGCCCCCCAGTGGAAAACCGGGGCTTTTATCCCCACGCCCACGCTCCACATACCCTCGAACTTGGTACTGATCCCATCAAAGAAAGAGGGCGTCATACTCATATAATTAGCCGTCAACGCCACGGTAGGCAAATACTCGGACAAAGCCAACTTCTCCTTTTTCTTGTATATATCCGCAGCCAGTTGCAGGCTCGCCACCTCCGGGCGACGGCTATACACTTGGTCAAGCGTCTCCTCGGGCACCTCCTCCACCTCCGTGTCGGTCATTTCTTCCTTCAACGTCACAATCGTATCCGTCGGCAACCCGCAAATCTGGTTCAGCAGCATCCGGGACAAACTCAACCCGTTATCCACCTTCGTCTGCACCATCTCCCCCTCGTTCAACTTCACTCGCACGGAAAGCACGTCCGCCTTCGTCGCCACTCCCGTCGTGTGCATCAACTCCACGTCCTTCACGAACTTCTGCAACGTCTCCACGTACTTGTCCGCCAACTTCTTCCGGTTCACCAATGAAACAATCTGCCAGTAAGCCTCGTCCGTCGCGAGGATCACGTTCTGCACTTCCCCCGAGCGCTTGCTCTTTGCCAACTGCTCCGACAACCCGGCTATCTGATTATAGGCACGAATCTTTCCCCCCATGTACACCGGTTGCGTCAACCCCACCTGCACCACCCCGACATTCCTGGCATCCACCGTCATCGCCTCCTTCGGCAGAAGGGCAACTTTATCCGGAACATATTGACCATTTACAACAAGAGGTTTTCCATCCGTTCCGACTTTCAAATCTGGTGTAAACTTTCCATCCGCTCCAAAAGATCCCACGGGCAAATACGCATTCTCCGACAAAAGATTAATTTCTTTTTGATTACGCAAGTACACCCCCATAGCATCAATACCCGGCAAATACTTCGTGAACGCCTCGGCTTTTTGAGCCTCGCTTGCCTTCACCTCCTCGTCTGCAATTTTCAGTTTCTTGTTATTCTCTATCGCCAAGCGTCGGCAATCCTCCAGGCTCAACGCTTTTTGCGCATTCACGGACAACGTAAAACACAGAAAAACAACACTCCAACCTATTCCCGATTTACATACTGTAAACATTTTCATTACCTTATCGTTTTTATTTTCCTTTTTCAATTCTCTCTATTTTTATACTTTTCGGTATGTTTCTCTATACAAATCTTAGTGCACTTTCACGAGCGAATAAAGTTGCTCGTACTGGTAACGCACGGAAGATAAAGCGTAAGCAATATCTTGATGCATGACCACGTAATTAATCAACCCAATGCTAATATTCAGCAAATTCTTTGCCAAAATAGACGTATCCACATCATCCCGAATCTCTTTATTTCTCTTCGCCCCCAAAATCACCTCTTCCAACTTCGACATCCACGAAGCCTTCGTGTTCCCCACCATCTGCTTGAACTCCGGGTAAAGCGAGATCACCTCCACCATCAACGACAAGCACAAAATCTCCGGAATATCACTATCGAACCGCTTCGCCCCGTAATTCTCGATCTCCATCAAATTATGAATCGTCAAGTCGATAAACTCCCGCAAGGAATGTACCCGGCTGATCTCCTCCGCCCTCCGGCAATTCAACATCCGGTAATACCTCGTGACGCCCTCCTTCAACACTTCCTCCTTGTTCAGAAAATGATAATAAAAGGTACCTTTCGTCATCCCCACGGCTTTTTCCAAATCCGTGAGCGTAACCGCTTTATATCCCTTTTTCAGGAACAACAAAAACGACTTCTCGATGATAGTATCCCTTGTTCCGCTCATTTCTTTATCAACATATAATACTGTTCAAACTGCATCCGCATATCGGAAAAAATGTACTGGAAATTCGGGTCGTCAAACTCAATATTCAACATACTGCTCGACACCGATATCAGATTACGGGCAAGCGCCGAGGTATCCAACGTTTCCCGTATCTCCCCGCTCTGCTTCGCCTTCAGAATCACGTGTTCCCAACGAGTTAACCGCATTTTCGACAACGTGTAAATCCGTTCCCGGAAACCGGGAAACAACGGTGCCACCTCCAACACCAGCTGGAAAAACAACACTTCCAAAACAAAACACCCGAATAATTTCTGCGACAAATCGGCTCCTTCCTCCTTGTTTCGGATCACCAGATCGATATACTCCCGCAACGACGCCACCCGCTCCACATCCTCGTCCGTCTCTTCCCGCATCACACTGAAATAACGCTCGATACCCGCTTCCAGTATCTCCTGCTTATCCTTGAAATAATAATAGAACGCCCCCTTCGTCAGTCCCGTAGCCTGCTCCAAATCCTTCAAAGACGTGGCTTTATACCCCCGGTTCAAAAACTGGAGAAACGACTTCTTTACTATTTCATCCCGAAGTTCAACCATAAACCCATTTGTTATTCTCTCGCAAAGATAGAGATAAAAACCGAAATATAACTATCGTACGTTAAAAGTGCATAAACAGTTACCGACATCAAAAGATTCTGTCACCTACAAAACATGGTAGAACACCATCTTATTTAATAAGCAGGGGTAAACCTACAAAAGATCTGGTAGAAATAAATGCCTTTTGTTTCCCCTTCATTTGAAAAGAAGGTAAACAAAAGGCATACATAGCTAAAAATGATTATATAACTGGTTATTCCATTCTATGCAATGATTTTATTTGATACAAAATGGATTGATAATGTGCCCGATCCGAAGGATTCGCCGTTCTCAACCGCCCCTCGATCAACTTCCGTATCTTATCGAACATATCCATAATATATGCGAACGACTCGTCTATCGGCTCCACGTTCACCCTCTTTTGCCAACCGTAAGGGTCTACACCGATAGCGTTATGCAACAGCAACCTCTCCGTCACGAATTCCGACCCGTACTCCCTCTCGAACTCGACCAAACGCTCCCGGAAACGCCGCACGAAACCACTCCCGTCCAGACCGGACTCGATAACTTCATCCACGCTCATCGTCATCATGCCACTTTCCGTCGCCCCGGTCAACGCCCTGCCATCCTGACGCATCACACCTCTCGCCTTCTCCAAATTCATCGACACGCACAACCGCTGCAAAGCCTTCTCCCCTTCCGTCAACTTTCCTCCCCGGGCAACAGCAACCCAAATACCCGTGTAAATATCATCGTAATAATCTTTCACCGTGTAAGGCTTCTCTGTCAAATGAGAAGAGAACGTCACGAAAGGCGCACGCCCGAACAGCATCCTGCCTGCCACCCCTCTCAACAACGACGAATACTTCAGCGACAACCTCTTCTTGCTCAACTCCTGCTCGTCCAACCAACCGCTCCCTTGCAATTCCCGGATAGCCCACAACATCGAATTCCGTTGCACCTCCCGGGGCAATGACCGGTAACGCTCATCCGCAACACCCTCCTTCACCGTTTGCAAATCAACACCTCCCACCTGATGCAACACGTTAGCGATATAACCGAAATACTGGTTCACGATCTGGAAATACAAATCCATCCGGTACTCCGAAAACTCGTCTTTCTCCACCCACGTGTTCACGTTAGGCAGGATATACTTCAAATTCTTAATCCCGTAATCACCGGCTTTTATCGGGTCATCTCCTAAATCTTCCGACAACGCTCCCGGATCATAAGTCACAAACATCTGCTGTTGCCCGTAACAGTACATCGGGTCGCCAGCCTTCTCGTCCACCCACTCCCGCACGAACTCAGCCTCCTCCTCCACAGTCTTCTTTCCCGCCACCGGGGAATATAGCCATTTGATGACATACTCATCATAAACCCCAATCTCCGGCGGAGTCAACTTCACCCCTTCATCCCCGGGTTGCGCCACGTAATTAAAACGAGCGTAATCCATGATCGAGGGCGTCGTCCCGTACTTTCGCGTAAAACTTGCAGAACGCAACGAATCCACCGGGAAGGCATGTGAAGCCTTCATGTTGTGCATCAGTCCCAGCGTGTGCCCGATCTCGTGAGCCACCAGGTAAGCCAAAGCCTCCTCCAACCGCTTGCCCGACAACACTCCCGACCGAACCGAATCATCCACTTGTGCCGTTTGCACGAACATCCATTGCGTTGCCAACTTCACCGCGTCATTATAAATAATCACCGAAGCATTCACAATTTCCCCCGTGGTAGGATCCACCCACGAAGGTCCCATGGCATTCTCTATCCCCACGGGACAATACCGGATACAGGAATATTTCAAATTATCCGGATCGAATTCCGGGTCATCCAACGGAAAATCACTCACACGGACGGCATTCTTGAAACCGATCTGCTCAAACGCCTTATTCCAGCGCAACACCCCCTCCTTCAACGGCTTCTTCCAAGCCTCGGGGAACGTGTTGTCCAGATAATACACGATCGGCTTTTTCGGCTCCACCAGTTCACCTCGCTCCCATGCCTCCATGTTGCGAGGCTCCAAGCGCCAACGGTTCGCGTAAGAATAATACTTCGCCCCCCTCTCGGAAGACATCTCCTGCTTCCCCGTCAAGAACACCCCGACCCGGGGATCCGAGATTCTCGGCTTCATCTTCTTTTCGGGCAACAACAGCACGCTTTTCACCGAATTTACCGTCACATCCCCCAGCCCGATAAACGTTTCTCCATACTTCAACGCACAAGCATACGTTTCCTTCATCTCGATAGAAACATTATCGTCAAAAGCCTTGATCGCACCGATAGACGACAAATTCTTCTTCAACTCTCCCACGAGCGGCAATCCTTCAAAATACCCCCCTATCGGCGACAACCGGGTATTCTTCTCCGTGAAAAACTCCGTCACCTCGAACACAACAGTAGAACGGTCCGTGTTGTAAGTCACCACCTTCATCTTCTGCTGCTTGACATCCATAAAGCTATTCTCTGCCGCCTTCTCCAGATGCTTCTCTCCCTCCCCGTGAGTCACGTAAGTATTCCGTTCGCACATGAAAACCGTGCTATCCTCCAGCACAAACCGCACGTGCATCGGAGTCCTCACCTTGTACCCCACGTTCACGAGCAACGGCTCACTCGTGGCGGCAGCCGTGTTGGCTATCAACAAATCCCGCCCCATGTATTTCAACGGGTACTCGAAATAAATCTTATCCCCAAGCCTATGCACCGTGATAAACCATCCCTTTACCGACCGCAACCCTTCCGCTTCAAGGAATACCTCGTATTTAGACTTCTCCGAAGCCACGGTTTCCGTCTTCGCGTTCTTCTTCTTTTTACCCCAAGCATAAACGTCCGAAGCGTTCAGTACACACAAAAACAGCATCCCGAACAACAACCACCTGTTCACATTTCCTCTCATACCCGCAACTTTTAATTTCCTCCATTCAAGGAAGCGACCTTCTGTTTCAAAAATGCTTGCAATTCCGCATTTTTCGACTGCATACTGATAATATAGGCTTGATTATAGCAAGCTTTAGCGTTTTCCCTGTCGCCCGCGGCAAGGAAACAATCCCCTTTCGTCATGGGAACCCACAACTTCATCCCGGCATCAAGATCCCGTTGCGCCCCGATCACGTCTATCCAAGCCATGCACACCTTAAAAGTCTTTTCCGTGAATTTCTTGCCTGTCGCCTTTCCCAAATCAATAACCGCGTTGTACAAATCCTGCCATCTCAATTTATCCCCCAACACTTTAAAGTACTCGTTTTTAACATCCACGTAAGCATCCTGATCCTTCTTCCCGTGAAGCCAGTAATCCGCATCCGCCTGGTAACGCATCACGGTATCCATGCCCACGAAACTCTTCACCGTGGCATACGCCCGGGCTAGATCGCCGCCAACGCGCTCCACGGCTTCCATGTAAGCCTCGTTGCCGGAATACGTCAGGCGCCCGATAAGCTCCATGTTCCGATCCACCAAAAAGCCGGCAACTTCCTCTTCTGAAATGATTTCCGAAAAACGGTCGTAATTTTCCAAAACAAACTCGAATATCGGGTCAAACAACTTCGCCTCATCCAAATAAGACGTCAATATCTTGAAATCCTTCGCGTTCACCATGTCGCCCATATCTTTATCACTCACGTACCTCTGCAACAGAGCCTTCACCTCCCCCGTCCAACTGTCCAACGTTTCTCCCTGCAATACCGGCAGAAAAGACAAAGCCTCCAGCAAAGCCGTCTGCATGGACTCCAAAGAATAATCGCTAGCTGTCACTGCACCGAACAAATCTTCCAACGAAGGACTCTCGTGCAACATCACCCGCCCGATATGCTCGAATACCTCTTTCGGGATATCCCCCACGATCCGGTAAGCCTCCTTGCCGGTTTCATTCAACCAGATCACCAACGGCACTTCCGTCACCCGGTATTTTTGAATCAATGCCGTGTTCTTCTTATCGGCTTCCACCTGTATATTCATAAAGCGTTTGTTATACAAGGCGCCTAACGTATCGTTCGCAAACACACCATTTTCCAGCAGAGTACAAGGTTCCGCGTCTTTCAATCGGAAATACAACAACGTCGGCAATTTGCCTTCCCGGGCTTCCGCCTCGGCTTTCTCGAACTTGCCCTTGTAAAAAGCCACCCCTTGAGCCTTCACGTCATTCATGACAACGTTCGCCACGAACACCGAAAACAATATAAATAATTTCCACATAGACTTATGAACATTATAAACCAGAGGATGTGTCAAAACACATCCTCTTCAACTAAAACACAATATTACTCGATTACCTTAAAAGTATAAACATTCTCTATCACCCGGCTATACCCGTCATTCGACAAGCGAAGCGACACGGTATAAAATCCCGGTCGAGCGTTATTCTCCAAAGGATACATCATAACGCCACCACCCTTCACCACCAATTCCTTTTTGAATGTAGCCGCAGCTTCCTCTCCCAAGTTTGAAGTCACAGACTCCAATTGGAAATAAATTGGTTGCGTTCCCTCGTATCCTTGCAAGCCCAAGGTTACCCAATATGAATTGTCCTTCATCCGGAAAGAATCCAAATCCCAAATCGGATTTTTGCGAATAATCGACGTGTCCGGGTCATACGAGGCATTCTCCACGTTCAAATATCCCACGGTCGTTTCGTGGCAAGCACAAACGGCAAGCATCAATACAGCAGCCCACAATATTATATGTTTCATAAACTATTCATTTTTTATTTTTCTTCTTGACCAAGTGTAAACCAATACTCGAGTGCATGCACCACTCCGTTGTCCTGTTCCATATCACCGGAAGAAATATCAAACTCCCGGCTCACTTTTTTGAAATACACGAAAATCGGTCTCGCCCCATTCTCTACAATTCCACCTTTTTCATCTACCCAAGTACGCACCCAAAGCTCCGTGCCTCCCAGAGTAGGAAACGTGATACCACCCGTTCCGATAGAACCGAAATCTCCCGGTTCCCCGATAGGGAAATCAGTTCTGAAATGCTTCCCGTCCACCACGTGTTGCAACAAGATGGATTTACACCACTCTGCGTCCAAATCCCTCACTTGCTTGATGTCATTTTGCAACAAATAACGCCGTATCGAGTGATTGGTCATCCCGAAAAAAGTTATTTCCGGATGCTTTTCATCCTTCCCCTCGAACAACTTCACCATATCTTCACCCGCGTGACGAATCATGATTGCCGTCGAGTCCCAATCGTAGTGATGTGCCTCCAGATACTCTAAAGTACTCCCGTCAAAACGTCCCTTGCTGTTGCCCGTGCTAATGAAATTGTCTTTCGTGCAACCGATAGAAAGTAGCAATAATGCGGTTACTATTATCAAATATGCTTTTTTCATCTTTTTCCCTAATTACTGGTTTTGTGTTCTCTTGTTCCAATACACGTTTTGCCGCAATAAATCGTTATTACTAAAAGCTGTTTCCACGATTCCTTGATAAAGAGCACCATCCTCAATATCCTGCGGCGACAAGTAAGAATAAATCTTAAAGAATCGTTGCACGTATTCCACCCCGTTCCGACGCGCGTCATAATAACGGTGGCCTTCCATCAGCAACTCTTTCTCCCTTTCCCGGAAAATCGCCAATTGCAAATCTTTATCCAACCCCTTCTCCACGTCATCGGCATTCGGGTACTGGTAAACGAAATTACTTCCCGCATATGCCCGCTGACGAACCGCATTCAAATCATCCTTGGCATTGTCTTTCCCCTGACGCACCCGGCACTCCGCACGGAGCAGGATAATCTCTGCCAAACGAAACCTCGACACGTTCTGGTCCATACCCGACCAAATGGGCGTGGCACTCCAACTATAATACTTGTAACACGGGTAACGGTACTTGGCAGGGAAAGCCCATTTTAGATCCTGATTCCCCCAACGTGCGGTCACTTCGCCCTCTGTTCCCCGTTCCGTATCCACTATCGTTTCGTCACCTACCTTTTTCACGAATATCGAGTCCGCGTCCGTTGCCCAGAAATAAGCCTCCCGACGACCGTCCTCCACGTCATACAACTCTCTCACTTGCTCCTTGGTCAAATAATAATCCGGTTCGGTTGTCGGATCCTTGGTCACGATAATCGGGAAACCGATCGACTCCTTCACTCCCTGGTAATAAAAAACAGACCCTTGTTCTTCCAACTCGCGATAATATTCCCAGATACTCTCCTTGCTATCTTTGTGCAAACCGGACAAACACAGTTGCACCGGATTCTCTTCCAGTGCGTAATTTCCCACCTTGTTCTCGATGATTTGCGAACACAAATCCTCGGCTTTCTCCCAGTATTCGGTTTTACCTTCCACACCGGCTCTCCAGGCATAAATATGAGCTAACAAGGCGGTAGCGGCACCCTTACTGGCATACTGCTTGCAAAGGGGTAGATCGCCCAACTTCAAATTCTCGTAATTAGGCAATTCCATCGCTTTCAACGCCCATTTTTCCGCCTCATCCAACACTTCGCTCACGGAACTTTTGCCATATTTCTTGTAAGTACGACCGTCTTTGATAATCGGGACTTCCCCGAAATCGGTAGCCAAAGCGAAATAAGCAGCCGCCTTGGCAAAATAAGCCTGCAACACGTAAGGTTTAATGACCTCTTCCTCCAAGGGAAAACGGAAAGCATTGTCTATAATAATATCCGCCGAAGCAATCGTCTCGTAATAACGCTCAAAATTAGAGAGCATCATCGGCAAATAACTCTCATCGAGATTTCTCGATTTATTTAATTCCGTGTACGAGGCAAAAGGAGAGAATAACGTCCGCACCTTAACCTCCAACGAGAACAACAAAGCTTGCGCATCCTTTTCCGACTTGAAATAACTCTCGTATGTCACCGAGTTCTCGGGTACCACGTTTATCCAATCCGAACATCCGTTCACGATGAACAACACGGGCAACAATATGATGTATATATACTTTTTCATCTTCAATTAAAAATTTAACGTTAAACCAAACGTCCACTTGCGAGGTAACGGATAGGATGTCCCGCTATCATGTCCAGAATACAGATCCACCACTTCAGGATTATCCCCCGAATAATTACTCAAGTAGAACAAATTCTCCGCCGTAACGAAAACACGGGCTCCCGAGAAGCCGACTTTTTTGATTAACTCGTTAGGCATATTATATCCCAGTGTAATCTGCTTCAACGACATCGAGTGCACCGTCTCTATATTCGTGTCAAAAAAGACCGCTACAGACTCTCCCAACCGCGGCAAATTCGCCTTGCATCCCGGCTCTGTCCAATAATGCAAATCCTTGTAATCCGCAAATTTCGGACCTTTCTTGCTCAATGAAGTATTGCGCCCGTTGATCATTTTCCGACCGAACGAGAAATTAAACAACACGTTCAAGTCAAAATTCTTCCAGATCACCTCGTTCACCCAACCGCCATAAGCCACGGGAAGCGGCGAACCGGCATAATATTGATCGACACGGCCATCATGATCAAAATCCGCGAATTTATAGAACCCCATCAAACCACTATTCTGATAACCATCCGACACCAACGTCCCAAGTATATAAGTTCTTTGACCGTTTTCCTTATAATAAATATCGAAATCCTCCTCTTTTTCATAAAATCCTTCATTTTTCGTCACCAGCATCATACTCAACGGACGACCAATCACCAAACCGCCCAAATCTTTACCGGAATACGACTTCTCTAAACGGTTCCAGTTTCTGGAAAGATTCAACTTGGAACGCCAACTCACCGGTCCTTCCCGCAAAATATCAGCAGTCAACTCCAACTCGATACCCTCATTCGATACCTCCATGGCATTCTCCGTGCGACTGGAATGCAAATACAATGCCGCCGGCAGGGGTACCTGGTAAATCAATGAACTCGTGTACTTGTAATAATAGTCCAACTTCACGTTCAAGCGATAATCAAACATATCCAAATCCAATCCCAAGTCATATTGTTCCGTCTTCTCCCACGTCAAATCGCGAGCAATCGGGGAACTGGGTGTCGTTCCGAAATTCCCCATAAAAGAATTATACGAATCCACACCAATCAAACCGTAAGCCAAGTACGCCTTGGTAAACGTCTGCCCCGAGGTCCCGTAACTCCCCCGGATCTTACCCCAGTTCAACCACCCCTCGGTAAATCGTTTGATAAAAGGTTCCTCCGAGAACGCCCAACCGACAGCCACGGATGGGAAATTCGCCCAACGGTTACCTTCACCGAAAGTGGAACTCCCGTCTCGACGGAAGGTAAACTCTGCCAGATAACGTTGCTTGTAGTTATACCCGATACGTCCGAAATAACTCACCATCACCTTTTCCGTGAAATCCGACGCGTACGTGGTATTGGAAATATAATTATGGTAACCATCCTTACCCACGTCGATCACCGGTTTCACCCAGCTCGGGTTAAAATAATACGTGTAATCGGAAGGCGCACCCATACCGGCACCGCTCATACCGAAATTCTGCTCCTTGTTGGCATTTATACCCAGCAAAAGGTCAAAATTATGCGTCTCGTTAAAACTCTTGGAATAATGCAACAACTCCTCCGTCATAATCGACACCACCCGGTTCACGGAACCCGTCGAACGATTACGGTGATACTCTTCATCCAAATTACTCGGGTAAAACATATTCAGATTCGCCTGGGCATAATCCACGCTCCCCGAAGCAGAGAGTGACAGACCTTTCAACAACTCCCATTCCAGGAACATACTCGCCATGGCACGATAATCGTCTGTGCGGTCCTTCACGTACTTCATTCTCTCCAACCATTCATCCTCCAACTCCTTACTTCCCCCCATATAGGTCGGCTGCTTATCCGGGGCGACTTCCATACCATCGTAATTGTTCACGCTCTTATTCATTGAACGGTCCACGTACGAGAGATACACACGGGCATCCGCGTGCAGTTTATCCGTCAAATTGGCATTCAGGTTCACGCGCATGTTGGCTCTCTTGTAAATACTGTTAATCATAATACCCGTCTCGTCGTACAAGCCCGCGCCGACCATATACTGGAATTTATCCGAACCGCCGGAAGCCTGGATGTTTGCGTCCACCACTTTTCCCGTGCGGAATATCTGTTTCCACCAGTTCCGTTCGTTATTGTAAAAAGGATCCAAACTATCCTGCAACTGGTAATCCGTACCCACATCATTTTTACCGTTTCCCCAGAACTTATCGTACGTACCGCTCCAAGCACTCGAATTATAGAAAACATCCTCGTATGAACTCGGATAACAATAAGCCCCTTTCTTGCTGGACCAGTAACTCTCTATCTGATGACGCGCATGATTCAAATCCAACCATCTCTCCATCCGTCCCCCCGTCTGCAACGGCCACGCCATCAACTGGGACAACGAATAAGAAACATTTGCCGCGAATTTGGCTTTCCCCTCTCTTCCTTTCTTGGTGGTAATCAGGATCACCCCGTTACCGGCACGGCTTCCGTAAATAGAAGCGGCGGCAGCATCCTTCAACACCTGCACCGACTCAATCATACTGGGATCCAAATCGGCAAGCGTATTCGTCCCCGTCACCGGAGAAACGAAAGAGTGCATCGGCACCCCGTCTACCACCCACAACGGCTGACCGTCACTCGCTCCGTCCACCAGCAAAGAGTTGAAACCGCGCACCGACACCACTGCCGCGCTACCCGGTGCACCCGATTGCTGGATGACATTCAACCCCGCCAGACGCCCTTGCAACATACTGGTAATACTGGCAGACGGAAGCTCCTTCATCTCCTCGGCATTTACCGTAGAGATAGCACTAATCATCTCCCGCTTGTTCTGCGTACCGTACGCACGGACCACCACCTCGTCCAACTCGGAAGCGCTCTCCTTCAACGTCACAACCAGCTCCTGACCGGCAGAGAACACAACCTTTTTCGTGTCACATCCCACGAAAGAGAACACCAACTGCCCGTTCTTCTTCGGGACCGGCAAATTAAAGGTCCCGTCAACAGCCGTCGAGGTACCGATCGTCGTGCTATCCAAACGGACAGTCACTCCCGGCAAAGGCAATCCTTTTTCATCCAACACCTTACCTTTCACAACCAGATTACCCTGCTCTTTCTCCTGTCCGCCTTCCTTGCGGCGGATCAAAATAAAAACACCATCTTCCTTGTAGGTGAACGGTAATTCCGCCAAAACCTTATCCAAAATCTGGAGCACCGTCTGTTCCTTCACGCTAGCCGTCACCTTGTAAGGTCGCAAACTCTCACTGTTAAACATGAACTTATACACGTCCGATTTTTCCAAGGTATTCAACACCTCAAGCAACGGGGTTTCCGTCCAATTGAAACTCAATTTTTTCTGCTGCCCGAACACCCCCAGTGTCATACACAAGAGGCAAAACAACAAGCAAAAACGTATTCCAATCCGATTTCTTCGCATTTCCCCGTCAGAATGGGATGAATGTCGCTTTTTTTCCATACATTTGTAATTAATAATTTAACAATTTATTTTTAAAACCGCATAGGTTTACAAGGGATAGCGCCAACTATCCCCTTTTTCTTATATTCCATTAAAATTATTTTACTGAAACAACAAGGCTCTTTCCGTTCCACCGGACCTCTAGAATCCCCAGCTCCCTCAACCGTTCCACCAACTTTTCCGGCGGTTCCTCCCGGTTTACCCAAAATTTAAACCGCATATCCTTCACGCTCGGATTCTCGTAAAACACGGAAAAATCATACCAACGCCCCAGTTCATCCAACATATCTTCCAACCGGGCATCATTGTAAAAGAAGAAGCCATCCTTCCACGCCACGTAACTCCTCACGTCCACCTTCTCCACGACCAACGTCCCCGTTTCACGCCACGAGGCATTCTCGCCCGGCTCCAAAAGTATCTCTTCCGCATCCTCCCGATTCTCCCTCACCGACACGCACCCCTGCACCAGAGTAACAGCCAACGGTTTGCCGGGATAATCCCGCACGTTAAACTCCGTCCCCAGCACACGGGTAACCACCTTATCCGTCACCACCGTGAAAGGACGGTTCACGTCCCGGCTCACCTCGAAATAAGCCTCTCCCTTCAACAACTCCACCCGCCTCGAATCCTTCTCGAACACCACGGGATAGCGCAACTCCGACTCCGCATTCAGCCACACCTTCGTCCCGTCCGCTAACTGCACAAAATACTCCCCTCCCCGGGCCACCCGCAACGTGTGATACCTCTTTTGCAAACCGCTATCCGCCTTCACGTTCAAATAACTCATCCCGTGAATGGAATCCGAAAACACGTTCTGCTCCCGCGCGTTCTCGTCCAATTGCAACAATCCGGCGGCAGTAATCTCCCGCGCCCCCTCGTCCGTGACAATCGTGACCTCCGATACCCTACCTTTGGCCAAAGTCCTCTCCACAGCTTTCCCCGGCGAATCCGACCGGTAAAAGTACATCCACGCAAACCCGACCAGCAACACCGCGGCAACAGAAGCCGCTATCGAAATCCAATACCCCGGCAACCGTTTCCGCCTCATCGCATGCCGCCCGATAAAGACCCGCCACTCCTTCTCCACGTCCGTTTGCTCCTCCAGGGAAAAACCGCCTTCCCGCAACACGCACAACTCCTTCACCAACTCTCGGTGCGCCTCATCCTTCAACCACGCCTCCACCCCGGCTCGATCCAGCTGCCCCGGGCAAGTAATCAATTGCAGAGCAAACTCTATATCTTCATCCGTGTATTTCTCTAAATCCATAGTTATACATTTGTTCCTATATAATACACACGAAAGGATACAAACAGGGTAACGGAAAAAACACTTTTTTTCCATTTATTCTGCAACTTTTTTACAAATAGCTATGATTCAAGCGATTTCAAAAAGTGATATTAATGGCGACATTTCACGAAAGCCACATACAAAAGCAACTGTTCCCCCGAGAACTTCTCCCGCAACAAGCGCAAAGCCTTTTTCACGTGAGCCTTCACCGTGTTAATCGAAATCCCGAGTTCATCAGCCACCTCCCGGTATTTCTTCCCGTCAAGAAAACACATCTTGAACACCGCCTTCACCTGTTCCGGCAGCAACTCGATCGACTCCCGCAACTGAAACATCAACTCCTCACGCTCCAAATCCTCGTCCTCCATGGCCTCCTCCATCGTCCACAACGCATCCGCGACAAACCGCTCCCGCGATTTAGAACGCCGCAAATAATTCATGCAATTATTCCGCACAAGAGTATATAACAACGGAGTAATCGGCGTGCTCAATTCCAATTGATCGTAACGACTCCAAAGAATCTCGAAAGCATCATGCACCATATCCCTTGCCACCTCCGAGTCATTAAAAAAACTCAGCGCGTGGCAATAAAGCTTGGAATAATTCTCCTTGAATACCCGTTCAAAATCAATATCTTTTTTCGAGTTCTCACGCATACGCACCTCTTTAAAGCGAGCAAATATAGATATTATCTCTCGAAAAGTCAATCGAAAACGAATAAAACATCAAACACATTCACATCCTACCCCATCAATAGGTTTACCCGGTGTTGAAATACCCAATTCCCGACATAATTCAATATTATACCCGTATCAATTCCGGTTCAATTCCGTCATGAACGCTATAGGAACCCTATATGAACCCTATACGAACCCTATTTAGAATAGCGTTCATACAGGATATCTATAGCTTAATTAAAGTATTATACACGGGAGTGATACGGGATTACACCCCTAGTAATATTAAATTAATACAGGTATTCTTCTTGTTTACCCTATAACTACTCGATGATCACGACCTCTTCCAGTTCCTCGCAGGTACCCGTGTGTTTGCTGTCACGGTTAATACGATCCATGATAACGGCGATCGCACCGTCACCCGTGACGTTACAAGCCGTACCGAAACTATCCATAGCGATATACAACGCGATCATCAATCCCTGCGCCGTTTCATCGAAGCCGAGCATGGATTGCAATAATCCCAACGCTGCCATAATCGCCCCGCCCGGTACTCCCGGGGCGGCAACCATAGCGATACCCAGCATAAAGATAAAGCCAGCCATCATCCCGAAGGAGATCGGCATCCCCGACATCAGCATGATTGCCATAGCACAAGCCACGATTTTCATGGTGCTGCCCGAGAGATGTATCGTTGCGCAAAGCGGAATAACGAATGCTGCCAATTCCCGGTTCACGCCGTTCTTGATCGTCTGCTCAAGAGTGACGGGAATCGTGGCTGCTGACGACTGCGTCCCCAACGCCGTCATGTACGCGGGCAACATATTGCGGAACAGGCGGAGCGGGTTCTTCTTCGACACGAACCCGGCAATAAAGAACTGAATGAACAACAGCACGATAGTCAGCAAGAAAATGACCACGATGATTTTCACGAACACGCCCAACACGCCGGATACCTGACCGGAGTTTGAAATATTCAAGAATATACCAAAGATGTAAAGAGGCAACAAGGGGATGATCACCGAAACAATCACCCTGTTGATAATATCCTTGAAATCTTCCATCGCCCCTTTCAAGGTTGCGCCGTTGATCACGGACATACCCAGACCGAGGGTAAATGCCAACACGAGGGAAGTCATCACGTCCATCAAGGGAGGCATCATCACCGTGAAATAAGGTGCCAACGGTACTGCCGCGGAAGCCTCTATCGGGTGTAATTCCCCAGCGTCGCCAAGCAACCACGGATAACTCAACTCACAGGCGAAATAAGTGAAAAACCCCGAGAAAAGGGTAAACCCGTAAGCCAGTAAAGCCGTGATTAACAACAGGCGCCCGGCTCCCTTGCCAAGATCCGCAATACCGGGTGCAACCAATCCCAAGATCAACAGAGGAATGATGAATCCCAAAAAATTACTGAACAGACCATTTACGGTCAAAAATATTCTTACCAGCCAATCGGGGAAGAAAAGCCCGCATACTATACCTAAAATAATCGCCACGATAATCTTAGGCAATAGCCCCACTTTTATCTTTTTCATACACTTAACGTTTATCAATAAAATAATCTATTTACAATCTTAACCGGTATCCTCGTTCTCGAGTACACCAATTATACGTTCTAAACGAAAATGTAAACAAAAAAGTTTATTCTTTTCATTTTTTTGTAATTTTGGGAATGAATAGTCGGAATGAATCAAACTATTCCGACAGCAAAATAATAAACTATAAAAAAACAAGAAACGCCATGACAATTTGCATTTTGGTCATTATTATTACTATTTTGATTGGAATATTAATCGGGGTAATCACAAAAAACAAGACCGTTAAATATCTTTCATGGGGAATTTTAGGATGCGGTATCGTATTATTTTTACACTTATATTCTTCTAACACGCCACAACAAGCGCAAACAAGAAAAAATGTTTTGATAGATTTACAAGACGAAGAAGAGGAAAGCGATACCCGTGATTTGTCAAACGAAGAACTCACGGAGGCGGGACTAAAAGACATCCGGAACAAAAATTTCGAGCATGGAATAGCTTACTTGACCCGTGCAGCAGAACAGGGACACGTTCCAGCCCAAATACACCTGGGTAATTTAAACTATACAGGATGGGGAATCCCCCAGGATTACGAAAAAGCTCTCTTTTGGTATCTCAAAGCAGCGGAAACCGGAGATGCCGAGGGACAATTCAACGTTGCAGAAATGTGTTATTACGCAGAAGCACAAGGAGACTTTTATGAAACGAAACAACAGGCAAAACAATGGGCAAAATTAGCAGCCGCACAAGGACACGAAGAAGCCAAAATTCTTCTGGGGAAAATTGAAAAAATAATAAAAAAAACACTGGACGATCGTGACACTAGAGCTGACTATTTTTTTGATTGCGGATGCCATGGGTTAAAGTACGGGAAATCCCCAAAATCCATCGAGATGGACTTATTTATCTCTACTTGCAGCGGGAATGGTGATGCCGCACTTCAACTCGGCATACTGTATTTTGAAGGCAATATTCTCGAACAAAATGACGGAAAAGCAGAAGCAACACTTCGTCAGGCACTCGCCGCAGGAAAGGAAGAAGCAAAAGAATATTTAAAAGAAATAGAGAAACGAAAAAAATGATTGCCTATTTCCATCAAGAAGAATAATAGGCACCCCCCAAAAACGCAAAAAGATAATCTCGAAATTATATGCAAGTCTCCACCACATGCAGGAAAAGCATCAGGAGCGGGAGAAGGCAACGAAAATTGAAAACCAACTGTCACCGTATAAGTTGTAGAAAAGTTACATTTTCTAATCGGACACCAAGCGGGTATGCATTTTTCGTACAAATTTTATCGCATCCGCAAATACCAAACGTTTAGCATCCTCCATCTGTTTCCCCCGGTCATCCAATATCACTTTAGCCTGCCCCGCCTTTAAAGCAAACTCACCAAGAGAGATCCAATACTCGCTTCCTTTCATCCCAGAGCGATCACCTGTATCTATCACGACCTCGGAAACCTCCTCCCCACTAATGACCGTGTAATGAAGTTCCGCAAACGAAGGTAACGTGGGATATTGCGGTCCGAACTGGATATATCTCGCAAATATTTCATAAATCCCATCTCTCGGGATTTCGGTCATCCATTCAGCTTTTGCACTGCCATCCCCAACTAGTTTCACGCAAGCACTCTTTATGGTATTTCCATAACAGTAACTATTCAAAGTGTATTGCCACCTGGAAGAAGCTTTCCAAAATTCTTTGTATTTCTCTTTCTTTCCCCGCAACAACGCCAATGTCTCCCGCTCGTCTTTATCTATTAAACGAAAGTTGGGATCATCATTATCAACTATAATTTCATCCGATTTTGTTTCAAATACCCCCGGCGTACAATCAAAAATACCAATCTGTTTGTCTGAAGTCCAAGGAGCAGACTCGCACCTGTATTCAAAAAAATTCGGCAAATTGGCTGCAACACCCATAGATAAAGTCAACAAATTAGGATATGTATCAAAATACAATTTCACTTCTTTGCATTCTCCCGGGGATATCCAGAAATAATGAGTGTCGAAAGGTACACGAAATCCATTAGGTGTAATCAATACGGAAAGAGTACCCCCGGCTTTCCCTGTATTACGGACCTTAAAATGTATCTTGTATTCTTTTCGCTCTAAACCGGGTTCCATCGACACACGAAAAAAAGAAACGTCACGCACATCGAAACAAGGCAAAGCAGTATCCCGATACCACATTTCCAGAAAAGGATAAATATTTACACCATATTTATCCTCTATTTCCCGATTAAATTGCTGTAAAGTAGGCCATTTATAGCGATTCCGGTTTTGAAAATCAGCCAAGAAGTTATATATCTCGTAATTCGGAATTTGACTACACAAATAAGCGTTAATACTCAATGTCTTGAGTGTAAGTAGACGCTTGCGGAAAGCAAGCGAAAGCGAAGAATCACGCAAAGCGTCTTCCAAGCTATGCTTCGAAAAATAAGACAGAAAAGGAAGATCGTTTTGCATCGGATTTATCATCCCCCAACCATAATATTTATCCCACTCTATTTTCATTCTCCTCAAAACATAATCGACCACCGCCATATCCCGGGAGAAAAGGTAAGAAGAATAATCCAAAAATAATGGCTCCACGTAACGGGATGAAACCCCGCTTTTTTCAGAAGTGTTGTCTAGAAAAGAGAATAACCGCTCGATAGGGGTACTTCCTTTATAAAAACGGCATATGGGGTTGAATAATGTACCTTGAATCAAGGAGGTCAGCCGATAGCGTTGGATTTCTTGCGGTTGCCTCTCCTCTTGTAAACTTGAGCGTGCAAAATTTTTAAGGACCGCTCCTCTCTCCAAGGTGGTTCCTTGTTCGGGAAGAAATATCATACCGGGTTGGATGAAATCGCTTGTCCCTTTCCATTCCCGAATAGGCACGAAAAACGAAATAGGACTCTCCACGAGACATAAACGCTTGTAAGGATAAGTAAGCAACGAATTCGCATCCATCACATCCGCAACAATTTTTTTAATTTCTTTTTTATCCAATAGCGGAAAACTCTCAAAGAATTTGTGTCCCCGAAAATAATACAACTCAAGGGAGTACTTTCCCATCCACATTATTTTTTTCTCGTAATCACCAATACAAAGGGTTAATCCCGGGCATTTCGGGTCAGTACCAACCACCTGTTCTTTATCACGACGAATCATGCCCTGCGTGATAACCGTCTTACGACTTTTCCCTGGCAAATCAAGCACAAACGAGGTAAAATCCAATTGCACCAAATCCGGATGATGGAGATTCGTTGGGGGATACGTCAAAGGATACCACAACACCTCGGGTAAAAGCAACGTGTAATCTTCTCCAACATAACAATACCGCTGTCCAAAACGAAAAGGGGTATCACCATAAGAATTCGACATACGCAAAGGTTTATCCAAATAACAGACATTTTCATCTATACACCCACTATACTCCATGAACAGACGCAATGTATCAGACGGAAGCATTTTCCGAGAGATAACGATCGCCTGATGCTCTCTCGTGTACCCAAGAGGTTGCCCTGCCGACACCAGTGTATGCACTTTTAAGCCCGGGTTAAGGTAAAGAATCACGCTATCCACTTCCCGGTCAAGGGTATTTATCAAGGTGAGTTTTGAAGACAGATTTAATTCAGCCCCCTGTTGCCGATAAATAATTTCATGATACTCCACGTGTATATTTTCCACGAGTCCATATTTGAGGAAGGTATCTCGATAAACGGCACGAGCAACTTCGGTATCTGAATAAAAACGGTGATAATTCCATGAAAAAATCTCCCCGGCGAAGAGTAAAAATATTGAAAAAAAAAGCAATCCGATCTTTTCTTTCTTCCCGTAACATAAACGCCACGAGAGCATTATTGAAAGAAACAAGCACCCTATTCCTAACAAAAAAATGGCAATCCGTTGAGAGAAAAAATTACCCACGAAAGGATGCCCAATCACCATAGAAAAGAAATTAGGTAATAACACCCCCAACACATCGAATGTCCCGTAAAACAACGACGGCAACACGAGTATCACGGAAGCAATCCAACACAACAAGATAAACAAGGACAAAGCAGCATTCCTCACAAAACGGACAATCAAAAACGAAAAACCTAACACGAAACACAACGACGGTAAGTTGAGCGAAAAGAAATAGTAAAGATACAAAGAAAACCGGAGAGGCGCCTGACTCGCAAAAAGATTGATTAAAAAGGCCACCCCCAGCGAAACCATGTTTACCCCCAAGAATACTCGAAATACGCCCAACGCTTTACCGATCGTGTACTCGATATTACCCTGCGGTCTAACATAGATCACTTGCAATGAATCTGTTCGGATCTCGCGCCTATACCAACCAGAACAAACAAATATTAGAATAAAGGATTGAAAAATATTAAACAAATAAGCATTCATCAACGGTATGGACGAAGGCATAGACACAAGACACCAGGGCGAAGCTCCCCCAAAGTTCCCTTGCTTCACGGCTTGATAATAGGTAATTACCCCCACTACTAGAAATATCAACACCCAAAACAAAAAATCACGCCGGATGATTTTACTCTCGTATCGAGCTACAAGCCACACCGAGTGCCAACTATTTTTAATATCCATTCCTACTATTTTTCAATCCATATTTTTATTAATCTTTACGAAGACACAAGAAGTTTCGTTCCATTATCACCACCTCTTTGGGTGAAGGAATTTCAGTATAAAAATTCTCTTGTTGCTTAGTTAACCGAAACACATGCTCCTCGAGATCTAATACATAAAAATATGCATACTCCACCTCATAACCATCAACATAAATTGATACGTATATTAACCCTGGAGCCAAAAGTTCAACAGAAAAAAAACCATCAATAATTGCTCCCGAATAAGTCCCGTGTTCAGTATTAATTACATAAGCACCGTTCAATACACCTCCCTCTTGATTCACGACAAAACTATAAAAAGGATAAGTACGTTCATTAGCTTTTGCTGTACTACTTAATCCAATACCTAACACAAGGCAAAAAAAACATCACAAAAAGATTCTTTTTCATATTCAAATAAATTTATAAATACGAATGTAATTTATAAAAAAATCTAATTCCATGCTCCCGCCTTGTTTTATTTAACATTAAAAAACATTCATTTATCTAGAGCAAATCACACGCAAATAATTTATACCACTGAATATCAATATATTTTAATTCAATACGTTTCCCTTATACTTCTCAAAATGCAAAAAAAATGGATGCAAACACTTTCGAAAAATAATTTCTTTCTATTGCAACTTAAAACTAATGAGTACGGTCATGATTCTTCGCACATTTTACCGATGAAGCGAGCTCCAAGCGGAAATGAAGTTCAGGACAGACTTCACAAACCGTACAGCCTCTATGTTAAGACCATATGCTCCACATTTCAACAAATCATTTCGCAAAATTCCCTCGTGCAAACAAAGGAAGTCAAACGTAATGCGCACACGTGAATTCATCTTTTCCGACCTCCCGATCGCATGAATTGGGAATCTTAAATAAACATATTCCCCAAAATAACAAACATGAGCGTCCTTATTCATTATCTCACACAGTTTTGCCTCTTTCAGGATATTCAAATGAGCAAACTTTGGGGTGGCAAAGTAGCGCTCTCATGCTTCATTTTACTCATCCAAATAGTTGAGATAATGCGAACGAAACACCCGCACCTCCCGACGTAATTGGTCGAGTTCCTGCTGCATATCGTGCATACGTCCCATCAACTCGTGGATGACTCCGATGCCCTCGATGTTCACGGATAAATCTTCATGCCAGTGTACAAACCGCTCCAGATCCCGTAATTGAGAAATAGATAAATAACGCTCCCCATCGACAACCTGAATGTCAATCAAACCGTCTTCTTCCAAAGAAATGATAAATGACGGATCGACGTGGCTTTTCTGGCAATATTCCCTGACTATTATCAAATCTGCTTGCATAACTGACATGTTTTAATTAAGACTTTGTAATTCCTTAAACAAGGCTTTCTGTTTCTCCGTCAGGTTGGTCGGAATCTGCACGGAATAAGTCACGATCAGATCGCCGAATTTGCCTTCTTCCTTGTACACGGGAAAACCTTTACCCCTCAATCGTACTTTAGCACCATTTTGTGTTCCGGGTTTTACTTTCAATTTTACTTTACCGTCCATCGTGTCGACCATTTGTTCGCCACCGAGAATTGCCGTGTAGAGATCCAAAGGAGCCGTCACGTACAGGTCATTTCCCAATCGCTTGAATACCGGGTCTTCCGCGATCACGAAAGTGATATACAAATCCCCGTTGGGTCCGCCATTCACACCGGGAGCGCCTTGTTCTTTCAACTTGATGGTCTGTCCGTCAGCCACTCCTGCCGGAACGGTGATCCGTATATTTTTACCGTTTACCGATAACACTTGCTTGTGCGTCTTCGCCGCATCGTGGAACGATAAGTGTAATTCTGCATTATAGTCCTGTCCCCGGAATCCAGCGGAACGTCCTCCGCCCCGACGAGAACCGAACAGGGATTCAAAGAAGTCTGAAAATTCGCCCTCATCCCCCATCCCGGAGAATCCGCCTCCCGACGACCAGTATTGACCGCCGCCAGCGAAACCTCCACCTTGTTGCTGACGCTGCTTCTGGGCTTCAAATTCATCGGCGTGTTTCCAGTGTTCCCCGTATTGGTCATATTTTTTCCGCTTTTCCGGATCGCCCAATACTTCGTTTGCCTCGTTTATCTCCTGAAAGCGTTGCTTGGCATTCGGGTCATTCGGGTTCAAGTCCGGGTGATACTTTCTGGCCAACTTTTTAAAAGCCTTCTTGATATCATCCCGCGAAGCACTTTTATCAACCCCTAAAATCTTATAGTAATCTATATAGGCCATACTTTTATGATTTATACATTCTATAATATGTTAATACAAACTATGTACCAACTTGTAATATACGTCCCGAACTGACGCTTGGTTACGCGTGTCATGACAAAATGGCTAATCCCCACGGGTGCTTTATTCTCGAAACATGATCCCGACCAACCATTCCCGCTGGTTGTAAAAAGCACCCGTGAGGATCTACCACCTCAAATATTACAAGTTACTTATTTGTCTTTCAACATCTTATCAATTTTATAAAGCATATACTCGTAATGAGCTTTTGTTTCCTCGGTTGCATTTCCCACGGCACCCCGGATCAAGCGCCGTGTCTTCAAGAGCATCTCGTAGTACAGTGCCGCATTTGAATAACGATTCGCCACGATTTTGGTCATCATCGGGTAGAATCCACACTTTTCTATAAAATCGGGCTCCTTGGAATATTTCGCCCATTCGGACAAATCTTCATTACCTAGACGGGCATAAATTTCTTCCACATTCTCGTTCCTAGAAATGGATACGCCATTGACAGCTATCTGTTTCGTACTTTCAAATGTCCCAGCAGGGGATGCGGCTTGCGAAGTCATAGCTATTGACCCGAGCAAGCTTTGCTGCAACATGATATCTTCTTTTGTCAACGAACGTCCGACTATCGTTGGTTTCCACACTTCCCGATACACGTCATCTATCAGTTCCTCCGGTGAATAAGCATTCGGATCTTTCTCCACACATACGGCTAACCGCCCAATACATCCTAACAGAGAACCGATAATATCTTTCCGGCGTACCCTTGAGTCCGTTCCGACCTCAAACTCCCTGGATATTTCGGCATCGTATAGCCAATCGATGTCTTTTGCTTGGGCGATGACATATTTCACGATTTCTTTTTGCTTTTCCCTAGGGACAACCTGATAAGCGGGCAAGCCATCTCCCACTTTCACTTCGTTCATGTAGATTCCTCCCACGTGACTGATAACATTACCCAATTTTCCTCTAAAGATGAAGCCGATACGTCCTAGCAAGAGAGTCCGATACCACATATCCCGGTCATTATCGGCGAACCATTCGCGGAAGTTTTCCTGGTAACGCTTTATATTCTTTTTGAAATATTCCAGCGCTTTAACCGGATCATTCCCCAAATCCCCGGTAAGGGCAGAAGGGTCGAGCGCAAACATGGGATACTGCCTCAACGTGTAGCGATACACGGGGTCACCCGCTTTCTCGTCAATCCAACGATCGAGTACGGGTATTTCTTCCCGTGCGCCATGCACCCCGGCTATCGGCTGATACAGCCAGCGGATGGCATAATGATCGTAAGGACCTACCGCTTCCGCCTCCAACAGGACTCCTTTTTCCACATCCTCGGGTTGGGCTACATAGTTATATTGTATATAGTCCATCACAGAAGCCGCAATTCCATTCTTTCGGGTAAACGAAGCGGAACGCAACGAATCGACCGGATAGGCATAGGAAGCCGCAACATTCGGGAGAAGCCCCAGGTTGAAGCCCATTTGCTGCATCACGTTCGCACGAATCAGGCGTCCTGCCAATTCATCCGGGATTTGAGCGCATCTCACGGAAGGGTCCGACGCCATCGTGTACATGGCACGCTCCCTTTGCATAACGGAAATCGCATTATTGTGCAAGTAAATGGAAGCATTCAAGATTTCGCCCGTACGAGGGTCAACTAACATAGAGTATTGCATATTATACGACCAAGAAGGTGAATAGCGAATGACAGAATGAGCGATGTCATTCGCATTGAAGTTCGGATCATTTTTCGGGAATTCCCTAACCTGTATCGTATTTTTAAAACCAATCTTCTCGAACGCAACATTCCATGCTTCGATTCCTTCCTTCACGTATTTTTTCCATACCTGAGGAACCAGCGTATCCATGTACATCACGATCGGTTTCTTGGGTTCCACCAACTTTCCTTGGGCGTAAGCAACCACATCCGACGGTTCTATCCGCCATCTCTTCGTGTAATATACCGGAGCCATCGCCCCGAATTTCCCGTTAACCCCTGACTTATGCACGAATGCTACCCCGATACGGGAATCGGCAATCCGGGGAGTCATCGGGAGTTCAGGCAACACGGTCAACATTTTATTCGCCGTTAAGGTCACGGGTACATCCTTACGCCCCGGGGTCCCCAACACGTAATAATCTACTTTATAGAACAATTCACAAGTAGCCATCACGGTAGAAGGATAGGCTTTCACGTTTTTCAAACGGGAGTTTTTCAAATCAAACTTGTGATCCCGGTAAATGAAGCCAAACATGGAATTTCCCGCCATGCCAGGAAAAGGGCTAGCGTACCTGATATGATCCAAAAGGAATTGTGTCATATCGACCACCATTGCGCTACTATCCGGGGTATATGCCAAAATCTTCAACGTCATGTAGACTCCCGGCATTTTGGATTTCTCGATTGCCGAAATCACGTTCGGATCACCGCTATCGTTCACCGGCTCACTCACGACTACCATGCGGGCATGCAGGATGGAATCCATTCTCGTGAACCGGAATACGCACCCGTCATCCGAGAATTGCCCCACGATACCTTCGCCGTTGTCGCTGATCTCCTCGATAGAGGTCGAGTATAACAGATCTTTCCCCAGTAAAGCTACCGGAAACTCGACATAGGCTTTACCGTTCATCATGTGGACGGTCATCAGTCCTTTTGTCGTGGTCACATTTTTCCCCTTGAACAATTTCTCGTAAGGGGTCAGCACCTCTTTCTCGACTTTCGTTCCAGTTGTTTTCTTTCTCTTTTTAGCAGAAAGTTCATGACTCCATCCTCCTAAAACGAAAACAAGAGATAATATATAAATCAAACTCTTCATCATTCCTCAACATTAATTGTTTAACGCTTGCCCGATTTTGTAAAGTAACAGTTGGTAATGCCGTCTTGTGTCGGCAGAACCCGTACCCGCTTTGCTCTTCAATAATTCGTGAGCCTGTTTTAGCTTTTCGAAATAAATATGCTCTATCGGTTCGGATACGTCCACCACGCTCACGTAAAAACCAAAACCCATCTGTTCTGCAGGGTCAATGTCCCGCATCGCCTGTTGTTCACTCTCCCGATTCGTGAAGATTCCCATCACGCTTTCCGGCAACACACCATACACGGCTCGGCTTTGAGCCTTGATGCATTCCGGGATTTCGACCATCGCTTCCGCCGCAGCAATAGCCAAAGAACTGCCACTCATCGTCTTGGTTGCGGCACCGGAAGAATTGAGCAGATGGGCAAGTAATCTGATTTGTAATTTCTTTTCCACGTTTGTTAAAGTTTTGCCCTGCCGAGTAGGCTTCCACACGAAATCCGCAATGTCATCCCAAAGATCAGTACGCCCGTAAGCATCCTTTCCGGCTTTATCCGCCGCAATAGCCACTAACCGTTGGCGTCCAACCAATCCTTTGAAGATGGCATCCTCGATATTCGTGGATATATTACCCTGCAGATCAAAACCTTTGAGCAGTTCCTCGTTATCCAGCCAGGATAGATCTTTCAATTCGTTCAGAATAAAACGAGTTGCCCGCCTTTGCTGTTCTTTCGGAACCGGGGTATAAGCTGGCCATTTGTCGCCATCGTAGCGTTCATATAGATAGATACCGCCAATATTGGCAATCACGTGATTTATGTAACGCATATACTGGTACAATACCTCGTTGTACATTTGTTTGCGAAACGCATAATCCCGATCCTCTTCACCAACCCATGTGTTCAAATTTTCCAGTATGTATTTCAGGTTTTTTACCCCGTAACCTGCCGCTTTCACCGCATCATCTCCCAAGTCCTCCTCAAAAGAAGTCGGATCAAGATGCCCACGCAGTTGTTGTTTCCCGTAACGATAGATCGGGTCTCCTGATTTTTCACTAATCCAACGATCCAGAACAGGCACTTCTTCTTTAGATGTTTTAGCATCCAAGAGCGGGGTATATGACCACTTAACAGAGAAATAATCATACAAGCCTAAACGGGGAGGCGTTAATTTTACACCTCTTTCCTTATCCCCGGGTTGTGCCACATAATTATTACGAGCATAATCCATGATAGAATAAGTTGTCCCGTGTTTTTGAGTAAATGACGGGGAACGCAAGGAATCTACCGGGATCGCTGCCGAAGCCGACATATTGTGCATGAAACCGAGACAATGCCCCACTTCATGAGCAATGACGTAGCGAATGCAATCCCCGATAATTTCTTCCGGCATATTCACGGAACGCACGTCAGCATCCGCCTGTGCCGTGTGGAGGAATCGCCAGTTCTGCACGAGTTGCAACATATTGTGATAGACGTACACGGAAGCATTCACGATTTCGCCCGTTCTCGGATCTGTCCACGAGGGTCCCATGGCATTCGCCACCCACGAGGGAGAATAACGAACACAAGAGTATTTCAGGTTATCCGGATCGAACTCGGGGTCATCCGTCGGGAAATCGACAGCACGCACGACGTTTTTAAATCCGATCTGCTCAAAAGCGGCATTCCATTCTTCGATGCCTGCCTTGATGTATTTCCGCCAGCTTTCAGGAAAAGCATTATCCACGTAGAACACGATCGGCTTTTTGGGTTCAACTAACTCTCCATTCCGGTATTTCACTTCGTCACTCGGCTCCACCCGCCAACGATTAGCATAGTAGAGAGGCTTCATTCCACGAGGTTCATTCGTGAATTCCGATTGATATTGATAGAAGATATTAACGCGAGGATCAGCTATACGAGGACGCATTGCCTCGCTTTTTTCCGGCAAGAGGATGAAACTCCGGGTCATAACTGCCGTGAAAGGAACTTTGTAGAGATAATAATATTGCTTATCCCGCAAGCTAACCACGTAGCCCAAGGAGGAACGGACACTCACGTTATCCTCGAATGCCTTGATGTCGGTGATAAACGAATTGTTTTTTTTGAATTCTTTCTCAATCCATCTTCTGCCTAGAGCAATGGCATACGGAGAGAACGGGTGCATCCCTTCCCGGTCGTCCAACAGAAAATCTGTAATATCAATTACCACCGCCGTGCTGTCTTCCGAATACACTTTTATAGGAAAACGCATCATCACTGCCGGTTTTTTACTAATCCTGATCCTCTCTGCCAGCAGCGGATCCTCCGACACGTAATCCGTGTTGACCGAACATAGATTCACCATGGAATCCATTTTCGTGAATATCACGTGCTGGGGGTAAAACGGTTTCTCTCCCACGTTAGCAAATTGGTTGTCGGTGATCTCACTCACGGTAGAGCCTAGTAACATATCCCGCTCCATGAGTGTCAACGGAAGTTCAAAATAGATTTTCCCATCCATTTTGTGGAGCGTGAATAGCCCTTTTTTCGTTTCACATTTTTTCCCTTTAAAAAATTTCTGGTAAGGGGTCTCTTGTTTTTTCTCTTTAATCTCTGCAACCACTTTTTTCTTTCTTGCTTCGACGAGATAAGGCATGAGTAGTAATAACAATACTACGAATAATCTGTTTTTCATAAAAAACTATTTTAATGATTTACACTTTACAATAACATCCGATATGGTATGCGTTTCCCGAGAGGACGTGTAAAACACGCCCTCTACCCAAGAAACAAACATTAAAATCTATCTATTGAAAATAATTCGGTTTATGGCAAACATCCGCAATTTCCCCAAAGTTAAACCTACATAACTCGTTATAGACCACGTTGGTGTGGAAGTTATACGGAACGTCTATCAACACAAAATCACCATTACCAAGCCCCAAGCCTACTTTCGACACGGAAATCAAGTTTTCAATTCTCAAAGCCTTTATCTCAATACCCTCAAATCCTTTCACCAGTTTTGCTGCAATGAGAGGAGCGGTCGAATTGTAAAAATAAAGCTGGTCGTTCGCCGCTCCTGCCGTAAATAATACATAACCGTTAGTCGGGAAGTAGACAAACTGGCTTTTCTCGGTCAGCACCGCATCTCCTCGTTCGAAACCGACCCGTGCCTGCGTGGCGGTAAGGGTGAACACATCGGTTGCCGCATTCTGCGTGATATTAAATCGTTGGCAATAGTACGTTTGTGCCTGCGGATCTTTCAATACCATAAAATATCCCATCCCGCCAGCCCCAGGCATCGTACCCGTGGCGTACACCAGTTCCATCGTACCCATGTCACTTAACTTCGTGTACGGGGTGGGATAATTATAGTCCCCATCCGGAATATCCTGAAAACTTCCTCCCGTGACATAACTATTTGTCGCAAGGCACAACAAGCGATTATTTTTCGAATCATGTACTAAGATCTGATCCGGCCAGAAACCGGCTCTAGGTTTAATCAACCGGGAAACATGGGAAGACTTTCCCCCGATATTCATATTCATGGGTTCATTATTGTACGGGGCAACATGGTTGGCTACCCCCGAATAACGCATATACAGTTGTCCGTCCTGACTCAACAGGATGTTTACGTTCGTATTATAATAGGCATCTATCGGGACAAAATTTTCCGGGACCTGCCCGTTCAAAAACTCGTCTTCCAGAAAGACAACTGGGCTTAATGTATTACCACTTAATTCGACAGCTCCTCGTCCCCCGTGCTGTATTACCAATATCTCGGGCGTGTGATTTTCCAGTTTAACGGGATCGCTTCCCATTTCCTCGCCGTTATTATAAAACACATCCCGATAAGGGGTATATTCATACGCACCATTCACGTATTTGCTAATTACCATGCTGATTTGCGATTGATTTCCATCTTTCGTCAGAATCGTCCAACCATTTGAGAATATAGAGGATACAGCGATGACAAATTGCTTGTCTTTACGCATCCCCGTTTCCCGGTCGATAACGCTAAAAATACCCCATTCGGAACCGATAGCCTTTCCAAAATACTCCAGCTCCCGATCCGTGGAATACAACTCTCCACTCATTCTCCATTCAAAATCAAAACGATTGGTATCCTGTTCGTTACTATAAGTCAATTTCGGATAAATCTTGATAGACTCTCCCATGACTGCTTGAAATGTCCCTGTTTGCCCCAGATCGATTTCCAATATTTGAGTTGCCGGAATCTTGTAATCGTAGTTGCCCTTATCATCAAAACAAGAAGACAAAAGCATTCCGCAAATCAGCACGAATATATTTAATCTAATTTTCATATCTCTTTCATTTTATATTATACAATCCGAATCATTCCGGCATCAGGAACCGATCACAGGTACGGTCGATAACATTTCGACATTCCCGTCCATGATAGGAGGATTTTGCCGCTTCAGAAAGTTTTTAAACTGGATAGCGTATGCACGGAGGCTTCCCTTAGCTGCATCGGTCAAAGCATCTCCGTTCATCTCGAAATCTCCGGTATAGACATGATCGATAAAAGTCTGATATTTCACGTCCGAATAAGCACCCAAGTAAGATTTTACGACTTCTGCCGTCCACCAATCCGGTCGGCTGAGCACATTGTTTACCCGGAATACACGCTGGGTGTAATTTATCTCTCCCATCAATAACTCATTTCCATTTTCGATATCCACGACGACCGTGTAAGTATTCTGGTCCCCCTCCTGGATTCCTGACTTTTTCAGTATCAGATACACCGTGTCTTTAGATTGATTCGCCTTGAACAACACTTGTTCATCCCAACCGTATATATCGGATGTTGCGGTCAAATTTTCTTTATCGACTACCAAGTTTATTGCGGCAGGCTTATCCAGCAAATCTCCTATCAGTTTCACTTCCAAAGGTACTCGTATCTCTGTCACTCCCGGATAAAAACGGAATGAAAGTGTAACGGTGTCCGTATACAACCGGGTGAATTGGACGTACCTCTGTGCATGGTAGGTGTCCACCTCAACCTTTGAGCAAGCTGTCAAACACAGAACTGTAATTATATACCATATAATGTATCTCATATTCATTCGATTTTAAATTAATAGACATCTTCACTATCCGGCGTGGGAATGACAAATTTATCTCCCACGGGAATTACTCCTATTCCTACCCGAATAGGTTGATTCAAACGTTTATAGAAGAAAAAGGTCTGGCCTTCGGTCATGTATTCTTTCCTGATCTCTCCATGCAAATCTTCCAACACGTCATTTGATACGGCGGCAATCTCTCTTGATTCTCCCCGATGTTTACGCACTTCGTTTAATATTTCCGCCGCCCCGGTTGCATTTCCATCCTTCACGTAGCATTCTGTCAGAATGTAAAATATCTCGCTCAATCGAATCACGGGGATAATGGAATAATCCCTATCGCTCAAGTCTTCGCCGGCAACCCCGGTTCCATCCCATTTCACACATTTCTCGTTCCCACCGTCACTATATATCAGTTTCCACCTGTAATCATCCTGATCTTTATTCTCGAGAGAAGATTTGATTCCATTCAGATATAACGGTCTTCCAAAGGTTGCCACCAAATTCGCAATATCTGTCACCAGATTCTTATTCGATAGCCCGAAAAGCATATCACTGGAAAATTTCCCTTTCGCAGTTGTCTCACTTACCGTCGAGAATCCCCATCTTTCACTCGTGTTATCATCTTCATCCGGAGCATACTTATTGTACACGTATTCGGCATAATGTTTTGCATTCGTATAATCACCGGCATACATATAGACCCGAGCTAACAATCCGTTTATTGCCACATAGTTCAACCGGACGCCCCGATAACCGAAAAATGTACCTCCGACAGCCCCACTGCCATTCAAACGCACGGTACTTGTATTTAATAGCATATTACGATTCAAGATCGTGTCATTGGGTGCCACCAGATCTTTCGCCCGAAGCAAATCTTTCGCCACTTGTTGCAATACTTGATCGGCACTCCACTTCGATGCAATCTCCACGGAATAATTCATCCGATAAGGCATATAGCCTTTCTTGTCATTTAGAGCAGGAGCCGGGGCAAATAGGCGACACAGGTCGAAATGAAGCAAAGCCCGGACAGCTAACGCTTCGCCCAGTATGATCCCCTTTTCTTCTTCCCCGTACAAGAAAAAGGAGGCATCCTGTTTTTCCGTTTCTTCAATCAATTTATTGCAGTTGGCTATAATATTGTAAGCCGTTGACCACATGGTAGCCAGTCTTGATTTCAAACTTGCGTACTCGTAATTATAACGTTGTGCGGCCTGGTAGGTGTAATCTCCTTCTCCTGCCATATAATCCTGTCCCAACACACTCGCCAGTCCCCAGCTCAATTCCCGACCGTAAAGTTCGGAAGTTGCCAAAGAAGTATAAATTCCATTCAATGCATTTCTGAACCCGCGGTAATCTTCAAATAGATTTTCATCCACGACTTGATCTTTCGGATCTATTTCCAACCATTTGTTACATGACGTAAAACCGATGATTGCCAGAAATAGGATACCTATATATCGATATTCTTTCATAATTTTCCGTTTTTAAAAACTTATATTTAAAGCGAAATCAAATGTCCGGGCAAAAGGATAAGATAACCCGCGCTCTTGCCTCACGTTACTGATGTTCGCTATATCCTTCATACTGAATTGTGCCCGTAACATTCCCAAACCGATCTTTCTCATCCATTCGGCATCGAAATCATAACCCACGGTCAACGAATTGAATTTTATCGTGTTGTTCGTCTGCACGAATCTCGATGTCGACCGGGTTGCCACGTTATTAATCTGAATGGATTTGAACTTTGCTTTATCTCCCGGTTTTTGCCACCGCTGGGAAAATACCCGGCGATCTGCATTCGTGCTATACAAGTCCACGCCTTCAATTTTGGTTGCCAAGGTCTCGTTGTAAACATCCCCGCCAAATTCATACAGGAAGCTGGCATACAAGAAGATGTTTTTATACTGTACGTTCAACCCGAAAGCACCCTGCACTTTGGGTTCTTTGTTTCCGATAATCTGTTGATCCGGACTAAACCACGTGTAGGTAATCGTTCCGTTTGATCTTTCAAATATTTCATCCCCGTCTGCCGGGTTTATTCCCAAAGATTTCATCCCGAAAATGGAATTCAAAGACCCTCCCTCCACATATTTCAGCAAAGGCTTTGCAAATGCCTGGTCTTTTCTTAAAGCCCCGTTGGCTTCATATTGTGCGAACTCCTCGTCAATTCTAGCATTATACGCCTTCAACGATTCGGATATTTTCAATATCTTGTTCCGGTTGTGAGCCAGATTCCCGTAAACGACCACCGACAGGTCTTTCTGCCGTATTGCATTCACTCTCAAGTCCAGTTCGACACCCCGGTTCTCGATTTCCCCCACGTTATCGTTATAACTGGTAAAACCGGTTGACGTTTGAACCGTAACGGGGGTGATCAAATCCTTGGTCACTTTATTATAGTAGTCAAACTTCAAAATGATCCGTTCTTTCAACAAACCAACATTCATCCCGACATCGAACTCGTTCGTCACTTCCCATTTCAATTTCCGGTTGCCATAATATTTCAGTATCGCCCCACTACCCGTATCATACCAATCTTCCAACAAATCATACGAATGTTTCGCCGCATAAGCCGGGAAATTCACTTTTCCGGTCTGCCCGTAAGTAATTCGGAACCTCAAAGTACTAAATAAGTCATTCTCTTTCATGAACTCATACTTGTGAACATTCAAACCCACGCCTCCAGACCAGAAGGGGGCAAACTTTTTATCGGCACCGAACTCCGAAGAACCATCCAAACGACAAGAAACATCCAGAAGGTAAATATCATCATACGTGTAATTCAACGCAAAAAAAGTCCCGAACAAACGGGTATGATTATCCGAGAAAGAGGCTTTCCTGGCTTCTTTAGCAGCATACTGAGGGGAGTGTAAATGCCCCGAAGGAAATCCCTCAAAAACAGACGAAGAAGATTCATACCTCCGCTCCACTGTGTTCAACCCGAGGGACACGTTCAAATTGTTTTTCCCGAACTGATTCACGTAATTCGCAAACAAATTGGTATTAATCCGAATCTCATCCGATTTGTTTTGTGTTAATCGTCCCGGATATTGGGCATCTGTCAAGAACTCTCCCGACAACGGATCTAAAAAGTCTTCTGCCAAAGAATTCTTTTTCGATATGGTAAACTGTCCTTTTATTTGTAGGTTATCCAGCAAATACCAGTTCACACTCAAATTATTCGTGATTTCATTATACGTGCTCTTGCTAAAATTAGACAATTCTTTCGCTTCATATAACGGATTTACCAGATTACCCGCCGGAGCATGCCAACCGTTCCTCCCGTCTTCTTGTTGCAAGCGACGCACATAATGCCCCTGATCGTCCTTAAATTTATCATACGGTAATTTCTCAGCATAATCTTTAAAATTACCATAAGGGGATGCTTTTGCTTTAACCTCATCGTACGTGATATAATTTTTCACTTGTAATTTTTTCAGCCGGTAATCCACGTAAAACCCAACCCCCATCTTGTCGCGTCCGGATTCTTTCATTACACCACCCTGAATATCATATTTCAAATCAACCCCTAAACGGATATTTTCACTTCCCCCGTCAATGTAAAGGCTATGCTTGTGGTTAAACTGATTTTGCAAAGGTTGTCCCAACCAGTAAGTATTCACCCCCTCATTAACTCGGTCCCATTTACTCAAACGTTCCTGTTCCAACCTATTCATTTCGGAAGAAGAGGCATTCTCTTTCGGAACATAAAATTTGGCAGCTTCTTCCGCTTCTATCTTTTCCCGTGCATTCATCAGATTATAGTCAGATAAATCGGGAGCCGTTAATGAAGTAACCAAATTATATGACACGTTTAATTTCCCCGCCCTCGGTGCCACACTTTCGATCACGATGACCCCATTCGCAGCCCGAGACCCGTATATTGCCGTTGCCGCCGCATCTTTCAGAATGGTCATACTCTCGATCCGGTTCATATCCATATCGTACACTTTTTCCAAACTTACCTCGAAACCATCCAGGATAAATACCGGGGCATTCGGATTACTCTTCAAATTGGTTTTGTCCAATTCTTTAGTTCCGATACCGGATTGTCCCCGGATATAGAACTCGGGTAACGTGTTCGGGTCTGAACCCATTTCGTTATTTAACATGACCCGCAAAGAGGGATCAAATACCTGCAAGGCATCCACCACATTCCGACTTGACACCCGCATCAACTCCTCCTTGTTCACCTGCACAGAGTTTCCGGTAAAACTTGTTTTCCTCACGTTAGCGTATCCCGTCACCACCACATCTTCCAGTTCTCCCACGTCTTCTTGCATGGTTACGTTTATCAATTTCTGCCCGGTATATTTCACCTCGGTCGTTTTCATCCCGATAAATGAAAACACAAGAACTAATTTACTTGAATCTGTAGTCGTCAATTCAAACTTACCATCTACATCCGTGGCGACCCCAACTTTCGTTTCTTTGATAAGAACAGTAACTCCTGGCATCGTCACACCCTTCTCGTCTTTGACAACTCCCCGGACAACATATTTCTTCAATTGATTCAAGGAATCCGCAACAGAAACTTTAGATGGCATTATTAAAATATAATCCTCCATCAATTTATAAGTCATCCCGCTTCCCTTCAATAGTTCCTTGAGAAATACATCCAATTCCACATCTTTAAAATTAGCTACCACTTCACGAGTCACCTCGAAATTATCATCACTATAGATCACGATCATGTTCGTCATCCGCTGGAATTCTGTCAAGGCTTCCTTGATCGTAGTTTTACCCAAACTCATGCTCACCCTCTGTTGGGATAAACTATTTCCAAAAGAGGCAAGCACGAAAAAACAACACATAAACAATGTCAATTTCATAATCGTACAAATTTTATTCCACCTGCTTTTAAGAATGACAGGTCGATACTTTCGACTTTTTTTCATACATTTGTTTTTAAGTTTTATAAATCACACTCCCTTTTGCCGAGGGAGATAATATCGGGTAATGTTGCAAGCGTTACCCGATTTTCATTCTCTATTTTTTATCTATTACAACCTTATTATCAACCATTTTAAATGACACATTCGTAATTTCCCCAATCATTTTCATGATGTCGTTTATATCATCGTATTTCCGGAAACCACCCGTGAAGCGTATCTTTTTCAAGGTTTCATCCTTGAATTCATAAGAAACATCGAACCAACGGCTCAATCTCGACATCAATTGTTCCAAAGGCATTGCATCAAAACGGAACAACCCATCCGTCCATGCGATATAAGTTCTTGCATCCACCTCTCGCACTCGAGCCTGCAAAGTACTATTATCCAACACGAATTGTTGATTGGGCTTCAAACGTTCCTGATAATCTGCCGCATTCACTTGGACAGCACCATTCACCAGTGTTATTTCCATACGCACCTCTTCCGGATAAGCAGACACGTTGAACAAAGTACCCAACACCCGCACGTCTGTTTTAGCCGTATGAACGACAAACGGTCTCAAAGAATCCTTCACGATCTCGAAACAAGCCTCCCCGTCAAGAAAAACCTCCCGCTTCTCTCCCGTGAAATTCAACGGAAAACGCAACTTAGACTCGGCGTTCAACACCACGGAACTCCCGTCCGGCAAACGCAAACGATATTCACCACATTTCGGGACAATCAGCTCGTTGTATCCCATAACAATTCCTGTCTGCCCAGTATAGTCCAAATAAGCCGAATCGGAACGAATAACCATCCCTTCATCATTAATCTCACCTTTGCCCACCATCTTCAAATTGACCTCCTCCCCCGAGGAAAGTATTAATTTTATGTCAGCATTTTTCCATACCGATATATGCTCCGTAACTTGTACTTTCTCGTCTTTCGACCAATTCCACCCGACAAAACCTATCACGAACACAACAACAGCCGCCACTGCCACCCGAGACCACATATTACGATATTTATACCGACGACGACGCAACACTTTTTCCCATCCACTATCCCGATTCACACTATCCCGCAATGCACCCCATTTACCCGCATACCACAAGGAACAGAATTCCTGATACGCTCCCTGATTCCGCTCGTTCTCTTCCAACCAAGCATGTAATCTTGCCTCTTCTTCCGAGTCAATTTCCCCTGCCAACTTGGCTAGAATTAGTTCATGTATCTCTTCCGGTAACTTCATTATTATCCTGTTTTTACCAGTAAGACTCAAAAATCAAAAAAACGGGTAGGTGATTTTCTATTTTTTTTCATAAATAATAATCCGATCCTTGAACAATCCTCTAAATTTGTATTACAAGTATCTTAACACGCAAGTCAGCAATGTCGATAATTCATTCTCGACGTTGAACTCTACGCAAGAAAAGAAAAAGGATATCCGATCTCACGGAAGCAAATTTTTCCCGCAAACGCTTCGTCCCCTCTTTTAACAAAAACTTCACCGTATTGATCGAAATACACAATTCTTCTGCCGCCTCCTTGTATTTCAATCCTCTCAACATCACACATTCCACAACCTGACGGGTTCTATCCGGCAAACGTTCAACCTCCCGCATCACAATCTCCATCCGTTCCTCGTCAATATCCACAACCATTTCCTCGGAAATATCCATTCCTTCCAATTCTTTGCTACCACGTAATATATCCTTTTTTTGAAGACAAGAAATCGCCCTATTTCTCACGGCTGAATAAAGGTAAGAAGCTAAAGACACATCTGTTACCCGAATTAAATAGTCATCTTCCCATAGTTTCACAAACAACTCCTGCACGATATCTTCTGCCTCCAAACGATTTTTCAGAAATTCATCGGCGAATAACACCAACGGACGATAATACCGGACAAATAATTGTTGTATTCCAGCTGCTTTATCTTTCCGAATGAAGTCTAAAATATCCGTATCCGACAAACCCATAGTTATCCCTTTACTACCTCAAAGATAATAAAATTAATCATATATCATTAATTATCTAATACAATTTGGGGTTGTTCAAAAAAAGATTTTCTGAACAACCCCAAAATAGGATACCACACAATTACTTTACTGTGGCAAAATATAATTCTCGAAATAATCTTTGAAACGATCTTTCAATAAATCTTTTATCTGCAACATTTTATCCATCTCGAATTGTCTCATCTTGATCTCGGAAGCAACAAACTTGCTAACAAAATCATTCGTTCCCAGACTCTCGATCAATTTGATTTTCGCATCAATCTCGTTCTCGTATATTTTGGTCAATTCTTTGACGTCGTTTTTCTTCAGTTTCAATACTTTGGTTTGAGCTTTTACCAAACTATCGATCCCTTTCTTTATATCCTGGCTCTTTTCCAATAACATTTTATAAAGCGTGGCATCATCGCCCAATTGCTTTTTGAAAGCCTCTACCCGGGCAGCCTGGTCTTCCGGCGACAATTGCTCTCCTTGTTTCAACATTTTGGCTTCTTCTTCCAAATTTTTTAAATACATTTCGTAAGTCAATTCCTCGGGAGCCAATTTAAACGTGATCGGCAAAGTTTTGGAGAAACGTACGGGTTGTCCGCCCATAGTGGCAGGTTTCCATTTTGGCATATTTTGAATTACCCGCAAAGCCTCGGCATCCAGAATCGGATGTGCCGAACGCACCACTCTAACCTGTGAAACAGCACCATCTTTCTCTACCACGAAGGTCACGAACACCTTACCCTCTATACGTTCCTGTTGAGCTTCCTCCGGGTACATGATATTTTCCCCGAGCCATTGATTCAAGTTCCCATTAAATTCCGGTTGAACATCAGCAACTACATACACGGTAGTATCTCCGTCAGCCTGACGAACCTCCATTCCATGAGCCATTACGGGAGATATCCATCCCAGACTAACGACACACGCCAAAACAAATATTGTTCTAGCCCAATTGTAAGTTTTATTCAATCTATGCATAAATATATTTATTAAGTATATACCTATTTAAACAGCCATAAAGCTACAACTATTATCACAAAAATGTACCTGAAATCGAAAAATATTTGTCACTCGAGAATCTCCAAAAATGAAAATTTGACATAATAACCATGACAAAAAGTCCACAAACCGCATTGGCACAAGCTTTGCACTATCCATTATCGAACAGCGGTTCATAAAAGAACCGAAGTCCGAAGAAAAGATTGAATGTTAAACTTAAAGATAGGAGACTTTAATTATGATGCCTGTAAGAAGAACTCAAAATTGGTTACCAAGTATCTTTAATGATTTCTTTGATAACGAGTGGATGACGAGAGCAAACGCAACTGCACCAGCAATCAACGTGATTGAATCGGAAAAAGATTATAAAGTGGAAGTTGCTGCCCCGGGGATGACGAAAGAAGATTTTAACGTTCGCATAGACGAAGACAATAATCTCGTCATCACCATGGAGAAAAAAGTTGAAAACAAAGAGGAAAAGAAAGAACAACGCTACCTGCGACGTGAATTCTCGTACTCAAAATTCCAACAAACCATGATTCTGCCCGACGACGTCGACAAGGAAAAAATTGCAGCTGGAGTAGATAACGGGGTATTGACCATCGATCTGCCAAAAATATCCGTAGAGGAAATTAAAAAAGCACAGAGAACTATCGAGATAAAATAAGATTTAAGGTAACCATAAAAAATCCGGTCAAATCGTTTTGACCGGATTTTTTAATATATAACATTTCCTATTTCTTCTGTGCCTCAATCATTAACAGAATAGACTGGTAATGAATTTTATCGCTAGCGTTTGCTGTCGACACCTTCGTTTTTACCAACTGCTCTATTTTCTTTAACATGGCAGCACAATAAGCAGCAGATTCGTCTATCGCTCCCACGTTCACTTCTTTCTGCCAACCATAATCACCCGTATCCCCGAATTGATGTTTTTTCTGCATACAAGCTGCTACATACCCTTTGCCATATTCTTCCTCAAGTGCTCTCAATTCAGGCAAATGTTCGTTAATCCAACCGGTGGCATCCAACCCCCGAAGGGCGATTTCATCCACGGAAGGTGCATAAATCATACCTAATGTCTGCAAAGACTTACCCCCACTCTTTTTCATGATTTTTCCGGCAGAAGTGATCACCTCTTGCACCGCCAATCTTTGCAATAATTTATCGCCTACTGTCAATTTACGCCCTTGGATCGTCGGTTCCCAAACACCGGAGAAAAGGTCATTGTAATATTCCTCTGACGTATAAGGTCGAGCACTGACATGAGCAGACAGCAACACGCCATTATTCAGCTGGAACAACTTTTTCCCCACGACCGTTTTCAAAACAAGAGATTTATTTACCGACAACGGGAATTTGTCAATCACCTCCTTTTCATCCAACCAATCGCTTTCGCACAGTTGTTTAATCACCCATTTTAACGATTTTTGTTGCACCTCTCTCGGCACGGATTTCCAACGATCGCCAGGAGTACCATCTTTTACTTCCGTCAAATAAATACCTCCCACGTTTGCCAAAGCATTCATCAAATAACGGGCATATTGGTTGCAAAGATCGGCATACAATGCCTGGCGATGAGCTGTCGATTCGTCGTCCTTAATCCAAGTATTCAAGTTTTTCAAGATGTATTTCAAGTTCTTGATACCGTAATCACCCGCTTTGCAAGCATCATCCCCTAAATCTTCTTCAAGCGCACTCGGGTCATAACGGGAATACACTTGCTGTTTCCCGTAACGGAAGATCGGATCACCGGCTTTTTCATCCACCCAACTTTCCAATATTTTAGCCTCTTCCTGCACGGACTTATTACCTGGGATCGGAGAATACAACCATTTTATGGCGTACTCGTCATACACGCCCATATCCGGAGGCGACACGCGTACTCCCTCATCACCCGGTTGAGCCACATAATTGAAACGGGCATAATCCATGATAGAAGGCGTCGTTCCGTATTTCTGCGTGAAAGTGGCAGAACGTAACGAATCTACCGGATACGCACTAGAAGCTGCCATGTTATGCATCAAGCCTAACGTGTGACCAATCTCGTGGGCGAACACATAGGCCAGTGATTCATCCACAACCTCTTGAGGCAACTTTTTCCCTCGCACTCTCGGGTCAATCTGCGCCGTTTGCACGAAACGCCAACTATTGATCAATTTAATCACATCATTATAAACCAATACAGTGGCGTTGATAATCTCTCCGGTCCTCGGGTCCACCCAAGACGGTCCCATAGCATTCTCTACAGAAATCGGAACATAGCGGATGCACGAATACTTCAGGTTATCTGGGTCGAAATCCGGATCATCTTTCGGAAAATCACGAGCGATCATAACATTTTTAAAACCAATCTTTTCAAACGCCTTATTCCAAATCAAAACCGATTGTTTCAACGGTTCTTTCCACGACTCGGGGAAAGCGTCATCAATATACCACACGATCGGCTTCACCGGTTCCACCAGTTCCCCGCGTTCCCACGCTTTCATATCCTTCGGTTCCAAGCGCCAACGGTTGACCAATGCGTAACTTTCAATTCCATCCTTTGTCATCGTGATATTTTCTTTACCGGTAAGGAATATCCCGATACGAGAATCTGCAATTCTCGGTTTCATTTGGTCTTCCGGCAACAGCAATATCGTGCGCACGAGTTTTGTTGTCAACGCACCTGACCCAAGTTCCTCGCCAAAAAAGGTGATACTATAATCATACGTCATGTACGACTCGATGGTGATATTGTCACTGAAAGCTTTGATTTTATTCAACATTCCGAATCCCGGTTTCAAGCGAGAAGTTATCCCGAGAATACTATAATTGCTCTCCACCGGCTTCAACGCTTCCTCATCCCCGATGAACATTTCCGTCATGTCAAAGACTACCGATGTCGAATCATTATTATAGGTTACCACCGGATACTTTTTATAAAACGAATTCAGATAATTACGTTTGATAGCCAATCCCAATTCTTCATCGCTCTCCATCGAGGAATTAACCATCTGAAGCACGATCGTGCTATCCATCTTGACAAATTTAACGTGCAACGGGTCATTCATCTTGTACCCGACCATAGCTAACATGGAATTACTGGATTCCGCTGTCGTGGAAGCAATCAACAGATCACGTCCACAATACTTTAACGGGAGTTCCACGTAAAGTTTTCCCTCGATTTTATGCAAGGAAAGGAATTCTCCCGTGGCAGATTCCCGTCCCGCTTTTTTCATCAACTTCTCGTATTTCGTTTCCTTAGCAACAGGAAGCTCGCCCTTGTCTTTCTTTTTCCTTTCACTCGCAGTAACTCCATGTACTAAAGGCATTAAAAACACCAAAAGCAAAAAACACACAATCCATCTTTTCATACAATACATTTTATACATACAACATTATTCATAAACAATATTACCTATTTTACAAATATCTACACCATATTGTTCTTTCAAACAATTCACCAATATATCATACTTCTTCCTAATCAACGGGTTCTCCAAATCTTCCGCCCACTCTTCGGTCGTGCGATACACCAAAGAAGCCAGATAAGCGTTTAGATCGTCCGCGGCCGTGATCTGCCACGTATCATAACTCCACTCGCTATCTGTTTTCGGGTTATACACGAATCCCCATTCTCTTGCTTCCTCCGAACTACTTGCATATGACTTCGAGTAATCGCTTTCTGCATAAAACTCGTCTGGAATTGTTATCACCCCGTAAGTCACACAATACTCCAAGAAGGTCGCCTGCAAATAAGATTTAAACTCTCTTTTTTCCACAGAAGACATATCTGCCACATCTTTTTCCACCTTGTTTATAGCAATCTGATTCTCCAAATAACGAGCAGGGATATCCACCCAATTTTCCCTCCACGAACCGATATCCTCTTTCAAAATTCCGGTCAAAAATACTCGATAAGGCATCATTTTCTTCAACACTTCCACATTATATAAATCAAACCAAGTAATTTTCAACAGGTTCAGTAAATTCTCGACATCATTCGGATCTATCGGCTCGTATTGATAAAAAGTTAAAGACGCCGTCTGAGTCCATTCAATATCTTTTTCAGTGTATTCATACAAGAAATAAGTATTGTAAGTTTTATACAACTCTAAAATAATCTCATCCGCGGCAGCATTTCCCCCCTGGGGCAACACGTAATCCGGATCGGTTATCTGGATCTCTTCTATTTTCTTATCTTCGGCACAAGCTCCTAAAAACACGAAAGCAAACAGAAGTGCATATATTCTTATTTTCATTATCATAACATTTAAAAATTCCACTATTTTCATCTTCCTTGGCGTACTGGCTGATTTGCCGATTCATTTTGCCGTAATGCCGGATTCTCGTTCATCACTTCATTCGGGATAGGTAACGTGTACAACGGATCTTTCTCCTGCAAAACATAAATTTGCCAAGATGCGGATTTTCTTACTTTATATTGATGAGAAATCGAGGGCATCCCGTAACGACGCAAATCAAACCAACGCACCTCATCATAACAAAGCTCCAAACGACGCTCTTCCCGAATCTCTTCCAGCAACTTTCCCGCATCCGTAATCTTCGCTTCATTATAATCCCGATAACGATTCTCCCGCAAATGCTTCAAATCATCCCAAGCCAAACCGATTTGCTCATCCTGCACGAGAGCTTCAGCACGATTCAAATAAGCTTCCGACATCCGGATAGAATTCGTCGGCATTCTCGGGGTACCGCTCGGGTAACTTACACGTTTTTTACAAATATTCCAGTTACCATCAAACCAAAGTGCCCGACGGGTATCATTCGGATTAGCCTCCAACTTTTCACGTAAGCCCGTGGAAACGACCACTGCATTCAGATTGCGAGTCGGCGTATTCCCATTACCATATACCCACTCCACTTCCGAATAATTATAATTGGCTATACAAATCGGACTTTCCGGCAGATTCACGTAATTCGTCAACAAGTTACCGTTCTCTATCGCTTTCGTGGCGGCAGCAATTGCCTCATCCCAAACCTCCATGTGCAAATAAACACGGGATAAAAGAATATTCACCGTCGGCAAATTCACCCGGAAACTTCCCCGCCGTTTAGCGTGTTTTTCAAACAAAGCGGACGATTCCGACAAATCCTTCACGATCTGCCCGTACACCTCTTCCACCGTACTCCGGGGTTTCCCGTTCGTTTCCATATCGGCAGTCAACTTCAAAGGCACCCCCAACGCACTCTTGTTATAATTATAGGGCTCCCCGTAAAGATTCACCAGCATAAAATAATAATACCCTCTCAATGCCAAAGCCTCCGCTTTCACTTGATCCCGCTCTTCCGCATCACCTATCGCTTCGTCGATCCCGTCCAACACGGCATTCACACCCTTAATCCGCTCGTAAGTGGAGGAATACATTTCGTCATAATTACTCTTGTCCACCTCCTGGCGTTCCCACATATCCGGTTGCCACGTGAAGAACGGAAAAATATTCACCGCCCCCGTGTAATCTTCATCATCTTCAAGATTCCTTTCATTCAACATGAAATCATCATCCAGCAAATAGAGTGTATTATAGATAGACTTCGACGGTGACGGATAACCAGCACCCAAAAGCAATTCACTATAATCGGAAACCGTCCTCACGATCACCTCATCCGAGGACTCTTTATCCAGATAATCGGAACAAGCCCCCGCACCAAGCAATCCGAGCAGACATATCATGAATTGTAACTTCTTCATCATATCACTATTTTTTATTCAATATTTTCAACTTATCTCTTAAAACATCACTTGTAAAGACAATGAAGTAACCCTTCTCGTGGGCCAATCTCCCGTCTCCGGATCCAACCCATTCCATTTGCTATCGGAAACCCACATGAACGGGTTCGTCATACTCGCTTTAAGCAACAATCGTTGCGCCCCGATACGAGATAACCACTTCTGTTCGAAATCATAAGACAGCGACAACGAACGGCAACGGATAAAATCCGTGTTAGCTACCCGCAAATCGGAATTATTATACATATCATACAACCGTCTTTCCGAACCCGCTACCGAGGCTGTCATCGGGAGATTGATATAGGCGCTACTTGTTGGAATCGAAGGGATATCCGTCTTATCCCCCGGTTTCCGCCAACGTTTGGCTAAATCCCGGGATACATTCTGCTCCGGGGTCGGAATCCCGTAATTACTATCCGTGTCATACAACTTCGGCAAACGAGCATGCCCACCCCATTGCACGTTGAACAACGCATACAACGACCAGTTCCGGTACTTGAACATCATGTTCAAACCACCTGAAAAATCGGGAGTAAACTTACCGGACTTCACCAGATAATCTCTCGGGCTTTCCCCGTTCTCGATATCCATATATTTAAATGTAGGCGTTCCGTCCTCGTCGTTCAACCCGGCATACTTGAAAGAATAGAAAGTTGAAAAAGCCTCCCCGTTCACCACGGCACTACCATCCAAGTAATCGTTCAACGTGTTCACCCGTTGATTCTTATTCACCTTGTTTTTCGTCACGGCTGTGTTCAACGACAATTGCCAGGTGAAATCTTTCGTGCGTACCGGGATCACATTAATCACGAAATCGTAACCCGTATTCGTCATCTCACCCCCGTCCACGATGGCTTTCTCGACACCGTTTTCCCGCGGGAGATTACGGGAAGAAAGCACATCACTCACTTTCTTGAAGTAATTCACCGTGAAATTCAAACGTCCATCCAAGAAGGCGGCATCCACGCCGAAATTGTAAGTCTTCGTCTTTTCCCAACCCAAGTCAGAATAGGGCAAAGATTTTATATTCAACAGATAATCATTATAATATTCATTCACGCCCCCTTGCTCCGCAATCAAGTAAGGAGAAACCGATTCCACCGCGTTCCCCTGGTAACCGTAAGAAGCGATCAAATCCAAATTATTCAACCACCACAACTCTTTCGCAAATCTCTCGGAAGCCACTCTCCACTTCGCCCCCACGGACCACGTGGGCTCGAAACGCTTGTTCTTATCCTGGCCGAAACGGTTGGAAGCATCTACACGGGCACTGACATTCAACACGTAACGATTGTCGTAAGCGTACACGGCTGAAATATACTCACTCAACTTGTTATCAATCTTATTCAACACGGTCGCCTCTCCTTGCGCCAAATCATTATCTATCGGATCGCCCCATCTATCTTTGTACGTCGACGGCAGATTCACGAAAGTCTCACCTCGGTCTCTCAAATAACCGTAACGCTTAGCGGTAGAACCTCTCGTTTTAGAAGAATTCGTTTCGATACCCAACTGCAACGTCATCCGGTGCACATCCTTGAACATTCGATCATACACCAAAGCGTTCCGCACCGTGACCGTGGTTACATCCGTCAACCCGGTTTCCAGCAATCCCCCGAAAGGCAAACGGGTATAACCGAACTCATCGGCAGAACTCTCGTAAGCCTCAAAGTCATACCCCCGAAGTGTTGACGCGTAAAAAGAACGTTCCGTCGCAAACTTCTTCACGTCAGCCGACGAGGAAGAATAAGACACTAACCCCTGGTATTCCAAACCCGGCAATATTTTCCACTTTAAATCCAAGGTAGCGCCCCAACTCTTCGTGTTGTTCTCACTTCCCGTGTTATCCAACTCGTTCTGGATGTTATACAAGTAATTGTACTTATTATTGATTACCGTACTTCCCTCATCAGCCCATTTTTCATGATAATACAAACTTCCATCCTCGTTATACATCGGAATCACGCGACTCGTGTTATAGGCATACTTGAAAGGATCCACGTCGTATGCAAAACCTTCCGCTTTCCGCCAGGTACCCTTCAACAACAAATTCACCATCAACTTACTGTCAATCAAATTCACCGTCGTGTTGGAAGTTGCCGTAAACAACGCCACGTTGTTCCCGCAAGCCTCACCTTTCTCGTCCGTGTACCCCAACGACGTCCTGTTTTGAATTTTCTCGGAACCGCCGCTAATACTCAAACTATGTTTATGGCTAAACGAATTGCGGAACAACAAATCAAACCAATCCGTATTTTCAGAAGCCATTTTCTTGTATCGCTCGTCAAACTGCTCCTTCGAAATCTTTTTATCCAAGTAAGACTTCAACAATCCCGCGTAACCGATCTCCAGAATCGTACTCGGGTAAACCACCCGATCCTCGTACATCTGCTTGGAAAACTCCATCATTTCCTGGGAATTCATCCGGTCATACAACCCGTAACGAGGTCTTTGCCCGATAGAGAAATCCCCGCTGTACGATACCGACACCTTACCCGCATTTGCCTTCTTCGTCGTGATAACGATAACCCCATTGGCAGCCTCCGAACCGTAAATAGCCGTGGCAGAAGCATCCTTCAAAACCGTGATCGTTTCAATATCATTGGGATTCAACCATGAAATGGCATTACCCGCCAACTGCGAAATATCATCCGCATCCACCGAGAACTTCGTGTTATCCTCCGAGTTAAACGGCTGGGGATCCCGTTGCACCACTCCGTCAACCACCCATACCGGCTCTTGGCTTCCCAACAAAGAAGAAGTACCCCTCACGCGAATCTTGGGAGAAGAACCCACCATACCGGTTCCCGACTGCACCAACATTCCCGGCACCACACCCTGCAACATCTGGTCGATAGAAGAAGCTCCCGCCATCATAATATCCGCCACTTTCACCGTGGTAGCGGCTCCCGTGTAATTACCCTTCGCCGTGGTCCCGTAACCGGTAATCACCACGTCATCCAGAGCCTTGACATCCTCCTCTAGCACCACGTTAATCGAATCCTGCCCCGTGTACTTCACCTCCACGGTCTTCATCCCCATAAACGAAAACACCAGAACGACATCATCCGCCTTCGTCAAAAGCAACGAGTAAAAACCGTTATGATCCGTCGTCGTGCCCAACTTCAGGTCTTTCGCCATCACCGTCACCCCGGGAAGAGGCAACTTATCTGCGTCGGTCACGTGCCCCACAACTTTCAACGATTTTTTCTTTTCCTCCGGGGCTAATTTCAAAACAATAAACTCATCCATCATCTCGTAAGTCAAACGAGTCCCTCGCAAAATCTTACCCAACACAACCTTCAAATCCGTTTCCACGAATCCCGCTTCCACGATTTTCGACTTATCCAGTTCATTGTTACTATACACGACAGTAAACCCTGTCTGTTGTTTAATCTGTCTAAACAACTCCAAATAAGTCACAGTCTTTGCCTCGACCGTGATCTTCACTTGAGCCTTAACACCGGCAACCGCCAGATGCATACTTGCCAATAATAAAATTACGCTTAGTTTCATTACTCTCAATAATTTTCGTGGTTCAAAACCTCGCATGAAAAACCACCTCGTTCGCTTTTTTTTCATACTTTTGCAAATAGGTATATTATTATTATTAATAAGCCCTATCCCGGATCGTGCGTCACCATGGTTCGGGATATTTTACTTCATGTAAGTTTCATATCTTCACACGAATCACGACCTTTCCCTCCTTCTCCGCAAACTCCACATTTGTCGTCTTCGCTATCATACCCAGCACGTAATCCAAACTTCTGTACTTAGTCACAGCCCCGGAGAAACGCAATTTCTTTGCCTCCTCATCCCCAAAAACGAAAGCCACGCCATACCAGCGGGACAATTTCACGGTCAACTCCTTCAAGGGCATATCCTCGAAATTGAATTTACCGGTTTTCCAATCAACAATCGACTGTACATCCCCCTTCCGAAGTATCGTTTTTCCACTCTCCCTATCCAAAGAAACTATCTCGCCCGGTTCCAGCATACAAGCCCCCTTTTCCGTATCCAAACACACTTTCCCGCGCAACAGGGCAACTTCCGTAAGTTCCTCTTCCCCGTAAGCCATCACGTTAAATGCCGTACCCAGAACACGAACTTTCGCACCTCCCACATGCACGTAAAACGGTTTACCGGTATTTGCTACCACCTCGAAATAAGCCTCGCCTTCCAACTTCACTTCACGGGAAGCCCCGAAGAAACGATTCGGAAATTCCAAACGTGAATCCGAATTGAGCCAAACTTTCGTGCCATCACTCAACACTACAAAATACTCTCCTTTTCGAGGAACAACAATTGTGTTATTCTCGCATCGTCCCTCCCCGGGCATCCCTTTATCCTCGAAACGCACTCCCCCGATCGAATCTTGAATCACCCCGACACCAGAAATATCCGCCACCTGTCGATTCTCCCCCTCCCTCAATTCAACCCTTTCCCCGGTGGGAGTCACGAGAATCGCTTTAGCAGATCCGGCTTCCACTTGTAGCACACTCGCAAACGTATCCCCTTTACCTTTATCCACCCGTTGTCCCTGCCACACGAAAAACAACCCAACCAATACAGCAATTGCGGCGGCAGCACCACTCCCCCACGCGTACAATCTTCGCCCGCGACTTTCCAGAACCGGAGTTATACGCTTCCATACATTTTCCTGCATACGGTCCAACTTATTCCATCTTCCGACAGCATCCACACGCACCTCCATCTGTAGCCTCTCCCGAAACTGTTTTTCATGCACGGGCGAAGCTTCCAGCCACCGGAGCAAATTACACTTATCACGCTCTGAAAGTTCCCCTTGCCTGTACCGGGCAATCCACTCATCTAATTCATTCCACGATTCCATGATTTATTTTCTTTCCCGTATAGACAACAAAAAAGAAAATCGGGTGAATCAAAAAAAAGAAAAATACAAAAAAAAATTACGCCAAAAACACAAATGTCACTTAATCAGCATTATAATAAGAAACAAATCCATTCGTTCGGCAAAACGCTCCCGCAAATGCTTTATCCCGTTTTTCAATAACGTTTTCACAGTATTTATAGAAATTCCCAACAAATCCGCCACCTCCTGGTATTTCATCTCCCGAAAAAACACGCCTCTAATAATTTCCCGGGTCTGTTCCGGCAGCCGGTCTATTTCGCTTTCCACTTCTTGAATCAATGCATCATTCAACTTCATCATCTCTTCCTCTACCACCTCTTCCCGAAGCAGATCCAATCGACCGCGCTGCACATCTTTTTTCTTCAATCGATTCAGGCAATTATTCTTTACCGAACGAAATAAATAAGTCTTCATGACCTCATTCCGGACTTTTTGATATGTTTTATCCTTCCAGAAATTCACGAACACTTCCTGCACCACATCTTCCGCTTCCTCTTCCGCTGTCACAAAACTCAAGGCATAAAGAAACATCGGCTTCGAGAACTCTTTAAAAATTTGCTCGAACCTATACTCCTGAATCTTTCTATTTACTGATTCCGCCATGATCCTATTACTTTACATTCCGGACTAACGCATATACACTTCTATACCTTCTCAACACAAAACTACAACTTTTCTCACCAATCGCAAGTATCCACGATAAAAAATCTCTCCCTTCCCCGAAATTCCCTCACATCCGACCATAAATAACAATAAGTTACTAGAATATATCATCAAACAAGTAAAAGCATCTTTGTGCTAAAAACGTAGAAGCTAAAGACTATATCCCGTTCCGTAAGCTTCTGCTAACCAAAGTCCAAAGAAACGATCATAAACATAATAGAATACACCTTCCTTGGTCACAAATTCTTTCTCAAGCAATTGTTTTACCGCTGATTGCACGGAACTCGGGGAATGTAAGCCATGTTTCTTGATAAATTCCGTTGAAGTTATTTCCGTGGCTTTACCTTCTTTAGCCATAGCAAATAATACCTCTTTTTGTCTTTCAGACAACATAGTCACCATACTCTGGTAAACGGTCTTGTTTGACTCTACCGTAGAGTGCAATAACTGATCGGCAAGTGCTATTGTCATATCTTCACCTCGCTCCAATTGCTCGTAAAAACGATTGAACAATACCTGCATATACCAGGTGTGACCTTCCAACAAGTCATATACCCGTTCAATACATTCGTCAGAGATCTTTTTACCCGCTTTGTTAAAATGATAATGAACAAATGCCTTGTAACGTTCCAGCGTTATTGCTTCAAGATTTAGAAGAGACGCACTCTGGTAAAACGGTCGCGATGCTGAAAAAAACATATTCTGCATCATGTGTCGTTGGCTACCGGAAAATATAAAATTAGCATTTTTACACTTCTGAATATAGGTACGCAACATGGCTTCTACATTCCTTTCCGGATATTTAGCGATTTGCTGGAATTCGTCAATAGCCACGATACAACGTCTATCCGCTTTTTCCAAATACCTGAAAATCTCTTCGAGAGACAACTCCGGTTGTCTAATATCTCCAATCCCTATATCAAAAACAGGCTGACCGCTTACCGTATCCAACTTAAACGCCGGACGCAATGAACTTATAATGGTAAAGAATTGCTCGACAAATTTCTTCCCCTTAGGCTTGAGCGTTTCAAAAATATGTTTGCCAAGAGCAAACACAAACTCTTTTAATGTACCAGTAGCATAAATATCGATAAAAAACGTGTGGAACTCTTCTTGTGTTCGTTTATAATGAAAACAATGTTCTATCAGCCCGGTCTTACCCATACGCCGTGGAGACACAATTACCATATTACGTTCATTAAAAAAAGCCCGTGTAAGTTCATCGCTCTCAACCTCCCGGTCACAAAAATATTCAGCAGAAACATACCCGCTAATCACAAATGGATTCCTGATCTTTGCTTTCATTACCAGATTATCTAATTTTCAATTATTGCAAATATAATAATTGCAAATCAAATAATCAACCCTGTTCAAATAAAAATCATTCTCACGATAGACCATAAAAAATTGGCTCGCCGTGAAGCGAGCCAATATCCTGTGTTCTAAATATCTTATGTAATGACTATTTCTGCAACGGGAAAGTCAATACTTGTTCTTTGTCTTTCTTCACGTCAGACTTGTTGATTTCGATGTTCTCCACTAAAATAGAAGAGGGATAAATCATAGAAGACAACACTTCACCATTAAAAATATAGTTACTTACATTTTCCTTGCTGGAAATTCCTAACATACGTTTCAAGTTAGGTAACGTGAATCCGGTTACATCCCCGAAACGCACTTGAGTCTCACTTCCGTCTTTCAAATCTACCCGATAGATACGAGAAGCCTTTCCGGCAAGACTGCGTACAATATAAGCATATTTCAAACCTTCCTCTTTGGCAGCTTTAATCAAAGCACTCTTCATCTTCTCCGGCTTGGTTCCCTTGTCTGCTTTGATATGTATTGTTCCGGGAGCCAAATTAAAAGCACCGTTCCGAGAAGACAGGGAGAAGCGCAAACTACCGGTTGATTCGGGAGCTTTCACAGCCGGAACGTTTCCGTTCAACATACCCATGAAAATACCGTTTTCAACTAAAGTCACCTCTTTCGGCGGGACAACACCTTCCGCGTCAATCGTGTAAGCCCCTAACAAAGAAGTTCCGTTATACTTATCCAAAGAAGAATAATTCTTGATTGTCAAACGAGAATCTACAATCTTCATTCCCATGCGGTCATTCAAAGTTTTCATTGCCTGCACTTGATCCGTGTCGGGCTTACGATAAGCGAAAAGAGCCCCTTTCTTCAACAAATTAGACATGAAAACGGTTGAACAAGCCCCTCCTTCAAATAAAACCGGACCACCATAATATTCCGTGATAACCGGAGCATCTTTCAATTTAATCAAATTTTCGGCAAATGCCTTCACTCCCTTTTTCAAATCTTCAATAGAAGGTAAATCCTCTGGGCGAGCCACCAAGATAGAATAAGCATCATCAATACGAATACCATCCTCCGTAACAACATAAGCAGAGGCATACAAATTAGTATATCTCATCGGTTCTTTCAAAATCACGCTGTCCGTCGTCATCTTGTAAATCTCGATATCCGAACCGCTAATCGTCACGGAAGAATTGAATATATCCTTGTATTCCTTAAAGATCGCGGATAACTCTTTTGCCACGTTCTCCAACGAGGGAAGATCCACCGAGTAAGCATTCTTCGCGTTCTCGATTCTGGTAACAGGCTCAACCCGTTGACGATCTTTCAAATCTGCCTCTTCCGGTTTTCTCGGGTTTGCTTTCAAATAAGATTCTTTCATGTTGGCAGCCTGCAAAGACCATTTATACATGATATCCGACCCCATCCAATAATTCCTACGCAGAACATCATAATCTATATCCGCCGGCATCGGCAATTGTGCAGCCGCGAACCCGTAAATAAAATCATTGTTATGGTCATCATTACCCAAAAACATTTGTACGGCACCCTGAGAATTCCAAGGCGTTTCGTAAGCGTTTACAATACCTCCTAATGAAGCACGAACTTCAAAACTACGGTAACGTCCCAAAGTATAAGAAAGATAATAAGGTCTCTGCATCCCCGGCAACACCAACTGTTCCTTGTTCCGTTGCATTTCATCCTGCATAGCTTTAAAGATCACCCGATCTTGGTCATTTTGTGCGGCAAGCGGCGCAACAAGCAGGAAAAACAATAATATCGATAATATATATTTCATTTCAATTTTAGATTTTAAATTTTAGATTTACGACTCACTTCCCCTCTCTCGCAAATCATCATTTTCAATTTTCAATTCTCCATTTTCAATTATTTCCCGGTGCCGGTAAAATAGGAGGTAAATCCGTAGATTTCTGACGACGTTGAGTCTCGATCTTGTTCACTAGGATCATCGGGGAACTTGCCGTAACAGGCACCCAACCGGATTCCGCTCCACACTCACCCGTGAATACACTCGGGGTATCGCCACCACATACAATGTTAGAGAACATGGATAGCGGGGTACCGATCAAATCCACTCCGCGAACCAACTCATCGGGGCGTCCGTCAACATATACCCGAAATACTTCCAACGGGGTCACGTTAAAGGAGTTCAAGCTACCGCCTTCTCCGGTCAACGTGAAACCGCTCGTTACTTCTTTGAAATAATAACCATAATCTTTCCCTTGTTTTTTAGCCTCTTCGATCAGCATCTGGCGCAATTCGGCTTCCGTTTTCGGGGCTATTGTTTCCACTACCAGATTAGACTGACGCGATACAGGATCACCACCACCGGAAGTACGGGCGTGTCCGTTCGTGCTAGGGAACCCATCCAAAGGCACGCGGCTCATCAAAAACTCTCTCAAGATACCGTCTTTCACCACATCCACGCGGCGGGCTTTCATACCTTGGTCGTCATATAAATAGAATCCGTTCAACTCTTCACCTGCATAGCTACGCAAGGTCGGGTCACAATATACTTGGAATTCCTTCGGCAATACATACTCGCCCACCATCTTTTTGAAAGTCTGTCCACCTGATTTCAAACGGTGACCCTCGATACGGTGACCAAAGATTTCATGGAAGAAAACACCACTTGCAGGACCTGACAACAAAGCCGGACCCGTATAAGGATCAACCACCGGGGCTGTCCGTAACACTCTCAACCGTTCGATCATCTTCTTTGCGTCTGCGATCATCACGTCCGTACCCGGAAGATCTTTCAACTCGTAAGCAAAATAAGACATATTCAACGGTAACTCCATACCATCATCGGCTTTCATGGAAGCACTGATAATGATGCGGGCATACGTGCGGTTTTGCACCACTTCCGTACCTTCCGTGTTCACGAAATAAGTCCGTAACACGCGGAAATTCAAGCTGGCATCTCCCGATTGCAACAAAGGCTCACTCTTGAACGCGGCAGAAACTTCATTTAATTTCTTTTCCCAAGCTTCTTTATCAATCGCTTGTTTTTCAGCGGGGATCGGGGCCTCGTAATATTTCTCTACCGGGGCTTCGGAGAAAGAAGGCGCCTTATCCTCGTCGGCAACACTTACTTTGCTTTGAGTCTTTGCTTGCTGGTAAGCTTCCACGGCGAAATTATAACGTTGAATTACCTCGTACCAGATAGCCTGGCGAGTTGCATCCAACCCGTTCTCGTCATCCAATCCCAGGTAAGCCATCCGGTAATTCCCATTCCGGTCTGGTTCTGCACCCATGGCGTTATATTTAAAGTTATCCAAGTTTACATCCCCTACACGTATTTGCGGTACTAAAGAACGCACGTGTTGTTCCTGTGAACGCATAGTAGCCCCGAAAGCACTGGAGATACTCACCGTGCGATCATCCATGACACGGAAATTCATGTGGTAAGGAGGATTCTCCTGTTTTTGCAGCTCTTGCATATCGGCTGCCAACTCTTCTTTCAATAGCTGCAACAACTTATCCTGCGCTTGTGCATACGTCTTTTGGACGGCAAACAGCGAAAGGACGCAACTAATAATAATTAATCCTAATTTTTTCATCTTTAATTGTTTTAATCATTTCCTTAAAAGTTCTTTGAAGAACACGCACTATTTTTGTAACAGCAAATTTAAACTTCTCATTTTGTTATTCAAAAGGATTCTACATTAATTCTTTGTTAATTCTTTATCTTTTTAGTATATACCTAGAACAATTCATTTTTAACATTTCGATAAATAACAAGATGCAATCTTAAACGCAACCAACAATACACGTCAAAACTCTCGAAATTATAATCCTACTTGAAACAAATCGTTTCAAAACTCTTGGCAAATCGTCACTCTCAAAGTTCGATAAGTCAACAACAGATAAATTCAAAACATTTGTTGACAAAAGTTTTCTTAATTCTATCGTTTACACCACTTCATCATTATTAGATAAACCTTTATTTCTCTAACAAAAAGATAATAACATAATGATGACTTTTCACTCAATAAACGAAAATTCTATGTCACAAACAATACATCCTATAAAAATATTCTTATTCTACCTTCTCGTTATCAACGACTGTCAGTTCGGCACTAAAAATCATACGCTTATCCGCTCTTTCGTCAATAGAACGAGCGATGTTTTTCAATGTTCTTTTCACCTTACCGTTAAATATCTGATTCCCGTTGTAAAATATTTTCACGGGTTGCTCGAGGTCAATCAATTCATCATTCAACCGGATTGTCAACCGCTTGTAATCGTTTTTCAATATCGTGAAAGTATTTCCCTCTTTTTCCACTATTGCCACCATCCCGTGCTTTGCCTCCTTCGGGTCAACGCTTAACCAATAGAGAGAAGGCATCACCACCTCCTCCTGCCTCCATACCACTTTCGTCGGGTAGGGATTGCGCCGGAACTTTGCCATCCAGGGAATGGCAACACGGTCTTCCTGATCCATCCAGTGTCCTTTTCCTTTCACGATATGGGTTTCGTGAATATACCCGTCCGGGTCAGCCGCATGTAACGAATCCATCACCAAACCTTTCACTGCTGCCAGTTTATTGCGGTCATAAGCGGCATCGTTCTCGCCCATCCAGATCATGAAAGGAACGTTCCTCAAATTCACCTGGGAAGCCTCTCCCGGATGTCCCGCCATCATGGAAGCCGCCGCCCAACGGTCTGCCATGCGGGGTGCCATACGCCACACGCCGTCACCACCAGCCGAGTATCCCAACAAATATACCTTATCCGGGTTCACGTCCATCATCACCACTGCCGTCTGTATCAACGCGTCAAAAAACTCATCCAAGCCCGGTTTGAACCACATATTCCAGTCATCCCAGGGTGCCCGGGGTGCCACGTAAACGCCCTCCTCCGGTTGGTACAATTGGATTTGATTTTTCCATTGTTGCGTGTTCAAAGCTTCCGGGGCATTTCCCCCGCCATGCATAGAAATATAAAGACTTCTGCCGTCTTCCGGTTTCTCGCCGAATAATTTGTAATCGAAAGGCATCTGCAAGGCTTCCCGCTTGAAACACTTCAATCCCCACATTCGCTTGTAAGTCGCCTTGATCTCTTTCAACTTCTCCTCGAATAATAAATCCGCCATTTCCTTCGCGTTCTCCCGGGTCAACGCCTTCTCGTAAATAGCCAGTTTATCCAATGGTTTCCGGGCATCCGCCTCTTTTCCCAACCACGTTTTTAAGGCTTTTACCTGAGAAAAAGCAGTAAACGGATTTCCCAAGAATACACCTCCAAGCAATAAAATATAAACAGTTTTCATCATTTTCAAACAGTTAAAATACTATATAACACAACTTATTCCCGAGTCTATCTCCCTCACGAGTAAACCCGAAATTCGTGCTAAAAATAATGAAATTACGCACAAAACCCAATCTTTTAAGGGGAGAATAAGGAGTTCCTCTCATTTTACTCGTGCTTCACTCACGTGTCAAAAACGCTCCCGAAGGTCTTTGCACCGAAGTTGATCCGAAATTGTACCGAAATTAATTTAGGATTACCTCCTTATTTCCCTAGGTTCACATGGGATTTTCTCCAAATCCCGATCACGTGCAAGCTAGGCTAATTTTATAAACACAAAAAAGGAGGTGTGTCAAAACACACCTCCTGGTCCATAAGGTCCATAAAGTCGAACCTTCGGTTCTGAAAGTTTATAAAGTCAAAAAATTATACAGATTATTGATTATCAATGCGATCATCTATAACATTTGTAAGATTCCGACCTTACGACTTTATGGACTTTTCAACCTTATAGACCCGAGGGTGTGTTTTGACACACCCTCCGGATATGTTATTCACGACATTAAATTGAAGAAAAGCGATTTCTACTTCAAGTTAAGAAATTTTTTATACCACTCTATATATTGAGGATCTGTAAGAGAATCCACAATCTCTTTTCCCCACGCGTTCCACTCTTCCGTTCTCCCCGGCTCCATCGCGAGAATATTCGCATATAAATCCGCAAACGGGATTCCTTCCGGCTTCATGCCTTTGCTTGCTTTCTTGTAGTCCTTAACGCTGCAAACCTTATTCTTAAACAGTTTGACGATATTTGCCAAACAAATTAATTGTCCCGAATTCTGTAACTTACTTTGTTTGATGAATTGTATCGTCCTATCTATATCTTCGACAGAAGTTCTCGCTTTCGCATTATAAAGGACTTGATTTAGGTCCGAATTAATCTGGTAGGTTACCAGCTCGTCCACTTTCTCGGCACCTAATTTCTCGCGAAATTCCTGAATATTCGAGAACAAATAATTCTTCATATCCGAACTGATCATGGAGAATCGAGGGTGATACAACACCCAAAATTCGGGAGAAACCCTCTGCTCGTCATCAAGTGCGGCGAATAATTCCACGGCAACGAGCGGGGCTTTTGGACTGGCAATCTTAATCAATGCCGTCAAATACTGCAGCATAAATTCAGGCTTGCGATCCCCCATGTTGTATCTAGTTTCGAGTACCCCGATAGCTTTATTATTGTCGAAAGTTTCTTTCATCCGTTCAATAAAATTGCTGTCCATGAGATTAGTTACCCGGTGCCGTACATCCCCGTCTTTATCGAGCACGACAACCACGTTGGGTACGATGACGCCGGACCTTCTGGCAAGTTTCGGACCTTCGCCTTCCCCGACGTGAATCTTATAGTTTATAAAGAACCTGTTCATGTAATCTCCCACGTCTTTCCGGGAGAATAATTTTTCATTTATGAGCCGGGAGGTTTGACCATCATTATGGAAATACAGGCACACACACCTGCCCTCGAGAGAAGCACGTTCCAGAACGTCTTTCAGTGATGGCAGATCTTCCCAATACACGCCGTCATCTCCCGACATTCTCCTGGATGTTAACCCGATTTTCATAATTCCTTCTTTAACCACCTCGTCTTTCACGGCTTCTTGAGCCCGTAAAGCGATCTCCCCGAGCCTTCTCGTCTGTTCTTTGCCGTTGGCAAGCGAGATAAACAATTTAGCCCCCTCGAATATCGTTCTTTTTTCCGAATCCTCCCACACGTTCAAATTGGCCTCAAGGATGTCCAAGTAACCTTTCTCGTCGTAATTTTTCCGGGCTTCAGCCAATTCGGCCATTTTCAAAAGAGCTTCTTTGCGGGGGACATCGTTGTTTTCAAGCAAGTCTTTAATGGCCGGGATTTTCTCGTACTTCTTGGCGGGCAACTGGTAGACAATCATCATGTTCAATTCTGTTATGAAGGAATTGTAAATCAACTTGCCGACCTCTTCCGTCCCCACTTCTTTCTCGAAATAGTCCCGGTTGGCGCAAACGAACTTCATCTCCTCGCCATCCACGGATTGTGCCCTCGAGCGTAACAATGGCCAATAAGTGGAGTTTAGTTTGTCTTTCTCTGAAAGCTTTCCCCAAAGCTCGTCGCCCACGGTTTGAGCCTTCACCACCTCGCCGGAAATGGAGAGCAATCTCCAGTACGCCATTTGTTCCGCCAGATCCAATTTCCCCGCCTGGTATGACGCCTCGTACTCGGCAATGCTGTTCGCTTGCAGGCCGCACTCGACATTCTCGATCAACTCCTTGAGCGACATTGCCCCGACGATTTTATGCATTAATTTGCCATCGGGATTGATAATCAAGAAGGTGGGATACGCGTCGACCCCATACTGTTTGCCTATGACCGGACCTTCGCCTTTCTCCATGTCTGTCTTCACGCAGACGAAGTTCTTGTTGAAATAGTCACCGGCAGCCTCCTGCGTGAAGACCTCGTTCGCCATCATTCTACAGGGACCGCACCACGACGTGTAGCAATCCAAGAACACAGGTTTATTTTCCGCTTTCGCTTTCTCCCGGGCTTTCTCTAAAGACAATTCCTGGAAATTCGTTTGGGCGAAAAGCGCCAGGGAACACAATAGTCCCACAAATACCGATAATACTCTTTTCATCTCTTTCTTTTTATAATATTAATTCTATTTCTATTTTTTAGTTTCTGCAAGCATATTCCTCAGTCCCGCCCGCAAGGGGTTGTGGTCGGTGTGCTCGTAAGTGTACTCGTGTATTTTCAACACCCGCTGACGCTGCTCTTCCGTCCCGACATTCGCGAGATAGATGGTCACGGGGAAATAAAACCACACCAAGTTTTTGCCTTCTATTTTCGGAAATTCTTTCTCACACAACACGAGTAGTTTCTCTACTTTTTTCTCGTTCTCCTTATCCGCCCAAGCGGCACGCAGTGCCTGTGCCAAGGCGACGTAAACGTCAAGACGCGAGCGGGAATTAAAATGATGCGGCTTCATTTGCTTCACCAGTTTATCCAACCCGTCCATCTTTTCCCGACCGCGGAGCATATCTCTCAATTTCATCTCAAAAGCCACCGAAATTCTTTCCAGCAGTTTTTCTTCGCCCATGCTTTCGCGGAATTGGTCGAAATGCGCGAACAGGAAATCCATCGCTTCCGAGCCCACGGGGGAGAGTTGTTCATTATCGTAAATATACCAGTATTGCCTGTCCGATTTCCCGGCATCCGGAAGCGCCTTGAACAACTCCGCGCGCACTTCCTGTGCCTCCGTCATCATCTGGGCTTTCAAGAGCTCCTGCAAATAATGGTTCAGGAAAGAAGCTTCCCTGTTGCCTCCCGCGTATTGCTTTCCCAAGTTGGCAAGCGAGGCAGACATCGCCTCCGTCACCATTTTTTTGAATTCCAATGGATCGAGCGTGGCACCGACGATTTGATTCTCCAAACCCTGGTCCGTGTTGAGCAGCAGAAATGTCGGGTATGCCTGAACGTTGAATTTTTGGGCAAGTGCCTTGCCGTCATCCTCCGCACCCGTGTCATACTTCACGCACACGAAACGCTCGTTCATAAACTCGCCCAGCTGCACGTTCGGGAAAACATCGGCAGCCATCATTTTGCAAGGACCGCACCAGGACGTGTAAAGGTCCACAAAAACCATTTTCCCTTCTGCTTTCGCCCTCTCGCACGCTTCATTCAAGGTCAATTTCCTGAAATTCGTCTGCCCGAAAGCCAGCACGGAACACAGGATTCCCACGTAAATTAATAAGATTTTCTTCATTTCAGTCGATTTAAATTATACAATACAAAACATTCTTTTCCGTTGTCATAGACACGTGTCGCCCACGGGAAGAGGGCTATGCGCTCTTCCCGCAACAGCAACACGCTGTAAATAAATCAAAAATCTATATTGACACTCCTATTTCCTTCAATACCGACACGATGATTCTATACTTCGTCATCACGGCGTCAAACGCCCCGTAGGCCGCTTCAAACTCTTCCGGCGTGAAGGCAAATATTGCGCTTATATACATGCCGACATCCTGGGTTTCCGTGGGCATGTTACCATAATCATAAGGATTCGGATCTTTCAAAAACCCGACAGCCCGCGGATCGGAGAAGCCGTACCGATTATAAAAATACCAACCGGCACAACCATACAAATCAGCCTGCGCGTAGCAACCGCGAGTCGTCTGGTAAAACGCGGCCAGTTCCTCGGTATAAGCGGCAACCGGCGTGGCAAGCAGCGCATTCAGTACCGCACTTTTCATGTTCAACCGTTCCGCCTCACCCATCGTTTTCAACTCGGGAACACGGGAGATCAACACGGTATTCAATCCCTTGAAGGCCTCATTGCTTATTGTCGTATTATAGGATGCTAAAGATTTCAAGAACAGGATACTGCGAATTTTTATACTCCCGGGCAACAGCGGCACGATTTCTTTCCGCAAAAATTCAAGCCCGTCAACGACATACTCCTTGGGACACAACTCATACGCGTAAAACGGGTTTGGCGTTGCCGTTCCCCCCAGGGCCGATGCGCCGAATTGCAATACCTCGTAGTGTGTATAGGAATTTCCCCAGTTGTCGACACGGGTTTCTTGCCCGATCGTATCGTTATAGAAGACGGGAATTCCCGTTTCCACGTAAAATTGATAAATCGCCCCGTCCACCGGATCATCCGAATCCTCAATCGTGAACCAATCTTTGCCCAAGTTGGAAGGCGTCAAATCATCTTCCTTGTCACACGCGATGAACAGCACGGACAAGAATAACATATAAAGGAATCTATTCTTTCTCATAATCAATTTCTTTGAAGTTCTCTATTCGGGCGGATCTCGTTCTGAAGTTCTCCCCGGTTAAATTCGATGGCATAGTTCGGGATCGGGATTATCCAAGCCGCACGGTCTTTCGCGTAAGCATTCAACTCGTAGTAACCGTCCTCGTACCAAGTCTGAGAATTTGCTTCGTAAGCATTATTCCGGTGACGAATCGTGAAATTATCCGGAAGAGGACGTATGCTGTTGACGGTATAGCGACGCAGGTCAAACCAACGATGCCCCTCGAAACAAAGTTCCCGACGGCGTTCTTCACGGATGAAATCGATCAACGCTCCCCCCGTTTCCGTCACCGCGGGAGCTGCAGCGAAGCGTTTGGAACGCAACTTTTCCAACTCGGTTTTCGCATCCCCGTCCCGGGTCAACATCGCCAAAGCCTCCGCCTTGTTCAAGATCACTTCCGGCAAACGAATCAAGAAATCCGCCCCGATTTCATCTTCATCGTTATAATTCGTCCAAGTCTTGTATTTATCGGGAATAAACGCATGCAAAGAGTTTTTGAAGAAAGCGGTTCTACGCAAATCCCCATCGGCATAACAAGCCAACAAATCCTCGGACACCTGATAGGAAAGCGACTGATTTTGTTGCACGTAACTTCCATTTTGCAGTACCCAGGCCGTCGAGTAATTCAAGAATGTTCCAGCCACGGCATTCCCACCTTGCGTGAAAATGGTTTCGGGGGATGTCCAGGAAATCACGTTTTGCCCGGCAGTCCAACCGTTTAAATCCACCACCGAATACGTACCCGCCATGACCTCGTCGGCCGCGGCAATACATTCCTCGTATTTTTCCATGTAGAGATACACTCTTGACAGCAGCGCGTTGGCAGCGACTTCCCCGACCCGTAATGTCGAAGAAGGCGTAATCCCTTTCAAACAAACGACAGCACGCTCAAGATCCTTGACAATCTGCACGTACACCGCTTCCACCGAACTACGGCTAAAATATTTATCCTCTATGTGTTCCGTGATCTTCAAGGGCACGCCGGCATCCCGGGACGCGGTGACTTTATTATAAGGCATCCCGTAAATATTCACCAGCAGGAAGTAATAACCTGCCCGCAAGAAACGCGCTTCGCCTTCCACCCGGTTCAACAATTCAAGGTCCTCTTCTTTTGAACGGAATTCGTCCGCCATGTAAATGATGGAGTTCAACACCCCTATACTCTTGTAAAACCGTTCCCAATCGTTATCCCTGTACTGGGCATTCTCCAGCGTCACAAACGGGTCGGAAGCCCAATGGTAAAAAGAACCGAGCACGTTACGCGGGTAACTTGAAGTAGAAGGCAATCCTCCCACCACGACTTCTTCCGCGTCATCATCCATCACGTGCAGCCACGGGTAATTCATGCCAAGCCCACTACTAAAGCCCATCGTCTCCTGAGTATTGGAGCTAATATTCGGCGTTTGCATGAAACATTCGCCACGAAGCAACTCGTCCAAATCCTGTGCAGTGGTCGCGTAACGCTGGTTCTGCGAATATTCCTCCAAGAAATCACCACAAGCACCAAGCCCCCAAACCAGTACACTGAATAATATATAAATTAAAACTCCTTTTTTCATCGCTCAAATTTTAGAAAGTGATATTAAGATTACATGAGTATGTCGGACGCACCGAAAGATTCACGTTCGGGGACGATCCGGACTGGGTAGGATCTTGTCCGCGCAATTTCTTATTGGCTATCGTGAACAAGTTCGTTCCCGTCAGATTGATATAAGCGGACTTGAGTCCCAGTTTCTTGCAGAACCGTTCATCCACGTTGTAACGGAAAGAAAGCGACGACAAACGCAAATAGTTTCCACTTACCACCCGGATATCCGAATTATCGTACATCTCGTAAATATTAGACGCGATACGGTGTGTCGTGTTCGGACCGCTACTCCACCACGGATTGGCATGAGCTCCCGCCACGGTATTCAACCCGGGGATGTTGGTAAAATTCTCGTCACCCGGTTTTCTCCAACGATCTACAAACTCCCGACGCAAGTTACTTGACGGGTTGGGATTGGTTGTCCCGTACTCGGTACACAGTTTCAACAAACGGATTTTATTACCCAAGCTATAAGTCAGGTTAAACGATAAACCGAAGTTCCTGTACCCGAAATAATTCGAGATACCTCCTTGCAAGTAAGGTTCGCGCCGCCCGGATCGCTCCATCACTTCCAAAAAGACATCTTCCCGTTCCATGTTGTTGTATTTTTTACCCAACTCTTCTTGCAATTCATCTTCCGTCCCGTAAAAAACAGGGGAACCGTCTACTGGGCTCAAACCTTTAAAGCGGTATGAATAGAATGTATTCAATGGCTCACCCGCTATATCCACGTCGCCTTTTAGCATGTCGGTATACTCGATTTCGTCCCGCAAGACATTATTCCGGTTATTTATCGCCTTGTTCACCAGCTCGTTCAACACTTGTCCCAACTGGGGATCGATACGCCAAACAAACCCTCGCTTCCCGCCATCCAACCCGGCACGGTTGATCGGGGTAAAATTCAAGCTCACCTCGATACCCTTGTTCACGAGCGTTCCGCTATTTACCACATATTGGTTGGTCCCGTTGATCTCGGAGATCGTCTTGGTCAAGAAGGCATCACGCGTTTTCTTATAATACCAGGAGAACGAACCGTTGATTTTATTTTTCAAAAGCGAGAAATCCAAGGTCAAGTTCGTGGATGCCGTCTTCTCCCATCTTAAATCAGGATTCGGGTAATAGGCCACTTTCGAATTGTATTCCCCGTATTTTCCGGTATAATCAACCCCTTGCTTGATAATCATGTTCGGGGTCTGGTTGCTCAACATATTTCCCTGGTAACCGAAAGACCCTCGTAATGCCATGTCATTCACCCAATCAACAGATTTCAAGATATCCTGTTTCATGTTCCAACGACCGGACAAGGCCCAAATCGGCATCATGCGGTCGTTCGCCCGTGACCCAAACAAATTGGAACCTTCGCCCCGAATATGCAGATTCACCATGTAACGGTTGTCGTAATCATACCCTGCCATAGCATACCACGCTACCGAATTTGTCAAGTTTTCCGTGATTACCCCCAAGGCATTCGCGCTTGCCATAAACTGGTTATAATATCCCGTGTAAGTCTGGGGAACCGAAGAGAACAGTTTACCACGATCTCTATGATACCCCCGCCGCGTGATATTAAAGCCGTCATATCTTTGAGAATTCAACTCCAATCCGGCAGAACCATTCACGTTATGCTTTCCCTCGTGCCCGATATTTCTCGTGTAATTCGCCTGCACACGGGCCATCCAGTTCGTACTGCGCACCTCGCTCTTGCGCAATTCACCCCCGACAGGACACAAGTCATTCCGCTCCGACTGGTCGGCACGCAGTTGATGCACGTAATAGGTGTCTTCCGTGAAATAGATTTCTTGGTTCGTGTTGCTCACCGCGTAAGAGAGGGTTCCCTCCAGTTTCAACCCGTCGATAAGGTTGTAACCGACATGCGCCTGCATGTTAATCGCGTTACCCTTGGTCTTATCCCCGGAATTATCCATTTCGTTCAACACGTTGAAATCATACACCGGCGTCGTGCTGCTTATCCGTTGGTAAAAATAGCGGGAGCCATCGGGATTAAAAGCCGGAACGGCACGGCTCATATTATAGGCATAATTCAATACCCCCAGTTCCGAAGGATTGTAATCGCGTTTCGATACATTCCCCTGAAGCTGGAAACGTGCCGAGAAACGCTCGTAATTAGCCGTCAGGTTCAAAGTCGTCGAATGGCGTTTGTTACTCTCGCCTTTTATCGCGCCATTCTCATCACTCATACCGAGAGAAGCGTAATAACGGAGATTGGCAGAACCGCCGGAGAGGCTCAGCGTATGGCTATGTGAAAATACATCCTGACAAACAATATCGAACCAGTCCGTGTTCAAGGTCTCGTAGTACGCGACTAACCGGCTATACTCCTTGTAATCGATCACCCCGTTGTAATAATCCTGTACCACCGCCTCGTAGCCAACCCAACTATCCACATTGTTGTAATACACACCCCGTTCTACCAACTCCCGGGAAACATCCACTCTTTCTTTGGAGTTCATCAGATAAATCGCCCGATCGCTATAACGCGGACGCCGGGTGAAAGAACCCGTCCCGGAGTAAGTGACACTGGGAGGCCCTGCCTTTCCTTTTTTCGTTGTGATTACAATCACCCCATTACCCGCTTTCGCACCGTAAAGAGCCGTTGCCGAAGCATCCTTCAACACGTCAATCTGTTCAATATCGTTAGGATTCAACCCAGAGATGGCATTTCCCAACAGGTTCACGAAATCCAAGTCATTGATTTGCGCGGGATCCACGTTCACCGGATCGGTCAAAACGACTCCGTCCAACACCCACAACGGTTCCCTGTTCCCCAGAACAGTCGAAGTCCCTCGTATCCTCAATTTAGGTGCGGCACCTACTTGCCCGGAGTTCTGCATAAAAATCATACCGGGAATACGTCCTTCCAACATTTGGTCAATCGTGTTCACACCCGCAACCCTTATATCATCCATCTTGATGGTTTGCACGGCACTTGTCAACTTGCGTTTATCAATATTCTGATATCCCGTTCTCACGACCACCTCATCCAATTGTTCCGCAGATTCTTTCATAACGACACGAAGCGTATCCTGTCCGATGTATTTCACTTCTTGCGTTTCCATTCCTATAAATGAGAAAAGCAACGATATATTCTCGGTTTTCGGTAAAGTTAATGAAAAATGCCCCTTAACATCGGTGGCAGTCCCCAACGTCAGACCTTTCACGATAACGGTCACCCCGGGAAGCGGCAACTTTTTCTCATCCGTCACCTTACCCACGATACGTATGACTTCCTTTTTCTCGTCATTTCCTTTGCCCGGCACAATAATAATCACACCTTGTTCTATACGGTAAGCCAAATTTACCTTCCCGAGAATCACATCCAATACTTTCTCCAATTCCTCATTCTCGAACTTCGCGGAAACATCTTTCACCTTTTCTAACTCGTTATGGTTAAAAAAGAATTTGTAACCCGTCTGCTGGCGTAATTCCCGAATCACGTCCAACATACTCACACTCTCGACATCCAAATTCACTCGCTTCTGCGAATAAGTTGCTGCCGAAACTTGCAATAGCAAGAGCACCGTCAAAAAACACGTCAGTTTCATCACTAAAATCATTTTTTTCAGGCATACCCACTCAGCGGGGTAACCCTCGTTTCGATTTTTTTTCATACATTTGTCTTGTTAATGTTAAGATTGATACAAAGATTAACACATTTCCAGCCGGCAGGTGGTCGCAACACCTTCCGGTTTTTTGTTTATTTCATTTTTACGGTTATCGTTTTATCCTTTACTTCAAAAACCACGTTTGTCGTCATAGATATGATATTCAATACAACTTCGCAGTTATTATATTTCTCCAAGTCACCCGTGAAGACCAAATCCTTTACTTGCGGGTTTTGGTAAAAAACTTTTACATCATACCAACGAGCCAGCTGTTTCATGATATTTTCCAATCTCTCCCCCTCGATAATCCATTTTCCTTCAGCCCATGCCGTGTATATTTCCGTGTCTACTTTCGCGACATCCGCTTCCCGGGTTTCTTTATCGTAAGTTACCTGCTCACCGGGGGTAATCACCAGAGCATCAAGCATTCCCGCACCTTGAAATGCCACCTTCCCCTCTACCAGCGTGGTTTGCACGAACTCTTCGTCAGGATACGCATTCACGTTAAACACCGTTCCCAAAACCTCGATCTCTCCATTTTCCGTTTCCACGATAAAAGGATGCTCCGAGTCTTTTGCCACATGAAACAAAGCCTCCCCCTCCAGTCGTACTCTTCGCTCTTTCCCGATGAATTTATCCGGAAAACTCAATTTTGAATCGGCATTTAGTTTTACACTTGTCCCATCTGCCAATACCAAATTGTACTCACCTCCTCTTGGAATAATAAGTGTATTATATTCTTCCTTTTCCAGCAGCATACCTTGACCTTGAGAAGCTACCATTTTTTGCTTGTACTCCTCAACCACTTGTTCCAACACGGACGAATCGGTCAACGCAATATGCTCTCCTGAATTAAATATCAAAAACGCTTTCATCGTACCCGGCTTCAAGGGTTGGTTCACGGCTACCGTCTTCGGCTGTTCCACTCGGTTATCCGACATCCAATACGTGAATCCCACTCCCAAGAGTATAATCACGGCTGCCGCGTATCCGACGACTTTCTTCCATAAAAGTTTGCGGGAAGATTTTCCGGTATAAGCAACGAATTCATCCCACGCTCCCTCCGAATCTACCTCCCGGGTTTCCTCTCCCGTGTAGTATACGTCAAAGTAATGTTTCGCTTTCCGATAATATTCCCGGTTCGCTTCATCCTCCGCAAGCCAATCATCAACCAGCTTGTTCTCATCTTCCGAGGATTCATTCAATATCCGTCGTACAATAATGTCCCAATTTATATGCATCCTGTCTGTCATAGTTCTCATCACAATTACATACCTAAGACACACCGGAACAAAAAACGGAGTACAAAAAAAAAAATGATTTTAACGAAAAGTTTTTACCCGTACAAATACATTAACCTTGTTGTAACCATTCTATCAACAAGAGAATCGGCACCAATTTTTCACGCAACATCCGGTATGCACGTTGCACTTGTGTTTTTACCGTGGTTTCGGCAATATCCAATTGCTCGGCTATCTCCCGGTTCTTTTTCCCTTCCACCACTTTCAACATAATAATCTCCTTGCACCGATCCGGCAAAGAGTTCAACGCCTCTTGCAATCGTTGTTGTACCTCTTCGTCTATCACCACATCTTCTGTTCCGGAAAACAACTGCGCCTCAAACAACTTATCGTTGTGTTCATCCCGAATTTTACGGTCACGCAACACGTTCAAGCAACGATTCCGCAAAGAGGTGTAAAGATATGCTTTCAAAGAGGTCACGACCTGCAAGGTCTTCGCGTGATCCCAGATATAAAAGAATAAATCCTGTACCAAGTCTTTCGCCTCCTCCTCGTCATACAAGTAACTTTCGGCAAACAAGACCATTTTAGAGAAATACCGCTCATAAAGAAACCGAAACGCTTCCCGGTCACGATTTTGCAAACGGACTAAAATATGGGTTTCCTTATCTTCCATGTACATACTATTATCCCAACAAAAGTAAATGATATATTCGAGAAAAGCAACCGTACCCGGGATTAGCCATAAAACAAATTACCTCATCGACTGATTAATAAGTCCATGAGGTAATTACAATTATCCGAAATATTTCTTCTATTTTACTTCCCGAATAAGTTCGACAATCCGTTCATTATTAATGATAATCATCCCATGTTTATCATTGGTTATGCCCGGCTCCAACTTATACGTGTAAGTCGGCACGCTTCCGTTCATCACCGTGGGCAGGTAAGCGAACGTCGCGTTATCACAATTTTTTCCCAACTCATGACCGACTTCGATAATATGTGTTGAGATCATAAAAGAACAAGCATGACGCTTTGCCAAAGCTGACGTCACGGCATACGTGGCATCATAAGCATCCTTGACATTCGTGCCCTTGAAGAGTTCGTCAAAGATCACGACCAGCCGCTTAGAAAGACTCACCTCGATAGCCACTTTCTTCACCCGAAGCACTTCAGCGTAAAAATGACTATATCCCATGTTGATGTTATCAGGCACATTGATAGAAGTGTACATCCCGTCCTGCACGGTAAAGCGCATGCTACCGGCAGCAACGGGAAATCCCATGTGTGCCATATACACCGCGATACCGAAAGACTTCATCAACGTGGACTTCCCCGCCATATTCGCTCCCGTGAGAAAGAAGATATTCTTTTGCCTGGTAATAGTAAGATCATTGGAAACAGCCTTCCGGATACAAGGATGATGCAAACCTTTTATCTCCATAGACACCTCCCCGTCTTTCATGGCCTCCGCGAAACAAAAATCATTCTCGCGAGCCACACGCCCGACCACGGTATATAAATCTATTTCAACGAAAAGGGCGAGTAATTCCTGCAAGGATTTGAGCCATTCGCCCCGCAGCAGACGGTCGATGGCAAACATCCGACCGAACGTCAAGGGACGTGTCGTATCTTCCAACAAACGGGTAAAAGCCTTGTTATTCAGCAAGTCCAAGCCCCAACGGACACGTTCCTCCAACGGATTCCCGGTGATATTCTCACTCACTCGAGCCAAATACCCCCTCCCTTCCCGCAGGAAATCAAGGGTTGTTTCCATTCGCGTGCGCCAGATAGCAAAATGCTCGTCTTTGCTAATCATCTCTAACGCCTTCATTTTACACAACGATAACAAATTAACGAACCAAGCCGTACGCCCGGCACTTCCGATATATTGGTCGATCTCCTCCAATCCCTCGGGATCGCCGGGATATTCAAGATCATGCTCTTTAAAATAACGGAAAATCGCCGTTCTCCGGTTTATTTCATCCGCATCGGTCAAGGGATGAGTAAACATCTGGTCCATCAATCGTTCTGCCCCGCGGGTAACCAAACCGCTATACAAGCTATAAACGGAATTGCCGCTATACTTACCCAAAATATTCAGGTCGTCCAAGGTCTGTTTGTCGGTTTCAAAACTCATTGCACACCTCCTTCCCCGTTTATAATATCGATTATTTTCTCGTTGTTGATGATGATCATTCCATGCCGGTCATTCGTGATACCCTCTGTCAGCCGGTAAGTATAAACCGGTTGACTCCCTTCCATCTTAGTCGGGAGGTACACGAAACGGATATTCTTACACCGCTCTTTCAATACCAAGCCGATCTCGATAATATGCGTGGATATCAAAAACAAACAATTGGGGACTCCCGCAAAAGCTTCCGTCACGGCAAGCGTGGCATCGTAAGCGTCTTTTACATTCGTACCCCGGAAAAGCTCGTCGAACACGATCACAAGGTTCTTTGTCTGTTGCAGTTGCATCGCCACTTTTTTCAAACGCAATACTTCAGCGTAAAAATGGCTATATCCCATGCTCAGGTTATCGGGCAAATTAATTGTCGTGAACATCCCGTTGCGCACGGAAAATTCCATCGATTCCGCCGGAACCGGAAAACCGACATGAGCCAAGAATATCGCGATGGAAAAAGCTTTCATAAACGTGGACTTCCCCGCCATATTCGCCCCCGTGAGAAAAATAATATTACTATTCTCGTCCACCTCTATCGTGTTGCCTATCGGTTGCTTTAAAAACGGATGGAAAACTCCTTTCATCTTCAACACATTACATTCACCGGGACACACGGACGCAAAAGCAAACCCGCGTTCTTTAGCTACCCGTGCCACAGCAATATAAACGTCCATCAAGTAAACGTAATAAAGTACTTTCCGGAAATTCTCCCGCTCCTCGAAACGGAATACCCGGTCGTAAACGACAGCCTGTTCGTAATTTATTTTTTTCTTATCCAGGTACCAAGACCATTTTTCATTGTTCAACAAGTTTCTCAGGTTCAAATTTACCTCTGCCACATCTTTACTGCTCGTGTTGCCGGTTTTATTCAGAAAATCATTCAAGGTATTCAGCAATTCGAGGCATCCCAAGATCCCGTTTTGTATCCAGGTATATCCCGTATCGGCTCCCATGAGATTTTTCATTTTCCATTCCAACGTATTGTTCTGGCTCATCAACTGGCTACGCGTATCCGTGTTGTCCAAGTAGAACTCGATAGCATCGAAAATGGCTGCCCTGAACGGAAATTCCATACCACACTCCATATAATAATGGATCGCCGCACTCCTGTTGGCAATCAAGTCGCACTCCGATAGGGGCTGCTGGAACATTTCTTCCAGCAATTTAGCCCCACCCCGGGTATGCGTCCTGTTGAAGATCTCGTACACCGATTTGTTTGACCCGGCACTCAATATTGCCAAATCATTCAGAGTCTGTTTATCTATTCGAAATCCCATTTATTTTAATTTATTCTATAATTTTGAAAAGCACACCACGATTACCCGGTTAATTTCTCTTTCTACGGATCCACAGCACCACACCCCACAAGAGCAACAGCACGGGCACCACGACCATGAAAGCAGCCTTCACGTACGGCATATCCGGACGACTTAAATGGATCTTATCATCCGACCCGCCCGGACGACGCACGTCTAAAGGAGCCTCGCCATAAGAGAACCAATGGAATGTTCCGGTCACCAACGGATAGTTCGCAACAGCCACACCTCTCTCCCCGGCAACGCCGTCATTACTGATACAACTGCCATTGCCCAAAATCATAATACGCTGCTCCCGATCGCCTATCTTACGGGACAAAGCCAATGCTGTCGGATACATCCGTTCCACCTCTCCGGCTGCCGGATTCAACACCACCGTGTCATTCACGAAATCACGCGTCTCCATCTCATTCCAACACCCGGTAGAATCCGTACGCAACAATTCCCGCACCGTAAAGCCCTTATCCGTCGTGTAGTCCAAACCCACGGCATCTTTCATATTCACTTTAAATTTACGTACCAACCACATGAACTCATAGTGATAGGAAAGTTCTTTTACCGTCTCGGGCACAGCGGTCAACATCATTGAATTAGGAAGGATATCCACCTTCTTCTGCACCAAAACTCCCGGCAAGAAACGAACACCCAACGACTCGACAATCGGGTTCATGATATCCTGCTTCCCGGCTCCTGCCGCTATCAGCAAATTACCTCCCCGCTCGATATATCTGTTCAATTTAGCCATCTCTTCCGGGGTCAAAGCCTTGTTCATATCGGAAATAACCAATATATTTATATACCCGGGGATATCCGAATCACCCGAAATAGACACCTCTTCCGTGTCGAATCCCTGATTCAGCAACGAATGGCGGAATGTTTTCGCACCGGCAAACAACAGGTAATCTCTCTTCAACTCCCCCGTAATAGAAGGCTCCCCGTGTCCGGTAAGAAATCCGACTTTCGGCATTTCCATCACGAAACGTTTGAAGGTCACTCCTATTTCAGCCTCACTCGGGAACATTTCCATATCATTGAACAAGCGCAAGAAAGCTTTCTGCCCGTTTTTGCGTTCCACCAAGCGCACGAAAACATTTCCTTCCGGTTCCAAATCAATTACTTTCTTGATCTGCTCCGGCGTCAAGAACTTCTTGAGATTCCACCCTTTTTTCTCGGCTTCTTCTTTTGCGATTTCATGGATGGTTTTACCCGGGTAACGATTCATTAACCAGGGATTATTCGTCACCGTGTCATAATAATAAACATATTTCATCTTGATATCCGGTTTGAAACGCAGATATTGCTTGAAACGCTCCTTATCTTGATTCACCATCTTGGGTATTCCGAGATAAGCATTCCGGTCGAGGTAATTCACAAAAGTCGTGATCGTCATTCCGTCTTCCAACTTGTTCATGATTTCCTGGCTCTTGGGTGTCAACGTCATCCGTTTGGTTTCCGTCGTATCGTAGAAACACATCATTGCCGGACGGGAGGTGATATACCCGACCATACAGGTACCCGCTATCACCCCCAGGTATTTGCCCCACATCACTCCCTTGGGAGCATACTGGCGGGTAGAATTCAATCTCAGAATCGTCAATGCCAAGAACATTGCCGACACGGTAATGAAATAAATCACATCCTCGCTACAAATCAATCCCGCGATCATTTCTCCCGAACGACCGGAAATACAAAGCCAATAAGTGATATCCCGCACGAAGTCGTAACTTTGCCCCACCTGATTCGCGTAATTCAAAGCAGCCAAAATCACCAGAGTCCCGATGCCGGCTACCACCTGATAAGAAGTCAGCGAAGACACGAACAAACCGATAGCCGCGTAAGCGCACAACAACAAGTACAACCCCAACAGTCCGGACAAAGCCTCGCCGAAAGCGAAATGATCAATAACACACCCGGCAAACAATACCATAACAATCAACACTCCCAACAACACTAACCCGTAGAGCATCATGGAAAGGAACTTACCCAAAATAATCTGCGTGGAAGTCACCGGCGAAGCATACAACAATTTAATCGAACCGCTGCTATACTCCCGGCTCATCAAAGACATGGTCAACAAGGGCATATACAGATAGAGATATTGCTGCACTCCCGAGAACAAACCTCTCATTCCCCCCAGCAGGTTGGCTGTCAGCCAACCCCAGCTATATCCCAATGTGTTCGCCTGTGCCTGCTCCCCGATCAACTCGACAAAAGTCATTCCTACCTGAAAAGAAAACACAACTAAAATAAACCACGCTACCGGAGAATAAAACAACGTGGCTAATTCTGCTTTTGCTATTTTATATATTTGTCTCATAATATTCTGTCAAATAAATTTACATACTATTTCCTTTTCCCTTTGGCGGCATTTTTTGATAATTGGGCAAATACCGCATCCAACGAACTTCTCTCAATGACCAACTCGATTAATCCCCATCCCCGGGTGACACATTGTTCGGCAACCCGCTTCGCCGTGTCCTGATCTCCGTCATACTGCAAACGGAAGCGTTTTCCCGATAAAGTTTCTACCCGAGAGATTCCCGGCAACATCAGGTCGCATTCCATCGGGGGCGTATCCAACTCCACCAACAGGGTATTCGGCTGGATATAATTATCAAATTCCTCGATGGTACCCGAGAAAATCATCTGCCCGTTCTCAATCATCTTGATATCCCGGCAAGTTGCCTGTACCTCGGAAAGAATATGAGTGGAAAGCAACACGGAACGCTCTTCGGCAATCTCTTTGATTAAATGGCGCACCTCCACGATCTGGTTCGGGTCCAAGCCATTGGTCGGCTCGTCCAACACGACAAACTTCGGGTTATGCACGATCGCTTGCGCAATGCCCACCCGCTGCTGGTATCCCCCGGAAAGATTCCGCAACACCCGTTTACTGAAATGGGTGATGCCACAACGTGCCTTCGCCTCATCCACAGCTGCTTTAACACGTTTCTTATCCACCATGTGGAGATCGGCACAATACGTCAGATACTCATCCACCGTAAAGTCCAAATGCAGGGGTGCTTTCTGGGGAAGAAAGCCGACATTCTTTTTCGCTTCCACCGGATTCTCCCGCAAATTAACCCCACCGATAAACACATTTCCTTCCGTTTGTTTCAACACCCCGCATATAATATTCATCGTGGTTGATTTTCCCGCCCCGTTGGAGCCCAAGAGTCCCATGATACCCCGCTGATTGATTTCGAAATCAATATCCCGGATAGCCCATTGAACACTGTAACGATGAGACAAATGCTCTACTTTTACAATCGAATTTTCCATACAGTAATTTTATAATTCAAACACCTTATTTTTAAGACAACACGCTCCTACAATCCGTTTTCAACGCATTGTCCATACAATTTTCACACGTTTGCAGAATGGTGGGAGGCAGGGAACCCCGCCTCCCTTTATTTTAATACATATCAATAAGTTGCATTCCCGATTTTTGTCAGATCAAGATTATATTCTTTCTTGAAATGATCCACCAGAATATCGTATTTTTGTTTTACCAGCGGATAGGTCAAATCGCTTGCCCATTGCTCGGAAGTACGGCGAAGAATACTTGACAGAAAATAATTCAAATCATCCGACTGCAACAAAGTTTTCGTTTGCCAATTGACATAAGTACACCATTCACTCCCATACAGGGGATTAGCCACAAACCCGCGCTTACGGGCGTAGTCAGCATCATTCGGATTGGCACTCGCTTTCGTCGAATAATCACTGATTTTATAAAATTCCTCCGGAATACTTATCGCTTTCCGAACTTGCAACAAATCGAAGAAAAGAGATTGAACCGTGTTCTTCAATTCCAATTTCTCTGCTGCCGTTTTATTCTTAAGATCTTCATTCATATATCCGAAAGCCAATGAATTATCACCCGTTTTCACACATATCTCCGGACGATCCGTCCAACTCAACACGGAATACACCGTATCCGCCATAAAAACTCGATACGGCAGATTCTGTTTCAAGAATTCCTCGGGATAAAATTTCAACCATACCTCGTCCAGCAAATCCAACATATCTAGGGCATATTTCGGTTCTCCCAAAGCCAATTTATACAGCATCGAATTGGCTACTTGATTCCAGTTCAAATCCGCCACGGTGAAATCATACAGGAAATAAGAACCGTACTTTTCATACAGATCCATAATCCGTTCGTCCGCATCGGGATCCCCGCCCTGGGGCAATACATAATCCCTTTCCAATTCCACGTCCGGTCCCAAAGCCACGTCCTTCGAGCAAGAGCACAAAAATATACCCCAGATCAACATTGCTATCGCATATCTTTTTTTCATAACGAATCTCTTTTAATCATTCATAATTTTATTCTGCTTTTCTTTCCGGTTCATAAGCCGAAACATTTTGAGTCAATTCCGGATTGATACTCAAGACTGCCTCCGGCAAGGGAAGAGTATACATCGGATCTTTCTCCTTCAACACGTAAGTCTGTAATGCCATCCCTTCCCCTGGCAGCCAGGTATGTTTGATAGAAGGCATCCCGTAACGGCGTAAATCCAACCAGCGGTGTCCTTCCAAAGCAAATTCCAAACGACGTTCCAAACGAATCTCGTCCAATAGTAATTTGGGATCACTGATGGATACATCCTGATAATCCGTGATACGATTCCGACGCAATTTATTCAAATCCGCCAAAGCCTCCGCAGTCTTGTTTTCCCATTGTACATAAGCCTCAGCCCGATTCAAATAAGCCTCGGAAATACGTATTGCCGAACCTGGAGAATTTCCCTCTATCACTAATGCCGATGTAGCCTCCTTTTGATTGTAATACAGCCCTCTATCCGCATCATACGAATAATAAAGATCCATTCTTCGATCATCCTCCCCATAAGCTGTTCTTAACTCGGTAGACATATTCAAACCACTTTCAATTTTAAAAGTAGACACACTACCTCCATACACCCAAGTGACCTCTTGAGAAGAATATTTAGTACAAGCAAAAGCTCCCGCTCTTTCTATCGCGGTCAAATTCGTTAATTCTCCACCTATCCGGATAGCTTCTGTAGCCGCCTCCACAGCCTTTTGCCAATTTCCCATGTAAAGATACACCCGCGAAAGAAGAATCTCCACGGTCGGTCGATTGATTCTGTAATCCGTAGTTACACGGCTCGCTTCCCCGAAGAATTCTGCCGATTTATTCAAATCTTCCAAAATTTGAGCATACACCTTTTCTACCGTGGTACGGGCAATACTAGTTTCTTCTACCGAAGAAGAAAGTTTCAGGGGCACCCCTAACGCCCGCGGGTTCTCCGTGTAAGGCTCCCCGTAGAGATTCACCAACCAAAAATAAAACAATGCCCTCACTGCCAAGGCTTCCGCCTTGATCTGGTTTTTCTCCTGTTGGGTACCGATCGCATCATCGATATAATCCAACACGGCATTACAACCCTTGATTCGCTCGTACATAGCATAATAGGGAGTGGAAGCCAATTCCGGGCTCATAACCGTCGACTCGTATTTTTCCGCATCAGGTTGCCACGTGTAAACCGAAAAAACATTCTTAACAAGATTCGAACCAGCCATATTGTTATTCACGTCACAATCAACATCATCATCCATATAACTGGTGATCGCCATGGGATGAGTGTGCACTCCGGGCTGAGGATACCCCGACCCTAATAACAATTCGCGAAAATCCTTCGTTGTTTTAGGTATCACCTCATCCTGAGATTTGGAATCCAAGAAATCCGAACAAGAAGCCATCAGGATTCCTAATACACATATTATTGATAAAACTTTTTCTTTCATTTCTTTATTGTTTATCGGTTCTACTCGTTAAAAAGTCACATTCAAAGAAAGAGAGGTCGTCCTCCGAGCAGGCCAATCTTTCGTTTCCGGGTCTAAACCTTTCCATGCCTTATCGAAAGCGATCATAAACGGATTGCTCATGCTCCAACTGATGCTTGCATATTTCATGTGAAGAGCCTTCAAAATCTTTTCACTCACGTTATAGGTAAGAGCAATCTGACGGCAACGAATCAAATCCGTATCTGCCACCCGGATATCTGAATTTGCATACATTACGTAGGGAGTTGTACTATTCGTTCCCGATAACACCGGCAACTGTACATATCCGGATGTACTTGCGCTATTATAATTCGGCACGGCAGGGATATTAGTTTCATCTCCCGCTTTCCGCCAACGATTCTTCAACTGGCGGGAAACATTCTCCTGCGGCGCAGGAACCCCTTTCAAACTACCGGAATATAATTCGGGCAAACGATCTTGCCCCCCAAACTGCATGGCAAATTGCATCGTTAGCGATAAACGTTTGTATCTCACTTGTGTATTGAAACCTCCCGTGAAATCCGAATCAAAATTACCGCTACGCACCAAGAATTCAGTAAAGTCATTCGTCTTCTCGATATCCATGTTATAGAAAAGAGGTTCTCCATTCTCTTGGCTCAACTCTTTAAATTGATAAGAGTAGAACGTATTATATGCCTTCCCGTCAATGATAGCTGTACCATTCAAGAAATCTTCCAACACGTTTACCCGCTCGTTATTCTGAATCTTATTGTTTACCTTCCCGGTATTCACAGAGAATGACCATGTTAAATCTTCCGTACGGATAGGAATAAAATTAACGGTTAACTCGTACCCGTTATTATTCATTTGGGTTCCGAAAATCTGAGAATTCAACATACCGTTTTCCCCCGGAACCTGCCGGGAAGCAATCACGTCACTCTTTTTACCGTAGGCATTGAATACCACATTCATCCGCCCCTTCAAGAAAGAAAGGTCAACACTGGCATTCCATGATTTTGTTTTCTCCCAACCCAACTTTTCATAAGGCAAAGATTTTATATTCAACGTGTACTGGTTGTAGTATGAACTTAATCCCCCATCCCTTGCGATCAGATAAGGAGACACTTCCTCCACTGAATTTCCTTGATACCCGTACGATCCGGATATATCCAAAGATTCCATCCAATTCCAGTTCCGGGTAAACGGCTCACTGCCGACCCTCCATTTTCCCCCGATAGACCACGTCGGTTCGAAACGATCGTTCTTGTCCTGCCCGAAACGATTGGAAGCATCCAGACGGGCATTAAAATTCAATACATAACGATTATCAAAAGAATACACCGCCGTCAAAAATTCGCTGACGTAATTATTCTCCCGGTTGGTTACCGACGATGCCGTTCTCATCGTTTCTAACAGAGGATTCAATTGCGGAGTACTGTTATAAGTTGTCGTATAGGTCGTCGGAAGGGATGCAAAAGCCTCTCCCCGGTAACGCAGATAACCGTAACGCGTACTTCTCGAACCCGTAGAGGTATTGGAAGAAAGTTCCAATCCTACTTGCAACGTCACATTATGACGTTCTTTAAACAATTTATTAAATACCAAGCTATTTCGGAATGACCACGTATTCGTCGTGGCATTCTCCGTAACCAACAACCCGCCGAAAGGTAGCCGTGTCATACTCTCTTCTTTACTATTCGCTGCAACCTCCCCAATCTCGTATCCCCGCAAAGAAGTGATATAATTGGAATACTCCGTGGCATAAGATTTCATTTCCGACGAACTCACAGTGTAAGATACCAATCCCTGGTATTCCAGATAAGGCAAAATCTTCCACGAAAGATCAAGGCTGGAAGAAACCATTTTCGTCCGGTTCTCGTTACCCGTGTTATCAATCTCGTTCAAAATATTATACCCGTACCAATTCTTTCCGGATATGGCTGTGCTGGAATTTCCCCATTTCTCGTGGTAATATAACGTTCCGTCCTCATTATACAACGGAATTGTCCGTGCTGTATTGTAAGCATAACTGAAAGGACTAACCTCATAAGCAAAACCGAATATTTCACGGTAACTTCCATTCAGGTTCAAACTGATTCTCAAATTCGGGATCAATTGCAACACGGTATTTGAACTACCAGTAAATGTTTTCCCCTCGTTCCCCTTGGCTTCCCCTTTCTCCTCGGAAATACCGATAGAAGCACGGCTGGAAATTTTTTCCGAACCACCAGTGATACTCAATGAATGCTTGTGATTGAATGAATTACGGAATAAAATATCAAACCAGTCCGTATTCATATTTGCCATTTTATTATATTCCTCCACCAGTTGCTCATGAGTAATCTCCTTGTTCGTCAATTTTTGCACCAACCCGGCAAAACCAATGGGCAACACGGCACTGGGATAACGCACGCGGTCCTCGTACATTTCCCGGGAGAACTGCATCAATTCCTGTGAATTCATTCGATCGTACAACCCGTAACGCGGACGTTGCCCGATAGTAAAACTTCCCGAATAAGAAAGAGAGGCGGAACCTGCTTGTGCTTTCTTCGTGTTAATCACGATTACGCCATTCGCGGCCTTGGAACCATAGATTGCCGTTGCCGAAGCATCTTTCAACACGGTCAATGACTCGATATCCGACGGGTTCAACCAGGAAATCGCGTTAGCCGCAATATCCCGCAAGTTATCCAGATCACTCGAAAGAGCGGCATCCGTCTGGCTCAACGGTTGCGGGTCACGCTGAATCACTCCGTCAACCACCCACACCGGATCCTGACTACCTAACAAAGTAGAAGTACCGCGAATCCTGATTTTAGGAGTAGAACCCACCAATCCGGAAGTAATCCGCACGGACATTCCCGGGATCACACCCTGCAACATCTGGTCGATCGTACTCTCTCCCGGCACCATAATATCCTTGGCATACACCTTATTGATCGCTCCGACATATTTACTCTTGTCCAAAGTCATGTATCCCGTCACGACAACATCGTCCAACGTTTCAACGTCTTCCTTCATCACCACGTTGATCGTGTCTTTTCCCGTGTATGCAATTTCTTGCGTTACCATTCCGATAAAAGAGAAAAGTAAAGAAAACTTTTCCGGGGCATTCGGAATCGAAAGTCGATAATTTCCATCTCCACTCGTTGCCGTACCTATCGCGAAGCCCTTCAATTGCACGGTAACACCCGCCAGAGGCTGTTTCTTCTCATCGGTCACTCTCCCGACAATACGAACCACCTTAGCCTGTTGCACGGCGATTTCCCGAACGATATATACGCCACCCTCTTCAAAAAATTCGAAACGAGTGTCTTTTAATATCTGTTTCAAAGCCTCGGCAATCTCCATATCCGAAATCTTCATCTCGCGGCACTGCACTTGTTTTGTTTTACCCGCATCGTACAGGATACGAATTCCCGACTGATCTTTCAACTGCTTCAATACCTCGTTCAAACTCATATCTGACTTCACCGAGATATTCACTTTCTGAGTAAAGGCACTAGCCGATACAAAGAAAAACAACATAAAAAATAGAGTCAATTTCATCACTTTAGAAATTTTTTTGACACAATGTGGTCGTACCCACACTTTAGGTGGATTTTTTTTCATAACTTTGTTTGATTTTATAAGTTTAACACTTAGATAAAAGGGTTTCGATTCAAGGTTTGGTCGCTCTGTATCGATCCCTTTTTATTTTGCTTTTTTCACAGTCACTACATTACCTTCTATTTCAAATTTCACGTTCGTTCCTAACTCAAACAATCTCAATAACTGGCTCACGTCCGCATACTTATCCAAGGTTCCGGACAACTCCACGCTTTTCAGTTCTTCCGACATGAATCGCACTTTCAAATCATACCAGCGAGCCAAAATCGTCATGATTTCCGACAATCGCTGCTCTTCGAAACAGAAAAGATGATCTTTCCAAGCCGTGTACAATCTCGTGTTCACCTTACTCACGCGAGGTTGGTCATTCCCTAGCTTATAAGCCAATTGCTCCCCGGGACGCAACACAATTTCCGGCTGTGATTCATGCACGTAACTGATTGCCCCTCTTTCCAACGTTGCCACGATTCTCGTCGTGTCGTACACCTCCACGTCAAATGCCGTACCCAGTACTTTCACATCCCCCGCGGCCGTACTGACAATAAAAGGCTTGCCCGAGTTCGTTTTTACATCGAAATAAGCCTCCCCCTTCAAATACACCTGCCGGGTATCTCCCTTGAAATGAATCGGGAAACGCAACTCCGTCTCGGAATTCAACCACACGTTCGTCCCGTCCGACAAAACCAGATGATACTCGCCTCCCCGTGGAATAATCAATTTATTATAACTATCCTCGGCAACTCCCTCCCCGCTTTCCTCGCTACGAATCACCCCGACCGAATCGATATGAATCACGCCTTCCGCGGTTTCTATTCTCGTGGCTCGTGTTTCTTTCAGATCGAGTTCCCGCCCGTCGTTCAACACGAGCACAGCTTTCCGTTCCCCGGGAACAATCACCTTTTTCGTCAAAGGTACATTCTTCACGGACTCCGGCTCCATCTGAAACAGCCAGATCACCCCTAAAAGAATTGCCGCGGAAGCCGCCACGGAACTTACCCGGATCATCACCCGACGACGATTACGCCTCTTCAACTTCCCGAAAGCCGCATCCGCATCAAAACGCCGCTGCTCTTCCCGTTTCTGTCGCAAATAATCCGCCCGGGAAAGTCGTTCGACAATCCGTTCCTCCATCGGGTCACCCGTGAACGTACTTTCGGGACTTTCTTCTTCTAAAAAAAGTCCTTTCAGATAATCCGTAACCCGCTTGGATCGACTCGCTATATTTTTCCAGTCTTTCATTATTTCATGTTTCTTCTCAATTAAAGAACACATGACTTAAAAAAACGGGTGACAAAATTTTTAAAGAAAATGATATCTTGAAAGAAAAAAATAGTTTTCACGAGAATAACAAGAAAAGTATCGCCCCGAGTCCTTCCCCCAAACGCTCACGTACATAAGCATAAGCCCTCTTTTTTTGAGTTTTAACGGAATTCTCGCTGATATGCAACTTCTCCGCGATCTCCTTCACCTTCGCTCCATCCATGCTCATCAACACCACTTCCCGCTGTTGCTCGGACAATTCATCTATAATAGCATAAAACTTATTCACGACATCCTCTTCCACCGCAATCTCGATCACCGGATCCATCTCCTCCTGTTCCTCCAGCATCTTTTCTCCCCATTTCTCGTGCAACCCTTGGGCATATCCCAGATCCCTCACCAGATTCAGTGAGCGGGTGTACACCGCACGGAACAAATAAGCCGTCAATGACGGCACATCTTCAAACTGAATATATGAATCCCATATTTTAATGAAACAATCCTGAACAACATCCTCCGCCACATCCGCATCTCTCACGATCTTCAAGGCATAGTTACAAAGAGCAGGATAAAACCTCCTGTACAACTCACTCCATGCCCCCTCCCGTTTCTTGTTCACGTTTTCAATAAAATGCTCCATATTACATCAGCCAATTCTAACTAAACTCCTGTCTTTTTAATACAAAGATGCAAATAATTATCGAGAATTAAAACGTAATCTTTTCAAATCCTCCACATCCTTCTCTCCAAGTACATCATAGGCTCCCCCACTTTGCACGATAATCCGACAAGCCATCTCGAAAAACAAGGCACGCTGCAACACATCATCAAAATTCTTCCCGCACACCACCTGCCCGTGATTACTCATCAACACGGCATCGTGATCCCGCATCGCCTCGATAACCGCTTGTGCCAATTCCGGCGAACCCGGACAATAATAAGGAATCACAGCGATCTCCCCCACGTGATAAGGCACTTCCAGCGTCACGTTGAAATTCTTCGGTTTCTCCTTCATACAAGCCACCACGGTAGCGTACTCCGACTGGAAATGCAACACCACGTTCACGTCCGCCCGTTCCCGCATTACCCCGAGGTGAAAAACACTCTCCATGGAAGGTCGCACCCCATTCTCCGACAACCCTGTCACGACATCACATACCGCCACCCGTTCCCCCGTCAAAACAGGCAGCCACGACCCCGTCCCCGAAACGAGAGCCTTCTCCCCGATCCGCCAAGACAAATTCCCGCTACTGCAAAGCATCAACCCCACTGCGCCATACCGGTGCGCTTGCGTCACAAAGTATTCCATATCCTTTTTCGCAATCATATTCTTTCCTGTATATAAGATAACAACCACAAATAACGGAAATTAATTCAAAAGAAACAAGAAGAAGTCGCCCCGGAACATACCGGAACGACTCCATACCAGTCAAAAGCACGCATTCTGTTTTACAACCCGGGTAAATTCTCCAATACCTCCAACGTCTTCGGATCCGAGGGACGGGACATATTCGCATTCACGTAATTTCCCTCCTTGTCAATCAACAAGAAACGAGGAATACCACTACAAAGAATGGATTCCATAAACGAACGATCCTCTCCCATAATCAACTGAATGCCATCCAACTTTTTATCTTTAACAAACTTCAACCATGCTTCTTTACTTTCATCACAAGAAATACTCACGAAATAAATATTTCGTCCATGCAATTTCTTCTCCAACACTTTCAAATGAGGGATCTCCGCATTACAAGGTCCACACCACGTTGCCCACACGTCTATATACACATACTTCCCTTTCAAATCAGATAAACTCACGTCTTTCCCCTCTACATCTTGAAACGTGAAAGGAACAGTCGGTTGCCCTTTTAGCAAAGGTTTGTTTCGTTCAATGTATTGATTATATTCAGCCAAATAATCCGTCCGTTTTACACGTTCTTGAAAAACACGCTCCATCTCCTCTATTCCCTCCATCCCGTGCGACCTCACGTATGATAACACGCTCCGGGCCACCACAAATTCAATCAACCGCATATCCTTCAGATTCTCCGTCGCTATCTTCAATACATTCATCAACAAAGTTTTCGAATTAACAGAAGACTCCTCCATCCGAGCCAACACGTGAATCGCTTGTTGGACAGACTCCGCATACTCCAATATACCCCATGCGGTAGAATCTTCCGTCAAACTTTCCCGCAACTCCATAAATGTATCCCCGGAAAGTGTCCGGTCTCCTTGTCCCCCGTAAACAATATTGGAAGCCAACTCATAACGCCGGTCATAAAGCATGCGTTTCCTTTCCAAATTCATGAAAAACGGATCAAATCCACTCGTGTCCAACACCTGCTCCTGTTCCTGCACCATATTGTCCAATTTAGTCCGAAAAGAGAGATCTTCCATGCCATAATCCCGAAAATTGATTGAATTATACCATTTCCGGTTCAAATAAGCATTGATTTTCTCGGAGTTTTCTTTAAAATAGAGCACGTTCATTTCCAACGTGACATCCAACGATGTACTCGCCTCCAACCACAAGGGGAAATGCCTATCCCCCACCCACAATCGCCCGTAACAACTGTTCGCCAACGGCAAGCGGGCTACTGCCGTCTTCGTACTATCCACCACTAAATTCAAAATAGTATCCGCTGTTTCCAAACTAATCTCGAAAGAATAATCCATAGGCAAATGCAACACTAACTCCATATCTTTTGCCTTCTGCACACAAGAACAACAGCCACTCACAAACACAAACCACACAAACAAAGTCTTCACCATTCTCCTCATAACAATTACTCTATTAAAAACAATCTATAAAAACTATTTTATCCCCTTCAAACCCATTAAATACTTCTCCGTGTTCGCATCGGAAGGTCTTGTCATTTCCAATTTCAACACCCGTCCTTTCCGATCCAACAAAATAAAACGAGGAATTCGGTCCACCTTGAATGCCTTCATAAATGCCTCTCTCCCAGCAATCCACCATTGCACTCCCTCCATCATTCCCACCGCACCCGTCCAACGCCATTCCGCATCATCACAAGAAATCCCGACAAAAACGATATTCCGCCCCTTCATCTTTTTCTCCAGTTCCTGTAAATAAGGATACTCCTTCCTGCAAGGATAACACCACGAAGCCCACACGTCAATAAAGACATATTTTCCCTTGAACTCCCGCAACGTGTGATCCTTCTTTCCGGCATCCTTAAACACGAATTCCGGACATTTATCCCCTTTTTTCAACTCGGTCGTGTCCGCCCGATTCCCGGCTTCCGCTACCCGGGAAATGGCAAACAACAAAAAAATGACACACGAAATATATAAATACTTTTTCATACCTGATTCTTTTTATTCTAAACATCCATAAAATCAATCCCGCTTCCCCTTCATCAACCGCATGATCGAACTTACCGGAATACATTCCTTTATCCCCATCTGCTTATCAGAAGGAGGTTGCTCCACATAAAATATCGGGTGAAGGCAGGACACCATGGCTATCATATTTCCCCGGTCATCCATAATCGGTCCCCCACTGGAACCTTTCGCGAAATCTGCCGTGATCTCCACCCGGTTGCCAAAAGGATTATTCGCCTCCTTGGTAAACGTGCGGGAAACCACCCCGCTTGTGTACACGTAAGGATACCCCGCCGGATTCGTCAATGCATGCACATTCTCTCCCACCGCAATGTCTTGCCCCATCGGCATCGGTTCCAAGCGGTCTCCCCGGGTATCAATCTTGAAAAAAGCCAAATCCCCACTCCGGCTATAACTAAGAATCGAGGCAATCGAATATACCTTCCCTGCCTCTGTCGCCACGAAAAGAAGACTATCCCGCGCATCCAACCGTGCAATCGTGTCAATCAATTGCCAGAACACGTGCCAATTCGTCACGCACACTCCGTCCTCCGACAACACCACCGCGGTAGCCCACGGCTCTATTGCTTCCGGACGGGTCGTGGGACGTAAATACTTAAACATCATCAACACACTCCCCTGCCTATCCTCTATAATCTCCCTCGGTTTCAACTTCCGTTTTCCGGCAGGGCAAGACTTCACGTCTACGGTAGTCTCCTCGACCAGCGTTCGGCATTCCTGTTTCAACGTACTCATTCCCTTGAACAAAGAAGCCTCTCCCGGACGCTTCAACGAATCGAGTATCGCCCACCCCAGCCGATCATAATCCCGGTAAACCACCTTTTGTGCATGACTTGCTGTCCCCAAAAAAAGGACAAGCAAGCCAACACCCAACCATCTGAAACAATATCTTTCCATTCGGTCACTTTTTCTCCAATGCGTACGGGATAAATTGCCCTAGCGAAAACTTAAACTTATCATTCGTCGTTTCCTCCAAGAGTTTCTTTGCCAGCTTCAATATCCGTTCCTGTTGTCCTGCATCCCCATTTCGTTTAATAGTCAACGACAAAGGAAAAAACACTGCCAACAAATGCTCATGCTCAATCTGTGGAATATCTCTTTCACAAACCGCCAACAACTTTTCAATATCCCCGCTCCGCTGTGCCCGGGCTATCTCGGCAAACATCTTCAAACGAGGCTTGCTCAGGAACTTATACCCCTCCATCTCTTTCTCTATCGCATCAATCGCCTCCACCCCGCTTTGTTTATCCCGTCCCGTGATCATATTCGTCAACTTTAAATCAAAGGCGGTTGCAATCTTCTCGTTCACACGCTCCTCCCCCACGCTTTTCTGAAAACGAACGGCATTCGCTAACAAATACTCCATATTTGGCGACCCCACCGGAGTCAACGCCGGATGCTCGTACACGAACCAGTAAGCCGAATCTACCCGTTGCTCGTCACTCAATCCCTTGATCAACACCTCGGCAACCTCCAACACTTTCGGATCATCAACCGCCAACAAAGCCCTAGCATAATTCGCCAGGAAAGACACCTCCCGATCGCCCTTCTCGTATCTGGCGGCAAGTACCCCGATTGCCGTATTCTCATCCAACCCCTCGGCAACCCGCTTGATAAAATCGGCAACCGTCTCGCTTCCCCCGACAATCCGATGTTGCACCACCCCACTCGTGTTCAATATTAAAAATGTAGGGAAAGCCGCAATTTCATATCGTTTAGCGATCTCCACACCTTCACCCTCCTCCGCATTTATCTTCAAACACACGAATCGGGGATTCAAGTATTCCCCCATCTCCGCTTTCGGGAATATCGTGTTCGCCATATACTTGCACGGCATACACCACGACGTGTACATGTCAACAAACACCAACTTTCCCTCTGCCTTCGCTTTATCCAAAGCTTTATCCAGTGTCAACTCCTCAAAATTCGTTTGGGCAAAAGCCCCCACTTGCAGCATCAATAACGCCACAACAAATAATAAAAATTTCTTCATAACACAAAAATTAAAATAGATGACCTCCACACGCACCGAAGAGGTCATCCGAACTATAAATCAACTAATTGTAAATGTAAATATTTGAAGGTAACTTGGACAAAAATCCTGTCGGATTATACCCGTACCACAACATCTTTTTCACCTTTCCACGCCCCTCGAGAGTTCTCTCCGGTCTTAAAACCAAATTTCCATTATCATTCTCTTCAAAAGTGTACACGCTATAATCTTCCCCGGAACAAGTAGCCGCCATCAAACGGTTAAACGTATAATTATACTGAATGGCATCCCACGAATCACTTAGATCATAGTTATTACCCACGAATTTCAAGAAAGTAACCTCCCCATCAAACACATGACAATCCTTCACGAACCGGTCATTCTCAATATCGTAATAATGCAAAACATTATCCTTCACGAAATAAAGAATCTTCTTATCCTGATGCAACGTGTAGAAGTCTGCTGATGCAAACTCAGGACAAGCAGAAACTTCTATCGTCCGATGAAAACGTATCGGGCTATAAATAGTCCCGTAACTCGTGGCTTCCCTGAAATTCAAACCATACAATTCCACTTGTTCCGTATTCCCCTTTTTCCTCATCAACGCATAACCGATTCCCGGACCATAAGCAGGATACGACGAATAATTAGGATCCAGATTCCCATGTGTCTGCCCGAAAAACAACAGATCGGCATCCATACCGTTACTGGAAATTTGTACATCATCCCCTTCCCGGTAAGTATTCGGGAAATAAGACAACGCATCATCACCCACCATAACAAAAGACGAAGTAAGCTCATCGTACCCTACCAGCAGATTCATAGACACCCCGGTAATCAACCAAGGAGCTAATTTATAGTTTCCGACAATTTCCGGCATAAACCTTGAACCCGAATACGAGGCAAGCGTCCGGGAAACCCTTCCGTTGTCCACCAACGCTATGGCAATAGTAGATCCAAAAGCTCCCGACGCCTCAAATTTTCTTGTCGCCACGGGAGAAGGTTCATAAAACATATCATCACCCGACAACATCATCACCTCATCTTTAATCCGGTACCACCCAATACTCTTCTCGCTCACGGGTAACAAACATTCTAATCTTTCCTCTCGCACAAGAGTGATCGGGTGATACCAATAGTACTTCCCCGCCTCAAGCAATGCCACCGGTTTCCCTTCCAGCGGCTCCGCCAACAAATTCTCTGCCAACTCCATAACATCATTACCCGTCATAAGAAAAGCATCCATATCCGTATTCCCCTCAGCATTCTCTTTCAAAACAATCCAACCGCGTTCGATACGGGGAGTGATCTTGAAATTATACACCTCGGAAATCATGATTCCCGTCTCCACGTGCGTCACATCCAAACCGATATTTACAAAATCGGTCGTATCCACCCGCCACACCAAATCTTGCCCCTCATAAATCAATTCCGGTTCATTGCCATGATAACGATACCATTGATACGTGCATTCCACCTCTTCGCCTCCCAACATCCCAATCGGGTGTAAATTCAACTCATCTCCCGTCTTTACCGATCCCACCGAAATATTCGTTATCTGCAAATCAGGCAAACGGTGTATCGTGTTATCCTTGTCATAACAAGACGTGAGGAAAAGCCCCACAAATAACACCAACAACAATGTATATCTATTTGATTTCATCTCATTCATTCATTTAATTCATAACCTAATTAAAAGCGATCTCGGTACTCAGGTCATTCGGGTCATCCCTCAACGGGGGCAAACCGTCCTCTGCCCGGGCTGCATTTTCCTTCACCAACTCCCTCCTGAACACGTAAATGTAATAACTCAATAACTCCTCGTTACTATTCACGGATGCAATAAAATCTTCATCCCAAAATACTCCCGAAGCCCGGTTCATAAAATCATGCCGTACCACGCTCCAAGTTCCGAAACGCCAAGACCAATTGAGAGGTCGCACCAAACAATCGCTTATCACGATCTGTGCCTGGCAATAGTGGCTATCCCCCGCCGAAAAATCATCGGAATCCACAATCCTGAAATTCAACGTGTAAGGCTTCTCCTGCAAAGAAACATCGCGCAACACGATCACAGGTATCCGGGCTTCCAACTCCCCCTCCTCTAATTTCATCAAACCCGCAACCCGGGCATCATCGAATGCCACGTAATGCACTCCTGGCTTCGCTTGGTCGGGATACTCGTAAAGCGTAGAATCGACCACGTGCCCCAACTCGTCATACTCATAATCCCAACGAGTCTCCTGAAATTGCTCAAAACGTACATAGCTGGTTCTCTGAGGCAACGCCCCTTGCGGGCGCACTCTCACCCAAACAGTATCTTGCACCAGCGATGCATCTTTACCATAAAACGAATAATTACTCTTCACCCGATCATTAAGGGTTGCGTTATATCCTCCGTCCAGTATAAATTGGACCCCATGCCACTCTTCCGCGAAACCCGGCAACGCCTTTTCACACCCGCCACACAAGAGCAGCAACGCAATAAATAGATATAAATTGTTTTTCATGACTTCCATTTTTAATAACTATCTTCTATACTCGTTTCTCTGCGGGGCAAAGGCACCACGTAATCGCTCTCCCCACACGTGTGGCTGCTCCAACGCATCTGTTCCGTCCCGCGACGTTTATAAACATAAAACATCTGTCCCTCCGCGTAAAACTCTTTCATGTACTCCGTCGTCAGCACCTCTTCCCGGTTCGTCTCCGTCAACGTCGTCACTGGGGCATTCCGGCTGTTCAACAATTCACGATACACCTCGTTTGCCTCATCCAGCGGTGCACATTCCGCGATAATCAAGTACATCTCCGCAAGCCGTATCAGAGGCACCCCGCGGGACGGGGAAGCATTTGTAGTTTCCGTCGATCTCAAACCGGAATACTTCCTCGTGGAACGCTTGTACATACCCGCCGAAGCATTCCATGTCGATGAATACCATTGATACAAACGGATATCCGTCTCTCCGTTTACTACCGGAAACAACTCCTCTATCCAATAATTATTTTGATACTGGTACGAGTTGGATGCTGACGCCATCTGCGAATCATTAAAATCCTCTATATACGCGGCAAATATCTGCTCGTTAAAGAACACGAAATCATTACTGCCACTTCCCCCTACCGGTCCGAGAGCCGAAGTCGGACCCAGCGTGAACTGGGGAGTAATCCCTTCCAAGGCAGCGTTCTTCACCAAACGGGCATAACGCAACGCCTCTGCCCGATTTCCCATCCACAAATACACCCGAGCCTTCTCGGCTAAAACCGCATAATAATTCATCCGGTTCTGCCGGTATTCATTAGCAGCATTCAAAACCGAATTCGACGTTGTGATGATCGGGTCTACCCGAGCCAGCAAAACCTCCGCCGAATCCAGATCAGCAATTAACGTCCCCATATACTCGTTGTACGTCGAATAAGTATAATTTTCCAAGGAAACCATCGTTTCGTAAGGCAAATAACGCCGTCCCTCCTGTACATTCGTCGGCATCGGACCGTACAAACGTATCAAATCGAAATGCAGATAAGCCCTCAATCCCAAAGCTTCTCCTTTATACAAGGCATATTCCCGATTCGTCAAAACACCATTCTCCACGTACGCCAACATCTGATTCAAATTCGTGATCGCCTTATATTGTTGTAAAAACAATTCCCCGTTAGCCCTTTCCACCGCATCTCCCCGGTAATTATGAGCCGCAAAATCTCCCGACTCCGTGTTACTCTCCGAGTACCAAAGATTGGCAATATACTCCACCATCCCGGTCACCAGATTCCCGTCGGGAGCGTAATTATTCTCTCGCATCAAGGTATACACTCCGATCAAAGCATCGCGAAATCCTCCCGAACTTTTAAACATATCATCCTTTGACACCTCCGTCTTAGGTTGTACCGTCAACCAATCCGTACACGCACTCAATCCTGCTACAATCAAAATAGCCCATGCAAATATTTTCATTCTCTTCATAATATCTCTATTTAAAACGTACATGATAATGAAAATGACGGTCTGACAGAGAACGGATAACTAATTCCCCGTTCCTGCTCAATCGTGGAAAGATAAAACAAGTCATTCAAATTACCGGATACACTCAACCGTTCCATCCCGAAGAATTTACTTATCCGACGGGGAAAATCATACTGAATATTTACATTCCGAAGAATAAACGTCGATTCATCCGCCACGAAACGGGAATTAGCCGGCGTATTCGTGTCATTATTCAACCCCTTGTAACGGGTCACGTCACCCGGTTTCTCCCAACGCTGGGTAGCCACCCGCCGATCCACGTTAAAACGTACTTCTGCGTTTTCCACCTTATCCAACAACGTTTGGTTAAACTTCTGCCCCCCGAGCCTCAACTCAAAATTCAAATTTACAGACAGCGTCTTGTAACGGAACGCCGTACTCAAACGGCTGTTGATCTTGGGAATCTCGTTCCCGCAATACACTTTGGAATACATATCATAACCGTCAGACACATTCCCGTTATTATCCATATAGAGCACTCTACCCGTTGCCGGATCAACTCCCGGCGAAATAAAGGTATAAATAGCATCCATCGACTGCCCTTCCCGGTATTGCAAATAAATAAAAGCACCAGTCTGATTATTAATCGTTTCCTCGTTTCTCCGTTTCATCTCCTCGGACAACTTCACGATCGTATTCTTGTTATGAGAAAATGCCGCCCGTGCTGACCAAGATATATTCTTATTCCGCAACAAATAAACGGAAAGCTCCCAATCCAATCCCACGTTGCGCATCGTCCCCGAGTTCTCCGTGTACCCGTCGAACCCATGGGAATAAGTCAGCCCCAACGTAGAAATCTGGTTCGTCGTCTCCTTATGATAATAATTCCCGTTTATAGCAATCAACCCGTTAAATAAAGAAATATCCACTCCCAAATTATGCTGGTACGTGTTCTGCCAACGCAAATCATCATTACCGATACCCCGCATCGTGGCCCCGATATTCCCCCGATAACGGCTTGTCCAATCATACTGGTATGTCGTCAACGACTGATAAGGCTGAAAACCTAAAGCACTCGTCACCCCATAAGAATAACGCAAGCGCAACAATTCGATCTGAGGCAAATGATTCTGGATAAATTTCTCCTGGCTAACCGTCCAGCCGATACCGGCAGACCAGAACGGGGCAAACCGTTTATTCGAACCGAAAGAAGAAGCCCCGTCCGTACGGTAAGAAAAATCCACGAAATAACGGCTGTCAAAATTATAGTTCGCCGTCACCACAATTCCGATCTGACGCCTTGTTGTCTCTGTCGACGTGGGACGCTCCCTGGCAAACCTGTTTGCATTAGAAATATCATTCAAATTATCATTCGGGAACCCCTGTAACAAAATCGTGTACTGGCTATTCTGGTTCTCCTGCATACTCCAGTTCGCCCCGGCATAAACACTATGCCGCCCGAAAGTATTCCCGTAACTGGCTGTCGCCTCAAACTGGTAAGAAGACATTTCCCCGTATCTCCAGTCATAGCTCCCCTTGGAATCCTCATCCGACACCTGCAAAAAACCGGAATGAGACCTCGGTTGAAAACGGTCGCTTCGATCCGTTTGTTTCGTGTAGCCGAACCCTCCGCCAATTTTCATGCCTTTAAAAATATCCCACTCTCCCCGGAGCTGATTTCGGATATTCGTGTATTTCGTCTTGTCAAAACTCGGCAACGAGGCATCGTACAACGGGTTGGCAACCGTACTTCCTCCCGAATTCGGGAACGTGTTGAACGTGGGGACCAGATTGCCCTCCTCATCCCAAGGATACCAGTACGGGTTCATCTTCACGTAATCCGAAAACGTCCCGTAAGGACTGTCCTCCGAATTATTCAATCCTAGGGAAACCGTATTCGTGAAACGAAGATTCTTCAACAAATAACTGATAGACAACGAACCGTTAAAATTATTCCGGAAAGACCCTTTCATCGCACCTTGGTTGGAATTATACGCCAAAGACAAATTATAACGAAACTGCTCGTCACCTCCGCTCAAACCCAAAGTATGCTGTTGTCCCACTCCCGTGCGGACAGGCTTGCCGATCCAATACGTGTCCACACCCTCTGCCACACCCCGGGCAGCCTCCTCGTACAAGTACCTCGTCGAAACATCATCATACAACCCCGCACGCACCTCCACGTCCAACTTCTCCTTCGCATTCAACAAATTATAACTCGAAAGATCGGGAATCTCCAGACTCAATCCCGCCGTGTAAGAAATCTTCAACTTACCCTGCCGCGGCTTAGTCGACGTGATAACAACCACGCCATTCGCCCCACGGGAACCGTATATAGCCGTGGAACTCGCATCCTTCAATATCGTCACCGACTCCACGTCTGTCGGGTTCAAGTCCATCACCCGCTCCAGCGATACCTCGAAACCATCCAACACGAACAACGGTTGATTCAACTCCGCACGGGCATACGTCTGTAAATTCGTGATATCCGGCAAACTCGACACCCCCCGAATCTGAATTTCCGGCAATATATTCGGGTCAGAACCATACGTATTATTCTCCCGGATCAAAAATGAAGGATCGATATTACTCAACGTCTGTAACAAATTCCGGCTCCCGAACGCCATAATATCCTCCTTCGTGATATGCTTCACCGCTCCCGTGAAACTCTCTTTCGGCTTATTGAAAATTCCGGTTACCACCACCTCGTCGATCTCCGCCAAATCATTCTTCATCACGATATTCAGTGGCTTGTTATCCTTCTTTAGCCGTACTTCCTGCTTCTGGAAACCGACATACGAAAAAATCAACACCAGTGAATCCCGCTGCGGCAAATCGAAATTAAACTTACCCTCAACATTCGTGGTGAACCCGATCGTCGTGCCTTTCACCTGAATAGTCACCCCCGGCAACGTCATCCCCTCCGAATCCTTCACCGTACCCGTCACCGTGATCTTCTTCAAGGTATCGGCAGCCACCAGCGCACGCACATAATGAATGACCACGAAATTATCCGCAATCTCAAACTTCACGTCGCTTCCCTTAAATATCGTGCGCAATGCCTCTTCCAGTGTGGTGTCAAAAAAGTCGACGTTCACCTTCTTCGACACGTCAATCTTCGAATTGCTGTAAAAGAAATCCATTTTCGTCGACTCCGCTATCCGGTTCAGCACCTGTTCGATCGTAGCATCTTTCATTTTCAAATTGATACGAGCCGTCTGGGAATAAACGGCTGCCGATAAATGCATCACGCACACCAAACATAAAATTCCTGTTATTCGCATGACTAATAAAATTTTTTTTAGCCATCTGGGGAGATAAAGCCCCAAATCACAATTTTTTTTCATACATTTGTTTTTAAGGTTCATAATTCGTCTTGTCCTCCATCGCCAAACGTCGGGCAAGACATTATTTATCAAGTGCCGGGAATGTCGCTATACATTTCCGGTATTTATTTATTCCTCCGAAATCACTATCGTTTTCCCTTTCACGCTGAAACGCACCGGGCTAGTACTCTCGATCATCCGGATCAGATCATCCAGCGGCTTGAACTTCACCATACCACCCGTGAACCGGATCTTCTTCACGCTCTCGTTCGCAAAAAATATTTTCACGTCATACCAGCGGGAAACCTGCTTCGCAATCTCCTCCAACTCCGCATTGTTAAACAGGAACCGTCCGTCGATCCACGAGGTGTACAACCGCACGTTCACCTCCCGTTTCTCCAACTCACCCGCATTCCCGTAAGCCTGCTCGCCGGGCACCAGCACCATCGGTTTCTGCTTGCCCGAGGACACCTCCACGCTACCGTTCACCAACGTGGCGGAAACCTCGTCATTATCCGCGTAAGCATTCACGTTAAACCGCGTACCCAACACCTTCACGTCCATGCGGGAAGTCTCCACGATAAAAGGCTTGCTCTCGTCCCGAGCCACCTCGAAAAACGCCTCGCCCGACAATACCACCCTTCTCTCGCCCCCCGTGAAATTTCGCGGGAAAATGAGCTTCGTCGCCGAATTCAACCATACCCTTGTCCCGTCCGCCAGCTCGATCTGGTACTCCCCGCCCCGCGGTACAATCAACTCGTTGTTCTTCATTTCCCGTGAACCGGTCACCGTGTCCTCCGGCGAGTAACGCAACAACCGATTGGAATCCACCTCCACCCGCACGTTCCCGCTCTTCGCCAACAACGTGCTCCCCGACGTGCTATCCAGCACCACCGTCTGCCCGTCAAAAAGCCTCAAAACCGCCCGTTCCGACCCCGGACGAGCCACCGTGCTGAATTGCCTGTGTTGTTTCTCTCTCTCTTCCTTCAACCCCTGCCATAAAACCAACGCTATCCCCAACGGCAAAATAAACATCGCCGCGTACTTCCACCAAACACGCATCCCGACCTGTTTCCTTCCATGTCCTTTCAACTTTCTCAACGTCCCTTCCACATCCGGCGTGAACTCCCGCCGCAACAACTTCGCTTGTGTATGCAGCTTCCTCATTTCCTCGAAAATCACCTCGTGCTCCCCGTCAGCCTCCAACCAACCCGCCAGTTCCCGTTCTTCCTCTGCCGACAAAGCATCGTTCAATTTTCCGGAAATCAACTCGTATATTCTATCACTTATCTTCATTCTTCATGCTTTTTATATAGAGTACTTCAAAACTCAAAAACAGGGTGAAGAAAAAAGAGATTTTTTTTCAAAAAAGATATAACCTTATTATTTCCGCCCGTAAAGCAACAGAATAAGAGAGAATTGCTCTCGTTGCAAACTTTCCCTCAAGGTCTTATAGGCAATCTTGACCTGCGTTTTTACCGTGTTCACCGAAATATCCAAGGCTTCTGCCACCTCCCGGTATTTCATATCCTCCAGCACGACCAATTTGAATACCGCCTTACATTGCAGGGGTAACTTCTCGATTTCCACCCACAAGCGATTCAACTCCGCGTTATCGAACTCGACCACTTCCTCGGGAGCCTCCAATTGCGACTTCAATTCCTCCAGATCCACCCGCTCCCGCTTATTCTTCAAGTACGTGAAACAAGCGTTTCGTGCAGCAACAAACAAGTAACTGTCAATGGATTCGCCTTCCTCTATCCGGGCACTTTTCTGCCATATCTTCTCGAAAATCTCCTGCACGATATCCTCCGCCACGTCAAAATGCACCACGAACGTCGCCGCAAAACGGCACAAATTCTTGTAACGAGTACGGAAAAGAAAATCAAAAGCAGCTTCTTTGCCTGCTTTCAAATCCCTCGTCAAAACCTCCATGTCCCGATATTCCTGGCGTTCTTCCATATTCCTATATCAATTAAAGCCCCGACACTCCCGAACAAATACAAATCCACATTCAGTATTAATTTTCAAAATTAATAAAATCCCGAAACATATCTCTGATTTTAGCCCTACTTTTGTACCTGACACCTAATTCCGATTCACAATGACCAGAGAAAAATGGCAAGGACACATCGCGATACTGATGACCAACGTTATCTTCGGGCTGAACACGCCTATCGCTAAAACGCTCGTTCCCGAGTGGATTAACCCGTTTGCCCTGACACTGGTCAGGATGTCGAGTGCCACCGTCATTTTCTGGTGTATCTCCCTGTTTATTCCCCGGGAAAAAGTAAGTGTCAAAGACTTGGCAATACTATTCTTCGCCGCCCTTTTCGGGCTTATCGGGGCACAACTGTCATTCGCAGTCGCCCTGCAATACACCTCTCCCGTTAACATCTCCCTCATCGCCGCCATGACACCCGTCATCGTGATGCTCATGGCTGCCGCATTCCTGAAAGAACCCATCACGGGCAAAAAAGCAACTGGGGTCTTTATCGGGGCATGCGGGGCATTGTTGTTAATTCTGCAATCCTCCCCCGCGGGTGGCGGCCCCCATAATATGCTTGGCAACCTCCTTTGCATCGTGAACATCGTGACCTACGCCACCTACCTCATCATCACCCGTACTATCTCGCAACGCTATTCCCCAATCACCCTCATGAAATGGATGTTCTTCTTCGCCACCCTCATCGCCTTCCCCCTCGGGTTCGACAAACTCAGCGAATCCAAAATATTCACGACACCGGTACTCGACCTAAACGCCCTGTTGCGCCTTTTTTATATCGTCATCATGGCAACCGGGGTCGCCTACTTGCTCGTCCCCATCGCCCTGAAACGTATTCGCCCAACCACGGTCAGCATGTACAACAACGCCCAACCCATCATCGCCTCGATCGTGGCAATCCTCATCGGGCAAGACGTCTTCACGTGGGAAAAAACCGTTGCCGCCGCCCTCGTTTTTTTCGGCGTCTACCTCGTGACACAGAGTAAATCCCGTGCCGACCTCGAAAAACAAGCCTAAAGGTTCTGTTTTCTAGTAGATTTACCCGTGAAATCTATGGATTATATCAACCCTAAACAAGGGGAAGGCACCCATGACTTCCAAAATACTCGGGGTGTAATTCCGGTACATTACCGTATATAACGCTGTAGATTCGCTGTAGGTTCGCTGTAGATTCCCTGTATTAGAACAGCGAATCTACAGCGAACCTATAGTATATTAAAAGCTTTATACACGGAACTGCACCGGTACTCATCCCCGAATGAAGTTGAATTCACTCGGGTTATGTATAGGATTACCCCTTAACTTGTACTTCGTGTTATTGTACGTTATCCCCCGGTTTCAGAGGCAACGTGAACCAGAAGGTACTCCCTTGCCCTTCCCCAGATTCCACGCCGATGGCTCCTCCCAGTTTGTTCACGATGGTCTGGCATATCGCCAACCCTAACCCCGTCCCATTCGTGAAACTGTCCAGCTTGATAAAACGCTTGAAAATATCGGATTGCTTGTCTGCCGGAATGCCTCGTCCTGTGTCGGAAACAAAGAAACGTAGCTCATCCCCCCCTCCGCTCGTACCCGAAATACACGTGCCCGCGAGTCGTGAACTTCAGGGCGTTGCTCATGAAATTGGATAACACTTGCAATACCCTATTCTTCTCCGTGTAGATGACGCATTCGTCCAGCCGGGAAGTAAAAGCGATCTCGACATCCGGGTTATCAACGATCTTCTGGCGGCTGCTCAGCTCAAGGCTGTGCAACAACTCGTTCATATCCTCCGTCGTGTAAACAAATTCCAGCGTTCCCGCCTCGATCTTCGACAAATCCAAAATATCATTGATCAATTGTAGCAACAACTCGTTATTTCGTTGGATGATAGCGATATATTCTTCCCTCTCCCCCGGTTCCTCCGTTTGCGTCAGCAACTCGCTAAATCCCACGATGGCATTCAAGGGCGTGCGGATCTCGTGGCTCATGTTCGAGAGGAACATCGATTTCAATTTATCGGAAGCCTCTGCCGCCTCCTTCGCCCGCAACCACTCTTTCGCGACACGACGCCTCTCGGTCACATCCTCGTATTTCAACACCACTCCCCGGGGTTTCCCGCCTTTCACGCCGGAGACGGGCGTCGCCACCACTTCGACGACAACATCGCCCTCCAACTCCAATTCCTTAACCTCAACCTTGCCGGAAAACATGGCTTCCCGCATCACGCAACCGGGGCAAGGTTCCTCCCGCCCCATCACGTTCCGGTAACAACACACCCCTTGCTTGTATTTGCCCGCTAACGGATGCGTGGAGTATTTTGCCAGATTCTCCCATTCCACGATATAATCCGTGTTCACGTACACCAACCCGCTATTCGAGTGATCTAGTATCAACTGATTGACTTCTTGTATCCTCCTTAAATTCCGGTTCGCCTCCTGCAACTGGTCATGAACATGTATCAAATCGGAAATATCCCAACGGGTAGCCAACAACCAATGGTGAACATCATTCGAAACGACGTTTTTATTCACGATTGAAACGTGCTTCACCCCGTCGGGAGTCAAGTACTCCTCCTGTTCCCGGTAGGAGCCGCCATTCTCTATGATCCCGCGATCTACCTCCCGGTAATAACGCCCCCGTTCTTCCCCGTATATCTCAATATCATTCTTGCCGATAATCTCTTCCCGCGTGTATCCTCCCAAGAGTTCACACTGCTTATTCCAGAACACGTATTTCAAATCGTCGTCAATATCTTTAATAATCAACGGCATCGGCATGTTATCCAAGACGGCGTTCACCAGGCGTTCGTTCTGCTTTATTTCCGTTTCCGTCTTTTTCCGCCGCGTGATATCGCGTTCAAAGCAAGCCACAAGGTTATCCTGCACCCGCTTGTAACGCCCCTCGTAAAACACCTTTTTGCCATTCATCGTTATCGTGTACTCCGACTCGCGTACTTTCCCGGTCGCCAGAGCTTCCCGTATGTTCGCCGACACGTTCTCCATACATTCCGGATCGACACAATCCTTCAAGTTCCTTCCGATCAATGCCTCCGCGGACAAGGATAGTTTCGATGAATCGGCATTATATATTTTTTGTATATCCAACTGTCCATCAACCATGAAAATCATATCCGGAACAGAACTGATGATCTTCTCCGGCATCATTTCAACAACATCTTCATGCATTTTTGACACCTTACGTTTATAATACAAGAAAAACGCCAGATTTGCTAAAACCATAACTCCAATAACGATATATTCCCACATATTCACGATGATCTAGATTTATTATGGATACAAATATAGTAATTAAAATATCACCTTTATTGGCTAACAACCCCGAAAGGATGTTTTATTCTATATAGCAAAAAAGCTACCGGAAATTCCGGTAGCCCGCGCGGTTACAAATTCAAACTTAAACTTATTCACTTAAAAATGCTCGTAGCATCCACAAAGTCTTTTCCTGTGCGGTGATATAAGGATTCAGCATATCCTGAGTCCCGTCATCGCCAGCCTCGGCAGCAAGTGCCAAAATTTCTCTCTCCTTCCGGATTAAAATCACCAGGCTATCCATGATTTGCTTCACGCATTCCAACCCGTTGGAAAGCCCCGTTACCTCCTTGATTTCGGATATTTTCATGTAAGCCGAATACGAGTGTAACGGGGTTCCCTCCAACGTAAGCACGCGTTCTGCAATCTCGTCTATTTTCTCGATAGCGTCGTTGTAATACTCTTCAAATTTGGCGTGCAACTGGAAGAACCCGCGTCCTTTCACGTTCCAGTGGAATCCTCTCACGTTCTGATAATACAATTGGTAGTTAGCCAACAAATCATTCAAATGATTCACGATCTCTTGTGATTTCTCTACTTCTAGTCCGATTAAATTTTTCGTTTTCATATCTATTGATTTTTATTATTATACTTTCTTTCTGTTTTTCTGTTACAAATGTAAAGAAGATAATCTTATAGATCAAATCGATTGTTTTCATAATCTTATATATCATAATTATTATCTCTTATTTTCAATATAATACACATAATAATTGATGTTTATTTTATAAAAATATTCTCACGAACCTATTTCTTCAACTTGAAATTTACAGGTATCGTGTAGGACACCCGTGTTTTTTCACCCCTGAATTCACCAGATTTCCAGCGAGGTATCCCTTTCACGATCCGGAGCGCCTCGGCATACAGCAGTTGTAACGAGGTTAACTCTATAATGGTATGGCTTAAATATTCCCTTTTTCATCCTCTCGCTTAAATTATTACAACAAGCATATCAAAAAAACGGACATAAACAATTTATCCCCTCCTCAATTATTTCTATTTTTTTTTCAAAAAAAATCACCGATCTTTTGCAGTATTCAAAAAATGCACTACATTTGCATCCGCATTCAAGCAACACGGGCGCTTAGCTCAGCTGGTTCAGAGCATCTGGTTTACACCCAGAGGGTCGGGGGTTCGAATCCCTCAGCGCCCACAGCCCAAAAAAGCCAAAAGGCGACGAGAAAAAGACAAACCTGTAAGTATCAAAACCTTACAGTTTTTTTATCGTTTCTTTCAAGCCAAAAAAATGACCTAAAATAGTCAGAAAAAATCGCAAAGAGTTACTTAATCGTTACTCCTTTCAATTTAAGTCATTTTGGAGTAACTCTTTTCTATCCCGTGTTGCGATTTGGCACAGCATAATTATATCATAATCAGTTTTCAAAATGCAATTTTAACCTAAAAAATTATGAGAGAAACATTCGCGATTCTTTTCTACCTCAAAAAAGGTAAGAAAAAAAAGGGAGAATCTAATCCCCCTACCGAAGCAACAATTTATTGCAGATTATCCGTCTGCGGAACACAATTGGAAATTGCCCCCCTGTAAATTTTTCCCAGAAACGGCTAAATTATCTCGTTGTACGCGCGCATAAAATTCTACCGGTATGCCATTATTATTATTAAATTTTATTCACAAATATAGTAATTTTATCTTTTAGCTTGCAATTTTCTAATAGAGTCCCCGTGTAATTCAATTCGAATAGCCTGGTGAACAATCCTATCCAGGACGGCATCTGCAATAGTTTTTTCCCGATATAATCTATTCATTTATCATTTTTTTCATAACTTGTGCTCATCATTCAAATTAAAGATTACATTATAAATTGATTATTCATTCAATTACTTTTTATAACATATAAAACAAATACTATGAAAATACCAATCTTTATAATTTTTTTATTGACACTAACAAGCTCATCTCCTCTAACAAGCTCATTTTCAGATCAAACAACATGGTTTACATCTTGTTTTGACCGACCAACAACGCAAAAAGAAGAAACGTGGTGTGTCCACGCGTGCATGGAAATGACCTTCGGTATTCCACAATGTGTTTCGGTTCACAACTGGATATCTTTTAGAGATGGAATAGTCATCCCAAATGTCGATTGTTGTGATGTTGTAATACCTCCCCATAAATTCTACCCATGTATTAAAAACGCCGGCGTTCCCAGGTACGAGATTCTTCATTTCTTATCACAAAAATACGCACCTATTCAAGGTCAATTGACTACGTTATGGGACTTGCTTTCATACGGTCAAGACGTAAATGTGGCATTTCTATCCTTACACAATTCAAGATGTTATCATCTAGCTGTTCTTTACGGAGTAAAAAAAGTGTCCGATACGTTCTACGAAATCACATATTGTGACCCAGATAGCGGTATATTGTCTACAATAGGAAATCCAAACCCACTAGAAATAATATTTTAACTATGAAAACATTATTATGTATCTTAATTGTTATCAGCTTCATTGGATGCAATGAAATAGATAAATCTCCCAAAAAAGAATTAACGAAAGAACAAAAAAGCATCATTGAATCAATCGTTTCTTTTGCGGACTCACTCGGGAGTAAGAGCCGTTCTTCCAGCACGATGCTTTCCAAAATTGCATCCATTAAAAACAATGACGTGGAGTTCTTGCACTTCTACCGCTTCGATATGGATAAGTTTTATGACGATCCAACGCCCGAAAATCTTCTCTTGTCTTTGTACCAACCTGACGATTTTGCCATGCTTGGTATACAAGAGGAAGGTAGTAAGTCGTACACATTAACAACTGAAAAACAAAATTCCAAGTGGATTCCCTGTACAATGATGCATGATTTTGGAGAAAAAATCCAAAATGTTAAAGCCAAAATTCCCGATGTCGAAAATTCTGATTTCCGAATTTTTCAATTCGAGCATCTTTATTATTTTACTTACACAACCAAAGAAGGACGAGTTTATGAAAATATGCGAGGAAACGTTTTAACTCCCGCAATGATGTGTGACCGCCTACTTATGCTTATCAATTTGATAAAAGAAGCAGCCGAAAAAGGAGATATGCTCTACCTTTAGCTGAATACTGTTAAAAACGCCTCTTTTTTTATGAATTAACTTCATACAAAGGAAACACAACCTGCCATTTTATGACAGGTTGTATTCATCAACATATATAACAACTCCTTATCTCCATATATCTTCTTTATCCAATAAAATGACAGCAACAACACGCTTATACTAGATATGCAAGATTTTTTTTCTTTTTTTGAAGTATTCAAAGAATCAATATCATGATTTATAAATGGAAACACTAAAGCAGAGAAAAGAGTTTCACTCTCTTACCAAGTTTATTAAATCTCGATCATGCTGACGAAATCGACGTAAAATTCACGGAATTAGGTTGTTATTTTGGAATATAGATTGTTTTTTACTTGATTATATGATTAATTTCCCCTATCATTACATCGAGATAATAATGTTGCCAAGACAAGACATTTGGTAGAAAGCAAAGAGTTACTTAAGAGTTACTCCCCTTTGTTCATTGAAATATAACACGTTGAAAGATACAGCAGGAGGGTTCAGTTCCCTCAGCGCCCACCCAAGAGGTTCAAAATGAGCCTCTTTTTTATTTCTCAATTTTTCCACCACAACACTCCTTCTTGGAGAATTTGAAGTTCTTGAAACATTCTCTCTATGAAATAACGCCACCCTTAATTGATACTATTTTTTAGCACTAATAATCTTATATCTATTATTAGAATCTAGCTGAACAATAATACTAATTGATTTTTGTTTTTTAGCACTATATTTTAAAACGTCCATTATTTTCTCAAAATCTTTATCATGAGGATAGACAAAATACGCTTTTGCACTAATCCCCAGGCCAATAATGTAGTATGGAGTAGTACTATTATTCTCATAATAAGATATGGAACTCACTTTTTCCACCAACCATGTATTGCTAATAACTTTATTGTCTTTTTCCATTGATTGTTTTTCTAAAGAATCTTCAACCTGTAAAAGTTTACTATTACCACAACTGGAAATTATTAATGAGAAAATGATCATCATTAATGATTGCAAACATCTTGTTTTCATACAAATAATTTTTATCTATCAAAATTACGAAGCTCAAGAGACACATCAGCACCCCTTAGCATTTTTATACATATCGAGAGTCGTATCTGTGTCCAAATATAAATCATCATACATTGTTTGCCCCCCATTTTTATTCATATAATATATCCCACTATAAGCAGTATATTCAGCTTCTACATAACCACCAAGCGTGTTTTTCCATTCTTCATAAGTTACATCATAGCTATAAGGACAAAGTGCAGGGTCAATCATCATTTGCAGTACCTGATCGCCATACTGGACATAAACCGCCGCCGCAACATGATATCTCCAATAAACATCACAATCGAATTTTGGGGAAGTGATGGAAAAACTTCCATATATAAATACTTTATCACATGCGATTCCCATCCTTTCACACATTCTTCGTACCGCATGTGCACGAGCATAACAACCATCCCCAATGTAATCCCAATTTATAGTTCTCCTAGCTTCCGCCATGAGATCATCAAACTGGCTTATATCTATTGCCCAACCATCAGCTCCCCGTGAAGATAAAGGCGTTATATTTCCTGACACGAAATTTATATGACAATCAGGAGATTCACTTATTTTTCCTATTTCTTTACTATTAGAATTTAGTATCGAAATTTCAAGAGGAGTTTTATCACGCATCGCCTTTTTGAGGTATTCAACACTCTGATAACTCAAATCGTCAGTCAAAGTTATTGAAAACAAGCGCGCACTTTTATGAAATCCGATTGTTGCAACATCACCTTTCACCTCGACTAAATTCGGCACTAAATTGCCAATAGAAAAAAGTTGCTGATTCTTAATCAATTCAAACGTGGTTGTCTGAATAGATTTTTCCATCTCTTCATGATCGCCATTACTACACGAGCAAAATAATAATGCGACCGACATAACTAACATAACAAATACATTTTTTTTCATAATTAATAGGATCAATTTAACATCGCATAATATAGTCATGCTTAATTTGTGTGATAAACAACGACTATATGAATCACTTTCGTGTTACAATCGCCTGTTTAAAGTAAAGACAAACACATGGTATAAAATGTTTACAAAAAATCGATTTATTTTTTCAGCTCTTTTAGATGTCTAGCATATCCTTTCGGAGGTTCTTAAAAAAGAATGGACGGTATTGTTAGAGTAAATTGTGGGAAACCGCCCAGTCTAGGACAAATTAGAATGCAAATGCAGTTCAATATTAGGACAAATCACTACAATACTGTACTAACACCTCCTCTGTTTATAGAGGAGGTGGCGGCGAAGCCGACGGAGGAGTTTTAAGGTGAAAAAAGATTTTTAACACACCCGTGTTGAATGATTATTTATTTTTGGTAACTATATAGAAGATTACACCAAATAAATTTTTCCGACTCCCTTCTTTTTACTATATTTGTTAAAAGAAAAGCCGTTATGTTACAACTAGAAAAGTTCAAGTCATTAGCAGATTTAGACAAATTCTTTCCCACGGAAGAATCCTGCATTGAGCATCTTGAATATTTAAGGTGGCATGACGGCATCCTTTCTCCTTTTGACCCCGATTCAGTGGTCTACCAGTGCAAGGGACACAAATACCGATGCAAGAATACCGGGAAATATTTCAACGTCAAGACCGGAACTCTTTTTGAAGGTTCTAAAATTTCATTAAAGAAGTGGTTCATGGCTGTGTGGATGACCTTATCACATAAAAAAGGCGTTTCATCTTGCCAATTATCCCGTGACATTGGAGTGACACAGAAGACAGCTTGGTTCATGTTGCACCGGATACGTGTTTGCTTCGCTTTTGAAAATGATAGTGAACTCTCCGGCATCGTGGAAGTTGATGAAACTTTTGTCGGTGGCAAGAACAAAAACAGGCACAAGGATAAAAAAGTGAAAAAGTGCCAAGGACGTTCTTTCAAGGACAAGACGCCAGTCATAGGGATGATTGAAAGGGGTGGAAAGGCAGTCGCTCACGTGATTAAAGACACTTCAAAAGAAAGCCTTACGCCCGCTATATTGAATACCGTGAACACTAACGCTACATTGTACTCGGACGAGTGGTGCGGCTATAACAATGTCAAGGAAATTTACGTTCATGATTTCGTGGATCACGGGAAGGGGATATACGGGCACGAGGATGTTTACACGAATACCGTTGAAGGTTTTTGGGGAATAGTAAAGAGAGGTATTATAGGTATGTATCATTATACCAGCCCAAAGCACTTGCAAAAATACATGTGGGAATTTGTCTTCCGGCGTAATACTAGAGAAATGACACCACCGGAGATGTTTAATTACTTCTTGCAAAACACAAATCACAGAATAACGTATAAGGAGTTAGTAGCATAAACTAAATTTTATATGTTATTAGATACAAGCTAATTACTATTTTTATTATAATTATACTATAATTTTAGTTACAATTTAATCAATTAAATCATACCTTTGTAGTAGCATTTAAGCATGAAAAGGTATGATTGAACTTTTGAGAGATATACTTATGAGTCCTGCGGGTTCGTTTGCAACCGTATTATTAATATTCTTATTAATAGGATGGATTTATCATTGGATAGTTGTAAATATCACACAAATAAGATCAGAACATAAGAATAACATGGAAAACAATAAAACAATCATAGATAATCAAGATAAAATTTGCACAAAACTAGAAAATAAGGTTGATGATGTTAATAGATTATTTTTTGATTTATTGAAAGATATTGCAATAATCAAAGGATCAATAGAATCACTTCAAAAAAGTTCGCATGAAAATCTTACCCAAAGTAATAGTCCAATCTCTTTAACGAAAAAAGGACTAGAAGAAGTAAATAAACATAATCTTAATTCTATTGTAGACAATAATTGGAATACAATATATGAACATTTAGAAAAAGATGTTACTTGTAAAAACCCTTACGATATACAAACATATTGTATTGAAACAGCATTTGCAGAACCTGAAAAATTCTTCACAGAAGAAGATTTTTTAAAAATCAAAAGTATTGCTTTTAAAAATGGATATGCCTTAATGTCATATACCAATATATTAGGCGTTTTAATAAGAGATAAGTATTTTGAGCAAAAGGGGATTAATGTTGAAGATGTTGATAAACATGATCCTCATAATGTAAATGTATAGTTTATTAATATTGATTTTTTTCAAATATTGATTAACTTTACATGACAATATATACAAGAAGATGCCAAGTAAAACACCAAATAAACCAACAAAAAAAGTGGCTCCCAAAAAGCCTGCTAAAAAGATCATCCCCAAGAAACCATCCAAGGCTACGGAGATAGATCATATGTTGGAAAGGATGTTGAAATGTAAGCCTAAGAAGAAATAAGGGGGAATGATCCCCCTTTATTTATATCTTTAGTAATCAAAAATAGCAACCCAAATGATAGAAAATACCCATTTGGCAAAATAACAAGCAACATACGTGATAACAACAATCTTCCAGCTTATATCTATCCAATCAAATATTTTTGCAGCTATTATCACGTATGGAAGTATTAAGGTAACGAGCCACATTAGCCAACAAATACCTCCTATTATTTTTAACAGGAATCTCAATATTTCCTCCATATATCATATGTATAATATGTTAGACAAAAGGTGGCACAATAGTCTATACATAAAGCGTGGACCACCATCCCGAACCCTAGGTATCGCCAAACACCTTTGCATGAGGACAGTGATCCACAAAAGAGAATCACCGTGTCCCATGCGTTAAAATTGGCGATTTTAGGGTGCGGACACGCTATATATTTTAGTAATATGTTTTAGTCTTGGCGATTTTTACATAGGCATTTTGTTTAAGTTTAATACAAACGACAATTTAATTCGCTAAATTTAGCCAACGACAAATATATAAATAGATATTTTATTATTATAATTTTACGTACAAAAATTGAATGTGTAATCTAGTATATAATTACCTTATTTTTTTGAACTTTCGTCGATGTGCTTCAAAAAGAGGCGTTGTAACAAATCTTTATCTACTGAAGTAGCTTTATTTTTACCCAATTCCTTGTACAGTTGTTTTAAATAGTCCTCTCCTTTGAGTTCCAAAACAATGTAGTTGATTAATTGTCCGGTTTCCTCATCTTTGCTCCAACGGTCGAATATGATGGCAGCCCCGGCTAGAGTCTGTTTTACCGTTACCTTCGTTTTATCGTTGAGGAGGGATTTGGATTCTGCTGATAAGCCTTCGGATAAAATCGTCGAGTATTCTTCCGTTGTCGCTTCTACGGTTTTGGACAATATTGCTGCCAATTCGGCTGAAGCAGCCATTTGGGCTTTTTTCCGGGCAGACGCCTCGCTGTCGGATCTGCCGGACCCCCATCCCCGAAGTACGCCATCCCCGCTAATGAGATCGGTTCCCGGCAAGATATAAGTGGAAACAGGACTTTTTTCCTGAATCTTTTTTGAAGAACCGCAACTGCTTAATAAAGAAAATATGGCTACAACCATTCCCCATAAGACAAAATGTTTCATAATATTACTTTTTAATTGATTTTGAGTTTTTTGATTTGGTTTGGTAGTTCACGATTCACTCGTTTCATTACTTCCCGCACGCACATCGAGATAGATGCCGTAGCAGACTTGTTTACCGGTACTAACACTTTAATTTGATTTGCTGAATAGTTCAAGAGCATTTGTTGTGTCTTGTTATTGTAAATTTTGAGAACAATCGTGCAATAACAGGTATTCAGGTCATAAACACCCCCAGTTACGACTTCTCCCATGTCTAACTTTGTTGACAGTTCCACGAAGCATTGGGCGTCATCCGGGTCTTCTGACAGGGAAAAATAATTGTTCGTCAGCAAGCTGCTGATCTGGCGTTCACACCCTTCCAGTTCATGATCTTCGCTCACGTGCAGGTAGGCGGTGATGGGTGCGCTTTTCAACGAAATAGTGATTTTGGCAGAGGGCCACGTTTGGTTTTGCAACAGTTGGCGATATGCTTTCGGGAGGGTACTCATGAACGAGTCGTCGATCGTGATGCGCAATTCCTGCACGTCGTCTTTAGAAGTAATGTTGGTCACGTAGAATTCCGCTGTACCCGTGTAATCTGTTTGTATGGCGGGAGAGACCGTGCCATTGCCCACCGCGAATGATGCATTCAATTTTACATTCGGAACAACAACGCCGTTTTTGGAAAGGCATCCGGCGATCGGGTCGGCAATGGCTTTAAAAGCCTCTCCTTCCACCATCGTGACATTGGTCGTGATGGTCATTCCGCTGAATACATTCACGTAAGCGTTATAGAGTTCAACGGGGACATTCACGAATACGCCTCCCGCTTCTGTCGTCAGATCCATGAATACCCACGGTTCCACCGCTTCCAGTCCTTTGCCGTAGAGCTGGGCTGCCTGCGAAAGATTCATGTTTTTTTCTTCGGTACGACCTTTTTGCAGGTAATCCATACCTGTCCTTACCGCTTGTTGCCTGCGTTCTTCTGCCTTCCGGGCATATACTTTTTTATCCAGCGTGTAATACACGTAGTATTTTTGTTCCGACTGGTAGCTCCCTTTCAATTCTTGTCCTTCCAGCCAGGATTCCATCGTGCTATGAATTTTGTCTTCCAACATCTCCCGTGTTTTCCCGTCTACATCCACCCGATGTAAAAAAGAGTTGTTTTCAAGTTTCACGGCAATCTGTGAAACGATGTCGGTCAAGGCATTCTGGGTTGCTTTTTTCATGTAATCGGTTTCCGACAACGAGGCGATACCAATACCGATGTAAGCGTCAGACGAGGTCGGGCGTTGGGTTACCCAGTCTGGTTCTTGTGCCTCCGCGTAGAAAACACTGCATATCGAAAGTAACAAGCCTAAAATGATCTTTCGCATGTTTTTCTTTTTTTATTGTTATTACTTATTGCAAGTCCAGCATCAGCAAAATCGTGTTCCCATCGATGCGGATTGTACCCGAAACGTCTTGCGCTTTGAGCTGGTCGTTCAGTGCCTTAGCGAACTTGGAGGAGGTCATTTTATAACCTTCTTTGTCTTGCTTGGGAATCATCACGTAGTCAAAGATGGCTGATTCATCCATGATTCCTTGTATATGATAATCACCGTCATGCGCGTTGCGATCCAGCCAATTCTGGATAAAGTCCACGATTCTCTCCCCGTTTGAACAACAAGCATCCTGTAAGGAACCCGCTGAATTTTCACTGATGGATATTTGCAAAACGACACGAGCGGGAAGGGAAAAGTTTTTAATGATTTGTTCTAGGAAAGCGGGAAGATGATCTTTTATGGCATAAGAACACAGGGCTTCCGTGTTCGTGGTACGAAAACGATTCGTCCAGCCGTCTTCCGAAGCCCAGATTGTTCCGCTCGCAGTTTCATAGGCTTTCATGACCAGTGCCACGCGGGCATCCTCTGCCGTGTAATCTTTCATCAAGTCCACGGTGACATAAACGTCCGCACCAGAAGACATCAAAAGTTGTTTATCATTGGATTCCGCGGCTCCGGCATTTTCTTCATATTGCCCCCGGCGATGCATGGCATCGATACGTCCTTGTAAGTCAATCGTTTTAATGTCACACGATTCAAGTCCTTTTTGCACGGCGCTTATGGCAATACGACTGTCACTGTCATTTTCCAGGATTGCCTGAAAACTTTCTCCCGTTTTCTTGTAGGGAACCACAATGATGGTCGGTTTGGGATGACGGGGATTGGGTGCTTCCGCGACGGTCTCTTCGTAATGTGTATTTTTTCGTACATCATTGATCAATTGTCGAAGACGCAAGGTGATTCGCGTGGTTCCTTGGAAACGCCCGCCTACTTTCGAGGTTTTAACGGCTTCTTCGGTACTGACAATATAAGCCGTGTAACGAGCCAGGTTGTTGAAGAAAGTATTGGTATATGCCTCGTTGGGCTTGCTAACCAAGGGTTTCCCGTCATTAACACCTTCTACACCCTGAAAGAACAGGGTGTAGATGAGTGATTTGATGGCATCTGTTTCAACTCCTTTTTTACTGTCAGCTATTCCTGCCGAAGAAAAAACGGCGTTCGCCCCTTTTTCAGATTCCAGCGAAACAATCTGAAGATACTCTTGGGCTTTCGCGGAAGTTGTAAAGAGAAGTATCAGAATACCAAGTATGGTTACTATTTTATTCATAAAAAAACGAATTATAATGAGAATAAAGGAGCCACGGTCGCTTTTACTTTCAAGGGCTGTTTCTTTTGAGTTGCCTCGTCAAGAGCCTGAAAGGCGTCCATGGCGGTGAATATCTTTTTGTCCCCCTGCACTACTTTACATTGTGACATGGTTCCGTCAACAACCTCTTCCACTCTCACTCTACCCACCTCGCTGTACGTCGTGCGACCGGCTCTTACGCTGGGAGTTAAAATAGAGAAATAATCTCCTTTCTTGACGCCATGGTCTGAACCTAAGTCAATGTAACACTTCACCAGCTTGTCTTTCTTTACCTCGTAGTCCATGGGAATAACGGTACCTTCCAACGGGAATTCCTTGATCAGGAAGTCCTCGATATCACTTGCAATCATGTTGGTAGCGCTGGCAATGGCTTTTTCTTGTGAATCCGATAAATCCAAAATTTTACCCAACGTACCACCTACTCCGGAAGGAGAATGGTCAAATGTCGCTGTCGCGACTGTCGTTGACGTGGCAACTTCAGTCACGGTTACGGAATACTTCAAAACGCAGGAATACATGGTTTTCCCGTCTTGTTGCTGGGATTTCACGGAGCAAGCCAACACGTTAGCGCTCAGGAGGTAATCGTGGGCAGCCGCGGAAATGGTTTGCGTACGGGCTTTTTCGTCACTCATCGCTTTTTCATCCGTACGGCGTTTTTCTTCCTGCTTCATGGATGACTCGGCGTCTTGGTCTACCAGTTCAAAACGTTTTGTCTTGTTGAGGGCAGCCATAACTGTCTGACGAACTTTGTCGCTGTCCGCGTCCCCAACTCCATTCGCTGTAGTGAAACGTTCAACATACATCCGCGGTTTTTTTACTTCTTGTGCTTTGACCGCCATCACTACCACACACAGTAGAGTCAGGCACGTGAAAATTCTTTTTAGCATAACAATAAAATTTTAATTAGAGGTTAATAGTATATCGTTTACAATTTTGCTTTAGCTTCTTTATTTCCCATATCGGCTGCTTTTTTGAAATTTTTCCGTGCCATCATCCCGTTGCTGGCAACCGTACCGCAACCGTTTTCATAAATTAATCCCAGCATGTAATAAGATTTCGCGCTTCCGGATTTTTTGAAAAGACGAACGGCATCCAGTCCTTTTCCTTCGTCATAAGCGATCTTCCCGGCATCATAGTCCGCATCTTTCTTCTCCACCACGGGTTGTTGTTCTGCTTTTACGGGTTGTTCTTCCTTTTTCACGGAAGTCGTCGCGGGAGGAGTTGCCTCCGGTTTCGCGGCAGGAGAAGATTTTGGTGTAACACACTCTCTTTGTTCTGTTGGAGGTTTCACGGGTGTTTCCGCGGGAGCTTGATCCTTTCTTGACAGGAAAAAATAACCGACAAATACAATGAGTATGACGGCACTCAGGGGTATCCACTTGTTTTTTCCCGTGCCTGACCGGGGAGTGGGGTGAGGGTGCGCACCAGTTAAGGCTCCTACACCCTTTTGACCTGATTCTTGTGATTGAACGGATTCATCCCGGGCAGGAAGGTCCACCACGGCAGGTTGTGTGGCTTTATTTGTCGGCTTGTATGTTTCCGTCATTTCTTTTTCAATATCGGCTTTCGTGTTCTCCACGTCCAGCTCCCTGGCTTTCTGATCCATCATTTGCCGCCCGGCGATGCCGATGTTCCCATTGGTCGTCAGGAGTAATTGCTGGAAAGCAAGACGGTATTCGTTGATGGATTTCTTTTCACATTCCACACAACGGTTCTTTCCTTTTACTTTACAATCAAAGCAAATTTCTTTCCCGCATTTAGGACACCGGGCGTGTCTCTCGTCGAAGGGATTTCCGCATACTTGACAATATTCGGTTCCCTCTTTTCCCATAACGATTGTCGTGTTGTGATGGACTGTGGAAGAATTATCGACACTTGATGTGTTGATATTGGCGTGAGTGGTGGAAGTTTTGTTGATGCCTCCGGTGACGTTTGCACGTGCTCCCGCACCAATAATCGGTTCATCCGTTTCCGAAGGCTTCACTTTGTTCAGCGTGGCCTCTGCACTATTCGTACCGGTATTTGACTCAAACGGAACTTCCGCCCCGCAATCCTGACAAAAGCGTTCATCTGCTTCCAAAGGCTGACCACATTCCGGACAAAATCTCTCTTTGCTCATTACTTTGTGTATTTATTTGTTTTTCTTTTTCAATAGTTTCTTTGATTTGCGGGGTAAAGGAAGTTCGATCGGTTCCCCGGCGGGAAATTCCACCGGTTGAGGGAAAACTTCCGTGCCGTCGTCCAGTAAAATGGAGGTAACGAGAAAACTTCCCGTTTCTTCTTCCTCGTTTCCGCGAATCCCGACGTGCATCCCGTCGTAGGGGATGAAGAACGGGTCGCCCGCCGGTAACATTCCAGCCCGGTAGAGTTTGTATTTTTTCCCGTCATCATCTGTCAGAATGGCTTTTCGACCTTCCGATTTGGAACCGGCATCCAGTAGGGGACATTCCAAGATTCCGTGAATGGTTGTCATATCTTTTAGTCTTTGAATTGAAAAATAGTTTTACTTGATTCCCGCCCCGCAATCCGAACAGAACTGAATTCCAGCTTCCAACGGTGCCCCACATTCAGGACAAGTGATCGACACAACTGTTTTTGCCGCAGGCTGTTGTTGTGCTTGTACTTGTTGTTGCTGAGAGCCTTGTTGTCCTGCTTGCACGTTAGGCGTTTGTTGCGGAATGTTGCCACGGGTCGAGTAATCCAGTGCCCGGTCATAAGCAGTATCCATTCGTCCCTCCTGGCGTAGGATACGTTCTTCACGTTCATGTAACTGGCGATCTTTTTCATCCACTTTCTGGGCTTGAATACCTCCGGTCATGGTCATCATGTCACGCATCATCTGGAACATTTGCGATTGATTTTCCCGGTGTTCGGAATCTCGCGAAGCTCGTTCATTCTCCAAACGGGCATCCAATTCTCGCCGCTGTGCTTCCAACCATTCGCTTGCTTCTCGTTCTGCTTCCGAACTGTACTTATTTTCTGCATACGCAACGGCAGCTTCCCCACCATTTAACGCCCAGACTTTTTCATCGGAAAGTTCTTTGGCATTTTCCCATTTCAGACGTTCCATTTCCTCGGCATTCTTTAGACGGGTTTGCTCCATTTCCGCATCATGCTTGCGTTGATTTTCTTTCGTCTGTTCTTCCGCGTTTTGCATCGCCATGAACTGCTGGAATTGAGTGTCATCATCTTCCCGTTCCATGTCGTGCATACGTTTAGCGTCATTATAGTCCATGTCTCGACCGCGTTGCTCCAAATCCAGATTGGTTTCGGCAACGGTACGTTGTTTTTCAACTTCTTTATAAAAACGACTATCCGAGTAATCGTCATGCAGACCTTGCAATTCAAGTTCTTTCTTGACGATCAGGGTTGCTTTTTCAGCTTCTCCTTCCATGCGGGTACGCTCGAATTCGATGCCGTCACGAAGTTGCATCATCTGGAACAACATACCCCGTTGGTAGCTGTTCGTTTCCAGTTGATCCTGCAACGCATGTATTTCATCTTCCTGAATCAGTCCCGTTTTTGCGATTTCCAGCAGAGCCGCATCCCGTTCGCTGTCGTTTTGAGCCTCGCGTACGATGCGTTCGTTTCTCAGGAAATATTTGAATTTTTCTACCTCTTCTTCATGCAATAATTTGTCATGATTAATCGCTTCCAATTGTTTATCCAAATCCAGATCGGTCGCAGCCTCATGCAATCGTTGTGCATTCACCGTGTCGACCATTCGGTTCTTGAAGTCATTCGTGCGCCGAAGGTAATCCAACTCTTGTTCCGAGAGATAGAGCTCGCGGCTCAATACCCTGAATCGTTCCAGGTCTTCGCTAGTGGCGGAAATCTCGACAATACGCACGACGGAAATCCCGAAGAAAGCTTCCGCCGCAACGGTGTTGATCTTGTCTTTAAGTAACGCATGAAGTTCCTGGGGAATACGGTTGGAGGATAATTCCGTGTCATACAACGTTTCTTGCAACACGTTCCGGATGCTATCCGAGATCTCGTCCACGATGACAGTCGTGTTCAGCATTGGGCGTTCGGTCAGGTAATGAACGATAAATAGTTCCGGGTCCGAAATTTTGAAATAAGCGTTAACTCCCAATGCCATATCAAGGTATCGGGTTTGTATCTTCATCGGGACAAAATCTTTGTAATCGTCAAGTTGCCCTTGCCGGGAACCGAAGAGTAGCGGGAATGATTTATCCAGTAGAATGACAACTGAAAAGGCTGCCCCCTTTTGTGCGTTTTTCAGGATTGAATCCTGTTGCTGCTGGTAGAGCTCTTCCGTTGCTGATTTCTCCTCTTTCTTGCGTTTTTTGAACAGGTTGATGATAAATTCCCAGCCTTTTCGTGGCGTACTCCCGAACGTGGAGGAAGGGGAACCCGTGAAATTGTACGTGCCCCCGCTGATGGAAGCAATCGTGTGCCCGTTGGCGCGGATATAAGCTGTTGTTCCTTCCGGGATAATGATCCCTTGAATATTGTTATAGGAATCGAATTCTGCCTCGTTGATCACGCGGGCTACTTGTCCCGGTTGTATATTCCAATAAATACGTCCTTTGACAGAATTGATGTCTGACGGAGTTTCTTGCGAAGGCGTAGATGTTTTTTCAGTAAGAACTACCCGCTGACCGCATTTAATGCAGAATTTGGCTCCCTGTTTTAACGGGGAACCGCATTGGGTACATGTGGTCGATGACTCTATTTTTTGCCCACAGGAAGTACAAAACTTCACATCCGGACGAAGAACGACATTACATTTAGGACAATTCATAAGTTATAGCGTTTTATGGTTTCACCTTAAGTTTTTCATCTCGTTGTATAAACACTCTTGATTTTCCCGTCCGTGCTTGTCGTGACAACAAAACGGGTCGGGGTTTTCCTTTCGGAAGTCAGGTCGTAATTGAATTTCAACTCTTCCTGTCCGTTGTTATATTTTATTTTTAAAATTTCTTCTACCGGGCGTGGTTTTATACCGTAATTGACATACAGGTGTTGACCGATCATCTCGTGTATCTGGTGAATATTAGCATTCACGGCTCCGCGCACCTGTTCAAGAATAGAGTTACCCCTGTTTCCCGTTTCGATTTTCTCCACCGTGCATCCTATTTTAGCATCTTGAGCAGCTAAAGCATTCTTCCCGGTCGTAAAACGACCGGACTTCAAGCCTGAGCGGGAATCCATCGTGGTTGTAGGGTCCCCGAAAAGATTAAATTCCACGACTGTTAGAGCGGCGTGCGGATCACCCGGTATGGTGCTCCGAAGCAAGACACTACGGGCAATAAATAATGCTTCGGCCGCGGAATATCCTTTCAGGATGGCATCTATAAAATTATTGGCTACTATATCCGCATAACTTACCGGAATGTCTGATGCAGAAGAGGATGAGGAATCAACGGCTCCCCAGGCTACGCGTGATGACCCCACGAAGGTCAACGTGTTTGTAAAGAGGGATGCCAGCATCATGCTGTGGTGCTTGTCCAACCCGATAAAACGTCCCCCGTAACAGGCCTCGCTGATGATGATATTGGGAGCCTCACAGGTCATCATGTGTTCCGGTTCGATGACAGACCAACATCCGTCTTTTTCCTGGTGGAGCATGACGCCAAAATAACCGCGAGCTTCCCGTCCCTCCCCGCCGTGGAGGTTAAAATAGTACAGGGAAGCATTCGTGTGGAAAACCTGACCGACATTTTCCTCTACAACCATGGGAGAAAGAATCAGGCGATTATAGTAGTGATCCGCTGACAGGTAACGGTCTAAATTGCGTAAATAATTACCTTGCAGAAGATCGTTTGCCACGCGGCTTGATACTTTCTTCCAATGGGGATCGCATTGCCCGTAGGCCTCGTTCATCGGGATTCCGTTGGAATAATTGATATCCCGTTCCAGATACCCGCACAAATCTTCTAGCGAGGCATCATTCCCGAACGGTAATCTTCCCACGAAAAATAACTGGTCGTATTTAAACGCTTCCTGACTTTCAAGTAAAGCAAGCATTTCTTTACCGTAGGGATAGGCGTAAAGCATATCCGTGTCAATGCTGTCATCGTTGCTGTCATCCGGGATGTAGTGGTGGATACACGGCATGGGAATAATATCGTTACCTCCTATAATAAATAGGTATTGTGACATTTCGCTTCCCGTTTTCTTCTCCCCATTATGCACATCCATCAGTATATCCATGTAATCCCATAGCGGGCTATTCAGCGTCAAACAAACCGTCTTGTTATTTCCCCAGAAACCGCTCTTCTGGTAAGAGTAGTTACCGGCATCAACGAGTTTATACGAGATACCGTATTCTCGTTTCTGTCTGATAAATTCATCAAGAATGGACAATAAATCTTGCTCGTCAATTTCCATTTTTTCAGCCAGTAAACCCACGTTTGTAAAAATCAACCCGTGAATACCCGTTCCTTGGGATTGAGAGTCAGGAGTGTTTTTCTCGACATGACTGTCCTGTTTTATTTTTGCCCCGCATTCCGGACAAAAATGAATATTCTGATCTTCTATATGATTACCACATTCCGGACAAAACATTGTTATTTCTTTTTAAGGTTTGAGATATTTTTCCCGTCGTTTGCTCACTCCTGAAACGTAATTCCGAGCTTCGCTCGTGCTCAAGCGATTCGTGAGGTGATCATACAACTGTTCGTAGTTACATTTATTTATTAACGGAATCGCTTTCTTCAAATTCGTTGCCCCGGTAAAAGCCCTGCTCACGTTTCCAGCCCCGGTGTTGTACCCGGCGATAACACACAGTCTGCGACAATTCAGGTCGGAAACTGATGCGAATTGATTCATGAGGACACGGAGATAGGCTGTGCCCAACTCGATATTATTGCGAGGAACGAAAAGATAGCTTCGTGTCGGAACCCAACTGGTTCGGTACACGTAGTTGTACGCGTCCAATCCGCCGGAAGTGGGAACCAATTGCATTAACCCGTAAGCGGGAACCCAGCTCGTGGCTTCGGGATTAAAACGGGACTCTTGTTCCATCACGGCAAAAATAAGCGGTTGTTCTATTTGGAAGACTCGCGAGAATTCTTCCACGAATTCTTTGTAGAGAGTTGCGTTTTTCGAAAGGTTGTCTGAAACGAGACTCATTTGGATCTGTACCACTTGGCGTACTTTCCCGTCGTCCCCTTTTACTTTAACGGTCTCTTTTTTGCTTTGCGTGACAATCGCTTTAACGATAGAAGCTTTCTCTGCATCCTTTTGCCATGTCTGTACTTTTTGTTCGGCTCGCCGGTGGGCTTCCTCACGCTTGCCTGCAAGAGGATTATCGTTGCCCTTGTTACCTTCTTCTTGTTTGCGGCGAGCCATCGTTGTCCCCGTCGTGTCTGTGGTTACTTTTCGTGTTTGGCTTTGATTGAGAGATAGTTTTTTCCCTTTCACTGTCGGCGTGGGCGGTGCTGCACGAGCGGGAATTGGATCTTTACCCGTTGAAACCAATGATGTATCAGGTCGGTACATGGAAAAGTCTACAAGACCCTCCAGCACGGGAGCTGTAGTTAAGGGCTGTGACACGTCAACGGAAGACAAGTAGGGGCAAGTCGATCCCCGGCTGCTCAAAATCTCCTCAATAGCCGCGGTGAGACGGGCATTTATCACAGTGGGATCTGTCGTGCCGTCATCCTCAAGTGCTACTTCCACGAGAATTTTTCCTTTGTCAAAATCCACGATGGAACGACTTTGGTAATCATCACTATATTCAACCCATTGGGTCGGGGTGTTATCTATAATGCTGTCGTTCCCCCACGTTTGTTTGATAGAGCGGGTATAACGGGAATAGTCAGCACGTGCCTGCGCCTCGTATTTTTCGTATTCCTCACGTGCCTTCTTACTGTATGCTTCAAAATCAGAAACAGCCTGTGTTGCCTCCTTTTCAAATTGCTTACGAATTGAATCAACGGCAGTCGTACCCGTTGACTGGGCATAACTACCGACAGATAACATCATGATACATAGGATAGATGTATATCTTTTCATGCTTAAATAATATTTTAGTTTTACTTCCGCACCACAATGAAATTCTTATTGATCAAAATCTTTTAGTGCCTATCAAAAAAAGATCGTCATTAAAAAAACATTGCAATATACAAACATTTTTGTTAATTGAAAATTTTTTAATTAATAATTATTATTTCATCAAAACTGAGAGTTAAATAAAGAGTAAAAGCAAAATTTATTTTTCCATTTATTGTGTTATTAATTGATCATTAATTGATAGCGTAAAAAAAATATTGAGTTGCGCATTTAGACAATTCACAATAGGCTATGTGTCACTAAATAAAAATATGTAATACAAATTTTTCTATTAAAGAAAATATTATTATTTTTGTATTGCATTAAACGATCGTATAATGATATTTGGGATGGGAAGGAAACGAAGGGCAAAAGTCTTTTTTCTACAACACCTTCGGGTAGGGTGTCCAAATACTATTCACAGATTGAATCCTTAAATTTACACCGTCTAATAATCGCACAAAAATTCATTCATGATTACGTTGATTACATGTAGACGCCATGTTATAAAGATACGTCAAAAAATTACAGAAAAGCTTCTTATGCTCTTTTTTCAAAGAAATATCAATGATAATAAAATTAGTTCATTTCATGTAATATTTAGAGAACGAACTCAACCTCATCGTAATACAAAACGAAATTGTTTCTACGGTTTCTGATACCCGCAATTAATTCCGCTTTGCCAGTATTCATATTCGAGCACACTTTTCGCTGACAAATATAAAAAAAGTTAAAAAACTTTCTTTCAATGATCTATCATATTTTACGAGAAGTATTATTTCAAGGTGAAAAATAAGATCGTTCACCAACTTCATTGAATACTTAGCGCGGGACAACAAAAAGAGCGTACCATGGACTGGCACGCTCTCCTTGTAGAGAAAAATAATATTTTATTTACTTAATGCTTTTATTTGAAGCAAGATTGATTGATAATGAGCTCTATCTGCTGCATTCGCACCAGCAAGTCGACTCTCTATCAATTTTTGAATCCGATTCAACATATCTACATTGTACCCCAGAGATTCGTCAATGGTATCAACTTTCACGGCTCTCTGCCACCCGTAAGGATCCGCACCGAAGACATTGTATGTTGCAATCTGGCATGCCACCAGACCTTGACCGTATTCAGCCTCGAAAGCTTTCAACTGATCCCGGTAACGACGCACGTCGCCAGTTTTATCCATACCCGACTCAATCACCTCATCTATGGAAAGTTCAATTGCAGGAATCATATCGCCAAAGCCAGTGATTCCTTTCTTCGGGGCAATAGCTTTTCCTACAACGTCAGCCCCTTGAGCCACGCAAAGTCTTTGCATTAATTTATCGCCATCAGTTAGTTTTCTATTTTGAATTGTCGGTTCCCAAATTCCAGCATACAAATCATCATAGTAATCCTTAACCGTGTAAGGATTTTTTGACAAATGAGCCGTCAATGTAACCCTCGGCGCAATAGTAAATAATGCTTTAGCCACAACACCCTGCAANAGCGTGGAATATTTCGGGGCGAATATTTTTTGATCCAAAGCTTTGTCATTCAACCAGTCGCTATCTCTCAATTGCTTGATAGTCCAACGCATGGAAGCCCGTTGAACATCACGGGATACCGGCTGGTAACGCTCTACCGGGGTCCCTTCTTTTACAGGATTCAGGTAAACTCCACCCACCTGGCACAGGACGTTTGAAAT
>NZ_KB903368.1 GCF_000379665.1 Butyricimonas synergistica DSM 23225 | reverse complement strand
GGGTTATCTCCCGGCACGAGGTTGGTTGCACACGTGTTACTCACCCGTGCGCCGGTCGCCATCAAGGTATTGCTACCTCATGCTGCCCCTCGACTTGCATGTGTTAAGCCTGTCGCTAGCGTTCATCCTGAGCCAGGATCAAACTCTTCATTGTAATAGTTATTTTCAGAAATTATTCTGGCCGGGTCATGTGTGTGAATCACGGCATCGCGCCGTTTATCGATTCTCGCTCGCTACGTTGTTCATTTCAATATCTTAAAGAACTCTTCTTTTCTGTTTCACAATCACTCCATTTTTGAAGCGAAAGTGGATGCAAAGATAAATCGTTTTTCTTCATACTTCCAAATCTTTTTCAAAGTTTTTTCAAACTTTTTTTGAAAGCCTCCAAATCTCTTGTTCCAGCATCTTTTGTTACTTACTCTCTCTCTCGAAAGCGGGTGCAAAGATAACGCGATAAAATTGCCTTCTCCAAATATTTTGACCACTTTTTTGTAACTTTTTTACAACTAACTCAACAACAATATCTTAAAAAAACAACCTTTTTATCATCATGAAGCGAGGGTGAAGTTTTTTCCGTTATTCCTACCTCATGAAGTCATCTTTGAACGAGATTAAAACGAAACATTTTATTAATTCTGACATAGGTTTACTTCGGTTTATAGTAAACTTTTTTCAGGGTAACACGATCCCGGGATAAACACGGGGAAATTCCGGGAAAGAAAGGAATTACACAGGTTTTAAAAACAATACAAAGACGTTTCAAAGACGTTCACGAACGTCTTTGAAACGTCTTTGTATCGAAGGTGAAACGTCTTTGATCCCTATCTTCATCGAAACTACACCCTGATTACACCGGGAACACCCCGTTGTAGATTTTCCGGCAACTATTTATTCACGACAAAACCCGAGAAATCATTATGCAGGAAACTATTCAATTCCTGTGGAGTGATTCTGACCTTAAAATGCCCATCCTTCACGAAAGTAATATTTCCGGTTTCCTCGCTGACCACCACGATATGGGCATCCGTGGCGGCACTCATCCCGATAGCTGCACGATGACGCAACCCAAGACTTCCCGGTATATTATTATTATCAGACACGGGCAGAATACACCTCGCCGCAAGAATCTTGTTGTCGGCAATGATAACAGCCCCGTCATGCAATGGCGAGTTTTTAAAAAAGATATTCTCAAGCAATTCTTCCGTAACGATAGAACGGAGCAATACACCCGTCTGGGCATAATTAAACAACTCCGAATTTTGGGACAACACGATCAAAGCCCCCGTCTTTGTCTTCGAAAAATAATCACAAGCCCGGACGATAGCATCCGCCACCTCGTCTTTAATAGAAGTTTTCGTGAAAAGCCGTTCCAGGTTGAATATGTTTTGCAGATTGTATTTACTACCAATCAAGAGCAGAAAACGCCGCACTTCCTGCTGGAACACGATAAGCAAGGCGATCACTCCCATCCCGATAAATTGTCCCAGGATGTCAGACATCAACTCCATGTTCAATGCCTTGACCAATAACCAAGCCACGTAGAAAGTGAAAATTCCGGCGAATATATTTATAGCGACAGTTCCCTTCACCAACTTGTAAACCTGGTAAAATATAAAGGCAACTAACAAAATATCGGCTATTGCAGAAAAATTCAGCGATATAAATAACAACATATCTACATTCTTAAAAGGTCAAATTCTCCCGCAAATTTAACTAAAATACGAAAGAAACAATCACTCGCGTTCATAAAGTTTGTTCTTGACTTACTTTTTCATCCGACAGACGACAACAAGTACTGCCGCTATCACGATGAATAAACCTATATAGTTCACATAAGTCAATTGCTCCCTAAAATAGACACCCCCCACGGCAATAGCGGTAATCGGCTCCAGCGTGCCGAGCACGGAGCTGGGGACGGAACCGATCAATTTCACTGCCGCAACAAGCAAGCGGGCGGACACGATCGTACTCAATATCGCCAATTGTGTCATATCCAACAGGAAGCGGGGACGCGTGACAAACTCGAGTTTCCCTTGTAGCAAGGCAACGATCACGTAGAAAACAGCCGTGAATAACAGCACGTAGCAGGTCAACACGTCGGGCTTCATCGCTTTCAGCACGGGACGGTTCAATGCGGTGATATAACAACCGTAAGTCACCGTGGACATGAGCACGAAGAATAATCCCCACCATTTCACGTCTCCCGGTGTCCACGATAGCAAGTAAACGCCGCAGATGGCGAGCACTATGCCCGCCCGCACTTCCAGGGGAAGGCGTTCTTTGTAAAATATCATCATCAGAATCGCCACAACAACGGGGTAAAAGAAGTGAATTGCCGTCGCCACTCCCGTGGGCATATAGTGGTAAGACCACATCAAGAAGAAAGCCGTCACCCCGTAGCCCCCGACGCCCGCCAGCAGGACTTCTTTCGTTTCCGCCCGGGACAACCGCATATCCACGCGGCGTATCAACAAATATATAGCATAGACGATGCCCGCGATCCCGTATCGATATACCAGTATTGTTTCATTATTTACCCCGTCGATGATCGCCTGGTTGGCGTACAACGGAATCAACCCGAAAGTAGCCGCAGACAACGCCGCGAATATGATTCCTTTTACCTTATCCATCTCCTATTTTCAAAAAACGGCACGAAGGTAGCAATTTTTTCTCTATATTCGCGATACAATTAATTACACACGAAAATATGAATAGTATGAAGCACATATTGACACTTATGATCCTCGCCCTCTCCGGCATATCCGCATCCGCACAAACGGACGAAAAAGCAAAAACGATTTTGGACAAGACGGTTGAAAATATCAAGTCATATCCTGCCGTGGAGGTGGTCTTCGACCTCTCGATGATTAATAAAGAAGAGAATATCCAGGAAACGCACCACGGGAAAGCGTACATGAAAGACAAAATGTACCGGATTGATGCCATGGACGTGATCAATTACTTCGACGGGGAAGTGATATACACTTATATGCCCGAGCAGGAAGAAGTAAACATCAAAAACCCGGACAATAACGAGGAAGAGATGTTGAATCCTTCCATCCTTTTCGACATCCATAACCAAAAATTCACCCAGAAATTGATCGAGGAGAAAGACGGGAAAGCGTATATCGAACTGACCCCGAAGAAAGAGCATAAACAGATTTCCAGAATTGGGGTTTGGATTAATACAAAGACGAACATGGTGGAGAAAGTAACCTCTTTCGGGAAAGACGGCAACGATGTGATCATCATGATAAAGAGCCTGAAAAAACCGGAGATGGAACTCGATGTGAAATTCTTCCGGTTTGACAAGGAAGCCCACCCGGAAGTTGAGGTGATCGACTTGCGATAAAAATAAAACAATTCCCTCAAACCACTCCCGCACAGGGGTATTTGAGGGAATTGTCATTCATAAAACCCGTTATTGAATTTCTTTCGATTTCTTAATCTTGTACAGCAAATACTCGTAATGCAACCGGGTATCTCCGGAACTGGAAGATACGGTTTCTTTCAACAAAGTTTCTATTTTCAATAACATCCGATAGAACAGATGTCCCTGCGGGTAAGGCTTAGAAGTAAAACCATATTGTGCATAAAAACCTTCCACGGTAGATGGTAATAAATTGTTATCGAACGCATTCGGGGGCTCTGGCATGAATTCCTTCTTCCCTTCCAAGAAACGATTCAATCTTTCATAATCTACAGACACCAAAGCACTTGCTCTTGCCGACGGATCAATCACGGAAGCCTCGTCTGCCACCGTTGAAGTTGCGATGACCGCGGCAAGAAAAACCATCTGCAAATCACGTTCCACCTTATCCAGCGGACGCTTTTTCAACGTTCCCTCCCACACGATCCGGTACAACTCATCCATGTATTCTTCCGGCTGATAACCTTCTTTTGACTTTTCCGCGCTCAGGGCGACCATACGCGTGCGGGAGAATAACGTGTTTATAATATCCACCCGCACGTCATTCACTTGCGGTGCCCGCATCGGGATCTGCCGTATAAAATCTTTCCTCTCTATCCAGGACAAATCTTTCGCCTGATCCAACAGAAAACGAATCACTTCCCGCTGTTTGGCTTTAGGCACTACGCGATAAGCGGGAAGATTCTCGTCTGCCATCACCTCGTTCACGTAAAATCCCCCGATGTACGCGCCCAAATTCTTCAAGCCTTGCCCGGATAAGCTCACCGACAACAAGTTATACAGGTAACTACGCATATCAAGTGTCTTATCATTCTTCGCGAACCACTTGTCAAAATTCGCGTAAGCGATTTTCAAATTCGCGATTTTATATTTCATGACTTTCACCTGGTCGTCCCCCAGGTCACCCGGAAGTATCCCGGGATCGACACTTGCAATTATAAAGGGATCACGCCCAAAACGGCAATAGGGATTCTCTCGCGACTCCTTTATCCAATGATCCAAGGTCGCACGCTCGTCCCGGGACGTCTTGGCATCCATAATCGGCTGATACAACCATTTTATCAAGAAATAATCATATTCACCTATCCCGTTCTGGGTCAAACACGCACCATCACGCACGTCGTCCGGCTGGGCAACATAATTGCACGGCACATCATCCATGACCGAAGGGCTCAACCCGTATTTCCGGGTAAACGATGCCGAACGTAAAGAATCCACCGGATAAGCTGACGATGCCTTATAATTATTGGCTAACCCCAAGCAAACACCCACTTCCCGTGTAATGTAATTCCGGATCATTCCGCCCATGACATGATCGGGCAGTTCTGTTGCCCGCACCTCGGGATCGGTTGCCATCGTGGCGATAACCCGAAGTCGATAAAAAGTGCTCAACATATTGTGGTGCATATAAATGGAGGCATTCAATATCTCTCCCGTACGTATATCGACATGCATGGAATTTTGCGGACTATACATCCAGGAAGAGGTGGGGGCATACCGGATCACGGAATGATTTATATCCAACGCATCAAAGGCGGGATCTTTCGGAAATTCTTTCGCTTGAACGGCATTCTTAAACCCGATCCGCTCGAAAGCCTTATTCCATTCCTCCACGCCTTCCCGAATATATTTTTTCCATTTTCCGGGCATGAGTGAATCGATATAAAACACGATTGGCTTCTTCGGCGCAACGAGTTCGCCTTTACCGTACTTATCCCGGTTTTCCGGTTCAAGGCGCCAACGCTTGGTCAGGTACAACGGTTGCAATCCTTGCTGCCCGTCTTCAAAACTCGCCCTCGGTATAAAGCTCACCCCCACGCGGGAATCAGCCAAACGAGGCATCATGGGTTCTTCCGGCAACAGAAGCAACATTTTATCAATCGTGGCTGAAACTTTCAAATCCCGTGATCCCAAAAACATCCCGATAATGATATAATCCACGTCATACCCCAACTGGCAGGTTACCGCGATACTATTGCCGTTTGCCTTGATTCCACGCAACATACCTCTCTCCGGGCGATACTTATGATCCCGGTAAACGAAGCCCCACTTCGAATTTGCCGCATAGGAAGAAAAAGGATTCGTGTGCACGGTATGTTCCATAAAGAACGGGGTCATATCCAAAACGACAGCACTGCTATCCGGGGTGAAAACCTCTATTTTAAGACTATGCGTGATACCCGGCATGGCAGATTGCTCGATCGCTTTCTTTACAGGCTCCCGATCTTGCTGGTTCTCCACCTTCGCGACTTTAATCATCCGGGCATTGATCGTGTTCCCGTTCCGGGTAAACATCACGGTCTGGGGTTCTGCCGCAAACTGTCCGACCACTCCCTCCCCGTTATCGCTGATGTCCGCGATAGACGATGCCAGCAACATCTCCCGGTTCAACAGGCGAAGCGGAAATTCCACGTACACTTTGCCGTTCATTTTGTGAACGACCATCAACCCTTTCACCGTCTCCGCATTTTTATTCTCAAAGAATTTCTGATATTCGGATTTCATTTCTTCTTTCGCTTGCTCCTTTTCTTTCTTCTTCCGTCCTACCGCGTAAACATCACCCATCACGCCGACAAGAATAGGCAACAAGCACAATATATATGCTATTTTTCTCATGCTATACAACTTAAAGTTTATGATTCCAAAGCTTGATCCAATTTATGAATCAACAATTTATAATGGATACGAGTCTCTTCCGACCCCGTGTTTATCTTGCTTTTCAACAAGGCTCGGGCTTTTTTCAATATATCGAAATAAATTGCTTCCATGGAAGTCTGCATGGGTCCCGTCGTGTAAGCCGCCCCAAATCCCTGAATCTCTTCCGGCAATAAAGCCTCGCCGGACACTTCCTGATTAGTGAAAATTCCCACGCTATTTACCGGCAGGACGCCATATACCTCCCTGCTTTTCGCTTTTATATACTCGGGAACTTCCAAAGCCAGCCCGTTCACGAGTGCCATAGACTGTCCCCCCATGCCTTTTACGGTAACTTTAGAACCCGTGATCAGGTGGGACAAGTATTTAGTTTGCAAACGCATATCCGTTCCTGTCAAGATTTTCCCCTGGCGTGTCGGGGCAAAGACAAAGTCAAATATCTGATTCATGTACATTCCGGGGGTATAGTGATCCCGGTCAGTCTTCTCCATACACAGGAATAAAGCGCCGACTCTAGACATGATTCCCTGGAATATAGCATTTTCCAGATCGCCCGAAATGTTTTTCATCAAGGGTAAGGTCTTTTGCATTCCCGGTGCATCCAGCCAGTCCATATCTTTCAGTTGTGCCAGCATAAAACGCAGTGCCCGTTCTTGTTTCTCCCGGGAAACCGGCTCGTAAAAAGGCAGGGGATCACCGTCATACCGTTGATTGATGTATATCCCGCCAATATTGTATATAACGTGATTCAGATAACGGAAATACTGGTATATCAACTCGTTGTAAATATTCTGGCGGAAGGTATAATCTTTATCGTCCGCTGCCACCCATTCATTCAAATTTGCCAGGATGTATTTCAGATTCTTTATTCCATACGTTGCCGCTTTCATTGCATCGTCCCCCAAATCTTCCTCGAACGAGCTTGGGTCCAGTCGCCCGCCGAATTGCTGCATCCCGTAACGATAAGCCGGATCACCCGCTTTCTCGCTGATCCAACGATCCAGCGTGGGCACTTCTTCCTCCGAAGACCTAGCATCCGGAAGCGGCGTGTATAACCATTTTATCGTGTAATAATCATACACCCCGAGGCGAGGCGGAGTCAGACGTACTCCCCGTTCCTTGTCGCCGGGCTGAGCCACGTAATTGTTACGGGCATAATCCATGATGGAATAAGTCGTCCCGTACTTTTGCGTGAAAGAAGGGGAACGCAGCGAATCGACCGGGATAGCCGCCGATGCCGACATATTGTGCATAAAACTCAGACAATGCCCGACCTCGTGCGAAACAACGTAACGAATGCAATCGTGCAATGTTTCCGGGTCAAGCACTTTACGCCGGACGTCCGGGTCTACCGCTGCCGTATGGATAAAACGCCAATCCTGCACCAATTTCACCAGATTATGGTACAAGTACACGGAAGCATTGATAATCTCCCCAGTTCTGGGGTCTGTCCACGAGGGTCCCATCGCGTTCGCTATCCACGAGGGGGAATAACGGATGCAGGAATATTTCAAATTATCGGGATCGAATTCCGGATCATCTTTCGGGAAATCTCTTGCCACGATGGCATTTTTCAAGCCGATCTTCTCGAAAGCATCCTGCCACACTTCCACCCCTTCTTTTATCGCCTGTTTCCAGTTCTCGGGGAAAGCGTCGTCCACGTAAAAGACGATCGGCTCTTTCACGTCCACGAGCTTCCCTTGCCGGTAAGCCGCCTCATCCACCGGTTCCAAACGCCACCTCTGCGCGTAATAGCGTCCCTCCATTCCCCTGTTCCGGGTATCGAACTCCATTTTTCCCTGGTAAAAAATCGAAATCCGGGGATCAGCCAAACGGGGACGCATCTTTTCCTCCGGCAACAGGATAAAACTGCGAGTCATAACTACCGTGAAAGGCATCTGGTAATAATAGAACCGCATCTGGTCCCTTACCGACACCGTATAAGTCAATGCTGATTGCACGCTGATATTATCGTCAAAAGCCTTCACGCTTTCGATCTGTGAGTTATTCTTTTGAAATACTTTTTGCAACTGACGGGGATAAATTGTCGCGGGAGCCCAGTAGGTAAAAGGGTTCAACCGTTCCTCGTCACTAAGCAGAAAATCCGTCATATCAACCACCACGGCACTACTATCCGCCGAGTACGCCTTTACCGGGAATACCTGCATGATAGCCGGGCGATGGCTTTCTTCCAACCGCTTGGCGATATTGGCATCCGGTGTATAATGACCTGATGACAACTCACACAAACTAACGACAGAATCCGTTTTCATGAAGGTCACGTGCAACGGCATTTTAGGCTTCTCCCCCACGCTGCCGAAATTATTATCGGTTATAGCGGTTATCGTGGAACCGATCAACATCTCTTTTCCCAACAACGATAAGGGAATTTCAAAATAAATCTTCCCTTCCATTTTGTGCAAGGTAATCATCCCCTTCTTCGTTTCACATGCCTTACCTTTAAACAGCTTCTCGTAAGCCGTTTCTTTTTTAACTTCTTTACTTTCGGATGTTGTTTTCTTCTTTCTTGCCGTCATGGTCAAGGGAATAAGCAGCATCATAATCACACAGAAAAATAATTTTCTTCTCATACACTTTGTTTTAGTTCTATACAATACAAGACAATTGAAGATTGAAAATGGAAAATGAAAACACACGCCATTCTAAATACAATAAAGAAAGATTCTTCGTTGCACCCAAAAGGACTGAAAAAATGAAGCGTTTAAAGTAAAACGCACGAAAAGCTCATTCTCAATTTTCCATTTTCAATTTTCCATTATTTTACATATCCCAACTGCTGGCACCGTAACGGTAGATCACGTCCACGATGCGGTCGCCGAATCCGGTAATGCTTTTAATCAATTTCGGTTGTCCGGATATGAACGTGGCGTCCGTCACATCATACAACAGGAATTCCCCGTCTTCCATCCCCAGCCCCATTTGCTGGTTATTCTTTATCGGGTGGAGGGCTGCTATCGAACGACCGTTGAAATCCGCGTACACTTTTATCACCCCGGTACTGCGGTCGTGGTAATAGAGTTTATCATTATCGGCACCTCCCGTGAAAAACAAATAACGTCCCGCGGAACTTTTCAACAGCCAGAACTTGCTTTTCTCCGTGATATATTGCCCTCCCGAGAAATCGAAAACGCCGTCACTGGAACTGATCGTCACTTTTCCCCTATCCTTCGCGTAAGTCGGGGAAGGCACCGTGAAAGTCTGGTAAACATAGTCGCCCGCGTCATTCTTTAGCAACAACATATGCTGACAACTCCCCTGGTACTGGTTGCTGAACGATGAACCGTACACCAGTTTCATGTCGCCCATGTCGTGCAACGGCACGAAACCCTTCGGGTAATCCGATTCACTCCATAGCACGTGATAATCTTCCGTGTTGTTGTAATAATTACAGTGCAAGTGAATCATCCTACCGTTCAGTTCGTCATATAACAATATATGTTTGGCATATTGCCATGCCGATTCGATAATCGCCGCGATCTTATAGTCGGGCTTGCCGGGCAGGACAACCGGATCACTATTATAAGCCGCCGAGTGGAATCCCGTTTTATTGGGATCACGGAAGAAACGGGTGTAAATCTTCCCGTCGCCGTTCAACAGCACGTTCGTGTACTGCGGGTAAGACACCGTCTTCACCTCAAGGTTGGCAGGAGCTTTACCATCAAGGAACTCGTCCCGAGTCAACATCGCTTTCTTCATACTATTCCCGTCGATTTCCACCGTTCCCTGTCCCCCGCGCTGAATAACTAAAATCTCACCGGGAGAACCTCCGAAATAAAAATGCTCGATCATCTTCACGGGTAACTCGCCGAGATCTTCACCGTTCATTTCCTTGTACAACTCGTAGTAAGTGGTAAATTCCGTGCTGGCATTCACTGGTTCCGTGTGGTTGATATGCGCGATACATGATTTGCCGTTCTTCTCGTACAACACGGCAAACCCTGACCGGAACCGCGAATTAACAGTCATCGTGGTGATCTGCGTATACGTTTCACCGCTGCGATCGTCCGTCACGACGAGTTGCAACTTGCGTCCCCCGATCTTCTCCGCTTTTATTTTCAATACTCTTTCTTTGGACACCGTTTCCTTATCCACCTTCCATTCAAAAGAGTAATCCAGTGTATCGGCACCCTCCTCGTAACGGATGGTCGGGGAAAACGTCGCCTCGTCGTTCAAGTACACGGTCTGAGCTTGAATAGAGATCATGATTTTACGGGATTCTTTATAATCGTAATTCCCCTTATCGTCAAGGCAGGAAGACAATCCTGCCATCGTCAACAGAACTATAAAAATATATATCTTTTTCATTACATCGCGATTTTAAATTACTATCCCATCACGGTGACGGTCATATTCAACTGGTTTTCGTCTTTGACGGGAGTTCCCGCCGTTTCCATTTCCCGCAAATGGTACAACAATTTACGGGCTTGTGACAACCGCTGGTCGGGCGTAAGATCCGTCCAATCACCCACGCCGGTCACCTCGATCAGCTTCTCGAATTTCGTCCGGGAATACGTGCCGAGGAAAGATTCCACCACCGCCTGATCCCACCATTTCGGGCGGGACACCTCGTTGGAGAAACGAATCACTTTACGCGTGTAGATCGTCTGTCCTGGAAGCAATTTGCTTCCGCCCTTGATTTCCACCACCAGGCGCAAGTTCTGTTCACCGGGATGATAAATAACCAACTTTTTCTCGTCGTACACGCTGTTTTTGATGAACATCGGGTTCTCCGGCAAAGTATAATATTCCGGGGCGGCGGTAGTCGCCTCTTTCACGACCTCGATCTTGAAATCGGAATCCTCCGGCAGCAATTGTCCTAACAATTTTAGCTCCAAAGGAATCTCCATGCTCAATTGCCCCGGGTAAAAAAAGAAAGATATCTCTACCGAATCGGGATAAGCCGACACGAATTGCACGTAGTTTTCCGCTTCATAAGTCGGGATATCCTCCCGGTCACAAGCTGTGAAAAAGAAAAGTATGCTCAAGTATAATATAATATTTTTCATATTCCTCATGGTTTTAATGTATATCTTCATTCTCCGGCAACGGGAGCACAAATTTTCCTCCCATCACGATCACTTGTGAACCGTTCAATATCGGGCTGTTCATCCGCTTGAACATGAAGAAGGTTTGTCCCTCCGTCAAATATTCCTTCATTCCCTCCCACATCAGATCCGTCCGTATCCTTGCCTTGAAAGCTTCGTTGTTCTCCGCGTCCACGTCCGCGGCAATCTGCCGCTTGGCTCCCCGCTTGCCCCTCACGTAGTTCAACATGGAAATAGCATTTATTTTATCGTTATTTTCCAAGTATGCTTCACTTAAAATGTAACACATCTCACTCAACCGTATCACCGGAATCAAAGGATACTGCTTGGCATAATCGGCAATCACGCCCACGTCAAGCCACTTCTGGGAAATTTGTCCCCCGTCACCACTGACGATCAACCCCTTGCGGTAATCGTCGCCATCCTGCCGGTCGCCGTACATGGCGTCCACACCTTTCAACAACATCTTGGGTCCGGTGCCCAAACGGAACTTTGCCACCTTATCGATCAATTCCGGATCGTGGAACGCGAAAAGAATGTCATCCCAAGACTTCGTGTACGTGTACGGGGCGAAGAAATACCAGCTGTCCGTGAACGCGACAAAACTCTTTTGCGTGGCAAAACGGTAGACAATAGAGGCTTCCCGGATGGCATCTGTCGTTTTTCCGCCATACATATAAAGGCGGGCCAGCATTCCCGTCACCGCAAGGTAATTCATGCGGCATCCCCGGTACCCGAAGAAACGGTCTACAATACTGGCAGAGGTGGAAAGACCGAACCGGATCGTCCCCGTCATGGCAAACGCATTCTTCAACGTGTCGAGTTCCGCCACCAGATGTTGAGCCTGTTTCAGATCCGCTTCCGCCAACGCCAATATCTCGCTGGTCTTTTTCTTCTCCTCGTACTTCGAGGGATATATCTTGAAATAAGGAATATACGCCCCGTCATCCCCCGTCGAAGGCGCGGGAGCGAACAAACGCAACATATCGAAATGCAGGAATCCACGCAACGCCAGCGCCTCCCCGAGTATCATATTCTTCTCTATCCTCCCGTTGGGGAAAAAGGTAGAATCTTTCGGCTCAATCTCCGCAATCAGCTTATTACAATTCGCTATCGCGTTATAACTTTTTGACCAGATCGTAGAAATCACCGACTTGTTCTTTTCCATTCCGTAGTTATAAGTTTCCAACCCGGGGTACGATTTTTGCAAATCCGTGTCATCATACGTCTGAGCTAAAGCACTCACGAATCCCCACGTCATCTCCCGCCCGTACAAGTCCTGCTGGGACAACATCTCGTATATCCCGTTCAACGCGTTGCGGAATCCCACGTAATCTTTGAAAACCTTATCGTCATTCGCCTGGTTCTCCGGTTCGATATCCAACCATTTGTTACAGCCCGACAAACACGCCGCCAGCACGAATGTCCACAATATATAACTTACTTTTTTCATAATCACCTGTTTTAGAAACTTGCATTTAAGGTAAAGTTAAACGTCCTCGCGTAGGGATAACTCAATCCCCGCTCCTGTTTCACGCTCGAAAAGTTGGCAATATCCTTCATATTGAATGACAAACGCAGCATACTAAGCCCGATTTTGCTAACCAGCGACGTGTTGAAATCATATTGTACTGTCAGTGAATTAAAGTTCAACACGTTATAATTCTGCACGAAACGGGAAGTCGGACGGGTCGTCAACGAACGATCCTGTATCGCCTTCAAGCGGGTCACGTCGCCCGGTTTCTGCCACCGCTCCGTCAACACGCGCTTATCGGCATTCATGTTGTAAACATCCACGTTTTCCACTTTCTCCACTAACGTGGAGTTGTATGCCTGCCCCCCGAACTCATAAAGGAAAGAGGTAAACAACGCGAACGACTTATACTGCACGTTCAGCCCGAAAGCACCCTGCGCGTCTGCCTCCATGTCGCCGAGAATCACTTGTTCCCGCGACTCCCATTCCGAAGTCACCGTCCCATCCCGTTTCAAGTAAAGTTCCTGCCCGTCACTCGGGTTGATACCGAAAGACTTCATCCCGAAGATGGACGTCAGCGAGCCCCCTTCCACGTATTTCATAAACGGCTTGCTGTATTGCGGGTCTTGTTGGGAGAATACACTCTCGTTATACCCTTCATATTTCTCGTCAACCCGGTCGTTATAAGCCTTCAACGACTCGGAAATCTTCAGAATCTTGTTTCTATTGTGTGCCAGATTGCCGAATACCGAAACGTACATATCATTACTCTTGTACAAAACCGCCTTCACGTCGAGTTCAAATCCCCGGTTCCTCACCTCGCCCAAGTTATCCTTGTACACGGTGAAGCCGGTAGAAGCCGGTAAAGTAACATCGGTAATCAGGTCTACCGTTTTCTTGTCATACCACGCCGCTTTCAACAAAATAGCATCCTGCATAAAACCCAAATCCAACTTCACCTCGTTCGAGATCGTCTTCTCCCATTTCAACTTGTCGTTCCCCATGTAATAAAGATAAATCCCGTTTCCCGTGATATAATAGTTATCAGACACCCCGTAAGTATGTTTGGCTGCATACGGGGGAAAGTTCGTTTTTCCCAATTGCCCGTGAGTTGCCGTCAGGCGTAGTTGGCTCACGATCTCCTGGGTTTTCATGAATTCGTAATTATGGATATTCATACCCACCCCGATAGAATAGAAAGGAGCGTATTTCTTGTCCGTACCGAACTCGGAAGAACCATCCAGGCGAAAAGAAGCATCGAGAAGATAGACATTATTATAAGTATAATTCAACGTGGCAAATGAACCGAACAAACGCGTATGATTGTCCGACACGCCAGGCTTCGACACGATCTGTTCCGCGTAACTCGGCGTATTCAGCGTACCCGAGGGAAAACCCAAGTAAGAAGCGGTAAAATAACTACGTTTGTTTTCCACGGTATTCAACCCCAAAGTCAGATTCATGCTATGCTTATCGATCGTCTTCACGTAAGTAAACAACAAGTTCAAGTTCATCGACAACTCCTTCGTCGTTGACTCGGTCAACGATCCCCGCAACGTTTCGCTCTCGTCACCGAATTTAGCCGACAACGGGTCGACAAACGTCTTCGTCCAGTAATCCCGTTTCGTCACGGAAAACTGCCCTTTCACCTGCAAACCACTAGCCCCATACCAATTCAGGCTCAAGTTATTCATCAACTCGTCATACCCGTTCTTGTCGAAACTCTTCAATAATTCCGCCTCGTACAACGGGTTGTCGTAATTCGTCGCCGCAGAATGCCAGAACTTTGTTGCTTTCAACCAGTTGCCCTCCTCGTCCTTCATCGGGTCATACGGCAATTTCTTCGTGTAATCGCTGAACACCCCGTAAGGAGAATTCTTCGCCTTCACCACGTCATACGTGATATAATTCCGAATCTGGAAATCGCCAATCCGGTAATCCAGCGAAAGCCCCGCCCCCTTCCGGTTTCTCACGGACCCCTTCATGACACCGTTCTGGTTATCATACTTCAGGTCGACACCGAAACGAATATTCTCGCTTCCCCCCACCACGTAAAGGCTGTGTTTGTGATTGACCTCATTTCGCAACGGTTGCGAAATCCAATCAGTATTCACGCCTTTCAGCACGTTATTCAACTTGGAGAGATACTCGCTTTGTAACGTGTAATACTTATCGATATCGTCGCTCTCGAACAACCCCGCCAAGCGCTCGGCTTCCAGTTTTTCCGAGGCATTCATCAGGTTATAGTCCGACAAATCAGGCACGGTCAACGCCCCGTTGAAACTATAATCCACTTGTAATCGTCCGGCTTTCGGGGCTACGGTCTCGATCACGACCACCCCGTTTGCCCCCCGCGAACCGTACATTGCCGTGGCTGCCGCATCTTTCAATATCGTGATGCTCTCGATGCGGTTCGGGTCGAGGTCATACACTTTCTCCATTGTCACCTCGAAACCATCCATAATAAAGACAGGGGCATTCGGGTTATTCGACAAGGCGGACTTCGACAAATCCCCCTTGTCCAACTCCATCACGCCGATACCGGAACGACCGCGGATATAAAACTCCGGCAGCGTGTTCGGGTCCGATCCCATCTCGTTGTTACGCATGATACGCAAAGAAGGATCGAACACCTGCAAGACATCCACGACATTGCTGGAAGAAACCTTCAAGATATCTTCTTTATTCACTTTCACGGAATTACCGGTAAAACTGGATTTCTTCACCGTGGCATACCCCGTCACCACAACATCCTCCAAGTTCACCTTTTCCTCTTCCAACACCACGTTCACCTCCCGCAGGTCGGTCACCTTCACTTCCTTGCTCTGCATCCCGATAAAAGAATACACCAGCACAAGGTCTTTACGTTCGGGCAACGTGATCTTGTATTTACCCAGCGTATCCGTCACCACCCCGATAGACGTCCCCTTCACCAGCACGGTAACCCCGATCAACCGCTCTCCCCGTTTATCCTTCACGATTCCGGTGATCGTGATTTTCTTCTGCTCCTCGGTTTTCTGCGGGGCTTTCATTAAAATCACGAACTCCTTGTTGATCTCGAAAATCAAGCCCTTGCCGGTCAAAACCTTCTCCAACAACTCGGTCAATTCTATTCCCCCGAAATTCGCCTCGACCTTGGCGTTCTTATCCAGCACATCGCTGTTATACACCACGATGCAACCGGTTTGCTTACGAATCTCCTGAAACAACTCGTCAAAAGTCGTTTCTCCCATTTTCACGTTCAGGCGGTATTGCGCATTGCTGCTAGCATATCCTCCTAACATGAAGCAAAACAGAAATACAATAACTAATCGCATAACCAAGAATAATTTCCAGCGTTCGTTTTTCCACAAAACGAACCCCATTAATGGATTTTTTTTCATACATTTGTATTTTAAGTTACCAAACTTGATTCAGACCGAAAGGTGGTACGAACACCTGACGGTCTTTTTTATTTCTCATAAATTCGAATCGTTCGCCCGTCTACCTTAAAGTACACGTTTGAAGTCTTCTCTATAAAATGAAGCGTGAATTCCAGTGTATTATTTCTCTTTACAGCTCCCGTGAACCGCTTGCCCCGTGCATTGTCATTCTCGAAAACGAAATCCACGTCATACCAGCGGCTCAACTTCACGACCAACTCTTCCAGCGTCATTTCCCCAAAATCGAACAACCCGTTCCGCCACGAGGTATATGCCGCCACATTTACTTCCTTCCGGGTGATCCGGTGCGTTTCCTGATCGACCACCGCCTGCCACCCGGGCACCAGCGAGCATTTATTCCCTGCGTTCCCGACCTCGACTTTTCCGGTCACGAGAGTAACCTCCACCCGTTCTTCCCCCTCGTAAGCCATCACGTTAAAAGACGTTCCCAACACTCGGGTTGCCACACCCGAAGCGTGCACGATAAAAGGACACGAAGCATCCTTTGCCACCTCGAAATAAGCCTCGCCTTTCACGTAAACCTCCCGCGTATCTTTTCCGAAAACAACCGGGTACCTCATTTCCGTTTCGGCATTCAACCACACCCGCGTACCGTCGGCAAGGGTCATGATGTATTCCCCGCCACGAGGAACAACCAATTTATTATATCCCACGGGCTGACGCTTCAGCACTTCTTTCAAACTATCCGAAACCTCATATTTCAACCCGGCGGCAAGGTCTTCTTTCACCATCGCCCCTTCCACCTGCATCCGAAAAGAAGTATCCGCCGTCAACGGGATCATTCGCCCGTCATCCAGAACCAAGGTTGCCTTGGAACTGCCGGATAACACCTCCGCTAAATTCAAGGAAGGCAATTTCGACACTGGCGTTTCCCTTGCCCACGGGAAAACCATCACGCCAATAATCACGCAAGCCGCCGCGATTCCACCCCAAACGTAACGTACCATCCGCCGCTTTCCCGATCTTGACAGACGTCCCAGCAAGCGGCTTTTCCCTGTTTGTACATCAATTTTATCCCAACGCTCCGCGTACCCCAACCGGTAATAAAGCCGGGACAGACGCTCGTATTCCCGTCGATTTTCCTCGTTCTCCTCCATCCATTCCCGCACTCGATTCACCTGCTCTCCCGTGGCGTTTCCGCCCCAGCAAGCCAGAATATCCCGGAATATATCATCATCTATTCTCATGCTTTCTCTTGTTTGTTTTATTAGTTAAACAAGATTTTTTCTTTCGCGGGTGAATAAAAAGATAATTTTTTTTTCTGGAACCTACTAAACTAACGAGAAAGAATCTTACTAAAACGAGAGATAAATAAAAATATCATTCCCCGTTGTTCCTTTAGCAGCACGCGCAATTCTTTTAACCCGATTTTTAATAAGGTTTTCACGGTATTGAGCGACACACCTAATTCCTCCGCCGCTTCTTTATACATACGCCCTCTCAACATGACACATTCCACCACGCCGCGAGTCTTCTCCGGAAGAGAATCCAACGCTTTCCGCACCATATGAACCACCTCGGGATCAAGTTCCTGTGCTTCCTCTTGGGCTATCTGATAATGAGGCAAGGCAAGCAGCTCGGTCTTTATGCCTCGCCGCAACAACTGGTTGGTACAACTATTCTTTACCATCGTGAAAAGAAAGGTGCTCAACGCCCGCTCGTGAATCCGTTCGTAAAGAGCCTCTTCCCACAACTTAACCAACTGCTCCTGAACCACATCCTCCGCCGCGGACAAATCATGCAACATCCCGTCAGCAAACAATACTAACGGTTTATAATAGCGTTCAAACAAAACATTCATGCCCTCTCGTTTTCCCGCCTTTAACAATTCGATAATTTGTCCGTCATTTACCATGTATCCATTCCAGTAATAACACAAATATATTATTTAATTTTTATTTCACAAATAAAGAGGGTGCATCAAAATAGACACACCCTCAAACACACACACTATAATCACGAAAAAACTATTCTATCGGTTCTGCATACATACTTAAATATTCCACTGTTTTCGGGTCAGAAGGACGACTCATGTTCGCTTCCATTATCTTTCCTTCTGTGTCGATCAGAATAAAATGCGGGATACCATTTACCCGGAAGGCATTCGTGAAAGCCTCATCACCTCCCGTGTGAAGTTGGATACCTCCCATTTTTTCATCTTTCACCATCTGTTCCCATTTTGCCTTGTCTTTATCGGTTGAAATACTTACAAAAGCAATCTTTGTTCCCTTGAACGCTTCTTCCAATTTCTGCAAGTGGGGCAATTCCTCCCGGCACGGACCGCACCAGGTAGCCCAAATATCGATATACACCAGATTTCCTTTCAAATCCGACAGGCTAACTTCTTTCCCGTTTATATCCAGATACTTGAAGTCCGGGGCTTTCTTCCCTTTCGTGATAGTCGTCCCTTCCGCGTATATTTGGGCAAAAGCCTGTTTGATAACCGGATCAGTGACATTTTCCTCAAATATCTTCTTTACCTCGTCCGCTCTGCCAATTCCTTCACTATCGATATACTCAATAGCAAAAGTACCGATCAGGAATTCTTTCACTTTCGGGTTTTTGATATTCTGCAAGATATAGTTCAACTCGTTCATAACGATCTCCTCTCTTGACGCACTCTCCAAGTCAACTCCCCGGTTAGAGATCGTCCCGACAGCCCCTTGCATATAATTCGTATAACCGCTCAATTGCAACAACCATCCGTCCTCGACCATCAAACTCTTCATTTTGTCGTAATATGCCTCGGAACAATCACGTCCCCGTGCATATTGCCACAAAATACCGTACACTTCATACCGGATACGATATTTATCTTTCTCTACAAAAGCTTTATCAAATCCTTTACTTTCCAACACTTTGTAGTTGTCCTCCACGTATTGGTCCATCTTAGCGAGGAATTCATCTTCCGGCAAAGAAAAATCCCTCATCACCGGAATCTGTAATTCCTTCCCGCTGATGTAACTATTCTTTGCGGCATCTTCTCCCTCGAAAGCAATTTCCAAGCCGGACGGGGTCATATCCCAAACCAGGGTAAACCCTTTGCCCGGTTCCAGGTAAACCGCTTTATTCTTCCATTTATAAGTAACAATACCATATTGCGGTTCATCGACAGGCAACACGACGGAGGCTTTTCCCTCTGCACTCAACTGCAAAGTGGTATCCATTTTAGTCAGATAAAACGACACTCCCTCGTAAGCCTTGTCTTTCACAACGACCTCAACTGCCACGTCTTTCTTTTTCTGGCACGCGCAAAACACCAACGAGATCAATAAACCAATAAATAATTTTCTCATAATCAATTTTTTAATGAATACAAAATAACTCATTCTCTAATTATACGAATAGAACTTCCCGTCAACCTTCCAGCCCGGTAAGTTCCCGAAGCATTTCTTCTGTTTTCGGGTCAGAAGGCGCCGTCATATGTGCATCAACGATACGCCCTTCCTTATCTAACAGGATAAAGCGAGGAATACCGCTAACCACGTAGGATTTGGCAAAATCAAGGTCGCCATTCACGAACAACTGAATGCCCGACACTTTCTCTTCCTCCATAGCCTTACGCCAGGCTTCTTCTTCCCGGTCACAGGAAATGCTTACAAATACAATATCTTTTCCCTTGAACCTCTGTTCCAACTTTTTCAAGAAAGGAATCTCCCGACGACACGGACCACACCACGAAGCCCACAAATCAATATACACGTATTTCCCGCGGAAAGATTCCAAGGCTACATTCTCCCCCTTCGCGTTCGGGAAATTGAATGAAGGAGAGAGAGAACCGGGTTGCACTTTTCCCCAAGTGGCGCACACGGTTTCGAAATCCTGCAATTGTTTCGGGTCCTTCACGTATTGCTTGTAATACTCCACCAGTTCCTTTTTCCCTTCCACGCCGTGATCGGTCGCATACTCGTGGATAAAATGGTGCATTAAATCACCCAATAACACGGAATCCTTATAGTTCGCGAGGATATACTCTATCTCTTTGTCTATCACCTGCTCCGGAGTTTGTTCCCCCGTACCTCTCGTGGCAAGGGTTTTGATTGCCCGCTGCACGAAACGGCGGTACTCTTTCAATCCCACCCAATCGGCGTTCTCCCCGGCTAATTCCTGCATCGTGTTATAGTACAAATCGGACGGTTCAAAATTCTCGACACCCGCCATCCAGCGATGATTCATCCGGTAAGTATTCCACGAAGCATAGGCGAGATAACGCAAGCGTACCTTCTCCATATCCGAGAAATCTGCCGACAACTTCTTGCTTTCCAGCGCACGGGTATTCATCTGTATCAATTTCTCGGTTTCTTCCTTCAACGCTTCCTCGTTCTTGTAAAATAAAGAAGATTCAAAAGGAGTGATGGAAGAAGACAAATACTCGTTAATTTCCTTGCAATTGCCGGAGAAAATCCGTTTCCAGTCATCCACGTTACCGGAAAAAGTCATTTCAACAGGCTCCCCGCCTGCCAGGTAAAGCGGGTAAAACTTACGCCCGTAAGTAACATTGGAATACTGCGGGGCAATTTGAGGAATCTTTATTTCCACCACGCCATCAGCCGGTACTTCAAATACCTGTTCTTTCCCGTTAATTTCCACGATCAACGGCTCGTTCTCCGCTTCCGTGACCGTACAACGAAATACCAAGTCTTTCAATTCTACTTTTTTTGCCTTGTTCGATTCACACCCCCACGCCAACAACACCAACAATACATACAAAAAATACGTTTTCATCATCATTCTTTTTTATTATTCCTTATAATCAACTTTCTCCATGGGTTCGGCAGGACAACGCAAACCCGCCTCTTTCAACAAGGCATCAACAATCTCCGCCTTGTGGTATGGAGCCGTGAACGGGTCGATATTATTATACCGCACGTTCCCGTTTGCATCGAGCACCGCGATATGAGGTATCGCCGTCACCCCGTAATCCATGTTCATCACGTTCTGTTTGGCGAAAGCTACCTGCCAATTCATGCCCATATCTTTCATGAAGCCCTGCATCAACTCAATCTCCAACTCGGGCTTCCCGTCCGTCGGAACGGTACGATGGTTCTTCGAATCCACGTGATAACCCATGATAGAAGTTACCCCAACAATCTCCACCGGGTAACCAGCATACCGCTTCTTCAATTCTCTCATGTTCGGGAATATTCCCAAGCAAGGCGCACATTTGGTAGCCCAAAAATCAAGCAGGACGATTTTACCCTTGAAATCATCCAAACTTTTCTCTTTCCCGTTGCTGATCCAGATAAAATCCAGTTCCGGGGCTTTATTGCCGACCAAAGTTCCCATTGCATAAGGACCTTGCAGATAATCGATGCCTTCCTGCACCCGTTCCCGTCTTTTTCCCTTAGCGTAACGCTCATTATCTAACAAGGTTGTATATTGCTTCAACACTTTTTGCCGAATCCCATCTTTTTCTACCGCCGGAACGTTCTCCGCCGTGAAAGCCGTATTAAATACCCCCATCGAAGCAAATACCGCTTCCTCGGGCAAGGTCAAATCCAACAAGGATTTTACATTTTCTAAAATGCCTAACTCCATCCATCCGTCACCTCTTACTTGGGCTAACCCGTTGATCACATCCGTCATGGCTTCCCCGTTCTCCAACAGGAAATCTTTCATCATCGGGTGTAACACTACCGCTTTAAAAGCTGCTTTCTCTAATCTTTTCCCCTCGTTGTAATCGTCGGCTAAAGGCAAATACTTCCAACGATAAAAAGTTGCCGCCGCACCTTCCTTCCCCTCCTGCTTTGCTTTTTCATCCAACACCGGAGCCAACCAATTCCTTAAGTATCCATTCAAAGGAATACTCCCTTCCTGAAAAACAAAATGAACCTGTTCCGCTGTAATCTTGTTTATATCAAATTCTTTCGCACTCTTCTCCACAGCCTCCTGAAAGGCTTTGTTTTTACCTGCTTCTTCCTGCTGATCCGCCACGGCAAACGCCGCATTCCTGCATAAATCCTTCAATTGCTCGTTTGTAGGCGCTTTCGGTCCGCAAGCCACGCAAAGGAGAAGAAGCGATAAATAGTATAGGTTTTTCATATTAATTCTTATTAAATTAAGAAATCAGTTTTTCCGGTCTTTATTGACCGGAAAAACTGATTTTAATTTATTCATTATAGAAAACAATAAAGGACAATTCCTGTTCATCTTTCATCCAGGTAATCGTTTGTTTATTTACTTCTTTTTCCGAATCATAAATAATATCTGAAACAATATAAGTCTGTTTTACAGTTGTTCCATCATTCACTGCTTCAAAGAAATAGGGATTATAGAAGAATAAGCTAAAGTCTAATCCATTAAAATCCAAAGGAATTAAAGCTGGTAATTTATCCATATACAAGGGATTTCCTCTCTTCGTGGCAAAATCACAAGTATATCCTGATAAATCAGCATCTAATAAATCTACCCGAACCATTTCACCCTCTTTTTCTACATATTGGGGAATATATTCTTCATTTTCAATCTTATAACTAACAATTGATCCACTCTCATAAACAATATTCGTAACGTAATCACTTAAATTACCACCATCCTCTGAACGTGTAACTTTCGTAACTTCATCATTATTATTGTACTCATAATTATATTCAATAAAACTTCCCGCTCCCGCCATATTCATATAATTATAAGTTATTTTAGATACCATATCATTATTTCCATATTCAAAATTAATATAATATCCACTCATCATATTACTAGCCATCATTCCAATTCTATATACTCTTCCATCCTCCGGATAGTCTCCTCCTTCACCCATGAAATCATCTGGAGCATTAAAATTAATTGGAAGCGATCCATAAGGAGACAGTCCACCTACTCCCACTGCAGCCAAATCCTTCCATGTCTTCTGTCCCGTTCTACTAATCGTGATTGATTTCTCAAACTTCTGATCTTTATTATCAATAACGACAACTTTCACCGTATTATCCCCATCCTGCAATCCTTCCACGTGAACATTTAAATCATATTTAGATTGCTCTGCATCAAGACTTAAATCATAGGTACCAGACAACGTTTCACCTACATATATTTGCAATTCTTTCAACGGAATCAATCCGCGTACTACGGTTAATTTTACATTACAATTCTCGAACCAAGTACTCATCGTTCCCTCTGCCGCAAACCGCACGTCCAGCTCCGAAAACTTCTTCACCGTCAGCGAGATTTTCTTGTTCACGACCTGTCCGGCTTTATCCTCGATCTTCAAGGTCAACATCACTACCGTGTTGTCCGTGTACGGGGTAAGGTCGAAATCGTAAGTATAAGTATGATTGTTCGGATTTGAAAAAGAAGTCTGCTCGTCGATAGCCTTGTTCGATGCATTATCAATCAACGATACTTTTGACAAACCTTCCTCTGAAGTAATCGGCAAGCTGATCTTGTAAACATCTGCCGTATCCCTTTTAATCTCGATACTCACGTCTTTTCCATCAATAACAGGAGCCATCCCGGGATCATCATCCGAACAAGCAACAAAACCGGCGATAGCCAAAATTGACAACAAATAATTTTTCCACTTTTTCATAATTCATTGATTTTAAATTGGTACTTTAATTAAGTTACACGTATTCTATTTTACAAAAAATCCTCTGCCAGCGGGTTTATCTTGGCGATATCCACCCCCATAGCTTTTAAACTTTTAGCAACATACTGCATTTTAGTACGCATGACAGACTGGTTCCAGACAGCCTCTCTCGTTTCTTCATCCATCTTCACCAGATGCTCCACGAACGTACTCAAATCCTCCACTTGAAGCGGGTAGTAATACTGTTCTTTGTCCGTGATCGGGAAAAATCCGCGGCTCATGTAATATTCAGCCGGAAGAATCTCTCCTTTTTCCCGCTCGATCTTCGTCCCGTACAATTTAGAAGCGGGGTCAAAGAACAGCTCTTCCACGAAGATATTCCGTTGCACGTTCACGATATACCCACCCAAGAAGATATAATGTATCTGCCGGACAAACTCGTCCCGACGTTCCGCGGACATGGTAGCCAAGGTAGCCCGATCCAGTCCGGCGACCGTGAAACTATTCATGTTCGCCACAGCGTCATGCAAACCGGTTTTCTCTCCGTTCGGTTTTGACACTCCTAACATTTCTCCGTACACCTTACTGCATATCAAAAGTTTACGGGGCAACATATTCAACTTCACCGTATCCCCGTAGCAATTGAAGATATACTCCTCCAAGAAAGTGATGGCACCCGGCACATCTTCTTTTTCCAGATAAGTCAATTTCGCCTCGCGCCAGGTAGCCGCCTGCTCGAACTGGTAAGCAAAGTCCTTCAACTGGTCGAACTGGTACAATATATACGTTCCGTATTTTTCCTTGAAAGCCATAACACCGGCGTTCGATTTATCAATTAACGCTTCCAGCCGATCCTCGTCTTTCAACGAAGGCGTGACATCCTCGTCATCGCTGCATGACCAAAGCGTACAAAATATCCCGATCAATAAATACAAGCTATATCTTTTCATCATCTTTTCAATTATCCGTTTAATAATCCTCTTTTATCGGAAGTTTATCCACGCGCCCGTTTTGCTCCATCGCCCCGTTACGATCCATCTCCCCCTGGGGAATCGGGTACACGTAATTGGGATCGTTGGGTGACAGCATATAAATCTCCGTACCCGTGATTCCCCCGGTACTATTCACCAGCGTGAACTTATGGTCGATCTGCTTGGCAAACAACTTTGTCCGCTTCAAGTCATACCAGCGATGTCCCTCGTAGCACAACTCCCGGCGGCGTTCGTTGAAGATAAACCGTTTCAAATCCACCCCCTTCGAAGGTATCGAGATCACGCTCATATCTTTCACCCGGTTCTCGACCAATTTCTTCACGTCCGCATAAGCCTCGGCATCCATATCCTTGGCAGCATACGCCTCGGCACGATTCAAATACGCCTCGGACACCCGGAAGTTAAAACCACCCAAGTCCGTGAAAGACCCCAGCCATTTGGCGGGAATACCCATTCCCATCACCGTCTTGACATACAAGTCGGCACGCAAATCCCCTTTCAGGAATGCCGCCTGCATATCGGAAGACACGCCGTAAGTGACATTCATGGAACCATAAATATGAGGCGTAGCCAAGTCGCCCGACCCGACCAAAGAACTCGTTTCGCCGTAAACATGCAGAATCTCAGGATTCGTCGTGTTCACAAAAGTACCCTGGTGTTCCTTCAGGTTCCACAACATTCCTCCCGTCGTGTTGATGACCCGCGTGGCATACTCGATGCAATTGTCCCAATCGGACTTGTAGAGGTACACCCTCGACAACAACAACTTTGCCGCCGCCGCATTCGGGTGCCACAAGGACTTCTTCAACCCGCTCTTCTCGAACTCCTGTATTGCGGTTTTCAAATCCGACTCGATCAAGTTATAAATCTCGCCGACAGAGGCTCGCGTGTACGTTTCCTCGACTCCCGTGCCCAAACGCTTTGGCACCCCGGGCTCAGATGCGGCAGTAGCAGCATCGTAATGCTTGGCATACAGGTTCACCAACTCGAAATAAGAACGAGCCCGCACGAAATACGCCTCTCCCCGCACGAAAGCCTTTGCGTTATCCTCGCCTATCGCCTTGTCGATATTCTCCATCACGTAATTGGTGACCAACACCAGGCGATACAATATCTCCCAATACTTATTCACGGTAGACTTATCCCCGTTTCCGTCCACCTCGACATCTCTCTGCCACGTGTACAGGCTCTTGTACAAGTTCTTCTCGTTCGTCGACGTCTTCCGGTTTTCCTCTATATCGTCGGTCATGAACTCCGTCGTGTAATTCGTCATATTCTGAATAACAGCCTCCCGGTGCAGCACCTCCAAGAAATGATCCGCGGTACGCGGGATAACCTGGTCATTATCCTCCTCTTTCAAGAAATCACTACAAGAAGCGACCGGAAGAAGCCCAAGCAATAAAAAAATATATATCCTTTTCATAAACTCATTTTATCGGTTAGAAATTCACGTTCACGCTCAAATTATACGTCGGCAAAGTCGGCATACCGATGGATTGCACCTGATCCGGGTCTTGTCCTTTCAGCTTCTTGTCAAACACGATGATCCCGATATTCTGTACCTGAAAATCCACCCTCAAACCGTTGATTCCCATTTTATCCATCCAGTTGCCCTTCAAGCTATATCCCAACGACAGCGCCCGCACACGGATATGGTCGCCCTTAGCCACCCGCAAATCCGAGTAGTCATACATATACCATCCCGCGTTCGTTCGCGGTCCGACAACTTCGCGGAAGTCCGCGTCGACCATCGTGTACTTGTACGCGTCCGCCTCGCCCGGCATAAGGTCCATCTCCGGGACGCTTAACGTTTCGTTCGAGAGCACCGGGATATTCGTGTTCGCCTCATCACCGGGATTTCTCCAGCGTTTCGCCATCACGTTATTCATGTTATCCTCCGGGTAAGGCAAAATATTCCCGTTATCCTTGTAGAGCCTCAACATACGCACCTTGTAGCCGAACTTGTAGGAAAACTCCGCCCGCAAGGAAAACCGCTTGTACATAAATTCCGTGGAAAAACTACCGTACGCCGACGGCGTGCGCGTGCCAGAATAGGTAAATATATGGCTCAGGAAATCCTCTTTCGTCATGTTCGACAAGTTACCCGTCAGATTCTTAAAGCGCGGCAACCCGTGTTCATCCAGGCGGTCAAACTGGTAAGAATAGAACCCATCCACCGACGATCCCTTCTTCACCACCGACCCGCTCACGTAATTGCTATACGTGTTGACATACCCTTCCGTCACCTCTGCCCCACGCGTCACGGTGTTTTTCGTGTGGGAGAAAGACAAAGAAGTCCGCCATTTAAAATCCTTCGTGTCAATATTTCTCGTCGAAATATTGAAATCGATCCCCTTGTTCGTTGCCGAACCGTCATTAATCTTCAAGGAAGTCATCCCGTTCACCAGCGACACCGGGCGATCCGTGATCAAGTCCACCGATTTGCTGTAATAATACTCCAGGGCACCGCTGATCCGCCCGCGCAAGAACGACCAATCCAAACCCACGTTCATCGTTGATGTTTTCTCCCATTTCAAGTTGGCATTCGGGAAGGATTTCACCATCGCTCCCAATTCCCCGGAAGCCGTTTGTTTCCGCGGGGTATCGATAACTAAGTAAGGACTTTCGTTCGGCACGTTCCCGCGGTAACCGTATGACCCGCGGAGAGCCAACGTCTCGATCCACGAACAGTTCATGAAAGATTCGTCGTTGATGTTCCAACGACCGGAAACCGACCACACGGGATTGAACTTCTCGTTCTTGTATTGCCCGAAACGGTTGGAACCGTCGTTACGGATATTAAAGTTCAGCGAGTACAAGTTCTTAAACGTGTAAGTCATCGTCGCGTAGAAAGACAAAGCATTCTCCCTCCGGTCGGTGATCGTGGGAAACACGCCGCCACTCTGCAAAAACCAATATTTTAAGGCTTGCGTGTACTCGTAGTCCACCCCGTTCTGCACCACGGGGAAACGGCTGAATGTCTTTCCCTGGTCGTTCATGTATCCCGGGAACTGCCCGCTCGACGTCCCCTTGTAGATCGTGGACTTCGCTTCCTGCCCGAAATCCACGTTAAAATGGTGTATCTCCTTTAGCGTGAAATTATAATTCAACTGGTTACGCACCGTCCAGTCATACTGGTTCATCGAGCCATGGGAATACACGCCACCATCCATAATATCCTTTGCCGGAACGTCGCCCGCCGGTCTGTCGCCATAGTCCCATCCGCGCAAATCCGCCACGTAAAAACTCTTCTCGCCCATCCAATCCTCCGTCAAGTTCGTCGTCGTCGTCAACCCCACGGTTCCCATGTAGCGCAGGTTCGGCAGTATCTCCCAGTTCAGGGAAGCCGTCAGGTTCAGGCTCTTATTCACGATATTGCTCCCGCCGTTGGCGAACTCGTTCAGGATATTATACCCGGCATACACCTTCGTGTTTGCCGTACGATTCACGTTCACTTCTTTGTCCACGTAATACAGTGACCCGTCGGCATTCCGCACCGGGATCGAACGGTTCGTGTAATACGCCTCGTCAAAGGCGGAGTACCCGCCGGGATTGTAGTCCGCGTCTTGCAGCGAACCGCTCAGGCGTATGTCCACCATGATATTCTCGCGCAGGCGGGTAGACAAGTTCATACGTGCCGTCAACCTCGACAAGTCGACGCCCCGCTCGGCACCTTTATTATTGGCATAACCGAAAGAGAAATAATACCGGGTATTCTCGTTACCGCCGGAAAGGCTGATATCGTGTGACTGGCTGAACGAGTCGCGGAACAACGCTTTGAACCAATCCGTGTTGCGCCCTTCCATCTCGGAAACGCCCTGTTGGAATTCGGCGAAAGAAATCTTCTTGTCCCAGTAATCCATCATCAACCCCTCGTATCCCATGCGCTGGGGCGTGTACTCGAAATACAACCCCCGGTCCATGATCTCCCGCGATACATCCACGCGCTCCTTCGAATTCATCAACTCGAAATCGTCATATGTCGGGCGGCGCATATAGCCCGCGTTAAAATTATAACTTAAAGAGGTTTTGCCCACCTTCCCCGTCTTCGTCGTCACCACGATCACGCCGTTCGCAGCGCGGGTTCCGTAGATAGCCGTCGCCGAGGCATCCTTCAACACGTCGATACGCTCGATATCCTGCGGGTTCAAGCCCGTGATGGCGTTACCGATCAGGTTAATATTGTCCCAGCTATTGATCTCGTCAGCGGAGAGGGGCACCGGGTTCTCGTAAATAATCCCGTCGATCACCCACAACGGCTCCCGCGTCCCCGTGAATGTGCTGGAACCGCGCAGGCGCATCTTCGTGGCGGCTCCCGGCGTCGTACTCAACGTCATCGCCAGCAACCCCGGGACTTTACCTTCCAACATCTGGTCTACCGTCAAGGCTCCCCGGAAGTCCAGATCCTTGTCCGTCAAGGAAGAAATCGAGCTGGTCAGCTTCCTCTTGTCGATCGTCTGGTAACCTGTCACAACCACCTCGTCCATGTTCACGCAATCGTCATCCAGCAACACCCGCAAGGTTTTCTCCCCGTTCCATACCACCTCTTTCGTCTTCATCCCAATGAAAGAGAACAGCAACGACTGTTTCTTTCGCTCCAGCATGATGGAAAACTCCCCGTCCACGTTCGTGGCAACTCCCGTGATCGTCCCCTTGATCAGGATAGACACTCCCGGGAGCGTTTCACCCTGGCAGTCGACCACCACGCCTTTCACCATAACTTTCGGTTTCACCGTGTCCCGCGCCACCGTCTTCACCGGCATCGGCTTGATTACCACCATGTCATCGATTACCTCGTAGCCGTAAGGTAGCCCGGACAACACCTTGTCCAACGCCTTCGCCAGCGTGTAATTACTGATTTCCACGCTTACCCGGGTATCCCGGCTCAACTCTTCCTCATTGAACACGAACAAATACCCCGTCTGTTGCTTCAACGAGCGAAAAACATCCCGCAAGGAAGCATTTTCACATTTCAAACTCACGTTCTGGGAACTCGCCGTCCCGAACACGTTGAACGTAAAAATAATCGTCAATACAACTGTCAATTTCATAATCAAAAAAGAATTACCACCTCGAGTTTGCCCCAAGAGATAGCGAAACATTCGCTTTTTTTCCATAGCTTTGCACTTCAATTTTACGTTATTCCACTTTAACTTTTATCGGTTATTGGAATGAGTTACACAGTGGCGGGGAATGCTGGTACCATTTCCCGCTTTTTTCGCCCTTCCATCTTTCATTTTCAACGCGACCGCACGATGATATTCTTCCCGGTGATCTTGAAAACCACGTTCGTCGTCTTCTCGATAATCTCCAACGACTGTATCAAAGGCACGTACTTCTTTATCCCCCCGGTAAAACAGCGTTCCGCGCAACTGCAGTCCTCGAACTGGAACGTCACCCCGTACCAACGGGAAAGCTGACGGGTAATAGCCAGCAAAGAAATATTCTCGAACTCGAAAACACCTTTTATCCACGACGAGTAAAGAGCCGCATCCACCGCCTTCACCTCAATATTCTTCAAATCGTTGTTCCATATCGCCTGTTCACCTGGCTGCAAAGACACTTTGTCCGATTCCCCGGCTACCTCCACCTTCCCCGCCGCCAACGTGGTCACGGTCTTTTCTCCCGGATAAGCAGACAGGTTGAACTCCGTCCCCAGCACTTTCACCCGCACCCCGCCCGTGTGCACGATAAACGGGCGATCGGCATCTTTCTTCACCGAGAAGAAAGCTTCCCCCTCGACGAACACCTCCCGCGTCGTCCCCGTGAAGTGGGTCGGGTACCTGAACTTCGTCATCGAATTCAACCACACGCGGCTCCCGTCCGCAAGTGTCAACTCGAATTCCCCGCCCACGGGCACATCCAACGTGTGCAACACACTCTTTTCCACTACATTCTCGGCTCCGTACACCAATCCTTTCGCAGTATCCTTGCGTATCTCTGTCCCATCCTTCTCGATCAAGTCGAGTGATTGGTTCTCGCTCAACGTGACGCTCTTGCCGTCTGCCATGAACAACTTCACGGCTGCTTTCCCGGGGATAGCCTCGGCAACCGGGACATTCTCCCTTGCGCCATTCTTCGCGAGCAACAACCACCCGCCCACGGCTCCCCCAAACACGACCGAGGCGGCGACCATCCATCTCACCACCATCATCCGGTGTCCCCGCCTCAGCTTGCGTTCCAGCGCTCTCCACGAACGTTCGGCATCCATCTTTTCCATGAACCCGATCTCGTGAGCGTTCCGGTAGACACGCAGGTAATCATCAAAAATGACCCTGTGCTCCGGTTTCTCCTCCACCCACCGTTTCAGGCGCAACCAATCCTCTTCCCCGATTGATCCTTCGCTATAATCGGCAATCCATTTTAATATATTCTCATCCATATAGCAACTTCATTTTCCTACATATTGCAGGTTTTATCGAAATGGGTGAAAAGAAAACGATATTTTTTCCGAAAATGTTCCCATGCCCCGCCGCCCCCTACACGAGTCCTACACGATAATGCTATAACAAGTAAAATATTACTTCACGATAACTTTACTATAATTGTAGATAAGTTATTAGTTCATCTACCCGTCAATCTTTGACACGAATGCCACTAAATGTTAATTTAACCAAAAACAAGAGCTGAACACATTAACCAGCCAGAACGAACGACCGGGAGATTTTCCCGTGAAGCAAGAACAATAGAATAATCGTATCCAGATTGTCACGCAACTGTTTCAAAGCTCGCGCATAATGAGTCTTCACCGTGTTGACCGAAATATCCAGTTTCTCGGCGGTTTCCTTGTAAGACAAGCCTTCCAGCACGATTGCCATGAAGACTTCCCGGCATTTCTCGGGCAAAAGTTGAATTTCCTTGTACAATTTCTCCTTTCGGGCTATCAGTTCTTCTTCCCGTTCCTCTGAAATCTCGTCAGCCAGCAAACCGGCATACGAGTCGATTTCTTCAAACACCATGTGCCCCGCACTCCGCTCGTGATACAAGGCAGCTTTCTGCACCGCCCCGAATAGATAAGATTTCAACGCCCCGCGGAATGTCGTTCCCTTCTTCTTCTCCCAGAAATCGACAAACACATCCTGCACCACGTCCTCCGCATCCTCGAACGAGTGCAAAAAACGCAAGGCGAACACGCACAGCATCTGGTAATAGTTATCAAATAGCATCTTCACGCACGCCACGTTTCCCTTTTTCAGGAGATTGATTATATCTTTTTCTTCATATTTCATTTGCCGTTCCCCGAAGTAACACCCGCGAATGTAGAAAAAAAAACGGCACAATAATAAAACAGGCTAAACTTTTCGATTTAACCTGTTTTATCTACACTATTTATCAAAATATTATGCTTAAACCTTTTTCGCCTTGTAAGTTACCTTCGTTTCCATGGCATCCATGATCGTGGCCTTTACCGTGGAATCCAGCTGACCGTCGGTAATCGTCCCCGTGGCGGTCACGCGCATCGGCATATTGTTATAATTATAAGTAAAGGTAATATTCAACCGGTACACCGTCTTGCCGTCCTTCACTTCCGGCTTTACCGACACCCTGCCGGAACGGTAGCTGAACTTTTGCCCCGTGGGAAGCTCGAAATCGGTCACCACCACCTCCACGCTATCCCGGTGCGTCCGTTTCAATTCCAGTTTCAAGGGCATTTCCCGCTGCATGATCTCGATATAAGCCTTCCCGTTGTACGTTCCGGAAACGGCAGCCCCGTGGTCTTTCTTGTCTTTCGCCTCCACCCGGGTCACCCCGGCAATTCCGGCAGTAACAAGCAAAACGAGAAGCAATTGTCCTATAATTTTCATATACTTGATGGTTTTTCGTCTAAAAGTTTCTATTTTTAGCCCCCGAAAGTACAAAAATAAATCAACAGTTCATGAACAAGAACCTATTCTTTACACTCTTGCTTCTCGTTTTCGTGCCGGCACCCGTTTTATTCACCTCCTGCAACAGCTGTTCCGACCACCACGCGGGCGACATAGACAAACTGCCCGGGGTATACCGCGGCGAAGCTACCATCGTGCTGTCCGACCACGTGAAAGCCATGGTTCCCCCCGAGGCGAAAGGCATGATACCGGAAGGTCCCATCCCCTGCGGCATCGAGATCACCGCGGACTCGAACGGCACGCTCGCCCTCAAGCTGGTGAACTTCACCATGCCCGTGCGCGGCATCACGGTAGACCCGGCATCAGCAACCGCCACCTCCTCCGGCGACGCCTTTAGCCTCAAGGGCAGCGGCAACGTCAATGTCGGCACACGCAAGATGTCCTACTCGCACGAGGGAAAAGTGCAACACGACAGCCTGAACTTAAATGCCACGGTTTCGATCATTCCCTTCGTCGTGGAACCGAAGATCGTGTTCAAGGGAAAGAAAAATCGTTAACCTACCTGTCACCCATGGCGGGGCTACCCATTCCCTACCCCATGAACGTGGCATCTTCGAACCATAAACGTAGCATAAACGTAAATCATCGTCTATGCTACGTTTATGCTTGGTTCATGATTCCTCCATAAGATAGAGGAAAGATAGCCTAACCTTAATCTATTACCCGCCAAACCTCGTAACTTTATAAACTTTTCGTAACTTCGCACCTCGAATTAGAGTAATAACAAATTATTATAACATGAGAAAAACATTATCTATGGCTGCAATTATTTTACTTGTGGCATCTTGCGGGAAGACAGAGCAGAACCCGTTGCTGACGGATTTCGCCACTCCCCACCAGACGCCGCCTTTCGATAAGATCAAGGCGGAACATTACGAACCTGCTTTTGATGCTGCCATCGAGGAAGCACAACGGGAAATCGACCTTATCGCCAACTCGAAGGAAACACCCACTTTCGACAACACCATCGCGGCACTGGACGGCGCCGGCAAACGTCTGGGCGACGTGGCAGGTATATTTTTCAACCTGAACGCCTGCCTCACGGACAGCGTGATGCAAGATATAGCGCAAAACGTGTCGCCGAAGCTCACCGCTTACAGCAACGCGATATACATGAACCCGGCATTATTCGCCCGCGTGAAACAAGTACACGAGCAAAAAGAGGGTCTGAACCTCACGACGGAACAGGCTACCCTGCTCGAGAACACGTGGAAATCCTTCATCGACGGGGGGGCGAACCTAGAGGGCGACGCCAAGGAACGTTTCAAGGAAATCTCCGTGGAACTGTCGAAACTAAGCCTCACGTTCGACAAGAACGAACTGGCGGAAACGAACGATTTCGAGATGCTCGTCACCGACGAGAAAGACCTCGCGGGACTTCCCGAGGGAGTGAAGGAAATGGCAGCGATGACCGCCAAGCAACGCGGTAAAGAAGGATGGGTGTTCACCCTCCACTACCCCAGCATGGCACCCTTCATGAAATACGCCGACAACCGTGCCCTCCGCGAGCAAATGTACCGTGCCAACGCCTCCCGCGCGTACCGCGACAATGAATACAACAACGAAAGCGTGGTAAAACGCATCACGGCACTGCGCCTCGAAAAGGCGAAATTGCTGGGATACCCCACCTACGCCGACTACGCCCTGACCGACCGCATGGCGAATACCCCCGAGATCGTCAACGACTTCATCGACCAACTGCACGAGGCATCGCACCGCCACGCCCTGGCGGACAAGGCGGAAGTGGAGAAATACGCCCGTGCACAGGGACTCAAGGGCGAACTGCAACGTTGGGACTGGTCGTACTATTCCAATAAACTGATGCAAGAAAAATACGCCCTCGACGACGAGATGCTGCGCCCCTATTTCAAGCTGGAAAACGCGCAACGCGGCGTGTTCGACCTTGCCACGCGCCTCTACGGCATCACCTTCAAGGAAGTGACGAACATCCCGCTGTACCACCCCGAGGTGAAAACCTACGAGGTCTACGACAATGACGGTTCGTTCCTCGCCGTGCTTTACACCGACTTCTTCCCGCGCGAGAGCAAGGGCGGGGGCGCGTGGATGACCGCTTTCCGGGGACAAAAAATGGTAGACGGCAAAGACCAACGCCCGCTGGTATCCCTCGTGATGAACTTCACGAAACCGACCGACACGAAACCGTCGTTACTGACGTTCAGCGAGGTAACTACCTTTCTCCACGAGTTCGGTCACGCCCTGCACGGCATCTTCGGTAAATGCACCTACGGTTCAACCTCGATGGACGGCGTGTCCCGCGACTTCGTGGAATTGCCCTCGCAATTCATGGAAAACTACGCCCTCGAAAAAGAATGGCTGGACACGTGGGCAACCCACTACCAGACGGGCGAAACCATCCCGCAAGAGTACATCGACAAGATCAAACGTTCGTCCAACTTCCAAGCGGGATACGGCAGCGACCGCCAGCTGAGCTTCGGCATGGTGGACATGGCATGGCACACGATCACCGCTCCCGTTACCGAATCCCTCGTTGACTTCGAACAACGAGCCATGGGACGCACGGAGATCATGCCCCTCGTGAAAGGCACCGCCTTCTCGCCCGCCTTCGGGCACATCTTTGCCGGGGGATACGCCGCCGGTTACTATGGCTACAAGTGGGCGGAAGTACTCGATGCCGATGCCTTCTCGCTGTTCAAACAACGCGGTATTTTCGACCGGGCAACCGCCGAGTCATTCCGCCATGAAGTGTTGGAGAAAGGCGCTTCCGAGAACCCGATGACGCTCTACAAGCGTTTCCGCGGACAGGAACCGACCGTCGACGCGTTACTGGAACGAAGCGGACTGAATTAATTTTTAGACGCAAATTAAAAAGATTACCGAAGCCGGAGAGTATTCCAGCTTCGGTAATCTTTTTAATCTAAAATCACCAAATCGGCAATCACTAAATCACAGCATCGATCGCTTCATCCGCAATAATAATACCTCTCCACGAGTTCCTCCATCCCCACCTCCTCATTCTTGAGTTGTTCACGAAGATTAGCATCATTGTATTTCCGGAGCATGGCGATAACACCGTCAATCAACCCGGGGGCGAACACGTCGTATTCCTCGTACACGCCGCGCTGTTGTTCCAGGCAGAGGGCTGACTCGTGACAGGAAGCAGGGAGATGGCTCAACCGGTCGGCAACCGCCTTGTTGGCATCATCGAAGATATTCACGTCCACGTAACGGTCACGGGCGTATTGCAAGGCGTTCTCCATCTCGAAACCGTGGCGGGCGGCAACGGCAAGTCCCGCTATCAGCAGATAGACATCCGCCGATCCGTCCGGGCAACGGAATTCCACGGTTTGCTTGTTGCTATAATCACGCTCTTCCACCAGTTCCCGCGGGTTAGCATCCTGCAACATATTGGCAGCCCCGCTCGTCCAGCCGAGAGGCACGCGCACCAGCACCGAACGGTTGCGGTCACCCCAGCAGATATTCGTGGGAGCCTCCTGGTGAGGAACCAAACGGAAATATGACGACGGGTTCGTGTTGCCGAAAGCCGTCAACGAGGGAGCCAGGTCGAGATACCCGGCGATCGCCTTCAGGGCGGTATCCGTCAGCTTGCCGTTCTCCACCAGCACGTTCTTGCCGTCACGGGTGAGGCGGGTGTGAATATGCATACCGCTACCCGCCTTGCCCACGGTGATCTTCGGGGCAAACGTCAGGTCTACCCCGTACTCGTGCGCCAGCGTGCGGAGAATCCATTTGGCAATCATCAACTGGTCGGCGGCGTCCTCCATGCGCGTGGGTAGAAATTCAATCTCGTTCTGCTCGAACGATCGCGCGTCCAACGTGAAATTACCGACCTCGGAATGCCCGTATTTGATCAGTCCCCCGGTAGAAGCGATATACTTCATCGCCAACGTGCGCAACTCCTGTCCCTTACAGAATGGCGTCGACTCGTGGTATCCCCGCTGGTCGGGAGTCCCGTACAACGGCTCCGTATCGGTAACCACGTAGTATTCCAACTCGCCCATCACCTCGTATTCCAACCCTGTCACCTGCCGCAACGCCTCGTGCGCCTTTCGCATCGTGTACTCCGGTGACATCTCGAGAGGCTTGCCATCCTTCGTGTAAAAACTGCAAAGTATATCTACCGCCGGGATATCGCTGAACGGGTTGAGGAATGCCGTACGATAACGGGGCAACACGTAAAGGTCACTCGATCCCGCCTCGATATAAGGGAAAAGGCTCGACCCGTCCACCCGTTCCCCGCAGGTCAGTATATTGTCAAGATGCTCAAGACTGTTAATAATAAAATTCAGCGTCTTCAACCGCCCGTCTGCCCCGGGATAACGGAAATTAATCATCTCGATATCATTCTCTCTAACGTAACGAATGATATCTTCTTTGGTAAAATACTTCGGTTCCTTATGCAAGTAACGCGACAAAACGTGCGGGTTCAATGAATAATCCGAGTTCATACAAGTAAGTTTTAAATTTAAAGTTTAGAGTAAAATGTAAGCTATCCTCTATCCAACTCGTTCAGCGCAAAGGCGTAAGCCCCGAAAGCGATTGCCTTGCTCGTGCCCAGCCGCGTGACGAGGACGGCAGCACGTTTCACGGGGTCGTAATCCACAGTTTCCGTCGTCCCGGGGATAAGGATTTGTTTCGTGGTTGGGGCGAGAAACGCTTCCCGGTCACGCGGGTCGTCGAGGAAGAAAGCTTTCATCTCCATGCGATCCACCGGGCTGCCGTCATACATGCACAACGAGCCGTTCAACTCTCGCATCACGGCGGGCATCAAGTATTTATGTGCCGCCACGATGCCGCCACCGATCACGATGACCCCGTCCACCACGGCGTTCATCGAGGCGATAGCCTCTCCCAGCACCTCCCCGGCACGGGCGAAAGCCTCGCGAGCCGCCTCCCGGTCGCCGTCGAGCGTACCCTCGGCTATATCGAAAATATCCCTCGGTGTCAAATCCCGCTCGTCACCCGACAACCGGGCATATCCACGCCGGATGGCACGGATAGAGATTCCTTCCTCCACGCCGTAGCGGGGTTCCCGCTTGTCGCGCAACACCCATACCTCGGCGGCGACCCCGTTGTCCCCGAGAAACAGTTCCCGATCACGGACCACGCCGCCCCCGAACCCCGTGCCCAGCGTGATGCCGATCAAATTCTTGTACACCTTGCCTTTTCCCGCCTCCTGCAACATCCGGTTCACCTCGGGCAGTGCACCCGCCAACGCCTCGCCGTAAGCGAAAAGGTCGCCGTCATTATTGATAAACACGGGTATCCCGAACTCCCGTTCAAGGAAAGCCTTCAACGCCACGCCTCCCTGGAAAGCGGGCAGATTCTTCAAGTCACCGATAATCCCGTTCACGTAATCCGCCGGACCGGGAAAGGCGAAACTGATCGCCACGGGAGCGTCCGCCAGCCTCTCGCGGATTGCCGAGAAGCCCGTGACCATCGTCGCCAGGCATTTTTCAAGATCATTCCCGTTGGAAGGCAACGTGAGCGGTTCCACGATCTCCTCGTTGGACTGTATCGCCGAGAACACGAAATTCGTTCCCCCGGCATCCAACGTCATCACTATTCTTTTGTCAAACTGGTACATGCTATATTTATGATTTAAGATTGACGATTCACGCTTTCACCTTGATCCCGAAGGAGCAGTAAAGCAGGTAACAGAGGCAACCGAGGATCACCAGAAGCGACCCCGCCTGGCTGCCAAGCAGATCGGTAAGGTAACCCATCAGCGGCGGCACGACGGCTCCCCCGAATATACCGGTTACCATCAGACCGGATATGCCGTTTGCTTTCTCCGGGCGGGCTTGTATAGCCATGGAGAAAACGAGCGAGAAAATGCTGGAACAAGTGAACCCCACGAGAGCGACCAACGCCAAAATAGCGTATTGCCCGCCAACGAAGAACAACGCCAGCAGCCCGGCGATAGCCACCATAATATTCACCTGGAAATACTTCCGGCACGACACGCGGGCAAGCAGAAATGTCCCGATAAACGCCCCGATCGTGCGGAAGGCGAAATAGGTACTCGGTCCCACCGCCGACTCGATCTCGGTAAACCCGCACCGCTCGATCAACAGCTTGGGAGCTACCATGTTCGTCCCCACGTCCACGCCGACCACGAACACGATGCCGAGAAAAAGCAAGAAGATCGTCCTGTCCTTCAACAACCCGAACGTCCCGCCCCACGAGGAAACTTCCGGCTCCGCGCCATCTTCATGGATACGCGCGGACATCAGCCAAAGCGTGGACAGCAACGTCAGCACCGCGAATATCGGGAACAAGTACTGCCAATTTCCCAGCACGGAAGCGGCGAAAGCGGCGATGAACGGACCGCAAAACGAGGAAACCGCCTTCAACACCTGCCCGGCAGTGAGCGAGCTCGCTAGCACGTTGCCCTTCACCACGTTGGTCAAGAGCGGGTTCAGCGATACTTGCAAAATCGTGTTACCGATACCCAGCAGGGCAAATGCCACGAAACAAGTGACCATGTTGTACTCGACAAAGGGAATCAGCATTCCCACGATGGTCACGAGCATACTCACCAGTACCGTCTTCTTCCGCCCCACACGATTCATGAATATCGCCGCCGGAACCGCCAACAGCAAAAACCACAGGAATACCATGGAAGGCAGGAAATTGGCAACCGTTTCACTCAATTGAAAATCTTTCTTCACGAAACCCACGGATATTCCCACCACATCACAAAATCCCATGATGAAAAACCCGAATAACACAGGCAATAAAGCCTTTACATTTGTAGACTTCTCTTTCATAATATACAATTTAACACAAAACAACTAAAGAGGATGCCAATGTACGGAATTCCATTGAAAGTTAAAAGAGAAAATTGTGTTAGTTTCTTCAACTACTCCAATCTAATTAATTTCGTCATTATGTATGCGGGTCCGAAGTATTCGGATTCCTCGCGTTCACGGGCAACGTATCCCATCTTCTCGTAAAAACGGACAGCCGTGAGGCTGGCGGACAGTTGCAGCCAGTGGATGTTCCGCTCGAGGGCGACATCCTCGACGTGGCGCAGCAGCCGTTCGCCGATCCGTTGCCCGTGCTCCCCGGGGGACACGTAAAGGGCACACACCTCGTCCCCCTCCAAACCGACGGTACCCACTACCTGCCCGTTTATTTCTGCCACGAACATAGTACGGGTCACGGCGGTTTCGCGCAAGTACGAGGGCGTGAACATACGGCACATATAATCGATGACCGAAGCATCATAATCCCGGCTATTCACGTGCAACAAGTTATCCCGGATCAAACGGGACACGGCTTCGGCGTCCCGTTCGTCAAAAAGGCGTATGATCGTCTGCATCATTTCCGGCTCATCACGTTCATGATCTGCGTCCCCAATCCCACGCGGTAGCCCCTTGACACGAAAGCCACCTCACCGTCGCCGTTGAGCAGCACCACCAATGGAAGCGTGCTCGTGTCACGGAATTGCAAATCCTCCGCCAACTGCCCGAGCAGCACCCCGTCATGATCGTACCCCCAGCACACGCCCGACGGGAAAGGACGAAAGTCCGAGCGGTGGAATTTATGCGAGTTATCCTTGTCCTGGAACACGAAATAAAGCGGCAAGCCCAACCGGTCAAATTCCTCCTTCATGCTCCCCATGTCGCGCAAAAGATGATTGGTAGGTTCTTTCTCCGCCTCCACGATAGCGATAGCGGTGTACCCCTCCCGCGGGAGAGTGATTTTCACCGGGGACCCCGCGCCCTCCGGCACGAAAGACAAAGGCAACCGTACTTTGCCGACAATCTCCGTCCGTTCCTCCACGGGACGTACCCGCAACTCCATGCCGGTCTGCCCGTCCGCTTCCACGCGGAAAGAAGTCATCCCGGCGAATACCGCGCCGTCACCACGGCGATTGCCGGTAGAAAGAACGTAATCCCCCGCCTCCAACAGGACGGGAGCGGCGAATATCTGGCTGTAGGAAGCACCCGCCCCCATGTCTACCGCCGCGTTACTCCCGAGGTCGATCGTGCGCACCTGTCCGTTCTCGATCTTCCCGACCGTGAAATTCAAGAAATATTTCGGGTCACCAACAGGTGTCCCCGGGTAATGGAGCATAAATTGTCCTTTCGGCACGGCTTGTCGGGCGGCAAAATCCACCGTGTACCACATATCTTCCAAGCAACATTCCGGCTTGCCGGAAACGGGATTCAACCTCGCCGGAAGCCCTACCGTGCGGCAAAGCGCCACGAAAAAGATATTCCGGGAAAGAGCGTCGGTCACTCCCGCACGAAGCACGCCGACAGGAGGAGTTGTCACCTTTGCCGGGTAGTCCGCTACCCGTACTTTCTCGATATAACGCAACAACCGCTCGGCAAGTTCACGGGGTGCGATACGCTCCCCGTCGACAAGCACGCTATCCCGCGACAAGGCTTCGCGGACAGGCTGCCGGAAAGCGGTAATCAACTCGTTCTGCACCCTCGGGTTCAGCACGTATTCCCGGAAAAGCTCGCCGTCCGGGAAATCCCGCGTACCCGCCACGTGATCCAGCCACACCTCCGCCGGAGTATCCTGCAAATCCTTCTCGGCAACCACATCCAACAGCTGCATTGCCCGTTCCTTATCCCCGACCTCTCGGAACAACCGTTCGATCTCCGCGTAATTACCTCTCGCCAAACGAACGTAACGGGCGAAACGAGCGGTATCCACGCCCAGCTCAACCGCCCTGCCCCGTGCTGCCTCTGCCGTCATGAACGTGGCGGCGTAAGCATTCCGTAACGAATCCTCGCACACGAGGCGGCGGTCGTTCGCCGCCCTTTCGCCCGCGGTCGACAATGCCTCTATATCCCGCTGCACGGGAGGCACCAGATCGAACTCCGTGGCGAACGCGTCACCCGCCCCCTTGTCCAAAGCTATCACGAGCGTATCTCGCTCCCCCACGGGAAATCGCCCGAACCCGAAGCACCCGCCATCGCTTGCCCACACCATGATGTCACCCTCCCCGAGAGTCAACGCCGTTTCCCCGCGGGCATCGGCAACGAGCGTCACCACAGGATAATATTCCCCGTAATTAAATATCTTGTACTCCACCCGGGCTCCCCCCGCGGGACGCCCGAGCGAGTCCGTTACCCGTACCACCGTCCGTTTCGTCCGGGTATAACGGGAGGTCACGTTCACCGCCAAGGCGTTGTCGTTCGTGAAGACAATCTCCTCGTCGCCACCATACTTCCCGAACACCTCCGCTTCCACGTACATCGCCCGCTGCACGGGCAGCGTGAACCACGCTATATTCAACCGGGGTTCCGGCTCGCAAGCACCAAGATACTTCCACTCGCCGTCAATCCAGACCTCTATCCAAGCGTGATTGTCGTCGCAATGCGCCCAGCGGGGCGTGTATATCTGCCGGGCGGGAATGCCCACGGCACGCAATGCCGCCAGCGTGAACACCGATTCCTCGCCACACCGCCCGTAAGCCCGCAGCCTCGTGGCAAGAGGCGAGGACGTACGTGCATTCGTCGGCTTGTAGATCACGTTCTCGTGACACCAGTGGTTCACTTCCAGCGCCGCCTGCTCCATGTTCCCGCGAGCGGCAACCCGCTCCTTCAATTCCCGGAAAAAGACCGCCCTTGCCGTGTCCAAGTACTCCTTGCCTCCCCGCGCGGGAAGCACGAAATGACGGAAGATATTCTCCGGCACGGAAAGCCCCCACGGCATCTCCTCCCGCGCACGGAAAGCCAAGCGCACGTTGTCGAGCAGGTACTCCCCGCCCGAGAAGGAAATATCTACCAGCGGGGAATAAGCGTAAAGAAAAGTCAACGCCTCCCGCTCGGGGAGCGTCATCACGCTGTCGAACACACCAAACAAAGCCGCCCCGGACTCCCCGAACACCGCCCTCTTTCTTTGAAAATCTTCCTCCACCATCGCCCGGTAAGCCGGATCGGTAATAAAATGCTCCCTCTCGCAAGCCCCCAACACCAGCACAAGTAAACAGATAGACACAATTCGTTTCATGGTATTTTAATTTTATCTCTCAAAGATAGATAAAGTTGGCGATACCCGGGAAAAATACAACAAATAAATAGAAATTAAATATTTTTATCATTCGCAACTATCTACAAGACAACCACTTGCACGAGATTCTTCGATAAAACGCATCATTTCTTCGACTATACGCTACATAAACGTGGAAAATAAAAATCTTAATTCACGACATATCGCCGCACCTCTCCACCGGAATAACATGTTCATTATCAATGCATATATCCCCTTCTTTTCCGGTGCACCTTCCTACCAGAGCGGATGTACATTTAATATAATATTCATTCATTTTCGATAACTTCTTGACAACTTCTCGATGCTGTATCGAAGACTTGTCGAGAAGTTATCGAGAACTTACCGGATTTGCCCCGAGAGTAGCGCCTCGCTACCCTTGATCTTCCCGCCGGAAAAATAATCTATCCATACGTTGACTTGATTACATTTTTCTTTTATACATTTGCATTCATTTTAAACAAATATTTATGCAACAAATAAAATCCGGTTCCAACACGTTATACCATGTATCCGCCTTTCTAATCATCTCCATTTGGGGAGTCACTTTCGTGTCCACGAAAGTATTATTAAACAACGGAATGAGTCCGGTGGAAATCATGCTATACCGCTTCGCTATCGCGTACCTCCTCCTCTGCCTGCTGGAACATCGCCGCTTGTGGGCAAACAGCATGAAAGACGAATTATTATTCATTGCATCCGGTATCACGGGAGGTTCCCTTTATTTCGTCACGGAGAACATCGCTATCGACTACACGCTGGCATCCAACGTGTCGATCATCCTGTGTACCGCTCCCATTCTGACAGCCTTGCTGTCCCGCCTGTTTATCCGGGGGGAAAAGATAAAGAAATCACTCGTCTGGGGCTCACTCGTGGCTCTCGCGGGAGTAGTGCTTGTCGTGTTCAACGGAAGCATCGTCTTGCAAGTAAAGCCGATTGGGGACTTGCTCACACTTGCCGCCGCCTTGTGCTGGGCGTTTTACACGATCATCCTGAAGAAGCTGGACGCCTACCCGACCGTGTTTATTACCCGCAAAGTGTTTTTCTACGGGCTGGTGACGTTATTGCCTATGTTTCACTTCTACCCGTTGCGCTGGAACGCGGAACTCTTTGCCTTGCCGCAAGTATGGGGTAACCTCTTGTTCCTGGGGATTATCGCTTCCTTTATCTGCTTCATCGCGTGGAACAAGACCGTGAAGGTGCTGGGAGGCATCCGGGCAAACAATTACATCTATCTTACCCCGCTTGTCACGCTTATCGCTTCCGCCATTGTCCTGCACGAGCATATCACGTTTATCGCCATCGGCGGCGCCTTGTTGATCATCTGCGGGGTATACGTCGCTGAAAAAGGGTTCCCGAACTTCGGGAAAAAAGAAGTGGCAAAAGCCTGATTACTTTTGCCACTTCCGGTGATTTATGAGATTATTCCCAACGCTACTTGTCTATATCCAACACGATCTCGTACGTTGAATTCGGTTTGAACTCCGGGTTGTAAATAATCAGGAAGTTCTCGTCCACTGCCGCTTTCCAGTCCTGTCCGGCAGCCAGGCGGGGATTGTTCAAGCGCGTGGGGAAGAAATAGCTGAAAGGCAAATCCAACACGTGCTCCTGTTTGAACTTGTCGCCCTTCATGCGTTCGAGGCTGAAATTCTCTTTCGTGTTGATCGTGATGATACATTTCTTGCCTTTTACCTTGGAAGTTACCGTGAAATCCGTTTCTCCCGGCACTTCCTGCAAACGTACCTCCCACTTCGGGTCGCCGTAATAAGCCAATACGTCACGGTCGTGCCAGAACCCGATCTGGTCTTGGGTGGGTTGTCCCTTTATCGCATTCGCGATCTTCTGCCCGGCAATCTGGAACTCATTACCGTCAAAGTTATAGTTCTCCTTGATTAAAGAAGGATACCACTCGTTTTGCTGGTACAGGAAATCCTGCTGGTTCATGTAGATCGCTTCCGCCAGGGTGTAGCGTCCCGGGTTGGTCACCCAATACTTCAAACCACCCCAACCGTTACGACCGTGCCACGTGGTGACCACGTAACCGATCATCGTGGCCGCGTTCCCGCTGTTCATCCAAGCGATAGCCATACTCTCTTTGGTGTTGTTCACGTTACCGATCAGGCAATTGCCCACGGCAAAATACACCTTGCGTTTCCCGCTTTCTTTCAAATCCCACGTGGTGTTGGCAAAATGATCCCGCGCGTACAGCTTGCCATCCTTCGCCATAATATTACCCAACGAGTAAGGCATTTCCAGGTTTCTCTCCGTGGCGTGAGCTGCCGTTACAACCAAATCCGGGTTATACTCGGCATAAATATCCGTGAATTTCTTCAGGACGGTCTTCGGGTCGATCTGGGCGGTCTGTATCTTGGCATCCCGACCTTTCTTCTCGCCCCACAATCCCCGGTTATGGTCGTCCACCCAGGCATAGTTGTCGAACCACTTGGCACTGTTCAACTCCATGATCGTGGCGACGGCATCCTTCACCAGCAGGGGTTCCGTGCTGTTGTTCACCATCTTCATTGCCGCTTCCGCGTCATATCCCGTGATTATTCCCCACAGGAAATCGGCAAAAATATCCCCATCCACTTCACGGCTCACGTGGTGCATATCGATCACGTAATCCCGTCCCAGGTTCTCGGGCTTTTCCACGATTGCCACGTAACGGGGACGCACCCGCTGGAGGTCTGCCAGATTTTCGCGGGGAGCTTTCTCGTAAAAGAAGACCTCGGCATTATGCTTCTTTTTCAAAGCATCCACTACTTGCATCCACGCTGCATCTTTCTGCACGCTTTGGGATGCCAACACAACATACTCGCTTCGGGCATTGCCGTCCCCCTTTTTCTTTTGGGCAAACGACGGCATCACCGAAACCAGTAAACACAACAAAATTGATACTCGGTAAATTTGTTTCATCTCGCAATAAATAATATATAAAACACAAAATAATTAATTTCCAAATGTAAGCATCAATACTTCTCTTTACACGATGGAATAGGTTAAATTTACGTTAAAATCACCGCACACGTTCAATCTTTTCCCACGTCATCCTAGACATCCGCTTCCCGTCGGGGGCTATCGCCCGTACCCCCAACCAAAGCACGTTGCCACCCGGGGCTACCGGCACGCCACACACGTAAGCCGCCCAAGAAGTGGTGGTCGCCACCAGACGAGGCTTCCCCCGGGGCGACTCTTTCACGTACACTTCAAAATACCACGTGTCCACCGCCTCGTTCATCACAGGCATATCCTTCTCCCGATTGACAAGGGGTAGCACGTTCCATACCAGTTTAAAGTCCATAGAATCACGATATTCCCGAATGACCTTTGCCGTCGAGATTCCCGGACGCACGGGTTTATACCGCACCCGCGGGTCGGCTAAAGACAATTCGCCAACAAACATCTCGTAATCTTCCGTCGTATTCTCGACCAACAGACCGAGACAGGCTATCCGGTCACCCTCCCGTATTCCCCAATCCTCCAACTTGCATTCCATGGTCTGCCATTTATTCGGTTTTACAGCCTGCCCCACCGGAATCTCTATAAACTGATCCTCAGTCCCGACTTTCGAAAGCAGCACTTTCAATCGGCTTCCAGTGTTATCATTTGCCTTATAGGTAAAGGCTAGTTCTACTTTCCCGTGCACGGGAATATTTGTTTTAAACAGACGCACTTTGGAATAGCCGGTAGCCCCGTGTAATTTCAAACACGACCCACCAAACCAGGAATCTTCAAAGACAAAATCACACGCTATGGCATCTGCCGGGACACGCCCGTCCCGCCCCGTGATCCACCAGCGCCAAGAAGGCATCCAATCCTGCATTCCCACGTTGTACCAGGGCAAATTATTGACAGACTGTCCTTCTTTATTAAAGAAAAGCCCGTTGCCCAGGTTAAAACGGGTAACGAAAGGCAACTCCTGTATGGTACTTCTGGCAGGGAAAAAGGTGGAAATCCCGTGGAAACGCCGCATATCTTTCTCGTTGACCGTCGTGATCGTGTTGGTGACGGCGGGCACGTTCGCGGGATTTCTCGTCCCGCCCGTGAAGAAGTACTCTAACTTCCGCAGGTAAGTGTTTTGCACCGTGAGCGGGTCGTTACCGTACTCGTAAGAGGCGTTATGAATGTTATTCCGGTCATGTTCACCCCACAGGCAGACGGACACGGACTTGTCTTTCAACACTTCCCAGCCTTTCCCCGCGCGAGGTTCCGCATCGTAACTGGAAAGCCCCCGTCCTCTCAGGTAGAATCCGGCGTACACGTCATAAGAACTTCTCCCGTAGCGAACGGCGTTACGTGCCGATTCGCCCATCGGGTCGTTGTTGCCTCCCCACGTGTCGATATTATAATTCAGCATGAACATATTGGTTACCACGCGGCTTTCCTTCTGGAACCAATCCCGGTTGCGGTCTTGCAAGGCATTCTGCCCGAAACTCAAACGCCCGAGGTTTCCATTGCTATCGTACCAATCGACATGGAAGCCTTTCAACCCCAAACGTTCCGCCTGCACGTGCAACTCGGCAAAGAAATCCTGCACTTCCGCGGCGATGTCGGCATCCCATATTCCTTCCGGGTTTATACCGATACCGTCTATCCTGTAATATTTCAAGAATCGAATCAATTTCCCGGCATACTTGAACCGACCGTACTCGTCCTTCGCCGTCAACCGGGACAAAAGGTCATACACCCGATCGCCGGGAGCCTTCACGGGTTCTCCCCAATTGATAAACAACACGCATCCCGTGCGGACTCCATTCTTATGCGCCACATCATTGAACACCCCCGGGACACGAAACCAGCCGTCACCCCAATTCCCGTGAATATCGACGTATTGCCACATATTGAAGTTATCCGCCTCGAAGCAGTTGCGGGGAAACGACTTCCATTGCTTTTTCCCGTCCCCCATGGGAGTCCACCAGCACAACTGCCGTGCCGTATTCAACTCCGGGTGCACCTGCGTCTTCGCGTTCTCGAACCGCTCCTTCAATTTCACCCGGGATATAAAAAAGTTGTCATCTTCGTTGACGGGAACACCTGGTTCCCACGCTTCCAGAAATTCCACGAAATTCATCCCGTTCGAGGGATTCCAGCGAATATCTTCCGGCTGTTGGCTATAAGCATTCGCAAATAGCCAACTAAACAAAACACAACAAAATACTTTCCTCATACAAATCATATTACACAAACACGTTACACAAGGCTTCAAATGTAGTGAAATATTTTGATGATCGGTTAGAAAATAAATATTCAACCCTCAATCTCCAGAGGAATAGATTTAAAGGATAATAAATAAAGTGAGATTGCACGGCAACCTCACTTTAACAACATATCAACTGTTTACTTCTTCTCGATAGCGACCTCTACTTCAGTGCCATCCCGCCGCAAGACGGTGATGACGGCTTTCTCGTTCTTGATTTTCACGAGCGAAGATTGTAACGCATCGGCGACATTTACCTCTCCGACAGGCTCCCCGTCTATCTTTAAAAGACGTTCTCCCGGGAAAATCTTCCCCACTAAATCCCCCCACACGCAAGCTACCACGACATGACCATCCGCCACGGTGAAGTCCACGTTCCACTTTTTCTCGTGCAAATCACGAGAAGCCGTTTCAAAAGGCTCGAAGTAAAAAGCGTTTGAAGCGTAATCAAGCGTCACCGTGCCATAGTCCAATAATCGTGAGCCCAAGCGGGAATAAGGCGCAGAGACGGATCCCGTGACGATATTCCGGAAACGTCCCGTGCTGACACGCAATTCCCGCAAACGGATCAGACTACGCTCCCTGGCAGAGGCTTCGCCAGCCATCCCGATGCCGCTACTACCGTATCCCTTGGCTAATAATTCTGCCGCATCCTCGCGAAGGGCTTCCGCCGCAGTCGCCTCGATCATTTCATAGAAAGCGCCCGAGCCGCTATCGAACATGACGGTTTCTATCACCCCCGCACCCACGTTCAACTCGATAAAAGGGATCTGCCCTTGCACGCGTACCAGCGGCAGACGATTCCTCGGGTTAATATGAAAAGGGGCGATGCCGTCGGTTATAATAATCTTCTTTTGCCGGGAATCAATCCGCACGACAGCCCCCGGGAACAAGTCGCAACCGACCATCCCCACCACGCCGAATCGCTCGATCAGGTGCCCTTCAGGCATGATCGTGACCGGTATATCCTCGATATTAATTCCCGGGGCCACGCCCATTGACAAACGTTTCAATCGCGCTTTTTCCAAAGTCATCGATTGATCGTGGGCGTCAAGAATCGCTTGCTTACCAGTGGATTGCAAGGCGAGACGTCGAGCCAAAGAACGGGTGATGTAGGTAGGGGCTCCCGTGTCGAAAATGAATTTCCCGGGGATGCCTTCCACGCGCGCTTCAATGATTATCTTTCCATTGACTGTCGTGTATGGCACTTCCACGTAAAAAGCCGGTGTTTCCGCCTTGGCCGTGAGGTGCAAGGCCGCGGAACAAATGACCAGCAAGCTAATATACAATTGTTTGAATTTCATACTGAATGTTTTTAATTACTTTCCCTCGCAAATTTCATGCGCCAGCTTAACAGCGGCGGCGGCATCAATAATACCTCCCGATACACATAGTTGGTCGTATCCCCCGGTCGGCGCCCCCCCGCTATTGGTCGGATCACGCGGGAAGGGAACGGTTGCCGAGGGTGTCTGCCGGGCCGTACGGACGAGAATATCCCTTATCCGCGAGGCCTCGAGCGACGGGTAATAAGACTTCAACATGGCGGCGATGCCGGCAACCACGGGAGCCGCGATTCTCGTGCCAGTCACTTTCCTGTAGTTGTCCCCGCAGACCGTCGTGTACAATTGCACGCCGGGCGCGAAGAGGTCGACACTGCCCGTCCCGTGGTTACTGTTAATATAAGGATTGCCCTCCATGTCCGAGGCACCGACCGTGATGATATTGGTGAACGCACGTTCGCGCCCCAGCCCTTGTTTCACGGGGAAATAGGGGTCTTTCCCCGTGTCACGGTAGTTATCGCCGGCAGCGTGCACGATCAATACATCGTGTTTCTCGGCGTAAGCGATGGCATCATCAATCCATTCGCGGTTATCCAACACGTATTTGCCGAAACTCATGTTGATGATATCCGCCCCTTGGTCCACCGCGTAGCGGATAGCCAGGGCTATGTCTTTATCGTACGCGTCACCGGAAGAGGGAAGAGCACGGAGGAGCATCAGTTCCACCTGGTCGGAGATTCCCTTTATCCCCCTGGTGATACCGGACGCGGCGGCTATGATGCCCGCCACGGCAGTCCCCTCGTCGGCGGCAGCGGAGAGGAAGTCGTGGTTCCCGTAATAGCGGTCTGACAAGGAGTTGAGATCGTCGTTCACCAAACTTCTCTCGTCGACCAGTGCCGCCCACGCTTTCTCGCATTCCTGGCGCTGAGCCTCGCAGCTCCTGTAACGGTTCCGATACAAGTCATCCCATTTCTTGTTTTTATTCCCGAAGCTCCACACGATGCTGTAAGTATAGTAGGCGATCTTCTGAAGCGTGTCCCCGGATTGTTGCACGATCGGGTTCAACGCGGCAAAATCTTCTTGCGTGGGCTCACGATCTGGACATTTTTCCCGCAACAGGCGATCTAGTTCTTCGACGCTTTTAGCCAAATTGTAGTTAAAACTTGCCCCCACGTACAAGGATACTAACGGACTGTTCTTCGCCCATTTAAGGTAGTCGATATACTCGTTGTTCTCTTCCTCGCTTCTCTTCTTCCCGTGGAGTTCGTCAAAACGGTCCTTCACTTTCAAGAATTGGCGGAATGCTTCGTCGGAAGTTCTCTCGATCAACTTACCGTCGGGGGAGGCGAGGAAATTCCACCCGTGCAAATCGTCGGGGTAGCCGTTCTTGTCGTCGTCTTTCGCGTTCCCGGCGATTTCTTTCCCGTTACGCCATAGGACGTTAGCCAGAGCCTCGTGTTGCACGTCGAACCCCGCGTCAATTACCGCCACTACCACTTTTCGCCTGGGGGCGTTGTCCCCCAACTCGCAGTAAGCCTCTAGAATACCCGCCCCGTAAACACTGTCCCGGGCAGGCGACAATAAATGCCAGTCGACACGGGTCTGGGCTTCCGCCGCCAGCATGGCACACGTGAATAATACGATTCCGAATAATTTCTTTCTTTTCATCTCTCGATTTATTTAATACGTTAATTACTCAATTCCCGTTTTCCCGGTGTTGCTTCAGCATGGAAAGGAAATAGGGGAAATACTCGTGCCCCGGCGATACACTCCACGGGATCAGGAATTTCCCTGTCGCGTCAAGCAATATACAACGGGGAATGGTCTTGACACGATAGCTCTCGCGAAAAGCAGCGTTCTCGTCGGCAAAAAGATGAATGCCTTTGCCCTCGTGACCGTTGTCCCTTAAAAATTGTTTCCATGCCTCTTTCCTGCCTAGCGGTTCAACGGCAACCGTCACGAACCGTACGTTTTTATACTCCGCCTTCAATTCTTCCAGGCGTGCCAGATCTTCCCGGCAATTCGCGGAATCCAATTTCCATACCTCTATGAATAACGGTTGCCCTTGTAAATCGTGCAAACGAACGGTTGTCCCATCGCTCGACTCGAGTTCAAAGTCCGGGGCGTCTTTCCCGGGCCGCAAAGGTTCGTACCAGGCGACCAATTCCCGGGCTCTGTTTTTCAATCTCTCGGAGACGGAACACAAATCCATGTCCGTGAATATATTATCGATAAAAGTATTCTCCCCCCGATCCAATTTTTCAGCTAATGCCCACATGACGTAGCATTCTCTCACCCGCTCGCTCCGGATGTTATACAATACCCACGTGGCACGTTCCAGCACGTCCAGCTTGGGTTCCTTAAGATCCAAGACGCGATTCACGAGGCGAATGATTTCGGATTCCCGCAACGACTCCAAGCCCGGGGTGTCGAGATCCGTATCCCCGTTTATCAAGCGATCATTCAAGCGATTCGTTTTCACGACCGTACTCGTGTCAGAGGTTTGTTGCTCCCGTGCATGAGCGGACAGGCAAATTCCCCATACAATCATAAATTGTATCAATAATTTTTTCCCCATTTGGAATACCATTTACTTGTTTAACAACTCGATGATTTTATCCCGCAAAATATTGCGACGCACGTTTTTACCCACGATCCTCCCGTCTTTGCCAACCAGCACGATGTGAGGGATGGATTGTATGCCGAACAGTTCGCGCACCTCGGAATCGTCCCATCCGCCATCCGCCAACGTGCTGAGCCAAGGGATATTCTCTTCCTCGCACGCTTCTTTCCATTTATCCGACGAGGCATCCAAAGAGATACTCACGAAACGTACGCCTTTGTCCTTGAACTCCTTGTACTGTTCCCGCAAACTTTTCATCTCCTGGCGACACGGTCCACACCAGGACGCCCAAAAGTCGAGAACGAGAATATCTCCCTTCAAGGAACTCATGGTAACCGGATTCCCCTCCTCGTCCGACACGGTAAACTCCGGGCACATCACTCCTTCGGCGGACGCAGATAAACCGTCAAGGTGCTGTTTCAAGAGGCATCCCCATGAATATTGTTGTGCCCGCGGGGTCAGCAACCCGTACAATTCTTTTGCCTTCGCGTAATTCTCTCTCCCCGCTTTCTCCGAGATGTAAGCCGAAAAGATATTGTCGGGATGCTCGCGCACGAATTCCCGCGTGAGGGCAAATTCCTCTTCTCCCACTAACAGTACTTGAGTCATCGCCTCGTCTGCCGCTTTTTGATCCCCGGCGTCCATCGCTTTTTTGTATTCTTTTAAAAAACGCTCTCGCCTTGCCGTGTAGTCCTCCTGGAGTTGGCCATACTCCACGGACAAATCGTTTGCCGGAGATCCTTGCAAGTAGCCGGAAGAAAAGGAACGATAGGGGCACTCTATTCTCATGCTCTTTCCATCCATGAAGAACATGAATTGCCGCCGGTTCACTCTCAACACATATTGCCCGGGTTCCTTTAAAATACCCTTCAATTCAAATCCCCTTCCCTCTATTTTCGTGGAACAAATGACTTCCTCCTTGGGGGTTAACAAGAACGCTTTGCCGTACTTGGCTCCTTCCACGTTTCCCTGAATCGAGAAGGAATATTGCTGTGCACCGGAACACCCGATACACACCAACATGATAAAAATAATCCCTATTTTCATTCTTCCTCTTCTAGTAAGATTTTACCGGTAAAATCATCATTCCATCCTTTTAGCAAGCCGGCTTTAGATTTTTCCAACGAATCGTCCTTCAAGAGGTTTTCCAAGACAGATTGTATTTCCCGTGCCTGTGACACGCTGGTTTCCTCCAGCAGGTAATCCACTAAATAACCTATTACACCCAAGTCTATGATCCCGCTTACAGTCCCCCCGGATTGTAGCATCCCGACGAACAATTCCACCATTTTATCGACATCTTTCCGCTTGTATAATTGCCACATTTCCAACAAGGTCTTACAAGTCGGAGAGACGGCTGCCACGTTATTATTTGCCAATAATAACACGACTTCTTCACAATCGGGTTGTGCCGGCTTTTCCTCGGCGGGAGAAGTCATCCAATGAAATACCGGCCATAAAAGCATCACTTCCATTTTTGGACTCATCTGTTTCACCTGTTCTTCCCGCAAATTCAGTTTATTCCAATTCTTTATATAATCCAGGCAAACTTGACTTTCCTGGTAATCGATGTAATTGATAAAGTCCTGTACACTTTGTTCCGCGTACCGTTGTTCCCCGGGCAAAAGCACGATATAACAATCCAATGCCCGACTCAGTGCCTGACGGTCTTTACTCTCTTTTAAATTAGCGATATAAGACGCTAAAAAATCGACATCACGTTTTCCCCGCTCGAATTCTTTCTTTTGCTGTTCCAACACGTTCGCTTGTCCCCAGCCACTCATGAAAGCAAAAACAGCAACAACCAGCAAAACGCCTTTCTTTATACAATTATCCATATCTCGTACGCTTAAATTGAACTACCTAATAACTTATCCACAAATTCTTCGAAACCAGCGCCCGGACCGGGGACATCGGTATCAATTATTTTCCCGTCTTTATCTATTATGATATACCGGGGTATACCATGTACATCATAATCATCCTGGAAGGGTGTCGTTTTCGGGAATGCGATCAAATTCTTAACTCCTAACAGTTTGTACCTTGGCAAAGAGTACTTCCAATGATTAAATTTACCCTCCTCGTCGATGGATATCGTGATAAATTCCACATCCGTGCGATCTTTATACTTCTCCGCAACTTTCATAAAATAAGGTAATTTACGGATACACCCTCCACACCACGTCGCCCACACGTCGATTATTAATATTTTACCCCTGAAGTCTTGAAGAGAATGCTTTTGCTTTTTATAATCTATTAAAGTAAAGAGAGGGGCGTCCTTTCCCGGACTTAAACGTTCCTTCGCGGCATACAAGTCCATTACCAATTGTCGTAGTTCTCCCTCCGGCATGTATTGCTCGAATAGAGGACGGGCTTTTTTCAACGCCCCCGTGTAGTTGAGTATAAAATCACTTCTGATTCCTTTAAAATAAGACAATATCAAATCTGGATTTCGGGATTCCAGTATTTGTTTGTATCTTTCGTACTCCACTTCATCCCGTTTAGCGTCTAGAATCTGGGATGCCTCGTAACCGTCCGCCAAGGCTTTCACGTTGAAATAAGTATCTATATTTCTTTCAAGATTGGGAAGCGCCAAAAATTCCCGCGAATCAAAACGCACGCCTTTTAATACCTTCCGCAACGCACTTTTATTCACACTAGCATTCTTGTGCTCTCTATAATAATCGGCAATCGAATTTATTGCCTTAACCTGATTGGCAAGACGTGCCATTTCATCTTTCTTGTCACGGGCAAGGATCATTTTCTCGATGGCTGCCTTCTGCTTTAAAATTGATTCTACCGTTGCTCCCTCAAGACTGTAGTTATTCCATTCTTTGATTACCTCATCTTGCAATGAAGTCCGGGATTGAGCATTCCCAATACTCGGGAAAAGAAAAAAGAGTAATCCCAGTAAATTTACATACCAATAATTCATACAATACATTTTTTTTATCAATATTAGAGTGGGAACTGTCTAACAAAAAGCATTAGACAGTTCCATTATTTAAAACATTTCTTTTGATAATTAATTCATAGTCGGAATCTTGGCTATTGCCTCCAGATCCAAATCGTATTTAGTCTTCATGTAATTAAGAACATATTGACGTTTCTCCCACAACAAGGGATTATTTGCTTTCGGATGCAGTGCTTCCAACGCTTCCGATGTGTACCTCATACCCAAATGTATATAAGCGAAAAAGTTCTTGCTCGGGTTCGTGTTTCCAATCCTTTTCAACTTATCCAACCTCGTGTAACTAACCGATGCCCCCGGGAAACCCCGTTTCGCGTAATAATTGGGATCTCCCTCTGTACCCGGATCGGATTCAACCTCTGTTTTATAGTCAATCCCCGCTTGAAATTCTTCCGGCATAACGATATTTCCCTTTTCATACGCTTTCTCTAAAATTTCATACAAAATAACTCCTCTCCACTCCCAAAAATCTTCCGGTGTTTCCGGAGTTTCAAATTTACCGTAGAACATATCCGACATGGGATCCGATTCCCCGTAGAACATACAAAGCGACCAATAATCCATTCCGTCAAAAATATTTTTCATGGGCGCTTTCAAATTGTAAGGTCCAAACACTAATGGAGCATGACAATCATAAACCATGTAATAATACATCGGCAACACTTTTTGAGTAATCGCCGGGCTCAAATAGGCAAAAACATAATTCTTCATAAAACTAATCATGAACTCGGCTTGTTCATCATTCTTCAATCCTTCCCCAAAATAAGTCTGACTTCCAATAGTTCCCGTCCATGTCCGATTTAAATCAGACGCTTGAAAATCCTTATAAATAATACAGACATTGAATTTCTCCTTGATTGCCACAACGTCATCATCCCATGAATTGGTTCCTTGAGGGAATTCAAAGCGGACTAAATCTTCGCCACTCTCGTCGGCTGTCAATGTATCTTCATTATAACAAGCAAAAAACAACATGCAGCCTAGCAAACTATATAAATAATATCTCCATTTCATAGTATATTCTCTTTAATTTCTTACTTCCGGTAACGGATTTTGTACCAACTTTCTATTCTCTTCCATCACATCCTGTGGAATTGGCCACGTGTAGAACGGGTCTTTTTCTTTCAGCGTGTAACGCTTGATAACCTTTCCATCGCTCTTCCACTCGTGAGTGATGGATGGCATCCCGTAACGACGCAAGTCAAACCAACGATGCCCCTCGAAACATAGTTCCAACCGCCTTTCCTGACGGATACGCTCAACTAAAGCACTTCCCGTTTCCGTCACCGAAACTGTTCCCGGCACAAAACGCTTCTCCAACAATGTTTCCAATGCCCATTTAGCTGTTTTCTCATCCTTATCCTGCGCGGCAGCCTCTGCCAAATTTAAATAAGCTTCCGGCAACCGAAACGCGTGAGCGAAGTTCGTGTTGCTAATAGGTTCATGAGCATAGTTCACCGCAAATTTCCCGTAAGGAGCGTATCCGCCAAGATGCTCATTACCTTCGGAATCGGTATAGGGAGAACGCACGATATAATTTTCTTTGCGAAGATCCCCGGCTTTAAAGGCTTCAAGCAACCCGGAAGAAGCATTAAAGAAATTAGTTTCCAAGTTTTGTCCCGGTTTATAAGGATCGGGGAACACCATCTCCTGCTTCACTAAATTCACGAAGTTAGCTATCTTCCCGAACACCCAGATCACTTCCGAACAATCTTGCGAAATGAAATTGTAGTACGGTTGCGCTGTCGTTTTCTGGGGCAAGGTATTCAAATCCGTCAACATGAAATCCCAATCATCAATCACTTTCCGTGCGTAAATAGCCGCATTCTTCCAATCCTCCATGTACAAGTAAACCCTGGATTTCAATAGTTGCACCATGGGCAAACTGGTTCTGTAATCCTTCCGGTATTGTTGTTCCTTGGGCAACTTCTCGTATGTTTTCTCGGCTTCATCCAAATCCGCCACAATCTGAGCGTACACTTCTTCAACCGTGTTTCGCGGGAGTTCTTTCGCTTCCAACGCACTGGTTATTTTCAAGGGTACCCCCAAGGCTTTCTTGTCATAATTATAAGGAGCCCCCCACATATTTACTAATTGAAAATAATAGTAAGCACGTAAAGCGAAAGCCTGAGCTTTCACGATATTTCTTTCATCATCGGTTCCCGAAACACCATCAATGTAATCCAACGCCGCGTTCGCCCCCAAAATATAAGAATAGAACCAATCCCAAGGCGTTTGATACATCAAAGTTCCCTCTTGGATGAATATATCCGGCTGCCATGCATAAAGTTTTTCCAATAACTGCAAATTATCCCCCGTCATCGTCATCGTGTTTAAAGCTCCCGACGAATCCGAACACATGATATCATCGTCAAACATCAACAACAGATTCATAACTTCTTCTCCTCCTGCCGCCTGTATGTAAGCATTCCCCAATAACATCTCATTCAAAGCAGTAGCTTCTCTAGGAATATATTCACTTTGCGATTTGGGTTCCAAGAAATCCGAACAAGCGGCTAATAAACCCGCAAATAATACAATCAATAACTTTTTCATCATCCTACATTTTTAAAATCCAATATTAATTCCCACGGAATAATTCTTCGGATGCACGCTATCCCCCAATTCCGGATCAAAACCATTAAAGCGTTTACTTGCTATAACAAATAAATTTGACACCGTAGCGTTCAAGGAAAGCGTCTTCAACCCCATCCGTTTGCACCAATCTTCACCAATCCGCCAAGACAATGACAATTGCCTGCAACGCAAGAATGAAGCATCCGCAACCAAAGCATCAGATTGTTCCCATACTCTCATCCACTGTTCCTCCGAACCATTCGGTAAAACAACATTACTACTCAGCGTCGTCACCAATCCGGGTATTTTCGTGTAATTCTCATCTCCCGGTTTCTTCCAACGTTTGGTTAAATCCTTACTCAAATTCACATCCGGATCCGGAATTTTCGCTCCATTAGGTATATTGGCATATGGAGAAGGCAAACGTTTTTTGCATCCTAACAATAGGGAAAAACCGGATGAGAGGGTCAACGTCTTCCAACGCAAACTGAAATTCAATCCCCCGGTAAAATTCGGTTCTTTCGTACCGGAATATACCAGATAAGTTGTCGGATCTACACTAGAATTTCTATCTGCTTCCGGCACATCAAAGTAATTAAACAATGGACGACCGTCCTCACTACTTAACCCGGCAAAAGAATAAGACCAGAAACCACCAACCGGATAGCCTTTCTTCAGAATCTTCTCGCTATTACCAGCAAGTAGCTCATCTCTAGTGGCTTCGTATTCTTCTTTTCCCGTTTCATTCCAGTTTTTAGAAGAGTTCAATGAGATACTTAAAGCCCAATCTTTAGTCTTCACCGGAGTAAAACTAACCGTAAACTCAACTCCTTCGTTCGTTATTTTCCCGCCATTCATATTCATTGTTGATATCCCATACTCGGAAGGCAAATCTTGGGTAACAATAACGTTCGAATTTCTTCTATAATAATCAACGACAACATCAAATATATTAAACAATGTCATATCCACTCCCCAATCCCAAGACTTTGTTTTTTCCCAAGAAAGATTCGGGTTCGGCAAACTAGAGATCTTCGAGTAATGCTGATTATAAACCGAAAGAATTCCATATTGCCTCAATGTCAAATCCGGTCCCAATTTAGTCATCGCATTTCCTTGTATTCCATAGGTAGCACGAACGTTAAAGGCATTCAGCCATTTTTTCATCCCCTCGAGCCATGGCTCATCCATCATTTTCCAAGACAAACCGAAAGAATATGTCGGATCAAACCGATTATTCACGTCCTGCCCGAAACGATTGGACTCGTCATTTCGCATCGAGAAATTAAACACGTAACGATTTTTTAACGAATAAGCAACCGTTGCAAAGAAAGAAAGGTAATTATCCGTATTTTTGGTCCGCTTCCATCCTGTTCCATAAATTTCATCCAGTATTCCCCAACCGGAAACAGCATTACTAATTGGCCGCAATTCATCCGGCGGCGTAGGTCTTACCAAAGTTTCTCCCCGGTCAGGCATATATCCCCATACTTTATTAGCATTGTTGGCAACAGCAGAGGAACGAAGTTCCATTGCCAGCATGGCATTCAAGCGATGCTCATCATTAAAGGATTTCGAAATCAAAATCTTATTCTGAATATTATACGCACGTTGTGAAGCATCGGTAGTGAACATCACACCTCCAAAAGGCAAAAGTGCCGCTTTAAATAAAGTGCTATTCGGTTCTGCCGCTCCATAATCATACCCGCGATACCTCCAAGCTACACGGAATGTTCTCTCCGTGTTATAAGTTTCCCCGTTCGTATTCGAGGCCGTATATCCCCCGGTAAATTCATAACTCAACCAATCCAATATATCCCATTTGAAATTAAGGGCAGCAGATACATGCAAATTCTTGTTGGTAGAGCCACTATTATTCCGTTCATTGATAAAATTATAACTCAAACTTTGAACATTTCTATTATATAAATAAGACTTCCGTTTTTGATAATATACCGGATTTCCTTCTTCATCATAAGCCGGAATAGAACGACTTGTTGTCGTGGCATACGACATCGGATTCACTTCTTCGCCAAAAGCCTTCGTAGTACTGGAAGTTGCATTCAGGCTGGCATTCAAACGCACTTTCTCATGTAAACGAACATTCACCGCAACCCGACCGGTCATTCTCTCGTTGGAGTTTCCGATCTCCTGTCCCAACGTGTTATTATACCCCAAAGAAACATTGTAAGTTACCGCTTCCGTACCTCCAGCCAAACTTACATTATGACTATGACTGACAGCCGAACGGGTCAATAAATCAAACCAATCCGTATTAACCGTCGACAAAAAAGTTTTTCTCTTCATGAATTCATCATAACTTAAATCACCAGCCAAATACATTTTCATTGCTCCCTCATAAGTATACGGCTGAGATATAGGTTCTTCCATATAATATACCCCAGCATTATACACGTCTTGCGAAAACTGCACCCGCTCCTTAGAATTCATGTAATTGAACATCCCATAATTAGGACGGGTATTGATAGTCATATTGCCCGTGTAATTCACGGTTAACCTCCCCACTTTTCCTTTCTTCGTGGTAATCACGATTACTCCATTAGAAGCTTTTGAACCATAAACAGCCGTGGCAGAAGCATCTTTTAGCACAGTAATCGTTTCTATATCCATCGGATTCAACCAAGAAATCTGACTTCCGACAATATCTTTCAGATCCTGAGTCATAATGTCTGCAGTTTCCAATTCTAAAGGATCCTCCTGCACAATACCGTCTACCACCCACAACGGGGATTGATTTCCAAAAATAGTCGTTGTCCCTCTCAACTTGATTTTCGGTGTCGTCCCAACCCGGGAACTGGTGTTCATCACGACCATGCCGGCTATTTGCCCCTGCAACATCTGGTCTATCGAGTTATACGCCGGCATCATAATATCAGCGGCTTTTACGCTTGTGTAGGAACCTACCATATCCCTGCGGTTGACTGTATTATATCCCGTCGATACAACCACCTCATCCATAACCTGGGAATCTTCCTCCAACACCACATTCAATGCTTCCTGTCCATTCCACTTGACTTCTTTGGTCTTCAGCCCGATAAACGAGAACACAAAGACAAGACTATCCTGTTTCGCGACACTTATAGCATATTGTCCGTCCCCATTCGTGGAAACACCCACGGTAGTCCCCTTGATTAAAATAGTCACCCCGGGCAGAGGCGCACCGTCCTTATCCACCACCTTACCTCGAACCGTAACTTTTTCAATCTTGGAAGCCTTAGTTTCCTTTTGCTTGATCACGATGATGTTTTCCTGCACAACATAAGATAGTCCCGTACCTTTCAAACAGATATTCAATGCTTCCAGTACAGTTTTTTCTTTAATGTTCACACTCACTTTGCCCACTCTTGCCAAATCATTAGCATTATAAGCAAAGACAAAACCGGATTGCTTCTCGATATTCCAAATGACCTCTTTCAAGGTTGCATCCTTCATGGACAGATTAATAACACTTTTCTGATCTTGTGCCATTATCAATCCAGGACAAAACAAACATAGAAATAAGGTTACCCGACAAAATAGTAACGCGTACTTCATTTTTATTCCCCAAGGATAGGGAAACCAATGATTTTTTTTCATAACTTTGAATGTTTATTATTTAAATTACAGCACTTCAACATGAAGTGCCGTGAACGGGAGATGTGCCACCATCTTCCGTTTTATTTTCGTTTTTTTATAAATATCTTCCGTCCCTCGACACGAGTTTCCACCGTTCCCGTGGCTTCAAATACTTTCAGCAAAGGCTCAATGGTAGAATGACGATTAAAATTACACCCGAAAGGATACCACTTTACCTCCTCATCCAAATATATGACCTCCACATCATACCAACGAGCTACAATCTTCATAACCTCACACAAAGATTTTTCTTCAAAACGAAGCCGCCCATCTTTCCATGCAATAATGCTAGCCACATCAACATGACTCACTTGTAAGCTATTTCCCCGACGGCTACATTCAACTTGTTCTCCCGGTTTTAAAACAACTGTTTTATCACTATCCTCCAAGGAAACCCGCACGGAACCACTCACCAAAGTAGTTTGAATTACAGTATCTTCAGTATAAGCGGCTACATTAAATTCTGTTCCTAAAACTTGTACATTCACTTTGGAAGTTTTCACGACAAACGGGGCATTCTCATCACGAGCTACCTGAAAGTATCCCTCTCCCTCAAGTTCTACAATTCGATTATTAGCATCAAATTTCACCGGGAAACGAAGTTTTGATTCCGCATTTAAAAAAACGATGGTACCATCAGACAGGGTTAATGAAAACTCCCCGCCACGCGGAATCACTAATTCATTATAAATCAGATCAGCATTTTTATTATCGACAGCATTTTTATAAGTAATATGTTCTTTCTGCAAATCAATTTTAGTACCGTCTTTTTCTTCCAACAAGCGTTGCTGCTGATCTTCTACGGATATAGAAGTACCGTCGCCCATTATCAAATAAGCTTTACGGGTACCTGCCACTATGGTTTCCACGATCTCCGTTCCTGACTCATGCTCGTAAAACAGCCAATACATCCCCCCGACTACCAATAAAGGGATCAACAATACAGCAGCATATTTTCCCAAACGAAGCCACCGCATCTTATGCCGCTTTGAAAAGCGTTTTGCCTGCAAATCTTTCCATCCAGCATCTATGTCTATGGAGCATGAAACTTTTCCTTTTTCCTGCTTATAAGCATCTGAAGTCACTCTTCTGAACCATTTCTGATGCCGTTCGGAAGCAATCAACCAATCATCCAAACGTATGCGTTCCTCCCCTGTCAAATTCCCTGCCAAATACTTCCCGACTAAAATTGCTATATCAAAATAAGCCTTATCCATTTTTTACTTGTAAAGAGTTTTTTATCTTTACTCTTACAACATAAGAAATAGAATATCGGGTATGTCAGTCTTTGAAATTTTATTATTTATTAACTATTCAAGAATATGCAAAGAATCACTTCCAACAAATAATAATGACCTTTCATGTTGTCTTTCAATTTTTTATATGCTTCCTTTTTATAAGCATGGACAGCATGAACGGAAACACCCATCTTCTCCGCAATCTCCGAATTTTTCAATCCTTCCAACGCATAATGAATTACATTCCGCATCTGCTGGGGCAACTCTTCTATGGATCTGTAAAACACTCGATAAGCCTCTTCCTCCATCATTTGTTCTTGAAAAAATTCATCCGATTCGATTGCCATATCTTCCTCTATCTCCACCTTCACTCGCTTGTTCCGGAGTTGATTCAAACATGCGTGACGAACCACTACATAAAGAAATGATTTTATTTTATAGTAATTATCAAAGTCTGCATGGCGATCCCAGTATTTCAAAAAAGACTCTTGCACCACATCTGCTGCCGCTTCCCGATCTTTCAAGAAACGCTCTGCGAACAAACAAAGTGCAATATAAAATTCATCGAACAGCAAACGGAAAGCTTTTTCATCCCCTTTTTGCAATGCACTCAAGAACATCTCCATATATTCCTTTTATTAAAATACCCAATACGCCTACAAAGATAACAAATTAATCTGTAAAAAATTATCAAGTGATAAAAGCCCATGAACATGAAAATATTGCAAGCTCATCCTAATAAATATAAAAATAATTCAAAAGCAGATAATAAGCAATTCAACCAGATAAACCATATATGCCAAGTTATCATCGAGAAGCTGGCAGGACGCATAGAAGTAAATTCCGAAGTCGGAAAAGGTTGTTGCTTTACAATGATTCTGCCTTTGACCGTTCCGGGTTCCCACTTGTAATAATCAAAAAAGAATCGCGTAAATAATTTATATTTATACGATTCTTATCAAGAAATAAGCCTATACGCAACACTAGGCTTAATGACACACTACGATAATATTTCGATTCAGTTTACCCTAACGCCCCCGTCTTCTCACCCAGATAAAAATAGCCCAGATCGCCAAGGCTACCGGTAAACATCCCATAAAACCGATCTTGGAAATATACATTCCCGTGTCCCCGATATTCACGGCATTATCGGGAGCTGTCGGACGCCGGACATCAATAGGCACTTCTTCGTCGGACATCCAGAAGAATGCCCCGCTGATCAACGAATAATTTGCCGCCCTGACGTTCTTGCGGCTAATGCTAATCTCCCCGTTACTGATGCAATCCGCATCTCCCAAGATAACTATTTTTTGTTCTTTATCTCCCACCTTCCGGGAAAGTGCCAAAGCTGTCGTGTACGTCCGTTCCACTTCACCGACGGCGGGATTGAGCCGCACTGTGTCATCGACGAAATCCGTTGTTTCCACTTCATTCCAACATCCCACAGTATCACTGACAAAAAGCGGCGTCACCCGGAAACCCTTGTCTGTCGTGTATTCCAATCCCGCACAACCGGGCATCGTTAACACTCTTTCCCGGTCAATCATCTCCTTAAAAATATAAGACAATTCTCCCGCCTCGGGAGTTGGGCAAGCCATGATAAAATCAGCCTGGAAATTCTCACTCGGACGCACCAGTCGCCCCGGCATAAATTGAACCCCCAGAGACCGGATAATCGGATTCATGATCTCCTGCCTGCGGGGTTCCCCCGCGATCAAAATATTACCGCCTTTCTCGATATACCGGTTCAGTCGCTGCATTTCTTCCCCGGAGAAAGGAGTCCTTACATCGGCAAGCACCAATATCGCCAAATGTTCCGGGATATCCTTATCAAGTGTTATTTCCTCAAAATCAAAACCCTGATTAATCAATGAATACCGGAACGGTTTATCCTGGGCAAAACGATTATAATCCCGGTCACCTTCCCGAACACAATCCCGCTCCCCGTGTCCCTTGATGAACCCGACAACCGGAAGCCGCATCACCAGTCGCTTGAAAGCAGCCGTGATTTCACTCTCGAAAGGATGGCGATACATATCATCAAATATCCGCAAGAAAGTCTGCTGCCCATTATCCCGCTTCAATTGACGCACGAAACGATTTCCCTCGGGACGCAAATCTATCTGTTCCCGAATCTGCTCCGGCGTTAAAAACATATTCGTGTCCAAATCCCACGAATTGGCAGTCTTTACCATCCGTTCCCGATCGCTCAACTCCGGGAAGCGCCTGTCCAGTTGCGGATTATTCGCCTTATCGTAATAATACACGTACTTCATTCTAATTTCAGGCTTGAATCTCCGGTATTGTTTAAAGCGGTCCAAATCCTGATTCACGTAACGAGGTAAAGCAACCGTGTAATATTCGTCCAACAAATTGGTATAAGTCGTAATCGTCAACCCGCCTTCCATTTTATTCACGATCTCCTGGCTGTTAGGCGTCAGTGTTCTTACTTTTGTACGGGTGGAATCATAAAATCCCATCAGCTTCGGACGGGAACTCAAATATCCCAAAAGCATAGCAAGACAGACTACCCCCATATATCTCCCGAAAGAAATAACAACTGAACTTTTTTGGCGGATAGACTTCAACCTCAACACGGCCAACGTAAGGAAAAGAGCGATTACAATTAAAAAATAAAGAACATCTTCACTACAGATCAACCCGTTGATAAATTCCGCAGCACGACCGTTAATTGACAACCAATAGGTTATATCACGGACAAACTCTATCTCCTGCCACATTCCCCCGACAAAATTCAATACTGCCAATACCGCTAACGTTCCCATTGCCGCAACCACCTGGTAAGAAGTCAGGCTTGACATGAAAAGCCCGATCGCCGCATAAGCGCATGTTAACAGATATAATCCCAATATTCCGGAAAGAATAACTGGGAAATCAACCATTTTAATCGTGAATGCACCATAAAGACCAAAAATGAAAAGGATGAACATCAATATCAAACCATAGAACATCATGGATAAAAATTTACCCAAAATGATTTGTATATTCGTCACCGGAGAAGAATAAAGTAATCTAATGGAACCACTACCTAACTCCCGGCTCATCAACCCCATGGTCAACAAAGGAATATAGAAATAGAGATATTGCTGCACTGCCGTGAACAACCCGAACCGACCGGAAAACACGTTCAGCGTTACACTCCGCAACGTGTATCCCAATTCCTGATTCCGAACCATTCCCCCGAATATATCGGAAAAATACATCCCCACCTGAAAGGTGAAAATCACGATAATCAACCAAGCCACGGGCGAATAAAACAAAGTTTGCATCTCCGTCCGGGCAATTCTATATATCATCTTCATATCTTTCGTTCTTATAAAGTTCTACTTTTTCGATAACTCGGCAAACACGGCATCCAGGGAACTGCGTTCGATATTGATTTCCGTCAACCGCCATCCCCTTGCCATACTAGTTTCTACAACTCGCTCGGTAATATCCTGCGCATCGACAAACTGAAGCCGGAAACGATGCCCTCCTAACTCTTCCGCCCCACAAATGCCCGGAATATTTTTCAATTCATCCAGAACTGGAGGTGCAGCCAAAGATACAATCAAAGAATTTGGCGTAATATAGTTATCAAAATCGTCAACCGTCCCGCTAAACACCATTTGTCCCTCTTCAATCATTTGAATATAGTCACAAGTTGCTTGTACTTCCGGCAAGATATGTGTCGATAGTACCACTGTTCGTTCCTGTGCAATCTCCTTCACCAGATGGCGAATCTCTACAATCTGATTCGGATCCAACCCGTTCGTAGGTTCATCCAAAACGACAAAATCCGGATTATGAATAATCGCCTGGGCTATTCCAAGACGTTGCTGGTATCCCCCGGAAAGATTACGTACCAAACGACGTCTAAAATGGGCGATACCACATTTTCCCATGACCTCCCGCACGGCATGGTCCACTTCTTTTCCCGACAAACGACGCAGAAAAGCACAATGCACCAGATATTCTTCCACCGTCAGATCGGTATGCAAAGGCGGTTGTTGAGGGAGAAAACCCACGTGCATTTTAGCTTTCACCGGATCTTTCCGCAAATCGATACCCTTGATAAAAACATTTCCGCTGGTCTGTTTCAACACGCCACACATGATATTCATGGTGGTTGATTTACCCGCCCCGTTTGATCCGAGCAAACCATATACCCCGTGGTGATTAATCTCAAAATTTATATCTCGTATAGCCCACTGAATACTGTAGCGATGAGATAGATTCTCGACTTTCACGATTGGTTCTTTCATAAAACTACATGATTTATATAATACATCCCTATTATTTCTTATTTTTCTCTACGTCTGAGCCAAACGACAATCCCCGCCGCTATCAACAACAAAGGCAACACCCCCATGAAACCGACCTTCACCCAGATCAAATCCTTGTACTCCATGCGAAGGTCATTATCCGGTCCGTAAGAACGACTGGTATTTACAGGATATTCCCCATTTGTGAACCACCGAAACATCTCAAGAATCAAATTAAAGTTTGCAGACTTCACGTCTTTTCTCGATCTTACCAGTTCCCCGTTACTCAAACAATCTGCATTTCCCAATATCATGATTTTCTGTTCCTTCCCTCCTATATGACGCCCCATGGCTAACACAATGGGTTGTCCGTTCCATTCTTCATCACCCTTTTCTGGAGCGAATTCAAGAACCTCATTCACGAAATCGGTTGTTTCTTTTTCATTCCAGTTCCCGACACTATCAGTTACGACCAAAGGAAGCATTCCGAAACCTTCCGGCAGATGACAAAGAATACCCGCTGTTCCCGGTGCGGTAATTCTATAATTATTCCGGCTCAAATAAGCTAAATTACCGGAAAAACTTTCTGCATCAGGAGTAAAACGTCCCTGTATTAAATCCGGGGCAAAATCCTCACTGGGATGAACCAAAATTCCGTCTGTAAAATGAACACCAAGCGGTTCCGTTATTTCATTCAGTATTGCTTGTCTGCCCGGCTTAGCCGCAATTAACAAATGCCGTCCGGAAGCAATATAACGGTTAATTTCGCTCTTTTCCCATTCGGTCAACTTTTCCCGGGGATCGGCTATAACCAATATACTAATCTCCTCGGGTATTGTTCTGCCATCTGCCAAAGAAAGAGCTTCCGTGTCAAACCCTTGATTAATCAAAGCGTGACGGAATGCCAGATTTTTCGTGAAAGTAGAATAATCGGCATCTCCTCCCCGGTAAACATCCCGCTCGCCATGACCGGTCAAAAAAGCGACTTTTGGAGAAACTTCAACCAATCTTTTCAATGCGGCTGTAATCTCACTTTCGGAAGGATGCTTTGACATATCGTTAAAAATCCGCAAGAAAGTCTTTTGCCCGTTCTCTCTTTCTACCAACCTCACGAAACGGTTTCCCTCGGAAGACAAATCCACCTGTTTCCGCACCTCTTCCGGGGACAACAATCTATCAAACTTCATTCTGATTCCTTTGGCTATCTCCTGTGCCCGTTCCTTATCGCTTAATCCCGGGAAACGTTGATCTAAAGACGGATTATCCGTTTTATCGTAATAATAAACGTATTTCATCTTTATCTCCGGCTTAAACCGCACGTATTGCTTAAATCGCTTGAAATCATCATTCACGGAACGGGGCAAAGCACACCAATAATTATCATCCAACAAATTCACGTAAGTCGTGATCGTCAACCCCCCTTTCATTTTCTCCATAACCGACTGGCTATTAAGAGTTAAAGTCTGCGATTTCATCGCTGTCGTATCATAATATGTCATACAAGCCGGGCGAGAACTCACGTATCCCAACAACATGGCTCCACCAACTACTAGGGTATACCATCCGACACGTGCTGCCCGAGAACCTCTTTTCCGGTCAAAACGCAATCGCAGAATTGTCAACATGACAAACAATACAATCACGATCAGAAAATATAAAACATCCTCGCTACATATCAAGCCGTCAATCATTTCCTTTGAACGTCCAGAAATAGACAGCCAATAGGTAATATCCCTAACTAATGCAATCTCCTGACCCACTCCCCCTATAAAGTTCAACACGGCGAGCACCGCAAGCGTTCCCATTGCCGCAACTACCTGGTAAGAAGTCAGGCTCGACATGAAAAGTCCAATGGCAATATAGGCACAAGTCAACAGATACAATCCTAACAACCCGGACAATACCAACGGAAAATCAATCGATTTTATAATGATACAACTGAAAAGGACCGTCAATACCAAGCCTCCGATCAAAAATAATGCATAAACCATCAAGGCATAAAACTTTCCCAACACGATCTGTTTATTCGTGATAGGCGAAGAAAACAGTAATTTTATAGACCCCGTACTGAATTCCCGGCTCATAATCCCCATCGTCAGCAAAGGAATATACAAATAAAGATAACCTTGTACCCGAGAATACAACCCCCATATGCCGGAAAATACACTGGCAGTTTCATCCATCAAACTATATCCGGTAGCCTTAGCCCGCAAGTCCGAGGTCAACACATCCGCATACTCCATTCCGACCTGAAAAATAAAAATCACAAGTATCAACCAAGCTATCGGCGAACAGAACAGCATACTCAGCTCGTTCTTCGCTATTTTATAGATTGTTTTCATATTATTTTCTCCTTCTTTTTGCCCATATTACAATACCACAAACTGCCAATGCGAGCGGGAATAAGCCCATAAGTCCGATATTCATCCAGGTGATTCCCTCCAATCCCATATAAATTTTCGTATCCGGAGAATGGGGACGAGTTGTATCTATCGGATATTCTCCACCGGATAACCAAAAGAACACATAACGCGGTAAGATTTGATTCTCCGTATTCACGCCTCTCCGTTTCATGAAAAATTCTCCGTTACTAAAGCAATCGGCATCTCCCATAACGAATATCCGTTGTTCTTTTTCTCCTACTTTCCGGCTTAATGCAAGAGCCAAAGCATACGTTTGCTCCTTCTCCCCTGCTTCAGCATGAAGCTCAGCTTTACCTTCACCAAAATCAATCGTTTCCAACTCATTCCAGCATCCCGTTGTATCTGTTTCCAGTATGGGCATCACGTCAAAACCGGCATCCTTAGAATACTCCAAACCAACAGCATCAGGCATCGGTACCCGGTAATTCCAGCGCAACATCCAACGGAACCAGGAATATATCCCCGCCGCCTCCCGGGTAATTTTCCCAAAAACCAAATTCTGCGTGAAATTCTCACTCTCCTGTACCATCTGCCCTGGCATAAACTGAACACCCAAAGAAGACAATAAAGGATTCATTATATCCTGCTTTCCAGGTTCCCCGGCAATAATTAAATTGCCACCTCTATCGATATAACGTTGGATTTCCTCTAATTCCTCTTGCTCGAAAGGTTGCCTTACATCTGCAATAATCAAAATATTCGTGTTCTCCGGAATCTTCTGCCCGTCATTCAAAAACAATTTATAACTATCGAAACCGTTATTAATTAACGCTTCCCGATAAGTAATATCCTGTGACATCACATAATATCCTCGGTCTCCTTTCCGGTCAATGTCCCTCTCACCATGACCGGCAAGAAATGCCACCTGCATCGCCGGAACAACCATACGTTTCATGGCTGCTGTGATTTCTTTTTCAGCCGGTTGGCGAGACATATCGTCAAATATCCGTAAAAAAGATTTCTGCCCATTTTCACGTTCTATAAGACGAACAAAACGATTTCGTTCTTCGGACAAATCTATCTGCTTTTTAAGTTCTTCCGGAGACAAGAACATTTTGAAATCCAATTCCAACCCGTTTGCGATCTCCTGCGCCCTCTCTCGGTCACTTAATAAAGGATAGCGCTGATCCAGAGATTCATTTTTTGTTTTATCGTAATAATAAACATACTTCATTTTCAATTCCGGCTTAAAACGGAGATATTGTCTGAAAAGCCGTTTATCCTGATTCAGATTTTGTGGTAATCCCGAAGCGTAATTTGGCTCCAACAAATTGACGTAGGTCGTTATTTTCAGTCCCCCGTTCAATTGCCTCATCACGTTCTGGCTATTAGGAGTCAATGTTCTCTGTTTGGTAACCGTCGCATCATAAAATCCCATAAGTACCGGAATTGAAGACAAATATCCCAAGAACACGGCAAGCGCAACCACCCCGACATAACGGCTGATAACAATCTTCCGGGAAACCTTTTTCCGCTCCCCCCTCAATTTCAATATAGAAAGCATCAAAAAAAGGACCACAACAATGGTAAAGTACAGCACGTCTTCACTACAGATCAACCCACCGATCAATTCATTGGAGCGTCCTCTTATAGACAACCAATACGTTACATCCCGCACAAAAGGAATATCTTGTCCTACCCCTCCAATAAAATTCAACACGGCTAATAGACCTAGCGTACACATTGCTGCCACCACTTGGTAAGAAGTCAAACTCGACATGAACAACCCGATTGCTGCATAAGCACAAATCAACAAATAAAGCCCCAATAAACCGGATAAAACATAAGGCACATCCATATCCTTTATTGTACACATCCCGAAAATGGCATACACGAACAAAATCGCAATCAAAACCAGGGCATAAATCATCATGGCAAAATACTTCCCGAGTATAATCTGTGTGTTCGTGATCGGAGAAGAAAACAAAAGTTTAATTGATCCGTTATTACGCTCCTTACTCATCAACCCCATTGTCAACAAAGGAATATAAAGATACAAGTATTGTTGCACCTGGGACAAAAGCCCCCGAAAACTAGAAAATACTTTTTCTGTCACATCCCAAAGACGATTCCCGACAGCCTGATCCACAACCAAATCACTAAACAAATTGGAAAAAGCCATACTGGACTGAAAAGTAAAAATCACCAGAATCAACCAAGCCACGGGAGAGTAAAACAACATACTCAATTCCGACTTGGCTATTTTAAATATTACTTTCATACACTTCCTTTCTAAATTATTTATTGTCTCTCTTTCCGGAAAGCTGGGCAAAAATCTCGTCTAGAGAAATCTTCTCCAAGGTAATCTCACTCAATCCCCATCCATTAGCCACGCTTGTCTCAATGACACGTTGCATCACATCACGCCCCCCGTCAAAACGGAATCGGAATTTTCTTTCCGTTAATGGAATTACCCGAATGATTCCCGGCACTCGAGCCAATTCTTCCGCAATAGGATTATTTTCAAACTCCGCCACAAACGTATCGGGTTCGATGTAATTATCAAACTCGTCTATTGTACCGGCAAACACGACTTGCCCGTTTTCAATCATGCGGATATAATTACAAGTAGCCTGTACCTCCGAAAGAATATGCGTGGATAACAAAACGGAACGGTCTTTCGCGATCTCTTTAATCAACTCCCGGATCTCTACAATCTGATTCGGGTCCAAACCATTCGTGGGCTCATCCAGTACGACAAAGGCGGGATTATGAACAATCGCTTGGGCTATTCCCACGCGTTGCTGGTATCCCCCGGACAAATTACGTATCAAACGATGGCTGAAATGGGCAATTCCGCATCTCCGTTTCGCTTCTTCCACTGCCGGTTTCACCTGTTTCTCGTCCATCAATCTCAAATTGGCACAATACGTCAAATACTCGTCCACGTTAAGATCTCCGTACAGAGGCGGCTTTTGCGGGAGGAATCCGATATTTTGCTTCGCTTCCACCGGATGTTCACTCAAGCTGATTCCGTTAATGTACACCTCGCCTTCTGTCTGATTCAACACGCCACAAATAATATTCATCGTGGTCGATTTTCCCGCACCATTAGAGCCTAATAGCCCGACTACACCTTTTTGACTGATTTCGAAATTAATATCCCGAATTGCCCACTGCGCACTATAGCGATGGGATAAGTGTTCTACTTTTACAATTGCTTTTTCCATAATTTTTTAGTAATTCACAAACACAATACATCCATATCATACCGGTCAAACCCGGTACGAGTATAAAATAAAGAATCCCATCGGTCTTTCGGAAAATCCCAAAAACACCTTCCGTCAATACCGACGGGAATTCAGTCTAAATCAAAACACACTACAAATTTTACTGTTGAGAAACAACCGTTAAAATCTTTCCAAACCCAGTATAAGGTTTAATACCATTCGCATCTATCGTTCCACCACTAGGACTCACGATCGGAATCGTGTAAAGAGTCCCTTCGTTACCATTCCACACTCCCGCTAACAACAAATGCTCATGCGTATCAATCGGCGTTTTATACCCGACCCCGGAAACATACTTCCGAGGATCCAAAAGATACCATGCCTGCCGGAACATCGAGAAATGAGTAATTTCACCGGAAGTCACCGTGTAAAGCAAATTTACTTGTGGCGCCACACCTCCCAACACAATAGCGTAAATCTGTGTTGAAGTGGCAAAATACACCACGTTTCCATCTTCACTCACCACATACCCCACGGCATCATCCATCTCATTTCCAGAAATATCATAAAGATATTTTGCCTTGGAAGTAGTTCGCTCAATCACGTAAATTTGATAAGCACCTGTGATTGTGTTCCTCATCACCATAAAGAAATTATCATCCACTCCAATGGCAGCATATGCGGTTTCCAATCCTGGTACATTATTCGGATCAAAAGGTCTTTCCGCATCGGATTCTAAAGTCGCTATATTACTTTTTACATAAGGATTACTCTTTTGGCACAAGAATCGACCACCCTCCTTATCATACCACACCCCCCAAGCCGTAGTAGAACTGGAAGATTGATGTGTATATGCTATACATTTATCCACGCTGGAAACTTTCATCACCTGCGCTTCCCCCTCTTGCACCGCATACTTCATCGGAATCTGTATATTCGGATAATCCCGAGCCAAATTAGCCGAAAAAGGATAAATATTTCCATCATTTACCCAAACCACATTAGAGCCACAATAAAATATCTGATTCGGTTTCATGGTAAGCGTATTATCATAGATCACCTCAAAATCCCGTCCCACAAGTTCATATTCCAAACCATCCACCAAAGTGTAAAAATCATCCCCGATGCAATACAACCGTTTTGATTTCACCTGATTATTGGTATTATACGAATGGCACACCTGTTTAACCAAACCTTCCATTGTACTACCGTTTACAGAACTATATAAATCATGACTGATTCTATCTGCAGCAGTCCACCCCTCGGTAAATTGTTTCCCCTCAATCAAAGAGAAATCCGTATTCCTCCCGTCTTTCGTTTCCACAATTAATATTCCCTCGTTATAAGCCGACTGCACAAGTACATTCCACAAGATATCCCGCCGATATTGTGTTTTATTGTCCGTAACTTGGTACCACAAAAAATAAGACGTTTCGTTAGGTGTTAAAAATATGGTTGTATCCAGTACTTCATTCTCCCCTATACATATATAATGAGATTTTGCTCCCGAATTCAGATTATCATCCGCGATAGTATTCAACATCCATTTATATGACAAATCAGAATTATCCCCATTATCCCGTGTAACTTTCGGTCGAATACTCAAACGCCCATATTGCACGACTTTAGATGTTTCCGGTATTCCAGTAGTATCTATCACAATATCCGGAATCGGATGATCGGCATCCGTACTTTTATCATCAAAACACGCTGTAAAGAAACTCACATTCCAAAGAATCAACAGCATATATAATAAATATCTTTTCATATCCATCTATTTTTTAGATTAATATATAGGTATAATTTCCTCACCTTTATATGCACCATCATCATGGCGATACACGTCATCATGCGTTCGATTGTATTCCCGAACCCAATCTGCAAATTTTTTCCCATACACCCATCCTTCGTATTGATCTAACCGGTAACCCGTTTCTGGATCCGGATCATAATACCAGAATTCCGTCAAACCCGTAGACGCTATAATAGCCCGATAAACATTAGAAGAATATTTCGAAGTAAAGAAGAAACGCATCGCATTCCATGTTTCAGGTTGTACTAAATCTGTGGTCCATGTTAATTGAATCGTGACATAATTCAACCATCCTCCGGCTTTAAAATACTCGTTATCTTTCACAGCCAATTTCAACTTTAACGTCGACTCCTCTATATTTAAAAATTCCGGATTACACACTTCCAAGGCGAGAGTACCAATAGTATCATTTGCTGGTACTGTCGCCTTCACGATGCGATACTGGTCGGATGTTGCTGTCGTGTTGGAATCACTCACCACCTCCACGGCGAACTCCCGTTCCACATTCACGGGATTCCCCACGAGCAATACTTTAATAAACATCGTATCCTTCTCGGCTTCCATGTTCGTCATAAACGACAACCCCTGTCGAAGTTTCATGAAATGCAAGGCATTCCCACCCTCGTAATACATGATATCACTGTCGGAACATCCATATATCCCCACGCACGTGATAACAAACAAGACAAAATATTGTTTTATCAAATATTTCATGATTATACATTTTTAATGTTAAAACTGTACTCTATTTCCTGATATTACCTCTTCGTCAGGATAAGGCAGAATATACTCGGAATCACCCATCGGATTGGCATACCCGACAACGTTCTCCACGCCCCAGCGTTTATAGAAATAGAAAAGTTGCCCCAAACTCACGAATTCTTTCCGGTACTCTTTCAGTATTTCTTCTTTCACTTCCTGATAACTCAGATTTTCATCCAAATCCCGCATAATCCCCCGTGCCTGCCGTACCGTATTCAAATAACCAATGGCCTTTTTCAGGTTTCCTTGTTCAGCAAACACTTCTGCACAGATATAATACATTTCCGGAGTACTGATCAAAGGTATTATTTCCCCATACTGCGTTTCCCCGTCACATTGATCCAGCTTCAACGTGGCATAATTATTCAAACCGGATCCCTGGGGCTGCAACAAATAAGAATAACGATAATCATCCACGCCAACGTCATTCCCTTGCCCCACTTCAAAAATAGTAAATGCTACATTCTGAGTCAAAAACACGCGTTCATATGTCGCATTCGGGTTCGATGCATCCAACCATTGACCCATAATATCATTCAACTTGTTCACGGCAAGATGCCAAATATGTTCTTGGGAAAACGTTCTATCTCGATAAAGCACATTTGAATGCGTCACCCGGGAACGAGACACCCAATCCCAACTATCCTGTCCTAAATCATCTTCTGTCAAGAACCACTCTTCGGCAATCTCCACGGCTTTGGCGTATCCCTCGTCTGTTCCTTCCCACATATAGACACGAGCCAAAAGAGCCTTTGCCACATAATAATCCACCCGGGGAGAGTCTTGGTAACTAAAATAATTAAAGAAACCGTAGTCACTCCCATTCGGACCATTATCAAAAAAATCATCATCCCCTGTAATCCGGTAACAATTTTTTCCGTCTTCCCCGTAAAGTAACTCAATGGCTTCCAGCAAATCATCTTTCAGCAACTTAAACGTTTCGGCATAAGACAACTGAGGCGTAACATCTTTACTAAACGTAGTCACGTACGGAATTGCCTTCTTGGAGGACACATCCCGATTTCTCAAATTACCGTACCCGAACATCCTCATCAAATCGAAGTGGAAAAAGGCTCTTAAGGTCAATGCTTCACCTTTTACCAACTGATAATTTACCGGATCTAACTCCGATTTATGCTCTTCCAACTTGGCTAAAATATTGTTACAGTTCGCTATCAAATTATACAAACCGTTCCACGCATTTTTTACATACGGGTACACCCGGGCATTCTTGTATTGATGGCTATGCAAGTATATATCATTACTTCCCGAAATCAAACAATAATAATGCGCCAAATAATCCAACATATGCCAGCTTAAATGCATTCCGTACAAATCCTTCGAAGTCATCCCGATATACACGCCCGTCAATGCTGCATGGAAACCCTCGTCCGAAGAAAACATATCATCCTGTGATACTTCCGTTGAGGAATCTACTTTCAACCAGTCCTCGCAAGAAATAAAGACAAGGCTGAACACTGTCAATAAAATTAATAATCTCGTTTTCATAAAGGTTACCCGTTAAAAAGTTGCTGTTAAAGAAAAACTCAACGTCCGAGCAAACGGATAGGATGTCCCCCGTTCGATCTTAATCGATGACCACTTGTAAACATCATTCATATTGGCTTGTAATCTCACTCTCTCAAACCCAATATGCTTCATCCATGCACGCGGAAAATCATAATACACACTCAAAGAAGATAAATTCAACTCGTTATCCTTCTGCACGAAACGAGTCGTGGCTCGCGTATAATCCGATTCCTGCATATTTCCCATGATATATGTATCACCTAAATTCTTAATCCTCCGGAATTGTGTTTGATCTCCCCGTTGTTTCCATCTCCCCGACAAAACCCGTTTATCCACGTTATAAGTAATATTGACATTTTCGACCCGATCTACCAACGTCTGATTGTAAAGTTCTCCTCCTCCGAGAAAAGTGAACACGACACTCAAACCAACCCCTTTGTACTCGCCGTTCAAACCGAAATTACCGTTATATTTAGAATCAGCAACCCCGGCTGCAACCATATCTTCGGCTTTCCATTGTTTTGTCATCTGTCCGTCCCGGTTCAAATAAATCTCATAACCATCAGACGGATCGATTCCCAGGGAAGGAACAGCCCAAATCGTATTCATGTGCATCCCATCATAATACATCTCCACCGGTGTAACTCGATCTTCCTTGGCAGCCAAAGCCCGCTGATTCTCGTTGAACGTCTTCATCGCATCCGACAACTTCTTCAATTTATTATTATTCGTGGTTATATTACCATTCACATTCAAAAAGAAGTCCCTACGATTGATAACGTTAACACCCAATGAAATCTCCACACCCCGGTTCTGCACCAACCCAAGGTTCTCGCTAACAGAAGTAAATCCGGTTGAAGCAGGTATTGTGATCTGTGATACAAGATTTTCCGTGTTGGAAGTATACCAATCAAAAGTCAGCGTAACACCTTTTATTTTCATATCAAGTCCCACGTTATAATCTTTTTTCAACTCCCATTGAAGCGCCGGATTTTCCATATTACTCAAATAAGCACCACTCCAATAGTAATTGTAATTTTCCTTCATATAATATTTATAAGTTGCCACCGCTTTATTGGACTGGAAATTCTGGTTACCCGTGTAACCGATAGAACCCCTTACTTTAAATTGCTCCAAGAACCCCCAATCCCGAATAAACTTCTCGTTATGCAGGTTCCAACCTAACCCGACACTCCAGAAAGTAGCCCAAGGCTTATCAGTCCCGAACACAGACGCCGCACTTCCACGCAAAGTAGCATCCAATAAAAATCGATCGTCATAAGTATAGGCAAAAACTCCCAACACCCCGACATTCCTGTTTTTAGAACTGCTACCGGAAGGTTTACCGTCTTCTTTATACATCATCCCGAAGATATACTCGTCCATACTGCCTGTCTTGTAACCCTGCGCTTCGTTTATAATCTCCATATACTCATTCTCCGAAATATTCCATCCCGCATTGGCAAACAAAGTATGTTTACCCCATGTCCTTGAAAAATTCAAATAGATATCACTCGATACCGAGTTGCTTTTTCCCGTGTTCAAGGTATAAGCGCCTCTCTTGTAATACACGTCCCGGCTATAATTGTTTTGACTGGTATGATTATAAGGATAATACTCGTCCGCATCACTCCGTTTTGTCGTAAAACTTACCCGTCCCGTCGCTTTCAGCCCCTCAATAATCGTCCACTCGATATAAAAATTATTCGTGAAACTCAAATAAGAAGTCTGGTCTTTAGTATTCGTTTTAGCATTATACAAGGGAGACTTTTCCGAATAAGTACCCCGTGCATAATCTTCCATCGGTTCACCCTTTTCATCATATGCCGGGGAATAAGGATTAGCCTTTGCGTATTCACTGAAAGTACCGTAAGGTGAATCCTGTGTTTTATTTCGGGTAATCGTGGCTATATCCCGAAACAAAAAATTCGATTTGCGATAAGATATTTGTGCTGTTCCCGAGAAAGTATTGCGATAAGATTCTTTCATGACACCTTCCACGTTACTATACGCCACGTTAAAAAGCGTTTTCATCTCCTTGTTTCCCATTTCGAACGTGAGAGCATGTTTCTGTCCAACGCCAACACGCAAAGGTTTAGACAACCAATACTCATCCAAACCTTCCTTAACAAGCTTCAATCGTTCGTAATACTTGCTCATCCCGGTATACGAATCCCCGTATACACTCCCTTCAAGCCTTTCGGCTTCCAGTTTCTCTGCGGCATTACACAAATTATAACTAGTCAAATCGGGCATTTCCAAATCCAGATTGCCCGTGTAAGTCACCCGCACTCCTTCTACTCCGAGCCCCACCGTTTCGATAACCACCACTCCATTAGCGGCTTTTGAACCGTAAATCGCTTTAGAAGCTGCATCTTTCAATATCGTGATACTCTCTACCCGGTTCATATCCAGGTCGAACACGGTTTCCACCGTCGTTTCAAAACCGTCCAGGATAAACAATGGCTGATTGGGCTGCGACTGGTAATTCCCTTTCAGATTAATATCACCACCTTCTGCAGGAAAAGAAGAAGTTCCTCGCAACCTCATATCCGGTAAGGAATTCGGATCGGAGCCCATTGTTCTGTTTTCCAAAATTTTAAGAGAAGGATCCAAGTTCTTCAAACTTTGAAATATATTGGTATTCCCAACCCGTTTTAACTCGTCTTTCCGGAATGTTTTTGCCGCCCCGGTAAAGCTCTCCGCTTTCCGGGTAAAAATTCCGGTTACCACGACCTCTTCCATACTCTTTACATCCTCGATCATCGTGATCCGGATCTCCGACTTCCCCGTGTATTGATGTTCTTGTGTCTGCATCCCGACAAATGAAAAAACAAGTATCGGATGATCCATCTTCGGGATTTCGAAATTAAACTTTCCGTCTTTATCGGAAACAACGCCCAATGCGGTTCCCTTCAAGACAATCGTTACCCCCGGCAAGGGCACGCTATCCCGATCCACGACCTTTCCTTTGACCACAAATTTCTCTATCTCCGGAGCTTTCTCTTGTTTACGTTTAATAATCACGGTATTCTGTTGTATTTCATACTCTAGTCCCGTGTTTTTCAAACAAATATCAAGAGCCTCCCGCACCGTTTTGTCCTTGATCTCAATATCAATCTTACCCGCTTGGTCCAAATCCCTGGTGTTATACACGAACACCAGTTTCGACTGTTTCTCGATAGCCCAAATGACATCCTTTACCGGCACATCCTTCATCGAAAGATTGATCAACGGCTCATCCGTCATAGCCTGTGCAACTCGACCTCCTGATAGGAATAAGCAAACTGCCACTTGCACACCAAGCAACAAATTTTTCACTTTTGTCACCCATAAATGAGTACACCTACGTTTTTTTTTCATACTTTTGAAATTGATTTAAGTTTAAAGTTATGCCTCCGGCAAGAGGCTTATCAACTAGCGGGGGATAGTCGCATATCCTTCGCTATTTTTATGTAATTACAACTTATTTACTTACTACAATTTGCCTGTCACGAATTCTGAAATGTACCGTCCCGGTACGTTCAAAGAATCCCAGCAAGGGTTCAATCGTTTCCTGCCGATCAAAATTACACCCGAAAAGATAGTCTTTCACCTCTTCATCCTCGTACACCACGTCAACATCATACCAGCGGGCAATAAAGTCCATGATCTCCTTCAACGGACGATCCCGGAACCGAAGGTATCCTTCTTTCCACGCTATGGCATAAGAAACATCTACTTCTGCCACCGTCATTTTCCCGTTTTGTTTATTAAGAACCGCCTGTTCTCCCGGTTTCAACACGAAACTATCCTCATTTTTCAAATTAGTTACTTTCACCGCACCCTTGATCAAAGTTGTTTGAACCTCCGCATTTTCCGGATAATTAGATATATTGAATTCCGTACCCAACACCGTTATATCCATTCCGGAAGCCTGTACAACGAAAGGCATCTTCTCGTTTCGTGCCACTTGAAAATATCCCTCTCCTTCCAATTCCACCTGTCTCTTATCCCCACAAAACCTCACCGGGAACTTAAGCTTTGATCCCGCGTTCAAGCATACCGAAGTTCCATCCGAAAGCTCCAACACAAACTCACCTCCCCGGGGAACTACAAGCTCGTTATACAAATTCACCTTACCAACTGTATCTGTATTTTCTGATGCGTCCATATTTTTATAAACAATACTCTCCCCGTGTAAACCGATAAGCGTACCATCCAACTCTTTCAAAGTATCACGTGAACGAACAGCTAAATCCACAATAGAACCGTCTGCCATATGCAACATGGCTTTAGGAATCCCCGGATTAATTTCCACTTGCATCGCATTAATATCCACACAATTACTTGTATTCTGCATACAAAAGTAAATTACGGGGGATACTACGAGGATAAACATACAAGCATACTTCAAAAAGTCAATCCACAAAGACCGCTTATGTCCCCGGGCACGCTTTCGGGAAAGAGCCCTCCACCCGGCTTGCACGTCTATCGATTTCAATTCCTGTCGTTTGCGACTCACGAATTCTTCACTGGTCACCAAACGAAACCACTCCCGATTCTCTTCAGCAAGTCCCAACCAATCGTCCAAACACTTTTGCTCGGCGACAGTCAAATCTCCTGTCAGATATTTACTAACCAATTCGGCAATATCAAAGAAATCGTCATTCATATTGTATTCTAGTTATACGGTTTTTCTTTAATTTTTAACTAGAACACAAAAAGGCAATTTTAGGGAGTGTCGGATATCAAATGTTTAATCTTTATTAACATTTCTCCGAGAGAAATAAAACAACAGGCAATAGGTAATAATACTCTTTCAGGTTGACTCTCAACTTCTTGTAAGCCTCCTTTTTATAAGCATGCACAGTACCTTCGGATATTTGCATCTTTTCTGCAATCTCCGCATTTTTCAATCCGTCCAAAGCATAATTAATAACTGTCCGCATTTGCATGGGCAAATTATCTATCGCCCGATTAAAAATACGGTGAACTTCTTCCTCCATCACCCGGTTTTGGAAATCTTGTTCCGAATCCCGAATCAACTCATCCGAAAGACGAAAACGCAAATTTCTGTTCCGAAGTAAATTAAAACAAGCATGGCGCACCACCACGTATAGAAAAGACTTGATTTTTCGAAAATCATCAAAATCAGTATGCCGATGCCAATATTTTAAAAATGCATCCTGTACAACATCGGCAGCCTCTTCCCGGTCACCTAAATAACGAGTTGCAAACAAACACAAGGAAGCATAAAATTCTTCAAATAACCTCTGAAAAGCCCGCTCATCACCTCGTTGCAGACGCTCCAACAATAAGTCGTTAATCTTGTTTGTTTTCTCCATAATACAGATGACCTATAAAGTAAAAACAAAAATATGTATTAAAAATTAGAAAACAAACAAAATTTATACAACACTCATCTTTTTTTTCAGCATGAAATATTCCAAAGCAATCCAAAAGTAATCCTCCTGTGATCCGATCTCTACCCGGGTAGAGATCGGATCACAGGAGGATTACCTTGTAATTACAAAAGAATTGCCCTCATTCCCGGTTCATCCCCTCCAATTCCATTGAAAAAAAGAATGGAAAAAACTCATGATTAGCCCCGAAATGCCATGCGTTCACGATTTTTCCTCGCTTATCGATCAAGATATAGCGGGGAATTCCCGTGATACAATAATTTTCCGTGAACTGATCTTTTTCTTTATTAATAATCAAATGTGGTACAATCCCGGAATATTTTTTCTCTTTTAAGAAATTTTTCCAACGGGCTTTTGCCTCAATCCCGTCATCCGAAATGGTCAGGAATACCACATCTTTCTGATCTTTGTACTGTTCCTTGAGCGCAATGAACGCAGGTAATCCGGCAACGCAACCACCGCACCAGGTCGCCCATACATCAATGAAAACAGCTTTTCCCCTGAAATCCGAAAGCTTTACCATTTTCCCGTTTTCATCCTCCATCTCGAAATCCGGAGCCATAGCCCCTGCACGCACAGGATAGTATCTCTCTTTCAATTCTATCGCTTGCCGGCGGGTTGCTTCCGTTTTGGAACACAGTTCAATATCCTCCATCAAGGCATTCACCTCATCCGTGTATCCCCTTTGCTTCAACTCGGTAACCAAAGTCGACAACACATAAGGATTACGCACCTCCTCGCTCTTGATATTATACAAGACATAAGTAGCCCGATTTAACGCTGAAAGATCCGGCATAAACAACTGGAAATACCCGTTCAATAAATTTGTTCTCTCCACATCTGCCAGTAACTCCAATGACGGGGAATCCAAATCCAAACCTTTCACCCGTTGAGCGATCTCGTTCTTCAAAGCCTCGTCTTTCGTTTCAATCGCCAGCCTACCCATACTCCACAACACGCCGTTATAGCAAAGCAATTCCGCCTTCTGCCGTGCTTCTTTACCTGAAAGCGAATCCATACATAACTTCACCTCTCGTTCAACCTCATTTACTTTTTGAACCAGTTCGTCTTTATTCAATCCTCCGGGAATCCGGTTATAAGCGTTATATATTTTATCAAACACGATTTGATCTTTTGACTTTTGTTGCTGGGCATAACCGGGTAACACGGCACATACCCCACTGCACAACATGATACAAGCCAGAATAATATTTCTTGTCCTCATAACTTTCATTTTTGCAACAATTCGACAATTTTCTCCCGTAAACTATTTCTCCGGATATTCTTAGCAACGATATTTCCCTCTTTATCCAACAACACGATAAAAGGAATAGCCTGTATCCCGAACAATTTCCGAATCTCGGACTTCGACCACCCGTTATCGTCCCTCACGCTGATCCATGGGATCTGCTCTTCCTCGCAAGCCTTTTTCCATTTATCCAAGGAATCATCCAGGGAAATACTCATGAAATGTACGCCTTGATCTTTAAACTCGGCATATTGTTCCCGCAAATTTTTCATTTCCTGCCGGCAAGGACCACACCAGGAAGCCCAAAAATCCAACACCAGAATATTGCCTTTTTGGGAGTCTAATGTCACTTTGTTTCCAGACTCATCCGTGGCAGTAAAATCCGGACAAGGGACACCCAATGCCGAAACAGCTAAGTCATCCGTGTGCTTCTTTAATAAGCGCCCGTAACAAGAGGATTGATTTTTTGCAGAAAGTAAATCGTATAATTCTTTCCCCTTCTCGAAACTTTCTCCTTTCACCACATCGGAAATATAAGCGGAATATACATTATCCGGATATTTCTGGACAAACTCTTTCGTCAAGCGATATTGAATCTCTTCCGCCTTCAACGCTTCCGTCATCTTTTCATCCGCCAACTTCTGATCACCGGCATCTAACGCTACTTTATACTCGTTCAGCAAATCATTTCGCACGCCATAAAACTGCACTTGTGCGATCTTATTATATTCCTCATCCAAATCATTGGCAGGAGAACCTTTCACGCTCCGGTTTCCCAATTTTGAATAATCTCCCGTGACCTCCATATTTTTCCCGTCCATGAAAAAATAGAATTGCCGACGGTTTACTTTCAGGATATATGATCCCGGCTCATCCAATTCACCCTTGATTTCAAATTTTCCCCCATCGATCTCTGCCGTGTACAAAATCTTGGCACTATCGCCGGGAGCGATCAAAAAAGCCTTCCCGTACTTCACCCCATCCAGATCGCCCTTCAAGGTAAAAGCGTAACGTGACGATTGTGTACACCCGACACAACAAATCACTAGTAAAGCAATGAATAATCTCATATCTCGTTCATTTTAATGTTCCACGATTGCTAATAAATATCATCATTCTTCCCCCATCTCCATCATCATTTTCTTTCCTTCAAAATTATCTCTTGATTTCCCGATCGTGCTCCAAAATCCGTCCCGTCCATTCTTCTCGATAACTTGGTCTATAATTTTAAACATGCTCGAACATTGGTCAAAATTACACCTTTCCAAAATATAATTCATCATATTTCCCAAGATGACACCGTCCATCATTGTATCAAACTGAAAAGCACCTTCCTTTTTTTCGTTTGCCTCCGTAACAATCGGGTAAGAAAACAGTTGTTCAAAAGCACAAATCATATCATCAACCTTTTTCTCTTTCCAGCTTTGCCACATTTCAATAAACTGGCGTCGCACCCCCGGAACCGGAATTGCGGACTTTTTCAAGGCTGCCGCCAACGAGGAGCAATCTACATCCGGACATTCAATTCCTTCTCTTTCCCGGAACAGAGATTGAAAAAACGTTGTCTTACACACGTCATTTATCTTTTCCGTAACTTTCTCTGCCTGTTCTCCCGTTAAACGAATATCTCCCCAATGTTCAATAACATCCGTGAAAGACTTCGCATTCAAACCGTTAATATATTCCAAGAAATAAGTCAGATTCTCGCCGGCATACCGCTCGTTTAACGGCAGTGCCATCAGATAACGGTCCACAGCCTCATTTAGCGCATCTTCCCGCCCATCCGCTTTCAAAGCTTCAATATATTCCTTTAAAAACTTCGGGTCTTGATTTCCTTTAGCAAACTCGGTTTTCTGTTGTTCTGTCACCTTGCCTTGAGCTTTAGCAAATTGTCCCAGCCCGACAAGACACAGTACCAAACAATATACAATTGACTTCATATCTTATTTATTTACGATTTAGTGTCTTGTTTATCAATGCCTCGAACGCTTTTCCCGGAGTAGGTGCATAGACGGACACGATCTTTCCTTCTTTATCAATCAAAAAATAACGGGGTATCCCTGTGATATTATAATCTTTTTGGAAAGTACATTCTTCCTTGGAAGCTAACAAATTAGTTATACCTAACAATTTCAACCGGGGCAAAGCATATTTCCAGCTATTAAAAGACCCCTTGTCGTCTATTGAAATCGTGATAAACTCTATATCATCCCGATCTGTATATTTTTGGCTCATGGACATATAGACCGGCAACTTGGCGATACAACCGCCACACCAGGTTGCCCACACGTCAATGACCAACACTTTTCCTTTATAATCAGCCAACGAATGTTCCTTCCCCTTGAAATCCTTTAAGGTAAAAGCCGGAGCCTCGGCCCCTTCTCTCAGATGATAATAGCTTTTATACAATCCTTCAATTTCATTCTTCAAATCCCCTTCCGGCATATATTTTTCAAAGAACGGTCGAAGTTCCTCCAAACCTTTCGTGTAACCATTATACCGGAATACATACCTTAAACAAGACATATATGCCTGTGTCAGTTCCGGATTATTCAATTCGAACACTTGGCGGTATCTCGCGTAATCATATTCATTACCGATCGTCTCAACCGACGTGTTGAACCACATACCTCCCCATGCCTCATCTACCGGAGCCCCCTCCATAATGGCTTTCAAACCATAATAATTCTCTATCAGGAAATCCATACGATCACAATGCACCACCTCTCGTCGCTTTAAATCTACATTGTTTAGTACTTTTTTCAATATGGATTTTTTAATTTTCGTGTCTTTATCCTCTTTGTACAAAGTTGCAACCCGATAAATAACCTGATTCCCATTTTCTAATTGGGCAAGAATGGCATCCCGGTCTTGAGTTGCTATATATTTCCCGATCTCTTTCTGTTTAACCAAAATCGCTCCTATCGCATTTTCTTTCGGCATTTGAAAATCATTCCATTCCTTTAACACGTACTCCTGTAATCTATCTGCCACCTGGGCTTGTCCGCTCAAAACACAGAATAGAAAAACAATAACACTCAATACTTTTATTCCTTTCATAACGCTATTTTTTCAGTAATTGCTCTTCAATAATTTTCTCGAATTTCTCGGGAGTAGCCCCGACTTCAATAATCGGCTCTCCCCCGACAGGAATAAAAAACAACGTAGGCAAAGCAACAACATTAAACATTCCGCATAACTCCTTTTCCTTGTCCGCGTTCACCTTATAGAAAATCACCCGGTCTTTATACTTCTCTGCCAGTTTTTCCATTTCCGGAATCAACCGCATACACGGTCCGCACCAGGTTGCCCAAAAGTCAATCACGACAGGCTTATCCCCTTTTAAGACAAATTCTTTACTCGTGCGATAATCATACACATGCTCCAAGAAATACTCCCGGGTAATCGGATTTAACTTGCCGGGTTCTATCTTGACATCATCCTTCACGATATCATCTTTCACTTCCACCAGATCAAAAGGTTGGAAATACACTTTTTGCTTCCCGTAATCCACGGAAATCAATCCTTTCTCTAAAATACCATTACCCAATACAGAACGAGGAAGCGTCTTATTTTCCACAACCGTAATCTGCCCTAAATCACTTTTAACAAAGGTACATTGATTCACCGTCTTCGCCTGTTCCCCTTGTACGGAAGCACCATATCCGACACTCATTTTGGCATTCCCTCCATTCGTACCTTTCAAACGGGCAAAGTCAGCCTCGTTCATCGTAATCACACCATCATTCCAAGTATCAAGCAGCAATGAATATTTTTCACCATCTATTTCTATCGGGCACACGATACCCGAACCTACAATTAAATCTATATCTGCCCGGTGATCCAACTTCATATAATTCGGACGATAAGGCATACTCATCGTGATCCTTTTCCTCTTGCCGTCTATCGTCAACACAATATTGCGGAATAACGATCCACCCACAACTCCGGCAACTCCCAATTTGCGCAAGTAAGGTTCATCTTCCAGCACAAACGCCCCGACACCATTTCCGAATACACTATTGCCAAATGAAATACTTTCAATAGATACGCTCTTGCTCGTCGGCACTTTCTTGTATTGAAAAGTATTATAACTAAATCTACCACTCTCGTTCGGATCTATCTTAAATTTCTCTACATACTCAGGCAATATTGCGTTATGCCCGGCCAAATCCAGCACGAAATCGGCAATCACGCCATTCACCACCATCTCCAGAATAATCTTACCGTCTTTCACCCGGTAATCCTTCACCTCTGTCGCCGTATTCTTTACTTGTGCACTTGCCGCTACCGGCAATACACACAAAAACAACCATACAAATAAATTCTTCATAATTATCTTTCTCTTCTAATTTCTATCTTTTTTTCTTTCCCCTCTTTCACCACGATAATATACCCAGTATCGCCTTCTATAGCGTTCATGATCTTATCGATTTCCAACTGGCTCATCGGCAAGTTGGCAAGGCTTGTCCCGTTTATATCAACAACCTGATCTCCAAAGGAAACTTCATCTTTCATACTTTCCCACACAGTGGTGACTTCGAAACGCCCGTTAGCAGGCAAAATACCCACGTTCCACGTTTTAGGGGCTCCTCCCATATCTTGCACGGAATCATCAAACGGGAAAAAATAGAAACGCTTTCTCATGTAATCGAGAACAACCTTCCCGTATTTAAGTAGATCCACGCCAATAATGGTTGTACTTCCGATAGAAGTAACGCACCCGACATCAGAAAACCTTTTTCCTAAAAAGGTCATTTCCCGAATATTCCCCTTATAAATATCTCCGGGATCACTTAATCCCGCCAATCCGACACCACTTATACCATAAGCCTTTGCAACTTCTTCACACACGCCCCGTTGTTGCAAATCTTGAAAATCATTCTTCGGGATAATCAAAAAACCTTGGGCACCCGTATCAAAAAGCACTTGCTTTTCCACGCCACCAAAATCCATATTCACGATAGAATGATGCGTGTTACCGGTAAACATTTCCACCCCGTCGGTGACTTTCAATCCTTCCGGACGATACGGGTAATTAATTACCATGATTTGCTTCCGGGAATCAAACGTGATCACCGACTGGGCAAAAGCATCTCCTCCCAAAATACCGGCAACTTCCAAATCTTCAAAAAAACCGACTATCCCCAATACCATAGTCTTAAGTTCAGCCAATTTATAATTTGGTCCTAACTCGACATTCTCCACCGTCGCCATTTGAAAATTCTGCCCCACTCCATTCAAATCGGATATATTTGTCGTTGCCCCGGTTGCCTTCGCACCCATTTCTTGGGCATATTCCCACATTGTTCCTGTCTGTCCCCCGGTATCCACGATATATTTCACTTTCACCCCATTCACGATCACCGGAATAACAATTTTATCGTGAATATATTCATAAGGAATGGTATCACAAACCCGTTTCGTTTTTTGTTGTGCAAAAACAGTGCTCCCGCCAACGAGGAACACGATAACAATGGATAAGAATCTCAGATTACAGCACATACTTTCTTATTTTTTCTCGTAAATAATCACCTTCTCTCCATCCTCTGTCCGGATTGTCAATTTCGTTTTTTTCTTCGCTTTCAACTCGGGAATCCCATTGATAATACTCTCGCAGAAATCATAAGTCCCCGTCGGCTTCCCATTTATATGCGTAACCAAGTCTCCCACTTCCACCAGCCCTTTCATGGCTGTCCACACGGTTGACACGACCAAATCTCCATCCTTCACCCGAAGATTAACATCGTAATGCTTACTCGTGAGATCATTCTCCTGCTCATAAGCCTCAAAATAAAAACGTCCTCGGGGATAATCTATCGTCACCTTGCCATAATTCAATAATTTTACACCCAACAACGTGAAAGGAGGCGTTGACGTTTCTACCGTCACGTTATTAAATTTCGTCGCACCAACATTAACCCTCGGGAATAAAACCCGATAGGACTCTGCTGCTGCTGCCATTCCCGCCACTCCGATTGAACCTTCTCCAAACCCTTCGGACAACACCGAGCAAACACCTTTATCTTTCAATTTCTCGAAATCAGTATCCTTCAACGATAAAAAACCGGGGCATCCCGTATCGAACAAAACCTTTATTCCCTCGCCGATTCCAGCTTGTATCGCAATAATCGGCATTCCGCCTCCCTGGGCAAAAGGGATCATCTTTCGTAAAGAAATCGTGGAAGGACTCTCCGCGGAAGTAATGGTAATCGTATTCGTTTTACCGTCAATCTCTACAATAGCCTGCATTTGGGCAAAAAGTTCACTGCCAATAAGTCCATCGGCATGGAAACATGCGAACGGCGAAGGTTCCGCTAGTTTCATCGCCGGGACATCAGTAAAATTGATTACTCCGTCCAAAGTCATCAAACTCTTGATTCGCACCAAAGGATACCCCCCTTTGTTACCATTCACATCGGTAACAACCATCGAATCCTTTACAACCAACCCCAATTCCTCACACAATTCCCCTGTCAACGCCGTACGCCCACCCGTGTCAAAAATAAACGAACGAGGCGTTCCGTTTACATTCATCTCAACAATCATCTTTCCCCCGACTAGCCGGTAAGGCATCTTTGATCGTATCTGTTGTCCATTGCTTTGGAAAACCGCCATTCCAAATAGTAGCAAAAAAATGATCCTCGCCATCAATTGCATAATTTATTCCTTTTAAGATATAGTCCCGAGTTTACCGGGACTATATCTTGATTTACAATCACTTTACTAACTTATCGGCAGCCACTACAGCCTGATGAGCATTCAATATACCGCCGGAAAGACACAAATCTCCAAACAAGAACAAATCCTGCGTTGATTGCCCGTTCACTCTAATTCCCTTCTCGACCTCTACATCCTTTCTGGAAGTAACAGACTCCAGCAAAATATTCCGGATTTGAGTTCCGGTCAACTCGGGATAATACGCTTTCAACAAAGCAGCCACCCCTGCCGTCGTTGCTGCCGCAAATCCGATTCCGGTTCCCGTTTGATAAGTATCACCCGTGTAAGCGGAGTATATATCAATACCTGGGGCATACAAATCTACCTCCTTCGCACCATAGTTGGACTCCATCAAAGGATTGCCTTCTTTATTAGAAGAAGAAACAACCATCAAATTAGTCAACTCCTTCTTACCCGTCATCCAGCGATTGGGGAAATAAATATCTTTAGACAAATCCTGAGAAGCTTCCCATGCTGGAGTTATTGCCAACACGCCTTTACTCTCCGCATATTCCAATGCCTCACTAATCCATTTTTTCTGGTCTTCAGGATAAAGACTGTTTTGCACCGGCAATAAAATAATATCCGCACCATGATCCACGGCATAACGGATAGCCAAAGCAATATCTTTCAAATAAGGTTCCCCGTTAGTAGCAACCCGCAATGTCATGATCTCAGCCTGATCCATAATGCCATTACCTCCTAAACCATTATCCCGTTTACCGGCAATAATACCGGCTTCCATCGTCCCAATAGCGGCATCCGTCGTCAATAATACATTATTCCCGTACTTATTGTCATTTATATCCAAATAATTATCTCCCACGATCTCTTTTCGTCCATCCGCACCGAACTGGTTCACTTTTCTCTCGTAATCTGCTTGAGATTGTTGAATTTGAGCTCCACTCTTAATCCCAGCGTAAACAGCATCCCACTTATCCGTTTGGTAAACAGTAAAACCATAAGCACACATCATAAATGCAACTTCAGCCAAAGAATCACGGGGAGCTTTCGGGTCATAACAAATACCGAAATCTTCCTGTGTCAATTCCTTATTCGGGAAACGCTCCCTCATCATTTTATCAAACTTGCCGGCATAATCCCTTATCACGTAAGTAAGTTGCCAACCACCGTATGTGCTCGCCATCGGAGACTCCGGTAACACCTGATAGCGAAAATAGTTATACTCGTCTACATTCTCCGGAGCCGCCACTTTTGTCAACTTTTCGTTAATAACCTTATAGTAATCCTTTCCGTCAAATACATAATCCGCGTATTTATCTTTCAACCGCAAAAATTCCCGGTCACCTTCACGCATCGTGCTCTCCATTACCTGACCATCCTTACCGCCCAAGAAATTCCAACCGTTTACGTCATCCACCAATCCATTCTTGTCATTATCCTTCCCGTCTGCTTTTTCTTTCGGGTTAAACCAAATTGCCTGTTTCAAATCTTCGTGTTCAACATCAATCCCGGAACCGATTAAAGCAACTACCGGTCTTTTCTTTACTTTCTTTCCCTTCAAAAAATCATACGCCTTATTCACTTCCGCACCATACACGTTATCCTTATCAAAAGAGCAATTGTACCAATCCAAATCAGATTGTTTCTTTTCTCCCTGATCGTTCTGTTTCACCAACTGTGCATTTACAACACTGATGCATGCACTTGCCATCAATAACAGAAAATACTTTTTCATCTCTTACAGTTTTATTTTTTACAATACAATATCAAAACGACTCGTAATCACCAATCGTTAATCCAAAACTACAATCTTAAATCTCAAATCTTAAATCATAAATTTTTTCTGGCTTTCAGAATCTCCTCCTTCACTTTCTCCCCCCGCAAATCTTTCGCCAATAAACGTCCTTCCTTGTCTATCAAGACAATAAACGGGATACTATAAAAACCATACGCCCGTTGAATCTTATTGGGCTTATTGCCGATAACAAAACCTTCCTCATCCCACAACATCACCCAAGGTAGCTTTTCCTCTTCCAACATTTTCCGCCAATTCGCCTCCTTGGAATCCAACGATACACTGATAAATTCAAGATCATCCCCCTTCAACTCGTTATATATCGGCAACAAATTCTTCATCTCGTGACGACAAGGACCACACCAAGATGCCCAAAAATCAACCAACACGAACTTTCCCCGAAAATCACTCAAACTAACCTTCTTCCCGGATGCATCCTGAAAAGTAAAATCATACGCCGGAGCCCCAATAGAATAATGATACAAACTATCTGACCGATATTGCAACCATCTCCCGGAAACCGTCTTCAACGCCTCTTCCGACATACAATCCAACAGGATCTTATTCGGCTCATAAGCCGACATATCCGCAATATACGCCAAAGCACTATACATATTCCCCTCCAACTTTCCCTTCACCCCCGGGTCTATCGTTTTATCCTGTGAAAATTGCTCCTTCGGCAACCACTTCAACAACTCGTGATACTTTTCAATCCCCGTGAAATTCAAAGAACTATTCCCTACATGCTTGCAATCATAAAATCCCTTTATCGTAACTTCGGTATTCGTCAAATAAATCGGTTGACTCGTTTCCCCAAAACAAATCAAGTAAACATCCGGCTCGATCTCCAATGGTCCCATCGCAAACTCTTCGCCACTCTTTACCGAAGCCGACACCAACGCCTCTCCCTCAATCGTCTTTAATGCGATCTCTGTCGGTTGCAATAGCCTAACTTTACCGGAAATCCTTAATCCCGATTGAGCTAGAGTTGTAACACTCATCAATACCGAAATAACAAGTATATACCCAATTTTAAACATACCATTTGTTTTTTATCGGGAGGAAAATCCCTCCCGATTTTATTCCTCAACTTTCTAATTATTCTCCGATCTCTGGACCTTCAACAATCGCATCAAAATCAACATTATATGTTATCTTAAAATAATTAGCAACCAAATCTCTCTTTTCCCTTAAAAATGGATACTTGGAACGAGGATATTTCTCATCCAATTCTGCAACAGAATAATACAAACAAAGCCTGATATAATTTTGGAAATTTTTACTATTACTTATGTCGCCAATTCCTTCTAAGCGAGAAAAACCGAATGTAATACCCGCAACATTATAACTACCAGGGAAACCTCGAGTTAAATAGTAATTCTCATCATCTATTTCCCAATCCTCTTTTTTAATTTCCGTTTTATAATCAAATCCTGTTTCAAAATTTGCGGGTATTTCAATATTACCTTTATCAAAAGAAGTTAACAATATATGCTCTAATATATCTCCTCTTCTTATAAAAAAGTCCCTTTTGGTCACGGGAAAATTTATTTTCTCACTAGCCTCTGTCATACTTTCAAGCGACGGATCTTCTCCCTCTAAACAAACAACCCAAAAATCCAAACCGTCATAAGCAGTTTTCATCGGAGTTTTATACTTTAGAACCATAAACCCTAAATCCAACTCCATAAAAGAATGAAAATCATAAGTCATATACCAATACATTGGCAAGACTTTAGGTACAATTTCCTCATTTAAGTATGCAAAAATATGTTCTTTCATAAAACGAGTTGTCCTTTCTACTTGTTCATCAGTCAAATCCACCCCGTCATTTTCAAGACCTAAACCACCACCCGTCCAAGAACGATTAAAATCAGCATGTTTAAAATCCTTGTATATCAAATACACGTTAAATTTCTCCCAAATTTCTTCTATATCCTTATCCCAAGCATTTGTCCCCTGTGGAAATTCATATCGACTCATTCCTTCCCCATCTTCTGTAGGTGTCAATGCTTTTTCATCGTAGCAAGAAGTAAACACCCCAATGACCATGATACTATATAATATATATATCCATTTCATAATCTATCATTTTTATATTCAACAACTATCTAGGATTAGGCAATTTATTTTGCTCTAAACTTGTATTCTGTTCCAAAACCTCTCGAGAAATTGGCATTGCATAAAATGGATCGTTCGCCGGCAATACATATCCTTGAACCAATTCTCCCTCTATTTTCCATTGGTGTTCAATAGAAGTCGTACCATAACGTTTCAAATCAAACCAACGGTGTCCTTCAAAACAAAGCTCCAAACGTCTTTCCAAACGAATCCTTTCCACCAAATCCTCTCCACTAATTCCAGAAACAGCCTTATATTTCTCTTCTGTAAAACGAGTTTTTCGCAATTCGTTCAATGCCCACAATGCCGTATCATCATCTTTATCCATCGCTGCAGCCTCCGCCAAATTCAAATAAGCTTCCGGTAATCTAAATGCGTGCCCAAATCCCTGCTTATCTGCGACATTATGATCTGGATTAATTGCAAACTTTCCTACTGCCAAATAATTACCATTATACTGATTCCCCCATGAATCTTTATATTTTTCGAGCAATACATAATTTTCTTTTCTTAAATCTCCCTCTACATACTCTTTTAGCAATTCATCTGATGCATTAAAAAACTTAACAGAAATATGTTCCTCTTCATCCATAGGATCTTCTATATATACGTGAGTATCTAAATAAGTCATGTATTTACTTATCGATCCGAATACCCAAACTGCTTCAGGACAATCCATGGATACAAAATTATAATACGTTCCCCCAGATAAACTTTTCAAATCCGTCAAAGCAAAATTCCAATCCTCTATTACTTTTTTAGCATAAATCACCGCATTTTTCCAATCTTCCATGTACAAATACACACGAGATTTCAATAATTGCACCATAGGTAAATTAGTTCTATAATCTCTTTTAAACCGCAAATTTTCAGGCAATTCCCCATACAACCTTTCTGCCTCATTCAAATCTTCCAATATCTGTTCATATACCTCTTCCACCGTATTTCTCGGGATATCCCGATCTTCCATTCCACTCGTTAATTTTAAAGGGACACCCAAACCTGCCTTATTTTGACTGTAAGCTTCTCCCCATATATTTACCATATAAAAATAATAGAAACCACGTAAAGCTAAAGCCTGTGCTTTTACCAAATTTTTTTCATCTTCTGTACCGGACACACCATCCAAATAATCCAATGCCGCATTCGCTCCCAAAACATAAGCATAATAATTAGCCCAACGATTAATCGATTCTCCATAATCCTTCAATATGTCATTCACATTTGGCTGCCAAGAATATAATGCCCGCAATTTTAAAAAATCTCCCGTATTCGATTCAGTTATAGAAGCATCAATTACTCCGGGCGTATTCGTGCACATCACATCATCATCCAATATAGAAACAATATCCAAAATCTCTTTTCCATAACCAGATGACATAGGATATGCTTCACCCAGCAACATTTCATTCAAAGCCGTTGCTTCCTTGGGTATATATTCACTTTGCGACTTCGGTTCCAAAAAATCTGAACACGCCACAAATACTCCTGCAAACAATACTATTAATATCTTTTTCATTTTTCTTCCTATTTAAAATCCAATATTAATCCCAAATGAATAATTCTTCGGTTGTACACTATTGCCTAGTTCCGGATCAAAACCATTAAAACGCTTGCTGGCAATAACAAACAAGTTTGATACTCCGGCATTCACACCAAGAGTCTTTAATCCCACTTTTTTACACCATTCCCGATTTACATTCCAAGATAAGGACAATTGATTACAACGCAAGAACGAAGCATCAACCACCATCGCATCCGAATTTTCCCACATGGAAATCCAATAATCAGACCCATTATCCGGCAAAATTTGCGAATAATTTTGTCCGGCAACCACAACTCCCGGAATATTTGTTTTTTTCTCATCGCCCGGCTTTTTCCATCGTTTATTCAAATCCTTGCTCAAATTATCCAATTCTCCTGGTACACTTAATCCTCCATTGGGAAAACCTGTATAAGGTGAAGTCAAACGTTTTTTAGCTCCAAGCAACAAAGAAAAGTTCGTTGACAGAGAAAAGTCTTTCCAACGCAGCCCCAAACTCAATCCTCCGGTAAATGAAGGTTCTTTATCTCCGGAATACACCAAAAATGTCGTCGGATCCACTTTCGAATCTCGTTCCTCTTCCGGAACATCAAGATAATTAAATAATGGATGTCCGTCTTCAGCACTTAGACCAGCAAAAGAATAAGACCAAAAACCAGTAACAGAATATCCTTTCTTCAAAATCTTCCCGGAAGCTCCAGCCAACAACTCTCCTCTAGTAGCCGTATATTGCTGATTTCCCGCCTTATTCCAGTTTTTAGATGAATTTAAAGAAACGCTCAACGCCCAATCTTTTGTTTGTATCGGACTAAAACTAACCGTAAACTCCACTCCACTATTACGAATTTTTCCTCCATTTATATCCATTGAAGTTCTACCATACTCAAATGGAATATCCTGCGAAACAATTGCATTAGAACTTCTCGTGTAATAATCCAATGCTACATTAAACATATCGATCAACTGCATATCCAAACCGAAATTCCAAGATTTTGTCCTTTCCCATGACAAATTAGGGTTCGGCAATCTACTTATATTAGAATAGTATTGATTATATACATTTGCAACCCCTTGTTGTTTAAGAATCAAATCGGGTCCTAACTTGGTTGCTGCATTTCCCTGTATCCCATAAGTAACTCGTAAATTCAGTGAGTTCACTAACCCCGCAATACTTTCCATCCACGGTTCATCCACAACTCTCCAAGAAGCTCCAAACGAATAAGTCGGGTCAAAACGATTGTTCGCATCTTGTCCAAACCGATTAGACTCATCATTACGAATAGAAAAATTAAAAACATATCTATTTTTCAAGGAATAAGCAATCGTCGCAAAATACGAAAGAAAATTATCTGTATTTTTTGTCCTTCTCCAATCTCCCGAATATAAACCACTTAAAATTCCCCAATCCTCAAATGATCCATCTATCGGATCAAAATCACTAGGTGGTGTCGGTTTTACCAAACTCTCTCCACGATCCGGCACATACCCAAATACTCGATTCTCATTATTTTTCACTGAAGACGAACGAAGTTCCATTCCCAACATCACATTCAGCCGATGTTCTTCATTGAAACTTTTAGAGATCAATAATTTATTTTGTATATTATACGAGGATGACAAACCATCCATAGTTACCAATACTCCGCCAAAAGGCAACATAGCAGACTTAAATGCTGCACTGCCCGGTTCTACTGTTCCATAATCATATCCCCTATATTCCGATGCAATGTAGTAAGTTTTCTCCAAACTCCATGTTTCATTATTATTTTGCACGCGGGTGTATCCTCCTGTAAATTCGTATTTCAACCAATCAAGAATATCCCAGCTAAAATTCAAATTAGCAGACAAATGCGTATCCTCAACTCGTGCACCACTATTATCCCGTTCATTTATAAAATTATAAGCCAACGAACTTACATTAGAGTGTTTATATCCACCAGCAATTTGATAAAAAACAGGCTCTCCATTTTCATCATACGCAGGCACAGCCCGATTCATAGTGGTCGCATACGACATCGGATTAACGCCTTTCCCAAATCCCTTATTCGTGGTTGTACTTCCGCTGATACTCGCATCCACACGCACATTTTTGCGTAAATTTATACCAACACCAACACGTCCTGTCATTCTTTCACTTGAATTACCAATTTCTTGCCCTTCCGAATTATTATATCCTAAAGAAACATTATAAGTCATTTTTTCTGTTCCACCGGAAACGCTCAAATTATGATTGTGACTCACGGCTGTCTGCGTCAGCAAATCGAACCAATCCGTATTTATCGTTTCAAAATAATGTTTCTTTTTCATGAAATCATCATAACTAATATCACCATCTAAATACATCCTCATTACACCTTCGTAAGTATAAGGTTGCTTTATAGGTTCTTTCACGTATGAAGCTCCTGCATTAAACACCTCTTGGGCAAAAATAATACGTTCTTTGGAATTCATGTAATTAAACATCCCGTAGTTCGGCTTCGTGTTTATAGACATATTCCCCGTGTAGTTAATCGTCATGCGGTCAACTTTACCTTTTTTGGTCGTAATAACAATAACACCATTAGAAGCTTTAGAACCATAAACAGCGGTAGCCGAAGCATCTTTCAATACAGTAATTGTTTCTATATCCATGGGATTCAGCCAAGAAACCTGATTACCTATAATATCCTTAAAATCCTGGGTAAACAAGTCTGTTGTATTCAAATCTAATGGATCTTCCTGAATAATTCCATCCACAACCCACAGCGGAGATTGATTACCAACCAATGTCGTAGTTCCCCGAATTTTAATTTTAGGACTCGTACCTACCCGAGAACTAGTATTCATTACAACCATTCCTGCAACACGTCCTTGTAACATCTGGTCAATAGAATTATAAGCTGGCATAATAATATCCGATGCCTTTACTGTTGTGTACGCACCAACCATATCCCGCCGATTCACGCTCTGATACCCGGTAACAACGACCTCGTCCATCGCCTTTGTATCCTCTTCCATTAATACCATCATCATCTTTTGACCGGTGTACTTCACTTCTCGTGTTTTCATTCCCATAAAAGAAAAAATCAGCACGGGCTCCTTCATTTCCGGAATGGTTAGTGTAAATTCTCCCGCCATATTCGTGATCACGCCAGTAGTCGTTCCCTTCAATATGACCGTTGCCCCGGCAACACCGGAACTATCAGCCGTAAACACACGCCCTTTGATCGTGATCATCTTTTTTTCATCTTTAGCCTGTGCAACCGTGATCACAACCACCTTGTCATCTATCTTGAAAGACAACCCGAGCGGTTTCAATAAATCCTCCAACAACAGGCTAAAGTCCTTGTTCGTGGCTTCCACGTTCACTTTTCCACATTTGCCCACCAGATCCAACTTGTACAGGAACGTGTAATCCGTCATCTTTTCCAAATTGGAAAAAACTTCCTGCACAGTAACGTCTTTCATGTTTAAAGACACTCTTGTTTGCGAAAAACTGCTTGCCGAGAGGTGCAATGACCCGATCAGCAATAAAATCATCGAGATTCTCATACACAAAAAGAATTTAGATTTCCTATATTGCCATATTATTGGCAACAAGTCCCAATTTTTTTTCATAGATTTGTATCATATTTAAATTAAACATTTATTCTACTCGTTGCCCAACGAGTGAGTAACCAAACGGGATTGCCCAATCCCGTTTTTTATTTATCGTAAACCATCAACGTTCTACCTTTCAATTCAAATCGAACCTCTCCCGAGATTTCAAACTTGCGCAACACATCTTCCACCGAAGAATACATTGGCAACTTACCGCTATAAACAACACTTCTGGCACCTTGATTCACGTAAAACACCTCCAGGTCATACCATCTGGAAACGATACGTAATATTTCTTCCAAGGGTAAATCCTTAAAGAAAAAGAAACCATCCTTCCACGCGATAAATTCCGCCACGTTCACGGGAGTAACACTCAATGTCCCGACACCTTTGTTATAGTAAGCCTGCTCGCCCGGAACAATTTTTTGCTCCGGTTGCCCTTTGCGAACAATAGCAACACTACCTTCTACCAATGTCGTGTACACACCCGGCTCGTCGACATAAGACTTCACGTTAAAAGATGTGCCCAACACCTTTACCGCCATCTCGCCAACTTGTACCACGAAAGGTTGATGTTCATTCCGAACCACTTCAAAATAAGCCTCTCCCTTCAAAACCACCTGACGTTTTTCCTTACTGAAGCGGGAAGGGAACTCCAGTTCCGTACCCGAATTCAAATACACCTTCGTGCCGTCTGCCAATGCTAAAGAATACGTGCCGCCATAAGGTACGATAATCTTATTATTCCCTTCCTCGGTGATATTATCTTTCAACGTATCGGTTTGTTCTTCCACCCGAAGCATTCCTTCGCTATTTTCAAATGCCACGTTAGCTTTATCATTACGAATTGTCGAGGTCAACGTGTCCAGCACGAATCTGGCTCCGGAAGCCATCTCTAAAGTAACCTGTGCTTTCCCTGGTTCCACTATCGCAACAGAAATTCCCTCCATCACGTTCCGGGGTGTACGATTCAATAAAAATAAAGCCATCATCCCTGCCACGAACACAACTGATGCGGCAGCCACCCAAGGTATAAATAAGCGTCGACCATTTCCTCGCTTCCGGTTAACCCTTTGCAATGCCTTCTCCACATCAAAAATACCGAGCGTTTTCAATTCTTCACTTATACGCTCTCTATCTTTCAATCCTTGGGCTAACACCTCCAACTCTTCATTTTCCTTCAGCACATTCTCCACCTCGTCCCCTTCCTGACCCGAAAGTTCTTCCCGACTATACCGTAATAGTTTCTTTGCAAACTCAAATGGATTCTTCATCTCTTTCTTTAAATTTGCCCTATTACAAATAACTTCAAAAAAAGGATTACGCAAAATCGGATTTTTTTCAAAAAAAATCATCACTTTTTTATAAACACCTATTTTTCAACGAAATAAAAAGAAAGAAAAAATCATCTATATATTGAAGAAAAACAATAACACGGGATATAATCCTTTTAATCTTTCCCGTAACTGGATCTTCGCTTTATTTTTTTGAGATTTTACCGTGTTCACGCTGATAGACAATTGATCGGCAATCTCCTCGTTATTATACCCGTCAATATATGCCAGTTTAAAAACACGCCCACACTCGTTTGGCAACTCTCGCACGGCTTCCATAATTTCCCCGTACACCTCAGCCCGGACTACGTTAACAAAAAAATCATTCTCATCTTGTGATACATTTTTTTGTATGTTATTCAGAATTTCAGACCGGATTCCCAAAAGTTTTACTTGATTCAAGCAAGCGTTCCGAACCGACTTATAAAGATAATGCTTCAAATGTTCCTCATTTTCAAACTCTTCTGTCGTATCAAGTAATTTTATAAAAACTTCCTGTACAACATCTTCCGCCCCCTCCTGTTCCTTTAAATAATTATATGCGAAATAACAAAGAGTCTGATAATAAACTCGAAAGCATTTATCAAACACACCTTTTTGCCGTATATCTATTTTTGTATTACTAGCCATTATATATAAATAAACGATCGTTTAGTGATAGTGTTACCTCGAAAAAGAGAAGATCGTGTATAATTCTTATATCTAAGTAATTACTTTTTTCAAAACATACGAAATCATTCATAATTTTCCATTTTTATGAGTGTTTTTAAACGATCCTTTATTCATATCTTGCAAGACAAAGATATTACATTTTCCGAATATCTGCTACATTCTTAATTATCAATTTTTAGCATCTGACTTCAAGCTTCACGATAGATACCCTACACCTTAATTATAATGTCTACAAAATAACAACGGAACACAAACAGTATTACTATTGATGCTCCGTTGATACTATGTCTATAAAACGTTCATGGTCTAGGGAATCCAATACGCAAGGTAGACGAATCCCTACCTAATTCCTATTCCAACAACTTCTCAATCTTCTTGATTAATTCATCAAAAGATTTTTTCGTGTATCCGACTTCGATAGCCACAATCATTCCCTTCTTATCGATAATAAAACTGCGAGGAATAGTAGCTGTCGCAAATTTCTCGAATATCTTGCGTTCCGGATCCAATCCCATGGGAAAAGTATACCCGTTCTTCTCCCGGAATTTAGCCACTTGTTCTTTTGTTTCCTCTCGGGAAATAGCCAAAAAAACGAAATCTTTTCCCTTAAACTTATCTATAATCTCTTTTTGTACCCTTTTCAACTCTTCCTGGCAAGGCGGACACCACGTTGCCCAAAAATTAATCAACACGATCTTCCCTTTCAAATCCTTAATATTGATTTTCTTCCCGTCGAACATATCAACCACGAACTCCGGAACATCGTCCCCTACTTTCACCAACGTCTCTTTTGCCTGTGCTTTCAAACCCGTCAAACTCCCCAACGTCAGCAAGTAAACTGCTAATAGTAGAATTTTTTTCATATTCATCCCTTTATTGATTTCATACAAAGATAAGAATAAAAACGAAAGAATAAAGCAGAAAGAAAAAGAGAGCAACCAACTAAACATACAGTAAAATACACAATCAATCCCAGTATAAAGTGTTAAAATTATATAACAATTAAATTTTAAAAGATACGTATATTTCATTTTTGTTTAATTTTGTTATTATCAAGTTGCTCTTAAAGACATATTTCTAAATTAGAATTGCAAAATAAAAGCTATATACTATAAATTTAAGATATCATGAAACCTACAATTAACCATTCCGGAAAAAGACAAACAATATTCATGAAAATTGGAATAATACTTTGTTACCTATTTCTAACAAGTCCGTCATTTTGCTTTACGACAAAAAACTCTTGTCACCTCCTCCCGGAAGAGGACACCACGGTGTACGAAAAAGCAGACCGGGAACCTCGCTTCACGGGCGACCGAAGTTGGATCAGTAAACGCACGATGTATCCTAGTCACTTGGCAGGAAAAAACCTCAAAGGCAATGTAACTGTTTCCTTTATTATAGAAAAAGATGGCTCTGTCTCAAACGTCACATTTCTTGAATCTTTTTACCCGGCACTAGATTCGTTGTTATTCAACGCCGTCAAAAATTATCCCAAGTGGGAACCTGCTATGATAAACGGAAAACCTGTCCGTTTCAGGAAAACTCAGGGAGTTTGGTATGCCGGTAAACTTGACGCGGTAAATCTTCCTCTGGATCCAATAATAGCGGAATCTTTTACGAGATACCTCCAGGGACTAAACAAAGAGAAAGAAGCCATGGCATCTAAAAAAGAGATACCCGCGGAAGAACAACTAAAAAAAGTCAATAACCTAAAAGAACAACTGGGAGATGATGCCACCGTACGAGAAATGATGCTGACAAACATCAAGAAAAACAAGGCGAACCTAGACAGTATTGTCAAAGCACAAGCCATTCTTCTAAAATTAGATGCCCAGGGAACAAATCAATTAAGAGAAATTTATAACCAAGAACTTGACGGCAAACTACGGCTAATCGAAAATCTCGGGCAAGAGCAATTCATCACCAAATTCGTTGCAGCCGAATTACAATTCCGCCAATTGGAACTGGACAAAATACTCGCTATCAAAAAATTATTAGATGACGAATTCAGGCGATATTTCGAATACGTCGTCTTAAAAGAATAATACCCGAAAGCAATCTCTATCATGCCCTCAAACAACAATAAGCGTGAGTGGCATCAGGTTTATTTTATTTATCATTTTAAATTTACATTTATGAAACGAATTCGAATAAAATCATTATTACTTTTGGTATTTTTTATCGGAACAACAAATTTATGTTTTGCGGCTACTGGATACTGGGTCAAATTTACAGCATCCATCACACCACCTTCCGGTATTCAAGCTACAATATTCATGAATATTCCCCCGGGAGCGAACGCCACTATCATTTTCGGAAATGGAACTTTTGAAATGGAATGTGATCAACCGGGATTATACACGGTCACGTTCTATGGTATTGGTTATGTATCAAAACACATTGACTTCTATGCACCATTAGATAAAAATGGAAAAATCATACCATGCGAACCGATCCAAATAGATATGATATCTTGGGATGCATGGGAAGCTCCCGCATCCTCCACACAATACAATCATTTACTTTGCTTAAATATCGGAGACGCACTAAAACCCTCTTCAATAACCCTCACTTAACCTAAAGCAGGAAGAAGATGAACTGGCATTACATATTTCACATTGCGAATTACGAACTCAAATTATTGAACCGAAGTTGGACGTTTCGGGTATTAGCGTTCATTGCAATATGCAGCATATTTTTATTCCACATAACAACACAGAGCACATATGGAGTTTACAGCTGGAGCATGGTTGCCCTCGCTTCATCCATTCCCTGGGTAAACGCCTTTCTCCTCTGTCTGGTTCTATCTTTTACCGTAATATTCACGATGACTGAACGTGTGCAGAGAAAAATACATGATACCACGGAGGTTATGCTCGTGCGTCCAGAAAGTAACCTGGAATACCTGCTCGGCAAATATCTGGGAATATGCCTTGGATTCTTCGGGCTCAGTTTGTTAGGTATCATCGTGGGAGGATGTATCAATCTATTTTCAAGTAATGCCCCGTTCAACTTCTTCCTCTATATATTTTACTACTTTACATGGATCATCCCTTCTATAGCTTTTATCACGGCTTTTTCCATTTTAATTCTACACCTTTTCCGCCACCGTTTCCCGGCTCTTGTTCTTTTACTAATTTTTCTTTTCGGCACAATCAAATATTTACCCGGGATACGTTGGGATGCTTTCGATTATCTAGCTATAAATCAAGCCAATATTTTTTCACCCATGTATGGACATGCGGATTTGTACACTTATCTTTTACATCGGTTAGCTTACATTCTATTAGCAGGAGGTTGCTTATTCCTCGCGACACGAGTTCACAAGCGTCTTTCCAATGCATTATCCGACCACCGTTCATACAACCTTACCGGACTCTTATTCATTGTTGCGGCAATAGGTATTCTTAATACACGGGCAATTCCTTTCAGACATGAGCAGTCCGTTCGTGCAACCTATCGTTCTATTTACCAAAAATACCATACACAAACACACGAATTAAAAATACCGACCCACGACATCACCTTCACTCGGGAAAAAAACACGCTAAAATTTTCCAATCGCCTAGTACTGCTAAACGAAAAAAGCCACGCCATCCCACGCTATACGCTATACCTGAACCCCGACTTGCAGGTCACCCGGTTAACCGTGAACAACACCCCCGCCCCATTTACCAGGGATCACCAAGCCATCGTGATCGACCGACAAATCCTTCCCGGTGACTCCCTCGTCTTGAATATCGACTATTCCGGCAGCATAGACGAACGCATTTGTTACCTAGACATCACCGACGACGAGTACTACAATATGACCAGAGGAGATGACGTCTATCGCTACGGACGCCGTTACATCTTTACCGATGAAAAATTCACCTTATTACTCCCCGAATGCCTATGGTACCCGGTTCTCATCCCTCCCGTGAATCTAGCGGAAACAATCATGCCTCATCGAGATTACACCCGGTTTCACCTGGAAGTAGAAACACAAAACGAACAAATTGTCCTTTCGCGAGGCGACTGTTCACACATGGGAAACAAATGGTCGTTCTCCAGCAATAAAAACATGGAAGGGCTCTCGGTATGCATAGGTCATTACGAAAAAAAATCTATCCGGGTAAGTGATTTTACCATTTTCAAAAATAGACAAATAAACACGTATAGCAACGACCAGACACAAATCACATCTCCTTTCCAAATCGAGTTATACTATTTTAAAGGACATGATTTTTTCACGACGTCATTCTCGCATCTCGACACATCACTTGTTCGGGAAACCATAGAAAAGCAAGTTGGTATTGGCGGTAGTTTCTTTTACCCCGCAAACAAACTACTCATTGTAGAAACACCCCTAACCTTCGCTTCTTACTTCAGAGTCGCTCGCGGGAAAAGCGAATACGTGCAACCCGAAATATTGTTTTATCCCGAATACGGTTGTTATTTACCCTGGCTATCTGACTTCATCTTTTTAAAAAAACACAACAAAAGCCAACAAGGTATTACCGATTTAGAAGCACGATATTTAGCATCACTCGTGGACGACTTGGATGACGTGTGGGAATTTCCACGAAGCAATCCCTTCATTCAAACATTATTTCGAACACATAACCGAAAAAGCGAAGGGAACTTACTTTCTTCCAATCCCATTTTCAGAGAACCCACGGGTTGTATCTACTCCCCGCACTATCCCGTGTTAAATATTGCCTTAAAAAGATTACTGAAGGAAGGTTCCGCTTCCATGAACAGCCACGAACACGAAGAAGTATGCGAATACCTCTCGACACGAAGCTTGGAGGATGCGGTAAAGGACTCCCGGTTAGACCCGTGGTTATTAAACGAGATTATCAAGCAAAAAGGATTCGAATTAGGAAATTACATTATGGCACAAGGGATCACGTGGACTAATTTTTCCAACTACATGGAAGATTTTTACCTTCGTTTCCCACATGAAGTTTCTTTTGAAGAATTCAACCAAGACCTAAAATCAACCCTCCATGCCGATTTATCCGGTTACTTGGAAGAATGGTACACCTCCAAACAATTACCTGTATTTCTAGTAAAAGATATCAAGAATAAACTCATTAAAATTCAAGGAAAACCAAGAATAAAAAGTTCAGTGAAAATATACAACCCGTCAGCTTGCGGAGGTTTCATCTCTCTTGGCGACTTTTACAACCTATACACGTATTACATTCCTCCCAAGACAAGTAAAAAAATCAAATTACTTCTGGACAGCGAATGTCAAATACACATGGGACTCTCGCTCAACCGTCCTAGAATAATCACTCCTGCCCGTTGGAGCTCTTCCATGAGAACCGCACACGAGATTACGCAAGACAGTATTTGTGGTGTTTTCGATATTTCGCCGGACGAATTCAATTCCGAAAAAGAGATAATCATAGTAGATAACGAAAACTCGAATTTTCATTTGAAAGGGGCAACGATAGGTTGGCTTCAACAATTATGGGGACGAACGGAAACCAGGCAAGCAAGTAACTACATTCAACCGGGAATAACAGGTTGGGGCAAACTAATTTCCGACATACTCTACGGGGATACCATTAAAAGTGCTTTTTACAAATTCTGTGACAGAGGCAATTATGAAGCCGAATGGCGTGTAAATATCCCGGATTCGGGGCTTTATCTTCTACAAGCCTATGTAGTAGAAAAGACCATAGGACAAATAAATACCCATGCCAAAGATACACGTTATCATTACACCGTTATTCACGGGCATCAGAAAGAAAACATCGAAATCGATATGGAAAACCAACCTAGAGGTTGGTTTTCCATTGGAGAATTCAATTTACTTAAAGGGGAAGTAAAAGTCATCCTGAACGACAAAGGGTCCAACCCGGAACATTTAGTCGTCGCAGACGCCATCAAGTGGGAAAAAATAAACAAACGGGAAAAGGGGAACAAACAAGAAAAAACAAGTAAAGAGCAATTATTAAAACAGATATTAAAAGGAAAAATATAATCACTTACACGAAAAAAGGCTGTCCGTTAGTTTCGGACAGCCCTTCAAATTCATTTTGATTTATCCTAATTAATCATCTGCGACAACTTCTTTGCTTTCTCCAACAACACCTGGTTAGAAGACTGCTCTGCCACGGAAGTTGCGATTTGAGCGTATTTCTTTGCCACATCGCCGAACCCGCATTTGCTTGAAATCAAGACATAGTTATAAATGGCATCGAAATCCTTTTTAGACTCCACCGTCTTGCCTGCCCACAATTGGATAACCTTCAAACGGGAAACGTCATTCATGATCTCCAGAGCACCATCGGTGATCTCTTTAATCATTTTCCGGTTTTCCGGGAAATAACGAAACAACTTACGAGCCTTGTAGAAATAATCTTCAGACTTCCGTTCCGCACGCAACTGCTTGATGTAAAAATAATCCGAAACCACGTCATAATGCTCGTAACCCGTGTTCTTCAGGAAATCCAGGTACTTGTTATACTCCGTCCGGTTACTGTTATAATACCGTTCCAAGTGCCCCACGAACACGTTATCCAGTTTCTGGAACACATCGTCTTTGGAAAAACGCTGTATAAACTTTGATTGATTGTTAAACACATATTTAATTTGTGGCGCATTCACGTCATCCACAAAGTCACGGATAATCGACCAATTATAATCTTTCAGATAATCAGCTTCCTGTTGTGTCTGAAAATACTTGTTCACAACGTCACCACTCGGTTTGCCCTGACTCTTCAACTCCTTCAACAACTTGATGGTGGTCTGTGGGTCCGCAGGATTCGCTTCGAACCTCTTCACTAAATTATCCAATGAATCCATCTCCTTCTCGTGAGCTTGCACTCCAACAAGATTGAATAATAAAACTCCTACGATTAATACAATTTTCAACATACTACTTGATACATTAATTTGAACTACATCCTTATAACACCCAAAAGGGCAAAAAGGGTGACTCTAAACGGCATTTTAACTTAATATTTAACATGAATTAATTATTTTACTTACAAAACGAAACCAAACACCCCGCTTAAATAAAAATCTATAACCTTTAGACCTCTTTTCATTTATTCAGAGAAAATGGTAACGTAAACACTGTTAAATACGTATATAAAACCGATAAGGTTTCACCTTTTTACTCTAGTTTTGCTCTTATATATATTGAACATTTTATTTTAGAAAAAATCATGAAGAAGTTTATTAAAATACTAGGCATCACGTTGATAATTATTGCATTTTTAGTTATAATTTGTGCAATTATCGCACCGCCTATCGCTAAAAACTATATTAACAAACACGGGAAAGAACTCGTTGGCAGGAAAATCCAGATCAACGGGCTTTACTCGAACCTTTTCACGGGCTACAACCGGATGACGGACTTTACCCTCTACGAACCGGATGACAGCACGGCGTTCGTGTCATTTGACACCCTTGTGGTCGACTTATCCCTGTATCGCCTGCTCGCCAATGAATTGCGGGTAAATGAAATCACCCTCGTGCACCCACAAATCATGGTATGGCAAAAGGGCGACACGTTCAATTTCAACGACTTGCTGGCACTAGCCTCATCCGACACCACGGAAGTCGCCGTCCCGAAAGACACCACCACCTTCTCCCCGATGGCAATAGCCATCAACAATATAAACTTGCGGGAAGGGCGGGTATACTATGAAGACCGGGTACGCCAATCCGTTTGGGACATGGAAGACATGAACCTCCATATTCCCGGCATTTACTTCAGCGGGGAAAACACCAACGTGGGTATCAACTTGAATTTCAGCAACGGCGGAAGCCTGCAAACTCAAACCGAGTACAACCTGACGGACGGAGATTACCTCGTTCACTTGAATCTCCAAGACCTTGCCATTGACAACCTGCAAGCCTACCTGACCGATTATCTGAATATCAGCAAACTCGACGGGCTACTATCCGCAGACATGGATATCACGGGCAACGTGAACCACCTTCTCGACCTTTCCGTCAAAGGACAAACCGGACTGAAAAACCTATCCCTTACGGATACATACCAAAAGAACGTGCTCACCCTCGATACCATTGGGATCGATATACAGGAGATCAACCCGTCGACAAGTATCTTCTACTTCAACACCCTCCTTCTGCGAGGACTATCGACCTCGTTCGACCTGTACAAGGATCACAACAACCTGACCGACCTCATGAAAGCATCTCCCGCCGACACCACCCAAAACACGACAGCTACCGACACCGTGCCGGAAACACCCATGCACTTGAAATTGGGCAAACTCGACATCGCCGATTGCTCGTTCACGTTCAACGACCACACCCTGACGAAACCGTTCACTTTCCCGATGACACACATCTCCGTGCAAGCGGATTCCGTCACATTATCCGGAACGAACCACATCGTGATGAAGATGGACATGGGGCAAGGCGGAAACGCATTCCTCAACTGGAAAGGGAAACTCGACGACATCAGCAACCTGATGCTGACGCTAAGTATCAAGAACGTCGACCTGCGTGGTTTCGACCCGTATTGCCTCGACTACTTCGCCTACCCGATACGCAAGGGGATACTTGCCTTCACCAGCGTGAACGTCATCAACAACAATATGCTTGAAGGACGCAACACGGCGGACGCCTTCCGTTTCGAATTGGAAAACAAACGCAAGGAATTGCAACCGGAATATAACCTCCCGATGAAAACCGCCCTTTACCTGATCAAGGACAAGGACGACAAAATCAACATGGAACTCCCGGTGAAAGGTAACATTACCTCCCCGGAATTTTCCTACCGGAAACTGATCTTCAAGACATTGACCAACCTGCTTGTGAAAATAGCCGTTTCCCCGGTCACCTTCATGGCAAATTCATTAGGATTATCCCCGGATAAATTGCAATCCATCCCGCTCGAAGCTTGCCAATGGGAATTTACCTCCGAACAATTCTCCACGCTCAACGACCTGGCAAAAATCATCCAAAGCAAACCCGCCATGACCCTCGTGTTAGAGCAACAGATCAACCTCCCGCAAGCACGGGAAGAACTGGCTCTGTTCAACGCCAAAAAGAAATATTACCTGTCCCAGCACCCGGAAAAAAGCGACTCGACCCTCGTGGCAATCGACTACGCCAAGATCATGGAGATCGAAACCAAAGACCCGGGACTGAACACCTATCTTTCCGGGATCGTCGCCCCCGAACATCAAAACAATTCCGTAACCGACAAAGCATTGACTCTCGTCCCGACACAAACCTTACAGGATCAAATCGACCGCTTTATCAGCCTGAGAAACCAAAAAGCCACCGCATACCTCATCAGCCAAGGAATACCCGCGGCAAACCTCCGGGTAGAAACGATGAAACCGGAAGCCCTGAACGTTTACAACGGGAAAAACCAGTACAAAATCAACCTTGTTCTGGCAGAAGATGAGCAAGCCCAAGAAGAAGCGGCAACTACACCCGTAACGGCAAAAAAATAACCCCGATTCCCGGGTAAAACAGAAAAAGAGGCGATCTGAAAAAGTCTTACCTATCAGATCACCTCTTCTATTTTCAATCCCGTTTTTCAAAAAAACATGAAAGGAATTCAAAAAATAATTCTATTTCCTTTGCCTGCGCAAAAGCAAAATCATCCCGAACAACAACAAAACAGCGGGAAGAATCCACTTCACGGACACCTTCACCCACGTCCCCGAAGTGATTCCCAAATACACTTTATTGTCTATCGGATTCGGGTGCCGTATATCTACCGGCAACTCCTCGTCGGACAACCAACAAAATGCCCCTTGAATCAACGAAAAATTAGAAGCCCGAATACCTCGCCGGGCTGCAGAAAGCTCACCCATGCTAATACAATCGGCATCACCCAGTACCAACACCCGTTGGTTTCGCCCGTTACACTCTCTTTCAAGGGCCATCGCCGTCACCATTTGGGCTTCCCTCTCCCCTGCCGCGGGATTCAACCTCACGGTTTCATTCACGAAATCACTTGTTTCCAATTCGTTCCAGCAACCGGAATCCCGGGATACCAACAAAGGTACCATCCGGAATCCCTTATCCGCCACCGAATCAATCCCCATAGCTCCCGGCATGGTAAAGATCATACGCCGCCAACCGGCATTCACCCTGCTTAACCTCGCTCCTGCCAACGTCGAGCGAACCACCAGCAAATCGGCAGGATACTCCTCCATCGGTTGCACCAAAGTACCCGGAACATACCGAAGCCCGAACTTCTCCAATACCGGAGCCAAATGCTCATCGTGCTTCGGTTCCCCGGCTACAATCAAATTATTCCCCCGGTCAATATAATCCGACAACTGCTCCAGCTCCCACTCCTCAAACGCTTCCAACGGGTCGGCGATCACGAGAATATCAATATCCCGCAAATTATCCTTTTCCGGCTGCAACTCGGACTCTACCACATCAAACCCCTGGTTCAACAACGCATACCTGAAATATCGCCCGTATGCGAACAAAGAATAATCCCGATTCCTGTTTTTCGTGATAGAACGCTCCCCGTGCCCCTTCAAGAAACCCACTTTAGGCAACTTCATCACCATACGCTTCAACGTTGCGGAAACCTCCGTCTCCGAAGGATGCTTCTGCATATCATTAAATATCCTTAAACGAGCGGTTTGACCGTTATCCCTTTCCAGTATACGGACAAAATGATTGCCCTCCCCCGAGAGATCCACGAGTTCCCGTATCTGCTCCGGGGTCAAATAATCATCCAGATTCAGGTTAGCCGCCTTCACCACCTTTTTCGCCTTCTCCTCGGCGCTCATACCGGGATACATCTGCTCCAGTTTCGGGTTATCCACCTCGTCATAATAAAAAACATACTTCATCTCGATATCCGGCTTAAACCGGATATACTTCTCGAACAAAGCCATATCCCCCAAAACACCCTTCTTCGAAAAAGAATAAATATTATCCAAAAGATTCACGTAAGTCGTGATCGTCATTCCTCCATCCAGCCGTTTCACGATATCCTGGCTCTCCTCGGAAATCGTGTTCGCCTTCGTGTAAGTCCCGTCATAATACCCCTTCAACACCGGGCGGGAAGTCACGTATCCGGCAAGCATCGCCACCACGAACACTCCCCCGTAACGCGCCATCTTGGACAAACCGGAATAACGGGCTCGCCCCAACTGGATTTTCAAAAAACAAAACGAAAGAAACATCGTGATCACGATAACGAAATACAACACATCCTCGCTACAAACCATGCCTCGCAAGAACGTGCTCACCCGGCCTCCAAGAGAAAGCCAATACGTGATATCCCGCACGAACTCGATATCCTGTCCTACCTTCCCGACCAGATTCAACAAGGTGAACACGACAAAAGTACCCAAAGCGGCAACAATCTGGTACGAAGTCAACGAGGACATAAAAAGCCCGATAGCCGCATAAGCGCCCAGCAACAAATACAACCCCAACAACCCGATCAACACCGGTCGCCAGTCAAAATTTTCAATCGTCACCCAACCGATACTGACATACACCCCGAGAACAAGTATCAAAATAAACCCGTAAATCATAATACCGACATACTTCCCAAGCGCAATATGCCAACTGCTGATCGGGGCAGAGAAAAGCAATTTCACGGAACCCCGGCTAAACTCCTGGCTCAACAACCCCATCGTCAACAAAGGAATATAAAGATACAAAGAACTGGATACCCCACGCAACAGACCACCCATTCCCCCGTAATATACCCTCGCCGTCAAATTCGTTAAATGCCGCCCCAACTCCTGGAAGCGTCCCAACGACCCCATCATCTCCCCGAAATTTATCCCCATCTGCAACATAAAAATAATCAGTATAAACCACGCTATCGGGGAATAGAAAAGGTTAGCTAACTCTAATTTCGCTATCTTATATATTGTTTTCATCCTTCCACTTTTTATAATTCACGAATCTCTTTATTTGACAATTTGGCGAACACCGCATCCAAAGAACTCTTCTCGAAATGAATCTCTTCCAACTCCCAGCCATGCTTCACGCTGCTCTTCACCACCTCTTTGGACGCATCCCGCCCGCCATCAAACCACAAGCGATAACTCCTCTCGTTCACCTTCTTCACCCGGGTGATTCCCTCCACTGCCAGTAACTCCTCCTCCAGAGGCGGACGCCCGAAACACGCCAAAAGCGTGTTCGGCTTGATATAATTATCAAAATCATCCACCGTGCCGGAGAAAACAACACGCCCGCACTCGATCATCTTTATATCCCGGCAAGTAGCCTGCACCTCCGACAAAATATGAGTGGAAAGCAAAACCGTACGGTCCGAAGCGATCTCTCGAATCAAATTACGGACCTCCACGATCTGGTTCGGGTCCAAACCATTGGTCGGCTCATCCAATATCACAAACTTAGGATCATGCACGATAGCTTGCGCGATCCCCACCCTTTGCTGGTAACCCCCGGATAAATTCCGTATCAGACGGTCCTTGAAATGCGTGATGCCGCAACGTGCCATCGCCCGGTTCACCGCCGATTGAATATCTTTTTTAGCGACAAACCGCAAATCCGCACAAAACCGCAAATACTCCTCTACATTCAAATCCGGGTAAAGAGGCGGTTTTTGAGGCAAAAAACCGATATTCCTCTTCGCCTCCACGGGATGTTCCCTCAAATTAACCCCGTCGATGAACACCTCTCCGCGAGTCTGATTCAATACCCCGCAAATAATATTCATCGTGGTTGACTTACCCGCGCCGTTCGATCCCAACAACCCCACGATACCCCCTGCTTCAATCTCAAAATTAATATCTTCTATCGCCCACTGCACCGCGTAACGATGAGATAAATGTTCCACTCTTACAATTGGATTTTTCATACAATTCATTTACATACAACATATTATTTCTTATACAGGAAGTCTATAAGATCCATAAAGCCACAGGAGTCCATGGACCTTCGACCTTATGGACCTTACAAACTTTATAGACTAAACTTACCTCCTAAGCCCCATATCCACGGCGATCGCCTTGATCATATCATATTTTTCGAGGCATCCGTTGAAACCCGCGTTCCGCTCCGCGAATCCCTCGTCATCGCCCAGCAACACCTCTATCAGGTAACCGCACACGTCATCCTTGTACTCCGGGGTATACCTCTTACTCTGCCACCAGCGCAAGAAACCGGCTTCCCTCGGGTCCGTAGCCGCACCATTTGATCCGGCATTATAATTCGGGATATTCGTCTTAAATTTCGTGATAAGATCCGAATACACGTCTTTCTTTTTACACAACACGAAACTCACGTTGAAAAATGCATCCAAATCCTTGGGATAATACGCTTGGATACTATCATACACCTCCTCGGCAACCACCTCCCAAGCCAAACGCTCCTGCTCCTCCTCGGACATCGCATCCATTTCTGCCACCCGGCCGATAACCGTCGTATTCATCCCTTTGCGAGCTCCCACGACATCCGTATAAAACTCCTTTTGACGCAACTGGTCCACCAAAAGATAACACGCCGAGCGATACCCCTTCGGGAGCTTGGGATACACCTTATCCCGGAACAACTCTACCCCCTTCTTCAATTTTTCCCGGTCCGTCGACTTCGTGAATGTCCACAACTTAGACATACTCTCTATCATGTAATTCGGGTTCAATATCGAGTAAAGCGTGTACTCCCCACCCCATTCATTCACCTCCGTACGGCTCCGAATCGTATCCTTGTAAAAAAGAGGAATCCCCGTGGACTTATAAACCTCATAAATCAAATGGTCCAACTCGTCATCGCTATCCTCCACCACGTACCACTCCATATCCTTGTAAGAAACATGAGTATCCTGATCATCCCGGTTACAAGCCGCCAGCCCGCAACACAGCATCCATACAAATAAAATCTTTTTCATCTCTCTCTTTTTTAATATTCAACCAAAGGCGCACCCTCCCTCTCGTTTGCGACCAACGTACCGTCATTAAAAGTAATCGCGTACTCCGGTATCGGCCATACCCAATTCCCGCTATTTTCAGAATAAGGAGCCAACCTGTAATAACCGACCCGTGTCGAGTTATTCACGTACTCGTGTATAATCTCTTTCTCTTCCGGGAAAGTCGGGTGAACAGCGTAACGCCGCAAATCAAACCAACGATGCCCCTCACCGCACAACTCCAAACGGCGTTCCAGACGGACAAAATCAACCAACTCCTGCTGGCTCGTGGGAATCACATCCGTCGTTCCCTCCACCAAACGCTTTTCCCTCAACGCCCTCAACACCTCTACCGCCTCCTCCGTGCGTCCCAACATCACCAAAGCCTCCGCCTTATTCAAGTACACCTCCGGCAACCGAAGCAAAAACTCGCTCGAAACCATTGTCGAAACAACCGGCGTCAAAGACGAATATTTCAACCAAATCCACCCGACATTCCTCACGTTATTAAACCAATGGGAATACCTCAAATCGACATCCGCGTCATATTTCCCCAGCAAATCCTGTGTCAGCATATAAGTAGCCACCATGGTTTGTCCCATGAATATCGGGTTTCGTGCACTACACTTTCCCTGCGTGAATATCGTTTCCGGGGAATCCAGAAAAATAAAATCTTTTTTAGGCTCATGGTCATTAATATCCAACAAACTGTAACGTCTACTCTTTAAGACAGAATCGCACATCGCGACACAATTCTTCCAGTTCTCCTCACCCGCCATGTACAAGTACACCCGGCTCAACATGGCACGTGCCGCATCCACATTCGCCCTTCTCTTCGTCGTTTGCGTCGTCCCATCCAGATAAGTAGCCGCAATCTTCAAATCGGAAATAATCGAAGCGTACACTTCTGCCACGGGAGTCCGCTCATAATGCTTGTCCTCCACGTACTCCGTCAACTTCAACGGCACACCTGGCTCACTCGCCGCCGTCTTGATGTCATACGGTTTCGCGTACAAATTCACCAGATAAAAATAATCCATCCCCCGCAAGAAATAAGCCTCTCCTCTCGCTTTTCTATATGCTTCGCCTTCCGATGCGAAATCCTCCGCCTTCGTCATCACCACATTAATCGCCGCTAAATTTTTATAAAACGTCGACCATACCCCGTCCTTCTGCTCCACCCCCGCGCCCGACACGAAAGGATTAGCCAACCAGTAATGGAACCCCCAATACCCCGGCGTCGTGGACTTTCTCACGTACTCCGTGTCGTCATCCATCACGTGCAACATGGGCAACAAATCCGACGTGTTTGAAAAATAACAACTTCCCACCAAAAGCTCGTTCAAATCATCCACGGTCTGTATATAAGTCAAATCCTGCGAGTACTCCTCCAAAAAACCGCTGCAAGCGGGGAAGAAGCTACCCAAGAAACACCACCACAAAACATAAATCATCTTTCTCATAACCTTACACGATTAAAAAGTTACATTCAAACTAAACGAATACGTGGGACGCACGGACTGCGCGATTTTCGTCGAACTACCCGTTTGCGTGGAAGGATCCTGCCCCTTCAACGCCTTCGCCCCCCAGGTGTACAAATTTGTCCCCGACAAACTCACGTAAGCACTTTTCATGAACAACCGGTTACACAACTTCGCCGGCACATTATAGCGCAACGACATCGATTGTATTTTCAGGTAATTCCCGCTCACGACACGGATATCCGAGTAATCATACATTTGCCAGATATTCGACCCGAACGAATAGGTCGCGTTACGCCACCAATTGTTCGTCAAAGACTTCACGAACTCATCATCCGATATAATCCCCGGCACATTCGTGTACGCCTCGTCCCCCGGGCTCTTCCAACGCCTTAAAAACTCCCGGCGGACATTCTCCATCGGCTGGGGTGCCAACGTTCCGTTCTCCTTGGCAATATTCGGGTACATCCTCAACAATCGCACCTTGGAACCGATACTGTAACTCAAATTCACGGCAAACGTGAATCCTCTATAAGAGAATGTATTGCGGACACCTCCTTGCAACTTCGGCACGCGGCAACCGGAATAATCCATCACTTCCAGGAACACCTGCTCCTTCGTCATCTCCTCGTAACGGCTCTTGTTCGTGATCACCTCACCATCTTCTCCCAGCACTTCCTCGCCATTCACCGTGTAATTAACCTCTGTGCCGCTGAACATCGGGCGCCCGTCCGCCGGATCCAAACCCGCGAAACGGTAAGAGAAGAAACTGTTCAACGGCCGACCGGCAACCTCCACCCTTCCATTCAAATAATCCGTGTAAGTAATATTATCCTCGTCGCGCAAACTCTGCTTCTTGCCGTTATTTATAGCTTTGTTAAGCAACTTGTTGATCACCTGCCCGAACTGGGGATCAAAACTCCAGCGAAAACCATTTTTCGAACCGCCGCCAAACGTGTTCACCGGGATGAAATTCAACGCGAGTTCCACGCCACGGTTCGTCAGCGTACCCTTGTTCACCACGTAAGCGTTTATCCCGTTCACCTCCGAAACCTTCTTGCTCAAGAATGCATCCCTCGTCTTCTTGTAATAGTAAGAAACAGATCCCCGGATCTTATTCTTTAAAAACGAGAAATCCAAAGTCGTGTTCACGCTGGAAATTTTCTCCCACTTCAACAAAGGATTAGGATATTTGTAAATACTGGAAGCATACTCTTCAAAATACTTATCATGCGTTCCCCGCTTTATCACGGTTTCCACCGTTTCCGAATCCAGCATATTCCCCTGGTAACCGAATGAAGCCCGCAAAGCCAACGTGTTCACCCAATTGGCTCGCTCCATGAACGCCTCCTTCAAATTAAGCCTCCCGGAAACCGACCAGATCGGCAAAAACTTGTCATTCGCCCGGGAACCGAACTTGTTCGAGGCATCCACGCGGGTATTAAAATTCAACGTGTAATAATCCTTGTAACTGTACGACAACGTGAAATACCCCGAAATCATATTCGTCAATTGATCCGAGCGAATCCCCTTCGCTTCCGGCGTCTGCAACCACTCCGCGTACTTCACGTACTTCTTCAAATCAACTTCCGCCATCTGCAACCCGCGCTCCTTCAAAAAACCGCGGTAAGTCTGCTCCAGCCCCTTGTACTTGTTAGAAGACATCTCCCCTCCCAAAGCCGCCACGATCATGTGATCCTGTGCACCATCCAAATACTTGTTGAAATTCAACTGTCCCCTCAAAGTATAGGCGTTCCTTCTCGTGTTTTTCTCCTGCAATTCCCCACCCACGGGCAATCTATTATAATTAAGATTCTCCGAACCGTCCGGCATATTCGACCTCAACCTCCTGCAATAATAAGTATCCTCCCCGTGCCAGATATCCTGCTCCGTGTTATTCACCGAATAAGAAAGCGTCAAGGCAAGCTTCAACGGGTCCATGATACGGTAACCCAGCGTCCCGGTAAAAGTCATCCCGTGAGAATCAATATCCTGCGTGCTGTTCTCCACCTCCTTCAGGATATTAAACAACTGCTCGTAACCCGTATTATCGTTTCCTTCCCGCGCGTAATACCAGTAATCGCCCGACTCCGTGTAAGCGGGAAGAGCCCGCGTCGTGTTGTAAGCGTACTCCGTCACGCCCACGTCCGAAGGCGTGTACCTCTTCTCGCCCACGTTTCCCTTCATATCAAAATGCAAATCGAAACGGTTGTAATTCACATCCACCTTCAGGCTGACCGAATACAACTTATTTTTCTCCCTTCGCTCGGCACCCTTCATATCGCTATACCCCACGGAAGCGTAATACTTCGTCTTGTCCGTTCCGCCCGACAAACTCAGCGTGTGCTTATGCGAGAATGAATTTTGCATCAACAAATCGAACCAATCCGTGTTCACCCGCTCGTAATACCCCACGTCCTGCTGGAACTTCTCGAAAGAAATCTCTCCCCGGTAATACTTCCTGATCGCTTCCTCGTACCCGATCCAAGTCTTAATTGTCGGGTAAACCGTCTGCTTGGCAATCAACTCCCGCGAGAAATCAATCCGCTCCTCGCTATTCATCACGTTCACCGCGCGGTCCGTGTAATAAGGGCGACGGGTATACGTGCCGGAAAACGAATACGACACCGAGGGCGGCCCCGCCTTTCCCTTCTTCGTCGTGATCACGATCACGCCATTCCCCGCCCGGGCACCGTATATAGCCGTTGCCGAGGCATCTTTCAACACATCGATCTGCTCGATATCCTCCGGGTTCAAGCCGGATATGGCATTCCCCAGCAAATTCACGAAATCCAAATCATTAATTTGCGAGGGATCCACGTTCACCGGATTCTCCTGCACGATCCCGTCAATCACCCACAATGGCTCCTGCGACCCCAACACGGTGGAAGTCCCCCTCACCCGCAAACGCGGCGCGGCACCAATCTGTCCCGTGTTCTGCATGAAAACCATCCCCGGCACGTACCCCTCCAGCATCTGGTCTATCGTCTGCAACCCCGGAGCCATAATATCCGCTGCCTTGATCGTGGTGACAGCGCTGGTATTCTTTCTCGGGTCTATCGACTGGTAACCCGTTTGCACCAACACCTCCTCCAGTTCAGCGACATTCTCCCGCATCACCACGTCGATCGTGTCCTTGCCCGCGTACTTCACCTCCACCGTTTCCATCCCGATAAAAGAAAACACGATAACCGGCTTCTCCACCCGAGGGAAAACCAACTTATACTTCCCGTCCTTATCCGTGGCAGTACCCAAACGAATACCCTTCACTGCCACCGTCACCCCCGGCAACGGGTTCCCACGCTCGTCCCTCACGCTCCCGCTCAAACTCAAGTTCCCCGGTTCATTCCTCTTTCCCTTCTCCTTGATAATAATAGACTTCATCTCAAACTTGTACTCGAACCGCGTTCCGGCAAACAACTTCGCCATCACCTCCTCCACCGCCACATCCCTCATCTGAAGCGTCACCGTACCAAGCTCCTTCAACTGCAACGCCCCATACACGAAATCCAACCCCGTCTGCCTGTTAATAGATTTAAACACGTCCTGAACACCGACATCTTTCACGTCGATCGTCACCTTCTGGTGTTGCGCCATAATTCCCGTCGAAAACAACAAAAACAACAGCAAAACACACCCTCTCGCGACATAAATTCCCGATTCTTCAAATTTTTTCATAACTTTGTAATTTGTTTGACATTTTGATGCAAACGCATCAATTTACAACCGGTAGTTAGCCCAATAACTGCCGGTTTTATCTTTATCACGTGCCCACGGTCACGACATTCCCGTTCAACTGGAATCGCACGACAGCCGTTTCCCCTATCAAATGCAACACGTTACCCACCTCCGTGTAACGGGTAATCACACCCGTGAAAGTTTGTTTCTTCACCCGTTCGTCAGTATAAAAAACTTTTATACCATACCAGTTACTCAACCGCAACATAATCTCCTCGATAGGTTCATCCTCGAACACGAACTTACCCTCCTTCCACGCCGTGTACACATAGGGGTCCACCTTCCTCACCTTCACCTCCCGCGTACCCTCGAAACACTCCGCCATATCACTCGGGCTCAACACAACCTCCTTGCCCGAGCCCGCAACCCGTATTCCCACCTTACCGTCGACAAGCACGGTCCGCACCACATCCGCCCCGTAATTATTCACGTTAAACCGCGTACCGTAAACCGTCACTTCCACCCCGTTCGCCACCACCACGAACGGACGTCCCGGATCGTGCTCCACCTCGAAATAAGCCTCCCCACTCAAATACACCTCCCGGCAATCCTCCTTGAATATCTCCGGGTAACGCAACTCCGTCAAGGCATTCAACCACACCCGGGATCCGTCGGACAACACCACCTGATACTCGCCCCCGACCGGCGTCGCCAACGTGTTATACCGCTCCTCGCCCTCGTTCTCACCCTCGCCCAACTCGTAAGCGATGCTCTCTCCCGAACCAACAACACGCAACTGCCCTGCCAGTTGTATATCCACATCCCGATTCGGTTGCAAGGCAATCGTATCCCCGCCCGCGATAGTCAATATCACCTGACGGGTACCCGGGTACACCGGTTCCTCGCTCAAAAGCACCCGCGTATCCTCACGGGCAAACTCGTGCCACGACAAATAAACAACAATCAAAACAGGAATAAACACCACGGCAGCGTACTTGTACCATCCCATCCTCCGGACGAAACGCCTTTCTTTTCCCCCGGGCTGTTGCCGCATGAAATTCCGGAACCGTTCCAACTCCTCCCGTTTCCGCTCCGGGGTGACACGCGGACCGTTCACCAGATTCCACACCTTCCGCAACTGCCGAAAATACTTCCTGTTGCCCGGCTCCCTCACCCACTCTACCACACGGCGAACTTCCCCGGGAGAAGCCTTCCCGTCAAGCACTCGCCATATCAATTTATCCATTTCGTTTGCCATAGTACTTTCCTTTATACCTATATGACAACCCAGAAAAGGATAACCCCTACGCCCGAATCAAAAATTTGTAATAAAAATAACACAAAGTAACCATTCCAAATCCTTCCGCAAACGGGATAAAGCCTTAGTCATTTGTGCTTCAACCGTTTTCACGGAAATATTCAACCTATCCGCAATCTCCTTGTTCGACAACTCCTCCATTTTACTCAAGACGAACACCTCCCGGCAACGCTCCGGCAACCGATCCACCGCCTCGTCAAGCGCCTTTCTCAGATCCTGCTCCAGCAATTCCACCTCCACCTCCGGCCGCTGCACCACCTCCTCGAAATAAAAATCCAGCATCTCCCGGTCGATATAATTACGCACCACCTTTTGATGCTTGATCGCGTTCAGGCAACTATTATACACCGACTTATACAAATACGACTTGATCGACAGCCGTACATCCAACCCTTTTCTCTCCTCGTAAAGCTTGCAAAACGTGCTCTGCACCAAATCGTTTGCCAACTCCGCCTCCCTCACGATACGCCCGGCATAATTCACCAAACCGTCATAATAATTATCAAAAAGATACACGAATGCCCTTTCCTCACCGCTCCGCAAGGACTTCACCAACATATCACTATCCTGAAAATCATCCATCTTACAACATCTTTACAAACCACCACCTCTCGTTCAACTCCTGCACACGCCCAACGTCCCCGATGCCTTCTTCCCGTCGGCACTCACGGCAAAGCCATACACCACCAACTTTCCCGCATCCCACTTCTCCGGCAACTTCCACGCCAGTTCCCCGCTTATTCCCCTCGTCCCCAACTCCACCCCCCTACACTTCCGCAAATCGCTCTCGTACACCACCCCGTACAAACGGTCATCCTTGAACATATAAGGCATCAACGGCTGCCGTTCCCAACGAAACACCACCTGCCGCTCCTCCACACGCACCTCCGCCCGTATCGATGGCAACGCCAACTCCCCGGCTGAAAGCGAAAGGGACAACAAATCGCACGTCACGTTCAAATCATCATCCACCTCCACTTTTTTGATATTCTCTCTCAAGAAACCATTCAAACATGCCTTATTCGACGAAGTACAAAACCCCAAGGGCAATACCCCGACAAATCCCCACCTGAGTTTAACTACCACCTTCATCCGCAAACGCTGCTTCAATTGTGCCAAAGACTTCGGGTCCCGCACGATAAAAGTCTTTGCCCGCACCACCTGCTTGTCACCCAATTTATACGCAGTCACGTTTCCCACGGACCCCGACAAATCCCGAAAAATAGTCGAATCGAATATAGCCATAACCGTTCCTTTTTAAGATTTACTAATACAAAAATACCGGCACGGGGAATAACGCCTCTCCGTTTCCGAAGCGAAAAAACAATACAAATGCACCGTTTTCCACGTGCCCTCCGGCAAATTCACGACTCCCGCCCCGTCAGCCCTACAAGCCGTATCCATTTCCAAAACAACGGGACTATACGGTTCATCGTCAAATATCGCTGCCACCAGCAACCGGTCTGTCGCCTGTGCCGTCACCGAACCGGAATTGTCTATCCAGCTAAACAACACATACGTTTCGTTCCCCTCGACCATTTTCATCTCAAAAGGCAATTGCAAACTCCCTGCCGTCAATTCCAATCTCGAATAATCAATATAGTGGTCTTTCCCGAACACGTTCATATTCGCGTGCAAGAACCAATGGTAACCGGAACGCCGCTCTTCCTCGCGAGCCGCAACATCAAGCACGTCTTTCAACACGCCATCCCGCATGGCACGATACATCGTCTGCGCTCCCGGCAACTTCGCACGTTGCATCGTCTGCCCGTCCGTCCGAGGGTTAGACACCTTCTCCGCCAATTTCCGAATATACGTCTTCTTACCTACCTGGTAAATCACGTAACCATCAAGCTTCCCAGACGCCCCTCTCAATAAAGAATCATTTAATGTAGCCATACCTTCTCTGTTTTACTCGTGTAACACCGACCGTTATCCTAAAGAAGTCAGGGTGAAATCTTATCTTCCCCCTATATCTTTAACAAATATCTGATAGAGCAAATATATAACAAAATTCATTCAAATACAAATAAAATACAATAAATGTTTTATTAAAACAGGCTTTAAATAGGAGCAGAATAGGACTTGAATGGGAGCAGCTACCTAGAAAATACCTGTAATATCCCTAAAATATAACTTATTGAGATATGTCTTTTATATTATTTTATACAATAAACCATAATAACAGGAGAACTACTCCCGGTAATAAATATTTTTCTTTCACGATTATTTTCAAATTTATTTCTATATTTGGGAAATCGTATATACTTTATAAGCCATGAATACCATAACAGACATCTTTCAATTTCTGGCAAAGCCGAAATTCGAATCTTTTAAAGATTATCCCGGCAACAAGATAAAGAAATTCTTCACTATATTTATGTGGCTGCTCTTGATTGTAATGGGGTGCAACATATTATCAATGATATTGCAAACCATTATTGCCAGCAAACCAATCATGCCCAACCCGATAAACCGATTAACACATCTAACTAACGAATGGAAAGCATGGAACATATTTCATGTCATTCTATTATCCCCCGTTCTTGAAGAATTTAGTTACCGCTATGCACTCTGTTCATTCAACACCACGAAGATTAAAATTTCATTCAGCCTCATTCTATCGTTTCACATCTCTTACCTTTTATACGTTTACAAATTTCGGCTATTTTGTGGAACGGACCTTGTCTTTCATATTCTCTTTTTATATGGGACGATCTTTTTCATCGCGGCAATACTCTTTCTGATCACGAGTTTATTTAACAAACAGCTCACGAGGCTTGAAAATACATGGAATACCCACCCGACCGTTATTTTTTACCTATCGGCAATTCTTTTCACGATATATCATATCTATAACATGCCAATAACGTTCTTCTTATCCATCTTCGCCGGGGCCTTGATCTTCGGATACACAAGAATCCGGTTGGGCTTCGGTTATGTTATCGCTCTACACGTGTTATGGAACCTGCTAACTTCCCTTCGCCTTTGGATAAGCTAATTTCGCAAAAGTTGTTTCTAGTAGTCAAAATATTAAATAATTATAATTTCTTGTTTTTCCAAAATACACGAAATACATTTTTCCTTAATTTTGTACAATATTAGTCTAAAACCCGAAATGTGCTGTGCTTCACGTGTCATTTTAGTTTTAAAATGTGCATGAGATTACTTTTATTACAAAAACTTTAAACATGAAAAACTATGAAATCACTTGTTTTAAAATCTTTTTTGGCTCTAGTATTTTTTATGGGGAGTGCAATGATAAGTGCCCCAAGTAAAGGCATTTATTATGGTGCTTGTGACGTGTACCCGGAAGGCGTTGAAGTTAGTAAAATAACTCAACCAGATAATGGAAATTTTGAATATGAATTATCAGGCAATCGATTTTCGTTCACGTGTAAATCGCCTGGAGCATATAAAGTAACATTCCAAAAGACAGGTTATGAACCATTTGAACGTACCTTTACTATACAGGAAGATGATCCTGCTCTTATTATTTATGGAGACATCAGGCTTAATGAGATTCCGCTAGATGACTAATTACATTTAATACCAAGGGAAAATGAACAGGGCGTTCGTGTATCAAGTCGCAAAAAGCGAGTTATTGTTGCTGGGACGTAATTGGGCGTTTCGGGTTTACGCTTTACTGCTCGTGGCGGGAATATTCTCGTTCCACGTCGCTTGTCAAAGTACTTACGGTGTTTACAGCTGGAGCATGGTGGCTTTGCCTTCTTCCATCCCTTACGTGAACGCTTTTCTTCTTTGTCTGTTCCAGTCCTTTTTTATACCCTTTGCCGTGCTAGACCTCTGGACGAGGGAGCGGGGTACTGCCACGCTTGACGCGATCCGGGTACACCCGGAAAGCAACCTCGAGTATATCGCCGGGAAGTTTGCCGGCATGGGCTCGGGATTCGCGCTATTGAGCCTCGTGGTGATGGCAGCGGGCATGGCGGTGAACGGCATTGCCAGCAACGCCCCGTTCAGTTTTCCCGTTTACATGTTTTACTGGTTCACCTTGACTCTACCTTCCACGGTATTCATGCTGGCGCTCTCCTTCTTTATAGTTTTCTCGTTAAGCAACCGCTGGCTGTCGCTATTGTCGTTGATGATCCTCTTTTTCCTGACGGTAACCGTGTTGCCGGGAAAGCGCTGGGACGCCTTCAATTTCCTGGCGACACACCAGTCTAACCTGTTCTCTCCCGTGATGGGACACGTGGATTTGAAGGCTTACCTGTTGCACCGGGCATGTTTCCTGTTTGGCGGTGCCGGGTTATTCATGCTGACCGTTTGTTTCTCGCGACGTTTGTTCAACCGGGTCTCAAGTCCCCGTTTCTTGTCGCGGCTCGGGGGCATCTTGTTGCTGGTCGGGTTTTGTTTCGGGTGGGCGCGGGACAAATCTTTCCGGGAAGAACAGCGGGCAAGGGAGAGATACCGGGCGGTTTACCTCGAGCACGAGGGAGAACACACGCCCCGGGTGAAGGAACACGATATCGTTTTCTCCAACTCCGGGGACGAGTTAAACCTTTCCAGCCGACTGGAGGTATGGAACCCGACGGGGAAGAATTTATCGCGGGTGGTGCTGTACCTGAATCCCTTTTTGAAGGTAAACCGGGTGGAATCCGGGAATAAGGCAGTGACCTTCAAACGAGAAGGACAAGCCCTGGTCGTGGATATTCCCCTGCCGGAGGGGGACAGCGTGGTGCTCGAGATGGATTACTCTGGGAAAATAGACGAGCGGGTTTGTTACTTGGATATCCCCGACAAGGATTATTACAACACGAGCCGTTTTGACGCCGCGTTCCACTGGGGACGCCGTTACGCTTACACCGGGAAGGAGTTCACCTTGTTGTTGCCGGAATGTATCTGGTACCCGGTAACCATCCCTCCCGTGGCTTTATCGAAACCGGTACCGGGAGTGAATTTCACCCGCTTTCACTTGCGAGTGAAAGACGCGGGCGATCGCGCCGTACTCTCGCAAGGCGTTTCAAGACGGGAAGGCGGCGACTGGTGTTTCGACACGGGAACTCCGTTGGAAGGGATCAGCTTGTGCGCGGGGTATTACGCGCGGAAAAGCGCACGGGTGAAGGATTTTAACGTGAGTATAGACCCGTATAATAGAGGAAAAAAGAAACACGTGTCAAATCCTTTCACGATAGAGGTGTATCACTTCAAGGGGCATGACTTCTTCTCGGGAGCCTTCACCAGGTTGCGCCATGACGAGATCGAGTACTTGATAGAGGAAGAGATCGGGGACAGGGGTGACTTCGAATACCCGTCTGGCAAGTTAAGATTGATAGAAACCCCCCTGGCTTTCACCTCCTATTTCCGGGCGGTCAAGGGAAAGAGCGAGCTATCGCAACCGGGGATGGTGTTCTACCCGGAGCTCGGGGCTAGCCTGGCATGGTTGTACGATTTTCGATACAGCGTAAACCGGTTTGCGGCCACGAGAAGACCTGAACAGATATCGGTGAAAAGGTTCGAGGGTAATACAGTACAAATTGCGGTGGGTAATTTGCTGGATCTAGATATTTATTGCCGGGATAACGACACGTTCGTTAACGACTTGTTCTGTTCCTCCATCCCCTCGTCCCGGGGCAACGAGGTGTCTTGTTATCCCTTGATGAAGGTCCCGGCAGGGAGGGTGATTTCCACGGATTACCCCGTGCTAGACCTCGCATTGAAACGAACCATGCAGCAAATTCTCAGACGAAAGGGGGGAATGAATTTCAACATCCCGAACGGGGTGCGAGATTACTTGAAAGACAAGAGCCTAGAAGACGCATTAAACGAACCGGGCATGGATCCCCATTTATTGAACTCCATCATCGAGCAGAAAGGCGTGGTACTGGGAAATTACGTCTGCTGGCACGGGATGAAGTTCGATGACTTTTATCGTTACTTGAGGGATTATTACCGGGAACGTCCCCGGGAGATCCCACTGGAAGAACTGGTGGCGGATATCAAGTCGGATCTCGGGGTGGATCTGATGCCGTTTTTACCGGGATGGTACACGTCCCGGGAGTTACCCTGTTTCTTGATAAAAGACATCAAGTACGAGGTGGTGAGAGAACCTTTCCCCCGCCGGACCAAAACCTCGTTAAAGGTGTATAACCCGTCCGGGCAGGGAGGATTTTTGTTACTGGCTGACATTTATTTTACTGATATTTTTTACATCCAGCCCGGGGAATGTAAAGAGATCAGCGTGCTGGGAAATGGCGCTGACGTGTATTTCGGCCTGTCCCAGAATAAACCGGGGGGATACACCCCCCCCTCTTACTCTTCAACGTTGCAACCGCCATCTTTACACACTTCCGACACGACGGTGGGGGTTCATGATATTTCCCCGGGAGAGTTTCTCGTCTCCCCCGGGGAGATTATCGTGGACAACGAGGATCCCGGGTTCCACCTGGAAGGAAATTCCACCGGTTGGCTGCAACGGGTCCTCGGCAGGGAAGAGGTTATCCCGGAAGACAATTTTGTCCAACGACGCGAGGGATGGACGAAATGGATCTCTCCACATTTACACGGGGACGTGGTGCGAAGCGCGTATTACAGGCAACGCGGGCGAGGGAAGTTCAAGGCGGTCTGGGAAGCGGAATTGCCGGAAGCCGGGATGCGCGAGGTGCAGGTTTACGTGATACAACACTGGGAGGAGCGTACGGACATAGACACTCACGCAGAAGGGACGTGCTACCATTACACGATAGAAGACAGCGAGGGCAAGAGCGAAGAAATCAAGATTGACATCTCCAGGGAACACCGGGGATGGTTCTCGATAGGGAAATTCTATTTCCCGCGAGGCAAAGCGAGAGTGATCCTGGACGACCGGGGAAACAGCCCGAAACACTTTATCGTAGCCGATGCCGTGAAATGGGTTAAAAAATAAGGCTCCCCCCTACCCTCTTTTTGAAAACACGCACGCAATGTTACGTGTATTTATTCCCAACCTGTAAAATTGGTACAAACATCTGTAATACGTATTCCATCCCGTCAAACAAACCACAATATCTTTGTAATAAAGAAACCGAATAGAATTAAACAAAATTTTAACCTAAAATAAGAAAGCATATGAGGAAAAATTGCGTTCTAATAATGGTTTGCATGATTATGATATTTACAAATTCATGCAAGGATGGTAATAACAGTGAAAACAATAATCAAAACAAATTAACAATGAAAGTATCCAAAAAAAAAACAGAACCAATATTAGGTTTGGGAACCCCAATCACAGCAAATTTCACCGGGAAAGCTTGGTTGCAAAACCTATCCGGTCAACCGGAGTACGAGTGTAACGTATACAATGTCACTTTTGCCCCGGGAACCCGGAATTACTGGCACTCGCACACGATCGGTCAGATTTTACTTTGCACGGAAGGTACCGGTTACTACCAAGAAAAAGGTAAACCGGCACAACGTTTACAACCTGGCGATGTGGTGAATATCCCAGCCAACACAGTTCACTGGCACGGAGCCGCACCAGACAGCCGCTTCACGCATATCGGGATCACCCCCAGGGTCAGCGAGAATAAGACGGAATGGATAGGCGAAGTGACAGACGAAGAATACTCGGAAGCCGTGAGATAGGGCAACACACAATCTTCAGAAATAAAAAACTTTATGAAAAAACAGTTACTAATGCTTGTATTTGCCCTGTCGGTCGCGGCACCGGTTTTTGCACAAGAAAAGCCTAAAAACGAAAAAGATATGAATAGAATCGAGTTATGTAAAAAGAATTACACCACCCTGTTCGGCGGAGAAGCACTAACCGGACAAGGCTCGGATCCCGAATTAATGAATATTCTTCAAAAATTTATCTTCGGGGAAGTATTCCACATCGGGGAACTCGACGTGAAGACCCGCGAGATGATTACCTGCGTGACGCTGGCTACCATGCAGACCTTACCCCAACTGAAAGCACACGCTGCCGCCGCATTAAACGTGGGAGTCACTCCCGTTGAACTGCGTGAAGCCATCTATCAATGCGCCCCGTTTATCGGCTTCCCGAAGACGCTAAATGCAGTTAGCACGATCAACGAGGTATTTAAAGAAAAAGGAATTGCCTTACCGCTAGAATCCCAAGAAACCGTGAAAGAAGACGAACGATTCGAGAAAGGGAAAGAAATCCAATTTCCGCTCTACGGCGAAAAAATGAAAGAAAGCTTGAAAGCTCTCCCCGACGGGATGAATGAAGACCTTCCCCGCCTTCTCACGGAAATGTGTTTCGGCGACTTCTACACCCGCAACGGACTGGACGTCAAAACCCGTGAATTGTTGTCCCTCTGTGTACTGGCAGCTCTCGGTGCCGACCGGCAAATCGAATCGCACACCCGAGGCAATATCAAAGCCGGCAACGACAAAGCTACCCTCGTCGCCGCCATGATACAATGCCTACCCTATATCGGATTTCCGCAGACATTGAACGCAATACATATTATTAAAGATATAGAGTAAAGAAAACTTCACCGCCAACCGACCACAAAGGAAAAGCAAGGGATTCAAGCAGTAAATATTAAAACCTACCCGATATACGGAAAAAGTGCAGTACACCGTTCGTCGTGTACTGCACTTCTATTATATTTGTGCAAAGTAATATACTTAGAAAAAATAACAGCGGAATCCGCTGATAGCGTTACATTATGTGCCACAAAATAAAAAATGAGATATGGAAAAAGAATTTGAAGGTTTTGATTTTACAAACTTCTGGGATGATAATTACTATGCTCGTAAATCGTATATCAGTGATGTCCCAACTGATGAACTGATAGCTGATGTAGAGAAAGAATTAGGATACAAGTTGCCAGCTTCCTATATATGGCTGATGAAGCAGCATAATGGAGGCATCCCTTTCAATACATGCTTCCCTACTGATTCACCCACAAATTGGGCTAAAGATCATATTGCTATAACTGGCATTTACGGTATAGGTAGGGAAAAGGACTATTCACTATGTGGTGAAATTGGCAGTCAGTTTATGATTGATGAATGGGGCTATCCTGCTATTGGAGTCGCTATTTGTGATTGTCCGAGTGCAGGGCATGATATGGTTTTCTTAGATTATCGAGAATGTGGTCCACTCGGAGAACCAAAAGTTGTGCATATCGACCAAGAATCTGATTTCAAAATAACTCCTTTAGCAGAAAATTTTGAGGACTTCATACGAGGCCTTAAAAGTGCTGAAGAATACGAAGAAGAATGATAAATAAGGCACATAACAAACGGATGAATCTCCCCTAACGGTTGATTATCTGCCGGACATTATCCAACAAATAAAATAATAAAAAATATGGAACTAACATTGAATTTGAACTCACGTTTGCAACCCATGCACAGACATGATTTGGAAGATGCACTTCAAGAAATTCTTGAAAAGGAAAAATTGGGAGAAGTAATGGGTGGAGGAACGCTACAAAATCCACAAACCGGAGAGATTATCTCCTGTGATATAGAGATTCACCTAAATGATGATAAGCAAGATAGCATAAACCGTTTGGTAGAACTTGTTAATAAAATAGGTATTCCCAAAGGTTCAGCATTATTATGTATGACACCTGAATTTAAGATAGAAGTAGGAACTTTGGAGGGATTGGCTTATTACGGCAATGGAACGGAATTGCCGGATGAAGTTTATGAGAGTTGTGACATTAATCATGTCATTGAGCAGATGGAATCAGCTATGGAGAGCATAGGTCGCTTTTATAGTTATTGGGAAGGGAATGAATGGACAGCTTTGTATTTTTATGGGATTTCATTTGCTGAAATGAAACAAAAAATAGAACCATTCATTGCTTCTTATCCCTTATGTCAGAAATGCCGAATAGAACAAATTGCGTAGTTGGATAACAAGCACCTGTACCGCCTAACGGCGGCAAGCTGCATCCCATTATCAATGAAATATGACACCAAGGTTTAAAGTTGATTTTAATGAATGGCTAGAAGATGATCTGGTCTTATTATCTCAATCTGATGTAAGGAAAGATGTTTGTGGAAATGAACATTTTCTGGCAGAAGGCTTAAGAATTGAAATTTGCGAAATCGATTACGATGAAACAGGCAACAGAGATGATTTATTGGCAAGCGGATGTGTAACTGTATGTAATATACAAAACTTCACACATGTAAAATGGTGTTGTAAGATTGATAATAAAGAGGTAAAACATATTGGGAAGGCAGCATATTAGTACCTGATGTCATAAGACAATAATATAAAAACATTGATAACAATCAACTCAACGACTAAATGCAGTTAGCTTAATTCCATAAACGACGAAACAAAATGCCATGTTTGATTATAAAGAAATAGAAAGAACAATCAAGGATAATAATCTTTTATTTCAGAAAATAGAAAATGCTGATAAAGAGTGGTTAATACAAAGACTATATGATACTTTTGTGGTTGGTAATCCCCGTGCATTATGGTTAAACTTTAAATATGTACCATATAGCATTGATTGCAATAGGGAAGATCCCTATTGGCATTTACTGGATGTCATAGACAAGAATACGGTTCTTTATTTCATCATTAACTATTGGAACAAAGATTTTGTTATTTATAAAGCAAGGATGTCCGACATACATGTATTCATAGGTGATTGTGAAGGTCTGGATGAATTTTATCTGATGACGTTGGATTTTATGGAATTATACAGTATTACAGACCACGATGATTTACTTCATATTGATGTGAGGAAAAATAAAAAAGTATCTGATTAATTAATAACCAAGAAAATTTATAATAAAAGATGGATATAGCAAAATTGGAGGAATTTAGCAAAAGGTGTTCCCTGGAGTTACCTCATGAAATCGACAAGATTCTGAATACTGCCAAAGGTAAAAACACATGTGCCATTGGCTTTATAACAACAGATGATTTTTATGGCTTTTATCTGACATGGGATTGCAGTAATAACATTGATCAGTATTACGATTGGGAAAACGGACTTGAACCGAATTTCCTTTATCAGCCTCTTGTCGACATTGTTGAAGATTGCAAGGATATTGATTTTTTAAATCCGTCTGATGAAAAGTGGGCGTTTGCGCAAGTTTTACTTTCTGTATTGGAAAGAAGTATCAGACAAATTCCCGATGAAATATTCTTGAAAAACGGTTTCAAAAGAGAGGATATTCTATTCTTTTCAACAATGAATTCCGGAGATTATATACAAGAGATGATGGATACATCCGTAAAAATGTTCAATGCTACGAAAACAATTGAAACATACAAAATTACGTTATAATTGTTAACTCGCAGGTTACGTGGGCAAAACAACCATTATCGTCAAATAAATAAATTACAAACTAAAGAATATGGAACTCTACATTAAAAAATGGTGGGGCAATTATGTAGGTGGATGTGATGATTCCCTTCTATTGCTGGATTATTTCGGAACTCAAGAGCAAAGCAATTTCAAGTTAAGCGAAATTTTATCTGATATCCATTTGAATACTCCGCTAAAAGAAGATGCGGTAAATGGAGGAGATGTCTATTTCAGTATAGATGAATCGAAAGAACCGCATTTTGATATGGCTATTGATGTGGTAATAGATTTATCAGCCATTTTATTGGAAAGTATCAAAAATGGAGAGGTGGATATAAAAAAATTAGATCCGAGTAGCGAATATTCTAATAAATTCTCTATTTCCACATCGAAAGACGATGCAATGCTGCTTCTAAACGCTTTGAACAAATTTATACATACGCCAGAGGAATATGAATTGGCAAACTTTATGGATGAAAGCGAATTAGAGGAGCTAGTTAATGATTGCAAGGAGATTAGCAGTATATTAACCGATTGCATTAACCAAATGCAACAATAACAGGTACCTGTGCCGCCTAACAGCGGCATATTTAGGATACAACTTACAGCAGATAACGTAAATAAAATAAATCTCCCTTCATATGTCCGAGACTAAATAGGATATTATTTGAAATAAAAAAAGGAATCCGAAAAGAACAGGATTCCTTTTTCAAAAACACATCTACAATTTTATACTAATTTCTTTTTCTTCTTATCAAAAATGTAATTCCCCAAACCATAATACCTAACGGGATCAAGCAGATAAACAGGAGTTGCAGCCAGATCAGTGAATTTTGGGAAAGATAAACATTGTCATCCGGAGGACGAACCCGACTGGTTTCTATCGGGTATTCACCGTAAGACAAGCAACGGAACATTTCTGTTATCAATTCAAAATTCGCCCCGTTAAGCCCGGCTCTACTTGTCGACAACTCTTTCGTGGACAAACAATCTGAATCCCCGATTACAAAAATCCGCTGTTGCTGTTTATCCGCAATATCCCGTGTCAGATACAACATCACGGAATTAGATTGTTCCACCTCTCCTTTATTCGGATTTATTGTCACGGTTTCGTTCAGGAAATCAGTGGTTTCATATTCAATCCAAGATCCCTGGGGGCGAGTTGCCAAAACCTCCGATATTGTAAACCCTTTCATGGAATCGATCACTTGCACGGCACATGCGGAAGGTGTTATCACTGTATTATTGCGCTTTATCATATTGGCAAAATAGGGTGAAACGTTTAACGCACCTTCCATGATATTCGCCGCTATAATATCAGCTAAATACTGCTTGGAAGGAGCCACTAATATTCCATCAGAAAAACGTAAACCTAACTCTTCCACAAGAGGATTCATGAAAGCCTGACGTCTAGATTCCCCTAAAATAATCAGATTCCCACCCCGATCAACAAAAGAACGATAATTCTCGAATTCTTCTGAAGTAAAAGAAGATTTCATATCCGATATAACCACGACATCCACGTTCTCAGGTACGGGTTTATCCAAGGTTAATTCCTGCACCTGATATCCTTGATTGATTAACGCATTACGGAAAGCAGGATTTTTAGCAAAAGCAGCATATCCCCTATCCCCATAGTCACCACAACCACGCTCCCCGTGACCGGTAACGAAAGCAATTCTAGGCGATTTACCCACTAATGTTTTAAGAGCTGCTGTAATCTCGCTCTCGAAAGGATGAACATATTGGTCATTATAAATTCGCAAATATGCTTTCTGTCCGTTATCTCGTTTAAAGACCCGAACGAATCGCCCGTTCTCGGCAGAAATATCCTCGGTCTTGTTCACCTCTTCCGCCGAGATAAACATCTTCGGATTATAGTCGCTTCCTTCACAAACTTTCAGAAAACGTTCTTCGGTGGACAAATCTTTATAAACCTTATCGTAATGCGGACTTGTTCCCTTTCCATAATAATACACGTATTCAATCTTCATCTCGGGCTTGAAGCGCACGTAACGTTCAAAGCGCTTCATATCATAATTCTTGGATCCCGGCGAACCATTATACCACGTGTCGTCCAAAAGATTGACATAAGTGGTCAAGGTTAAACCTCCATCCAACTTTTTCATAATCTCCTGGCTATTGGGTGTCAACGTATTCACTTTCGTGGCAGTAACATCATAATAAGCGATCATTGCCGGACGGGAAGAACCATATCCAGCCAATAATACAAATGCAAGAACCAAAAGATAACTTATACTCGTTGTCACGACAGATCTTTTCAATCGTTCTCCCTGCAATTTTATAAATGTGAAAGCCAAGAACATAAAGATCACAAGTATAAAATACAAGATATCACGACTACAAATCATTCCTTCTAAAAAGATTCTGGAACGCCCGGAAATAGACAACCAGTAAGTGATATCACGAACAAAATCAATATCCTGTCCCACTCCTCCGATAAAATTCAACACAGCCAATATCGCCAATGTCCCTATCGCCGCAACCACTTGGTATTTCGTGATCGTGGACATAAATAATCCAATAGCGGCATAAGCACATATCGTGATAAAAACACCCAACAACGCCGTGAACATAAGAGGGATATCCGGATCTTTAATTGTAAATATCGTGAAAACCACTGGTATCAACAAGATAAAAATCAACATTACCCCGTACACCACGACAGAAAAGTATTTTCCCATAACAATCTGAAAATTAGAAACAGGGGATGAATAAAGTAATTTTATCGATCCGCTGCTCAATTCCCGACTCATCAACCCCATGGTTAAAAGAGGAATATACAAGTAAAGATTATTCAACATCTCTGCCAGTACTCCGCGATAACCGAATAAAGCTACCGTAACATTATAGGGACGATACCCCATGGCTAAATGCCGCAATTGATCGCTCATTTCATCGCAATAAGTCAAGCCCGCCTGAAACGCAAAAACAATTAAAACCATCCAAGCTATAGGGGAGAAGAACATCACTCTAAGTTCTGTCTTCATTATTCTCATTATTGTTCTCATCAATATTTTCTTTTAGAATGATTTTCCTGATAATTTAGCAAACACTTTATCCAACGCTTCTTTCTCCATCGATATTTCCCGAAGATGCCAATTATCGCGAACTGACTTGTTTACAACTCTATCCACGATGGAACTATCTCCTTCAAAATGCAAACGGAAACGGGTACGGGTCAATCGTTCAACCCGTTTCACCCCCTCAATATTTAAAAGTTCCGTATCATCCTCGGGGGCATTATGCATAATTACCAACAATACACTAGGCTCCATATAATGATTAAATTCTTCGATTGTACCTTCAAACACCATATTCCCGTGCTCGATCATCATGATATAATCACAAGCAGCCTGAACCTCCGGAAGTATATGTGTAGAAATCAACACGGCACGCTCCTCGGCAATCTCCCGTATCAAATGACGAATCTCCACGATCTGATTCGGATCCAAGCCATTCGTGGGTTCATCCAAAATGACAAACAACGGATCATGAATAATAGCCTGGGCTATGCCCACACGTTGTTGGTAGCCTCCGGAAAGATGGGCAATAACCCGCTTACTGAAAAGAGATATTCCGCATTTTTCCTTGGCTCTCTCTACTGCTGCAGGGATATCGGCTTTAGGAATTAATCGTATATCCGCACAATGATATAAATATTCATCAACTGTCATATCCGTGTGCAAGGGAGCTTTTTGGGGGAGAAAACCGATATACATTTTAGCTTTTATCGGATCTTTCCGTAAATCAATTCCATTAATAAGAACACGTCCCTCTGTTTGAGTCAACACGTTACATATAATATTCATTGTCGTAGACTTACCGGCACCATTGGAACCCAACAAACCGAAAACGCCTTTCGAATTGATCTCAAAATTTATATTTCTAATAGCCCACTCCACGCTATAACGATGTGAAAGAGCTTTCACTTCAACTATCTTATTTGCCATAATCCTCTTCTTATTTCCGTTTTCTACGAAGTATTGTCATTATACCTAAAAAGGCGATACTGAGCGGGAATATTCCCATACAGAAGGTGTTCACCCATGAGCGACAACCTTTTGGAAGCCGTATCCTTGAATCAATATAACTAGCCCTCCTGGTATCAATGGGAAATTGATCATAAGATAGCCAGCGGAACGAACCATTAATAATACTGTAATTCGAGGCATTAATACCCGTGAATTGCGAAGTCAACGCTTCATTAGCAATGACATCCGCGTCTCCGGAAATCACGATACGCTGATCCTTATCTCCCACTTTTCGGCTCAAAGTAATCAATGGCGAATACTCTCCTTTCATCTCCCCAGCCTCCGGATTAAACACAAATTCTCCATCCACGAAATCTGTTGTTTCTTTCTCTATCCAAGCATCTTTATCCGACACGAGCACGGGAGTAATCTCGAAATCCTTAACCCCCGAATAATCCAAAGCCTGAGCGGTAGGCAATGCCACAACATACCCGTATCTCTGCAATTTCTCGTACATAGGATATCTCTTTGCCGCTTCTGGTGTAAAATAGGCAACAAGCACCGTTGGTGAGGTATATTCATTTTCATTCACCAAAACTCCGCTCATACACTTGACACCTAAAGAAGCCATAAGCTGGTTCATATTATCCTCTCTCCCGTAATCTCCAAGGATAAATAAATTTCCTCCTTTATCAATATAATTCTGTACTCGAGTCATGGCAACATCCGAGAGAGGGGTACGCAAATCAGATATTACTAGAATCTTTATCGATTCATCGATATCCTCCCGGTCCAGATCGATTGTTCTGGTATCAAACCCATTGTTTAACAAAGACTGACGAAACCACTTATCTTCCGCGAATAGATAAAAACCGCGCCCCCCGTAATTATCAATCTCACGTGACCCGTATCCTGTTGAAAAAGCAACAAGGGGCGATGGCGATACAAGACGTTTCAATGCTGCCGAAATTTCAGCCTCTTCCGGGTGTTTCGAATTATCATTATACGTGCGCAAATATACTTTTTGCCCGTTCTCTCTCTCCACAATACGAAGGAATCTGTTCGCTTCCGGTTTTAAATCGATAACTTTCCTGATCTCCTCCGGTTTCATAAACATATTCGGATCAAGTTTATTTGCCTTACAAAGTAGGTCAACCCGTTCTTCATCCGTTTTGTCAGGATACCTCCACTCAAGACTAGAATTATGGGTCTTATCGTAATAATAGACATATTCCATTTTCATGTCCGGTTTAAAACGGTAATACTTTTCGTAACGTTCAAAATCTCGATTTCTATTTCGCGGTAACCCGGAATAAAAAGTTTCATCTAACAAATTGACATAAGTGACAATCTTTAAACCTCCATCCATTTTCTTCATAATATCCTGACTCTCTCTAGTCAACGTATTGGATTTCGTGTAAGTAGCATCATAATAATATTTCGTGTACGGGGTGGAAGATATATACCCTAACAACATCGTCACTACCACAATCGTACCATATTTCAACACTTTCATTTTGAAAGACATGATATTTTTCTCCGTGTTCAATTTCAATATTGACAAAGCAAGAAAGAATCCTATAACAATCAAGAAATAAAACACATCATCGCTGGCAATTAATCCCTCTATAAAAGGATACGAACGCCCCGTGATAGACAACCAATAAGTGATATTACGAACAAATTCATAATCTTGTCCCACATGTCCAATGTAATTCAATGCAGCAAGAATTGCTAACGTTCCGATAGCCGCAACTACTTGATAGCGAGTTACAGATGACATAAAAAGCCCAATAGCAGAATATGCCAGTATCAATAAATACAATCCCAACATTCCGGTCAACACCATTGGATAATCAAAATTCACTACCGTAATCGCACAAAACAACACGAATACCCCCAAAACAGCCATTAACGCAGCTCCATACACCATCATGGACATAAACTTACCCATGATAATAGACGCATTTTTGACCGGGGAAGAATATAGAAGCTTAATAGAACCGCTTTGATATTCCCTACTCATCAATCCCATTGTAATCAACGGAATATAAAGATAAATATACCTCAGAATCGGGGGAAGTATTCCTTTCATTTGACTATTGTACACGGCTGAAGTAACCTGCCATAGTTCGTACCCCATATCCTGATAACGTAACTGCTCCCCAAATACTTGTGCAAAAGCCATCCCAATCTGGAACCCGAAAATAACCAACACGAGCCAAGCCACGGGAGAATAAAACATAGAATTAAGCTCTATCTTGGCAACACGAATGGCTGTCTTTATATTATTGTTTAATTTCATTATATCCTACATTTTTGTTTTTTTTCCTGATAATTGAGCAAAAATTTCATCCAACGAGCAACGTTCTACTAGCAAATCTTTTAAATCCCAATCGTTCGCCACGCTCGCCTCTATATATCTCTCTGTAATCTCGGCATCTTCCTTGAAATAAATTCGGAAACGCCCTTTTTCCAATTCCTCTATTCCACTATTCTCACACAAAGAACTCAACACAGCTTTACCGGGAGATCGCCCCAATTCTATCACGAAACTCTCGGGAGCTATATAATTATCAAAACCCTCCATAGTCCCGGAAAACACCAATTCTCCATTTTCAATCATTTTGATCTCGTCACAAATAGCTTGTACTTCAGACAAAATATGAGTGGATAACAAAACTGCATGATCCTTGGCTATTTCCCTGATCAAATTCCGGATATCCACGATCTGGTTCGGGTCCAACCCGTTCGTGGGTTCATCCAATACCACGAATTTCGGGTTATGCACAATCGCTTGTGCTATCCCCACGCGTTGCTGGTAACCTCCTGACAAATTCTTGATCAGACGATCCTTGAAATGAGTTATCGCACAACGTTCCAAAGCCCGGTCAACAGCATTCTCCACTTCCTCTGCCGGCATTAACCGCAAAAACGCCGAATGCTTTAAATATTCACCCACGGTCAAATCCGTGTACAACGGGGGCTGTTGAGGTAAAAAACCGATATACTTTTTAGCTTCAACCGGATTCTCCCTTAAATTAATCCCATTAATATACACGTCTCCCTGGGTCTGATTCAATACCCCACAGATGATATTCATCGTGGTAGACTTCCCTGCCCCATTAGAACCTAACAACCCGACAACACCGTTTCCCGTAATTTCAAAATTAATCTCTTGTATAGCCCACTGCACACTGTACCGATGGGACAAATCACATACTTTTACAATACTATTTCCCATAAAATTTATCCTTAAAAACAAGGTCTGATTAAAAGCATTTTAAGAAATAAGGCTCAACAAAGGTCGAGCCTTACTTTCCGAAATCAACACGCTACGGTCAAGTCCAACTGCTAAAACCGTTACCTATTTTCCAATTTATCTGAATAATTTTTCCAAATCGCGATTTAGCGGTACACATAATCCTCTCTTCCAAAGGTCTATTTTTCGCATTGACAATATTCACAACATGAAATTCGCCATTTTCCAAACCAACCGCCAATAACATATTTTTGAAATGATTATCCCCATCCATCGCAGTAATCGGAGCGTCGAACCGGAGATATTCACTCCATATTTCCGTATCCTTATCATACATGTAAAGTATATTATCCACGGCAAAGAACACGTAATCCGTCGCTGTATTGGGGGGAACACACATCAAGGAAGGTGTTTGTGTCAATTTACCACCAAAATCAAATACTTTTATATTGGAAAGTTTCAGATAAGGTCCTTGAACAACATCTATATAAGATCTTAAAGCGAACTCTTCCAGATAGAAATGCCCCGTCGCATCCCTAAACAAAGCATAGTAACCGGGAAATCCACTAGTCGTTACTTTTTTATAACATATATGAAGCAATTCATATCCTTCAAAATTATTCAAAGGAATATAATTATCCGGCAATTTTTCCCCACTTTCAAGAGTCGGTTCCGGCAATTCCATAACATGAGCCGCACCTATCAAATCATCAAATCCATAAGTAGGCGTTCCATCCAAAAATGCCAATAACCTATTATTCTTTCTATCTATAATTGGAATATAATTCCCATAATATTGCGTATATCTCCCAAAGACAGGCTCACATTTTTCCAATACTTTGCCATCGTATTTTATCGGATCATCCAAGAAATAATCTGAATTAAATAGTTGCGGATCTGATTTCACACGTGAATACAAACACCCGTTTTGATCATAGAGGATATCCGCAATTTTCATAAATACACCTCCTTGAATGACAGCTCCGGCAGGAACACTTCCTCCCATAAACGTCTGATTCAAATCAATATCTTTCGTGAAACCGATTCCTTCCAGATCCTTTGCCCCATCTTCTGTAAATATCCAATACTGTCCTACATCAGCATCCTCCCCCGTACAATAATGCTCTCGCATACATAAAGCCCCACGTCCTAATTTCTGTCCCCCATTCCTAGAAGAATACAAATCGTCATACTCTTTCCACTTGGTAATCGTTGCCACCGACCAATCAGAAGACCATTCTGTTTCTTCCGTCTTAAAAAATGAAAGACAAGCTTCACCATTTTTCTCTGCAAGAATTGTCCAAGAAAACCACGCATCAAACTCCCCAGCAATCGTACAATAACCTTTTTTCATATACTTTACCCCATAACGGGAATCCGTAATCTTTAGAACAAGTCCCTCAAAATTTTCCACCAATCTATCCGCGATCCAAAAAAAGTTTCGACTATTCCAATTAGGATCATCCGGACGAGTTTCCCCACCAATACTCCATTCAAACGAAAGATACGAAGCATCTTCTGGTATTTCTATATTAAACTTCGGCTCAACCCGCACCGTATCTCCCATTGTTTTATTAATATCAGGAAATTTCTCAATCTCAATACTCTGAATATCTTTATAATCATAATTTCCCTTATCCTCGTAACAACTAATAAAGAATATAAACAAAAAGATAAAGAAATAATTTACTTTTTTCATACATGGTACATTTTAATCAATTAATAAATCGGAACAACCATAGGATCTCCATTCGCTTCAGTCACACCTTTTTCTTCAATATAGTTCTTCAGCATTAATGAATATAACCTCATTTCACTAGCAGCCAACCCTTCGAAGCTCGTAATTCCATTCGTGGCAAGCACCAGTGTATTAAACTTCTCCGGAGACCATTCTCCTAAATACACATCAACAATACGACTATCCCACCAATCAGGCTTCGTGTTCATATTATTAAACCATAACTTTACATCCGTATAACCTTTATACCCGACCCCAAAATTTTCATTCTCGACAATCCGAAGTGTAATATAAAACTCTCCATCTTCCGGCACCTTATCCGTATGAATCGTCAACCATAAAGAATCGGAAACAACCCCTTTCTTAAAGACAAATTTATCCGGTAATGTCACCATTCCATCTCCCACCCTAGTCAACGTGTCCACTATAGTCATCTTATATTCGGCATCTGCACTCAATGTATCCCCAATCAAGCAAATCCGAAACGGGTATTCTATCCGCTCTGTATTAGGATGATGAGCTATCGAAACGACAGCAGTATCTACCCTTACCCATTCCCAGTTAATTCCCTCTCCACGCTTCACTTGACGCTCGATATACAAAAATCTTTCTTGCCCGTAGACCTCTGTACCTTCAGTACTACAACTTTGTATACATAAGCTACATACATAGCAAGTAAATAATACAAACAAAAAGGTATATTTTTTCATTATCGTACACGTTATTAATTAATACTTTCACTTTCAGGCAACGGCAAAATAAAATCACTCTGGGTCATCTTACTTAAAAATTTCTCGTTGAATTTCTTATAATAAAAGAATTTTTGACCCTCTGAAGCAAACTCTCTTCTAACCTCTTTCAATAATTCAGCCTTAAATGTTTCTTCATCGGTTATAGAAAGACGCCCTTTAGTACAATTCCGTCCGGCACGTACTATATCCAACTGATTGGTAGCCTCTTGCCAATCCGCTTTTGACATATAATACTCCGCCAAAATATAATACAATTCACTCAGCCGGATAATAGGACAAACATCATTCTCTTCCGTGCTAATCTGAATATTCCGGTTAGACATAAAATATCTCGTGCTTCCATTCACAGAGGTTGACAATTTCGTCTTTCTATAATCCGCCGCATCATCAAACAACGTGTACCAATCTTTCAATACAAGCCGCGCATCACCCGAACCTCCTCCTGATTGTGTTGAATAAGGAAGATAATTCTCCAACAAATTCTTTGAAGCCACCGCAAAAATCAAATCCATTCTCATTTTTCTATCCGAACTCACATCGGCATCCGGAGTAAAATTATAATATTCAGCATCATACATCGTTCTTAAATCTAAAACCTCTTTTACCGCCACATATGCTTCATCATGCTTCCCCGCATAGTTATATACCCGAGCCATAATAGAAACAATGGCCGGATAGTTCATGCGGTAACCACGAAAAGCATAAAATACATCATCCGGGTTATAATTACTCCCCAATATAAAATTACCACCATCTTTCGTCAAACGAAGAACATGTTCCGAATTAAGCGTGTCATAAGATGCTACTAGATCTTTCGCAATCTTCAAATCAGCCGTAATATAATCAAGCATTTCGCTTACCGTGCAATTATTCTCTCCATAGGATGGAAACTTATCAAAATATGGAATATACAGTTTATGGTCATCCACAATTGGTGCCGGAGCAAACAATCGCAACATATCAAAATGTAAAAACGCCCGAAGTCCTATCGCTTCACCCAAGATCAAATTCTTTTCATACTTCCCTAGCGGAAACATAGTAGAATCTTCCATTTGAATTCTTGCGATAATATTATTACAATTTGCAATTGCATTATACGTTTCCGTCCATATCGTTTCAATATACGCTTTTACTTTATCACCTGTATATTTAAGTTCCATTACATCATTATAATCATTATTTTGACCGATATAACCTCTTCCGCTGTAATAAGATTGCGCTAGTACATCTATAAAGCCCCAAGAGAGTTCCTTACCGTACATCCCTGTTGATCCCATTTGCTTATAAACACCATTAAGCGCATTCCGATATCCCAAATAAGATGTAAACAAATCATCCTCATCTACAATATCCTTAGGGCTCACATCCAACCAATCCGAACATGAAGACATGAACACGATCAGCGATAGGAATAAATATTTCCTTATTTTCATGATATTCTTTATTACAGATTTCACATTAGTTTATTTAAAACGACATCTTCACAGAAAATTCTACCTTCCGAGCGTAAGGGTAATCTAACCCTCGTTCTTGCTTTACATTCGAAAAATGAGCTATATCACTCATTCCCATAGTTAAGCGAAGCATACTGATACCCCACTTACTTATTAGCATCGAATCAAAATCGTACCCTAATTCAATAGAGCTCCAAGACAGAGCATTATACCTCTGTACAAAACGAGAAGTCGGACGTGTTACTTGAACAGAGCCTCTATCCGCTGTTAAAGCTTTAAATTTTGCCTTATCCCCCGGTTGTTTCCAACGACTTGTCAACACCCGCCGATCAACATTCGATGTATAAACATTCACGTTCTCAACCTTATCGACCAACGTTTGATTATAACGGTCTCCACCAAATTCATACATAAAACTGGTAAATAAAGAAAATTGTTTATAAACAAAATTTATACCTATTGCTCCTTTTGCCTTCGGATCTTCATTTCCTAATACAACTTGATCTGAAGCGATCCATGAATTTGTCAATTGCCCGTTCTTTTTAATATATACCTCTTTTCCGTCAGCCGGATTAATTCCCATGGAACGAATACCCCAAATAGAGTTCAAGGATCCGCCTTCCTGATATTGCAAAAACGGCATAGACACCTCATTATCGTAGTTCGAGGCTTTCTCAAATTTTTCAAGTACTCTTCTGTTATAGGCTTTCAAACTTTCTGAAATCTTCAATATTTTATTTACATTGTGACTTAAATTTGCGTTAACAACCAAATTCATATCACGATTTTTGATAGCATGAATTCGAAAATCCAATTCATATCCCCTATTAGATATCTCCCCGATATTATCCCGGTAGGAAGTAAAACCAGTCGAACTCGGTACCGTTACATCCGTCACCAAATCAATCGTCTTCTTGTCATAATAACTACCTTTAAAATAAATAAAATCATTAAACAACGATATTTCCCCACCGATATCCAACGTATTCGTTGTTTCCCAAGTCAAGTTTTTATTCCCCAAAGCTTTTAAAGTTGCCCCGTAACCCGTTTTATACCATTCGTCGGTAAACACCTGATAACTCGTTCTTGCCGCATAAGCAGGAAAATTTACTTTACCGGTTTGTCCGAACGAAGCCCGAAGCTTCAACTGATTAATAAAACCGACACTTTCGAAAAAATCAAATTTATGAAGATTTATACCGACACCAGCAGACCAGAAAGGAGCAAAACGTTTATCTTTACCGAAAGCAGAAGAACCGTCAACACGGATAGAGGCATCCAATAAATAAATATCCTTATAAGAATAATTTACAGAACCATTCATGCCGATAGAACGACTCGTAGATTCTCCATGATTTGTTTTATTCGGCTGATCTTCCGCGTATTCAGGTGAAGACAATTCACCCGAGGGGAAACCATAATAAGAAGAACTTTCATTATTAGACTCCGACTCGCGTAATTCAAATCCAGCCAAAGCATTAATCATATGATTTCCAACCGATCCATTATAGGAAAGAGAAAAATACATATTATACGTGAACTGATCATTACTTGATAAATGCAACTCTCCTGATTTCAAATTCGTCAAAGAAAGTTTATTTGTATTATTTTTAGACAAAGGATCTATAAACTTCTTTGTATTACCATACGCACGTGCGATACTAATTTGTCCCTTTAATAACAAACTCGGGTAAATATTCCAATTAATCGCTAAATTATTAGTCCATTCTTCTGTTGAAGATTTATCGAAATTATTTAAACTAGGTTCATAAAGTGGATTTACAAGATTATGCGTAAAACTTCCTCCTCCCCAATCCTTTAAGGCTTCCAAATAATTACCATTTTCATCTTTGTATTCATTATATGGCAGTTGTTTTGCAAACGCCGAAAAAAGACCATAAGGAGATTCTTTGGACTTTGTACTCATAAACGAGATATTATTCTTTATAGACAACGTTTTATAAATATATTGAACAAAAAGACCAGCCCCCATCACATTGCGTGCAGATCCTTTCATCACGCCATCTTGTCCCGTGTACTGCAAATCCAAACCAAAACGAAAATTTTCATTTCCACCATCAATATACAAACTATGTTTATGATTAAATACCGTATGGAGCGGTTTACCTAACCAATATGTATCTACACCTTTTCGTATATTCGCCAATTTTTCATTGTATTCTTGTTCTAATTCAAATTCATTTCTTTGATAAGTTGATTCTGGATCATACACATAATATCCCGCTAAACGTTCTACTTCCAATTTTTCAGCTGCATTCAATAAATCATAATCGCTCAAATCCGGCATAGTAATATCCCCGACCAAATTATAAGACACATTCATCTGCCCTGCTTTAGGAGTCACCGTCGTGATAATAACTACACCGTTAGCAGCACGAGAACCATACATTGCCGTTGCGGCGGCATCTTTCAATATAGTAATCGACTCGATGCGGTTAGGATCATAGTCATATAATTTAGTGACACTAATTTCAAACCCGTCCATGATAAACGTGGGAAGATTCGGGTTATCTTTCAAATTCGACTTATCCAACGGATCCCGATCAAGTTGTTTCGTCCCCGTAATTCCCGATTCTCCCCGAATATAAACTTCAGGAATAGCATTCGGATCTGATCCCCAACGATTGTTCTCTTTGATTCTGAAAGAAGGATCAAATACTTGAATAGCCTTAATAACGTTCGTTTTGGAAACTTTCAACAAATCATCCCGTTTCACAGTTACTGAATTACCCGTAAAACTGGTACTTCTAATATTATTATACCCCGTCACGACCACTTCCTCCAAGTTCTCCACATCCTCCTCCAGCACCACGTTAATCTCCTTCTGGTTCGTTAATTTCACTTCCTTGGAAACCATACCGATAAACGAAAATACCAGGATAATATCTTTCTGTTCCGGTAAAGTAATTTTATACATACCTGCCGTATCAGTCACGACACCCACCGTAGTTCCCTTAATCAAAACGGTCACACCCGGAAGTGCTTCCTTTTTCTGATCCGTAACTTTTCCTGTAATCGTTTTGGCTTCTTTTTTCTCATCCTTGGGAGCCTCTTTGATAATAATCATCTTATTTTCAATCTCGGCAACAAACCCGGTTCCTTTCAAAGCATTTACAAGAACTTCGGACAACAAGGCATTCTGCATTTTTACCGTGATATTATTCACGGTTTTGATCTTGTTGTAATCATACAAAAAACCCATGTCACATTGACTCTTAATAACGGTAATCAACTCTTCGATTCCCGCATTTCTCAAATCAACTGTGACCCGTTGATTCTGAGAATGAACGGCGGCATTTAATCCAAAATTAAATACCAGCATAAAAATACAAAGCTGTTTCATTGATAAAATAATTTTCCGGCACCACCTTTTTTTGAAAGGCGTGCACATTTTACCTCTTTTTTTCATAGATTTGTGTTGTAAAAATTAAACAATCGGATAAGCTTGCCGGCTTATCGTGTGACAGGGGAATATAGCCGTATTCTCCTGTTTCATTTTTTATCTCATAACTTGTACTACTTTTTTATCTATTATAAACTTTACGTCACTTGTTCGTTCTATCAAGCGCAACAGGTAACTGAAATCCCCGAATCGTTTCACTTCCCCGGAAAACATAACATCCTTCACGTCCTCGTTTCGATAGAAAACTTGGAAATCATACCAACGCGACAAAGTGGTAAGAATATCCTCCAAACGCTTTTGCTTGAATACATATATGCCATCTTTCCACGCCACATATTCCGAAACATCCACATTACGCTCGGTCACCACGCCGCTTGCCTTGTTATAAGCTACCTGCATGCCCGGTTGTAATACGCAACTCTTATCTACCCGTTCAAATTTTACTTTTACTTTACCGGAAACCAAGGTCGTATAATCATCAGTCGTCCCCTCGTAACACGTAACCCCGAAACTCGTACCCAAAACAGAGATTTCCTGTGCTCCGGCATGAACGACAAAAGGTCTTGCCGTGTCCCGCTTTACTTCAAAATAAGCCTCTCCTTCCAAATAAACCTCTCTTTTATCCTTCGCGAAACTGACCGGGTATTGCAACAAGGATGCAGAATTAAGCCAGATTCTAGTCCCATCCTCCAACTCTATTTTATACTCGCCCCCTCTAGGAACTCTCAATCTATTGTACACGATTTCTTCCGTGACTTGTTCTTCTCCAGAAGCTGACACGTAACTCAGCTTCGCACTATCGGCAACAACCCGACGTCCCGTTTTCTCTCGAATTGAAAAATTCTTTTCACCTAAATAATACACGGAGCCATCAGCCATTTCCAGTACGGCATTATTCTGCCCGGGCACAATAGCATGAGCAGCAGGTAATACTTCCCGATCTACACGCCTCGTCATATACAAGAACAAGCAACAACAAAGTACAACAATAATTGAAGCCGCTATTCCCGTTCCCCACACAACATTACGTTTTCTTGCAGTCTTCTTTTGTTTCTGCATCCAGAAATCAAAAGTAGACCACGCCTTCTGAACTTCCCGTTCTGACAAACTCAATCTATCTTCTCGTGAAAATTCTTCCCGCATATCCTCGTAATAACGACGATGTGTTACATCTTCATTCAACCATTCGTCGAAAATCCTCTCTTCACCCGGAGAAAGGTTTCCTTCTATTTTTCGATATATCAAACGGGTTGATATTTGTTTATTTCCCATAATTCAACTTTCAAATACAATACTATAACGGGGAACCTTCTTTTTTGTGTGACAAGAATTTTTCTTTTTTTCGAAAAAAAAAATATACGACACTTGAAATTAATTACATACAAGGCTACAAATGATATTATTTACTTTTTCTTTTCCCAAAAGCTAACCAAAGGACAAGAGTATTAACTTCACTCGACAATATTTCCCTCAATTTCTTGTACCCGCGAGAAACTTGTGTACGGATTGTATTGATGGATATATCCAATTCTTCCGCTATTTCCAGATATTTCTTTCCCTCAATCACATTCAATTTAATAATCAGGCGACATTGTTCCGGCAAACTTTCAATAGCCCGATTCACTCTATTGTATACGTCCTCGTCGATCTCTTCGTCCATTTCCTCCGAAACCAACATCGCTTCCCCCATCAGGAATTTATGATGATCCACTACCTGTAAATGCCGTAAATAATCCACTGTCGCATTACGGGCAACCTTATACAACCAAGATTTCAGATTAAATCCATCCGGTAAAGAATAGCTATTCTCGAATAACTTAAAGAAAATATCTTGAACGACATCTTTTGCAACATCCTGATCTCCAACCTGACGACAAACAAATACAACAAGTTTAGGATAGTATTTCTTGAATACGATCTCATAAACTTTGGGATCTCTCTTTCGTAATCCCTGAATATCATCTTCATCTAAAAAATCGTTCAATTTCAATATTTTACATTACATAAATACAAACCTATCCAAACTATCAAAAAACGAACGTTTTTTGATAGTTTGGATAGAAAATGTTTTTCAAAAAGCAACCGTCTATAAGAATTTGTTCTACAATAGATTGCAGGGAAAGAAAATTGTAGAATAATATTTACAAATACATCGGGGGGAGAATAATTAAACGTTCATTTATTAATTCTCAAAAGTATCAAAAAAAACATTCTGTTTCAATACTTGACTCATTTTTTTAACACACACGTGCCCAAAAGCACCTTGCAACAAGGCGGTGGAAAACAGATCAAAACAAATAATCTTACAACTGCTTCTCCAATTCTGTGAAATAATACGACACATCATCAATATTAGCCTGAATATTCAAATTCTGGATAAAATCCAACGTCATCGTTCAGAAGACAAACCTTCCCTCCCTCCATGCAACGAATGGCTCCACATCCACCTCGTGCACCACAAGTTTCCCGGTCTTCATGTCCATCACGCTCTGCATTCCCGGATTCAATATCTCTTTCTGACCATTTCTCTTTGAAGACACTTGTACTTTCCCGTTCACCACGGTCGTGTAAATTTGTCCGTCGTCGCCATACGTGTTTACATTAAAAGACGTACCCAAAACGGTCACTTCCGCCCCGTTTACTCTAACGACAAAAGGTCTGATCGTGTCCTTAGTAACTTCAAAATAGGCTTCCCCTTTCAAGTCTACCACCCGTTTATCCCCAATAAATACCACCGAAAATCTCAATTCGGAAGCAGCATTCAAGAATACTTTCGTCCCATCGGATAATTCAAGGGAATATTCTCCCCCGATAGGAGTCACCAACGTGTTGTACACCTCTCTCGTGTTCTCCTGCAATCCAGCTAAAGTATAATCCAACCCGGTCAAAGAATCATTCCGGATACCCGTTTCCTTTTTCCCGGAGATTATTTCACTTTTTTGCCCCAACTGAACTTTCTCCCCTGTGGCAAGAATCAATTCGGCTCTTCTCCCTCCCGGCAGTGTTCTTTCTGCTTGAGCCATTAATCTTTCTTCGTTCAGATTTCTCCATTCATCCACACCCCGACCGACATACAATGCCACAATCAGAATAATAGATGACGCCACAGACCAGCGCAACGTCATCCGACGACTCTTCCGGTCTGCCTCCGCCTGTTCCAAACTTGCCAGTTCTTCGGTTTCCTGCCGCTCAAAATCACCCTCTGACAAATTTTTCCTCTCTGCCGCCAACTCATCCAACAATCGCATGTGTTCCTCATCCTCCATCCACTTTTCTACAAGCGCATCTTCCAACTCCTCCCTGTGAGTTAATATCTGTCTGGCAAATTCTATATCTTCATCTGTATATTCCATAACAATTAGATTAAAAAATCCTCAAAATTATCCCGATGAATCACTTCAAAATCACTCCCGGCATAAGTATCCAAAAACAATCGGGGCAATTTTACTTTTGTTCCCGGATTCCATTTAAATTCATATCCCATAATCTGCCCATCCCGTTCTTCAATCAAATCGATTTCCGTCTTCTCTTTCGTTCTCCAAAACCAACTATTGTTCCACTGTTTCGTGTAATGCAAAAACTTTTTTCTCTCGGAAATCAAGAAATTCTCCCACAGGGCACCGACATCTGTCCGGTTCTCCACCTGGCTGAAATTAGCCACGAGGGCATTTCGTATTCCGTTATCATAAAAATATATCTTCTTACTTGACTTTAATTCATTTCTCAGATTCCGGCTAAAAGAATTTAACCGAAAGATTACATAAGATTGCTCCAGTAAAATCACATATTTCTCGACCGTTTTGGAATCCAACCCACATAATTGAGCCAATTCATTATAAGAAACTTGCGATCCGATTTGAAAAGCTAACGCTTGTAATAACTTCACCAGACTATCGGGTTTACTAATCTGGTCTAAAGCTAGAATGTCCTTATATAAATAACTATCTGATAACAACCGCAATATCTCTTGTTCCTCCCCGGGATGCATTACCACTTCCGGATAATAACCATACACCAGACGATGAGGAATCATACGCTTTTCTTCCAACAAACCATGCTCATCCACCATTTCACCGAAAGATAACGGATACATTTTGTATTCCCATTTCCGTCCAGTTAAAGGTTCGTTCATCTTATTTGCCAAATCAAACGAAGAACTTCCCGTGGCGACCAACTGTACATCCGGTATTTGATCGGTTACTAACTTCACTCGCAAGCCTATATCCGCGATACGTTGGGCTTCATCAATAACGATCACTTTTTTGTTTCCGAATATGGCTTTCAAACGGGTTGCCGAAACATTATCGAACAATCGTTGAACATCCAATTCATCCCCGTTCAACCACAAAACATCATCCCGTCCGGTAAAAAGCATCTTCAATAAGGTAGTTTTCCCAACTTGGCGCGGTCCCATCAACAAAATTGCTTTACCGTCATACAATTTTTCACTAATAATATTTTCTAATCTTCGCTTAATCATGACCATTTCATTTTCAATGTATTCCTCAAAAATACAGCTTTTTCGGAATCAATTCCAAAAATTCTTCAACTTTTTCGGAATCAATTCCAAAAATTCTTCAACTTTTTCGGAATACAACGCTTATTCCTCCACGTATTCTACGATCATAGAATCACGTATCTCCCCGCTCAGCAGCAATAAAGACAATTCTGATACCTTTGCCTGGTATATAGCCGATAATTTCCGGTCGACCGCATCGATATAACTACGTTGAAATTCTCGAAATTCAATCCCGGACAGAGAACCGATCTTGTATTTTACCAAAGCTGCATCCAGATTGGCGGCAGCGACATCGGCACTTTCGTTCTCGAAATTCACCATCAACAGGTTATTCTCGTAAGTATTATACAATAACGCCAAATCACCGAGGGTCTCTTTCTCCGCCTCCAGATAAGAAAGTTCGGTATTCTCCAACTCTATTTTTGCATTTTTGATCTTCGTGCGATTCTGCAAACGGCTAAATATGGAAACATTTAACGAAAATCCCCAATAAAAACCGTTCGTTCGGTTCAAAGTAATATTGGAGGACGGGGCTTCCGTTTTATTATAATTATACCCGGAATTAAAATCCAATGTCGGGAACAACACGGCACGAGAATTTTTCAAATCCAAGGCAGATATTCTCTGGTCTTTTTTCGCCATTAATAACATCGTGTTACCCTGCAAAGTCTTTTGCTCCAGTACACCCAATGACAAAAGAGGTCCCAGCAATATCGTGTCCCGCACGTACTCCACCGATTGCAAATCAGTATTCATCAACTTGTTCAACGAGATATAGGCACTTTTCAACGCCTCTCTCTGTTTCATGTAAGTTGAACTATCGGCATTCAAATCGATTTTTGCTTGTTGAGCCTCCAAACCGGAACGATTACCGATCTCGTAACGCGCCTGCGCCTCCTCGTAGCGTTCGGTAGATACCTCCAATGAATGTAAAGTTGCCTGCAACTTATGATGTTGTACCAACACGTTATAGTAAGCAGCACTCACGTTCACGATCAAATTCTCGACCGCTTGTTGCACAGCGAGTTCTCCCATTGCCAACAATTCCTTTTGTTTCTCGTGCGTGGTAAACATTTCCAAACCGTCGAACAATCGCCAATTCAATGCTACCCCGGCGGAATAATTATCCGTCTTCACGTCGGACATTTTATTCACGACACCCGTATTATCCTCTGTCTTCGAGTCATTCCGAGTTTGATTTTGCTTTGCCGTTGCATCCAGTGTAGGCAGAAAAGTAGAATAATTCAAATCATTCTTCGCCATACGCGCCTCGTTCCGAATAATTTTGATGGAATAATTCGATTCCAACGCTTGCGCTATACATTCCGGCAAAGTCTTTCGCTCTTGGGCGGAACAATTGAAAATTGAAAATTGAAAATTGAAAATGAGCAATAAAAGTGCTAATCTCATCATCATTTTTTTATATCGTAATCCTTGCTTTACCATATTCACTCGTTTTATTTCTTTCCAAAACTCATTGATATATTAATTTTCAATTTCTTCTTCTATTATCCGGACTTTCTTTGCAGACAAGTACGTGTAAATAGCGGGAATCACGAAAAGCGTTAATAACGTGGAACATACCATACCACCTACAACCGCAATACCCATGGCTATACGGCTTTCCGCCCCGGCACCCGTAGCCATTGCCATCGGCAATATACCCAGCACGGTCGACAAACTCGTCATCAGAATCGGGCGCAAACGAGCCACTGCCGAATCCTCGATAGCTTCCCGCATGGACAAGCCTGCCGCTTTACGCTGGTTGGCAAATTCCACGATCAGAATACCATTTTTGGATACTAACCCGACCAACATGATAATACCGATCTGACTGAAAATATTCATTGTCTGCCCGAAATACCACAGGGCAACCATCGCCCCGATCAATGCCAAAGGCACCGTGAACATGATAATCAACGGGTCGCGGAAACTCTCGAACTGTGCCGCCAACACCAGGTAAATAAACACCAGCGCCAGCATGAAGGTAAACATCAAACTGGAAGAACTCTCCACGAAGTCCTTCGACGTTCCGGACAAGGTAGTCTTAAAGTCATCATTCAACACTTGATCCGCAATCCGGTCCATCTCATCCAACCCTTGGGAAAGCGTCACGCCCTTTGCCAACCCCGCTGACACGGTTGCCGACACGAAACGGTCATAACGGTACAACTGCGGAGGCGTAGAACTCTCGCTGATCGATATCAAGTTATCCAGATGTACTAACTCCTTATCGGCATTTCTCACGTATATACCTTGCAGGTCACTCGGTTTATTCCGATCCTTACGTTCCAACTGGCTCAATATCTGGTACTGTTTCCCGTCCATGATATAGTATCCCACGCGTTGCTCGCTCATCGTCAATTGTAAGGTCTGTGCTATATCCTGCACGGAAACCCCCATTGCCGCCGCCTTATCCCGGTCTATATTCACGGTCAACTCCGGCTTCGTGAACTTCAGGTTCAAATCGGAAGCCGAGAACAACGGGCTTTTGTTCACCTCATCCATGAACACGGGCAACATCTCTTTCAAATCTTCCAGATTCTTTGCTTGTATTACATACTCGACGGGCAGACCGCCACGGCGTCCGCCGAAGGTCTGTTGTTGAGAAACCAAAGTACGTGCACCGGTAAACTGCCTTACTCTCAGGGCTAGTTCATCCGCAATCTCTTGTTGTGTACGATCCCGGTCGTCCGCATCCACCAACCACAATTGCAAGCTCGCCCGATTGGTCTGTCCACCCCCGATAAACTCGATCACTTTCTCCTGCTCCGGGACAAAATCCTCCACGAAAGTCGAAATCTCATCCGCGTATCGGCTCATGTACTCGAAAGTAGCCCCTTCCGGTGCCACGGAATTTAAACGGATGTTGGAACGGTCTTCCAAAGGCGCCATCTCCGACGGGATCAACAACCAAAGGCAATAAATCCCACCCCCGGAAGCAACGAGTATGATAATAGACACGTAACGTATTTTCAAAAACCGCTGTAACCACCGCCTGTACAGGTTCGTCATTCCCTCGAAGAAAGGTTCGGTTTTCCTGTAAAACCAATTATTCGCGGCATCCCGGGTCAATAGCTTCGTGGAAATCATAGGCGTAAACGTCAATGCCACAAACGAAGACACGCAGACTGCCCCGGCAATTACCATACTGAACTCCCGGAACAAGCGCCCGGTAGTACCTTCCAGGAACACGATCGGGAAGAACACCGCCACCAGCACCACGGTAGTAGCGATAACGGCAAAGAATATCTCGTTCGCTCCTTTAAACCCTGCCTGCAAGGGACTCATCCCTTGTTCGATCTTGGTAAATATATTCTCCATCACCACGATCGCATCGTCCACCACCAGACCGATGGACAACACCACCGCGAGCAATGTCAGAATATTGATCGTGAAACCGGCTATATACATGATAAAGAAAGACGCCACCAAGGAAATCGGGATTGCCAGCACGGGAATCAACGTCGTGCGCCAACTTCTCAGAAACAGGAATATGATCAGCACCACCATGATGAATGCCTCGAAAATCGTATCCTGCACCTCGTTGATAGAACTACGGATAAACACCGTGTTATCAAAAGCGATCGCCGCATCGATATCATCCGGCAAATCCTTCTCCAAATCCTCCATCACCACGTATGCCCTGTCGGCAATATCAATATAGTTCGCTCCCGGCTGCGGGATCAAGGCACACATCACCATCGGCACGCCATTCCGTTTGGCAATCGTCCGTGTATTCTCGGCATCGACCTCTGCCGTTCCGATATCGCTGAATCGGATGATTTGTTGCCCGTTTCGGGCGATCACCAGATTATTGAAATCCTCTATCGACATCAAACGCCCCAGCGTACGAATGGTCAATTCTGTGTTATCCCCCTCGATACGCCCGGAAGGCAATTCGATATTCTCTTTCTCCACGGCATTTTGCACGTCCATCGGAGTCAACTTGTAAGCCGCCAACAATGCCGGGTCCATTCGCAAACGCACCGAATAGCGTTTCTCTCCCCAGATTTCCACGCTGCTGACTCCGGGTATCGTCTGCAACCGTTCTTTATAATAACGTTCGGCATAACGGCTCAAGTCAATCAAAGAACGTTGTCCGCTTCGTAATGAAATGGCAAAAATAGGCTGGGCATCCGCGTCAGCCTTGTACACCGTGGGTGGATCTATATCACTAGGCAAACGACGTAAAGTACCGGAAACCTTATCACGCACGTCATTGGCGGCAGTTTCCAAATCCACGTCCAACTCGAATTCTATCGTGATCCGACTCTGCCCGTCACGACTGGTACTACTCAGCGAACGGATTCCCTGGATACCGTTAATCGCCGACTCCAACGGCTCGGTAATCTGCGTTTCGATCACGTCGGCATTCGCACCCACGAACGACGTGGACACCGAAATCACCGGAGGGTCGACACTCGGATAATCGCGTACTCCCAAATACAACAGCCCGATGGAACCGACAATCACCAGAAGCAGGTTTAACACGGTAGCCAACACGGGACGTTTTATACAAGTCGAAGATAAACTCATCTAATTTTAGATTTTAAATTTTCAATTGTTTAGCTTCACGGGCATTCCTTCTCTCAACTGCATCAAACCACCGGTCAGCACGGTATCCCCAATCTGGATACCAGACGTTATCTCAACAAATTTGTTGTCCCGGCTCTCGGTTTGCACTGCCACGCTGGTTGCCTTCCCGTTTTTCATCACCCACAAGCGCTTGCCATCCATCTCGGGCACCACGGCTTCTGTCGGGATTAGAATAAATTTCAATCCTTCCGCCGTACTCCATTGTCCCTTGACAAACATTCCCGCCATCAAATTGTCCGTGTTACGGTAACGGGCACGCAAAGTAGCCGCATGCCGATCATTTATCTGCGGGTCAATAGCGTAAACTTCCGCGTTAATATTATGCTCCAACCCAGCGACCTCAAAGGTAATCTTTCTGCCGATCAACGGGACTCCCACAGTATATTTCTCGGGTATAACGAATTCAACCTTTAAAAAAGAATTATCCACAATAGTCGATACTTTCGTGCTGGGTTGCAGGTAACTTCCCACACTCACGTAGCGGAATCCCATCCGCCCGTCAAAAGGAGCACGGATTTCAGTACGGTTGATCTTTACTTTCAGAAGCTCAATATCCGCCAAATTCATATTGTATTCCGTTTCCAACTGCTGAAATTCCTCCACACTAACAGACTCCCGTTCCAATAACACCCGCAGACGCTCCAACTTCGCTTCCAACAATTTTTGCTGATACTCCAACCGCTCCAGCTGGGCTTTTAAATCCGAATCATCCACTTTCACCAGCAAGGCGCCTTTTTTCACCGAAGCCCCTTCCTCGAAGGCAATTTCGACCACCTTTCCCGCTGTTTCCGAAACCAGTTCGACTTCTTCGTTGGCGACCAAAGTTCCCGTCACGGGAATACCGTTTGAAGAAGTTGACAAGGAAGCCACGATGCCCGTCACCGGCAATGCACCTCTTGATGCTGCCCCTTTCGATGCCGTCACCGGGGGAAGATCACCGGAATCGTCTTTTGAAGAAAAATCTAAACGAGGGATTAAGATAACACCCACTACCACAACGGGTATTCCTATCTGTAAAACTCTTTTTAACCCTTTGTTCATATTAAAAATTATTACATACAATTATCCATTGTGTCGTTTGTACACAGGCGTTCACGACACTAAAGTTAAGACACCAAATATCTTCAAAAGTTTATTGTCAAACCGTTAAGAGTTTGTTAAAATAACGGCAATTTTATAATTAATTTTAGAACCAATGCTTCCACTTGAAAAAGGCATACCCGAACAAGGAAAACAAGATAGATATTATAATTACAATCAAAAATCCATAAGGATTCTCCTCTAGGGAATTCGGCACGTTCATCCCGTACAAGCTGGCAATCAACGTCGGCAACATCAATATGATTGAAATGCTTGTCATTCGCTTCATCACGATATTCAAATTATTGGAAATCACGGAAGCATAAGCATCCATAGTCCCGCTCAATATATCGCTGTATATACGAGCGGAATCCTGTGCCTGGCGCAACTCGATCTCCACGTCTTCCACCAAATCCTCATCAAAGAATTGCCGTTGCGTCTTCAACGTCTTCATCTTGATCAACAGATTGTCATTCCCCCGCAAGGAAGTAATGAAGAACACCAAAGACTTTTCAATTTTCAACAATCGTTGCAGTTCCTCGTTACGGATAGATTTTTCCAACTCCACCTCCGCCATGTGCATCTGGGCATTGATCTGTTTCAGGTATTTCAGATACCAAACTGACGAAGACAGGAAAAGGCGAAATACCAGATCCCAATTATTCTCGATTTCCAGATTCTTCCGAATCACGTAATTGATAAAATCCGGCACCATCTCCGTCTGATGGAAACACACGGTCACGAACACATCCCCCTTCACGATAATACCCAGCGGCACCGTGATAAAAGGGATACTGTTATCAATTGATTTAAAAGGAATACGCATAATCATCAAGGTCCATCCCTCTTCCACTTCCAGACGGGAACGCTCGTCCACGTCCTCGATGTCGTCAATAAAAGCTTCCGGAACACCTTTCTCGTCAAGCAAATACCGAATGTCTTCTTGAGTAGGTGAAATAACATTAATCCAGCAATTAGGTTCCCACACTTTTTTCTCCACAAACCCCACTTTACCCCTTAGGAAAGTTCTCATAATAAATCCTCCTTCATTTTATGAATAGAGGTCGTTATCGAGAACCCCTATCCAGATTAATACCGTTGATGATAATCGTCCATATCTTTTTCTATGAATTTTGCACAAAAATAGTCTTTTATTTTCAGGAAAATCTTTTTTGTCGAATTTTATTTTTGCAGATCAATGAACACGGGTAGATGATCGCTATATCCCCCGATATACCTTTGTCCCCGATAGGTCGGTTTCGGTCGTTTGCCATAACTCCCTTTCTCTTCCTCCAACAAAAAATCGGATGCCACGACCTTCATTCGTACCGATGATTGCAGACCACGCGAGCCATCCAATAAGGTTCCGGAAACAATCAGGTGATCCAACGTCTGCCACTCCCCCCGGTAACGATAACTCCCGCAGGGCTTCCCTAACAAATAATATCCCGTATTATAAAGCTGACTGGAAACAATCGCCCGTTTTTCGGCATTTTCCGTATTCAGCACTTGCTGGGCACGAGTATTTGCCTTGCCGTTCAAATCGCCCATGACCACGATCTTCGCTTCGGGATGACACAACCGTATTGAATCGATCTTCGCTTTTACCACGGAAGCCGCCTTTATCCTTTTCCACTCGCTCCGGGCTTCACCCCCTCGCATGGAAGGAAAATGGCAAACAAAAAAATGTAAAGTATCACTTCCACCCAATACCCCCTCGCAATACAGGATATCCCGTGTCCTTTCCCCTTTTTCCAACTCTACCGGAAAGAAACGACTACGCAATTCCTTAAAATCCGCTTTCCGGTACAATAACGCAACATCAATTCCTCTCACGTCCGGCGAATCCGCGTGTACAATCCCGTAATCACCATCCGCCAGCCCGGTCTTCCCGGCTAACTCCGCCAACACGTGCCTGTTCTCAACTTCTGCCAACCCGATAACAGACGGCAACACTGCGCCTCCCGCCTCAATTAAAGCTCTCGAGATATGCAATAATTTCCGACTATACCGTTCCTTTGTCCAATATAGCCTGCCCCGCGGAGTGAAATCCCCGTCCGCTTTTACCGAATCCTTTCGGGTATCGAATAGATTCTCGACATTATAGAACACGACCCGAAAACAGACACGTCCCTGTCCCCCGGCTATTCCACAAATAAGACAGGACACGATAATAAACGCCCCAGCGAAACTTCTCGAAAGCATACTATAACAGAATAAGCCTCTTCTCCAACAAAGAGATAATCTTACTCCTCAACACATTAGCATTAATCGGTTTCGACGTGAACCCGTCAAAACCGCTTGCCATGATCTTTTCCTCGTCAGAAGCGTAAGCATAAGCCGTCACGGCAATTACTGGGACCGAAGAAGATATTTTCCGAATCTCTTGTACTGCTTCATACCCGTTCAACTGGGGCATATTAATATCCATCAGCACCAAATGAGGCTCATGCTCCTTGAACAACCGTACGGCTTCCATCCCATCCCAAGCGTGAATCAAATGGTAATCCTTCTTCAGTATAGACTCGAAAAGCATATAGTTACTCGAATTATCCTCAGCGATCAGTATCTTCAATTTGTTTTTCTCTACAACTTGCGGAACAAATTCTTCCTCTTGGATTTCTTCCCTATGTATCTTCACCGCCACGTAAGGGATGGTAAACCAGAACGTGGAACCTTGCCCGATCTCGGACTCGACACCGATCTTCCCTCCCAGGCGTTCAATAATGGTCTTGCATATAGGCAATCCCAACCCCGTACCTTGAACAAATGAATTCAATTTCACGAAACGCTCAAACACGGAATCCTTCTTCGCCGACTCAATCCCGCACCCGGTGTCCGAAACATAAAAATAAAGCGAATTTCTCTCCAACGGGTGATACCCGAAACGGATACTCCCTTGCTTGGTAAATTTAATCGCATTATTAATCAAATTAGACACGACTTGTGTCAACCGGATCTTTTCCGACCGGATACAACATTCCGGCAGACTCTCCTCGAAAATAATTTCCACCGCCGAGGTTGTCAATCTTAACCGTGAAGTCTGTTCCAGCTCGCGCATCAAAGCATTCAAGTCAAATTCGGAATAATTGAATTCCATCGAACCGGATTCTATCTTGGAAAGATCAAGAATATCACTAATCAATTGCAAAAGCAACGTGTTATTATTCTCGATAATATTGATATATTCTTTTTTCTCGTCCTCTTCCTCTGCCGATGCCAGAATATTCGAGAAACCCACGATAGCATTCAAGGGAGTGCGTATTTCATGGCTCATGTTAGCCAAAAATGCAGACTTCAACCGATTCGATTCTTCCGCATGCTCCTTAGCCTCCCTCAAATCCAACTCCATTCGCTTGCGCTTGGTTATCACCACGGAAGACCCGACTAAAGACACCACTTTTCCGTTCTTGTCTTTTTTATCCACGGTAGCTTGTGCCTCAACCCATTCGAATGAATAATGATGATCACTTTTATCCAGGACACGGTATTCTTCCTTTATTTTCGATACTTTTCCCTCTATCAATGATATATAAGCAGCCTTCACCCTCTCCCGGTCGTCTTTATGAATTTTCGCGAAATATTGTTCTTCCGGAACTGCCAGGGCATCTTCATCACCTCCAAAATGCTTTAATTCAATCGGGCGATTCACGTCACACAACATCGTCTTTTTCTCCAAATCCCAACGCCATGGCGTTATACTCGCCACATCCAAAGCCATTGCCAGCTTGTAATTAACAGATTCCAGCATAGATTTCGTTTTTCGAAGATCCGTGATATCCACACAGAAAATATCCATCATATCTTTTTCTGCCGAAATCATAAACAATACTTCGTAATACCTTTGTGTTCGTTTATGATAATATTCTATTGTCAAAGATTTCTTTTCCGCAAGCATTCTTTTATACAGGACGAGATATTCCTTATAACTACTTGACGGTATCTCGCTTCCCTTCTTTCCGATAAATACATCCCCCTGCACGAAATATTTCTTGAACATCGGGTTTATATCCTGAACCCGATAATCTTCCAACTCCCCTTTGGCGTTATATATCAGCTGGTGTTTCATGTAAGCAATAGGCATATTATTGAAAAGAGTTTCGTATTTTTTCAACAACGAAAATTCCTTATCATGCAATGCCCTCTCCTTCTTCAACAAACGTATACGAACCAACAACACGTAAAGCAAAAGTACTAATCCTATAATCACGAATAATAAATACTTGTATTTAGCCCAAAATGTTTCCGGTGCAAAGAAATAAATTGCATTATCAGGATACAAGGAAGAAGCAATCCCCGCTTTCTGCAATACATTATAACACAAATAGTAGCCCGGTTTTCCTGCCTTTTGCCAAGGAATATCCTTCACGTCTGTTCCCCCTATGACCTTCCTTAGAGTCTTTGCAACTGTATGCCCGAAATCTTTTCCAAGATAAAAATAACCACCCGCCATCTCCCCGTCGGCAACACCCACATCTTCAAGGCAAAAAATCGGATGATTATCAAACGTACAAATCGTTTTGTGATTATTAGACGTCAGATATTTGCTACCAGCCATCTCCTCTCGCTGTATCCATGAAAAATAAAGTAAACCGACTTTTTCTATATCATAAGACGCTATAGAATCAAGCATCTGATCCAAAGTAATCTTCCCCTCTGTGAAATACGCAACCTTAAGTTCTGGAAAATACTCTTGGCATTCTTGCTGAAACTTATAACGCACTTGAGTACTGACGTAACGGTAGTCGGAAATCAACACGATCTTCTCCATCTTCGGGAGCAAAGTCTTCATTTCCTCTATGGTTTCCCGAACATAAACCGGGCACTCGATGACCGTAACATTATCACGGAACAATGATTTCTCCAAAGGAATAACCTCTCCCGGAACTATTTCACCTTTTCCCAGCACAGACTTTACTGACCCCACATAATCAGCCTGCACGCAAAGGATCACTGGTATATCTTTCCATATTCCACGCACTTCCTCCTCAAAGAAACTCCATGCGCTACTCCCAAGTAAAACGATTGCCCTCGGCTGCTCGGGGTATTTTTCCAAGATGTAATCTTTTCTTTCCTGTAAGCTATTTTCATCTTCAAACAACAGCGTGTTAAGAGACTCCACTACAATATCTTCCTTAACGGTAAGATCTTTCCTAATACTGTCAATGGCATAATTCGACCATATCGTGCCGTCCGTGTAAGAATTAATCACCAATACGTATCCTCGATCACGTACATTCCCCCTAACCGAAAAAACGACAAGGAAACAAATTCCCAGCAAGCTGATTTTAAGTATTTTATTCCACAACATACACACTAGCCTTTATCCATAAACTGTGCAAAGGTACAAAAATATACCTTAAACAAACAATTTAAAATCAACCTAAAGAAAAAAATATTCTACTCAATGAATATGCAATTCTTCCCAGTACTCCAAAGCCCTTCGGGTGTGCGGAATCACGATTGTACCACCCACCAGGTTCGCCACAGAGAAGATCTCGAACAACTCCTCCGTGGTCACTCCATGTTGGTAACATTTCTCCAGATGATATTTGATACAATCATCGCAACGCAACACCATAGAAGTCGCCAAACCCATCATCTCCTTCACTTTAGCGGATAACGCCCCGTCCATGTATGTATTCGTATCCAGATTATAGATACGCTTTATCACCTTATTGTCAGCGGCAAGAATTTTCTCGTTCATTTTCTCCCGGTACGCCCGGAATTGCTCAACCATTTCACTCATAACTCTTTTAATAAAAACCAACCAGTTTCAGAATATCATTTATATTAGCGAACAACAACAGGAATATCAAGAAAAACATCCCGCCTATCTGGGCATTCTCCATGAACTTCTCGTTGGGCTTGCGGCGGGTAATCACCTCATACAGGAGGAACATCACGTGTCCCCCATCCAAAGCCGGAATTGGCAACAAGTTCATCACTCCCAGAATCAACGACAAGAAAGCTGTCAGATTCCAGAACGCATTCCAATCCCACACGCTGGGGAAAACATTCCCGATAGAAACAAAACCACCGAGCGACTTGATCGCTTCCGGATTCTTGAACAATTTAAACTGTTTCAGGTAAGAGCTGATTTTATCCAACCCCATGTCAATACCAGCGGGAATCGAAGCAAAGAACGAATATTTCTTCACCGCAAACTCAAAATCAAAAACAAGCTTCGGGTAAATCCCGATAAACTTGGCATCACCCATTCCGATAAACACGGTCAACGTATCCTGCCCCCGCAACACTCTCGCGGTTAACACGCTGTCCCGATGATTCTGCACGAGACTCTGGAACTCATCATAGTAGGTAAATCCCTGTCCGTCCACCTCGATAATCGTATCTCCCGCCAACATCCCGGCATCCTTCGCGAGGGAAGCCTCGGGAAATGCCTCGATAGCACCCTCGTACTTGTAACGAAGTGCCAGCAAGTTCTTCGGGTTGATACTATTGGACGAATGTCCCAGAATTGCCTTCACCAGAGTAGGAGGAATATTTATATTCACCATCTGCCCATTCCGCAACACTTGCATGGTCTTCGGTTCTTCCAGCAAAAGATGGGTCATGATATCGGAAAACCGCTCGATTTTCTTGTTGTCGAACGACAAGACAATATCCCCGTTACGCATTCCCGCATCCAGCATGATACTATCACACACGACACCGTACTTCACGTTCTCCGCGGGCAAATATTCCTCACCCCACGTGTAAAGCACCATAATGTATATAAAGAATGCCAGTAAGAAATTGACCAGCACCCCCCCGACCATAATCAACAGCCTTTGCCACGCCGGCTTGGAACGAAATTCATAAGGCTTTGGCGGTTCCTTCATCTGTTCCAAATCCATCGACTCGTCGATCATTCCCGCAATTTTCACGTATCCGCCCAAAGGCAGCCATCCCATCCCATACTCCGTTTCCCCTTTCTTGAAACGGAATATGGAAAACCAGGGATTAAAGAAAATAAAAAACTTCTCTACCCGCACCTTGAAAAGCTTCGCCATGAAGAAATGCCCCATCTCGTGCAACATCACCAGAATGGAGAGGCTCAACAAAAACTGCAATATCTTTACTAATACATCCATGTTCTAATTTTAGATTTATTATTATCCTGTGATTACTTCATTTTCAATTGCTCTGCTATTCTCCTTCCCTCCCGGTCGGTCGCGATATAATCCTCCAACGTTGGCTGCTGGATGAAATCGACTTTATCCAAGGTTGCCTCGATCACGTCAGACATCGCCGTGAAAGAAATCTCTCCTTGCAAGAAAGCCGCAACCATTACCTCGTTCGCCGCATTCAACACGCAGGGGGCATTTCCACCCCGGTTCATTGCCTCGTAAGCTAATCCCAGGTTACGGAATGTCTTCACGTCCGGTTTCTCGAACGTCAGGCTGGAACAACCCCCGAAATCCAAACGGGGAATATCGCTATGTACCCGCTCCGGGTAAGTCAAAGCATATTGTATCGGCAAGCGCATATCGGGAACCCCAAGTTGTGCTTTCACGTTACCGTCCTGAAACTGCACCATGGAATGTACCAGAGATTGCGGGTGCACCAACACTTCAATCTGCGAAGGTTGCACCCCGAACAGCCATTTTGCCTCAATTGCCTCAAACCCCTTATTCATCATGGAAGCCGAATCGATAGTCACCTTCGCCCCCATGTGCCAATTGGGGTGTTTCAAAGCCTGTGCCGCCGTTACCGTCTTCAGGTAGTTGTAATCTTTCCCCCGGAAAGGTCCCCCGGAAGCAGTCAACAATATTTTTTCAATCGGATTATTGTGTTCTCCCACTAAACACTGGAAGATAGCAGAATGTTCTGAATCCACGGGCAATATGGCAACTTTATATTCCTCCACGAGGCGGTTAATCAGATCTCCCGCCACCACCAACGTTTCCTTGTTTGCCAAAGCGATCGTCTTCCCCGCCTTTATCGCATTTATCGTCGGAAGCAAACCGCTATATCCCACCATGGCAGTCACCACCACGTCAATCGTGGAGGTCTGCACGACCTGTGCTATCGCATCGCTTCCCGCGTACACTTTTATATCTTCATCCTGCAACAAATCCCGCAACTCACCCAACTTCTCCTCATTCCCAATCACCACCATATTCGGTTTAAATTGTTTCGCCTGCCGCGCCAACAACTCCACCTGATTATTTGCCGTGAGCACTTCCACGCGAAACCGTTCCGGATTTGCCTCGATCACTTGCAACGTTTGTGTCCCGATAGACCCGGTTGATCCTAATATTGCTATATTTTTCATCAAATTCTACTCGTAAAAACACCTACTTACTTAAACTTAATAAACGTCTCCGGATTCAAAGGCTTTCCAGCCTGCCACAACTCGAAATGCAAGTGCGGACCCGTTGTTTCCTCCCCCGTGTTTCCAACCACCGCAATAGCCTCTCCCGCACGCACGAAATCCCCCTGCTTCTTCAACAATACCGAATTGTGTTTATACATTGAAACCAAATTTCCATTATGCTGTACTTGTATCACGTATCCCGTCTTAATCGTCCAATCCGTGAAAATCACCACTCCATCCAAAACGGACAAGACATTGGAATTCTGTTTGGCAACAAGATCGACGCCATAGTGGCGTGTTCCCTCGTCAAAATGATTCGTCACGATGCCACTTAACGGTGAAAAGAAATGATAGAAATCATCATCCGAAGAACTGACCTGTCCCAACGACAAATTATACCGTTCCTCCCTCTCCATCGTCTCGCGGAAACCCGCTTCTTCCGGGGACACGCCCAGCATCGTCGTATCATAATTCGCTTTTATATCCTCGGCAGATACCACGTAACGCGTGGTGTCTAACTCTTCATCCCTTAAAATCATCTGTATTGAATGCAGGAAACGATCTTTTTTCTGCACTTCATTGAGTAATGAATCTACCCGCAAAGCATTTTGGGTAAGTTGCCGCCTCAATTGCTGGCTCGGGTAACCGGGAATAAACTCTTTCAGGTTCGTGAAAGCGATCAACATGATCGTCAAAATAATCAATATTACCGCCAACGAACTCAGCGCCGTCAACACCTGCAAAGGAGACAGTCGAAGATGCATAACCTCCTCGTAAGTAGACTCATTAAAAATGGTCAACTTGTAGCGATTTTTTAATTTATTCCAGTATTTCCGTTTCTTACTCTTCATCCGACTATTTTTAAGCCTTCAAAAATAGTACAAAAATCCTATTTTCCCACCCCGAAGGTTTAGAAAGTTTCAGATTTATCATGTTACCGTTCTAACAAGCAACACTTTCCCCGTGTTATCCGAGTACAATTATCATGACATCTTTATCAGAATAATGTCAAACTTAACAAAATAAATATCGAGGAAGTTTCTGTTTTTTCCTCCTCGATATTTCAAACTTTCAATATACAGCCTAAAATTATAAGCACAAGTAAGCACTGTTCTGGGGAATACATTTCGTGATTTACTTAAATTGAAAAGAACTTGTTTACCTTTTACTTTTATATCGAAGAGGAATACAAAACTCCTCCTCGATAATAAAATACACTCTATTCTAATTTTTTAGGACAAATTCTAAAGTTTTTTCACTAAAACTTCTTTAAAATAAGTTCCCGTTAGTTTTGCCTTCTGTATAGCTCTTTTTAAAGATTCGTTCATATAAATTCCCGATGGAATTCTCCAAAAATCATAGGAAGTCGGACGAGAAAAAACAGCGTAATCTCGTATTTTAGTCAAAGAAAATACAGGACGAAGCACGTCTGTTGTTCCTTCTCTAAAAAGAGTTTTTTGCATATCAAGAACATCTAGCATTTTTGCAAATCGCATAATATAATATTTTTGTCTTTCTTCATTATACTTCACAATAGCCTGAATCCAATCAACCCCCTCTTTTCCTGTTAAATAACTTTCAATTAATGCTTTCAAACGTTCTGACATCAATGGCCAAGCAAGACTACTTGACTCACAATCAAACCAAAGATTTTCCACTCCTGTTAAATCATCACTTGTAATTATACCTTTTTTCCCAATTGTTATTTTTACTAATTTCAATTCAAAAGGTAATTTGTTACAAGAAACTAACTCTGGAATTAATTCATAAGATAATTTAGTTTCTTCTGGAGCGAACGCACTTGTTATGTTAGATGCGTTTTTAGGGGTAAATAAAAAATATTTATTCATATTATCATTTTTATTGTTGTAATAGTTTGGGATTATTAAGTACTGGTTGTTTTACATACTTGTCAAAAAGTTGTAAGAATTTAACTTGACTTCCTCCAGCTTCTCGTGCTGCTTTGAGCATATATTCTAATACAAATTCATGATAATTGTGAGTATGCCTTCCAGAATGAGGCATTTTAGCCTTATTCCATGCACCATCCAAATCCAACCCAAATTGTTTCGCTATTTTATCCATCTCTTTTGTGTAAAAACTATGTTTATTGGTTGCAAAATGATGAATTTGTGTTTTCATCATTTTTTGTCCAAAATTCTTGAACAATCCCTTTACCCAAAAAGTCATAGAAAGCCCATCCGCCCACGACTCTACACTAAACAAGTGATAACTAGCTTCGCTCCAAGCGGCCTTCAGCATGTGACTTCCCTTGTGACTCAAGAAGAGCTTTATCGCTTCATTTTTGCCATTTTCACTCTTGTACCAGTTACTAATCGCCAGCTCTACCTCCGTTAATTGGCGCTCGGCTAATCCAAATTGATTTTTCCAGTAACGATTCCATCTCTCGTCATCATAATAAGACCGAACACTCGGGTCTTGATAAAAAGTCGCGAAACTTTTAAAAGTCCCACGTGCTCGTTGGGAACCATGACGACATCATCACTGCCATCATTTGTTTGCAATATCGTGTTGTAATTCTCGTCAACGTAATGAGTCCTGAGCGCCCCGTTGGGATCAATAAAGATGACCGGGTTACTAGAACAATAATTGTAAGGTGAAAGAGAGAGAAAACTCTCTTGCAGGGGATCTACACCGAACCACCTTCCAATTGCACCATCATACATCCTCGCCCCGTAATCAAGGTAACCCAGATCACCCGTTACCTGCTCCTCCTTCCCGTTGTACTTGAAACGGTTCGCCGCCTGCTGGGGGTAATCCGATCTCGCGTGCCTTGCCCCGAAAGGGTAGTAATCGTTCCGCTCCTTCACCACCCCGCTACCGTCAACAATCACCCGAACACTACCCAGGTGATCCGTCAGGAAGTAATTCACCTCCTGTCCGCCCGTGCCCGTCAGGATCACGCCATCACCGAAACTCGCCGACTCCAGTTGCAAACCGCCACCGCCACTCTTGTATGTCAAAGAACCCACGTAGTCAAAACCGTTGTTCCCCGCGTCACGTACCCTCAACTTCGTTCCGTCAGCCAGGTAACCGTAACTCGCCTTCACCGTACTGCCGGTCTTGACTCCACTCAACAAATTTAAGACATTATAAGATAAATTCAAAGCACGGCGGCTATCATTTATCATGTTACCGTTCTTGTCATAACCGTAACTACCGCTTGCCACGTTTCCATGAGAATAAACATCGTCCGCCAACACGGAAGCAACGTTCTCTGTCAAACCCATCAACTTTACCCATACTCAGCCCTTCGTTCACCAGACCCGTCATAAAATAAAAATCGAGGAGGTTCTTCATTTTTTTCCTCCTCGATGATTTTTACATTTCATACTAATATCTAAAGTAACTTTAGAGTAAACCTTTTTAGAATAATACACTAAATTAAGAGTCAATTTTTCCGAATAAGACACTCTTAACAAAACATATTAATATCCGAGATTCGTCAAGGTTAAACTATCCTTACCATGTATCACGAACTCTCGCCTTAACACTTCGTAATCCATATGGAAATCAGCATCATCACTCCAAAAACCTGGAATTGTATCTACAAATTGGATTAACTTAGTTGTATCCACGAGATATTGCTTTCGATCGCTATCATTACCATTATACACAACAAGTCTTCCATTCACGAAAGCATAACCTTTAATTTTGTTTTTTCGATAAAAGAAATCTGTTCCCACAAACACAAACATTTTGTCATTTTCTTCAGCAAAAAAAACATAAAAAAATTCATTCTTATTTTTATAAGGAGAAATTGAATCTACATAAGAAATAAAATCCTCTATTTTATCTTTTAACACAAAAGCAAACGCTTCTGCTCCTCCATTATTTTCATCAAGACTTGAATGCCGTTTACAAGCGAAACAACACAATGTTGTGAATAACATGTAAAATACGTATTTTCTCATTTTACTATTTTTTTATACTGTTTTTCAATATTTTTCCTGAACGGACTTTTAGAATAAAAATACTCGGATTCCAAGGGGTATATTTATATAAATTCTGACTTTCCTTGTGATATATATAATGCTGAGGAAAATCTTCCGGATATCTCTTACCAGTTGTCTTAAATTCATTATACCTTCTAGCAACCGTGGCCATATCTCCCAAATATCCATCTTTATAAAAACCTGAAGCTTTCTGTGTTTCATTCCCTCCCCAAGGATGACTATGTAAACTAAATGTTATATTAGATTCTTTATATTGATAATAAACCATACGAACGAATCTATCATTATTATTCGTTCGTATAGAATAAATCTCTTTACCATCATGCATAAACCCATTTAACCCCCATTCAACATTTGAATTATCTGCCGCAAATTTAAATAAATTGAATGCGTCAATGGCATTACGAGTAAAAGCATAATGAGTTCCAAAACTTGTAGGCTTACCACTTAAAGAAGGTAATATTGTTCTATCATAAATCGTGACAAATTCATTTACATTTACATCTCCCTTTTTAGCCGAGTTCGAAGCGTATAAAACATCATAAACATCATCCGTTTTTTCCAGAAATACAATAGAGCCATCAGCCATCAACTGGTAATTATCTATCCACATTCCCTCGATGTCCACAAATTTAACGGGATTTCCAGAACAATAACTGCAAGGCGATAAAGGATAATAACTTTCCTGCAATGGATCTCCCGAAAACCATCTTCCCACCCCACTATCATACATCCTCGCCCCATGATCCAGGTAACCCAAGTCTCCTGTTACCTGCTCCTCCTTGCCGTTAAACTTGAACCTGTTAGTAGCTAGTTGAGGGTAATCCGCCCTCGTGTGCCTTGCCCCAAACGGATAGTAATCGTTCCGCTCCTTCACCACGCCACTGCCGTCCACGATCACCCGGACACTACCCAAGTGATCTGTCAGGAAGTAATTCACCTCCTGTCCGCCCGTGCCCGCCAGGATCACGCCATCACCGAAACTCGCCGACTCCAGTTGCAAACCGCCACTCCCACTCTTGTATGTCAAAGAACCCACGTAGTCAAAACCGTTGCTCCCCGCGTCACGTACCCGCAACTTCGTACCGTCAGCGAGGTAACCGTAACTCGCCTTCACCGTGCTGCCGGTCTTGACTTCTCTCAACAAATTTAATACATTATAAGATAAATTCAAAGCACGACGGCTATCATTTATCATGTTACCGTTCTTGTCATAGACGTAACTACCCGCGGCGGCACTTCCCGACGAGTAAACATCACCGGAGGGAGAGGTTCGAACATTCTCCGTCAAACCCGTCAATTGGTTCCCCGTGTAACTGTAAACTAGGTCATCCACCGTGGTACCGTTAGCCGTACGCTGCAACGTCTTGATATTCCCGTTACGGTCATAAGTGATTCCCTTTTCAAGATAACTCCCTGTCAACGCCGACCACGTTGTCCCGCTCTTCTGCTTCTGCACCGTGCCCGTCAACCGGTTCACGCCGTCATACGAGAAACCGTACATCAAGGCGGCACCCGTCCCGTGTTGCCACTCCCACTCGCTGATGTTACCGTTCCAGCAAGCGTCCGCGCCTCCCGCCGGGTTCTCGTACCGTAACTTCATCTTGAACGGGACACTCTCCTTGCTTGTCAACCAACCACGGGTGTTGTAAGAGAGCGTTTCCTCCACCGTACCGTGTTTCTTTTTCACCAACCGTCCCACCGCGTCGTACGTGTAGCTCGTCGTCGCCGGGCTCCCGTTGTTCAACTTCACCGTCGAGGACAACAACCGACCACGGTCGTCATACGTGTTCTCCGTTTCCAGCACGTCAGTCCGCCCCCCAACAAAATGGCTCTCCCGCTGCTTCACCACGTTACCGACGAAATCGTACTTCATGTCCACACGGCTCAAACCGCCCTCCAGGTTATCGCTCACCGTCTGGATTACACGGCAACGGTCGTCGTAATACGTCGTCACCGTCAACCATTTCACCGGGTTTACTCCCAGTACCTTCGTCCTCACGCTCGTCACCAGGCCGGCGACCAGGTTATGATACCCCGTGGCGTACCCTCCCGTCGCCTCGAAGAGGAGAACGAGCACATCCACCGTACCCGTGTAACTGTCACACAGCGTGTATTACAAGGGAGCGCAACTCCCCGTCGGGATGTAGTTATCACTCGCCGTCACCGCCCCTTGTAACGCCACGCAACTCTTCACCGTTCCCGTTATCATGACCTTCCCCGAGACGTTGAGTCAGTAAGTTGTCGTGACACCTTTCTAAAATAATGCCAACCCAAACAAAATAAATATTGAGAAGGTTTCTGTTTTTTCCTCCTTGATATTTCAAACTTTCAGTATACAGCCTAAAGTTATCGGTACAAGTAAACTTTTTTCAGGGTATACAATACCGGTATAATAACCTAGATTTTGCCAACCAGATAAAGGTTCTCTAACTAATTTACCCTGTAAACTTTTTTAGGATTATACAATGTAAACTCAATGCAAAGGGACATAATAAATATCAAAACCTCTATCATCATAAATATCTAATAACATAATAATATTATTCAAATTGACACAAATCTGAACCCTTAAATTTTGAGATGGTTCTTTTGCCATCTCAAAATTAAAATGATTATCTAATACTGATTTCAAAAAAGATTCATCTAAGATTCTATCGTCTATAAAAATAACCCCTGCTCGCTTTCCATTTTTATAAGATAAAACCTTTTCATATCTTTTATTTGGGAAATTCAATTCTAAAAATTTTTCAATCTTAATATCTTCTTCCCAAAAAAGAATTTTGTAAGTTATACTTATGATCGACTTTAAAGATGATATTAAAAGAATTACTAATTCTGCTTTATCTTTAAGTTTTATTGATTCAAGACATAATCTTCCATTAGCTATATTTCTACCCTCTTTAATTTTAAGTAGTTTTTTTAAATTTCGATCAAAATTGCTCGAGTTTATATTTTCTATTTCCATAACACTAATTTTTAAAAATAGTCAGAGTTTCATCTGCCGTACCTATTCTTTTTAACTTTCCACCAACTGCTTCAAATACTTTCCATACACCACCATTATGACCATCAATATCTTTTGAATAATATTTACCCTTGTATTCATAAACTTTTTGTCCATGCTGATATCCAAATTTTTTAACTTCCTTAAAACCTGGAGGTATTACATTTTTACTAAAACTTTTTGCAGCTGTTCCTAAAGATTTTGCACCTTTTACACCTCCCCTCACAGATTTCAACAACCCACCTTTTCCTATTCCAATATCAGGAGCTACTAATTCAATTGGTTTTATTCCAGTTAATCTTCCCTCTCTACTAACCTTCCAATCATACATAAACCCGGGATATGTATCATATCCCCCGATACCGGTATAATAACCTAGATTTTGCCAAAAACCTGATAATGGCTCTCGAACAAAAGCACCTTGATACGGTGCTGATTCCACTACTGGTAATATATTAGCATCAAATGATAATCCGAAAATAACAGTTTCTCCATCTCTCTCGGTTCCGTAACACGTGTAAAATTTACCTGTTTCATCATTATAAGTTAGATTTCCTGTAAATTCAGCGTCTGTAGCGTGATTCCACCCGCAAAAATCAAAATAATTGGCCCCATTCATTAACGACCATAAAAAACTTGCAATTCGCGAAGGGTCATTGGTACTCCAATAATCCATACCAGAATCATCTATGAACAAAATAGGATTATTACCACTAAAATGATAAGGACTACTCTCTAGGTAATACTCTGATAATATATCCATTCCAAACCATCTTCCCAACCCACTATCATACATCCTCGCCCCATGATCCAGGTAACCCAAGTCTCCTGTTACCTGCTCCTCCTTGCCGTTAAACTTGAACTTGTTAACCGCCTGTTGAGGGTAGTCCGCTTTCACGTGCCTTGCCCCAAAAGGATAGTAATCATTCCGCTCTTTCACCACCCCGCTAGCGTCCACGATCACCCGGACGCTACCCAGGTGATCCGTCAGGAAGTAATTCACCTCCAGTCCGCCCATGCCCGTCAGGATCACGCCATCCCCGAAACTCGCCGACTCCAACTGCAATCCGCCACAGCCACTCTTGTATGTCAAAGAACCCACGTAGTCAAAACCGTTGCTCCCAGCGTCACGTACACGCAACTTCGTCCCGTCGGCAAGGTAACCGTAACTTGCCTTCACCGTGTTATCGGTCTTGACTTCACTCAACAAATTTAAGACATTATAAGATAAATTCAAAGCACGACGGCTATCATTTATCATGTTACCCTCCCAACAGGCAACACCTTCCCCGTGTTATCCGTGTACGATTCCACCCTTTTACCATGCTTCCCCAAAGCGTTAAGCCTACAAGTTATCTTGCCACCTTTGCCAGAATAATTCCAAACCTAACAAAATAAATATCGAGGAGATTCTATTTTTCCTCCTCGATATTTCAAACTTTCAATATACAGCCTAAAGTTATCGATACAAGTAAACTTTTTTCAGGATAATACAAATTACATTTCCTCGCTCGTCTTTTACTCGAAACAAACATTACTCTACGTTTTCTCGTTAGTATAAATCATACAATTTGCCCAAACAAGTTAATTATAAAGTTTTGTTAACTTTTTCTAGAACAAAACAATTAATAAAATTCCGATGCTAGCCGTTGCACTGTTTAAACTTCTTAAAAAAACTAATATTCTATTTTACAACCATTTGAGATGCAAAAATTTTCATAACACTACCCGTTGTTGATGTTTCTATCACAAAACATTTCAACTTATCTATATCATCATAAATATTTACTACCTGCTTTTTATAGAATATAAAATCTTCATCATCATCTGTTTCATAAGCACAATAGACCCAATCTTTTGTGTCTATTCCAAAATTCAAATTCATTATACATTTACGCACATTCATAAATAACAATGTAACACTCCCTCCTGAAGTCCACGTTATACCTAACTCAACAATATCGTTTAAACCTAAATCTTGCCTATTTATTATTATATACTCCAATATAGAATCATGCCAATCAAAATCATCAAATCTCATATCACTCTAATTTTATTATTAAAAATCCCATTTCGTTTTATGATGCCCACTTCCATTTACATGAATGTGACTCACATTAGACCCCTTCTTTCCCTTGGGAGTTGCCGCATCTATTCTCAATTTTTCATGAAATACTCCATCTTTAATTATTCCATAACTTCCTTTTCTATAAGGATTTTGCACATAATGTTTTGGTATATTAGCTCCTTTAGGTAACACAACTCCATTCTCTGTCACAACAAATACCACTTCAGATCTCATGCGAGCTGTTGTATTCAAGCCAACAATTGTCGCCTTTGCACCCACTAACAATAATTCCGGGTTAGTCCATTGACTTGTTGCCTCGCTAAAGGACATCCTTATAGCATTCCAAAAAGTTGGCTTCAATAAAAAACGAGCGGCATTATTTCGAGCCCACTTGCTATTAAATTGGTCCAAGACTCGAAGAGCTTCTTCGGAAAATTGGAAACCTGCTAAACCTAACTCGTCTTTCCAGTATTGATTCCATGTCGGGTTATTCAAGTATCCACAACTATTATACCACTTCACTTCTTTATCAAACTCTTGGCGACGATTATTAGGAACCATAACAACATCATCACTACCGTCATTCGTTTGCAAAATCACATTGTAATTTTCATCCACGTAATGAGTCATCAAAGCCCCGTTAGGATCAATAAATATCATGGGGTTTCCCGAACAATAATTATAAGGAGATAATGAAACAATTCTCTTGAAAAGGATCTCCCACAAACCATATCCCTAACTCGCTATCATACATCCTTGCGCCGTAATCCAGGTAACCCAAACCACCCGTCACCTGCTCCTCCTTCCCGTTGTACTTGAAACGATTCACGGCCTGTTGAGGGTAATCTGCCCTCATGTGCCTAGCCCCGAAAGGATAGTAATCGTTCCGCTCCTTCACCACCCCGCTACCATCCACGATCACCCGGACGCTACCCAGGTGATCCGTCAGGAAGTAATTCACCTCCTGTCCACCCGTGCCCGTCAGAATCACGCCATCACCGAAACTCGCCGACTCCAGTTGCAAACCGCCACCGCCACTCTTGTATGTCAAAGAACCCACGTAGTCAAAACCGTTGCTCCCCGCGTCACGTACCCGCAACTTCGTACCGTCAGCGAGGTAACCGTAACTCGCCTTCACCGTGCTGCCGGTCTTGACTTCACTCAACAAATTTAATACATTATAAGATAAATTCAAAGCACGGCGGCTATCATTTACCAGGTTACCGTTCTTGTCATAAACGTAACTACCCGCGGCGGCACTTCCCGACGAGTAAACATCACCGGTGGGAGAGGTTCGAACATTCTCCGTCAAACCCGTCAATTGATTCCCCGTGTAACTGTAAACCAGGTCATCCACCGTGGTCCCGTTAGCCGTCCGCTGCAACGTCTTGATATTCCCGTTACGGTCATAAGTGATCCCCCTTTCCAGGTAACTGCCCGACAACGCCAACCACGTCGTCCCACTCTTCTGTTTCTGCACCGTGCCCGTCAACCGGTTCACACCGTCATAAGCGAAACCGTACATCAAGGCGGCGCCCGTCCCCTGCTGCCACTCCCACTCGCTGATGTTGCCGTTCCAGCAAGTATCCGCGCCTCCCGACGGGTTCTCGTAACGCAACTTCATCTTGAAAGGCACGCTCTCCTTCCCCGTCAACCACCCCCGGGTGTTGTAAGCCAGCGTTTCCTCCACCGTACCGTGTTTCTTTTTCACCAGCCGACCCACCGCGTCGTACGTGTAACTCGTCGTCGCCGGGCTCCCGTTGTTTAACTTCACCGTCGAGGACAACAACCGACCACGGTCGTCGTACGTGTTATCCGTTTCCAGCACGTCAGTCCGACCCCCGACAACATGGCTCTCCCGCTGCCTCACCACGTTACCCGTGAAATCGTACTTCATGTCCACACGGCTCAAACCACCCGCCAGGTTATCGCTCACCGTCTGGATAACACGGCAACGGTCATCGTAATACGTCGTCACCGTCAACCATTTCACCGGGTTTACTCCCAGTACCCTCGTCCTCACGCTCGTCACCAGCCCGGTCACCAGGTTATGGTACCCCGTGGCGTACCCTCCCGTCGCCTCGAAGGGAAGGACGGGCACATCCGCCGTGCCCGTGTAACTGTCATACAACGTGTGTTGCAAGGGAGAGCGGCTCCCCGCGGGGAGGTAATTATCACTCGTCGTCGCCGCCCCTTGTAACGCAGCATGACTCTTCACCGTTCCCGTTATCACGACCTCGCCCGTTTCCACCACGCGGTTCCGCCCGTCATACAGCGAGTAGCTCCACTTGTCGGCGTTCTCCGCCCGCTGCTTCCCGTCCTGGCTCAACACCAGCCGGTCACGCTTGTCGTAAACCAGGTACACCGGGTCACACCCCGGCAACTGTTTCAGGATTAACCTCCCGAAACGGTCATGTTCATAGTAATACCCGAACTGACGTATCGCCGCCGTCGCCCGACTTGCCGTCGTACCCACCCGGGCGCTAGCCTCCGGCGACAACACGTACCTCAACAGCCCCCGGTCATCGTGAACGCTGTAAGTTTCCAAACGGTTATTGTCACTCTCCACGTTCACCTCCAGCACCGTACGCCCCTGGTTGTCCGTGTACGTTTCCACCCGGTTGCCGTCCTCGTCCGTCGTCACCACCTTCTCCAGGCTACCGGCACGATAGTAACCCGACTGCACCAGCTCGCCGTTATCCCTCACCCGGTACAGGCGCACCTCGTTCGCCTCGTTCAGGTGATAGCCCGTCGTCACGCCCTTTCCTGCCTCGTGCCAGCTCTTTCCCGGTCCTGTCCGCTTCACCACCCGGTCGAGGGGACTACCGTCATACCCGGTTAAAGTGTACATGTAACCCGCCTCGCCAGTGCCATACATCGACCACCTCGACGGCGACAAGCCGCCCGCCACGAAACCGCCTTGATTACCCTCCAGGGCGTAGGGAACGTGCTCTCGCTCCACCCGCCCCAGCACACCGTACTCGTGGACTTTCACGATATCCCCCGTGCCACCGGGACTCCCATTCACCCGGATCTCCTGCAACGGGCGGCCGAAACCATCAAGGTAAGTCACGTCACTGACCGTTCGAGCCGTCGTGCTTGTCGTGGTCGGGTCAAGATAAACGGTTTCCACCACGTAATTCTCCGTTGACGTGTAATGGACACCGTTATCACGGTCAACGGTCACGCTACCCGTCATCGGTACGAAATAATCTTGCAGCCCAGCCTCTATCGTGTAATTTCCCGCTTCCCTCGCGCTGAAAGAGAGTGCTGCCCCGGTCCCTTGTCGAGACGCCACCACGTTCCCGTCTTTCAGTAAACGATAAGTAAGTATGGTTTGCGAGCCGGGTAAGGTTATTTCAACAGGGTTGTTATTGTAAATGGTTCCCCCGCCGCCGACACGCTCCCGCGTGATCTTCGGCCAGATGCCCACGCTACCGTTCATCCAAACTTCCTGCCCGTCCTGCTCCGCTTTCACCCGGTATCGCCCGTACGCCTGCAAGCGTGAGAATTGTTGTGCCGACAGGGTTTGACCCGCGACCAACTCGCCGTCACGATATAACTTGTAATTGACCAGTATCTGCTGGCCGCTCATCTTTACCGTGCCGTACTCGCCTTCCCCGATTTCCCCGCCGCCGCTCAAATCGTACACTTGCAAAGTTCCACCGGGAGGCTGGGAGACTTCCAGGAACAGGTTATCCACCGGGTTCAACATGAAAAAAGCGTATTTTGTCGTGTCGCCGCAATTGGGTCCCCGGCCTATCGCAATCTGACCGGTTGTCGACGTGGAAAAAACGAACCTCAACACGAACGTCGAGTCCCACGCGGCGGACTCTCCCCGCCAGAGCGAAAGCGAGATCTCTTCAAGCTCTTCCCTCCCTCGCGAATAGCCCGGGTCTATGGTGAAAGGGATTAGCTGCCCTTCACCATCCTTGGACAGGGTTACCCGGGGCGAGGATGACACGGTTATTTTCCCTTGCAACACGCCGTAACAAGCCACGCTTGCGCTCCCGTTCATCTCTCGTGTCATGTCACCGCGAGTGGCCTTTATCGTGTAATCACCCGCGTTAACCACCCAGAAACACAACGGGGAACCTGTGCCCGGCAAGGAAGCTTGCAAGGTCGTTCCCCGGTACAATTTATACGTCGTGCCTTGTTCCGAACCCGTCAAGGTCACCGGGGTCCTTTTACCGGGATATATCGTGGCGTTGCCGCCAACCGTGAACATTTTAGGAACCACTCCCGGACCGTATTGATAAACAAAATACGGCCTGCTCGTCAGGAGCGAGAGGAACACGCACCACCGGGGCTCTCCCGTGTCGTTCGCCTGTACTTGCGCCACGAGCACTCCCGTCAAAGAGGAACCGTCCGGTATCACGTCAACGACATGCAGCCACGTCCAGGATTGCTGCTGTAAAAAATCATTTATCTGCTTGATCGTGGTTTGTTTATCCAGGGTTTCCCTCGCGCTGTATCGCAGCGCGAAATAACCTTCCGCCCCGTCTATCTTGATCGTGTCCGGGTTTGCCGACAAATCCAAGCTGGGATAGCCTTGCCCCAACGTCAACAGGGACAAGAACAACATGCAGGTTAACAATTGTAATCGTTTCATATCTTTCAGGTTTGAGGTTATCAATTCAATTCCACCACGTTATACTGGTACTCTTTTATCACGTTCCCGTGCCGGTCCTTCACCCGCGTCAAGCGTCCCGCCGCATCGTACTCGTTCACCTCCATCTCGCCGTTCTGGTTGAAACGGCAAAATACCGTGCCGTCCCAATTGTACGAGGTAGCCTCGAATGCCACGTCCGCCGGGACCAACGCGCAATACGCCACCCCGGAAGCGGGGGTGTTTATTCTCACTGACGTCACGTTCTCGTGATTGCCGAGCTCCAGATCAAAACTTTGCAAAGAATACCCCGATGAATTCAATAATTTGAAAGTTCCCGATACACTTCCCCCGGAATGTACGATCGTGTAGTTTATATCACCGGCACAATCTTTCGCCACCGCAAACAACCTCACGCGCTTGATTTCCGGAAGTACCGTTATTTCAAGAAGGTCGTTACAGTTCCAGTACCTCTCCATCCCCGGTAAATAATTGTACTTTAAAACATTAAATTCCCGGATTATATCCCTATATATAAAATCACAAAGACGATAGACCAAGTATGACAAATCAGTCAGCTCGGGATGATCGCCAGCCAATTGCCAATATCGATCCTGGAACGTATGAAGATACCGGTAATTATTGGCGCTGACACTATCCAGTAAAGCGTGAAATTTCTCAAGTGCCATGGTTTGCCGGGCAGCAACCGCAAGGATCACCTCTTTCATGATCTCATGTTCTCGGCTCCAAGCATAGCGTTGAAACTCTTCCGATTCTTGGTTTATATCTATTCCCTCGAATATCTGCCAGAATCTCGAGAAAACAGAATGAGACTCCTGTAACACTTGCATTCCACGAATCGCCCGCGATGCCTCGCCGTATTTCTTCAAATCTATCGCCGCCACGCCTCCCGCAGGCACGTGTTCCGCTTTCAATATCATGTGCCCGAAGTTGGAATCGTAACATCGGGCAACTTCTCCCGTGTTCGTTTTAATGGCTACCGGCAAGTACCGTTGATTGCTTTGCCGGTAAACCACATCCTGTTCCAGCAAATAGTTGGCTTGCCCCAGCGTGAACAAATTTACATCGGGCGACGCGAGCGAAGAGAATGCCAGCGTGTTAGTCGAGCTCGGGTAAAAAGCGTATGCCTGTGCCACTCCCCAGTAACAACAACTATCCTCTTGCGGCATCTCGTGCACGAAAACACGTTCCTTTTCTATCGTGTCACCTTTCAACCGGATCTCCTTGATTACCGGGGTCAGGATATTCTTTTCTTTCATCCTCTCAAAAACCGGATTGGATACATCCGCCATCTCCGTCACTCGTTTCGTGACCGTGGTGTACGTGTTTCCCTTGGCATCTGTTGTCAAAACACGCGTGGGATAACTCGAGTTCACAGCATTATCATAGAAATATTCTACTTTCTGATAAGGCATTCCGGTTGCTTTACTGGAAAAATCCGACTTCGATGGACTGCTCGTGACTTGAGATTCAAACCGGTACACGGACTTCTCTTTCAACCGTGTTTTTCCCCCATATTTAATACAATAGACTTGCCCTGGCAATCGCACGCTCACGCGAGGCTTGATATTATACACGTAGTACTCTTCATACGGGTCAATATAATACCATGAATAACCATCCTGGTATAATACAATCTTACCTTGGTCTCGATAATAATTTTCCAGGAATTCTTCGTCCATGTAGTACTCGTAAGCTTTAACTTGCGTGATCGTTCGCTTGTACCAATCTGCCGTGTCCGCGAGCACGAAATACTCGTCCCCGAAGGCGTGGTACGAATCGGTGGCATACTTGAATTTCACGAGTTCCTTGAGCCGACCGTCACTATCGTAAGTCGCTTCGCCAAGTGGCAAACCAGCCAACCAAAAAGCGCGTGGGTCCAACGAGTAGACAACAGGAGGCTCATAAAACAAGTAAGCTTTTGTCCCCTTTCCCCGGGTAGATTCCAGCACGTACGGGTAATAAATCCCGTTATTGCCCGTGTTCACGCAAGACATATTCGTGTATTTCACTCTCGAGAGTGTGACATCATCATAAAAACCGGCATACTCGATGATATCATGATTCGATACATGCGAGAAAACGGGAACACCTCGCGTGGGATACCGGTAATGAATCGTGTCATGCGTGTTGCTCTTGTCCTCATCCACTTGCAATGATTTTATTCGAATTCCCCCGAAAAGATTGGAACCGAAAGTGATCAGCGTGTTACTTTCATAATCGATAATCATTTTTCCCCCCGTCGTTGTCGTAATTCTCTCAAGAGACCCTATTTTAGCGTAATCCGCATCCACGGCAAGGCTGAACTCGTCATCGTTGTCCCCCGACCTGCGCCTGTAATATCCCCATGCGTCTACAATCTCTCCGCCGGACGAGGGTCTCGTGTAATAATCAAATTTAATCCGCTGGACTTCCCGCTCGCTCTTATCCAAAACACACAACCGGTTTAACGTGTTATAACCATCTAGTTTAACGCTCGAGATCACTTCCCCCAGCACGTTTCTCGACAAAATTTGTTCAAGGCGGTACTTTCCCCACCCGCTCGAGTACTTGAACTCGATAAATTGCCCGTCACTCGAGATGCGGGTTAAAACAGGGGATTTAACGGTGAACGCGGTACCGCTCGAGCATTCCCGCGAAGAAACATTATAATCCACCTCGTCCAAGCTGCGCGTGACGCAACTTTTAGCCGACTTAAAAAACAAGGCAGCCATTCTGGCATTATGGGATGATGAATTCTCGTACATGTGAATCAATTCATTCAGTATTTGAATCAACTCGTTGGAGGCATTCGTTATGCTAGTGAAGTTCGCCACTTGTCCCATGATTCTGAAATTAGCGTTAATGGCTGCTTGCCCGGATTCAAAAAAAGGGTTACGTATCCATTGCCCGCTTGCCAGGTACTTGTACATCTCGTTATTCAACTGCATTTCAAGGGAAAAACTATTCAAGTAACTTTTAGCCATACTAATATCTTGATCAAATTCGGCTTTGTATTTCGAGAAATCGAACACCCGTTCCCGCATTTTCCTCCCGTAAAAATACAGAGATTTATAAGAGGAATAAAACCTTGTCGTGTTAATATCTTCCTGCGAATCCTCGTAAAGTTGCACTTCCGCCAGGTAAGTAAACTCGATAGGCTTTTGATTGCATGGCTCTATCCGGTTCAAGTACCACGACGAAACGTAAGTTTTATTGCGGATCCCGTTAAAACTGATGGCATCTTCCTTTATGATGTCAACAGAATATTCTTTTTGCCTGTAAATATATCGATTCCCGCTTTCGTCCGTGACAATCCAACCGTCGATTTCACGCCCGTACTCCGATTCACACTCGATACGGACATTCGTCCGCTCCAAAGGGTCCGCGTACACCCGGTAATTCTCGTCCATTTTGATTATAAAACTCACGGACCGCCCGTTAAAAACCGCGGTGAAAATATCACATTCCCCGTCACGCTCCCGCTTGTTCACCCCGGTAACATCATCGGACAAAGGAAGCGCGTCTCGAGCTCTGTCTGCCCATAAATACCCATAAGGCGAACTCTCGTCGGCAATCCCTCCCCGTATCGTTCGGGTTACAACACCTCCCGTGTTCAGCAACCAGTTATAGCCCACGAGCCCGCTCTCGTCCTCTTCCCTTACCCCTCGAGCCGCATAATCAAGGCTGATAGGCAACTGGAAATCACCCACCCCGAGAGTGAATAATGGAACCTTGTAATGAAAAATTCCGGTCGAGTGATCCACCGTGACATTCTTGGAATCCAGGTAACTTTGTGCCTGCTTGCTCGGTTCAAAGTCCTGTGCTCCCGCTGTTCCTTCCATGAAAAGGATACAACAAAACAATAACATCGTCCGTTTCATAATCTTTTGTTATTAGTAATTAGCTTTCAAATTTTAAACTTCGACACGTGTAGTAAGGTTAATTTTTTCCCCTCGGTTTAGAAGAAAAATAAGTTATCGGCACCGCTCCTGCTTTTACAACAGGAGCTATCGCCAGTAACGGGAAAAGCTGTATTTTTTTATTGGCATACCCATTGCCACCAGGCACCTTCTCGTACCTGACAAAGGAAAAAACGCGAGAAACTTATTCCCCTGATTATGCCGTCCTCTTCTCGATAATTTCCGAATTGCTTGTATACTTGTAACCAGAACCATAACGAAACATATACAATTCAAAAAGTACCTACCTATTAATTTACGTTTTTAAAATCAATATGTAAATATACAAAAAAATATACGAATATTGAAACTGAAAAAGAAAAATTTACCGCCCACACCATCCTCGACCTCATAATTTCTCGCTTCGAACTACCCTAGTTATGATGAATTCCTATAACAAATATAAACCATCAACAAATATACCTCATTTCAAACATGTAAAATATTCCTTTTCACGTTCTTCCCTCTCGTTTACAATTTTGACGGGTACTGGAACACCCGCAAATGGAAGTAAGGCATCACGGCAAGCAAATGGTCAAAAATATCGGATTGAACTTTCTCGTATGCTACCCATTCTTGAATACGGGAGAAACAATATATTTCCAACGGAATACCCGTGGCGGTGGGTTGCAACTGCCGCACCATATAAGTCATATCCATATTCAGGTTCGGGTTCGCCTGTAACTTCCGCACGGCATACTGGCGAAACACGCCCAAATTCGTTAACCGCCGTTCATCCAACACGTCCTCTTTCCCTTTGTTCTGCTCTGTCAACACGGGAAGGATATCCTCGATATACTCTTTCAACACTTCGGACTTCCTCAACATATCAATTTCCTCGTCCGACAGGAAATGCACCGAGAGCATATCAATGCTGATGTAACGCATGATACGCCTCCCCGCCGATTCCTCCATACCCCGCCAGTTCGTGAAGGAATTGGACACCAGTTGATACGTCGGGACGGTCGTGATCGTCATGTCCCAGTTTTGTACCTTCACCGTGTATAAATTGATTTCCAACACAGTACCATTAGCGTTATTACTCGGCATCACGATCCAATCGCCGATACGCACCATCTGGTTCGACAGCAACTGCACCCCCGCGACAAATCCCAAAATGGCATCCTTGAAAATCAACATCAACACGGCTGCAAACGCACCCAATCCCACGAGCAAGTTCCGGGGCGACTCCCCTATAAATACACTCACGATCGTGATAACGACTGCCGATACCACGAATATCTTAATCACCTGCACGAACACCTTGATAGGTCTGTCACGTGATACCGGGTAGGACTCGTAAATCCGGTTAATAGCGTCGAGCACCGAAACAATCACATACCCTGCCACGACGAGAATCCATGCCACGATAAAACGATGGAAAAGTTCGATATGATCCCATTTCCCGTAAACAATTTTAAAAGCGAAATCAATAAACACAGGGGGAACCAAATTGAAAATCTTCTGAAAAACATGTTCCTCCAAGAAAATATCATCCCATTTGGTCTTCGTTCGACGAACCAACCCGGTAATCAACCGGATTGTACCCTTCCGAACCAGAAAAGCAAATATAAAAGCGACCAGACAAATCACAACAATCTGCAACATCACTTCCACGACAGATGCCGTTTCGGGATTTTCTATTCCTAAATTGAGCCAAGAAAACCACTTGCTTAAATCCATTTTCAACATCATCCTATTTTCCTCCTTTTTTATATGCCCTATACGAGATTCGACAAGGAAAAGATGAGAATTATATATTTTTCTGCTTCTAAAACACCTGATAAGTTAAAATCATATTAACATAGATACCTCCCCAACAACTCTCGTAACCTCTTATTTTTCTCTATTTTCACAATTCCGCCATAAATTAACGTTAAAGATTTTAAGGAGTCGAATATATTTACTTACACTTTACTATATTTGCATCCACAAACATTAAAACATTAAAATAATTCGTATGACAAAGAAACTATTAACCGTGTGTGCTTTATTGGCGCTGCTCAGCACGAGCCTGTTCGCCCAATATGACATGAACGCACCACTTCCCAAAGACCCGAATGTCAGGACGGGAAAATTAGCTAACGGATTGACTTACTACATCCGCCACAACGCGGAACCCAAAGAGAGAGCAAGTTTTTACATCATCCAGAACGTGGGGGCTATCCTTGAAAACGACGACCAAAACGGTTTGGCACACTTCCTGGAACACATGGCATTCAACGGAACCAAACACTTCCCCGGGAGAAAAGGTATCACCAATATGTTGGAAAAACATGGCGTTGAATTCGGTAGAAACGTGAACGCTTACACGGCACAGGACGAAACCGTATACAATATCAGTGACGTTCCCACGACAAACCCGGGCTTACTGGATACTTGCCTGCTCGTGCTTCACGACTGGTCACACTATCTTTTGCTGGTTGACGAGGAGATCGACGGCGAAAGAGGTGTTATTTCCGAAGAGTGGAGAACCAGAAGAGATGCTGGTTTCCGCATGAGAGCCGTAACTATGCCGGTTCTTTTGAACGGTTCAAAATATGCCAAAAGAGATGTAATCGGAGATTTGAACATCATCAAGAACTTCAAATACCAAACACTCCGTGACTACTATCACAAATGGTATCGTCCCGATTTACAAGCGATTGCCGTTGTAGGTGATTTCGACGCGGATCAAATGGAGAAAAAAGTAAAAGAATTATTTTCCAAGATTCCGACTCCCGTGAATCCTGCCGTGAGGGAATCTTTCGAAGTTCTTCCTCACGAAGGAATCAAATTCGTATGTGCCACGGATAAGGAAGTAACCAATTCTTCTATTGCCGTGTACATCAAATACCCGTCAGCCACGAAAGAAGAAAAAGGGAAAAACGAAGCCTTGAAAAAAGGAATCATTCAATCTTTCTACAACACCATGTTGGCTCAACGCATCTCAGAACTACTTCAAAAAGGTAATCCTCCTTTCATCAACGGAAGTGCAGGTTTCGCCGGTAATATCGTGAGAGGTGTATCCGCTTACTACTTCGGTGCTACGGCAAAGCCGAACGAAGAAGCAGAAGCACTGGAAGCAATCTATCGTGAAAACGAAAGAGTGAAGAGATTCGGTTTCACGAAAGGAGAACTCGAAAGAGCAAAAACAAATATGTTGGTAGGCTTGGAATCAGCTAACAAGCAAAAAGACAAAACTACTTCCGAAGCTTACATCAATGAAATAAAAGAAAACTTCTTGGAAGGTGATCCTATCGTTGACTTTGATTATTACTACGAGTTTGCCAAAGCCGTTATCCCGACGATTACCGTTGAGGAAGTATCCGCTCTGGCTAAACAATACATCAAGAAAGACAACATGGTAATCATTGTACAAGGTCCGGCTGAAGGAGTAAAACACATCACGGAAGCCGAAGCCATTGCAGCCTTGAACAACGTGGAGAACTCTCAGCTCGAACCGTACAAGGATCAAGACTCCGAAGCCCAGTTGATCAACGAAGATTTAAAAGGTTCAAAGATTATCGCTACCAAGAAATTACCGCAATTCGAAGCCGAAGAGTGGACGCTGGAAAACGGCGCAAAAGTAGTATTCCGTAAAGCCGATTTCGAGAAAGATCAAGTATCCGTGGCTTCTTATAGCAAGGGAGGAACTTCCTTGTATGGCGTGGACAAATTAGCATCCGCACAAGTTGTGGCTGATTTTATGGGAGCCTATGGATTGGGTGACTACGACGCAATTACCTTGAAGAAATTGTTAACGGGTAAACAAGCCAGCGTGGGTATCGGTATCAGCGGATTGTCCGAATCTGTTGGCGGAGGTTCAACTCCCGGAGATTTCGAAACTTTGATGCAATTGATCTATTTGACCTTCGAAAAACCCCGTTTTGACAAGGAAGTACACAACTCCATCATGGAGCGTAATTATGCGGCTATTGCCAACATGAACAATAACCCCAAAAAAATCATGCAGGATTCTATCAGCAGAATCATGAGTAATTACAGCCCGAGAAACATCTTGTTCGGCAAGGAATTCCTGGATCAAATAAGCATCGAGCAAATTGAAGAGATCTATCGCGACCGTATCAAAGACATCAGCGACTTCACCTTCTTCATCGTGGGTAACATCGATGCAGAAACCGTGAAACCTCTGGTTGAAAAATACTTGGGTTCCGTAAAATCTTACAACCGCAAAGAAAATTGGGTTGACAACAAGGTGAGAGGTCCGAAGGGCAAAACGGTGAAAGTAATCGAACTTCCGCTGCAAGACCCGAAAGCTACCGTTATCACGAGCTTCTCTAAAGACATGAAAGTCAATACTCACGACAATATCTGCCAAAATATCTTGAAAGGCGTACTCGATCAAAGATATTTGACAAATATCCGTGAAAAAGAAGGCGGCACTTATGGCGTTAGCGTTCAAGCCGGATCATCCAGAGAACCGTACCAAAGTTATAGCATGAGCATGATTTTCGATTGCGACCCGGACAAAGCTGAACACTTGAAATCATTAATCTATGCCGAAATCGACAAGTTAATGCAAGAAGCTCCCACCCAGGAAGAGATCGACAAAGTAATCACGACCATAAAGAAAAACCGTGAACAAGCTAAGCCTCACAATAACTATTGGATGAGTGCTATTCAAACTTACTACCTCCGCGGTATCGATATTACCGATCCGAAAAACTTCGATAATATCATCGACAAGATCACCACGAAGGATGTACAGAAATTCACCAAGAAATTATTCAAGGGAGCTGACGTTGTTGATTTGATGTTCGTTCCGGAGAAAAAATAAGATAATATTACTTGTTTGTAAAAAAGACCGCTTTTCAGCGGTCTTTTTTTTATAATATGAAGATTTAAAATCCCCTGTACTCATCTACCATATCCAGAATGACAGCTCCGTAGCGTTCCACAATCCGCTTGCCGATTCCCGGCACGGCTAACAGCTCCTTCGTATTTGTCGGCAGCAGATTACTGATACCTAACAGAGCTTTCTGTTGCAGCACCGTGTACACGGGGAGTTTCAATCGCTCTGCTTCCTTGTTCCGCCAAGTACGAAGTATGGTGTACAATTTGGGATGCAATATATCGGAAGATACTTCCGCTTTTATCATACCCGCTTTCTTTGCCTTGATTTTCACTTTCGGGGCATCAATCAATGCTTTCGCTTTCGCCCGTAAATAAGCGGTTACAGAGAAACCATTCTCTATCGTTTTCAAGGTTTCCATCTTCAACGTCACCTCTCCCCGGAAACGCTCCATGGCTTGTTCCACGGATTTGCGTACTTCTTTATTATCAATCTCCGGTATATCCTCTTCCAAAAAATCGGTGAATATTGCCTTCGTGTGCTCCCGGAAATAAACAGCACCTTTTCGCACCCGTTCCGCAATCGTCGGGTCGGATTCGTAAATTCCTTCCTCCGGCATCAACCGTTCCAATTGATTCTGAAACCGCTCCGCCACCATTAACAATTCCTCTGCACAACGGGCTCCCGCTAACCGGTAACGCTCCACCCACTCGGGATACAGGCGGCGTAATTGCTCATCTAATATGCGATATAAATAATGCAAGCGCCAACGGATAGCCTCGTAATCAAATTGCTCGAGCAACAATTCCCGGAAATAAGACTGCCTCGCCTGATGCAATTCCTCCGACCCCGGTTCCCGCTGTTCCACCTCGTCCACGAAATGATTGATCGCATCGTCATTTATCAAGGATCGGGAAGATACCGGGGAACTCAACACTAATCCCTCGAACGTCTTACAACGACTCAATGCCACGTACACCTGCCCGTGGGCAAAAGCCGCATTGGCATCCACAATTGCCCGTTCGAAGGTCAATCCCTGGCTTTTGTGTATCGTAATCGCCCACGCCGTCTTCAATGGATATTGGCTGAATCGTCCTTCCACCATCTCGACAATCTCTTTCGATTCCTCGTCCAGCGTGTATTTCGTATTCGTCCATTCCTCCCGGTTAACCAGAATCCGCATCCCGTCTTCCTTCCCCACGACTTCAATCGTGTTATTGTTTATCGCGGTAATCTTACCGATTTTCCCGTTGTAATAACGCTTTTCCGGGGATGAATCATTCTTCACGAACATGACCTGCGCCCCTTTCTTCAACACGAGCAAATCATCCGTGGGATATGAATAAGCCGGAAAATTATCCTTGATCTCCGCCTTAAACGTGTATGCCTTCGTGTCCAAAGCCGCCATTTTCAAATCATTAATCCGCTGCGCCTGATGATTGTGCGTTGTCAGCGTGATATAGCCTTCCTCATCTGACGGGGCGAATCCCGGTATATATCGCTGATTCAACATATCCAATACCGAGGCGTCCACTCTATTCTCTCTCACCCGGTTCAACAAATCTAAAAACACGCCATCCTGCTGACGGTACACCCGTTTCAATTCGATTGGCACGTAACGGGTTGCCGCCAACGCCTTGCTATGGAAAAAATAAGCCGACTCGTAATGTTGTTTCAATAACGCCCATTCATCCTCTTTCACCACAGGTGCCAACTGCTGCAAATCACCGATCAACAGTAATTGCACTCCCCCGAAAGCCTCATTGCGATTCCGGTAACGCCGTAACACATCATCTATGGCATCCAACAAATCCGCTCGCACCATACTCACCTCGTCGATCACCAACAAATCGATGGTCTTGATTATATTGATTTTCTCCCGGCTAAACTTATTCGTGAAACGAGCCTTGCCGTCCTGAGTCACGACATCCGTGACTCCCGGTATATAAGGACCGAACGGTAACTGGAAAAACGAGTGAATCGTGACACCTCCCGCATTAATCGCCGCTACACCTGTCGGTGCCACCACGATCATCCGTTTCGGCGAACGCTCTTTCAAGTTCCGCAAAAACGTGGTTTTTCCCGTACCCGCCTTCCCCGTCAGGAACACGTTCACCCCGGTATATTCCAAAAAATCATATGCCAACTCCAATTGTGGATTACTTTCCATGAATCAACACTTTATGTGAATTATTACATATCCAGGTCATTACAGACGCCCTTCCATGCAAAGATATGCAAAATAATCCCTATCATTCCCTCATTTTATTAGGAATATTCATTTTATATATTTATTTTCGTGAAAATTTACAACGAAATACCATCTATGAAGATTTATCATTTCTTTATGGCAAGAAATTATAGGGTGAGAGGCTAACCAACCCCGGAACTGTTTGCCGGAGATCTTAAAAACTTTCTATTTTCGAGAAAGGTTTTTCTCGTGTATTATTATTTCAAGAAAAAATAGCACATCTCCTGGGAGAGATGCGTTTTAATGTTTAAAACTCATACAAAACAACCATGAATAACTGGAAAAAAGTATTCGCTATTATATGGACCGGACAGTTTTTCTCTATTCTGACCAGTTCTCTTGTTAATTTTGCCATCATATTATGGCTGACTTTTGAAACTAAGTCTGCCGAAACACTGGCATTTGCTACCATTGCAGCCTTGCTTCCACAAGCTATACTAGGGCTATTCTCCGGAATTCTTATCGACCGATGGAGCAGGAAGTTAATTATGATTCTATCCGATAGTTTTATTGCCTTTTGCACACTGATTCTTGCCATTCTGTTCTATTTCGAACAAGCAGAAATATGGCAGATTTACACGTTGCTAGCATTACGTTCCGTCGGATCGGCTTTCCATATGCCCTCCATGCAGGCATCCATTCCGTTGCTGGCTCCGGAACCCCAACTATTGCGCATTGCCGGGATCAACCAGATGATTCAATCCGTCAGTAATATAGCGGGACCTGCTCTCGGAGCCTTAGCGATCTCCATGCTCGACATGACTTATGTGCTTATGCTTGATGTCGTGGGCGCATTGCTCGCTTGTACGTCATTATTGTTTGTCACGATCCCCAATCCCAAACCTAGCGAAACCAAGAATAAATTGAATCTCTTACGAGATTTACGGGAAGCACAACGGGAAGTCACAAGCCATAAAGGAATGACACCTCTTTTCCTGCTCTCCATCTTGGCGACACTTTTCATTATGCCGATTAGCGTGTTGTTTCCGCTCATGACGCTCAATCACTTCTCCGGCAGTGCCTACCAAATGAGCCTTGTCGAAGCGATATGGAGCGTCGGTTCGCTTGCCGGGGGACTCGCCCTAAGCGCCCGTCAATACAAGGTCAACAAAATCATATTGATAAACGCCATGTACATCTTGTTGGGAACAGCCTTTGTCTTCTCCGGACTCTTACCGGCATCGGCTTTCGTGTGGTTTGTCGTGTTGACAGCGATTGAAGGTGTATCGGGTTCCGTGTACTACGCCTCTTTCATGACCGTGATTCAGACAAAAATAAACCCGGCGGTATTGGGTCGGGTATTCTCTATATTCATGAGCGTTAGTATGCTTCCCTCCATTCTTGGACTCATGGGTACCGGATTTATCGCCGACAATATAGGAATCACGAACACCTTCGTGATCGGAGGACTCGTGGTTTGCGCTATCGGTGCAATATCATTCTTTATCCCCTCGCTTTTTCAAGTAGGACGATTGACGGTCGGGGATGAAACCAAGAATATATAGAATTAGTTTAGTGCTAAAAAGCCACCCCGAAGGGTGGCTTTTTCATTTGCATAATCTATCACATCTTATTTGTTGCCCCGAGCTTTATACTCTTTCAATCCGTCCTGCAAGAACTTCACGAAAGCATCCCGGTCTTTGTTATGACCTCTGGCAGGTTGTAACACATGCTTCTTCAAATCTGCATCCTTCCCGCCACGGCTATCTAACAAGATATAATTCGGCTGAGCGTTTGATTCAAATTGCTTGATCTGGAAATCGGTATTCTTCTTTCCAAGCGTATTCTTTTTCTTACCATCATAATCAGATACATAAACCTCTTCTGCGGGCAATTTCGTTTTGTCGTCCACGTAAAGCGCTACTACAATATAGTCGTTCTTCAACATCTCCAATACACGAGGATCAGACCATACACTTTGCTCCATCTCGCGGCAATTCACGCAACCATGACCCGTGAAGTCAATAAACAACGGCTTATTCTGAGCTTGTGCGGCTTTCAATGCCTGCTCATAATCAAAATACCCGTCTAAACCATGAGGCAAGTGCAGAAAGTCGGAATACTTCACAGGCTCATTAGAAGCCGCACTAGATGATTGGTTTCCGACCTGGACACCACTCTTCATGATCTCCTTGGCATTATCGCGAACGATACGGTTGATATCGAAGTCTATCGTTTCTTGTGGCGGGAAATATCCGGCAAGCGCCTTCAACGGAGCACCGAACATACCCGGAATCAAATAAATCACGAAAGACATCGTTATAATAATCATTACTAAACGAGGAACTCCAATATAAGGCAAGTCACTATCGTGAGCGAATTTGATTTTACCCATTAAGTACAATGCTTGCAAAGTAAATACGGCTACCCAGATAGCGATATAAACCTCACGGTCTAACAATCCCCAATGGTAAGTCTGGTCGGCTACCATCAAGAATTTGAAACCTAAAGCAACCTCGACAAATCCTAATACGACCTTCACGGCATTCAACCAACCTCCTGATTTCGGAAGATTGCTCAATTTTGAAGGGAAGAAGGAGAAGAAACCGAAAGGCAAAGCCACGGCGATAGAGAATCCTAACATACCGATAATCGGACGTAATACAGATCCCCGGGCAGCCTCAACCAACACGGTACCCACGATCGGTGCGGTACAAGAGAATGACACCAAAACCAACGTGAACGCCATAAAGAAAGCTCCAATATATCCGCCCTTGTCTGCTTGCTTATCTGACTTGTTTACAATCCAAGACGGCAACACGATCTCGAACGCCCCGAAGAAAGAAGCGGCGAAAATCATAAATATAATAAAGAAGCAGATATTAGGCAGCCAGTTCGTACTCAACCAGTTGATAAATCCCGGTCCCAGCAGGAAAGAAATAAGCAATCCCAAGGCTGTATAAATAGCCACAATCGACAAGGCAAAGAAAACCGCTTTCGCTTTCGCTTTTGCTTTATTGGCATCCCCGTGCATAAAGAATGACACCGTCATCGGAATCATCGGGAACACGCAAGGCATCACGACGGCAAGCAAACCACTACCGAATGCTACCCAAAAGAATATCCACAGGGAATCGTCTTCCGTGGCACTCTTTTCAGCTTTAGCGTCCTTGTCCTCTAGTTTAATTGTAAAATCTTTTGTTCCCGGCACACAAGCACCTTCTTGGCAAGCCTGGAATTCAACACTACCGTTCACGGAAGTAATTCCCGAATCGGTAACCTTGACCTTTTGCTTTACAGTATACGTGTCCGTGAAATACAACACGTCTACTCCAAAGACATCATCGTGTTTCTTGTGTGGTTCACTCTCTTCCGGTTCACCGACCAACTCCACGCCTTTACCTACTTCCTCTATCGTAATTGATGTCGGCATAGGACCACCATCCGGGGTGTTGATGGAATAAACCGTCCACCCGGGTTGAATAGTTGCTTTAAAGGTCAAAGTGTATTCGTTATCCCCGGTCTTCTCCTGCGAGAATGTCCAACTTGTCGGGTCGGATATCTGGGCAAAAGCCGAGAATGCACCTACGAACAACGTAAAGATCAACGTCAATAGTCTTTTTTTCATAAAAAATTATTTAATAAAACATCAATTTGCATGCTTCTCGAAATCGTATGCGTTATCACACAGCGGACACAAAAGTACCATTAATTTGTGCTCCCACAAATTGATGGTACTATTTTAACATCGATTTAATACGAGAAAGTAAATTCGTAAGTAAAACAGCTATTCTGCTTCTATTTCTCTATTAAAACGATTGAAAAACTTATATTCGTAAATATAAAATGAAGGCACTCCAAGCACTTTCAAATGTATATGATGCTTAAAAGCCCACTTCCGACGCAGTGACCAGAAACCTTTTTTAAGATATGCCTCGATAAAAGGGTGCACCTTTAGCACGAGATTCTTTATTTTCCTTTCTTCCACCAAATATTCCAGTTGATCCTCGATCTTGTCGATCACCAGAACCGCGGCGTCCGCTTTTCCGCTCCCGTGGCAGACAGGACAAGTTTCCGTGGTCGTCACTGTCATTTCCGGTCGCACCCGTTGGCGGGTAATCTGCATCAAACCGAATTTACTTAAAGGAAGTATGGTGTGTTTGGCTCGGTCGAGTTCCATCGCCGAACGCATCTTGTCAAACAATTTCTGGCGATTCTCGGCGAGCTGCATATCAATGAAGTCAATCACGATGATTCCCCCCATGTCGCGCAATTGCAACTGGCGGGCAACCTCGTCGGCTGCTGCCAAATTTACCTCCAGGGCATTGGATTCCTGGTCATCCCCAAGCTTCACGCGGTTACCGCTATTCACGTCGATCACGTGGAAAGCCTCGGTATGTTCTATAATAAGATATGCACCGTTCTTGAATGAAACGGTACGTCCCAGCGAAGACTTGATCTGTTTGTCTACCCCGAAGTGGTCAAAAATAGGCACGTCGGTTGACACAAATTTCACGATATCTTCTTTCTCCGGGGCTATTGTACTGATATAACGTTTTATCTCCTTGCTCACGGCTAAATCATTCACGTATATATTTTCAAAAGAGGGATTCAAAATATCCCGGAGAATAACACTGGTTCGGTCAATCTCTCCCAGTATCAACTTGGGAGGCTCGATATCCCGAAGATGCTTGAAGGCGGTTTCGAAACGCTCGACAAGCTCAGTAAGTTCACTGTCAAACAACTCTGCATTCTTGCCCTCCGCGACAGTTCTGACAATCACCCCGTAATTCTTGGGGCGTATACTCTCTATCAGTCGTTTCAAACGCTTGCGTTCCTCTACCGACTTGATCTTTTGTGACACGGACACCTTTTCTGAAAAAGGCATCAAAACCAGATGACGACCGGCAATACTCAACTCTGACGTTAAGCGCGGTCCTTTCGTGGATATAGGCTCTTTCGCGACCTGTACGGCAACATATTGCCCCACGGTAAGCACGTCCCCGATCTTTCCATTCTTATTGATTTCCGGCTCCAGCTTCAATTTAGCAACGGGCATCCCCTTGCGGGCGATACATTGCTTGATATAACTCTCTAAAGAATAAAACTGGGGGCTGAGATCAAGGTAATGTAAAAAGGCGTCTTTCTCGTAACCTACATTGACGAAAGCTGCATTCAATCCGGGCATAATCTTCTTGACTTTCCCGTAATAAATGTCCCCCACCGCAAACTTTACGCTAGTCTTCTCCGTCGTCAACTCTACCAATCGCTTGTCCTTTAACAAAGCGATCACAATTTCTTCCGCTTTTACATCTATGACTAACTCAGTATTCACTACCCGATAATTAATCTATTAATCAAAATAAACCTAAAGGCACAGCCCTTAGGTTTATAATTTCAACTCACAAACGATGACTATTTCTTCTTGTGTCTGTTCTTTCTTAGTCTCTTCTTCCGTTTGTGAGTAGCCATCTTATGTCTTTTTCTTTTTTTTCCGCTTGGCATAATCTCACTCCTTTCTTTATTTTACTTGATCTTTAACCTGGTTCACAAAACTCTTCGAAGGCTTAAACGAAGGGATATTATGTGCCGGGATTTTGATCGTTACATTCTTAGAAATATTACGAGCAGTTTTTTCAGCTCTCTTTTTCACTACAAAGCTTCCAAAACCTCTTAAATAAACATTTTTTCCATCAATTACAGAACCCTTAATCGCTTCCATGAAAGCCTCAACAGTTGTCTGCACTGCAACTTTTTCAATACCAGTGGTTCTGGAAATTTCATTCACAATGTCCGCCTTTGTCATTTTCTTTAAGTATTTAATATTCAATATTATATTTCGTTTATCCTAGATTTCAGTCTGCAAATATATATCTTTTCCACAAACAATGAAACAAACTTCAGCATTTTTGTCAATATTTTTTGATACCTATGTCATTCAAGCAAAGGATAAACCCAATAATCACACCCGTGATAATACAATTATCTAATCTTTTTTCATACATTTGTACCCGATAACAGCTAACTCGTCGTTTTAATAGTAAAAATTCACAATCTAATTTAAAGAAGTATGAGAAAATCTATTGTATGTGTGTTAATAATGCTCTGTGCATTAAATCTATTCTCTTCCTGTGACGACGGGATTGCCAGAACCTGGAATCTTAGTAAAATAAAAACCGAAGACGTGCCGGGAGGAAAACCCAAATTCATATCCGGTCCCTTGTTCATGACCTGGGAAGCTCCTGATGACGCCGTTTTAGGTTTCTTTAGGGTAACGGGAATCCCCAATATGGTTGTTCCTATGGGAAGCAGCAAATTGGCACAACAACTGAAAGACATCACGTTCCAAAAAGACGGCAACGTGATCGTAACCTATGCCGAACCGAACCAAGACGGCCAAGCGCAAGCTGACCCACAATGGAAAAAATCAGAACCCGGTATGGTCACCTACAAGGTAAAAGACAACCAGATTCTCTTTTTCCCCAACGTTGACAACCTGCTGTCTTCCATTCCGTCTGACAGCCTGAAAAACGACCCCGCTTTGCAAAAAGCAGTCGAGATGCTGAAAAACGGCATCCCGGTAAACTACAAACTCGAGGGCAACACGGCAAAATTATTCATCGACAAACCATTTATTGAAAATATATTCCCGCTTATTCTCTCGGGACTCGACAACGTTGACGCCAGCGCCATGGGAGGCATGGGCAACATGATCAAAGGATTGCTTCAAGGCGTTCCCGCCATTTTACAAAAAACCACGAAACTGGAAATAGGGCTAAATTTGGAAAAATAATTTGACTTTAAAACTTTCAGAACCGAAGGTTCGACTTTATGAACCTTACAAACTAGAGGGGGTGTTTTGGCACCCCCTCATTATTCGGAAAGATTAAATATTCTCAGTTTATTATATAGTGCGGATTTACTGATACCCAATAATTTTGCTGCGTTTCTTTTATGACCGCCGGTCTGTTTCAAGGCCTGCAGGATGCGTTCTCTCTCCTTGTTTTCCTCTTCTTGCACGGAAACAGTTGCTTCCGCCTGTTCCTTTTCGCGCCTCCGACACTCTTCCTGTTCCTGCAATCTCTTTTCCTGTTCAAGCAGACGCTCGTGGGCCGCTATCGCCTCGGGATGATTGCGCCGTACAAAGCCGCCCACGCTCTTGTATTGCAGCCCCAGCCGCAGGGCGATAGACTTTAGCGTTTCGGTTGTCGTTGCATACAGGCGCACCGCTTCGTCATACTTCTCCGCGCTCCGCACCAGGACCGACCTGCCGTTCGGCAACTTCGTCCTGCCAAGGGTGGCGGCAAGCTCCGGTTCGTGCTCGTGCAGGTACTCCCTGAATATATCGGGATTCAGCCCGAACTCTTTCGCCACTTCCGCCGTGGGGCGCCCGGTTGCCTTCAACCGTTCGATAGCCCCGGCGTACTTCGCAGCAGTCGATTTCAGGTAACATTTTGTACCGGCAGGACGGGCTTCCTCTCCACGCCCGTCGACATCGTGACGTTCCTCCATCAACTCCTTGTTCCACGACCGCAAATAATGGCGCAATCCCATGACCGTGACTCCTGTTGCCGCACAGATCTCCTCCTGGGTCATGGCGGTGGTCCGGTACAGCCGTATCGCCTCACGGTACTTTTCCTCGCTCTGGGGCATGGGCTCATGCTTCCTGCCGTTCCCGGTCAATTCTCCCCGGGTCTTGTTCGTTTTCGCCCGTTCACGTTTACCCGCCCGTGCCCGGATCAGATCCTTGTAATAATACATCAAATGTTCCCGTAGTCCCGAGCGCGAGAGTCCGTACAAGTCGGCAGTCTGCCAGATGGTATCCTCCGTAGCACGCAGGTGCTCCACGGCATCGGCATATTGCTCCTTGCACCACGGTTTCACGCCCCGGTGCAGGTTGTCGTTCACCCCCAGGCGGTGGCGTTCCCGCTCCCGCCGTTCCACAATATCGGGATAATGGTTCCGCAACTGGTTGCCGAGGGCTGTCGGGTTCAGCCCGAACAGGCGGGCTATCTGCGACACATTGAACTCGATATACGCAACGTCATCGCACGCCCGGATGGCATCCTTGTACTTGGCATAGGCGGCAGCGGTCTGCCCGCTCTTCTTCCGCAACCGTGTCTTGGCAGCCTCCCCGGGAGAAATCTCGACGCCATGGCGGGCAAACATCAGCTCCCGGTGATAGCGCCACACGTATGCCCTAAACGCCGTCAGCGGCGTGCCGGTCTGCTCGCAGATCTTCTTCACCGTCATGTCGGTGGTGCGGTATAATTCCAACGCAGAGTGATAGCGTGATTGGACGTCCTGCATAGTACAAGAATTAAGGCGTACTTGTACTATGTGTATCATAAACACAGGGACGTATCGGAAAACCGTCACAGGGATAGAAGAAGTTTCTCGGGCGAATATAACTTGCACCTCCATTGTCTTTACGCGCAAACTCGAAGTTATACGAGTTATTATCATCACCCTGCTTATTTCCCGCCGTCCATATATAACCGATAGGAGTATCTATATCAACTTGATATGCATTTGAATTATCATCCCAATCTCGATAGCCTGTCTCAGGGAATATGATTGACTGAAGTTTTTCGGGATTGGTATAAAACTCATACAAGCCTTTTGAATATATCCCGTTTTCCCCACACGTCCCGGTAGCCGCATCATAATCTGCAATATTTTCAACTCGCACGTCATACCATTCGAAAGGTGTATTGGTATTATCTCCCGTGGTGGTAAAGCCGGAAACTGCAGTATAGTGAGGTACCTGATAGCCAACCGGACATGGGTCATAGATAGTCTTGAAGCTGGGCGAACCAGGCTGAACTTCGATTCGACCTTGCCACAAATTGCGGTATATCTCATTGTCGCTCAAGTAAGGATAACCACCTGGGACAGGATTCTTTATACGCCGTGGATTATGCCACTTTTGTGGATTCTGTATGAGCACTCCTGCATCTATAGCACCTCGGGTGGTATAGCGATCTCCATCGGGTGTAGTAGTTGCAGAGAGCATAGGAGGATTATATATATCCTTAGCCCAATCCTGAGTGGAATAATACCGTGCCTTATTTTGTACATTTCCTGTCGCACCGACGAAAGGATCTTTACGTCCCCATTGGTAATATGGGTTATTGCCACGGGTAAAGGCTATGTGCGATTTCTGTTCAAGTTCTATAACCTTTTCTTTCGCACCGGCAGTAACCTTCACCTTACACTTTCGTGCCTTATAATATTTTATTTTATCGCCATAGCCGGAACACCAGCCCAGATTCACCGGTAGAAGTTTAAACTTTTGGGAAGGGTCATGACTGGTGACTTCGATGTTTTTATCATCCTCTTCAAGATAACTAAAATTGGTGACCCAGATGTGCCAACTCCACATCATAGGCGGAAAATTTGTTCCATCTACGTTACCAGCTCCCAATGCTATCACTGCATTTCCTTGTTTTATATTCGTCTTTTCAATGTAGAATTGAATGCCTCCTTTTCCACCATAAGCTCCTGGTATATATTTTATAACTGTACCTTGACTCCAACAATCATATGGAATCAAATCCTTTTCATCCTGCCATAGCAAGAACGCACTTTGAGGAGTCGTTTTTGTATCATCTATAATATAGGGGCTTTTTATCTCAAAACCCTTATAATTCTTAAACGTTGGAAGAATTTGATCGCCTGTATAACTGCCGGTGTATTTATAGGCATTTTCGTTTGGCTGAAAGTTATGATAGGCGTTGCCATACACCAACGGTAAAATATAGTAACCCGGAGCATCTACTATATAGCAGTTAGCCGTGCATTTTATCGTTGCATCGGCAGGAGCGACTGTTTGTCCCGGGTTTGCCAGATTGTAAGGAGCGGCCTCCGTACCCTTCTGTGGCGCATCTTGAAGCAACTTGTCTATATCTATTTCCTCCTTATTAGGGGTAACTTTAAACGAAATATTCTTTATATAAGGGAGGTAACCGTCTGTAATGACAGGCTCAAGCCAACTGCACTCCTTGGTATAAATCCCGTCGCCATCTTCATCATATTCTATCTCCCAGTTCACCATTTTGCCTTCGCCATTCTCTATATAACTGGTGACCATGATGGTGTTATCCTCGAAATGATGTCCATAATTATAATTGGCAGTTCCCGGGCGGTATTCCGGAATGAAAACCTTTCCCTGGTAATTCATCACTTTAGGTTCGGTCACTTCAAGGACTTGCTCCTTGTATTCTATGTGCCAATCATAATCATTGGCAAAATTGTTGAATTTCAAGGTCAGTTTGTAGTGGTGGTTGCGCTCCGCATTGTAGTCAGTAGTTATATTCTTGCCAAGCATGAAACGGTATTTTATAATCCCAACTCCTGGACGCTCCGTATTCTCTGAGCGGTAGATCGCATCAACCTCGATGTATGTGCCACAGAGTACATCATCTTTCAACCGGTAAGTATCGTCGCCCGGCAGTCCGGGATGATCAAGTTTCCCATCATTGTTTGCATCCTGCCGCTTGTCGGGCATATCTTCTCCTGCTCCCTGCATATTCTCGTAAAAGAAAAGAGCTTCAGCAGTTTCTGAATGATCTGACCCATATATTGGTTCTTTTTTAGAAACAACAGCCTTATAATCGGTTATGAAATTGTCCAAACCAGGCTGAACATCACCCTCGAAATATTTTATTATTTCACCATCGCGTATCAGCGAATCAACGTGATCGGGTGTGTTCTTTGTCCCCAACAAGCATGATCTGGGTATATCCTTTATAGATACAGCCATAATATATATGGAAACACCGTCTTTTAGGTTCGTGCCGTCGTACGCCACGGTCACCTTTGATGCCGCCCGGCGTACCCACGCTTGCAGTTTTAAGCCATTTTTGTTAATAGTCACTAACGGAGCCTTGTTATCGTCACTCGCGGTTTCAGCTTCCGAGAAGAAGTGACCAAACATCTGGTTATTGGCACTTACATTTTTCTCGTCCCATTGTAAAGGAATATTTTTCAATCCTTTCACGGTTTGAATACTATCTCGATAATCGGATAAGTCCCCCATATTGGCTACCGCGTAGATATAATACTTCCCGTAAGGTATCGTCAACTGGAATGTAGCACGCGGTGTACTGGATTCCGCAACATTCTCTCCTGTTCTCTCGGGATCTGGATCTGAAATAGTATAGTCATTAATCAGATATTTATTTACCAAATTTTCCCCTTCATCATATAACAACACGCATAAACTTTCAATTGCCTTTATGGCATCCCCGGCAGAACGCGAGTTCCCGTTCAAGGTGGGAGTAAAAGGTTTGAACTTCATGGTTCCACTGATCACGCACTCTCCTTCACCTATTCTTTCATCGTCAATGTACAAATCGTCCCTGCAAGAAAATGTGCCGACAAACAGCAGACACAAGAGGGTATATATGGTTATCTTACGTTTCATATCTGTTGCGATTTCTCGGATTCGTTCGTTTCTTCTTTAGGGTCGTCCAAACCGAATATAGGATCCAATGTTACACCCCAGTACGGTTCCACGTCAACTTGCCACTCAAGGGTGTAGTCGTTAAACACAATATTTACCTTCACGTGCGTGTTACGGAAGAGCGAACCAAGACGTGGCAACGTGGAAGTATATATTGCTTTCGTGCTTTGGTAACCCGAATTTTCTGTCGTGTGAATAGTCACGTTGTATTCCTGTAATCCCAAGGTGTTGTCTGCTCCGCTTTTCACGGCCTTGCTCTCCGGCAGGTAAATAGCGTCGGCAGCTGCCATAGAAGGCATGTTGCCTGTCATTGCCGCCATCTCCAGCGAGGGAGCAAACTCGTGAGAAACTTTTTCAGGAGTAGCTTCCTTTGGCACCTCGTAGTCGGTCAGCCATTGATATTGGGCTGTTTCCGTTTTTTCCGCTTCCTCTACCATCCAATCTATCCAGTCTTTGCCCGTGAGGTTGGATGCTTCTTCATGATCGACCACCCAATAGTGCCCCCCGTCATTCTTGTTCACGTGGGGCATCAGGAACATTTGGTCGGTTATCACGCTCTCGATGTCAATGCCGGTCACGGAAATCGTCCTCTGTGCCGACTTGTTGATGAAATTGAACGAGAATTTGGTGGCAGCCCGCACCACGTACAGCGTGTATTCTAATTCATATTCATCGTTTGTGATATTTTCCCTGTCCGGAACCGTGATATCGTACACGGCGGTCATGGGTATGCCGTCATCACCGGGCTTGTAATCGGGCTTGAAGACGTATGCCTCCACCGGTGCTTTTCCGGATTCATCCGGGAGGAACGCCGGGTTAGTGAAGTCAAACGGCTTTCCACCCGTGTCTTTCAAGTTCCCGTGGTTGGCAATCAGGTAAATTCTCTTTGGGCGACCGGCTTCCACCTTGAAGGAGTACCCGTCAATCAACGGGATCCCGGTTGAAGCAACTGGTACCGGGTAGTTGTGTTCCACCACCCACTTGCCGTCATTCCCCGGTTCTTTCGACACGATCACGATCAGCAACTGCCTGATCTTCTCGTCAGCGCCCTCTTCACCCTCACCCGCGCGGGAAAAACCTCCCGCCACGTCAGCATGGAACGTAAGGAACACGCTGTTATCCTTTTCTTCTCCCTCTTCGCGAGACAGTTTGAAGGACTCCTTGTTGCACGAGATGAATCCCAACAAACCGCAAAGCAGAAGAATTATGCTGATGATATGTCGATGCTTCAGTTTCATTTTTCAGTCTGTCACCATTCTACGTCATTAATACGCACCACCCAGTCGTTCACCACGATGCGCGTATTCAACCAAATATCGTTACTCCTCAAGAAGAAAAACAACGTCCAACGGCTTTCACGGTCCAGGTACTCCTGGTCGCCCATCTTGTAACGCTCGCCACGGAGCAACAACAAGTAGCGCTTCAGCGGGAAATCTATCACCGTCTTCCCGGTCTCGTGGTTTTTCACCAGCAGGCGCGGGTTGTTCTTCATCATCAACCGCGAGGTACTCAGTTCGGCGTACGCCACTTCCACGGGTTGGGGCACCACCTCGTCGGGACCCACGATAGCGACTCCCGTCTGTGCCTGTCCCTTCGCCCAGGGAATGTAGGTTACGGTTTCCCCCTCGGGGAACAAAACGGCATCATGTATCAGGTCGTTGTCATACCCGAACAGGATGTTATCGTCAATAATCTCGAAGTCGAAGTCGTCAGCGTTGACCGTTCCCCCGTTCTCTTGTTGCAGCACGATGCGTATGCTGTTGGTATTCTTCATCATCTCCACCGTTCCCTCGTTGTAAAGGTCGGCAGTCCCGAGGGCAAGTTCACCCCAGAACATATCGTGCAGCTCTCGCCGTTCGGGCTTGGTAAGGCAGTCGGCATCCAGCATGACTTTCAAGTCGGTCCGCTTGCAGCCCTTCACGGGAGTTTCCACCGGCGAGAAAGAACTCCGTTCGCACGCCATACCCCCGTATGCCGCGAAATGATAATTCCCCTCCTCGAGGTCCAGCACCATCCGGTAATTCTCGTCCTGTAATTCCGCCCCGGTCACCACCCGCGTGTCCACGAGGTTGTCATCTTCGTCATAGATATAGAGCGTCAGGCAGTCCACCTGCTTGTGGAACGCGTTGGCATACTCCATGTTGTACTCGTAGACGAAGCGCAACGATACACCGTGCGGGCACGGGTCAAGGTCTTCATTGATGAGTTCGCACGACGAAAAAGCAAGCCCCATGGATGCGACGCACAACGCCGCACCCACGAGTCTTGATATAATATTTCGTTTGCTACTTCGCATGATTCTACTTTATCTTAGAATTCGATATTATTCACGCGAACTACCCAAGGCAATACCTCGACAGATACGCTCAAATAAACATCTCCATCCTCGTCTGGATCCTCCGGGTCTACCGGGTCCGGATCGTTCTCGGATACACGTGGATGACCGAGTTTGCTAATATTAGTCACTGCCAGTTTATACACGTTATTACGCACGACAGCAAACTCCATCGATCTCATGACACCGGCATTACTGTTATCATTATGACGATTCCAATAATAATAATAGCAGTAATATCCCTTACCATAATCTTCATCTACACTTGACTCATAAAGAGTAAAATTGGCTTCCGTTGCTGCAAGTTTAAATGCTTTTAGTGCTGCCACAGCTTTACCATTATTATACCAAGCGTCCCATTTAGCATCTGCGCTTTCAGCATCGTTACTATAAACGGCAGGCACTTCAGGTATTTCGCCTTCTGCAGCTTTTCCCACAGCAGGCGTATTCGTTGCATTTCCGAACACAGCCTTATACATCGGACTACTCGTTCCTTGCTCTATAGCCATTGCACGAACTTCTGTCCATCTTACGAAAATATTTCTCCCGTAAACATCATTCCCATTCCCGTAAACATAAAGGATGGGGTCATCTGCAGCAACTCCGGTAGCATTTTGAAGAGCATCTGCTAATGTACCTGTAACACCCGCGGGGACAATCATTTTACCCTTGAACACAATACCGGTGGAAATACCAGTCATCTGATTAGAAGTTGCACCGGGAATGGTATTTTCCGTAACATAACGCCAAATTTTATAATCACCTTTCGTGCCACCCTCATTCCAAGGCGTATCATTATCAACATCTTTAGAATCAATAACATCTTGAATCTTGGAAGTATACCACTGATCTCTAGCTATCGGGTCAATCGTCCACTCGCCATCCTTCGGTGTGTGCCCTAAACAGAAATTGAAATACTCTGAATATTTATTGCCTGATATGATAGTTCCGTCATTTTTCTCTTTTGCATCGGTATCCACCACGTAATTGTTGGAAGTTTCAAGACCGCAAAGCCCATAACCATTAGTATTAGCTTCATTTTTACCCAAACCGTCATTCGATACGCGACGAAGGTAATAGAAGTTCTTGCTCATATTGACAAGTGCCATCCTCTGAAGCTGAATCTGCATGATATATTTCGTATCATCTTCTTGATCTTTCACAACATCATAGGTATTATTCCCTTTCGAACCATCCTTAAAATCAAAGCGAGCAACAGAACGCTCCACCTCAATAGCACCACCATCTATGCTATTGTCTATTCCAGCATCCGTACTACCACCTATATTAGGATTATTTCCAGAAAGCTTGAAGGGTTTTTCCTTCGTGGTAAATTCATCCCAGTCAGAAAACTTTGCAGGAATCTTTTTCGTGGAAAGTTTGTATGATGACATCAAAAAACCAGCTGTATAATCAGCCCCTCCCCAAATAGCTGCGTTATCACTTGATTGCCCAGGAACCTCTGATACAATGCATACTTGGTCATACCAAGTCTCGTCTCCAGCCGACACACCGTCAAAAATTCTTCTCAAGGCATCGGTCGGGTTACAAAATATGAATACGTTTATCTGTTGTTTCGTCGCACTAAGCGTACCATTTGCTCCATTCTTATTATAATACTCCGAAAGAACGGACTTGGAAATAGACTGAACAGTTGTTGTTTTACCATCATCACCTGTTGTAATCCCCTCGGATTTCTCCGCACAACCGATAAACTTGTTATCCGTGTCAGCCAATACCAATAGAACGGAATTCACCTTATTCTCACGGTCCAAACCGATTTCTGTACCATCACTACTTCCTCCGGTTTCACCAGTCGTACTCCTCGACCCCATTCCTCCAGCCACGGGCAGTTGTACCGTCACGTTCATGTAAACGGCGTCTTTTGAGCCATTCTGATCCCCCTCCGGATCGTCACCGGTCAAGGTATCATGGCTGCAACCAGCAAACGCCAATGCAAGTGCGGTTGCAACAAATTGAAATAATTTTCCTTTTTTCATAATGTGGACATTTAAAATTTATTTGATTACTCTTTGTATTTATTCCATGAATTTTCTTTCCTTCAACTCCTTCAAGGTGGTGGCAGCCTTCTCGAACCCCATCACCCGGGCTTTTTCCAGGAACGTCACCGCACGCTTGTAATCCTTCTCGCGTATGGCGAGGGCACCCCGCGCGTAGACGGCTTCCGGAGAATCGCCCGCCTTCTCGAGATAGCGGCGGGTTGCCTCGTGATCACCGTGGCGCATGGCGGCATTCGCGGCGTTCAGGTTAGCGATCTCGTCGTCCGGGAACATACGCACCGCCGTTTCAAACACGTCGGTAAACTCCGGCGAACCCGGTTCGTACATCCTCGCCACGAGATAGAACTCGTTCAAGCTCAAGTTCCGAGGCCGTTCCGCCAGCACGCGTTTGATCTCCTCCACGTCGCTGTAGCGGCGTATGTTATAGTCGATACGGTAATCCGTGTGGCGCAACGCCGGGTAGCAATGTTGCAACAGGAAGCGGTACTCTTCCGGGTACGTCCGCTTGATTTTCGCCTCCTTCGCGTCCGGGTCCATGTCGCTGTCGATCATCGCGAGGATCTCCGCCCGGTGGTCGAGATTGGAGTTCTCCACGTACCGCCGCAACCCTTCCCAGTCCTCCGGCTCGTGCGCCGTGGTAATGATTTCTTCGGGGAAATCGTACAGTTTCCGGATATGCTCCTTGAGCGAGCGGGTACGCCCTATCGCCAGGTCCCGGTTGTGCGCGTACGGGCTCTCGGGCGAAGCGTACCCCTTGAGCCACACCGACACGATGGTCACGTCCTTGTCCCCCCGCACCGAATCGATGCTTGCCTCGATCTTGCCCAACTCCTCCGTGTTGCGGCGGTAGTCGGGGTAAATCTCCGTTTTGTCTACCGGGAAATCGATAAACGCCGAACCCGACAGCGAGCGGCTTTTCATCACTTCGGCTTCCGGGCGCACGAACACCAGTTCCGGGAAGAACGCCTCGTCGTGCCGTCCCAGCGTATCGTCGTGTTCCGCCACGATCTCGTGGCAACATCCCCAGTCGCCGCGATGCAGCTTGAGCATCGCCCCGTCCATCCACTCCTCGTACAGGACGGAGCGGTTGTAATCTATATGGTCCGGTTTCCCGGATGCCCGGAAAGCCGTTTCACTCTCGCCCGAGATCGTGCTCACGCCATTTCTCACGTAATAAAAATACCGACGGCGCCCGTAAATCCCCACCGACGGCAGGTCGAGCGAATCCGTCCCCTTGACCAGACGGGGCGTGAGCAACACGGCACGGTTCGATTCCACCTCGACTCCCGTCAGGTCCATCTCCATCTCCACCGTGAGGTACTTGCCATTCCGTTCCACCTTGAAACGGCTGACGGATACCCCGGGCGTGCTCTCTTTTACCTCCTGGGCCTCTGCCCCCGGCAGGCTTCCCAACCCCAGCAGGGTTGCCACTATGAATATTATCCTTTTCATCTTCATCGCGCTTTAAAACAGGTAAACTAAATTGACCGCCACTTTGGTGGGCCCCACGTAATGATGCGACTTGCCCCTCGCGATCTTCTCCCCGCACACGGCACACGGGAATTTGTCATAGCGGGTGTAGGAATAGCCGAAACCGAACTCCGCTTCCAGGTTCCAGTGCCGCCCCAGGATCCAGGCGTAACCGTAAGCCACCCCGAACCCGGCGAACCAGCCTTGATAGCGGACTCCCTGCAACTTCCGCGCATCGGTGCCCAGGAAATGAAGACGCCCGTTGAATCCCCCGATGTTATACTGTCCGCCGTGCACGTGTACACCAAGGAAATGACCAGCAAATCGGTCACAGAACCAATACCGCATCTCGGGTTGCAAAAGCCAATGCCTCCATCTCCTGTCGTGCGACAATGTCCAGGCATTGAGCTGCCCCTTGACATCAACGGTCCAACGCGGCGCCAGCCCTACCTCCACCCCTAAACTGGGCGAAAGGAGAACATCCGAAACCAAGTTGGTCTTGACCGCCACCTTCTGGGCCTTGGCGCCCGAGAACAGCGCCAGCAGAACCACCGTGATAATTAATTTGAGTTTCATATTCTTTATCCGTTACAATACATTCTATTCATTCAAACTTTTTGTCTCTCCAAATTTTCACATGTAAGCGACACACCGTTATATATTTTTCTCTTTGAGCACATTGCAAACTGTTACGATAAACAATATTCCATATCAAAAAATGATCGTTTATTGATATGAACTGGAATTATTTTAAGTTTTCTATCCACAAATTTGTAATTATCTAATTCTGAGAAATGAAAAAATGAACAAGAAAAATTTGGTATAAATGAAAATGGTGTATCTTTGTATTTTAATAAACGATCGATAAATAACACTCTAAAAATCAAGACAAATACTTCTCTTACAGTTCATAATATGAAGAGCATGAAGATGTAGCAAATTTTTCGTTTTAACGTCATTGAAATTCGAGATAACCCTTCCCATACTTTGCCTGTCCCCTGCTCGCCCCCAAAAACCAAATATAAACCAATCATGAACGTAACATGAACGCAAACGGACGTCTATGCTACGTTCATGATTGGTTCGTGATTGGTTCATGGGGTAGCGTAACGGCAGGCTTGGGATGAAGAAAAGATAAACAAGAGGGGAAGTGACATACCAGAATATAATTCACGAAATTTATTTTTGATTCTCCGAAAATATTCCGTAATTTGTGAAAAATTTTAACCCATGCTCATTGATATATGGTAAACAAAGTCATTCTAATCGGAAATGTCGGGGGGGATCCCGATGTAAGATACCTCGACGGGGGCGTTGCCGTGGCTCGATTCAGCCTTGCCACGTCGGAAGTGTACAATAACAAGAACGGGGAACGCGTGACGCAAACCGAATGGCACAATATCGTCCTTTGGCGCAATCTAGCCCAAATCGCAGAAAAATACGTGAAAAAAGGCATGATGCTATACATCGAGGGACGCATCAGGACCCGCTCGTGGGACGACCAAAACGGAGTGAAACGCTACACGACCGAGATTTACGGGGATAACCTCCAAATGCTGTCCCGCAAACAAGATAGCAACGAACGTCCCCAAGACTCCCCCATGCCACAAGCCCCGGACTTGAGTCCAAGCAACGATGACAATGACGATCTACCGTTTTAATTTATAAAGTTCGTTACGTTCATAAAGTTTATAAAGCAAATGATGAACTTTATAAACTTTATGAACCCATTCGTTGTTACTTTTAGTTTTTATACGTACCTTTCGGCGATTTAAGTTTAACCAATTATTTAAATTTTGGACGCAGATTATATTCCCCTAGCGGGACAGATATTCACGGGTGACTTCACCCTCATTGATTTAATTTTTTGTATTATATTATTGTTCTTACTATTGTGCTCTGCACTGGTTTCTGGGTCGGAGGTAGCATACTTCTCGCTCTCTCCCTCACAATTAAAATATCTGGAAGACAAAGGTTACACGAAAGCCCGTAACCTACACGAGAAGCCGGAGAGATTGCTCGCGACAATATTGATATCCAACAATTTTGTCAACGTGGCAATCGTGGTGATCTCCACCTACCTGGTCAATTCCCTCTTTGACTTCTCGACCTACCCGGTACTCGGTTTCGTCATTCAGGTCATCGTGGTCACCTTCGTGATCTTGCTTGTGGGGGAAATCATCCCTAAACTCTACGCCAACCGCTCACGCCTCAACATGGTGATTTTCATGGCAGGTCCCTTGACATTCCTGTCCCATGTATTCCGCCCGTTATCCGCCCTTTTGATCGGTTCGACCTCGATCATCCGGAAACGCCTGGACAAAAAAGACGGAATCTCCATCGACCAACTTTCCAAAGCTCTCGAATTAACCAAAGATACAGCTATCAACGAGGAAAAAGATATCCTGGAAGGCATTGTCCGCTTCGGCAACATCGATGCGGTGGACATCATCCGTCCCCGCATCAACGTAATCGCCATTGACTCGCAATCCACTTACAAACAGGTAAAAGAGATCATCGCGGAACATGGCTATTCACGAATGCCCGTGTACGAGGAAAACCTGGATAACATCATCGGTATTCTCTACGTGAAGGACTTGCTGCAACACTTGGATGAAACCGACGAGTTCAAATGGCAGACCTTGATACGCCAAGCATACTTCGTGCCCGAGACCAAAAAAATCAATGACCTTCTGGAAGAATTTCAGGTAAAGAAAGTTCACTTGGCTATTGTCGTGGACGAGTACGGCGGGACGACCGGAATTGTCACCATGGAAGATATTATAGAGGAAATCGTGGGCGACATTAACGACGAGTACGACGAACAGGAAATCGTCTACACCCGCGACAAGAACGGGGCATACATTTTCGAAGCTTCCACCCTGTTGAACGATTTCTACAAGATCACGGACATCGCCGAAGACACCTTCCAGGAAGTGGAAGGAGACGCCGACACGCTAGCCGGGCTCATTCTCGAGTTGAAAGGAGAACTACCCAAAAAGGACGAAGTGATTGCTTACAGGGATCATCAATTCAAAATCCTTGAAGTCGACAACCGCCGGATCAAGAAAATTCAGTACAAGAACTCGGGTTTATAAAGGCTTCCCGTGTGCCGTGTAAGGAACCGGGATACCCAGTATCTCGCACAACGTGGGCAACAAGTCGGACATCATCATGCCGTTTTCTTGCACGCCCGGTTTCACTCCCGCCCCGTACAGGTAAAGCGGTACGACTGAACGCCTGCTATAACGGAAATACATATCCTCTATCTCTTTCAACTCGGACACCCAGGTCGGGTGAATACAAAAAAGGACATCCCCGCTACGTTTACGCGAAAAAGAATTTTGCACCAACCGGTTCATTCCCTCCGGGAAAGACGTGTGTGTCAACGAATAGGCTGTCATGACCTTCGCCACGCCCTCGAACTCGATCATAAAATCGGCAACCTTATCCTGCATCTCCTTCACGTCCAGCTTCCGTTCTTCAATCAATTCCCGGTTCAAATAAATTTGTCCCTGGTCGTAATCAACAATCCAGTCGCCGGGACCATATACTAATGCCAAGTAAGATTTCAACAAGGCTACAGCCCGGAAAATACTGAAATAATCGGAATTAACTTTTATCTTCTGCAAATCCTCCGGCATCAACTCCCTCATCTCGGAAAAAGTCAGGAACACCGTGTAATTACCCTTCCCCACTTTAGCATCCAATTTTTTCATCAGAACGGCAATATCTAAATCCAAACGGACCAGCATATCTTTCTCCTCCTCCGAATCAATAGTAAAGTCACGATACATATAATCCAGACAAGAGAAATTTAACGCCAGCAGATCGGGATCGCTATCTTCACCCAGGCGTTCCGCATCTATCAACCTCTCGGCTAACGTCCGCACGAGCGTGTTTCCGTACGGCGTGGCCTTCAACACCCGGTAAGTATTGTATTCCCTTTTCGCCCGGGCAATATCGTAATAAAAATGGTTGCGTAATCGAATTCGTGCCGAAGATTTATCCTCGTCGGAAAGCATCATCCATCCTTTATTCACGAAAGTTTCGCTATCTCCCCACGTGTTATAAGCCCGCAACCAGTCGGGCAATTCGGGTTTATAATAAGTTGACGATACCCATTTGCCCGTTTTCTCGCTAAACCAGATCGCCATATCCGCACTTGAGCCCCCGCTTAACACCGCCTCGTCGCCGTTCATCGCGATGCTAAACACCCGGGACAAAGAATTGGCCATCTTCATGGCACTTCCCAGGCTCATTGCCTGCAAATAATCGGGCGCCAGGCTTTTGATGCTATCCGCCTGTTGTTCCCCGGTCTCGGTATATCGCTCGGAACGTGTGGCGAACTGCCGTTTCCGCCGCAAGCGGTCATACCACGCACGTGACACGATGCCGTGTTCCGCGGGCAACATTCCCGTGTAAATCGAAGCGTGGTCCACACCCGTCTGCGTGTACATATAATTATAATTCGCTTCCACCCGCATACCTTGTTCTATCAGCCGTTTCAACCCGTTATCGGACAACTCGTTCCCATACATGTCCAACCACTCGGGGTAGAAATGGCTTACTACAATCCCCACGACCAATTTCGGCTTATTCCCTTCGGCAAACGCTCCCTGCATAGCAAAAAGCGCAAATCCTATCAATATCAACTTTTTCACGGCAATTATTTTCATTATCTATCGAAGTTTCAAATTTTCAGTATTCCTGCAAAAATAATCAGAATATGATAATTTGCAATCTAAAATTCTTTCAATTCTTAATTGTTTCGTATCTTTACGGCAAGAAACTATAAACAACCATACCCATTATGACTGAGAAGAAGTGTCTATTAACAGACAAATTGAGGAATTACGTTTTTCGTTACGGAACGGAACTCTCGGACGAAAAATTGAAGGAAATGGGAACTTCTCTGGAAGAGATCAATGAGAATTTCTCTGGAATGGAAGACATCGCCAACTGCATCTTTGAACAAGAACGTGTTGCTTTCGAGAAGATATTCGAGGAATACGATTTTGACGGGTGGAACGCGATAGATATTCTGTTACTGGTAGGAAACGAGATTCATGACCGTTATTTTAACGTGTCGCCTTCTGTTTCGTTCAAACTAGCCGAGAAATTTCCGGATATCTTTGAACAACACAAACAACGGCGTTCAGACTTTATTTTCGAGAAGATAAAGATCAATATCGAGAAAGGAATGCAACAAGGAATGTACAAGAATGACGTGTCCAGCGAAATGGTTGCCCGTATGTACATCGCCAAACTCAACGATATTCATAACCGGGAAATATATCCCCCGGAAGTATTCGACTTCGGAACGATCTTCAACAATCTGATCGACGGAGTCATCCGCACGATCACGAATGAAGACGGATGGCAATATTACAAGCAAAGGAAACAACTGTATAGCGTGTTGAGTTTTAACAGGTAAAAAAGAAAAACATGAGCGTAAAATATCAAATAGACGATGTAGATCGAAAAATATTATCCCACTTGGTGGAAAATGCCAGGGTCCCTTTCCTTGAAATAGCACGGGAATGCGGCATTTCCGGCGCGGCAATCCACCAACGGGTGAAGAAAATGGAAGACGCAGGGATCATCGAAGGCTCGCGCTTCATCGTGAAACCGGCTGCCCTAGGCTTCGGCGTATGCGCTTTCATCGGGGTAGTCCTTGATCACGCCCACACGTACAAAACCGTCGTGAAAGAAATAGAGAGCATACCGGAAGTCATGGAGTGCCATTTTATCACGGGAGGCTTTACTTTCCTGCTTAAATTGAGATGTAACGATCACCAACATTTGATGGACATTCTAATCAATACGCTTCAGAATATTCCGGGTATAGCTAAAACCGAAACTTTCATTTCACTCGATGAACTGATTGACCGGCAAATCACAGTGGCATCCTCGAGAGCATCAGAATAAATTCCTAAACCGTCCCCTTACTTTTCTTATAAGATAATTTCGGGGCTATTACTTTCAGCACTCCCGGATGTACTTTCACAGTCACGGGAGGCTCGAGAGTATAAGGATCGCCGTCGATATGGGCTTTTGACAACTCTCCTTCAATCAATGCTTCCGTGCATTGTATTTCACGAAAATAAGAAAGGCGGGCAATCTTAGAATTCATGAAACAATACAGAAACCGGGGAATCTGGTAATACTTGGGACGTTTCAATATACATATATCCACCAACCCGTCACGTAGTGAGGCTTTCGGGGCAATGGACGCATTATTCCCGTACTGGGAACTGTTCGCCACGCTCAACACGAAACATTCTTCCTCCCACGTTTTCCCGTTCACATGGAAACGATAACGTTTACCGGGATACCGGAACCACATCCGCACGATAGAATAGATATACGAGAATATCCCTCTAATTTTCATCGTACTAAAGAAATGAGCCACCTCGGCATCAAAGCCGAATCCGCTCACGTTCAATGAATAATGCCCGTTTATCTCTACCACGTCGATATTCGTCGTTTCGCTTTTCAATATCTGCTTCAGCGCCTTTGTCATCATCTGGGAGAACCCCAAATGGCGGGCAAAACCGTTACCGCTACCCAAGGAAATCACCCCGAAAGCAATACCCGTTCCCATGAGCGCCGTGCCGATCTCATTCACCGTACCGTCACCACCCGCCGCAACGATATGCGTGTAATTCTGACTCTTAGCCTGCTCCACGATTTCCTTGGCATGCCCGGCATATTCCGTGAATCGAATATTATACTCGATATGCTTGTAGGCAGCAATATGCCGGATGCGGTAGGGGATCTCCCACCCCAAGCCAAATCCCGAAATCGGGTTCACGATAAATAATATTCGATAATGAGCCATTTATTTTGTCTTTCTTCCTATCCCGTAATACACGTATCCGAATTCACGCATCTGGTCGGGACTGTAGATGTTTCTTCCATCAAATATAATTTTGTGTTTCAAGGCTTTCTCGATAAAGGTAAACTTTGGTATCTTGAATTCCGCCCACTCCGTCACAACAATCAAAGCATCCGCACCTTCCAGGGCATCATACATTGTTTCGGCATACTCTATCCGGTCGCCAATCCGTCTTTTACATTCTTCCACGGCAACGGGATCAAAAGCCCGCACCACGGCACCCGCTTCCAGCAATTTGTCTATCAAAACCAATGAAGGGGCTTCCCTCATGTCGTCCGTTCCAGGCTTGAAAGCCAATCCCCACATAGCAAAACGCTTTCCCTGCAAATCTTTCCCGAAATGGGAAGTTATCTTCTGGAATAGTACGCTTTTCTGATTCTCGTTCACCCGTTCCACGGCTTTCAGCAATTCCAAGCTATGCCCGTGCTCGTCGCCCGTGCGGATCAATGCTTTCACGTCTTTCGGGAAACAGGAACCGCCGTAACCACAACCGGCATTCAGGAATTTCTTCCCGATACGGCTATCGCTGCCGATGCCTTTCTTCACGGCTTCCACGTCAGCCCCGACAATCTCGCACAGGTTTGCAATGTCATTCATGAAAGAGATGCGGGTAGCAAGCATTGAATTGGCGGCATATTTCGTCATCTCTGCCGACAATATATCCATGAAATAAATAGGCGTATTATTCAAAATAAACGCATGATACAAGCGCTCCATCACGTGTTTTGCCCGGTCGCTCTCGACCCCGATCACCACTCTGTCCGGTGAGATAAAATCGTTCACGGCATCGCCTTCTTTCAGGAACTCGGGATTGGAAGCCACATCAAACGGCACGTCCACCCCTCTCTTGTCCAAAGCAGCCTTGATTGTCGCCTTCACCTTATAATTCGTACCCACGGGCACGGTAGATTTGGTCACGACCACGATATAGTCGTTGATTATCTCCCCTATTTCACGGGCAACATCCAACACGTAATGCAAATCGGCACTTCCGTCCTCGTCGGGCGGCGTACCCACGGCAATAAACACGGCATCCGCATCCTTCAGCCCTTCCCGCAATGAAGTTGTAAAAAAGAGTCGTCCGTCTTCCCGGTTCCGGGTGACCAATTCCGCCAGCCCCGGCTCGTATATCGGCATTCCCCCGTTATTCAACAAATCGATCTTGGCACGATTCACATCGACGCAAGTAACGGTCACTCCCGTTTCTGCTAAACACGTTCCGGACACAAGTCCCACGTAACCGGTTCCAACAACAGCTATTCTCATAATAAATTCTCCTCTTTTTTGCCTTGTTTTATATTCGCAAAAATATAAATTAAAAACGAACTATACCGTTTTTTTATCTAATTTTGTAAACACGATGATATAATACACACAATACAAATATTGGCGAATATGAAAAAAGGTATTTCCCTCATTTCCATCCTGTTTCTAATGATTGGTTTATTCTCGTGTAAGGATAAACCCAAAGAGCAAAGCAAACTAGAGTACAGTAAATACATTTCAGGTTTCACGCAGGGAATGATAAAATCCACCGATCCCATTTATATCCGGTTGGAAGGAAAAGCCTTGAAAACAGACAACGATGCTCTGGCACAACCCGGGAAGTTACTAAAGATCAGTCCGAAAATCGAGGGGACGGTTTCTTTTCGGGACGGCAACACGATAGAATTTTCCCCGACACAACGCATGAAAAACGGACAGACTTATGAAGTCACGCTCGCGCTGGACAAACTGTGCAACGTGCCCTCGGATCTCTCGACGTTCCGTTTTGACGTGAAAGTATTGCCCCTGACTTACGTTTTTCAGGAAGGCAGCCTTAGCGTCGATCCCTCTGACAATGACAAATTCTCGTACCGGGCCTCCATCTCCAATTCGGACGCGGTTACCCCAAACGAAGTAGAACTACTCGTGAAAGCCAAGCTCAACGGGCAAACCCCGACGCTGGAATGGGAACATACCCCGTACATCCATTATTTCAAGATAGCCAATATCACTCGGGCAAACGACAGCCAGGCTCTCGAACTCTCTTTTGACAAAAAGGTGAAGAACGGGAACGACTTGATCGTGGAAATTCCGGGCAGCAAAGTATTCTCCGTGCTGGAAGTGAAAGCAAGCAGCGAAAACTCCCGCACCATAGACATCACGATGTCGGACAACGTGGACATCAGCCAGGATCTCCAGGGATTAATCACCGTGGACGGCGTCAGCAACTTGAATTTTAACGTGCAAGGCAATATTATCCGGGCATATTCAAACGACCGGGATAAAATGCAAGGCGTGGTTCAAGTAAACCTCTTCAAAGGGATTAAAAATACCACAGGCGAGAAACTCCAATCAGATGCAACCTTCACAGTGAGTTTCCAATCTGCCAAACCTGAAGTGGCATTTATCGGCGAGGGAACATTTACCCCGGCAGAAGGCAATGTACTTATCCCCTTCTCGGCAGTTGCCCTGAAAGCCGTACAGTTGCGGGTAGTAAAAGTATTCAACCAAAACATGAATTTTTACCTTCAGGAAGGGAACTATAATTATAGTAGCGACTACCAGTTACGCCGGGTTGGGCGTGTCATTCTCGACGAGAAAATTTCCCTCGTGAAAGAAGGACAACCCCAAGACTTTAATAAATGGCAGGATTACACCATCAACCTGGCAGACCATATCCAACTGGAAAAAGGAGTGATTTACCGGGTACAACTCCGGTTCCAAAAATCTTATACCTCGCTCGATTGCGCGAAGGAAGCACAAGATGGCATTACCGAAGAAGACTGGGATAACGCTTCTTCCGGAGACGAATATTACGACGATGACGACTATTATTACAGTTACCCTTCCGACTATTCGTGGGAAGAACGGGACGATCCTAACTCTAATTCCTATTATTACGTGTCAGACCGCTTCCCGAAAAAGAATTTAATCGTGACCTCCCTGGGTATCACGGCAAAAGCCGGAACCGACGGGAAGTACGTGGTTGTCGTCAACGACCTGCTCACGGCGGCTCCCGTGGAAAGTTGCAGAATATTCTTCTATAATTTCCAAAACCAGAAGATAGACTCCACGGTTACGAACTCGGCAGGTATCGCCACGTTGCGGGTACCCGGCAAACCTTTTGTCATCGTGGCAGCCAAAGGCAGCGACAAGGCTTACCTCAAAGTAAATGATGCGCAATCTCTCTCGTTGAGTAATTTTGACGTCAGCGGCGAAGTCGTGCAACAAGGTATTAAAGGTTTCATATACGGTGAACGAGGCGTATGGCGTCCGGGAAATGACATTCACCTCTCTTTCATGCTGGAAGACAAGGAAAACGTGATTCCCGCGGGTCACCCGATCATCGCCGAACTCTACGACCCGAACGGTAACGTGACCCAAACCCGTAAAGCGGGACGTAACGAACACGGGTTATATTGCTTCACATTCAGCACCGACGAGCAAGCCGTCACCGGATACTGGCAAGCAGTAGTACGCATCGGGGGTGTTTCTTTCAGAAAAACCGTCCGTATCGAGAGTATTAAACCCAATCGCTTGAATATCATCACCGACCTTCCGAATAACATACTCGGGGTAGGCGTGACAAACAACTCTATACCCGTGCAAACCAGATGGATGCATGGCGCAAAGACCAGTAACCTGAAAGTCATCACCGAACTGCGGCTCTCCAAGGGTAACACGACGTTCCCCGGTTACAACGGGTATAACTTCGACGACCGCTCCCGCTATTTCAACACAACCACCGAAACGTTCTTTGACGGCACGACCGACGCGAACGGGAACTTCACCCTGTCGGCTGACAATATCAAATCGGAGAATGCCCCCGGTATGCTCAACGCCCTGCTCACGATGCGGGTATTCGAGCCGGGCGGCGACTTCAGCATTGTCACTTCCGGGTTCAAATACTCCCCTTACAAGGAATATGTCGGGATAAAACTACCGGAATCAGACGACAACTGGTACAAGGCAGGCAAACCGATCGCTATCAGCGGAGCCGTACTTACCCCGGAAGGTAAACCCGTCAGCAACAGTGAAATTGAAGTAGAGGTCTACACGCTGGAATGGCGCTGGTGGTGGGATTCGGAGGAAGACTACATCGGTTCATACGTGAATCGCTCTTACCGTCGTCCGGTATTCAACAAAACAGTAAAGAGCCAGGACGGTAAATTCAACGTCAACGTGACTTGCGACCAATGGGGACGCTATTACGTGATCGCCCGGGACAAAGCATCCGGACATTCCAGCGGTTCCACGTTCTACATCAGTTCTTGGGCTAACGACATGAATATTCCGGGAATGGCAAACTTGCTCACGCTGACCAGCGACAAGAAATCTTACCGTGCCGGTGAAAAAATCAAAATCACCTTCCCTTCATCGGAAGGTAGCGTGGCTCTCGTGAGCATCGAGAACGGCAAGACCGTGAAAGACATTTTCCGGGTGCCGACAACTGCCGGATCGACCTCTTTCGAGATTCCCGCCACGAGCGAAATGTGCCCCAACATCTATGTCAACGTATCGCTCATCCAACCTCATAAAAACCGGAATAACGATAAACCGATACGCCTTTACGGAATATTGAATATAGACATCGACGACCCAAATCTACGCCTCACGCCCAAAATCGATATGGCGGAAGAACTCCGTCCGTCACAAGACTTCTCGGTCACCGTGAGCGAAAGCGAGGGTAAACCGATGACTTACTCCATCGCTATCGTTGATGAGGGATTGCTTGCCATTACCTCTTTCAAGACCCCGAATCCTTTCCCCGCTTTCTATGCCCGGGAAGCTCTCGGCGTGAAGACTTGGGACTTCTATGACGACGTAGTCGGAGCCTTCGGCGGACGCCTGGAAAAAGCCTTTGCCGTGGGAGGTGACGAATCCCTAGACCCGGAAGACACCCGCAAGAGTGACCGATTCACCCCTGTCGTGATCTTCAAAGGTCCGTTTACCCTCAAGAAAGGAGAAAAGAAAACTCATCATTTCAATATGCCCGAGTACATCGGTGAAGTACGCACGATGGTCGTAGCCGAGGACAATGGTCGCTACGGTTCGGCATCCCGTAACACGAAAGTCAACAAACCGTTGATGCTCAACGTCACGATGCCTCGTTTGTTCACGCCCGGGGACATCATTGAGATCCCCGTCACCGTGTTCGCCATGAAGGACAACATCAAGGACGTTACCGTGAACCTCAAAACAGACGACAAAATAGAAGTCATTGCCCCGGCAAGCCAAGAGATTAAATTCTCCGGGACAGGCGAACAAATCGTATTCCTGAAAGCGAAGATCAAAGAAGTTATCGGCAAATCCACGCTTACCTTCACCGCTCAAAGCGGATCGGAGAAAGCGCATTTCAGTTGCGACGTGGACATCCGGGTACCCAACCCCAGAGTTACCCGTGTAGATGCCCGAGAGATGGCAAGCGGCGAATCAATCACCTTCAACAATACCCTGGACGGGCTGGAACCGACCTCCTTCCTGGAGATCACGTCCATCCCGCCATTAAATCTGGAGGAACGCCTTCAATACCTGATCCGCTATCCTCACGGATGCGGCGAACAGATCACCTCTGCCGTCTTCCCACAATTGATGCTCGACCGACTGATGGATCTCAGCGAGGCTCAAAAAGTCACGGCGGAATTGCACGTGAAGGACGTTATCAACCGCTTGCGGAATTACCAGCTAAGCAACGGAGGATTCAGTTATTGGACTAACTCAAACTACGTGTCCGACTGGGTTTCGACCTACATCACGGACTTCCTGACGCAAGCCGAGAAACTGGGTTATCGGATTCCGGCTTCCATGAAGACGTCGGCTCTTGATTACCTGTCAAAACAAGCCAATTCCTGGCGTCGGGGAGATTATTACTCCGAATTGGAACAATCATACCGCCTCTACGTGTTGGCGCTGGCAGGCAAGCCCAATATGGCAGCCATGAACCGGATGAAGGAGGACACCTACAACAACCCGGTCGCCCGTTGGCAATTGGCAGGTGCTTACGCCCTCGGCAAACATGACAAGATAGCCAACAACCTCGTTGCCAACCTTCCGGCGGAAGCCAAACTTTACCGCCAATTGGGCAGATGCTACGGTTCAGACTTACGGGACAACGCCATCATCATGCAAAGTATGATAGATATAGACAAGAAGGATGAAGCCTACAAGTTATTGCAAAAGATAGCTCGCAAATTCGCTTCCAACGAGTGGCTAAGTACCCAGGAAAGCGCCTTTGGGCTCTGTGCTATCGGCAATTACGTGGGTCGCTACTTCAAGGATGGCAACGGCATTGACGTACAAATCGGCAAAGAAAACTTCAAAACCACGAAGACTGTGCTGCAGAAAGAACTTGCTGTAAAAGACAACCGTTCGGAGGTGACCGTGAAGAATAACACTTCCGGCACCCTTCACGTGCGCACGATCAACAGTTCGACCCCGCTGGGAATCATCACGGAGAGCGAAATGTCCGGTTTGAAAATGACCGTCAATTACTACCGTGACGGAGTTCTCAACAACCAAACCAACTACCGCCAAGGAGAGGATATCGTGGCTGAAATCACGATTCAAAATACCGGAAACATTGGACTTTACGAGGAACTGGCTTTGACGTTCATGTTCCCCTCCGGCTTTGAATTCCTAAATGAACGCCTTACCACGAACGAGAACCCGTTCAAGGGAGCCGATAACGTGGACATCCGCGACGACCGGGTGCACCTCTACTTCTCGCTCCAACAAGGGAACTCGAAGACTTTTAGGTTGCGTTTCAACGCTGCCTATCCAGGCACTTATTTACTTCCGGCTGTCACTTGTGCGGCGATGTATGATAACTCAATCACCGCCACCCTACCGGGTAACAAGATCACGATCTCCCGGGGAGAATAGATTTATCTCCCTTTCAATACAATCCGTAAAGTTCGGGAACATCCCGGAACTTTACGGATTTCCTTTTCCCCTCCATTTATTTAATATATTTTTAAGAAACAAATTCCTTATTATTATTTAGAAATGCTCTACATTTGTCTTGCAATGTACACAAGGTATGCACAGAAAAAATGTAAATAAGCTTATACACCTGTTCCTGTTAGTTCTTTTCCTGAGCTACTACGGGAGTATCACGTTTTTCTCGCACTACCACGTGGTCAACGGAGTTACCATCGTGCACTCGCACTTTTTCTGCGGTAATTCCAATTCGGACGGGGGTGCCGATCATACCCACACGGCTAAAGAGCTTACTTTAATAGCTCACTTGAGCAACTTCATCACGCTGATTAGCGTAGCTCTCGCTATTGTGACCCCTCATCTTATTCACAAAGTACATCACTATATTTTCAACCAGGCAAAAGAACCTGATAAACAAACATTCACGCTAAGCCTCCTCCGGGCTCCACCCTTCGCCGTGTAAATTATTTTTCTACCGAAGTATTCCTTCGGTCAGTATCCCGTGAAATAAAACAAAAAATCTATCACGGGTATATATGTTATTTCATTTTGAAACAGCACTCGAGGTTGTACCCATATAACATAGGTACACCCGTAAAAAATATGGATTATGAAAAACTTACTTACACTTATTATACTTCTCCTTCCCGTTCTTTATTGTCGCGCCGAGGAAGAAGAAAAAATCAAAAAAACGACCGATGCGAACATCAATGGGCATGTTATCCTTAAAGAAACCGGAGAACACCTCCCCTTTCTCACGATATTGCTAAAAGGAACAAACATCGGTACCGCCACCGACGAAAGCGGACACTACTTCCTGAAAAACCTTCCTCTCGGAAAATACACACTACGGGTGCAGGGTGTAGGCTACAAAAGCATCGAGAAAGAAATCAATATTGTAAAAGGCAAAACACTAGAGGTTAACTTCGAACTAGAGGAAGACGTTGTCATGCTTGAAGGAGCCGTGATTACCGCCAACCGAAACGAAACGGATCGCCGGGAAGCACCCGTGGTGGTAAATGTCCTGTCACCCAAAATATTCGAGAACACAAATTCGGTATGCCTATCGCAAGGTTTGAATTTCCAACCGGGCTTACGGGTAGAGAACAATTGCCAGAACTGTGGATTTCAACAAGTACGCATCAACGGATTGGACGGTCCGTACTCGCAAATATTGATTGACAGCCGCCCCATGTGCAGCTCCCTCGCCGGAGTTTACGGTCTGGAACAAATCCCAGCAAACATGATCGAACGGGTAGAAATCCTTCGAGGGGGCGGTTCCGCATTATTCGGGGCAAACGCAATCGCCGGAACGATCAACATCATCACCAAAGAACCGTTATACAATTATTTTCAGATAGGACACACCATCTCTGCCATTAACGGCGATAGTTTCGACAACGTGACCTCATTCAACGGGGCTATCGTCAGCGAGCAACGCAACGCCGGGATTCATCTTTTCGGCATGGTACGTGACCGTCAACCTTACGACCATGACAGCGACGGATACTCCGAATTGGGAGAAATCAACAGCACCACGCTAGGGTTTCGCACTTACTACAAACCCACGCATTTCAGCAAGCTCTCGATGGAATACCACCACATCAAGGAATTCCGCCGGGGAGGAAACAATTTAGACCTTCCCCCTCATGAGGCAGACGTGGCGGAACAAGCCGACCATAATATCCACGGGGGAGGACTAAATTACACGCTATCGTCCAAAGACTACAAGCATCGTTTCAACGCGTACACCTCCTTGCAAAACATTGAGCGGAAATCTTATTACGGCGCCGGACAAGACCCGAACGCTTACGGGCGAACCAAGGACTTCACCGTCGTGGGCGGAGCACAATACGCTTATGATTTCGACAATTTGCTATTCATGCCTTCCGTGCTAACCATGGGGATTGAATTTTCGCACAATAAATTACATGACAAGATGCTCGGTTACAACCGGGAGATCAACCAGGAAGTAAACGTTTACAGCGCTTACCTGCAAAATGAATGGAAAACAGCCCGTTTCAGTTTCTTGTTGGGCGGACGACTTGACAAGAACAGCAACGTGGACAACCCGATATTCAGTCCCCGCGTAAACATCCGCTACAACCCGGTCACAGACCTTAGTTTCCGGGCCAGCTACTCGGAAGGATTCCGGGCTCCCCAAACTTACGACGAGGACTTACACGTCGCGGCAGTCGGTGGAGAAGTAACCCTGATCCAGGTTGCCGAAGACTTGAAAACAGAAAAGTCCCGCAGTTACAGTGCTTCCGTCGATTATTACACCACGCTGGGTCCCGTGCAGATCAATTTGCTCGTGGAGGGATTCTACACCCGATTAAGAAATCCTTTTGTGCTGGAAGAAATTGAAACCGAAGATGAGGAAAACAAAATACTGGAACGCCGGAACGGTTCGGATGCCAAAGTAAAAGGCATCAACATCGAGGGAAGAATCGCCCCACACAAATCCGCCCAGATCCAATTCGGCGCCACCCTGCAAAGCAGCAAATACGCCGATCCCGTGGCTTGGAGCAATGACCCGGAGGTGGCACCCTGCCGTAAATTACTACGTTCCCCGGACGAATACGGCTACATCACGTTGAGCTTGCTCCCCTTCAAGAATTTCTCTGCCGCCCTATCGGGAACCTACACGGGTTCCATGTACGTGGGGCATTTCGCCGGATATATCGAGAAAGACGTATTGAAGAAAACATCCTCTTTCTTTGACGGTACCCTGAAACTGGCTTATGACATCAAGATCGGCAGCGGCTACACGATACAAGTCAATGGTGGCGTGCAAAACGTGTTCGACAGCTACCAGAACGATTTCGACAAGGGTGAATTCCGGGATTCCGGTTACATCTACGGTCCCGGTCTCCCGAGAACCTATTTCGCCGGAATTAAATTTGGTATATTCTAAAAAACAGATCAAGATTACCTTCCTTAATATCCCGTGGAGCCCAAATCTAAAGCTCCACGGGATTCTCATTTCAATTCTTCACCCAAAGGTATAATACCATTTGGTAGAAAATATTTTTATCAATATTGGGAAAAATAAAAGGACTGTCTTCACGGACAGCCCCTTTATTTTCCCTTAGAGTAGTTTTATTACTTGAATTTAATATCTTAGTTAATCTCCCCTACAACATCCTCGCTGGTAACCAATTTCCGCTCGTTATTGTTTTGATTCAAACCGTTGGTTACTTCCGGCTCGTTGGTTTCGGACAAAGTGAAGGTTCCGCTATCTTCACGGGTAACGGTTTCGGATGAATCTTTCTTGTATTCCGTCCAGATTAGTTTCACCGGTACGGATTTCTGTCCCTCGGGGACAATAGAAGTCAAGTCAAACGACACTCTGCCACGGCTCCACACGTGAGAACCCGTACCCCGGTCGCCTTCTTTAGGAGCTTCCCCGTAAGCATTGTGACGCAAGGTAACGTACACGGTGTCATGGTGAACCTCCACGTCGTCCTCTACCAGGTTAATAAAATGCTTGGTCGAAGAACCGGACTTCACGGGAATTCTAAATTCCACGTTCAGGTATTTCCCACCGAACCATGCTTCCGACACGTTGATCGGGTCATTACCGATACTGTCTTGACGTACTTCCTCGTTTTCTTTGATAAAAGAAAGCTTCACGGGATCTTTCGTCAACACCTCGGTTGCACGGTACAAACGGATATAATAATTCATATTCCCCTCCAATCCGGTTTCATCTCTCTCGCTTCCCAGGATAGAGTAATTGGCGAATACCCGCAAACCTTCCTCTGCATCGGAAGAATTAATCGCCGCTCCCTCGGATACGATCAGGCGACTACCGTCATCCCGACGGATCGCGAATTTAGAACGTGTGCCGTTATCTATCTTCTCGAGATTCCCGTAACTGATCCACGAGCTTCCACCGCTCACGTAATAATACTCGTCATCGTCGTCACACGCCGCGAACACGGCAACAAATAACGACAACATTAATGCAATTTTCCATGTCTTACTTTTCATAGCTGTTTTTTTAACGTTTACTTATAAGATGCCATTATTTCCCTTTCGTTGCGTCAAGTGGTTGAATTATTGTATTTTTTAATTTTCGTTTGTCTAAATTTATTATTTTCCCACCGCTATTTTACCTGTTATATCCTTCTTTGTAACAATATCTTTCGGGTACTAACGAAAAAAACTATATTTGCAATGACATTTTAAACTCAGGCAGAAATCAACCATGAAATATATACTTATTATATACACGGGCATTGTATTTATCCTTTTCGCCACTCCCGGTTTCGCGCAAGAAACCGCCACCCCGAGAAAAGGGGAAGGCGTGCTTCAATTCCTGAAACGTTTCGATCGTACGAAACCGGAGCATCACGCGCAATTTCTAGAACTGAACAAAAGCAAATTAGATAAAAATAACGGGCTTCGCTTGGGAGTAAAATACACCCTTCCCCCAATGAACCGGGAGGGAGTCGAACCTTTGTTCGGTAGCCCGCTAAAAAAATACACAATAGAATCCGACGAACTCAACGGAGCCTGTTTTTATCTGGTTTCCGGTCATGGCGGACCCGATCCCGGCGCCATCGGGGTATTACGGGGACACCAGTTGCACGAGGACGAGTATGCCTATGACATCACGCTTCGACTGGCTCGTGTTCTCCTATCGAAGGGCGCCAAAGTACACATCATCATTCAAGACGCCGTGGATGGCATCCGGGACGATAAATTCCTTGCCACCAGTGATCGGGAAACCTGTATGGACGACCCGATTCCCTTGAATCAGGTACAACGCCTCAAACAACGCTGCGATAAGATCAACACCCTCTTCCGCAAAGACAAAGAAGCCTACCGCCGGGCAATCTTTATCCACCTGGACAGCCGAAGCGAGAGCAAACAGATCGACGTCTTTTTCTACCATTACGAGGGAAGCGCCAAGGGGCAACACCTAGCCAACACGCTACAAGAAGTATTCAACAAAAAATACGATAAACACCAACCCAACAGGGGATTCTCCGGCACTGTAAATACCCGTGACCTATACGTCATCAAACAAACCCTGCCCGTCGCCGTTTTCCTTGAACTGGGAAACATCCAAAACAGCCGGGATCAACAACGTTTTCTCCTCAACGACAACCGCCAAGCCTTGGCAAATTGGATTAGCGAGGGCTTGATACAAGACTTTCAATATCATTCCAAACGGAAGTAAACCTTTATTTCTCCTTCACCATCAATCCAATTCCCGTACCCCACGAGGAGGCAATAGAGATAGAGCAACCTTTCGGGATCGCTTTTCTCAAATTCACCAGATGCCTGTCCAGATAACGGACTGTTTCCTTGAACTTGTTGCCCCACACCGCTTCCACCAGTGCTTTCTTTGGTATATAGCAATTTTTGTTCATGCACAATTCGATCATAATCTTAATTTCTAACGGGGTAAGCGGAATCACTTGGTTGTTCACGACAAGTTCACGATTTACTAAATCAAGATAATCCTTATCGTTTATTTCAATGACTTTTTCGCTGCGTTCTCGAAAACCGACTAACCTCAATCCCACTTCGATGCGGGCAGCCAATTCCTCGTTGCTAACTTCTTTCCGGATATAATCGTTCGCACCAGTCTTCAACCCGATTACCACGTTCATCGTTTCGCCGAGTGTACTCAAAAATAGGATCGGAATCAAAAGGTCGTCCTTTCGGATAGCTTGTGCCACTTCCAAGCCGGTCATCTTCGGCATCATCATATCAAGCAACACCAAATCCGGCTTCACCTGCTTGTACATTTTCAGAGCCTGCTCGCCATCCTCGGCATGATAAACCGTGTAACCTTTCTTTTTCAAGAAATCAATACAACCTACCCACCATTCTGCCTCGTCTTCAGCATACAAAATCTTAGCCATTCCCGTTTTGTCAAATATTAATCGTTTTCATCTACTATTAAAGGAATCATTACGATAAACGTGGTTCCGCCTCCTTCCGTGTCCTCTACCCGAATCACGCCGTTATGTCCTTCTATTACCTGTTTCACGTAACTTAACCCGATACCGAAACCGTGCACGTCAGCGGAACGACCTTTTGAAATCCGGAAATAACGATCGAATATCTTCTCTCTAAGTTTTTCCGGGATACCAATCCCGTGGTCTTTCACCGCCACGAGTAACATTTTCCCCTCTCTCCTGCACAAAACTTCAATTTCCGGCGTATCCCCAGAATACTTGATCGCATTCTCGATCAAATTACTGATTGCGTTGGGAAAATGGAGCGTATCGGCTTCAACAACGTCAACTCCCAATTGATAATCAACCTTGATCGAAACCTTTTTCTCGTCGAAGACGGAATCAAACTGTTGAACAAGTTCATCAATTGTAACACGCAAATTTAGCTTTTTCCACGTTATTTTGAACCCCTGCTTCCAAACATTTAATAATTTATGCACAAAATTAGCCAATCTCTGCACCCGGAACGAAACGGCATTCAATTGTTCCAGCTGCTCTTTCTTCAATCCCTCAACATTTTCCAGCTTCAAATCAAGAAAACCCTTTTGAATAATCGCCAAAGGCAACTTCAACTCATGCACCATACTCGTCATAAACTCTTCCCTGATCTTCGCCACATCAAATTGGAAGGATATTGTTTTCCATTGGTATATGAAACAAACAACTATAAATATCAACATAAGAAACGAGCTTGCAATTGCACCTGCCATCTGGAAAAAGAACATCTTATAAGGCATATCAAAATAAGCCATCAATCCGTGATGACTTTTCAGACCAAGTTCTATCACATTGGAAATAATACGCTTATCAACACGAGAAGAACCATTTTCCGTGGTCGCTATAATTTGACCACTTTCTATATCAATTAATTCGAGGATAAAATTATCTGTAATGCCATTACGTTTAAAATAGGTTTGACAAATACTATCTAGCGCAAGCATATTTTCTGCCGATTGTCGATTAATCACATCATAGCAGATTTTTCTAAATAGCCCCGAATAACCTCCACCTTTATTAAAGTCTAAAGCAGTTGTGTCACCTCTATTTACAAACGTGACCAATTCCTGGTCTATATTAAAACTCACCCGAGGATAATTTTGTCGTAAAGTTTGATTTCCGACCAAATATTCCTCGAAACCTGTCTCCACTGCCATTGCCAAAATTTCATTAACATTAGTTATGAATTCAGCCTCTTTATATTTGACTGTACGATACAACCAAAACGCCTGAAATGTCAACAGACAGGCTATCGCAAACATAGAAATAGCGGAGGCTACATGGATTCTTATACTCATAAACATCAATTAAAAATCACACATAAATATATAATAATTTCATCATTTTACCCCATTCCCTCGTACTGCAATTTTAAGAAAAATTTAAGACAAATCGATACAATTGTGGTACAATTTGTCTCAACTTTTCATTATATTTTTGTAGCACATCAAAACTCATAACAATTATGAAGAAAATAATTTTTAGTATTCTGTTCATAACTATCACCCTTGGGCTAACATTAGTTAATGTTACCCTTAGGAAAGATGACACGAATATAGATATAAAATTAAAAAATATCGAAGCGTTAGGAGAAAATGAACCGGGTGGTCCGGATCAGTGTTACGTAATCGGCACTCTTTGTATATATTACGACACCCAAGGTAACCCTATATTTTGCCCGGGACTAGCCCTTGATATATAAAAAATATGACTATGAAAAAGATACTATCCATATTACTCGTTATCGCATTCGGTTACAGTTGTTCTGATGAAGTTCGTAATACAAAACCAAAAGAGCAAAATCCATTGTTTAGCATGAGTCGTGCCGTTTCATTAAACAAATTGGATACAAGAATCAATTTGAAGGAAATCGGAATTTACAACCCGACCAAAGTAATCAAAAAAGATTCCTTACTTATCGTACTTGACCGGGATGGTTTAAACAAGATTTCTTTCTACAAAAAGGATGGAACTCAGATCGGGAAGTATCTCCCGACGGGATTAGGAGAAAACAATGGTCTATATATCCTGACCATGCACCTTGACGAGAAGGATATCCTGTCTGCTTATGATTTCGGAAACAACCGGATGGTAGAGTTTGACTTGAAACAATTGGGACAAGCCGGATTTGGTCCGACCTTTACGCCCGTCCCCACAGACAAAAGGCACTTGTGTGCGGCTAAATCGGGCAACACAATCGTGTCCACGGGAATGTTCGACAAACGTTACGGACTATTGGAAAACGGCAAAGAAGAATTCTTCCTCGATTACCCGAAGATTCCGTCTTTCCGCGACAATAAAACCACGGAACAAAGCATTTTATTTGCAAGTAATATAATAAAGATAAAACCAGATGGAACGAAATTTGTCTGTGCGAATATGCAGAGCGGTGTAATAGATGTTTGCTCTCTCATACCTTGCAACACCATCACTCGCATCACCGAGCAAAATCTCTATTCTCCAAAAGCCACGGTCAAGAGTACCAGGAGAAAGCCCGTCGCGTATTCCACAGACAACCTTTTAGGATTCTTGGATGTTGAAGTTTCCGACGAATACATATACGCTTTGTATTCAGGAAGAAGCTACAGCAAATACAAAGATCAGATAGGTTACGGTGAGCGGATTGTTGTGTTCGACTGGGAGGGCAATCACGTTCACACCTACTTGTTAGGCAATCCGTTCACCTCTATCTCCTTTTGTAAAGAAGAAAATGCCATTTATGGCTTGACAAACCATCCGAATTCAGTGTTGATTAAATATGCATTGGATTAATTTCCGTGTGAGAGTTTTGTGCCTTGGGATGTTCATCCTCCTCGGGGGATGTCATTCCAAGGATTACAAAGCCCGAAAAGCAATCGAAGAGTGGTACGGGAAAACGGTCACGTTCCCCGACTCGCCGGAGGCAAAAATCCTCGGGAGAGATACCACCGTCACGATCACGGAACTACTGGATAAAGAATATTGCGTTCTTGCTTTTTTTGATTCAACCGGGTGTACGGAGTGCAACATGAAATTGCATGATTGGCACCTACGCGTAAAAGATATAGCCGGGCAACAAGATAAAGTCAACTTCATCTTTGTCGTCCACGCTAAAAACGATGAGGCGGTATCGGCATTTGCCGTGAAGAACAAGTTCGACCACTTGATATTCTACGACACGGACAATGCCCTATGGAAGGCAAACCCGAACCTGCCGGACTGCCCCGAATTGCAAGCATTCCTCCTCGATCGGGAGCAAAAGGTCGTGTTAATTGGTAATCCGGCGAGAAACAACTCGTTGTGGAAACTATACAAACAACAAATTGAAAAAACGACACATGACAAAATGGATCAGTAACATAGTAAATTCCGTGTCCTTCATAGGACTTCTCCTGCTCCTTGCCACGATCGTGGTGATCGATGCCGAGAGCATGAACGGGATTGCTGTTGCCAAACGTTTCTGGTTCTATATTTTCATGTGCGTGACAGGCGTTCTGTCTATCATTTTGGCTTTTTATAAGACGTCGACAACACGTGTCGATGAGATCAAAACTATCATACTAGGGATACTGACTGTAGTGATTATTGGCATATCCCGCAACTCCAGATGGGAAATGATGAACGCGGAAATATTTCTGCTAGTAGTCATTTCCTTTTTTTTCTTCGACATCTATTTCCATCACAACATAAAGGCTATCAATAAATTTCACTTCATACTGGTCGGCTTCGCCCTGCTAGAAGTCATTTGGGGCTATTGTCAATTGTACGTCTATATCCCGGAATTGCAAACGGATTTCCGACTCCGGGGATCGTTCAACAGCGCATACGCTTATGCCCTATTCTTGGCAACAGTCGCCCCCATTGCCCTCTACTGGACAATCACGCTTTACCAGGGATTAATCCAAAAACTTGCGACACCCTCCTATTCCGAGCAAAGCAGGTCTGAAACCATCGACGAGATCATGTTATTTTTGCTATCCGCTCTCGGGCTTATCGGGATTGCCACCATTCTCCCCTTCACCGGGAAATGGATTGCCTGGTTCACTGCCGCTTGCGGGTGCGGGCTTATCCTGTACTTCAAATTGAATATTTACACGAGAATCAAAAGTCGTTACCTGCAAACTCGAAAACAAAGAATCATTTTCCCATTAATCGTTTTCCTGATCGCTTGTTGCTCATTGGGAGGCTATTATAAACTCCGGAAAGACGCCGTGGACGAACAATTGCTGTCGTGGAAAATATCCATGAACGTGCTGTCCGAAAACCCGTTATTCGGCATCGGCATCGGAAACTTCCAAAAAGCATTCGGTGACGCCCAATCCGACTATTTTGCACACGGCGATCACGACGAGCGGGAACTCTCGTTAGCAAACACGCCCAAACACCCTATCAGTGATATTATCCGGATTACTGCCGCAACCGGGTTCCTCGGGCTCCTGCTCATCCTTGGGCTTATCGGTACCATTCTCGTGAAAGGCTTCCGGGATTTAAAAGGACATCCGGAGAAACTGGCTATCCTCGGGGCTTTGGTCACGTTCTCGTTGGCAGGGATCTTATCATCCCCTCTCAAATCGTTACCATTGGCTATCGTTCTGACACTTTTACTAGTCTTATGCACTCCCCGGGCTGTCCGCAACGAAAAAACCAAACTAAGTTTCAACCTGATCTACCTCGTGCTGGCAGGAATTGCCATCATGTGCACGTACCCCCGATTGGAAGAATACAAAACCTATCGCTCGTGGGCTAACGGCAAACGCTATTACGACATGAAAATATACGCGGTGGCGGTCAATATATATACCCCGTTGACGAAAACATTGAAACATCCTAATTTCTTGTTTGAATACGGGCAAGCACTCTCCCAAATAGGTCGATATGAAGATAGTATCACTGTTCTCCAAGAAGTGTCACAATCTGTATCCGACCCGATGATATACAATATTATCGGGAAAAATTATCAGGCCATGGGTGAGTACAAGCTTGCCGAACAGAATTTCCGAAGGGCTCATTACATGACCCCCAGCCTCGTGTACTCCAATTATTTGCTGGCAAACCTTTACCACGAAATGGGACTGCACGACGAAACCCTGCAATGCGCCCAACAAGTAATCACGCAAAAAACGAAAAAAGAATCAAAAGAAACACAGGAAATGAAAAAGCAAATGGAGTCACTCATTAGGAGTATCCATTAAAAAAGCCCACCTAGGACCGTCCTGGTCCATTCACACCATAGTACATCTAAATCCATCACTTTGGGGAGACATTCTAAGTCTCCCTTTTCTTTTATACCTATAAATCCGTATATTCGCGACAATCAAAATCAAAGACCCGAAACATGAAATATATTCTATCGTTCATTTTTCTAGCACTTCTCGGCACGGCACGCCTCTCGGCACAGGAATACCCGAAACACGAATTTCGCGGGGCATGGATACAAACCGTGTTCCAGAGCGAATATGCCAAGATGTCACCGGACGAGATGAAAGCTGACTTTATCCGCAAATTGAATTATTTGCAGGAATGCGGGATAAACGCTATCGTTTTCCAGGTACGACCGGAAGCCGACGCATGGTATCACTCGGAGATCGAACCGTGGAGCCGTTTCTGCACCGGTAAACAAGGAGTTGCCCCGGAGCCGTTCTTTGACCCGATGGCTTTCCTCATCCGAGAATGCCACCGCCGGAACATGGAATTTCACGCCTGGTTGAACCCCTTCCGGGCGTGTACCTCGGGAACCGCCACCTTGTCGGATTCCCACGTCTATCACGAGCATCCAGAGTGGTTCGTCACCTATAACAAGCAATTGCTTTTTGACCCGGGCATCCCCGCCTGCCGGGAATACATCTGCCGGGTAGTGGAAGACATCGTAAGCCGCTATGACGTGGACGCCATTCACATGGACGACTACTTTTACCCGTATCCCGTGAACGGGATGCCTTTCCCCGACGACAATAGTTTCCATACTTACGGGCAGGCGAAAGGATATTCACCCGACGAACGGGATGACTGGCGCCGAGAGAACGTGAACCAACTCATCCGGGATCTGAAACGAACAATCGTTCAAACCAAACCTTGGGTACGTTTCGGTATCAGCCCCTTCGGGATATACCGCAACAAACAAAGCACCCCGGACGGTAGCGGCAGCAATACCAACGGGTTGCAGAACTACGACAACCTGTACGCAGACGTGACGCTGTGGGTTAAAAAGAAATGGATCGATTACAACATCCCCCAGGTATACTGGGAAATCGGACACCCGGCAGCAGACTATATCACCCTTGCCCAATGGTGGAACAAAAACGCTCACGACATCCACCTTTACCTCGGGCAAGACGTGGCTCGAACGATGAAAGCCGGCGACCTGACGACCAAAATGGAAACCGCCCGTTCCCTACGCCACGTGAAAGGCAATTGCTTTTGGCCTGCCAACGAGATATTGTGGAATAACAAGGGCGTCGCCGACAGCCTCCGGGAGCATTACCACCGCTACCCGGCATTGATTCCCGCGTACACGCATATGCACAACGGACACCCCAAGAAAATCGCCAAACCCCGAACCGAACGCACGGACAAAGGCTACACCGTGAAATGGTTCTCTATCGGCGACCGCGAAGATCCGCGCAATCCCCAATATTTCGTGATCTACCGCTTTGCCCCGAAAGAAAAGATCAACCTCAACGATCCCACCAAAATCGCCGCCATCACGCGTTACACGGAATGTTATCTCCCCGTCTCCCGAACAAAATACCGTTACGTGATTACCGCCATCGACCGCTTCCACAACGAGTCGAAAGGGAAAAAGATTAAAATAAAGTAAACACAGGACAAGTTTTTATTGAAATACGTTACAAGATAGCCATGAGATATTCTTTTTTTAGTAATTCATAAATACAAGACGGACTTTGAACATATAACTCATTCTCTTTATTTTGTACACAATCATACTCTTTAGAATTCTTTATATTTGGGTGCGGGTAAAACCGGAATCGGAAAAAGTCAGATAAAATGAATATCGAGGTGTTCGATTTTTGTTGTATCAAGTGTGATCCCGACGAATCGGTAGAATTACGGGCCCGGTACGTCGGGATAACCCCCGGCTGGCACATGAACAAGAAATATTGGATTAGCGTCCATTTCAACCAGGATGTCCCGGATAACAAGATCCGGGAACTTGTGAAAAAATCTTACGATATTGTAGTCAACGGCCTTACCAAGAAAGAACGGGAGAAATTATCCGCTAGTAATACACGTGAGTTTTATACATGATTTCCCGTTTGTCGCAGTATTTTTGGATCTCGTGCTTGGCAAAACTCTTGTGTCGTCCGAAATGTTCTGCGATTTTCTTTACCAGCATTTCATCTCCTTTGACATGTAAGGTCCCGGCGAGTTTCTTCATGTTCGGTAGATCGAAGAACAGGAAGCTTTCGACCTCGCCGTCGCGGGAGTATTCGTGGGTAATGCCGCCCCAATCGACTTGAATGATCGAGAGAATCCCGTTTTCGATATATACGGTGATACAGGTTCCGATTTCTTTGTCGAAAGCATCTTGGTAGATTGTCGCTTTATGAATTTTGAATTTCATCATGTCCCGATTAATGGTTGCTCGATTGTGGATGAATAATATTTCCCTTGCTGTCAAGGAGAAGGCTGAATATTCCGTTATAATCGTATGAACAGAGATAAATATCTTTGCCAAGAGCCTCGATGTTTTTATAGCGAGGAGGGGTGATGAGTTTACCCTCGGGACTTATTAATCCGTAATATCCGGTTTCCACCGCGTACATCCAGCATTGAGCCGTGGCCATCATGGTCTCTCCGTTTTCGTTGTATATTCCCGTGTCGTAACTGAGTTGATAGATACTTCCGCAAATAAAATCGTCGAGGATCGTACCGTCGTAGTCGCAACGTTTTTGGATGTGATCGCTTTGGGAGATGTAAATCCCGCGGTCTTCCGACACGGTGACCATTTCATATTCACAAGCGAGAATCTCTACCAGAGAATCGGAGTAAACACCCCAGTGTCCATCCTTGCAAGCGGACCAGTAATTGCGTCCTTCACGTACTAGGTTATCGTATTCCGGGGCAAGAGCCCAATTACCGCTTTTGTCAATCAATCCCATTTGTCCTTTTTCGTTTGCCAACAGGCAATAACCGTTGTGGAAACAGTAATCCCTTGTTTCTTGCGGGAGGATGAAACCATGCTCGAATATTTTCTCTCCCGTGTGGTCTATAAAAAATAGGCTGTCATTCGTTGACACGGCTGCAACACCTTCCGAGAATATCCAGGCTTTGGAATACTGGGCGGGTAAGGATACTTTCCCGGTGTGGATATTGAAATATCCTCTTTTCTCTCCCGTGGAGAAGACAGCAAGAGGATCTCCTTCTTCCGAGAGGGTAATCCAGCTAACATCTTTCAATGTTTTCTTCCCGGTTTCACAGTTGAAAATGTATCCCTTGCCGTCATAACTGCTTTTGTGGTACCATATATGCCTTGATATTTGTGTATCATAATACTCGGATGTATAAAACAAGTCATCTTTTATTTCTTTCTCGTAGAAAAAATAGCAGAATGCCAGCGTGAAAATCAAAATACAAGCGGTCAGGCTCCCGGCAATGATTTTCCAGAATATGGTCATGTTTTTCAATCTTTTCATAGCTTTCTTTTTTTTATTCAGACTAGTCTTTGTAAAAAGTTTTTATTAATTCTTTTATCTTGTTCGTGCAATCGTCCAGGGCTTCCTTCGTATCGGCCCATTCCAACATAGCCCGTCGGGAGTTTATAAACACGTGGTTGGACGTGATACGGCCTCCGTGGAAATATTTTCCGCTTCGTACCGTGACATTAATGCTGACGATGAGCCACCCGTTGCTGTGAAATGTGCTGAATCCTATTTGAGAGAAACAATCTTCTTCATTATTGCATGTTACTTCTTGGATTAACTTGTTTTCTTCTTCGTTTTTTCTTAATAAATCTATTGGATCGGTTTTTTCCCATGCATTCTTGAATAGCCTTAAAAGTTCGCGAATGTGGAGGGTCAAGTGTTTTACGTTGAAGGACACTTCGGCTGCTTTCTCGATATTAATCCGGTTTTGTTCTTTTTCCCGTTCTTCGATTTCGTTTTCGGTAATGACGATAATGGAATATGTATCTCGTATTTCTTCGTCTTGTGTTTTCTCGACTTCTTTCTCTTTTTGCAGGAGTGCTTCAACAGCTTCCTGACGGGTAAGATACCGCCCGCAAAAGTAGTCTTCTCCGGCAAATGTGTCCTGTCCCCATACTTCGTAATATTTCATGGTTTTGTATTTTAATTTAATATATTTCAACTTTTTCAATAGTAAACGGGGCTTTCAAATGACCGTTCCTGTTATAAAATCCTTTCATCCGGATTTCCAGTTCATCGTACTCCTCGTTGTCGCAGTCGGTATATTTTCGGATGCATTTGTTGAGTTCGATCTCGTCTTCCGAAATCCAGGAGAGTTCTGCCAGAACATGCCCTTTCTTTAGCATTTTCAGACGTTCCGGCAGATAATTATCCCAGATGGGATCTCGGAATTGTTTCTTGTGAATCGGCATGTACATGAAGTGACTTCCCTTGTTGAATAACGACAATAGCCCGTATTTCTCGACCCAGCTTGCTCGGCCTCGCTGGAACAAAATCCCGAACCAGGTGTATGAAAAACGGTCGTCAAATCTTTGGGAGATCTGGTGTCGCGCGTTTTCTTCCGTGAGGTCGGCCAATAGATCGCTGACCCATGTTTCACCCTCGAAGATAGTGTGTCGGGCTGTCCCCTGTAAAGCATATCGTAATTCTCTGTTCATGCGGGTGTTCTTTGTTATTGGGTTAATACCTCGTATTTGGAGTATTCTGGGAACCACTTGTCCAGGGTACAATTAACCTTGTATTCTATTTCCGGGGTGATATACTTGCAGACTTTTTGGTAAACTACGGTTAGCGAGAATATCTCGTCGAACCAGCCGAGAAGGGGCAACCGTTTTACTGGGATAATGTCCATGGGTAGTAACAGGTAGGAGAGCGCGGCAAAGATCAGAAGTTTGTCGCCCTTCGGGGTTTTCGGACTTTTCATGACTTGGTACATGAGTAGTACCGGGCGAGCGCTTGCCCTTCCCACTTTTCTCGAATATTCTAACAGTTTCTCCCGGAGGGAGGAATGCTTGATTGTCTTTTCTTTTTTCATGACAAATGATTTATTGGATTAGAACTTATGAAACAAGAGCGTTTAAAGTTTCGTGTTGCAATAGATACAATGGATCCAGTTTTCCTCAACTTTGGCCCCGCAACGGGGACAGCGATTTTTGATCGCGTAATGTTCGTGAATATATTTTCGGGCATCCTGAAAATCGGGAGTGTCACACCATTTCATGATTTCTCTCACCCGGACGGCGGCGAACGGGTGATCAAGATTTGCGGTTGCCACGATCTGGAGGAATTTGTCCCATGTCTTCCCGTCCCGAATTTCCTCGTAACTGTCGGCCTGTTTCGCCCACTCTTCCACGTTAACCTCGCCGGTAACCTCTTCCGGTCCACCGGCCAGTCGCAATTGAGTTTTCACGATCGTATCCTTGCCGCTGATAATCGCTCCCACGCGGTCTGCCGATAGCTCGCTCTTGCGTGACCAGTATAGCATGGCGTATTGAAGCGGGACTAGGAAAGGTCCGAGAAGTCCCAAGGCATCCCCGCCTGTTTTCAGCAGGTCGGCCATCGTGGTATATAGCACGTGACGGCATAGGATGTGTCCGCATTCGTGGGCTAACACGGAATCGACCTCATCTTCTTTGAGGTATTGAAGCAAGCCGGAGGTGATAACCAGAAATATCCGGGTATCTCCGAATGTGTAGGCGTTGGGATAGGGATTCATTTCGAGGTAGAACTCGGGAACATCAATGCCCAGTCGTTTGCATATGATGACAAGGCGATAATATAACTTGGGCATTTGCTTTTCCGAGAGCCTGATTTTCGAGGCCATGTTGATCCCGTACAAGAGAGTTTCGTAGCTCAGGTCGAGAACCTTCTTCACCACCAGATCAAAGCCGGGAATTGATTTCATCAATTTGAGGGCGGCGGCATCTTCCGGATGTACAAATGTATTTACAAAATCGTTCATGTTATTTGTATTATTATTCGCTTTCTAAATACAATAGAGGCATCCTCGAAGAAAATCTCTGAAATAAAAAAGCAAGTGCGACATTTTTTTGTCGCACTTGCTTTCTATCGGTCTATAACGTAGGATTTACGGTTCCACGAGAATAGAGAGAATCTCGTTTTCAATCTCGGATAATCGTTTGGATACGAGCGACTGGGCCTCGGCGATAATCTTGTTTTCATTGCCCGTGAAAAAGAAGGTAATCAAAGCTGCTCCAAGCATAAACAATGCCAATTTGGGCTTCTTGGCAAGAGCGGCGAACAATCCGGTTCCCGTCAATCCTCCCGTGATCACGTTACGCACAAGCCGATCTTCATCATTATCATCCAGAAGAGCATTATTTTTCATCAAAATCTTTTCAACTTTCTCCGCACGGAGATGGTCAGCCTCGGCGAGAGCGGCATACCAGGCATTATACTTGTTGGGAAATGATTCGGAGAACCACAAGCCGCGAAGAATTTCATAAACGTAATACCCGTTGAGTTTTTTCACGATATTCTGATCGTGCATCCCTACCAACCGTTTGGTCTCGAAATCCACCATGACCTTTACCTCGTCCCATAGTGTCTTGAACTGATCTACTAAATACGCTTCCATAACAAGTTGCATTTAAATATATTTATCTATAATATCGTCTATGTCGATATCTCCTAATATATCAACGATACGATCAACTAAAAGGTTCACTCCCGACCGTTCTTTCAGGTAATTTTTATAATCACCGCTTCGAAAACTGGCGTTTTGTATAATTTCAAAATCATTGTTCATCAATTCGGCTCTGGTCATTGAATCCTTCACGGCCGAGTAATTCGCGATTCCCACTTGAGCCAAACGGTGATAGCGGGCTGAAATCGGGAAAATATTCTTCACGAGTTGCTGCCATTCCCCGGAACCCGATGGGACGAAATTACCAAGATCATAACTTAATATCTGTTTGATCTGAGCCGTCGAGGCGACACAATCCATCTTGTTAGGGGCAAAAATCATTCGCTCGTAAGGCAACAACGGCCGTTTCTTATCTTTGAACAACGTTGCTTTGAGAAAATCAATCTCATCACTGGTGAGATTTCCATGCTTGGAACCGTCATAAAGGAACACGACAACATCAGCCTCCCGCATAATCTCAGCCGTGCGTTTCACGTCGTAGTCATTAATCCCGATACCGATCGTGTCAATCAGGCACACCCCGTGATCCGTCAAATCATGGGAACAATTGACGAATCCCGACATTAAATTCTCGGCACTTTGCTCCCCCTGATAAATTTCTTTCAAACCATAAACATACTCGCGAAGAAAAGCGTCATATTCCATGTGTTGCCGTGTCCTGTCCTGGCCTCCCATAACGATAACATCATAGCTAGCCCCGAGACACGAACGCCCGATATAAGTCGTGATTTTTGTGCTCGTAGACATGGATTCCGGGAGTAATTCCCGCCCCGAGAGTGCATTGACAAGCGTACTTTTCCCGGAATTCGAAGTCCCCGCCACTACCACCTTGTACAGTCCTAAATCAAGGGCCAACTTACGGCGGAAAGATAAAGATTTACAAAGTAGCAGGTGCTTCTGAATCTCGGTTATTTCTTCTATATCAAGAGTTGGCATGGCACTAATTTATCGTATCTATCCCGTTAGCGATCACGTCCGCGCGCAACCGATCAATTTCCTCGATTACGTGATCCAGGGGTTTATTCACCTTCTCCGTGGCAAAATCACGATAGAACTCTATACGCCCCTGATTCTCCTGCAGGTGATCGCGAAGAGCGTTAAGCTCGTGTTCGATATTGCTGAGATAAAGTTTGACCATATTATCACATTCGCGGGTGGCTTTCGAAAGAAGGCTATACAAATTCAGGGTAGCATCCTTGCCCAGAAAACCTTCCGAACGAACCAAACGTCCGGCAATATCCGAATTTATCTTGTTCCGCAACTCTGTACGAGCTGCTTCCTCCATCTTCTCGAACATCTTATCCACGTTACCGCCTCCGAAAAATATCTTCACGCTAGTCCACCACCCGCGTAACGATTTCCTGACCGTCGAAGAGATCGACGTGTTGATGATCTCGTCAATCTGTTTCTGGATAATAATAATCAGAAGCACGCTCATCTCGTACAGGCTGTCGCTGATCTTTTTCTCGAAAATAGATTTGTTCACCACGGTAACCTTAAATTTGTTATCCGAATTGATAGCGCGAATCTCATCCAATACAGACGTGATATAATTATTCATGGATTGTGATAACTTATCCACGATCTGGCGATACGGGGTTTGCCGGGTTGTTTGTACGGGAGTGAATATATTTGCGCTAATCGTGTTACATATCAAATCGACAATCTTGGGAACCGGTTTAAGCAGGGAAGGTAAAAAGTCATTTTCAATCTCGATGGAAGTCAGCTCCTTCAAAGACTTTGGCGTGTAATTACCATGAGGGACATCTATTTTGATCCCGTCAATCATCTTGTTGATCCCCACGGTTGCGCTAATAAGCAATTGTTGGGAATGATGCTTGATATACGTATCGACTTCCGACGGGAAGTTGCGGGCGATCGTTTCGCTCTCCTGTTCGTAATTGCCGGAAAGGGTCTGGATCGTCTCTTTCGCTTTCTGGAATGCCGCTATCTTTGCCTCGATCGCCTCGGCATTTGATGCGAGGGCGTTGATCCTATTCTGAATCGCCAGCCGAATATTCATCGCCATCTCTTTCGTGCCGTTCAGGTGATTATCATAGATCGTACCGTCAGCGAACATGTTGCCGATCACCTTGCCCAATATGGCGTTAAAATCCTCGTAATACCCCTTTTTAAGTAACATTTCTTTAGGCAGATAGGATTTTTCCTCTTCAAATTCTTCCTTCTCCTTCACGATCGTGCGAATGGTCTCCACCTTTTTCTCATCCGAAGTTTCCAACTCCTTTCGATTCAGGCCATTGATTTTAATGGCATCTTCCTTGTAGGGATACACGCCGCAAAATGCCAGACGATTATATAAAGCGGAGTAAGTCACGATCTGCGAACACAATCGTTCATAAAGTTCCTTGGGCACTTTACCGGAATAGGCTTTTTTCAACAGGGCCGCGATATTGTTCTTGCAATTCTCGATTGAACCATGCCGAGAGGGAGACAGGTCGATCTTGTTGATGACAAAAATAATATGCTCCGGCTTGATATTGGAAACCTTCGGGTTAAAAAGCGTGGAACCGAAAAAATCAATATCTTGATCCGTGAGATTCCCAAGGGAATCAACCAACACGAAAGCGAAATCGCAATTCTTCATGTTGTGTTGGGCCTTCTCGTCATCCACGCTTGAAGCCCCGTTCCCCAATGTATCGACAAGCACGAGGGCGTAATCTTTACAGGCACCCTCCACCTCGTGAAGCGAAATATAAGCCTCGTTCAGTTCCATACTTTTAAAGCGATCGGGTTTCACGAGACGATCACGATCGGCCAAATCTTTCTCCGTGTAACAATAATAACAGCGAAAATCATCAATCGTCTCCCGTTTGGATTTCAAACTACCTTTCCGGCGTCCTTCCTTGTCAATATCAAAATAGTTCACCGTAACCCCCTCGTTCGCGTAATCCTCCGTGCGTCCGATCCAGGTAGGCATGAGCGTCGAGGTATGAATTACCTCCGGGACAATAATCTTACGTGCCAAATTGTTGATCAGCGCACTCTTACCCGAATTTGATGCTCCCAAGAACAGCACCCGTACAAGTCCCATGTTATTACGTACGGATTCTTTCGCTATAGCTTCGGCGTATTCGATCGTAGCCGCGGACTGCAACGCGGGTGCTTCATGACCGATATTAAGTAATACATCTTGAAGAGACTTGTTGCAAACGTTAACCGTCTCGTTAAATTCTTTTACGTTCATACAATCTTAAAGATTATTTTTGTATAACCAACTGTTTTTATAACACTCAAATCATCTTATTTAGCAAATTCTTCAACTTCGCCTGACGAGCCAGAAGGTTTGTCCTTTCCCCCTCGTATTGTTGTCCGATCTCGTCGATATTTTTCAGGAACATCTCCTTGATCTCGTGAATAGAATTTTTGAAATTTCTCTCCAGCAAGGGCATCAGCGTCTCTTTGAGTTGCGTTTTGATGTGTTCAAGCCCTTCTTGAAACTGCTGGGTCAATGCCTCCGAGTAAAGTTGCACGAGTTCCGTGTTACTGCGTTTAATCTTCAGCAAGCCGCCAAAAAGCTTCATGAGAATATTCGTCACGACCTCTCCCAGCAAATATCCCCAGAATCCGCCATGAAAACTAGCCACGAACACGAGCACGTTACGAATCACGCCTTCAACCGCGTTCTTGATCGAATTGTTATACAAATCGACCGTGTCGAAACTGATCGGTTGATTTCCCGCACGAACCCCGTCCGCTTCCAGATGCAAAACATCCATCTCTTTCCCGAAATAGCTTTTGTACTTCGCTGTCAACGAAGCCAATTTGTATTCCATGTCATCACGCACCACGTCCATCGTCTTCCTGATCTCGTTGCACAAGAACTCTCCCCACAGGTAGTTGAGATAAGGGCTGAAATAAAATTGTATTTTCTGAACATCTATCGCATGCAATTCCTTGTCAATCAGTAAGCGAGCTTCTCGGGCGAACTTCGTGATATCCTCGTCAAAATGAGTCGAGCAGTAATTCTGAATCTTCACCCATAACGTCAGGTCAAGCTGTTTCGCGTATACCTCGAACGATTCCCGCCGCTCTTTGAAACGAGCGATAGCCTGTTCGAGAGTTTCCAGCTTGCCCTCCACCCGGGCTAACTGTTCTTCCAAAGAAGCCTGCACGAAAACGTCTATATCACGTGCTTTCTCGCGAGCCACATCATCCAGGTTAACCGGATTTGATATGAAATGCTGCACGAGCCACACCCCGGTATTCCCTTTGCCTTCCACGTGTACGGGAGCCGTGATCCCTTTTACCTCCAACACCTTTTCCACGGTGGCTACCGCCTCTGTCACGGAAGGGATCAAGTGAGCGTGAAGAAGCACTATCGCCAGTCCGGCCCGGAGCGCGTCGTGTACTGCGATGTAATCAAGTAAGGCTACATCTGAACCTTTCAGAAGGTGTTGTGCATCCATCACGAGTACATTACGTGCCGCCCGGTTTACAGGTGCATTTCGGGAAATATCCTCGTCGTTGCCGATAGAAGAAAATTCAAACGTGTAATCTTCAAACATCCCGGAATGAAGCATCCCCGAGAACAGCGAGCAGACCTCGGCTTCAATATCCCGACTACACGCGATACATACTTGTTTCTCGGAAGAGGGAATGAGATCAACCATCTCCTGCACTTTCGAACCGATCTCTCCGGGTAGATCCGGAATCAATATATCATTTTTGTCACTCATAACGGGTTTATAGGTTTAGATGATTTTCATGATTTCTGCTTGCAAATCACGGGCTGACAAAAGATAAGCACTCTTGTCAACGGTCGTGTGATCGATCAATTCGATACAACGGGCATAGAGAAGCGATTTCCCGAAAAGTTCGATCGCCCGTGCGCGGGTCTTTCCGTTAGGATGACTTGCTTCCGAATGATCATAATCCCAAAGAGCCTCGTCCAGGTTATTCATTTTCTTGATCATGGATTGAGCTGCTGCGGCGTCGCGACAAGCGATCACCGCCGCCCGGTCTGCCGTGATCTCCTGCAACCGGGAATATTGATTATTCTGTTGCAATTGCTTGATCCGGGCAATCACCTGCGGGTTGGTTATCGTTGACAAATCTGTTGCCATGATACTGCCTTTAATCGGGTGATTCGCCAAAGCGTGCCCGATTTCGTGCCCGATCAGGGCCATGATCTCCAAGTCCGTGTATTCCGTCTTTGCCATCAATTCTTCGGAAATAAAGACATACAACATCTCCTTTGACCCGCAGGTAAAAGCGTTGTTGCTTTGGAAAAGCTCTTGTCCTTTCAGACTCGTTTCCTCCAAAGCCCGTTCCATCCGGTATATATCCTCGTCCGAATACACGTATACCAACGGCATCGGGATGCCCAGATTTTTGCATAGCGTCGTGATAATATCAAAAAGACGAGAATTATTGTTCACGTTAACAGGTTGTCTGTCAAGTACGCTCCGGAGAACTTGAATACGCAGCATATTACTCTCGTTGAACGTGTACTTGATAAATCCCGGTGCCACCTCGTTAAACTTGGCGATACTGTCCAAAAACTCCTTTTCCTGTTCGGTCACGTACAACGGGGGGTCGATAAATTTCTTGAACCCTTGTACCTCTTTCTCCATGTATTCGGAAAGAGAAAGATACGTGTTGTCAAATATTTGCATGCTCATGTATGAGGGTATTTACTTGATTCTTTATTCGGTTTAATTCTCCGGTCAGGCTTGCCATATCACAATACTTTCGGGAGTTACCATTTTTGACCGTCCCGCCTATCGTGAGACCGATCCCGATTAACGTCAGGCCGAGCGGGACAACGTTTTTTATATCCGGGATCGCGTAAGATAGAAGTCCCAGAATGAGAATCACGATTCCGGTCGCGAGTAATCCGATAGACCGTTTTCCCCGGGAGGCGGGAGAAAAATGGTCCATCTCTTTCCTGATCGCTTGTTGAACGGCAGGTTTTTCTCCGTAATAATCACATACCCACTTGTTGTATTTATTGGGAAACGTGAAATTGAACCATAGTTTATCAATAATCTCGATTTTATAATAGTTCTCAATTTGTTGCACGTTCACTTTGCCTGAACTGTTTTTAATTCTTTTGGCCTCGAAATCTACCATGATCGAGACTTCGTCCCACAACTGATTGAATTCATTCATGATCGGTAATATTTATTTCTTTTTCTTCTTTTTTGATGGGATTTGGGGCAGGGCTGCGGCGACCCCGGTGTTACCCGGTTTAAAATCAACGTTAACGACTTTACCCTTTTCTCGTTTCTCTATAAAACGTTTGATCTCGTCTTCATACTTCGCAAACATATTGTTGAAGAAACGGATGTCTTGCTTGTCGTTTTCCGGGGTCTCCGATGTCAGTAGTTCTCCCACCTCTTCGTTAGCGACGGCCGCACTTAATCCGGCAAGCGATTCTTCCGCCGAGGCACTGCCGTCAAGAATTTTCTCTATCTGGTCAAGAGTGATTTTCTTCGTTTGTTTCGATCTTTCAGGCATAGTATTTATTTTTATTGTTTTGAATCTCCGTCAGCAATCGCTTGTAAGCGATGTTCAGGTAATTATACACTTTACCGGGTGTAACTCCCATTTCCTCGGCCGTTTCCTCGGTCGATTTCCCTTCCAAAAGCCGGAGTTCGATGACCCGTCGATAGGTTTCCGTTTTCCATTTTGAAATCGTATTTCTTACAATATCTTTCATTTGCTCTGTCGTTAAATTATAACTCCATTCGGGCTCTTCAAGCAACCCGTGGTGATGGTTTAAATTTACCGCGGATAACGGGACCGTTGCTACTCCCCCGTTGACTTGCTCGAAAAAGATAGCGCTCAGAAATTCGTCTTGGGCGGCCATCCTTCCGGCCCGTTCGATCGCCAAGCGGTGGAGGCGTTCGAGGCTCTTGTTATCCTTCAGCTTCATTTTTATAAGAGTCTCCTCGTCGGGAATTCTCTGAACGTATTTCAAAAAAAGTAGATTTTTTTCTTTTTCCTCGCTGATCCGGTTGATGAGATTGACCACGTCATACTCCGTGGCATAAGGTGATTCGATGTTGAATTGTTCTTTTGGGGAAGTTGGATGATTCAAGTGATTTTGCTTGTAAAATCTCTTGAAGAAATTGGAGGCGATCGAACGTAACCAGATGACCAGGCTGCATTCCCCCCTGAAATCCGAGAGGGCCTTCCAGTCATTTTCTTTCAGGTGAAGGTAAAGTTCATCCATCAGTTCCCTGAACGTCAATTCTCCCCGGTAATCTTTCTTGTAGGCTTTCAATATTGATGGTCCGAGGAAATCCGCTCCCTCGAAAATGTCCATGATGAAATCCATGTCATCCTGACGGAATTTGTAAAGCATGAATTGATAGAAATCTTCTTCCGGGATGCCCGCGTATTTCTTACCGATCTTCCTGAGGCGGATATTAGGCTTAAGGTCGCGGGATACATCCCGATTATTCTCTTGATACTTTTCATCTTCCGGTTCGGAGAGGTATTCTTCCTCTTCCGGGTTACTGTATTTATTCCCTGTTTTCATATCATTCGTTTCACACACATCCGTACAAAAATATGTTGTATTTATGCAAAGCTATTTGAAAAATAGGAAATAAAGAAGTGAAATTTTAAATATTTGTATGCTTGTTGTTCGGTGGTTTCTTGGTCAAGCAGGTTGTCCGCAGGGTTCCCGCAAGCATATCGAGTCGGAAGCTTCTTTCCCGGAAGCACTCGTGGCGAAGCCATTGGCTCCTTTCGGGTAATCGTTGTGACCGGGGAACTCGATGCGGATAATTTTGAGTAGCCAGCGTTCCATACCGGTCACCATGCCGAAGACGACGGAGTTGCGTTTTTGCGGTTCCTTGCTCGACCTGCACTTGAAGCTAGCGCTTTTGCAATAGTTTTGGTATTTATATAGTACTTTGCGGCAAAAATGTTTGATTTATTTAAATTACTATTTATAATTTTGATATTTGTAACGAGAAAATTAATAAAGATAAAATCGTTCCAAATAACGATCAATGATTGACCACTATTTAGAACGATTACATGGTATAACTTCTATGTGAAAGTTGTACTAGTGATACATTGTATACAAGTGTCCTATAACAATTTTCTTATGAAAACACTTTGCGTACCCCAAAATCAGGGTATGCAAAGCTACAAATAATTAATTATAAGGAATTTAAAAATTAGCATTTTTTGAGTGACGAAGTCAAGAAAAAGGGAGCCATGAACTCCATGGACTCCCCCTACTTATACAAACATATAATACTATTTATTCTGCACTGCTTGCAAAGCAACAATCATTGCTTGATAATGTGAACGGTCGTCTTTATGAGCTGTATCAATCTTTGACTTTAACAAAGAAAGTACTTTAGCATACATCGACACGTAATGAGTCGCCGTTTCATCATACAACCCCGCATTCACTTCACGCAAGAAACCATACCCATAGACATCACCAAACTGTTGCTGTTTCATTTGAGACATTACCGTTCCAATTCCCTCTTTACTTTCAATCTCTTGCAATTGCTCTTTAAAATAAGCAAGAAAACCACTTTCATCCAACCCATACGCCAATACTTCATCAAAAGAAGGAGTATAAGGAGCAACATCTGTCAATTTGCTCTTTGCGTCTGCTCCCGCAGCCTTCATGCGGAGAGCAACTTGCTTCACGATCTCACGCTGCATAGCCTTATCAATTCTCGTCAACTTATTACCTTTTATTGTATTAGCGAATACCGCAGCATACAAATCATCATAAAAATCTTTCTGTGTATAATCGCTACCGGCAAGTTGAGAAGCCACATTCACCTTTACACCTGCTTTAAATGCCGACTCAATCAATTTGGTATACAATTTCATACTCGTTCCAGTTGCGGAGAAGCCAAATTTAGAAAGCACCTTTTCATCATCCAACCATTCATTATCACTCAATTGCTTCATAAACCATTTCAAGGAAGCGCTCTGACACTTGGCATCTACAGGTTGAAAACGAGCACCTGGAGTACCATCTTTTACCTCTGTCAAATAAATACCACCCACATTGTATAACACGTTCATTAAATAGCGGTAATACTGTGTTATAATCCCCTGGTGCAAAAATTGACGGTGAGCGGTAGAAGCATCATCCGGTACCCACTCGTTCAAATGAGCCATTATATATTTCAAATTCTTAATACCATATTCACCGGCTTTCAACGGATCATCACCCAAATCTTCCTCCACAGAACTCGGATCATAGCGAGAAGCTATTTGCTGTTTCCCGTAACGATAATACGGATCTCCGGCCTTTTCATCTACCCAAGATTCCAAGATTTTCGCTTCCTCCTTGACACTCAAATTTCCGGCTATCGGAGAATACAACCATTTAATAGCATACTCATCATAACAACCAAGTACAGGAGGAGTCAATTTAATATTTTTATCCCCGGGTTGTGCTACATAATTAAATCGAGCATAATCCATAATAGAAGCTGTAGTTCCATATTTTTGCGTGAAAGAAGCAGACCGCAAAGAGTCGACAGGAAAGGCACTGGAAGCCGCCATATTATGCATCAAACCCAACGTGTGACCGATCTCGTGAGCGACAACATATTCCAACGATTCATCCATCACCTCTTTAGGCATCTTTTTAGCTCTTACGCGAGGATCGATCTGCGCTGTTTGCGTGAAACGCCACATGTTATTCAACTTCACCACATCATTATATATAACCACGGAAGCACTAATAATCTCTCCGGTTTTCGGGTCTACCCAACTCGGACCGAAAGCATTCATCATTCTCACAGGAGAATAACGAACGCAAGAATATTTCAAATTATCCGGATCAAATTCAGGGTCCTCCTCTTTCGTCGGGAAATCACGTACCTGAACGGCATTTTTTAAACCGATTTTCTCAAAAGCTTGGTTCCATCTTAAAATCCCCTTACGAATCGCACCTTTCCAATCTTCCGGGAAAGTATTATCCACGTACCATACGATCGGTTTTACCGCTTCAACCAACTCACCGCGTTCCCAAGCCCGTGCGTCTTTCGGCTCTACTCTCCAACGATTCGCGTAAGTGTACGCTTGAATACCGTCTTCTTCCGTGGAAATATATTGTTTCCCCGTCAAGAAAATACCAACACGCGAATCCGAGATTCTCGGTTTCATCCGATCCTTGTCCTCAGGTAATAACAACACCGTACGGGTCATCTTGTTAGAAACGTCTCCCAAATCCATCGAGAAAAAAAGTACTGATGCTTTTACACTATGGGTCATCGTAGTTTGGATAGACACGTTATCGTCAAAAGCTTTCATCTCTCCTAAAAAGAATAATTCCGTTTTAGGAGTCGAACTCAGTGAAATCATTCCCATATCCATTTCCCCTACGGGAGCCAAATCCGGCTCATTTGCGGCAAATAACGGTGTCACATCAAAAACGACAGCCGAACTATCCGCATTATAAGCGGCAATTGAATATTTCTTCATATACGGATCAATATAATTCAACTGGACAGCCTCTCCGATATTGGCATCCGCCTTATCAAAATCCACGACGGAATTTACCGAACGCATATACAGATTACTATCAATCAAATCAAAACGAACATGTAACGGATCAGACGGTTTGTAACCCACCGTACAAAGTTGAGGATTACTGGTTTCCGTAATTGTGGAAGCGATCAACAATTCACGCCCCAAAAATTTCACAGGGTATTCAAAATACAATTTATTCCCCACCCGATGCAACGTGATAAACTTACCGGCAACCGTTTGCGTTTCCGGCTTTTTCAATAATTTATCATACTTGCTTTGAGTTTTATCCTTCTCCACCTTTTCAACCTCTCCTTTTTTCCCTTTCTTTTTTTCTTTTGCACACGCTTCCGTAACCTCAAAAAATGGTAAAACAAACAATACCAGTGCTAGTAATACAATACTCTTTTTCATCATGATTACTGTTAAAAATTTAAATGATTTTTAAATTGTCTATATCAATCTTCCAATACAAACTTCAATGCCTTCAACTGCTCCCGCATCATCTTGAATTTCTTCATCACTCCATCATATTTCCCGTACATAGCCTGAAATTCGGCTTGGGTACAAGTCAACACGGCTTCAACATAAGAACCCAAATCAAGCGCTATTGTCGGGGTGATATCCTGCCCTCTCGAATTCTTGACAGACGCGATAAATCCCAATTGTTCCTTTTCCGTGAAATTCGTCCCTTTAAAAGCCTGATAAGCATTCAACAGTGTTCCATAATTTAATTCCGTCGAATACAAATCCGGTTTATTAGGATTCAATGCCTTACTAATTCCTAAAAACTTATCTCGCCAGGCGGCATGAGTGGATGAAGCCAACATATTACCAAAATAAGCAGATATGAAAGAATTGGCGTATGCTTGTTGCTCTTCGACAGGCAAAGAGGCAAAACCATTCACAGCTTTGAAAACCATTGTATTATAGCCGAAATAATCATTCAATTCTGAATCACGCCACTTATCACTCCATATTTTGTCCACGAATAAAAAAGAAGGTAACAAATCAGCATTGCCAAAACGGGGAAATACATGTTTGGAAAAATACGTAAGTATCGGTTCCAAAACGGAATGATCCTCCAGTAAATCGTAGATCCCGTCCGGTTTACTACTTCCCGGCATATAATACACTTTCAATGTTTCGTAAAATATATAATCGTTACCCGACATATCTGTCCGTTTCTCGAAACCTAACGTATCATTATAATACGTGGAAATACCGTAATTCTTATAGATTTCATAACGCACCCAATCCACGGGATCATCCGTCGTCGGCTCTTCAATAATTTTCCAATCTCTCCCGTAACCGGAAGGACTCAAGGCATCCTCTTTCTCGCAAGCGATTGTTAAAAAGAGGCTTATCAATAATCCAATAATATATATATTCCTCATAACTATCATTTCTAAAAATTAATAACGAACCATTTTTCTTGCCGGACGGTCCTCGTTTTGCACCAAAGTTCCCTTGTTAAAAATAATTTCGCTGGAAGGCAACGGGAACACGTAAGCAGCCCGATCCTCGGCATAAGGTTTCAACTCGTAATATCCGACCGTCACGTAATGTCCCTCTGCCCCTTCTCCTCCTTGCCGTTCTCTTACCTCATGGCGAATCGGTTTACTAAACGGATACTTGCTATTTACCGCATAACGGCGTAAATCAAACCAACGTTGTCCCTCGTAACAGAACTCTCGGCGGCGTTCACTCCGGATAAAGTTCACTAAATTCTCTCCACTCCTTGCCATCTCCTCCTCGATCGCGGGCATTTCTCCCACGAGGAAACGTTTTTCTCGCAACACGTTCAAAGTACTCTTTGCCCCCGCTTCATCTCCAAGTATCGCCTGTGCCTCAGCCTTATTCAAATAAGCCTCGGGAAAACGGAACAACATGTAATCCCCGATACGCCCGGATTCTTCACGAAACTTCAAACAACGCCAAGCATCCGTGGAGAATGGTGGGTGCGTGAAAAAAATCTTACGACGCAAATCATTCTCCCCGTAACAATTCAACAAATCATCCGAAGTTTTATAAGAAGAAGCCGTACTGGAAGAATTCCACCAGCAAGCATCAGACGTATGTATTTGAGCCATAATATACCCTCCTTGAGTAAACACCGTTTCCGGCGACCCCTCGTAAGTAAAACTGTCCCCTTCTTCTAAACTATTTAAATCCAAAATAGAATGACTCTCTCGTAGAATAGCGGAGTCCGCGTAAGCAACAGCCTCCTCGTAATCCTCCATGTAAAGACACACCCTACTCATCAAGATACAAGCCGCCGTGTAATCCGCCCTGATCGGACGACTGTACTTGGGAATCTCCCGAAAGGCTGCGACACTATTTGCCAAATCACTCCGGATTTGCGTATAAACAGCTTGCACCGAAGCCCTAGAGAAGTGTTTGTCCTCCACCTCTCCTACAATTTTTAAAGGAACTCCCAACTCCTTATCCGCCGAGCTCAAGGCATAAGGTTGGGCATAAACGTTCACCAGCCAATAATAATTATACGCCCGCAAGAAATATGCTTCTCCAGCCACCCGGTTAGCTAACGTATCCGACTCCCCTTCCCGCACATTATCCAACTCTGAAAGAATGGAATTCAATATGGCAATTCGTTTATACGCCTTTTCCCAATCATCCGGTTTATACTCCACATGCTCTTTATTCCAAAACGGATTCTCCTGCCATCGGTAAGCGGAAGCCGTATTCGAACGTATCCAACTATCGATTGAACTATCATATCCCTCTGCAAACTCCGTGATATCGTCATCTTGTAAATGAATCCATGGAAAATATTTATCCGTGTGAGTAAGTAATTGACTTTGATGAGCTTTTAAGCTGATTGCAAAACCGGGCACATTAATATATGCCTCCCCCATCAACAATTCATCCAAATCCGCGACACTACTCACGTAAGCCTGATTTTGTGAATCTTCCTCGAAGAAATCACCACATGCACAAAGCGTAGGAATGATTATGATTCCGACAAACAACAATTTCAATATCTTCATGATAGTTCAATTAAAAAGTTACATTTAAGGATAATGAATAACTCGGACGAACGGACAAATTAATCACCGATGCGCTTCCTGACTGCGAAGTCACGTCCATTCCCTTTGCTTTTTTACTTTGCCAAGTGAAAAGGTTCGTTCCCGACAAACTAACATAAGCAGACTTCAACCCCAATTTCTGGCAAAGCCTGTCATCCACGTTATAACGTAACGAAAGGGATTGCAGCTTCAAATAATCACCTTTTATCACGCGGACATCTGAATAATCATATAAAGAGTAATAAGAATCAGCTCTATCCGCAAACTCAAACGTATAACTTGTATTATTCCACCAGCTAGAACCTCTACCCGCTTTATCACCGGTAACCAATCCCGGGATATTGGTTTTTGCCTCATCACCCGGACGCCGCCAACGATTCACGAACTCGCGACGCATATTTTTATGCGGATAAGGACGAATATTAAAATCTTCGCACAACTTCAACATACGAATCTTGTTTCCCAAACTGTATGTAAAATTAAACGACAACCCGAATTGACGATACCCGAAATAGTTCGAGAAACCACCTTGCAACACCGGCACACGGGTTCCACTAGACTCCATCACCTCCAAAATCACGTTCTCGTTCGACATCTTACTATATTTCTCGGCCAACTCTTCTGCCCGATCCGCTTCAAGCCCATAAAACAAGGGACTACCATCCTCTGGACTTAATCCCTTAAACCGGTATGAATAAAAAGTTTCCAACGGTTTCCCGGACACTTCCGCATCACCGTTTAAGAAATCTTCGTAAGTCACGTCATTGCGCAACACGTTATTATCATTATTAATAGCCTTATTGATCAAATTATTCACGACCTGACCGATTTGCGGATCGAAACGCCACACGAATCCCCGCTTACCGTTAGCCCCAACTTGTTGATTAAACGGCATAAAACTCAAGGTAACTTCCACTCCCTGATTCTCCAAAGTTCCTTCGTTTACCACGTAAGTTTTACGCCCGTTCACCGTAGAAATCGTTTTATTCAAGAAAGCATTGCTCGTCTTCTTGTAGAAATAACCCACGGAACCCGAGATTTTATTCTTCAGCAACGAAAACGTCAACTCGGCATTATAAGAAGAAGTCGTTTCCCATTTCAAATCCGGATTCGGGAACGCATTTAACGTGGAAACAAATTTTCCGAAATACTCATCAGGAGCATCTTTATTAATAATCATTCTACTAGTCTGCCCGTCAATCATATTCCCCTGGTGCCCATAAGACAACTTTAACGCCAATTCATTCACGTTATCATTATCTTTCCAAAACTGGCGCCCGATATCCCAACGCCCGGACACGGACCAGATAGGCAACAACTTTTCCCGGCTACGGCTACCGAATTGATTCGAAACATCCATACGGGTATTGAAATTAATCGTGTACAAATTATTATACGTGTAACTGGCAGAGAAATACAATGAACCTAAATTCGTCTTCATTTCCGTGAGTTTCGGCTCATTAGAGGCCAACCAATTACGGAACTCAGTATACCCGTCCAGACCGTTATCAAGCAAATCCTTACTATCCACATTCCCGAAACTCAATCCCCTATCCGGGTAATACCCTCTTTGAGTCATCTTTACCGTGTTGTACTTTTTAGACGAAAGCTCCCCTCCTAAAGTTCCTACCACGTAATGCTCATTATTTTCTCCGAATTCCTTTATATAATTTAGTTGCAAACGGGCTAACCATGAATTTTGCCGCGTATTCATATTATTCCACTCGCCACCAACAGGACACAGATTATATTTATTATCAGTTGTTCCTCGCAATTTTCCGATATAATAGGAGCCCTCCTCGTAAATATCATCCTGGTTCGTCACGCTGGAAGAATACGAAGCCGTCCCCTCCACGGTCAAAACATCCCAAAACATGTATTTCACCAATCCGGTAAGATTCACCGTATTGCCCTCGATCTTCTGGTAGGTTTTATCCATCTCGTTCTCCATATTGAACAACAACTCCTTGTTCAACCCGACCTCGCTCTTCTGGTAAAAAGCCCGGCTACCATCAGGATTATAAGCAGGCAATGCCCGGTTCGTTTCGTAAGCATATTGTGTCACGCTGACCCCATCCACACTTGGGGTATAATGTTTCTTCAAAGTATTGAAATTCGTGCTGAATTGGAATTGCAACTTATTAAATGTCCCGTTCAACTTCAAATTCGCGGTCATTTGTTTATACTCTTCCTTTTTAATCACACCCTGCTGGTCATTATACCCCACGGAAGCATAATAGTGAATATTCTCGGACCCTCCGTTCAAACTCAAAGTATGCTTGTTTGAAAATGAATTCCGGCAAAGGATATCGAACCAGTCCGTGTTCAACGTCTCGTAGTAATCGGTCAATCGGGAAAGCTCCTTGTAATCAATGCGTCCAGCATTATAATCCAATACAGCTTTCTCAAATCCCACGAAATTGTAAACATTTTCGTAACCAATCTGCCGGTCGAACAACTCCCTGGAAGCCTCCACGCGCTGCTTAGAATTCATCATATAGATCGCATCATCCGTGTAATGGGGACGACGAGTAAACGTTCCCGTGAAAGCATAAGAAACAGTCGGAGGTCCCATCTTACCTTTCTTCGTCGTAATCACAATTACCCCGTTAGCCGCCCGGGTTCCGTAAATTGCCGTGGCGGCAGCGTCCTTCAACACGTCGATCCGTTCGATATCCTCCGGGTTCAACCCGGCAATCGCGTTACCTAACAAATTCACGAAATCCAAGTCATTCAACTGTGCAGGATCCACATTCACGGGATCACTCTGCACGATACCGTCCACCACCCACAAGGGTTCCCTATTACCAATCACCGTGGAATTCCCCCTGATTCTCACCTTCGGGGTAGCACCCACTTGTCCAGAATTTTGCATGAAAATCATTCCCGGGATACGTCCTTCTAACATCTGATCCACGGAATTTAATCCCGCAACCATGATATCGTCCATCTTCAAAGAAGTCACGGCACTCGTCAAACGACGACGATCCACATCTCCATAACCGGTGCTCACCACGACTACCTCATCCATTGCCACTAAATCCTCTTCCATCTGTATCGTCCACTCTCCCTTTTTCGGGCGATCCTGATACTTGAGTGTCAGGGTTTTCATCCCCACGAAACGAAAAACCAATTCGGTCTTTGTCGTATCTGAAATCAAAATAGAAAATTTCCCCTTCACATCGGTCGTCACCCCCATCGTCGTTCCCTTCAATAACACAGTCACGCCAGGAAGCGGCACCCCCTTCTCGTCCGTCACCAAACCTTTCACCACTTTTTTTTCAACCGCATGTTGTTCCGACGGATTCTCCTTCCGGATAACAATCGTTTTTTCCTCGATAGAGAAGTGCAACCCTGTCCCTTTCAGGCAAACCTCCAGAATCTTTTCCACCGTTTCATCCTTAAATGATACATGCTCTCGCACCACCCCGGCAATATCCGCATCACTATACACGAAACTAAATTCCGTGTTTTTCTTGATCTCCCCAATAATCTGCTTAAGTGACGCCTTGTCCAACGTCATACTCATCCGAATCTGCTGGGAATACACCCCCGCGTGCACTTGCAGCACGAATAAAACCGATAAAATAAACGTCGCTTTCATCATTAAAATAAACTTCATTACTTTTCTACGCCTATCCATATAGGCATAACATCTTTTTTCCATAACTTTGTGTTTATGATTGAACAATATTTCAACTCCTGTTCGCAGCAGGATTGAAAAGTTTGACAAAGGGCAGTGTTCGCAGCACTGCTCTTTTATTTTTATTTCACGATAATCATATTCTTGTTAATTTCAAATTTCACTTTCCCCGTCCGTTCAATAAACTTCAACACGTGGGCTATATCCTCATGCTTCTTGATATTCAACGAATAGGGTATCCGCTTCAACTCTTTGTTCGTGTAAACCACGTCGAACGAATACCAGCGTCCCAGCTCGTTCAAGATCACGGACAACGGTTGATTATCAAACACCAACCGACCATCCTTCCAACCGACATACAACTCGACATCCACTTCCGCCACTGTCAACCGATCGCTCTTCCGGTTAAAATCAGCCTGTTGCCCGGGTACCAATTCGGCACGTTGCCCATCGACCAAGATATCTACTCGTCCCTGCACGAGTGTAGCCAGCACGTTTTCCTCACTCCCGTATGCCCGCACACCGAAAGAAGTTCCCAACACCAGCACTTCCATCCCTTGCGCCTCCACCGTGAAAGGCTTCCGTTCATCACGTGCCACGTCGAAATAAGCCTCCCCCTGCAAGTACACCTTCCGCCTCTCGCCCGAGAACTTCACGGGATACCTCAACTCCGATTCGGCATTCAGGTACACCGTCGTCCCATCCGCTAACACGAGCGTGTATTCCCCACCCCGCGGCACCCGCAACAAGTGATATTCCTCCACTCCGTCCGACGGTTCGCCTTCCGTTTCTTCATAACGCAATGTATCTCCCGTATTACTTACCCCATTTCGTACCGTCCGTCTTGTCCCGTCTGCCAACAAAACTTTATCTCCTCCCGGCAAAACAAGTTCAGCCTTTGCCTTACCCGGCATAATCTCTGTCACGACAGCCAACGGCACCTTCTTGTCCTCACGGTTCAAGGCAAAATAAATCATTCCTCCTATCAATAACGGCAAAGCGAATATCGCCGCATACTTAAGCCACGATAATTTCCTTACACGCTGTCCCTTACGTGTCGTTCGGTTCAATATCCTTTCCCATGCCCGATTCTCCGCCTCCGGCGACTTCACGAACCGACGGAATCCTTCTTCCAAACGCTGCATGTATACCAACCGCTGAAACATCTCCTCGTGCTCCACGCTCATTTTCCGCCAAACCCACAACTCCCGTTCCCCCACGTCGTCCAACACTCCTTTCACGTGGTCCACGATCAACTGTTTTATCCTATTATCATCTCGCATTCGCATACTTTCATTCTTTAGTTTTATACTAAAGCACGCAAAGTACCATTTGGTGTAATAGCAAACCGCACTTTTTTTATTTTTCCACCGAAGTCCTATACAATTTATACCAATGCTCCTTATATATCTCGAATATTTTATATATCAATAAGGAATTTTACACCATATAAATTATTTAAAAATCCTATATTTTTACTATTAAAATAGGCTATGAATAGGGAAAGAATGGGAGATGAATGGGAGAGGCTACCAAGAAAATACGAAAATGATTACTATAAAATATCTTTCATTGATATTATTTCACACTTAACACGCTAGAATTTGTCTTGAAACATCCCCTTTTTCAGGAAATCCACAACAAGATGGACAACACATTTTTCAAACGCTCCTTCATATAATGGTTAGCGTTATTCTTGTGTTTTTTCACGGTATTGATAGAGATATTCAACTTTCGGGCAATCTCCTCGTGACTGTCCCCATTCAAACTCATCCGGTAAACCTCTTTACAGGCGGGAGATAATTCATCGAACACGGTAAGCAATACTTGGAATATCTCGGATTCCAGTATTTGGTCGAGAAAAGACTCCGCCTCATCCCCCTCTTGCAATATCTTCTCTGCGTACTTATTTTCGACCTGTTTGTGTCGGATCAGATTCAGGCAACCGTGCCGCACGACCTTATAAAGATAAGCCTTCACGGCATTTTCCACGCAAAATTCCGTTCTTTTCTCCCACAATGCCACGAAAGCGTCCTGCAGGATATCCTCGATCACATCCTCATCGCTCACGTACTTCGCCGCAAAATAACGCAAGGCAACCGCATACCTGTCATACAGCACGCGGAACGCTTTCTCCTCCCCACGGGCAAATTCAAGAATAATATCTACTTCTTCGTTTCCCAAATTACCACCATTATGAAAGTTATTTTTTGAATACCTCTTTGACTCTCATCACCTATTTCCCCACAAAAATACGACAAAAGATACTACTCCCATTTCTTTTTGGGTAATTTTTTAATTTCCATTTATCCATCGACACACAACAAATTCTTCAAATGGAGAAGGATATATTGTTTCCACTCCCACAACAAAAGTTCAAATTCGGAATCCTCTTTCAAGAACAGGGTGACCACCAAATTTTTCGACAAAAGTGGGAAAAGAAGTAAACCATAAAACGTCAGGAATAAAATATGCAGGGGCACGGTTTTCAAGCGTCCCGCCTCCATCTCGGACTGTAATCCCTCCTTGATGATGGCAAAAGTTTCCTCAAATTGCATTTCCTTGGCAGTCGCAAGTAGATGATTCACATCCCGTTGTACTTCCTCGCATATAAATTTAGGAATATAGGGATTCTCGATAAAACGTACCAAATATTCATCCAGTACCATACTCACCCGTTCCATAAACGGAATATCCCGTTTCATGATTTCCCGTACCCGCGGCAACAAGGACATGACGATCGAACTGAACACCGCCTGAAACATCCGGTCTTTCGTCCTAAAATAGTAATGTAACGTGGGACGGTTTATCCCGACGGTTGCCGCAATATCACTCATGCTGGTTTCGACAAACCCTTTTTCCACAAAAAGCCGCTTCGCCGTTTCTATTATTTGTTGCTCTAACTCGTTGTTTTCTAATGCTCCCATGTTTCACTTTTTTATGTTGTCAATGAACAATAACATTCGATTGACAATATTCACATCACTGACACTGCTATCAAAGTCTAAAGATAGTATATTCACTTGCGGATAAAAAGATTTTATCCGTTTTTCTATTCCTTTTTCCACGATATGGTTGGCTATACAGCCGAAAGGTTGCAAACTGATGACATGATTGATCCCCCGGGCGGCAAACGACACCATCTCCCCGGCAATCAACCATCCCTCGCCGAACTGGGCGTTCAGGGAGATCACCCGCTTGGCATTTTCCGCTTTCTCGTAAATACTCTCGAACGGAAGAAAGTATTTAAACTCTTTCCCGATCTCGTTGATCCGGTTGATTTGCTTCCGCACCTTGCCATACAGCCAGTCGATCACGACATCCGGTACATACTTGCGTTTCAAATGACTGTCTTGCATCGCTTTCAAATTGACAAAACTCTGCATGAAGAAATCGGACATCAACGGGGGGATCACCTCAATCTGTTTATCGACAAGCCACGACATGACGTTCTTTTGAGCGAAAGGATTGAATTTCAAGAATATCTCTCCAACGACACCGACTTTAGGTGTGAACTTTTGCTGGCAAATCCTGTCGAAATCGCGGGCTGCCAACGAGAGATCACGGTACAAATCGCCCATGCTTTTCCGTAAAATAGCCACTTTTGCCTTTTCTAGATACAGATCCCTTAACCCGGCTGCTTGCCCTTGCTCCCTCTCCCGAACGACAGAGGCGTAATAGAATTTCGCGATACAATCACTGTACAATACCGCGGCAAGGGCTATCGGCACGATCTTAGACCAATTGATGCTGAACCCGGGTTGATCGTTACTGATCCCGCTTCCGAGGGCAAGCGACACGACCGGGGTATTGACGTATCCATTCTCGATCAATGCCTTTTTGATCAGAGAAATGTAATTGCTGGCACGACACTGACCACCCGTCTGGGTAATGGCAACACAAGTGTTGTCCGGGTCATAAAGCCCGTCCTTGAAAGCCTTCACGATGTCGCCCACGATCAGGGTAGCCGGGTAACACACCTCGTTATTGGAATACTTTAACCCCCAATCACACGAACGGGTATCGCTTATCGGCAGATTCTCGGCATCATACCCCGCTACTTTCATGAGCGGCGGGATGAGCGGTGAAATAAAAGGCGTGAAGAAAGGAACGATGATCTTCTTCTTTTTGTCTTCTTTCACGAAAGGGCGAGTAGAAACGATCCGTTTTGACCCGTCAGCGGACTGACGCAGACTGATATGCAGGCTCTCCACCAAAGAACGTACCCGCAATTTGATGGAACCGATATTGCTAACGTCGTCTATTTTCAGCAGGGTAAGATTTTTCCCGTACTGTTTCAATAAAGCGCGGACTTCGTCGGTCAGGAATGCGTCCGGTCCGCAACCGAAGGAGGTCAATTGCATATACTGTACCTCGTTGCCTTGCCCGGCAGCCCATTTCGCCGCTTTCAAGATACGGTTCGTGAACGCCCATTGAGGGAGAAAATTTACTCCTTCCAACGAGATTTTTTGTTGACGGACAATATCATCCGTGATCACGTACACTCCCATCGCGGCAATCATATTCGACACCTTATGCTGTATCAGCGGATCGGAATGATAAGGACGCCCGGCAAGCAGGATCACCAGCTTATGCTTCCGACGCCCTTCTTCCATGACCTCACGGGCATAGGCGGCAATCTCCCGCTCGAAAGCATCCTGTTCTTTCAATGCCCGCTCGAATGCCGCCCGAAACGTGTGCCCGGGAACACCCAATGCCCCGAGGTATTCAGCGCATTGCTTGTACAACAAGGCTTGGTCTTTAAACGTGATAGCCGGGGCATCAACCGGTATATCCTCGGACTGTACACTCTTGATCACTTCCGAGTAACCGGACACGATGGGGCAATTGTAACTATTCTGCTGTTGCTTGTCCATTTTCTCGAACACGACAAACGGCATGAATATCCGGTCGACACGACGTTCTACAAGATCTTGGACGTGACCGTGTACCAACTTCGCCGGGAAACAGATGTTGTCTGACATCACCCTATTGGCTGCCGTTTCATACTTGTCAAAGGTGGAAGGGGATGACAGGCTGACCTGAATGCCGCAACGGGAAAACAGGGTATGCCAAAAAGGATATTCTTCATACATATTCAGGCAACGGGGAATACCGATGGTCAGCAAAGGACGAGCGACGGGCGCCTCCCGGTCGAACAGTAACTTGATCTTTCTCTCGTACACGTTCACTCCCTCGCCCGAGATGTTTCCCTTGTTCGTGTACGCCTTCTCGCACCGGTTTCCGGAAAAATAACTGTTCTTGTTATCAAACGTGTAACGGGTAACAGCGCATTGATTCTCGCACCCCCGGCATTGCAACTGGCTGGAAGTGAACCGGGCAAGATGTATCATATCCCGCAAATCCATTTCTCGGGCTTGTTCAATATGTCGCGCATACAAAGCACATCCCAAGGCTCCCATCAATTCGGGACAATCACCACGAGCAACTTCCCGTCCCGTGAGTATTTCCAGTCCCCGCACGATAGAGTCATTGCGCATTGTACCCCCTTGCACGACGATATGCTCGCCAAGCTCGTCCGTGTTTTTCAATTGCAAGACCTTATAAAGGCAGTTTTTAACCACCGAATACGACAATCCCGCCGCAATATCCGCCACGGAAGCACCTTCCCGGAGTACCTGTTTCACCTTGGAGTTCATGAAAACGGTACAACGCGTACCCAGATCACTCGGGGCTCGCGAATGACAAGCAGCTTTGGCGAAATCGTCAATCCCGTAATCCAAGGATTGCGCAAAGGTACTGATGAAAGAACCACAACCGGACGAACAGGCTTCATTGATTTCTATCCGGTTAATTACCCCGTCGTGGATGCAAATCGCCTTCATGTCCTGCCCGCCAATATCCAAAATAAAAGACACGTCCTTATCTATATGCTTGGCGGCAGTATAGTGGGCTATGGTTTCGATAATACTGGCGTCCATCTGGAATGCCGCCTTGATTAATTCTTCTCCATACCCGGTAGAGCAACCACCCTTGATTTTCAAGGTCGTTCCTTTTCTTTGGCATTCTTCATACAATTCCCGCAACCCGTCTTCCACGGCTTTTATCGGATTCCCGTTATTATCGTGGTAATAGGAATAAACCATCCGGTCATCCGCATCGAGTACCACGATTTTTGTCGTGGTGGAACCGGAATCTATCCCGATAACAACCTGCTGTACTCTCGCTTTCAATTCTGCACGTTGTATTCCGTACCGTACCAATCGTTCTTTCCATCGTGAATATTCCGATTGATCTTTGAAAATAGGCGGAAGGCTACTACCCGAACATGATATATTGCCCAAGCGGGTTTCCAAAAGTCGGAGTAAAGCGGACAAACTTATGTCATGGGGTGTCATGGCTAAAGCGGCACCCCAAGCCGGGATCAGATTACCTTTCTCCGGCAGGACGAAATCCTTTTCCAAAGACAAATTCAAATAATCGGCAAAAGCTTTCCGAAGAGCCGGAATAAAAGTCAAAGGTCCGCCACAAAACAATACTGGGGCTGTTATATCACACCCGCGGGCAAGAGTAACAACCGTCTGCACGGCTACCGCGTGAAAAATAGAAACAGCGATATTCTCCTTCGATATGTTTTTAGCGATTAAATTCTGCACGTCCGTCTTGCTAAACACGCCACACCGGGAGGCTATCGGGTAGACTTGTGTCGCCCGGCATCCTAATTCATTCAATTCTTCAACCGATACACCCAGCAGTATTGCCATCTGATCGATGAACGCTCCCGTCCCCCCGGCACAATTCCCGTTCATCCGCAAGTCGGTAGCCTGATGATCCTGAAAGAACACGACCTTGGCGTCTTCTCCCCCGATGTCAATCATACTGGCAACACCGGGGTGATGCTGACGAATGTAGTTCGTGGCTGCCACGACCTCCTGCACGAATGGCAAGCCACATTTCTCGGCAACTCCCATACCGACAGAACCGGTAACCTGAACAGCCAACGGGGCATCCCCGACCAATTCTCCCAATTCCCGGAAAAAGCCGGACAAACATTCCTGCACTTTTGCCTGATGCCTTTCATACTTATAAAAAAGGACATCCGTTCCGTTCTTATCCAATACGACTATCTTAGCCGTGGTAGAACCAATATCAAGACCAACTTTATAAACATTCATAACAAATAGACCTATGATTGACGATCAAATCTGACATATATGTCAAACACCACAAACTTATGAAGAAAACCGTAGAAACAAAACTTTTTCCACTTCATTTTATTTCTAAATTGTATAGCAAGCAGACAAAGCCTTTTTGGACGCACGCCTAAAGATTTTTTTGAAAATGAAATATATACAGATAAACCTTTTCTTTCCCGTTTTGTCTTAGAAGCAGAACTATTTTAATAACGAGCATGAGATTTACGGATATTCTTTTCCCCTAAATCCCGTGCAATTATAAACAATTAAAGAATAAAAACATGAAAACTTTAACCCTTATCATTTCGTCATTATTCATTTTAATGACTGTTAATCTGAACGCACAAGAACGTGGGCAACAACACCGCGGACCAAGAGGTCACATGAATCCCGAAGAAATGGTCAAAAAGATGGTCGAACAAATGAAGACCGAACTGAAACTCGACGAGAAACAAGAAAAACAAGTGAAAGAGTTGTTCACGGAAAACTTCAAGAAAAGAGGCGAACTCATGAAAAAATACCAAGGACAACGTGATTCCGTGATGTTCTACAACAAGAAAATTGAAGACCAACAGAATTTATCCTTAAAGAAAATTTTGACGGAAGAGCAATATAAAATTTATCAAACCAACCTGGAAAAGAGAAAACAAGAAATGGAAAAACGCCGCAAGGAAGGCATGAATCACCACGGTCAACGAGGCGGGCAAGACAATCCGGCTGTAAAGAACGAAAAACAGGATTGCAAAGGATGCGGCAGTTGCGAAGAACACAAATGATTAAAACCGTGGCGGCAAGATTAGAATTATCCAGTCTTTGCCGCCACGGTTTTAATTACAATCCCTATTTTGATTTATGACCAAAATATTGCTCAATGGCTTCAACTAATTTCGGACCATGCGGGTTGCGGGCTATAATTTTCCCGGAACCGTCTATCAATAGTGTAAACGGGATCGCTTGAACCCCGTAATCATTACGGGAAGCACTTTCCCATCCCTTCAACTCGGAAACCTGAATACCTGTCGGCTTATATTTCTCGAGAGAATTTTGCCATTTTTCCCGATCTTTATCTAGCGAAATACCTATTATCACCAAACCTTTCTTCCTGTATTTCTCGTGTAATTCCTTCAGCAAAGGCATTTCCTGAATGCAGGGAATACACCATGACCCCCAAAAATCCAACAACACGAGTCCTCCTTTTTTCACGCATTCTGACAAACGGATTTCCTGCCCCTCGATGGTTTGAGCCGCAATCTCACGAAAAGGCATTCCCTCTTCCGTCGCTTTCTGAGAACTGGAAAAATAATTCTGCTTTTCCTGACGTGTCCTAATTAACGTTTCATACTGATCCCGTAGTTTCGGCTGGATCGTTGGATAGACAGCCTCGACAAAAGCTTCACTATAAAGATCTTTTGCACAACAATCAAAGAAGAAATAATCTCCTACGCTTGTTCCGGCATACGTTCGAATAAATTCTTCCGCTGCAGGAATCATGATTTCTCTAAAAAGGATTTGACTTCGCGTATTATAGTAATTATTCACCTCATTGCCGGCGTGTCCCGATAAACGCAGTACACTATCCCTCTCGTGAAACAATATCTGTCGTTTACGCCTTTCCTCCAGCCGTCCCTTCCCGACAGTTGCCATATAGCGATCGTTGATAGGGGTTCCGGATAAAGTGATTCCTGCCGTGTCATAAAGAATTTTAATATTCCCCCGTTCGATAATCACCGGGGTGGAATACATACCCGGAATTTCATTGTCACGCACATCCTCGACTGTCAGGACAAACACCGCGGGTTCTTGAATCGTTCCCCTGAACTGAAACTCTCCATTCCGGATCACACCACTATCCACCGGAGCAGGCTTTTCCGGAGAGAAATAATATGTAGCGGGCGACATGAAGACACGGCAACCATCATAACGTATCGGCAAACTACCGGTAAGCGTGTAATTATTCCCGTTCCCACAGGAGCAAAAGAGTCCCGTTGCCGCAAGCAACAGGACAATAAAACTATTTTTCAACATCATCATTTCTCTTCTTTTAGCATTTCAACCACGTAAGAAATTTCATCCATCAAACCACTGGGACTACCCCCGTATCCCTCTGCAAGATAACGGATACGACCGTTTTTAAGGATCGCTTTCTGGGGAATACCCGAGGTTCCGGGGAACATGGATTTATACACGGCATCACGAGATTTTTTTCCATCCCGGTTAGCATCATAAAGCACTTCCATGTTATGGAAATTATTCTTTTTCCACAAGGCATCGATCTTCACCTTATTAGGTTCGTCCTGCGTGATAATAAAATAGAATTTTACACTCGGATCGTCCGCATAGAGATCCACAGCCATCTGCATCCCATCCAAAGCGGCAATACACGGGGCACACCACAACGCCCAAAAATCAAGTATCACAATTTCATTCTTCTTGAAACCGGCAGATTTCACCTTACCACCAAGATGCGATTCCAAAACAAAAGATTCAAAAGGTATATCGATCATCTTTGCCCGAAGTTTATTTTTTATTTTCTCTACTTCACTCCGAGGTTTTAATGACGCGACCCAAGCTTCAAAAGTTGCCGGTTTCTTCTCCAAACTCGTATAATACTCCCGTAACTTATCATAGATAACCGGGGTCATCTGTCCTGCTCCAGCCGCTCCTTTCATCGCTTCGAAAGCCTCTGCCTGACGTCCCAATTTCTCCAAACTTGTAATATATGCCTCGTTCCCCGCCGGATAGAACAGATAACGTTGGTCTTCTTCTATCAAGTTCATCGAGTTCACGGCTTCCTCGTAACGACCGCTCTTCTCTGCCACCTGGGCATGAACCCCAATGTAATAATATAACCACAAACGAGCCAGATCCTCCGCCTGACGGGGAGAATACTGCATTCCCTGCATATACGAACCATCACCCACTTTCACGATCATCTGGTCGATAAACTTTTTGGATATATCGACAAAAGTTTCTGCCGGCGTGGGAGTTTTCCGAATCGCGAATTCCACGCTTTTCCGAAAAACATCATTCAGCATAACCATACTCATCTCCGGTAATATTTCCTCCAATTTGCCGTAATCTCCCGCTTTATAATATCTAGTGGCTAACTCCCGGTAGAAATTACCATACACGAATCCTCTTGAATCCGGATTCTTCCGCCATTCTGCTATCGGGAAATCTTTTCTAAACTGATCGGCAGCGACAAAATATTCTTCAGCCGGAACTGTATTCATGATCAAAGAACGATTGAACCTTGCCAATCCGCCACGCGGGAACAGTTTAAGAATAACTTGATCCAGACTGTCCGCTTTCTCTTTATTCTTTAAATCATACCGGTAAGTATGACTTATCTCCATGTATTCATTTTCCGTCAGATTTTCTTGATTCTCCATCACTTTAAGCAAATGCGCAATCCCCCGACTAGCATTATCTCCATGAATTTTTCTCAAAGCAGACTTCATCACCCCGAAAAAAAGACGCCCGTACTGGGGATAATGCTTCGCCTCCTGATCTATCCAAAGCATAATCGCGTCGTCGGAAATCTCTTTGTAATTCCCTGTGAAATAACTTCCCGTCCCTTCGCCCAACGAAGGCATACGAAATACCCCCCAAGCCAGATACCTTCCCGGCAGATAATTCCCGGTAGCATCTTTCGGAATGAACATAAATCCTTTATCCCCGTTGTTATCCGTTGTATCCGGTTGCAAAGTAAAAGTCGATTGGAATTTAAAAGCCACAAATGCACAATTCTCCGGCATTTCAAACGTTCCTTTCCAAAGTTTCCCCTCCTGCTTCAGTTGTACATCACCAATCTCCCAACGATAAAAATTATACATATAGACAATCCCGACCAAATCTGTCTTCCCCTCCAACGGTCCTCCCGCCGGGTTATAGGTCAATTCTAGTGATCGCCCGACCAGGGGAACTTCCGGATTTAACGTCAACCGTGAAATCTCTTGCTGGTCTTGAACCACGCTTTCCTCTTGCCCAAACACGTTGACGGCAAGACCACATAACAGCATTACAATAATTACGAACTTATTTTTCATAGTGATTATTTTATCATTCTTTATTGCCGATGATTACTTCATCGGCAATATCTATCATTTAATTAGCTTGATTTCCGATAGCATGAAGATCGATATTAAACTCGGTCTTGAAATACTCCAACACGATCTTGTATTTATTAGTAATCGCGTAAGTCCGCTTGTACGTACCGGACGCTTGATCCCAATCCTGACTCGTATCGACATCATCTGACAACGCCCATGCCTTGAACGCTTCTTCACTCATCGTGGTCAGGTACTTCACGTAAAGCCCGAAATCATAAGCGACATCCATATCCTTGTAGTACTCAAGGAAACCGTAACGATTCTCTGCACCCTCCCAAACACTGTTTCTATATTTATCATACCATTCGACAAACTCTGCCGGTATGACAATTTTATCCCGGGAAGCCGCATACCCGATCAAGGATTTATTCAACTCTCCCACTGCATTTAATTGTTCCGCCGGCGTCAACTCATCAAACTTCTCGCTCGTGTAACCAAAAGCGATATGATTCAGACCATAAGTGGAAGCATGATAAGTAGTGTCATAATAACTTTTATACTCCCACTGTTGCGTTTCTTCATTCCAGATGGAACCATATTTCTGTGCCACACTATAGATTTTGGATGACAACAATATTCGCATCGGTAATATATTCTTGTAAAAGCCCTCTCCCCACGTGTCCAAACATCTCTCTTTTATAAAATGATAAGCTTTCTCCACGTATGCCTCATCCGCCGGTACTGAATAAAAAGGAATATAACTCGTCACGTTCCAGCGGAAATCAGATTCATTATATCTATACAGGAATTGCGTGTTATACTTCTCGTAAAAAGTTACAAATTCCCGGTCGTAATCAGAATCACCTTGCGGGAACTCATAAAACTCCTGAGGTTCCGACGGGGTCAACTTATCCTCATCGCAAGCCACGATGATACCAGCCATCAGCAATAACAGAAATAATATATTTTTCATCTTTCTCGTGTTTTATCAGTTAATAACCTTGTCTATCCGGAGCCAATTCATTTTGCACCAACTTCTTATTCCTATCCAACACGGCTTGGGGGATGGGTACCGTGTATCCCGGGTCTTTCTCGCTTAACGTGTACGTGGTAGTTCTTCCCTCATCGGCAATCCACTTGTGCTGAATCTGTGGCATCCCGTAACGGCGCAAATCAAACCAACGGTGTCCCTCGAAAATCAATTCACGACGACGTTCCAGCTTGCACAACGTTTCCAGATCCTCCGCCGTACTCAACTGGTAGTTCGTGTAATTCGTGATCCGGTTGCTCCTCAATTCATTCAAATCATTCACCGCCAACTGCCCGGCAGAAGATTCCCCTTCCTTGTATTTCTGCATATATGCCTCTGCCCTGTTCAGGTACAATTCGGCGGTACGCCACACATAACCCCGTTCCGCTCTCCCGTGCTTCAATTCCATGTAAGGATAATTCAGATAACTTGCTGTCCTCTTGAAATACGCCCCGACCCGGCTGTCACCATTATCCGTATAGCTATTGACAACGGCATCGGATAAACAAACCGGAGTTCCGGCAAATCCCATCGTCGACGGCATCGAACCATACACGAATATCGTTTCCGGGAAATTAGATGAAACAACCGGATTCGTGGAGTTCTCCGGATAATTGGGCACGCTAAACGTATATCCCGGCAAATACACCAATCCCGGAGCCCCTGCTATGGCTTTCGTGGCATGGTCTATCACTTGATCCCACTCTTCCATGTAAAGGTAAATCCGGGAAGCAATCAAATGGGCTGCCACATAGTTCACTCGGAAACGCCCGTTATCGACCTTATCCTTTTCCAACAAAACAATCGCCCTCTCGATATCCTCTGTTATCTGTTTGTACACTTCCGCCACCGTATTACGGGCGTATCCTTCGTCCAATATCTCGGATTTTGTCACCAAAGACACACCTAATCTCTGCTCGGGAGCCGAGCGAGCATCATTGTACGGGGTAGCGAAAATATTCACCAGGTGGAAATAATAGTACGCCCGCAAGGTCAATGCCTCTCCCAACACGTTAGCGATTTCCGACTCTGTTCCCAAAGAAGATTCCACGTTATCGATCACCACGTTGCACGCCATGATCTTGGAATAAAAATTCTCGTACGTGCTCTGATCTTGCGAATAAGCCTCTTTCAAAGACTGATCCATATAATATTGCCACGTGAAAACATCCTTGTAAGCCATTTGTGCATCGGAAGGCGTATAAGACACGCATCCGTCCACATCATCGTCCATGTACCAAGTCAACGCATCTACCACGCTATAATTATACCCTTCTCCATTCAACAATTCCGTGTAAGCGGTGGTTGTTGAAGGCTCGAACTCATCCTGCGAAACTTCTTTCAGAAAGTCCCCGCAAGAAACACTCGCGAAAACGAGTACGGTTAATAAGATTATATTCAATTTAGAAATCATAGTTCACTCGTTTTGAAAGATTAAAAACTGATGTTTAAAGAAAACGTGTAAGTCTGGATTATCGGTAGTGCCGTACCTCCCGTTCCTTCCTGTTCCGGATCCTGTCCGCGGAACTTGCTGCTGCAAATCGTCAACGGGTTCGTCACGTTGAACGTGCAGGACGCCGAGGATAAACCCAAATCCTGAATAAACTTCGGGGGGACCACGTAAGATAACGACAAATTACGACATCTCAAGAAATCACCCTTAACAACCCGGATATCCGAGTAATTGTACATATCATAAGAATTCAACGATACGGTTGACGGAATCGGCACGTACAAATTATACTCGCTGGTACCATCAAGCACGAATCCCGGAATATTAGTCTTCGCCTCGTCACCCGGTTTTTTCCAACGCTTCAGCAAATCGGAATGCAGATTATCCTGCGGCGACGGCATCATGAACTTGCCATCATACAAGAAATTCAAACGTTTCACGTTTCCGAAACTATAAGCGAAATTCGCATTCAACGTCAAGTTTTTGTACCGCAAGCTAGTAGTAAAACCTCCGCTGATCTTCGGATCTTTCTGACCGGAATACACCAAATATTCTTTCGGGTCATCCATTTTCACCACCTCACTTTGTACCCGCGAAGTATTCGCGAAAGTAGCATAACCGTATTGCGGGTCTAATCCCGTGAATTTCCACGAATAAATGGCATTCACCGGCTTACCGCTCTCGAAAGCATTTCCTGCCAAATAGTCCAAGTACGTGTATTCACTCTTTCCGGTATTGTCCACGTTGTTACTATTCTTTGAATATATCGGGGATATTGTCCACGTGATATCCTTTGTCCGCACGGGCACGAAAGTCAACGCCAACTCGAAACCGGTATTTTTGATATCCGCCCCGTTTTTATAAGTCTTAGCCACACCAAACTCGGCAGGCACATCCAAGCTAAATATAATATCGTTTCCTTTCTTGTAATAATAATCCACCGTACCGCTGATACGTCCTTTCAAGAAAGAGAAATCCAATCCCAAGTTGATTGTGTTCGTTTTCTCCCAACGCAGATTCGGGTAAGGCAAACGACTAATATTCAACACGTACTCTCCAGACCAACGATTGATTACCGTCTGCGGGTACTTTACCACCAAATTCGGTCCCACGGAAGACGGCACGTTTCCCTGACGACCGAAAGAAGCGCGCAAACTCAATTCCGCCTGTTCGCCCAACTGCCGGAACCAGGGTTCCTCCGATACGCTCCAACGTCCCGCCAAGCTCCACACGGGCAGAGCCTTGTTGTTCGTGTATTGCCCGAAACGATTGGAAGCATCCATACGGATATTGGCATTCAGCACGTAGCGATTCTTGAAAGCATACACCAAAGTCGCATACCCCGACACCGTGTTGGATACCGTATTCGTCAACTTCGACGTGTGTTTTTCCAGTGAAGAATTACCGGTTAATGATGTACTTCCGGAAGTCCCCGTGTCGTACTCGTAGCTGATACCCAATCCCCGATCCGGGAAATAACCCCATTCCGTCGTGTTGAAACCGTCATACTTGATAGAACGAATCTCGTACCCCAACATGGCATTAATCACGTGATCCTCGGAAAATACTTTGTTATAATTCATGGAAGCCCGAGCCGTGAATGTCGTGTTATTCTTGTTCTCGTAGATCAAAATACCACCCTTGGGCAAGCGGGAAGCCTTCTCCTCTGCGCTATTCGGCGCCACACTCCCGTAATCATATCCTCGAATCTGAGTAATATAATTTGAACGTTCACCCGCCCACTTCGAGTTCAAGGTATTGGCATAAGTAACCCCGAAAAGTGTATTCAAAGTCAACTCGGGTAAAATCTTGGCATTGATACCCACGCTCGCGTTCGTTTGGCGAACCTTTGCCTCGTTGCCTGTATGCTTGATCTCGTTCAGAATATTATAGGTCAACGGAAAATTGGATGATATTCCCGCTACCGTTGTCAACTGTGTCGTGTAAAACTCGTCTTTACTGATCGCCCGGGAGGCTTTCAAAGCGTAATCCAAAGGATTCACCATGTAAAAACCATCCGATTTCCGGTCTGAAAAACTCAACTTTCCCTCGACATCCACGAAACGACCAATTTTAGTATTGATATTCATGTTCACGTTATACCGCCGCAAATCGTCGCCCTTGGTACTTCCCTTGCTATCATTAAAACCGACAGAAAGATAATAACGGGTATTTTCCGTTCCCCCGGATACACTCAAAGCGTAATCCTGATTGAAAGCATTCCGAAACAAGATTTTGAACCAGTCCGTGTTCATCGTTTCCAGTGAAGCCACACGTGCATCAAATTCACTTTTACTGATCTTTCCGTCATAGTAGTCAAACAACGCCCCCTCGTAACCGGTAGAAAAAGGCATTACCGAATACAGATAGCCACTCTCCGCCACTTCCCGGGAAACCCCGACCCGCTCTTTGGAATTCATCAATTTATAATCCTCGTATCTCGGGCGAGCCGTGAAACCAAAAGAAGAAGAAAAATTAACCGAAGGCTTACCTACCCGTCCTTTTTTAGTTGTAACCACGATTACCCCGTTCGCCGCACGTGTTCCGTAAATAGCCGTGGCGGAAGCATCCTTCAAGAATGTCATCGTTTCAATATCGCTCGGGTTCAAACCGGAAATAGCGTTTCCCAGCAAACTGAAACTAGCGTTATCGTTCAATTGTCCCCGCAACGTGGCATCCGTACCGGCGATCACGTTATTGATCTCGTCGTTAGACAATTCTACCGGATCTTCCTGGATAATTCCGTCGACCACCCATACCGGGGCGGCATTCCCATGAATAGTGGAAGAACCACGGATTCTCATGCGAGGCGTCGCGTTCGGACTACCGGAACTTGTCATCACCATCAATCCCGGCACACGTCCCTGCAACATTGCATCGACCGAAGCCACGTTCGGAATACGGATGTCATCCATCTTTATAGTAGTGGTCGCACTGGCGGACAATCGCTTATCCACTTTCCCGTATCCCGTGATCACCACTTCCTCGATTTCCGTCACATCCGGTTTCAAACGGATAACCAACTCCTTATTATCCTCTTTGCCTAAAGCGACCTCTTGCATCTCGTACCCCACGAAAGTAATCAACAACACGACGGAATCCCGGTAAGGAATCTCAAGAGCAAACTCACCCTTCACGTTAGCCACTCCCCCCAAAGCCGTACCTTTCAACACGATCGTTGCCCCGGGTAGAGTTGCCCCGTTTTCATCCAATATCTTTCCTTTTATCAGTTTTTTCTGGGGTTTCTCCTCGTCTGTTCCTCGCTTTACTATGATTAAAGAACCATCTTTCTCGTACACCAACTTCGTCCCTTTCAGGCACAATGCCAACACCTCGTCAATGTCAGCCATAGAAACAGACAGCGTCAATCCCTTGACGTTCGCCACATCGTCCGATTTAAACAAGAAGCGATACTCCGAGCTTTTCTCGATCTCTTTAAAAACCTCCTTTAACGTGACATCTTTCACCTTAAGTGTCAGATTCTGTGAATGTACACGTCCATACGCGTGAAGCATACCCACCACCATCAGTAATACATAAATTTTCATAAATCGCATAATTTGAGTACACTTTCTCGGGTAGAGAAAGTCACCTTTCCATTTTTTTGTCATAACTTTGTAGTGTTTGAATAAGACTAATTTTGTAATCAGGAACGGGGAGTGTGGGGACACTCCTCTTCCTTTTATCTACTTTTCACTATGATTGTATTCTCTTTTATTTCAAATTGTGCCACATCCAATTTTTCTATTTTCTCCAATAACACGGAAAAATCCCTGTACCGGCTAATATTCCCGTTTATTCGAACATCTTTCACGTCCTGGTTATGATAGAACACTTTTATATCATACCACCGGGCTACCGTGTTCATCACGTCTTCCAGCCGCTCGTCATCAAAGACAAAATGCCCATCCTTCCATGCCGTGTAGCGATGGACATCTACTTTCTGCTTGCTTAATCTACCCTCGTCGGTCAACACCGCTTGTTCTCCCGGTTCCAGAAGCAAAAAATGATCTTTGGTCTTTACTTCCACGCTTCCCTGCTCCAAGGTCGTTTCAAAACGAGTTTCTCCCTTGTAAGCATGCACATTAAAACGAGTACCCAACACCCTCACCTCGAATCCGTTTACTTCTACGACAAACGGCTTACCCGACTTCGTCACGTCGAAATACGCCTCGCCCATGAGAACTACACGTCTTTCGTCATCGTTAAACTGCACGGGATAACGCAAGTCGGTTTCCGCGTTGAGGTACACCATCGTACCGTCACTCAACTTCATGGAGAACTCTCCGCCCCGGGGCACCCGCATCATGTGCATTTCGTTGATGACCTTTCCTTCCGCATTCATCGCTGCATAATTCAACACGTTGCTATCTTGCTGTACCCGGAAACTATCGGCAACCACGATATTTCTCCTCACTTGTGCTTCCAGCACAATCCGCTCTCCCGTCCCCGTGTATAATATAGCTTTCTCTATACCCGGTGCTAAAGCGAATTGTCTCGTACCCGTTTCCCGGGAATCAGTACCCAATCCTCGCCACAGGACAACACTCCCGACCAACACAACCAGCACAGCAGCATATTTTAATACACCAAAAATCAAACGTCGCCGTTTACCATATGTTTTCCGTTCAAATTGCCTGAAATTCTTCAAAACATCAATCTCTTTGTCCTCCTCTCCGTGGGCAAAGAAACTCTGCATTTTCCGATAATAGCCTCTATTCTCCTCCGATTCATTCAGCCAAACACCTAGAGTCTGCTTTTCCTCGTCCGTCAAATCGCCTTTTATCGATCGTTTCAATATGTACCAATCTATTTTTTGCATAGCATTTATTTGCTGTAATCATATATAAGACAACTTCAAGGAAAAACACAGTGACAAAAATCCGAAGAATTTTTTTTTTTTTTGTAAAACACTGATTATCCGACCTAGACAACAGCAAGAATAATCAAAAAAGAAACTCCCAAACGGGTTCGAATATATTTATACGCCCGTTTCATCTGGGTATTCACCGTGTTGACTGAAATTCCCATTTCTTCCGCCACGTCCTTATACTTTTTCCCTTCCAACACACAACTTTTAAAAACAAGGCGGGATTGATCGGGCAACTCCTCGATCACCTCATACACCCGCTGCAACAATTCCGGGTCAATCTCCACCTCCGGGATCTCCGCATATGCTTGTGCTTCCGCTAACCATTGCTTATAATGGTCTTCCACGTGAAGATGCTTCAACCGATTCAAACATTTATTCCGGACTTGCACGAAAAGATAAGACTTCAAATTTGCAATTCCCGGAAGCGTCGGTGCATTATTCCACAAATCCACGAAAATCTCCTGTGCGATATCCTCCGCCTCATCCCTGTCCAGAAGAAAATATTCGGCAAAAAGCGTCATCTTCTTGAAATAAGTTTCAAAAAGTTGCTTAAAGACACCATGCTCCCTCCGCTTTATAGCCTCGAAGATTTCATCTGAACGTATTTCATCCATATCCATGTAAATCAACCCTTGTTGAATATACAAATATAGATTTTTCTTTTAAAATCTACAAAACACTCTATTGTCTATTATCCAAAATCTTCATCCCGATATCCATATAGCGGTACACGTCACGGGTAGTTTCCCGAATACGTTTTTCATCTTTTTTATGTCCCAGCCGGACAATAATAGCGTTCCGTTCCGGTATGGCAATAATATACTGTCCCAGCATTCCCCGGAAATACGGGTTACGCTGACCGTGATAATTCATAATCCAAATCTGGAAACCGTAATAATCCAGGGAATCCTTTCCCCACTCGTCTTTCAGGTATCTCGCCGGACTCATAGCCTCGTTGATATACTCTTCCGAGATCAATTGCTTCCCGTTCCAATTGCCGTGATGCAACATCAGGCGGGCAAAGCGAGCCACCTCACGGGCGGTGGTATGGAAACAACAGAACGATTTCTCGTCCCCGTCCTTCTTATCCAGCAACCAGTAAGCATCCTGCCCCGCCTGCATCGGTCGCCACAGCTTCTCCTCCGCGTAATCGCTGATCGTCTTCCCCGTCGCCTTCTCCACAACAAACGCCAATATCTGCGTGTCGCCACTCCGGTAAGAGAACCGCTTTCCCGGCTCCTCGATCACGTCCAACCCGGTTACCAACTCGTACAAATCATTCCCGTAATACCCGTGTGTCGTCACGGAAAACAAGGAAGCATAAGCCTCGTCCCAGTTCAACCCGCCACTCATTGTCAACAAATCGCGAATCGTGATCTTCTTCTTCTCCCCCTCCTTGAACTCGGGAACATATTTCCACACGGGATCGTCCAAACTCTCGATCTTCCCCTCGTCATAAGCCACCCCGACCAACAACCCCACGATACTCTTCGTCGAAGAAAATATATTCGAAGTCTTCGTGTCATTCCACCCGGAACGATATTCCTCGTACACGATACTGTCATTCTGAATCACGAGAAACGACACCGTACGAAAATTATCCAGGTAAGCATCATCCTCCGAACTCATCTCGTAAGTATTGTAATCCCTTGCCTGAGCCCAATTCCAGGTAGAATCGGCTTTCCGCACCGTGTGCCTGTCAAACATCGACAAATCGTCAATGGAAGGATACCAGTACAACAGAGCCTGCCGGGCATAGTAAGGCAAACAAAAATAAGCGATCACCAAAACCGCCACGATCCCCAATACAATTTTATGCCATTTCTTCATAATAACTCAATTTATAATTTTCTCCTAGGTTCACGACAGCCAATCATAAATCGACAATCGAAAATCACTAAATTACAGAATTTTTCACTTTCGCCACCATCTTCCGGATTACTCCCTCGCCAATACAAGGCGCGTGGGCATCCTCCGGGAAGAAGATCACGAATTCACCGGGAGAAAGCGTAAATAATACATCCTCCACCCGATCTTTATAAAACGTATAATCTCCCTCTTTGTTATAGGGAGCAGACTCCTCACCCAACCGGCTTTTTGCCTTCCACCCGTAAGATTCCTGCCCGGACAGAGGCATCTGAATATCGATATATTTATCATGCCGTTCATACACAGCCTCCCCGACACTTCGTCCCCGGGCATCCTCGATCTTGATATAAGCATCATCCCCCGCCACATCGATCCTCCCCACGGGCATATTCACGAGATCATGCGTTCTTATATACTCAAAAACAACTTTAAACCAAGGATTTAATCCTTCTATTTTTTCCGTATTGCCAATCACATCAATAATCATAACTCGTATTTAAAATTACCTAACAAAGATAGATAATTATAGCTAAAACTGTTATCCACATCGAACTTTATCCCTATTTTTACGTAGATACTACGCTAAATTTGAGAACGATATGAAAAAATTATTACCAACGATTATCATTTGTACGCTTTTCACGGGGGGCTTCACCAACGACCTTTTCGCGCAGAAGCAAAACAGGATTGAAAAACTATACGAGCACATCGCAAGAGTGGAACGGGATAAATACGCGAGGGTAAAAGAGAGGATTGACCTCAAGAGTGCCGAAACGTATAAACATGAAATCGCTCTTGCCGATGCACTGGAAACACTTCTTTTCGACCCTAGCCTCGGGGCTGTCGAACCTTACTTGAAAACCAGCATGGAAGAAAATCAACAGGACGACGGGGCTCGTGTCCGTTCCATCTGCCGGGATGCTGGGCTGAACTACGAAACTTTCGTTTGGAAAGCCGACTCCACGATCTACGCCATTCTGGCGTATTCCGACTCTCAACTGAAAGATTCGCGCACCTTGCTCGGTCTGCTGGCAAAATACAAATACGCGATAACCCCGAAAATATTCAACTCGATCATCGTACTGAAAGAAAAGGTACAATTCGCCGATCTGAAATCACAACCGACCTTGGGCAAATGCGAAACCTACTTCACGGATTTCGACACCTTGTACAACTATCCGGCAGTAGCCACCATTTACAACAAACTACTTTACGACGGTGCTTGTACTTGTACCACCGACTCGAGCATACTGGCTTTCTTCAACAACCCCGTGCTGAAAACATTCTACTCGGGCACGAAAGAACCTCGTCCCTATAAAGCAGACGTGGAAAAAATGTACGACATACATTTGTACGGCGAAATCAAGAACGCCTACAACCCGGAAGAAATGAAAACTGCCATCAACGCCTACCTGAACTGCCCGTATCTCAGCGGCTGCCCGAGAAACTTCCTGCCGGAAGTAGAATACACGAATGACAGCGTCGATCTCGTGATCCTGATCGCCCAAATTGACTCGTCCGCACGACTCCCTCTCGTGAAAAAATACCTGCAAGACCACAAGTACAAGCCATTCAGGGACAAGGCGTACCAGTTAAGAGAACAATTCGTGGACTCCATGATATGGTCTACCCCCTCGTGCACGAAATATTACAGGGGCAACAAAATCACTTGCGAAACCCTCGTGACGGGAGATACCACTACCAATGTTTGCTATAAATACAATGATCACGGCTATTTATTGGAATCCGTCACCACGACACTGGTAAAAGATTCCACCCTGTCCACGGTCGTCACGACCTTCAAATACAACGACCTCGGCAAATGCTTCGAGGAGGAAACAGTGGATTCCCTTTCCAAGAACATCCTGTGCCAAGTCAATTGCCAGTACAACATACAAGGGCATATCAGCATGAAAAACACGAAATGGCATAACGACAGGAACCGTATAGAAACCTATAACAACGAAGGACAAATCATTCAAATACAAGAATACGCCAACGGGCAAATATACGCCCAAACCGATCTGACATACGACAACAAAGGACGCCTGATGCAAGAAATCAAAATAAACCTGAAACCGGACATCCATAACCCGATCACAAAACAAACGTCGCGCTACGGTTACAACCCTTACGGTTACCTCACCGCCATATCCTACGAGAAAGAAAACCTGCAAAACGAGAAGATCACGGGCAACACGACCATCCATTACGATGAATTCGGCAACCAGACCGATCCTCGTTACAAGTACGAGTACGACAACACGGGAGCATGGATTGTCAAAACCGACCCGCAAAATCCCGCCAACTCGGAAAAGATAGAATACATATACAAGTAACAATTCCACCAATCCCGGTCATACCGCAGATACAAGCATTTACCCCGCCACGTGCAAACGGCGGGGTATTACCATTTTTCAATCTGCTCGTCCAGCCAAGCGAGTCATATAGCATAAATAACTTTTCTTGTTCCATTTCCTAAAAAGATAAAGCCGTGATAACGGAGAGGAACTACCCCTGTCGGAATTCAATAATAAACATACCTGCAAGTTGATTTATAACAATTTTTTTCTAATTGCAAATAAAAGGCTATCCTAAATCTATCCCGATAGAGGATAGATTGGAGATTGATAAGAGTTGATTTCTCAAATCCAATTTTTAATTGTACTTTTGTACCCAATAAATTTTTGAGTACATGGAGCATAAAGCAGGTTTTGTCAATATTTTAGGAAATCCCAACGTGGGAAAATCCACCTTGATGAATCGATTAGTCGGGGAAAAATTATCGATTATCACGTCTAAATCCCAAACCACACGCCACCGCATCAAAGGTATCGTGAACGGAGAGGATTTTCAAATCGTGTTTTCAGACACCCCGGGAGTCGTGAAGCCAAGTTACAAGATGCAGGAATATATGCTGGACTTCTCGAAGACTGCCATCATCGATGCGGACATCATCCTCTACGTTACTGACGTGGTGGAGAATTTCGAGAAGAATGCCGACTTTATCGAGAAGGTAAAGAAAAGCGAAGTTCCCATCCTGTTGGTATTGAACAAAATCGATCTGACCACGCCGGATAAGCTGGATGCACTATTCACGAAATGGAAGGAAATCATTCCGCAAGCGGAAATATTTCCAATCTCGGCAACCGAGAACTTCAACGTTGACAACCTGTACAAACGGATTCTGGAATTGCTTCCCGTCGGGGAACCTTACTTTGACAAGGAAGAAATGACGGATATGCCCGCCCGTTTCTTCGTGACAGAAATTATCCGGGAAAAGATTTTGTTGAACTATGACAAAGAAATTCCTTACTCCGTAGAGGTGGTCATCGAAGAATTCAAAGAAGATGCCAAACGAATCAACATCATGGCGGTTATCAACGTCGAACGCGATTCCCAAAAAGGCATCCTCATCGGGCACCAAGGCTCTGCCTTGAAAAAAGTCGGAACGGAAGCCCGTGCCGACATCGAAGCTTTTTTCAGTAAAAAAGTTTTCCTCAACCTGTACGTCAAAGTCCTGAAAGACTGGCGCAACAAGGAAAATGACTTGAAACGCTTCGGTTACAAACAATTATAACATTAATAACTAAAATTGAGATTGCAAATCATCATTCTCAATTTTCAATTTTCAATTCATAAGATGAGTAATATTGTTGCCATAGTAGGACGCCCCAACGTGGGAAAATCAACACTTTTCAATCGCTTGGTCGGTGGACGTGTAGCCATCGTGAACGAGGAAAGCGGTGTGACCCGTGACCGGAACTACGGTAAATCAGTGTGGAACGGCAAAGACTTTTCCGTTATCGACACGGGAGGGTACGTTTCCAACAGTTCTGATATTTTCGAGGAAGAAATCAACAAACAGGTGCTACTAGCCATGGACGAAGCGGACGTGATCCTGTTCGTGTGCGACGTGGAACTAGGCATCACCGACCTGGATTATAGTTTCGCCCGCATGTTGCGGAAAGTAACGAAACCAATCTACCTTGTTGCCAACAAAGTGGATAACGGTGAACGACTTTACGACGTTCACGAATTCTACAAACTAGGTGTCGGGGAAGAAATATTTCCCATCTCATCCATCAACGGATCGGGAACGGGAGAATTGCTTGATAAACTGGTATCCCACTTTACCGACGAACCGCTGGAAGAAGAAGACGAGCTGCCGAAAATTGCTATCGTGGGACGCCCCAACGTGGGAAAATCCTCCACGATCAACGCCTTGATCGGGGAAGAGCGAAATATCGTTACCGAAATAGCGGGAACGACACGCGACACGTTGACCACCCGTTACAACCGCTTCGGGCACGACTTCCTGCTCGTGGATACAGCCGGACTGCGCAAGAAAGCCAAAGTAAACGAGGACGTGGAATTCTATTCCGTGATGCGTTCCGTACGTGCCATCGAGGATTGCGACGTGTGTATGCTATTGATTGATGCCACCCGGGGCATGGAAGCCCAGGACTTGACCATATTTCACCTGATCGAGCGTAACCAGAAAGGAATCGTGGTTCTAGTGAACAAGTGGGACTTAATCGAGAAGGACAACAAGACCACTATCAATTTCGAGAAAGACCTGCGGGCTAAAATGGCTCCTTTCAACGACGTGGAGATCATTTTCACCTCCGCCCTCACGAAACAGCGCTTGCTGAAAGCACTGGAAGCCGCCATAGCAACTTACGAAAGCCGGAAACAGAAACTCAAGACCTCGGAATTGAACCGGATTATGCTGGAAGAGATAGAAAACTATCCCCCGCCAAGTTTAAAAGGAAAATATATCCGCATTAAATACGTAACGCAATTACCCACAAAGACGCCGTCTTTCGCATTCTACTGCAACTTACCGCAATACGTGAAAGACCCGTACAAGCGTTTCCTGGAAAACAAAATCCGGGAGCACTGGAATTTCACCGGGGTTCCGATCAACGTGTTTATGCGTAAAAAATAAGAAAGGGAAGGCAGAGATGGCAAAAGACACGATAGAACACGACGGGATTGTTATAAAAGTAGAGGAATCCTCTATCATCGTGGCAATACAGAATCAATCGGCGTGTGCATCCTGCCATTCCAAAAGCGCTTGTGGTCTATCGGAAGTCGTGCAAAAAAATATCACGGCGGAACGACCTGACATTCCCGTGGCTGTCGGTGATAAAGTCATCGTCACCGCCAGCACCCGGAACGCCACGTTATCAGTCGTTTTCGCCTATATTCTTCCCTCTGTCTTGATTATCGCGTTACTCGCCCTGCTAACTTTATCGGGGACGAGTGAAATCGTTGCCGCCTCTCTTGTTCTCCTAGCCGTCGCAGTTTACTTTACCATACTGTATTTTTGCAGAAATAGCTTTGCCCGGAAAATAAAATTTAAGGTTAAAATAGCATAACCTAGAAAAAAAATAATAACTTTACGGGCGTTATAACAGAACTAGAGGAGACAAAACAAACACCTTATGATGACTACTACCATTATTTACACCATCATTTTTTTATGCGCCATAGGGATCGCATCGGCAGTGATTCTTTATTTTGTCGCGCAAAAGTTCAAGGTCGAGGAAGACCCGAGAATTGATATCGTGGAAAGCATTCTGCCTGGGGCAAATTGCGGGGGATGCGGCAAACCCGGGTGTAGGGGTTTCGCGGAAGCCACGGTAAAAGCCACTTCATTGGATGGACTGTTTTGTCCGGTGGGAGGAGCGGAAACTATGGCGAAAGTCGCCTCCGCGCTAGGTATGGAAGTATCGGCACAAACACCGCAGATAGCGGTCGTGAGATGTAACGGCACTTGTGACCATCGTCAACGCACGAGTACCTACGACGGGTACCGTTCATGTGCGATCGAGCATTCCCTCTACCGGGGTGAAACGGATTGTACCTACGGATGTCTTGGTTGCGGCGATTGCGTCAACGTTTGCGCATTCGATGCCATACACATGGATGCCAACGGTCTGCCCGTCGTTTCCGACGAGAAATGTGTTGCCTGCGGTGCCTGCGTGAAAACCTGCCCGAGAAACATCATCGAATTGCGGAACAAAGGTCCGAAAGACCGCCGTGTTTTCGTGTGCTGCGTGAACAAGGACAAGGGGAATATCGCCCGCAAGGCTTGTACAGTCGCTTGCATCGGTTGTGGAAAATGCGTCAAAGAATGTCCATTCGAGGCTATCACCCTGGAAAACAACTTGGCCTACATCGATTTCCGCAAGTGCAAACTTTGCCGCAAGTGTGTAAGCGTATGCCCGACACACGCTATCCACGAGGTAAACTTCCCGCCGCGAAAGATCACGGAACCGGCAACCACGGAAGCGAAAAACGACGAATCCATTCAGTAATTGTCGATTCAATGATTATGTGATTATAAATCACTGAATCCATAAGATCTTAAATTTAAAATCGTAAATCTAAAATTAATACGCCGTGCTAAAGACATTTAAAATAGGGGGTGTACATCCACCCGAAAATAAATTATCAGCACAAGGGGAAATCATCACGCTTCCCCTCCCCGAACAAGTTATTATTCCATTATCTCAACATATCGGGGCACCTGCCGCACCCACGGTGAAAAAAGGTGATACAGTAAAAGTAGGACAACTTATCGGTCAGGCGGCAGGATTTATCTCTGCCAACATTCACAGTTCCGTGTCTGGAACCGTCACGAGTGTCGATCCCGTGATTGATGCAAGCGGTTATCCCCGACCTGCCATCACGATAAAAGTTGAAGGGGATGAATGGGACGAGAAAATATTGAAAGAACCTCTCTCTCAACATCCCAACACATTCACGAAAGAAGAAATCATAGCGGCAATCAACGCCGCCGGTATCGTAGGTATGGGTGGAGCCACCTTCCCCACACACGTAAAACTATCCCCGCCTCCCGGAAGTACCGCAGAAGTACTAATCATCAACGGAGTCGAGTGTGAACCGTACCTCACGGCAGACCATCGCCTAATGCTGGAACACGGGAAAGAACTTATCGCCGGAATCGAGTTACTGATGAAAGCCCTCGGGGTGAAACGTACCATCGTGGGTATCGAGAACAACAAGAAAGACGCAATCGAGGAACTCGAGAAACACGCGAAACTAGCTGACGGCATTGAAATCTGCCCGTTAAAAATACAATACCCGCAAGGAGGTGAAAAACAATTAATACAAGCCACCACGGGAAAATTTGTTCCCTCCGGGGCACTTCCCATCGCCGTGGGAGCTGTCGTCCAGAATGTCGGGACAGTATATGCCGTCTACGAGGCTGTCATGAAACGCAAACCTCTGTTCGAGCGGGTGGTTACCGTAACCGGGAAATCACTGAAAGAACCGGGTAATTACCTTTGCCGCATCGGAACCCCGCTTGCTCAATTGATTGAGGCTGCCGGAGGACTCCCCGAGGACACGGGAAAAGTGATCGGCGGAGGTCCAATGATGGGGAAAGCCTTGACGACAACCAACGTGTCTATCACGAAAGGAACAAGTGGTGTATTACTCATGCGCCAGGAAGAATCCTCTCGAAAAGAAAATCGCAATTGCATCCGTTGCACTAAATGTGTCAGCGTGTGTCCGATGGGACTGGAACCTTATCATTTGATGCTTCTCGGGGAACACAACAAACTGGAAGCCCTGGAAGCCGAGAAAGTGATGGACTGCATCGAATGTGGTTCATGTAGCTATACCTGTCCGGCAAATCGCCCATTACTCGACGTGATTCGCTTGGGTAAAGCCAGAACAGGACAAATGATACGTACACGTAAAAATTAAATAATTTATAAAGTATGAGTAATTTCACCATATCACCCTCCCCTCACATTCATAGCGGGGATTCGATAGAAAAAAATATGTACGGAGTATTGATTGCCTTGATCCCCGCTTTCATCTTTTCTATCGTGTTTTTCGGGATAGGAGCCATACTGGTAACGCTGACCTCCGTGGTAGCCTGTCTGATCTTTGAATTTATTATCCAAAAATACCTGATGAAGCAACGCCCCACGGTTTGGGACGGTTCGGCAATCATCACGGGAGTATTGCTAGCTTTCAACCTTCCTTCCTCTCTTCCCTTGTGGATCGTGATTATCGGGGCATTAGTCGCCATCGGTATCGGTAAAATGAGTTTCGGGGGATTAGGAAACAATATCTTCAACCCGGCACTCGTGGGACGTGTATTCCTGTTGATTTCGTTCCCAGTGCAAATGACTTCATGGCCTGTACCTAATGGATTCTCCACCGTGGATGCGGTGACGGGAGCAACCCCGTTAGCGATTGTGAAAGAAGCCGTGAAAAACGGGCAGTCCGTGACAGACGCACTTGCTTCTACCGGACTTTCATCCAGTAACATGATTATCGGTAACATGGGAGGTAGTTTGGGAGAAGTTGCCGCCATCGGCCTTCTGCTCGGTTTTGCCTATATGCTGATCCGCAAGATCATCACTTGGCATATCCCCGTGACCATCTTCGCCACGGTTATCGTGTTTGCCGGCATATTGCATTTGGTAAATCCCGTGCATTTTGCCGATCCCCTGTTCCATCTTTTCACGGGAGGTATGATGTTAGGAGCGATCTTTATGGCAACGGATTACGTGACCTCCCCCATGACGCATAAAGGCATGATTATCTATGGTGTAGGTATCGGGGTATTAACCGTGATTATCCGCGTATTCGGAGCCTATCCGGAAGGAATGTCATTTGCCATATTGATTATGAACGGATTCACGCCGCTAATCAACAGATATTGTAAACCCGCGAGATTTGCATAATTGACGATTTAACGATTTAACAGATGGGAAAGAAATTAGAATCGAGCTTTAAGAATATGGTACTGGTGTTATTTCTGGTAACACTAATATCCTCCGCTGCCGTAGGAGTTGTCAACTCACTCACGGCAGGATTAATAGAAAAGGTACAAATCGAAAAACAGACACAGGCAATACGTGCCGTGGTTCCGGCTTTCGATAATGACCCGATGACAGACAAATACATGGTGAAAGCTTCTGACAACGAAGAAGCGGTCGAGTTTTACCCTGCCAAACAAAATGGAGAATTAGTGGGTACCGCCATCAAAACTTACACGAACGACGGGTTTGGTGGAAAAATAGAATTGATGGTCGGTTTCACCCCGGACGGCGTGATTTACAATTATTCCGTGTTGAGTCACAAGGAAACACCGGGATTGGGTTCCAAAATGGATTCTTGGTTCGTGAAAGGCGCGAAAGGCAACATTATCGGTAAAAACCCGGGAACAAAAGGATTGCAGGTTTCAAAAGACGGGGGTGACGTGGATGCTATCACGGCAGCAACCATTTCATCCCGAGCCTTCTTGGACGCGGTAAACCGTGCCGCCCGAGCGCTAGACAAAGATTCCAAACAAAAGTAGAACAATCGAAAAAATAAAGATATGAACAACTGGCAAAACTTTACCAAAGGGTTCTTTAAAGAAAATCCGACCTTTGTACTGTTGCTCGGGATGTGCCCCACGCTAGGGGTCACGACTTCGGCAATCAACGGCTTGGGTATGGGATTGGCTACCGCCTTCGTGCTCGTGTTATCCAATCTCGCTATTTCACTCGTGGCAAACTCTATCCCCGATAAAATCCGTATCCCCGGTTTTATCGTTATCATCGCGGCATTCGTTACCGTGGTAGACATGTGTATGGCAGCCTATCTGCCCAGTTTGCACGAATCATTAGGATTATTCATCCCGTTGATCGTGGTAAACTGTATCGTGTTGGGACGTGCCGAATCATTCGCCTCCAAGAACAAGGCGATTCCTTCCATGTTGGACGGTTTGGGTATCGGCTTGGGCTTCACGATGGCTCTGACCTTATTGGGATGCATTCGTGAAGTATTGGGTAGCGGGAAACTTTTCAACATCACCCTGTACAGTGAAAACTACGGGATGATCGTTTTCGTGTTAGCCCCTGGGGCTTTCATCGCACTAGGCTACCTGATCGCCTTTATCAACAGAATAAGAAAAACCAATTAAAAAATCATCCATCATAAATCGTAAATTATTATGGAATACATATTTATATTCATAGCCGCAGTATTTGTCAATAATATCGTATTGGCACAGTTCTTGGGAATCTGCCCGTTCCTCGGGGTTTCCAAGAGTGTTCCCACTGCACTCGGTATGACGGGAGCCGTGACTTTCGTGATGATTTTAGCCACGCTGGTAACCTTTATCGTGCAAAAAACAATACTGGATCCCTTCGAAATAGGATTCATGCAGACCATCGTGTTTATCCTAATTATCGCGGCTCTCGTGCAAATGGTGGAAATCATCCTGAAAAAAGTGAGCCCGTCACTTTATCAGGCTCTAGGGGTATTTCTTCCCCTGATCACCACAAACTGTGCTGTATTGGGTGTTGCTATCATGGTGATTCAAAAGAACTATAATTTATTGGAATCCGTGGTTTTCGCTGCCTCTACCGCTATCGGTTTCGGGCTTGCCCTAACTATCTTTGCCGGTATCCGCGAACAGTTGGAACTGACCTCTATCCCGAAAGGCATGAAAGGCACTCCTATCGCGTTAGTCACCGCCGGATTATTAGCCCTGGCATTTATGGGATTCTCCGGAATCGTAAAATAAGAATGATGTGATTATTCAAATAAAAAACGGCAGCCCGAAAACTGCCGTTTTTTATTTGAATAACCATAAATCTTCAAATTCATCATACGTGTATCCCGTGAAATCCGGGAGTACCCAATCCACCATTCCTTGAATTTTTTCTGCCGGGTTCGTGGTAGCCAATCCGACAACTTTCATGCGGGCATTGCGTCCGGCTTCAATACCGGCAAAAGAATCTTCAAAAACGCAACAAACATCCGTTTCCATCTGCAACTCTTTCGCCGCCAACAAGAAACATTCCGGATCCGGTTTGGATTTCGTGACCTTATCCGCCGTAATTATTCGTTCAAAATACCCGGTAAACTCCGGGTGAGCCTTCAAAGCGTATGACATTTTCATGTCATTGGAACTAGTCACCAAAGCAATCCTCACGCCATGATCCAACAATACCCGGATAAAATTCTCCACCCCAGGCACGTAAGGATAACTCATTTTCTTCTCGAACTCGTCCAATTCCCGAGAAATTTGTTGCTGCAAATCCATATCACCCCCGAAATAATCCTCCAAAATCTTCTCCGTCGTCATCCCTTTGATCTTCTTGTAAAAATCAGGCATTCCGGGGTGATAACGCTTTCCTTGTTCTATCCAAAAAAGGTCGTATTGCCCTTCCGTGTCAAGCACCACCCCATCCATATCAAATAATGCAGCCAATCGTCTTTCTCTACCCATCATAATCTTAAAAATATTCGCGAATATATCGAAAAAGTAGTCCTCCCGTAAATCTAAACCAAATTATTTGGTCTGTAAGGGATAACTTGGTAATTTTGTACGCGAACAACTTTATAAAGTTTATCTATAAAATATGCAATTAACTCATCCGATTTTTAAAGTCTTATCCGAAATAGCGACAGCAAAGGGGTTGGAAATATACGTGATTGGAGGCTATGTACGCGACCTTATATTAAGACGTCCTTCCAAGGACATTGATATTGTGGTTTTGGGTAGTGGCATTGAATTGGCTGAAACTGCGGCAAAACAACTCGGCAATCTCAACGTTTCCGTTTTCAAGAATTTCGGGACAGCTATGTTCCGCTACAAAGGAATGGAGATTGAATTCGTCGGTGCACGCAAAGAATCTTATCAAAGGGATTCCCGCAAACCGATCGTGGAAGAAGGTACGGTCGATGACGACCAGAAACGCAGGGATTTCACGATAAACGCTTTAGCTATTTCCCTGAACCAAGAAACCTACGGACAATTAGTCGATCCATTCGGCGGGATGCAAGACCTGAAAGACGGGATATTACGAACCCCTCTCGATCCCGTCATCACGTTTTCGGACGATCCGTTACGTATGATGCGGGCGGTACGTTTTGCCTCACAATTGAATTTCACGATCGAGGCTATTACTTTTGAAGGCATCATCGCTAATAAAGAGCGCCTGAAAATCGTGTCAAAAGAGCGTATCATGGACGAATTCAATAAGATCATGGCATCTCCCCGTCCTTCTGTAGGCTTGAAGTTATTGGAACAAACCGGATTGCTGGATGTATTCTTTCCCGAGCTAACGGCTCTCAAAGGCGTGGAATCCGTGGACGGGATCGGTCATAAAGACAATTTCTATCACACGCTGACCGTACTGGACTCCGTCAGCCGGGTGTCCGACGACCTGTGGCTCCGTTGGGCTGCCTTGCTCCACGATATAGCCAAGCCAGTGACCAAGAAATTTATACCGGGACAGGGATGGACATTCTACGGGCACAACCATGTCGGCGAGCGCATGGTAGGCAAACTATTCAATCGGCTTAAACTTCCCCAGAACGAGAAGATGAAATACGTGCAAAAACTCGTATCCCTGCATATGCGCCCGATTGTTTTATCGGAAGAGATCGTAACCGACTCGGCTGTCCGCCGTCTTCTATTTGACGCCGGGGACGACATCGACGACCTGATGACTCTCGCGGAAGCCGATATTACTTCCAAAAACGAAGTAAAAGTCCGTCGTTTCATGCAGAATTTTCAAATCGTTCGCCAGAAACTGAAAGAGGTGGAAGAAAAAGATGCCATTCGTAATTTCCAACCTCCGGTAAGCGGCGAGGAAATCATGGAAACCTTCAATTTACCACCATGCAAAGCTATCGGTGATATAAAAAATGCCATCAAGGAAGCTATCCTCGAGGGCATTATAGGTAATGATCCCACGGAAGCCCGTGAATATATGTTCAAGGTAGCTGCCGAATTGGGAATTCAGAAACAATAGAAAATGGGGTTATCCCCATTTTCTATTTTAAGAAGTAAGCTATTTGTTTTGCTGGAGTTCCCTCGTAAACTTTCACCTCAGTCCTCGGCACATCATTGTAAGGAACAAACTCCATCACCTGCAATAAAGCGTATTGTTCGTCTTCACTACAAAAAACTTCCAGGCTCAAATTAGATTGGTCGGCACGGCTCAATGACTGGAGATCATCAAACTTGTTTTGCTCGATAATATTGTACAACTGAGAAGATTGGTTCGCGGCCACGTACACTTTGTGCTTCTTCATGGCTTTTCCCGTCGGCTTGTACACGTAACGTTCTTTCTTGATAATAAATGCCATAATTCCCCAACCCACAACAGCCAACCCAATCATAATAATGATGGAAGAGAGCGTATCGCTCTGTGCCGTATTAATATGATTTGCGCCAACCCAAAGAATGGCAGCTCCCACGAGCAACAACCCTAAAGGTTTCACGGGTGATTTTTTCTTTTTCTCTACTTTTCCTTCATCTACTTTTAGGATGACATCATCAATATAGTCAAATTTAGTTTCCATGATATTAATTTTATGTATGATTATTTTATTCAGAATACTGGCAACACTCCTTTAGACCAGTCCCGTCCCGTGTATTCGATAGCGACACACGAAAGCATCCTTTACCCGTTCACGAGCGAGCAAAGTTTTCCCACAAAATAAAATTGAATCATACAATGATTTCACGTAAGGCAAAGACATAGTATCCACCGTCCTGTCTTAACGCGAAAGAGTCGAGATAATCATTTTCGACATACCTGAAATAAGGCGTAAGTATTTTTCTATATTCCTCGACCTGAAGCGAAAAACTATTCCTCTGCAAATAACGGCAAGTAGGCTGTACGTTTGAAACGTCATGTGCCACGTTCACCGGTAATGCGTTCCCGTTCATCGCCGTCAGCATAGCTAACCGTTCGAAAGCCTCCTTTTCATTAGAAACAAGCCGCTCCTGCCTCACCGCCTTTTCCACATAGCGAGAGGTATCCATCTGTTGTCCGAGATAGACTACCGCTAAAATGAGCAGAATACAATATTTCATGAAAGCTTTCATACCACTATTTACGAAAAATATGATGCAAAGATACGAAATCATTCTAAATTGATCGCTACTTTACACTACGTTTTTTATCTTGGATTTCTCTTTTCAACACCACTTGCAGTCCTTTCGCATTCTTTTTCTTGACTTTCACCCTTTGCGGCAAATATCCCTCCTTGACGAACCAAAGTTTCTTGTGCCCTTTTTGCCAAAAATCAAACATTCCCCGGTGGTAAACATATTGCACGTGGATCTCCTTTTTACACCGTTTCCGGTAAATCTCGACACCAGACAAGAGAATCCCGTTCTCGTCCACGACACACCCGTCAACATGAAACCTTCTTCGACGTTTTGTTACAATGTCATCCGTTTTAAGAGTTGCAACACCTGAAATAGCATATCTTCGAGTATATTCAAAATAGCTATCCACCCCAATTTCGTCTATCACGAACACCTCTCGCCCCAACACCACCCGCAAATCAGGAATACCCCCTCTCGGCACCCAAATCTCCTTCGTTTGAAACCCGACAAACGAAACACATATCGGCAACGATCCCGACACGCACAACGTGAAATATCCATCCTTATCGCTGCAAGTTCCCCTCGCAGTTCCTTTTTCCACGATATGCGCATTCTCCAACGGATTCCCCACGCTATCCGTGACCCGACCTTTCACGAGTACCTTCCCCGCTCTCACGTGAACCGTTTCCACCCCGACAACATCCCCCTCTCCCGCAGCACACACCGCTTGCGGAAGCCCCAACAACCCCACGGACAACCCGACCAACGAGACCACCTTACCCGCCAAACGCCTGTGTTCCAAGGCTTGCGTCAGATAACGCACCTCCTCCTCGCATTTGGGACAAGTACCCAAACAATCCCCTTTATACTGGCATCCCGAAACGATATACTCTATGTCGTTCGCCTCGGCAATTTGTTTGCGGATCTCTTTCAAGATTCTACATGTTTGTTTTCCTGGAGTCATCATACCTGTCTATTATATACGTGAAAAGATCAAAATGCTTTACCCCCATCCCTTCCAACTGCCGACAACTCTCCATCCGGTCACTATCGGTATTATAACCGGGAATAAGGGGTACGCGTACAATCATATCTCCCGCCCGTCCCCGTTCGATCAATAAACAGAGATTACGGATGACAGCCTCGTTATCCATCCCCGTGTATCGCTTGTAAATAACGGGATTCATATCTTTAATATCAATAATAAAACGATCTACCACCGGAAGCAAACGCTCTATACGCTCCCGCTCCACGTTCAACGAAGTTTCCAAGGTCAACAGCCACTCCCTCCCGCAAAGCTCCCGGAACTCCCGGATAAATTCACTCTGTAAGCACGGCTCCCCTCCCCCGAAAGTCACCCCTCCACGAGTTGCCAGAAAATAAAGGGCATCCACCTTCACCTCGTCATACAACGCGGCACAATCATACCGTTTCCATTGCCTTCCCTTGTCCCTCGATTGGGGGTTCAAGCAATGCCGACAACGCAACGGGCAGCCGTGAAACGCCACCAACGTGGAAACTCCTTCGCCATCCGTTTGAAGACGGTGACGAGCAATTCCGATAACTTTTGGCGATAATCCTGAATCACTCATCTATCACATAGCATTTAAGGTTATATTTCCAATAATACAATTTTCACAAAAATAATCTTTTTCTAAAAAAATAAAACGAGAAAACCTTTTTTCCAACGGGTAAATCACAATGATTTTAGTATCATCCTTGAAATAAACGCCCAAAAAGCATTGTACGAAAAATTGCACTTCGATCCAATTTCACTAGTTCTTTTTTCGATTTCCATTTTTGCTATTTCAACTTTGATCAACAATTCTGTGATTGTTGAATAATTAACAAATAAAATAACGCCATGAAATACTTGGATCCCAAGGCTGACCTACCCTTTAAATGCGTCTTCGGGGAACATCCCGACTTGGTGATGAGTTTACTCAACGCCCTGCTTCCACTCGCACCCGGGCAGGAGATCTCGGACATCGAGTACCGAGAAAACATTGTTCTACAGTGCAGAGCAGAGAGGATTAGCCAGCGGGGAGGAAAAAGGGAGAGTGGAAGGAAGAGAAGAAGAAAAAAGGACGATCGTCCATAACATGAAATCATTCGGTATCTCACCGGAATCCATCGCCCAAATGGGGCTACCCCAAGAAGAAATTGAGGCCTTGTAATTTTAGTTTTTCACTAACCTGCACGGGAGGCGGTCTCCGGGGACGGGTTATACATGTTTACCTGTTATTTTTCTCCATGTGGACCACGATCATTTTAGTGCCGTCCTTGAAATAAATAAAACAATCATCCCGATCCGCTTGCAACCAGGCAATTCTCGAGCACAAGACCATCCGGTAAGTGTCATTTTCCAGACAAAAAACGATCACTTAGATAACGATCACTTACCACAACAGCATTACTTGCCGGGAGGCTGTTTTCCATTCCTTTATCATTTTGTTTCTGTTCCATAATATTGCAATATTATGTCCCGAGCAACAGGTCTCCCGGCAGATGTCTTTAGCTATCAAAAACTAGGGCACCTTCCTCGCATATGCGAAAAAGATGCCCCGGCGAAAATAAGAAACAAGCAATTTTCTCTCGAAAAGATAGCAAGTACTAATCCTTACAACTAATTTTTCGGTTCAAATATCACATCCATATCCTTCCATAACTCCCGCGCAAACTCGAGAAATCCCCTGTGTCTGTTCATCCACGACCTTCTCAAACTACCTCGTATCGACCTAGTTCCGCCCGATTCAGCCCGGTTTTGTAATACAACACCAGTTTTTCCCGCCAGTAGACATTACTTTCCCGAGCTTCTCTCTCCTTCTTCTGGGAGAAATTCAACACCATCATCAACTCGTCACGGGACAGCACTTGCTGACACATCCGCTCTAGTTCACCGTAAACGATATCCTTCTATTTCCCAGCTCTCGACGGGTCGCATTAAAATTCCACAACCAAATCATATCGTACAACGGATTAATAAACAACGCTATCATTTACAATTTACTCAATCACTATAAAAGTAAACACATTTGTCACGACTTGACTATAACCAGCATTTGTCAAACGTATAGAAACATGATACTTACCCGGAACAGCATTATTTTTCAATGGATAACTCATGTAACCTTTTCCTCGGATAATCAATTCATTTTTAAATACCCGTGCAGCCTCATCCCCTGCCGTAGAAGTCACAGCCTCAACTTCAAACGTGATAGGTTCCGTGCCTTCGTACCCCTGCAAGTACAATGTTTGCCAAGGAGAATTATTTTTTACACGAACATAATATTCATTCTCTTTTTGAATTGTTGGGAATATCCCGTTTTGTTCCAATTCTTGCGGAGTTTTTCCTGCATCTATTCCAGCTTCATAAGCCGGATTAGAAATTGTGATATACTCGGATTCCGGCACGTTTTTCAATACAATCAAACTATCTGGATTATAGCCTGCATTTTCTGTTATCAAATATCCCTCTGTCATATCACGACAAGAATAAAGCGATAAAAATAAAACACTTACAATAATTATCAACGTTCTCATATTTTATTCTATTACCATTTGACCTAATGTAAAACTATAATGTAACGAATGTACCACACAATTATTAGGTTCGATGTTAGACGAAGCAATTTGTATTTTCCTACGTCCATCAATGGAAGACAAATGAATGCTTGTCAAACCAAGTCCCATCGCCCCATTATAATCATCCGTGTAAGTACACATCCACATGCGATTACCATTTAATGTGGTATACATCCTACCGTCCTTACCAATAATACTCCCATCAATTTCTTCCCCCTCAGGAATATCTTCCATCATGTGTTTTCCATCGATAACGTGTTGCAATAGAATCTTTTTACACCAAGCGGGATCCAACTCGCTGATCGATCCATACCCATTTTGCAACAAATAACGACGAATAGAATGGTTCGTAGGTCCAAGGAAAGTGATTTCCGGATGAGCAAGATCCTTTCCCTCGAAGAGCTGAACCATATCTGCCCCCGCATGACGTACCATTAAAGCAGTAGAATCCCAATCATAACTATGTTGCTCCATGTATTCCAAGAGGCTACAATCATGTCGTCCATTACAGATTCCCGAATCGTAATAATTGTTTTTCGTACAAGCCGTGAACCACAAACAAGTAAATATTCCTATATATAAAGCTAATCTTTTCATATCACATTAATTATTTTTTCTATCCCAATATACATTTTGTCTCATCAAGTCATTATTATCAAAAGCCTGTTGACCAACTATCAAATAAAGAGCCCCGTCGTGAATATCCTGATCCGTGAGCGTCGCAAATGCTGGAGGTAATTCCGTGCGCACGTAGTCCCAACCATTCCGCACGACATCATAATAACGATGCCCTTCAAACATCAACTCTTTCTCTCGTTCCCGAAAAATTGCCTTTTGCAAATCACTAGCTAATCCCCTTGCTTGATCGTCTGCGCAAGGATAATCACGACTATTATTCCCGTATGCCCGCTGGCGAATACTATTCAAATCCTCGATAGCTCCATTCCTATCTGGATTTGTCTTTCGAACCCGGCATTCTGCCCTCAACAAAATAATATCAGCCAAACGCCAATGAATTCGGGCCTGGTCCATCATAACAAAACTCTCTGTCGGAGACCAATCATATTTCACATAAAAAGGATAACGGAATTTAGCGACCAATGCTTTTTTTATACTACCATTGGCATAACGAGAATCAATCCTTTCATTTTTCTCCAACAATTGCTTCATCTGTACCGTAGCGTGTCCATCCCTATCATACAAAAAATACTTCGTTTCCAAACCATCATCTATACTATAGCATTGTTTCACCACATTCGTAAGAGTATCTCTAACCACGTAAAAATAGTCCGCATCTATACCCCCAAAATAAGCATCCCTACGCTTATCCGACTTTTCAAACATATCATTCACTGTCGTCTTGTAAATTTCAAAAGTATATGACGTATTGGGCATCTTGTAACTTTCAGACATAATCGGAAATCCTACATAATCAATACTTTGATAGAGAGAAGTATTTTGAAAAAAACGATTAACACTTCTGTCATTACTAAATTCAAAAATACTCTCGCCACTGTTTCGCAACATCACTTCGGTACAAACTTTTTCCGGATCCGTCGCCAATTCATAATACCCGGTTTCTCCCTCAATAATCATCGTGCAGTACTTTTCCGCCTCTGCCCAATATTCAGGTTTCTCCTCGATCGCCGCCCGCCAAGCATACAAATGAGCTAACAAAGCAGCGGCAGCCCCCTTACTTCCATATTGTTTCTGGGGTCGGGCCGTTCCAGTGTAATCTTTTAATTCCTCAAATTTCGGTAAATCAAGGGCTTTTAGCGCATAATCTGTTGCCACCTCTAACACCTCCGGGATCGTACTCTTAGGTAATTTTTCCAAATCGTAAGTAGCCCCTCGTTTGATCGGTACTTCCCCCCAGAATTTTGCCAGTTGAAAATAAGTCAATCCTTTCGCAAAATAGGCTTGTAACACGTAAGGCTGCATCTTTTCAGGCTCGGGGAAACGACTGACATTCTCTATTATCATATCGGCATAGGATAAAGTTTTGTTATACATTAATGTCCAATTATTCGTGTACCCTGCTAGATTCCGAAGATTCACGTACCAAGAATTCGTGATATTATCAGCAATACAACCGATCATATCATGAGCATCCCAAGCTACATTCTTCATGGAACTTTCCAAACTATTTAACAAAGCCTCAGCATCTCGTTCTGATTGAAAAAAAGACTCATACGTTAATGTATCTTCCGGGGCAAGATCAATCAAATCCGTACAACCCACGGTAAAGAACAATGTCAATACTACTACTATTTTTTTATATATTCTCATTTTCATTAAAAATTAAGCGTTAAACCTAAAGTCCATTTGCGAGGCAACGGGTAAGCACTACCGTCATCCAATCCCGTGTAAATATCCACTGTCTCAGGGTTTGTCTTGTAAGAATAGTTAGTTAAATAAAATAGATTCTCAACTGTGGCAAAAATTCTTACCCCAGAAAAATGAGCTTGTTTTGCGACCTGCCCCGATAGATTATATCCCAAAGTCAATTGCTTTAAACTGAAATAATTGACACGCTCTATCTTGGAAGCAAGTAAAGATTGAACGGGAATTCCGTATTGCGGTAAATCAGCATGCGCACCCTCTTCCTGCCAAAATGTATAATTGCGAATATCCGCATTCTTAACATTATCAATAGAAGTAAGCGAAACACACCCTGTATTTAAGATATGTCGTCCCAAAGAATAATTACACAACATGCTCAAATCAAAGTTTCTCCATTTCACCTCATTTACCCATCCACCATAAGCCACAGGCAGAGCAGAAGCCGCATAATAATTATCTCCATAACCAACAGCCCCATCTTGATTCAAATCTTCAATTTTGTACGAACCGACCAATCCACTCGGACCGTTCGTGGAATTCTGCCCCAAGTACACAGGCTGTCCATCTGATTTGTAATAAACTGGGACTTCCTCCTCTGACTGGTAAAAACCATTATCTTTATAAACACTAATTTGATAAAGCGGTTTACCCAATATTAGAGAACCTTTGTCTTTATCATCGTACGATTTCCTAAAACGATTCCAGTTTCGAGAAATATTGAATTTCATTCTCCAGTTCAAATTCTCCCCTCGAACAATATCACCTGTCATTTCCAGTTCCAGCCCCTCGTTAGATATTTCCATGGCGTTTCGTATAAACACGTTAAAAGCATTCACGTTACCCGGTGCATTCACGGTATAAAGCAATGATTTCGTCAATTTATAATAATAATCCAATTTGACTCCCAGACGATATTCAAACATATCTAGATCAAGCCCTAAATTATATTGTTCCGTTTTCTCCCAAGTCAGATCGGGACTCACGGAAGCTTTCGCTACAATTCCGGCATTCCCATCAAACGACACTCCCGTTTGCTGCCCGAGCGACCCATAAGCCAAATATTCATCAGAAAAAACCTGTCCTGAAGTTCCAAAACTTGCTCGAATTTTCCCCCAATTCAGCCAATTAGCGGTATATTTTTTCACAAAACTTTCATCAGAGAATGCCCACCCCAAGGCAACAGAAGGAAAATTTGCCCATTTATTATTTTCCCCGAAAGTCGATGAACCATCCCGACGAAATCCCACTTCTAGCAGATAGCGTTGTTTGTAATTATACCCCATGCGCCCGAAAAAACTAACCATCGACTTTTCCCGGAAACTCGATGAATAGGATGTCAGAGACAACCAATTAGGATTACTTTCCGTCCCATAATTATAAATGGAACTATTTTCGTCAGCATTGTAATAATAAATATTGTCTGTTGCCTGACGACGCCCATAACCCAATATTCCCATTTTTTGCTCCTTGTTGGCATTATATCCCAACATAATGTCCACGCTATGCACATCATTAAAAGAAGCGTTATAATGCAACAACTCCTCCGTAGACAACTGTGCCGTACGGAATACGTTGCCAGCAGATGTATTTTCATTGGCCGTCCCGCTCAATGTACTCGGTGTAAACTTGTTCAAATTCGCTTGCGAGTAATCCACATTAGCCGATGCAGAGATTGTCAACCCTTTCCACAAACGATATTCTAGGAAAGCACTAGTCAAAAGACGGTAATCATCACTCCTGGTAACCATCCCTTTAGAATATTTTAACCACTCATCTTCCATCTGTCCGTTCCCCTCCAACAAAGTGCTTTGCGTACGCGGATCCACGGAGATTCCCTCGTAACCTCCGCGGGAAATACTATTTCCCAAGTTCACGTTCTTATTCACGTAAGAAAGGTAAACCCGAGCTTCCATTCGCAAACTCTCGTTGGGAGAAATAGACACATTAGAAATTAAATTGGCTCGAGAATAATTACTGTTAATCATGATTCCGGTTTCATCGTAATAACCTATTCCCACCATATACGAGAACTTTTCCGTTCCCCCGGAAGCCTGTACATTAGCATTCACGACTTTTCCCGTACGAAAAGCATACTTCCACCAATTCGTACTATTGTTATAAAAAGGATTTAAACTATCTTGCAATTTTTGTTTATAAGCAATTTCTTCTTGCCCGTATCCCCAAAACTCGTCATACACGCCTCCAAATGCCTGATAAGTTTCTACATAAGAACTCGGATACACCATGGAATTATTTTTCCAATCATAATAAGCTTCTTTGTGATTTCGCATGTACAAAATATCGAGCCATCTTTCCATACGCCCACCGGTTTGCTCCGGATAAGCCATTAATTGAGAGACAGAGTAAGAAACATTCGCCGCAAAACTTGTTTTACCCGCCCGGCCCTTTTTTGTCGTGATCATAATTACGCCATTACCGGCACGTGACCCATAGATAGAAGCCGCGGCAGCATCTTTCAACACTTCAACCGATTCTATCATAGAAGGATCCAAGTCTGCTAGAGTATTCGTTCCCGTTACAGGAGAAACGAATGAATTCATCGGGATTCCGTCTACCACGTACAAAGGTTGTCCATCACTAGCCCCCTGTACATCTATTAAAGAATTAAATCCACGAACGGCCACTACCGCAGCACTACCCGGTGCTCCAGACTGATTTACGATCTGCAAACCAGCCAAACGTCCTTGTAGCATGGAAGTAATACTAGCAGAAGGGAGCTCTTTCATCTCTTCCGCTTTCACGGATGAAATAGCAGAAATCATTTCCCGTTTATTCTGTGTCCCGTAAGCCCGAACCACGACTTCATCCAAATCCGAAATTTCCTCTTCTAGTGTTACACGTAATGTATCTGTTTTTTCGGTGAACTCTACAACTTGCTTCTTAAAACCCACGAAAGAAAATTCCAAAGCTCCTTTTAACAAAGGCAAATCAAGCGCAAACCATCCTTTCGCATCCGTGGCCGTACCCAAAGACACCCCCACGATCTTCACAGTCACTCCCGGCATTGGCTGCTTTGCCATATCATACACGAATCCTTTCACTCGAACTGATTTCTTTTCCTCTTTCACCTCTTGCGGTTGAATCACGATAACATTATCTTCGATCCGGTAAATAAATCCCATACCTTGAAGCGCCTCGTCCAACACCTGTTGCACCGTGGCATCCTTCACGTTCAAGGATTTCACCCGTAAATTTCTCACGTCATCCACGTTATAAATAAACGTGAACGAGGTGTTTTTTCTAATCGTGGAAAACACTTCCGTCAAAGAAACGTTTTCCATCGAAAGAGTTAATCTTGTATCCTGCGAATAAGTCGTTGCCGACACCGACACGGACAACAAGAAAAAAAGCACAAAAAATTTCATAGTCAACAACTTTTTTCGCAGCCTTATTTTCATAAGACCACTCGAGTTACACTTTTTTTTCATAACTTTGTTTCTAAATTTTACATTGAATTAATTATTGAATGTATTCCGACAGGTAACGTGGGGGCGTTGCCTGTCTTTTTTTCATTCACACACGCATATAGTTTTATCTTTTATCTCAAATTTTACACGTTTAGTCTGTTCTATTCTCCTCAATATCTGCTCTATATTCTCGTAGCGTTTCACTTCCACGGAGAATTTCATGGACTTCAAACCCGGGTTCACGTAAAAAATATTCACGTTATACCAACGAGCCATAGCATCCAAAATTGTTTCTAAGTCCGTATCCTCAAAACAGAAAATTCCCTCACGCCACAACGAATAATTCCGAGCCTCAACCCGTTTAACCTCAAATCCGGACTTCCCTGCCTGCCATATACCTTGTTGATTAGGCGTCAAGGTCACGCTATCTATTCCCTTTTGTAATTGGACTTTTCCCTCGACCAAGGTAGTAACCACTTTTTCATTGTACGCCGAAATATTAAAACTCGTACCCAGGACCCGCACATTCACCCCGTTTACCGCCACAATAAAAGGCCTGCCTGCATCTTTTGCCACCTCGAAATATCCTTCTCCTGTCATCACCACTTCCCGCCGATTTCCCGCAAAACGAACGGGATATTTCAAGGTTGATTCGGAATTCAACCAAACCCGGGTACCATCTGACAGTTCCAAGGCGAACTCTCCTCCACGAGGCACGACTAACGTGTTATACCTATCCCCGGTCAACGGCATCTCCACGGTATCACACCCCGTGTATTTCACCATTTTGTCCGATGTTTGAATTTCGGTACCTCCCGTTTCTTTTATACGCAAGCGTGTCGTGTCGTTCAATTCCACCTTACGCCCATCGGCCAATTGCAATTGAGCCTTCACGACGCCATGAGTGATGGCAGCCGTCCGCACGGGTACTTGCACCCGCGGTGTTTCCCGGTTCATCAGCCAAAAAGCCGTTATTGCCAATGGAAGTACAATCGCCGCTGCATACTTACTCCACGCAATGCGCCGTTGTTTCCTGATCCGTCGTTTCGCTCGCTCCCAATAGGCATCCGTCATCCGACGTCCCGCGGCTTGTTCCTCCCACACCCTGTCGTTTGCTTCCAACGACATTTTCAATCGCCCGTACTCCTCTTGATGCCGCCCGTCTTCCGCAAGCCAACGGGATAATTCCTCCCGTTCCCCCTCACCGATCGTTCCCGCCAGTTCTTTCGCGATCAACCGGGCAATCCTCATTCGTCGTTCTAATAAATCCATATATCTATTGCTATTTTACCCTAGAGATTACTTTAACACGAAAGTGGGTGGGTAGAACAACAAAAAAAATTCAAAAAAAGACGATTTTAACACTCAATCCCCCAAAAGGAAAGTCAATACCAGGAAATAATTTTTTGATAATAAACCTCTTAATGTTACGTAAGCCGACTTTTTCAAATCTTTCACCGTGTTCACGGAAATTTGCAACTCTTCGGCGACCTCCGTATTATTCATACCTTTTAGGTTCATTTGAATGATTTCACGAGTCCGGGGAGGCAATTGCTCTATTGCCGCATATAAAATCCGTATGGTTTCCTGCCGGGTCACCTCTTCCAAAAAATTGTAATCATCCGTATCATTTTCATCCAATTGCGCGAAATAATTCTCCACCGCTCGCTGATGTTTACAATGGTTCCAGTATAGATGCCGTGCCACCGTGTATAAAAAAGCCTTCCCGAATTCCACCGAAACAATCTCTCCCCGCCGCTCGAACACCCGCATGAATGCCTCCTGTGCCAAATCTGCCGCTAATTCATCGTCACCCGTGTAACGCCGCATAAACGCCTGCACGGCTGGAAAATTCTCCCGGAAGAATTTCTCGAATTCCTTATCTGACTTAATTACAACACCCATGATATCGCAAAAGTAATGATTCTCTCATAATATCCCCAAATGAAGGATCAAACTTTTCTGCTCGAATCACCGGCAAAATTTCAAATATAAACACTACTTTTGCATAAAACAAACATAAAAACGGAGCCATGGACACGCTAAGGACATTACCCCCTAAATTCCCGATCGGGATTCAGAGCTTTCAAAAACTACGGGAAGAAAATTTCTTGTATGTAGATAAAACCGCTCTTGTCTACAGGTTGGCAAAAATGGGAAATCCCTGTTTCCTTAGCCGTCCCCGTCGTTTTGGCAAAAGCTTGTTGTTATCCACGCTTGAAGCGTATTTCCTGGGTAAACGGGAATTATTCCAAGGGTTAGCTATCGAAAAACTAGAACAGGACTGGTTTGAATATCCGGTACTACATCTCAGTTTAAATGCGGAAAGATACGATGCGAAAGAAAAACTAATCAATCTTCTCGAGAGCCAGTTGACAGCATGGGAAAATCGTTATGGTATCACGGATATTAATTCCAGTTACTCCATTCGTTTCATGACGGTAATTCAAAAAGCGTTTGAAACTACAGGGCGTCGTGTTGTCGTACTTATTGATGAATACGACAAACCTTTATTACGAAGCTTTGACAACCCTCAACTACAACAAGATTTCCGGGAGATACTCACCGCTTTCTACACGGTTCTCAAAGATGCCGACCCGTGGTTGCAATTCGTTCTAATCACGGGGGTAACGAAATTCGCCCAAATGGGAATATTCAGCAACCTTAACCAGTTGAACGACATCAGTTTTGACGTGGAATACAATACCTTGTGCGGCATGACCCAAAAGGAGATTGAAACGACATTTCCCCCCGAATTGGAACGCCTGGCACAAGACAACCGCATGACCACGGCAGAAGCCATAAACGAACTTGCCCGACGGTATGACGGTTACCGCTTCACTCCATGGAAGGAATTTACCCCGATGTTCAACCCGTTCAGCGTGCTCAACACACTACAAAAGAGAATGTTCGGCAGCTATTGGTTCGCCAGTGGCACCCCGACCTTCCTCGTTGAAATGCTCAAGAAAACCGATTTCGATTTACGCCAATTGGATAGTATTGAAGTTCCCGCCGCCTCACTCAGCGACGACCGGGCAGACATCAACAACCCCATTCCCATGGTATACCAGAGCGGTTACCTCACGATCAAAAAATACGAGGAAGAATTTCAAACCTATACACTGGGGTTTCCCAATGAAGAAGTCAAATACGGTTTCCTCAATTTCGCAGCTTCGTTCTACACGCCTGTTTCCGAGAATAACACGGCATTCTATATCGGCAAATTTATTCGAGAACTCCGGGAAGGCGACGTGGAAGCCTTTCTTACCCGCCTGCGTTCCTTCTTTGGGGACATTCCTTACGAGTTAAACGACCAAACGGAACGCCATTACCAGGTCATCTTTTTCATCGTGTTCAAACTTTTAGGACAATACACCCAAACAGAAGTTCGAAGTGCCCGTGGCAGAGCCGATGCCGTAGTCAAAACAAACGACTACATATATGTCTTCGAGTTCAAACTTAACGGTTCGGCAGAAACCGCCCTCCGCCAAATTGAAGAAAAAGGATACCTGATCCCCTACACGGTCGACAAGCGGCAACTTGTAAAAGTCGGTGTTTCATTCAATAAAGAAACACGTAACCTTGGGGAATGGATTATTGACTTTTAAAGGTGTGTCGCCCATCTCATTTTATTACATGGATAGCAACACACCTTACTTTTTTCCTTAAATCAAAGAAATTTCCCTATTCAAAAAATTTAACGTCCTCTCCTTCTCAACCAAATTACTATTGCAAAAATCAAGACAAAACAAGGCAAGAGCCATTGAAATACCACGGAAATCCATCCCATATCATCTCCTCCGATAAGCAGATTATTATCGGGGAATACCGGTCTACGCACATCAATCGGCACTTCCCCATCAGACAACCAAAAGAATAGACTCTGAACAAGAGTAAAATTCGAAGCTCGCACACCTCTTCGTGCCGAACTTAATTCTCCATTGGAAAGACAATCCGCATCACCCAAAATAGTAATCTTTTGCTCTTTTTCGCCCACGTTGCGAGTCAAAACCAAACCAGTCACATGCCTTCTCTGTTCTTCCCCACGATTGCTGTCAAAAGTAGCCTTTTGCTCCTCGTTCATAAAATCAGTCGTCTGCAACTCATTCCAAGAAAGTGAATCCGTCGCGAGAAGTTCTGTTACATGAAATCCCTTATCTGTCGAATATTCCAAACCAACAGCATCAGGCATAGAAACGACAGCTCCCCAACGACGTAATCCATCTAACAAATACAATTCAGAAATATCTTTCACACCTATCATCGGACGGGATTGCGTTAAATTTGAATACTCTCCGGAATTTGCCAAAATTCCCGGCACAAACTTCACCCCGAAACGTTCCAACAAAGAACTTGTAATATCACGTCTTTTCGGTTCTGTCGCGATTACTAAATTATCTCCACGTTCAATATATTGTTCTAAATTACGTTGTTCCTCCTCGGTAAACTTTTGCAGAGGATCTGCAATCACCAAAATCCGGATATGCGCCGGAAGAGGTTTTTCCAAAGTTACCTCCTCGACATCAAAACCTTGATTAATCAACGCGGGACGAAATGACTTGTAATTCACAAAAGCGGAATAACTGCGATTATTATCTTCTTTAATCGAGCGTTCACCATGCCCTCCCAAGAAACCCACGACCGGTAGTTTCATCGTGATTCGTTTAAATGCCGCGGTAATTTCCGCTTCAGAAGGTAATTTCTCGAAATCATTAAAAATTCTAAGAAACGTCCGCTCACCATTATCCCGGACCAATTCCCGCACAAATCTCTTACCCTCTCCGGAAAGATCCACTAATTTATCTACTTCACCCGGCTTCAAGAATAATTTACGATTCACCTTGTACAATTCCATCAACCGCTCTGCCCGTTCTTGAGTTGTCATGTTAGGGAAGCGCTGCTCTAAACTCGGATTATATATGGAATCATAATAATATACATATTTCAACTTGATCTCCGGTTTAAAACGCAAATAATGGCTAAAACGAGACATATCCATATTCACAAAACGAGGGAAAGCTATTGATTGCCCCACTTCGTCAAACAAATTCACGTAAGTTGTAATCGTCAATCCCCCATCCATCTGTTCTATCACTTTTTGACTATTAGGAGTCAACGTGTTGGCTTTCGTTGTCGTGGCATCATAATAAGATTTCATGACCGGCCGGGATGTAATATATCCCAAAGCCACCGTAATGACAAAAATCACAACGTACTTACTAATGGAAGTCGTCCAGGTAGCTTTTTGTCTACAAGCCTGCAAACGAACAATCGTCAATGAAAGGAAAAGCAATATTACAATTAAAAAATAAAGCACGTCTTCGCTACCTATAAAACCATACAGGAATGAAGTTGAACGTCCTGACATTGAAAACCAATAGGTAATATCCCGCACAAACTCAATATCTTGCCACATCATCTTGACATAGTTTAATACGGCAAGAATCGCCAACGTTCCTATTGCGGCAACAACCTGATAGGCGGTCAAACTTGACATGAACAGTCCGATGGCAGCATAAGTACATATCAACAAGTACAATCCCAACATACCGGTCAACAGCCAACGCCATTCCACGTTTTCGATCACGCAACAACCAAAAATCACGTATATACCAACAATAGCAATCAATATCAAAGCATACACCAACATGGAGAAATACTTCCCTAAAATAATCTGGGTGTTAGTCACCGGAGACGAATAAAGCAATTTGATTGAACCGCTACTCAATTCTCTACTCATCAACCCCATTGTCAACAAGGGAATATACAGGTAAAGATAATTCTGAACGTTAAACAGGAGTCCTCCTGCCGGATTGGCAAATAAATCCTGAGTCAACATCGGAGTACGATACCCCAACATCATCTGTGTTACACGCATGTCCAAGGCGGAGGTAAACGCCAAGCTAATTTGAAATACAAAAATTATAATAATAAGCCAAGCAATTGGTGAATAAAACAATGTCTGTAACTCCGTTTTTGAAATCTCGTAAATTTTCCTCATACCCTATTATTTTTTTGACAATTCTGCAAATATATCATTCAATGAACTCTTCTCGAGATTAATCTCTGTCAACCTCCAACCTCGATTCACACATGTTTCCACGATCTGTTCCAGCGCATCGGAAGAACGTTCAAAAAATAAACGATACCGCGGACCACCCAACTCTTCGACCCGAATTACCCCCGGGAGTTTTAGCAATTCAACCCTCGTTGGCATAGCCATCAAAGTCGCAACCGCCGAATTAGGGGTTATGTAATTGTTAAAATCATCAACAGTTCCCGCGAATACAACATGTCCTTGTTCTATCATACGAATATCATTACACAATGCCTGAACTTCCGAAAGCATGTGAGTCGACAACATCACCGTGCGTTCTTCCGCGATTTCTTTCACCAAACGGCGAATTTCCAGAATCTGATTAGGATCAAGCCCATTGGTAGGTTCATCCAACACCACGAAATCAGGATTGTGTATTATAGCTTGCGCTATCCCCACCCGTTGGCGGTATCCCCCTGACAAATTTTTTATCACACGCTTTTTAAAATGAGAAATCGCACAACGATCCATGACCTTATCTACCGCTTTTTGCACCTCTCTTCTTGGCACATCACGCAATCCCGCGCAATAAGAGAGATATTCATTTACGGTCAATTCCGTCTGCACAGGCGGATTTTGAGGCAAAAATCCGATATAACGTTTCGCTTCCACCGCATGCTCCGTCATGGAGATACCCTTTATCCAAACATTCCCTTGCGTGGGTCTCAACACCCCACACATGATATTCATTATCGTTGATTTTCCCGCTCCATTGGAACCAAGCAGACCAAAAATTCCCCTTTCCGGTATCTCAAAACTAATATCCTTTACAGCCCATTGCACACTATAACGATGCGATAAATTCTCGATCTTTAAAACTGCATTCTCCATAATTTATTATATATAAAAAATCATCCCACAAACGACTCTCACTCCCCGAAAGTTGACAAATCGTTGCTTATCTTTTGCAAGTCAATTTGATAATTGTTTTTAAAATAATCTATCACCATATTATACTTTTGAAGTATTCTCTTTTGCGTATCTTTGCTCGGGTGCAAATAACCATACTCCCCGTCAGAAATCAACTCATCGTACGGATGATCTACAATCGCGTCGATATACGAGAACCAGTCATCTTGTGGTGTCGTTGAATTTTCCCAGTTAAGAAAACCATAAAAGTGAATATACTTTTTATTATTCGTATTCGAGAATATCGTATAGTTACTAACCTCGGCAAATTCCGACGTTACCGGCAAATCCAAATGATCCAAGAATACCCGATGTAGCGATCTCTTGAATTCATATTTCTCAGCCTGGGTCATCTTTTCTATCCGACTGCTACCATAAGTAACCATAATGTAATCAATGCCGCGGCGCACCAAATAAGTTGTATTCAAAAGTTCCACGGGTGTTCCCAATCCGCTTTTTGCCGAATACAAACTATCAGCCAAGAAAACCTTTAGCGGCAAGCGTTTCAAGAATGCATCGGGATAATACTTCAACCATAATTCCTGCAACAATTCCACCTGTTTTCCCACCCACGCTTCATCCGAAGGCACGTAAAAAAGTCCGCTTGCCGTACTGTCTTGCTCGGGGAAATACGTTCCATTTAGATATTTATCTTTGTCATAATAAACATCTACCGGATTATATTTATAGAGAAATAACGTATTGTATTTCTCGAACATTTCCACGATTATCTTATCGTAATCATGATCTCCTTGCGGCAAATCATACTCGCTATACACGTTTTCCTTTTCCGGTGAAGCGTGTAAAGAGTCTTCATGATAACATCCTGACAAACCCCAAGCAAGGCACAATATCAATAAACTATATTTCATCTTTTCCATTTTCATCCAAATTAATTAATACCATATTCATCAAGGATTTACTTCCAAATTGAAATTCTTATCCAAAGCCGAACGAGGAATCGGGAGCACGTAACGATCTCCGCCTCGCGGAAGCACGTAAGTAACAGGCACATCTGTCTCACTCGCTTGATACTCGTGTCTAATCTCCGGCATTCCATATCTTCTCAAGTCAAACCAACGATGATCCTCGAACGCAAGTTCGCGCCGACGTTCTTCTTGATAAAATGTTAACAACGCCTCCCCGGAATAATCTACATCATCATAACTCTCGTTACGAGTATCATAACGATGAGAACGCAACGTATTCAAATCATTCAAGGCTGACTTCCTCAAACTTTCATCTCCGTCACGAAGATAACGACGAATATTCGCTTCTGCCCGGTTCAAATAAAGTTCAGCCACACGCATCCCTTTAATCGGGTAATTCGTCTCCACCGTATACTCTTTTCGTATTCCATATTTGATCTTAATTACAGCCGGCGTGGAGAAAAAATCGCGTGCGTATTCATAATAATAGCGCAAACGTAAATCCCCCCGATTATTCACGTTACTTTCCGTAAAATCATACAATTGCACCAACTCGGTCGAGGGAACAAAAGTAAATCCAGACTGAGCAAAATCATACTGATAACTATTCCCGTATCCCAACCATATCACCTCTTCACTTTTCCGCCCGTATATATTTTCATTTGGGGCGTAAATCATTCCCCAAGTCTGCCACGGGGCATTTGCCAAATCAAATAACGAAGATTTTTTCTTCAAGCCCAAGGAAGCATACTTCTCAGCCTCGTCCCACTTTTCCATATAAAGATATAACCGCGACAACAAATTGTAACAGAACACATCCGAAGCCTTGAATTTGCTATTCCCCACTCCAAATTGCTCCAAAAGTGGCAACGCTTCCAATAAATCACTCTCGATTTGTGAATATACCTTGGCGATAGAAGCCCGTTTCGGGTAATCGTCCGAAACCTCCGATGAGGTGATTAAAGGTACCCCGGGTGCCTTTTCCACATCAATACCCTCCGCATTATAAGGCTTCGCGAAAAGATTCACCAACATGAAGTAAAAATATCCCCTCATGGCCAAGCTCTGCCCTTTAACATTGGCTTTCTGGGCTTCCGTTCCCGTCACTTTGTCGAGCATATCCAAAACAACATTGCACCCTTTTATCGCCCGATAATAATGTTCGTACGTATCTGCTCCTTGCACACCGCCACTCTCCAATTGTTCAAACATATCAGACTGCCAGGCATACACCGGCAAATACCGCTTATAATATTGCTGCACCATCTGGTCTTTAGAATAAACGCAAGTGACATCATCCGTCATCATATCCAGGTACATGTGGAACACGTTTTCACTATGTCCGGCAACGTAAACCTCCCCCATCAACAATTGCTGCAAATCATCCGCCGAACTCGGCCTCATCTCGTTCTGACTCGTCTCATCCAAGAAATCACCACATCCACACATAACGAGTAGACATATTAAATACCATATATTTTTACCAATTCGTATCATATTCAAATGCTATTAAAAAGTAATATTTAAACGTACTGAATAATTTCTCGCCAAAGGTTGTCCCCCGGTTGCCACCTCAGGGTCTACCCCCTTGTAATCCTTACTTACAATCATGAATGGATTGCTTACCGACCCTGATATCGACACAGCCTTCAATGTCATGTATTTCACCAAATTCTGCGGCAAATTATACGTCAAAGTTAAATTGTTGCATCTGAAAAAAGAGGCATCAACCACCCGCGCATCAGAATAATCAAACATCTCATACACGTTACTAACAAGATTTCCTCCGGGGAAACTGATATTCACGTTTCCCGTTCCCACGGAAGGGATGGACGGTATGTTCGTAGATTTTTCATCCCCGGATTTTTTCCAGCGATTCACGAAATCTTTTGAATAATTGTCATAGGCACTCGGCAACGAATAGGGGAAATTCTTGCTCTGGAATAACGAATGCAGGAATCGTTTTCCACCAAGGCTCAGAGTAAAACCACCGCTCAACGATAAATTCCGATATCTAATCGACATGGACAAACCTCCTGTAAAATCCGGTTCCATCTTTCCCATATATTTCATGTACTCCGTGGCATCATTGACCCCAATACCTTCCTCGTTATTATTTTTGGTCGGGATATTGAATACGGGAGTACCATTCTGCGGATCAAGTCCTTGCAACTCGAAAGCCCAGAATGCAGAAACCGGATAACCCGCCTTGTTCAAATCTCCACTCACTGCCGCCAACCAAGAATTATTGGGAAGAAGCGTACTCTTAATCCGATTCCGGTTTTTAGACGTATTCAACGAAATATTCCAAACAAAATCCTTCATGCGCAGCAACGTCGTGCTCAAATTCAACTCGATACCATCATTTTTCATCGTTCCACCGTTAATCGGCATCTGCTTTATCCCGTAAGAAACCGGAACATCCTTGTAAATAATCAAATCCTCCGCCTTCTTCATATAATACTCGACAGACAGCATGATTCGATTTTTAAATAATCCCATGTCCGCCCCGATATTAATCGTTTTTGTCTTTTCCCAACGCAAATCGGCATAAGGCAATGAACTAATTTCCAACTCATACTCACCGGTAACGTTATTCACCACGTTTGTCGGGAGCTTGGCAATCAAGTCCGGACCGAAATTCTCGGCAACATTCCCTTGCCAACCGTAAGAGAGACGTAAATTCAATTCACTAAACACCTTCTGTTTTTGCATCCACACCTCGTTATGCACGTTCCAACGCGCTCCCAACGACCATACCGGGAGAAATTTTGACTTACTATCCTGCCCAAAACGATTCGAGGCATCCGAACGCACACTCGCCGTAAACACGTAACGCTCATCAAAAGAGTACGTCATACTACTATAGAAAGACAGGAAATTAGAAGTCCGATCCACTATATTCGTTTTAATCTTCTGATAAATAGGATTTATTCCTGCAGAAATCATTTGCGGTGGTAGAGTCACATTTTTACCTCTATCCGGGAAATAGCCATAAGTTACCGCCGACACCTGGTCATATTTCGTGCTACGACTCTCCTGACCGATAACCCAACCGACACGATGCTTTCCAAATAATTGACCATACGTCAAACTATTTCTCCACGTGAACGAGGTACTCCGGGACTCCGTGGTACTTAATTCTCCTCCATGAGGTAATTTCGATTGTTCATATTTAGAATCACCCTTCAAATACTCCCCGAATTCATATCCGCGAATCGCCGTAATGTAATAACTATATTCCGATGCATACGCCTCTCCCACCGTATTATTGGAACCGAAACTTGCCAACGACTCGAAACGTACTCCCGGAAGAATGTCATAATTAAAATTCGCGTTTATATTAACACTTCTTCTGTCATTCGTGTTTCCCGTTTCGGAAAGTTCATGCAATATGTTGAACTTATAGCCGTCCGCCCGATTATAAAAAAACAAACCTCCATCTTTATCAAAACACGGGATTGCCCGGCTCGTGGACAACGCGTAAGAATAAGGATCAACGGTATAAAATCCATCCGTCACTCCATAACTGGCATTCATTCCAATACCAGCCCGAATTTTATGACTTAAATGGGCATCCATACGGAAAGAAGCAGCCAGTTGCTCTGATTTATTTCCTTTAGCCGCTCCTTTATTCTGCACATAATTCAACGAACTATAATAAGTCACTTTATCATTACCGCCCGATACACTTAGACTATGATTATGACTCATTTGCGTTTGGTACAATATATCCATCCAGTCCGTGTTCATTTCTTCAAGCTCTTTCACGGCAACATTAAACTCGTCAAACGTAATCTCTTTGTTAATGTATCTCTCTATCTCCCGCTCGTATCCCACGGAAGTAGTCGGGATTTGACCTAACAAACGTTTTTCATAAATCTCGCGAGAAAAATCAATACGTTCTTTCGAATTCATCAAATTCATCTTCTTGTAGTTCAATCTCTCCGTAACACTCAAACCACCCGAATAGGTAACAGACAAACGCCCATTCTTACCTCGTTTCGTGTTAATCACGATCACGCCATTCGCGGCCTTCACACCATACAACACTGTAGCCGAAGCATCCTTCAATACCGTGATGTCCTCGATATCATTCGGGTTCAACCACGCGATACTGTTTCCCACGAAATTGGTAATCATATCAAAGTTATCTCCCAAGTCATTTAAAGCCTGTGCATCAAAAGGAATCGGATCCTCTTGAATAATGCCATCAACCACCCAGACCGGCTCTTGATTCCCCAACAAGGTGGAAGTTCCCCGCACGCGCACTTTCTGACGCGTACCAACCATCCCCCCTGTATTCATTACCACCACCCCGGGAAGCTTTCCTTGCAACATTTGCTCGATGCTGTTCGTCCCGTCGAAAACCATATCCTCACGCTTAACCGTATTCGTGGAACCGACCATATCCGTTTTACGGATTCTCTGGTAACCGGTAACGACAACCTCATCCATCGTCTCAGACACCTCTTTCAAAATCACATCTATCACCTCATTTCCCGCGTAAACGATTTCACGCGTTTCCATTCCGACAAATGAATATACCAACGAAAAATTCTTTGGCGGGTTAGGAATTACTAATGTATATTTCCCGTCCACATCTGTTGCCACCCCAATCTTCAAGCCTTTCACGGTAACGGTCACTCCCACCAACGGTTCCTTTTTCGTGTCACACACTCGCCCTCTCACTTTAACAGTTCGTACACTGTCATTTTCCATTTTCAACAAAGGGGTTATCACGATATAATCATCCACGAACCGATACGTCATGCCACTTCCGGCAAGAATTCGGTCTAACACGGCAGATAACTCCATATCCTTAAAATCTGCCTTCACTTTTTGCTGTAACGTCAAACGGTCGTCATTATAAATCACAATCTTGTTCGTTTGCCGGCGAATCTCCTCGAAAACCGTCTTGATAGACGTTTCTCCCAAGTTCATGCTCAATTTTTGCTGTGCCAGCCCGTTCGCGGATAACGTACACACGAAACAGACGCACAAAATCCAAGTCAATTTCATAATTCTCCACAATTGTTGCCGCTTATTTTTTGACAAAATAAGCCACAAGACATTACTTTTTTTCATACATTTGTAAATTAAGTGATACTTAAAACTCCCCCGGGAGTGACTACCGGATCGTGCTCCCAACACTTTCCGGTATTTTATTCCCGTCAGAAGTGATTTTAAACTTTATTTCTCGTTGACTGTAATTACATTCCCATTCACTTTAAAAGTTACATTCGTGGTTGACTCTATCAAAAAAAGGATATAGTCGATATCGTTGTATTTTCGGAAAGCACCCGTAAACTTCAACTGTTTCAAACTCTCCTTGCTGAAAAAGAAACTCACCTCGTACCAACGTCCCAATTTGTCAGCCAGTTCATCCAACGGCATCGCGTCAAAATTCAAAATGCCGTTCTTCCAATCGACATACGTGTCCACGTTCACGGTTTTCACCTCGTACTCCCGGCTCTCGTTATTCATCACGAACTGGTGGTTTGGGGTCAACACCTCGCTAATTTTCCCACTCGTCACATCCACACTCCCGCTTACCAAAGTAACTTCCGTGCGAGCCCCCTTCTTGTATGCCATCACGTTAAACCCAGTACCCAGTACTGTCACATCTAATCGTTCCGTGCGAACCACAAAAGGATGCACTTCATCCCGAGACACGTCAAAATAAGCCTCTCCTTCCAATTCCACTAACCGCTCATCACCTGTGAAACGCACGGGATATTTCAATCTAGACTCCGAATTCATGTAAACCACTGTCCCGTCGGCAAGCACCAAACGAAACTCTCCCCCGGTTGGAACTCGCAATTCATTGTAAACCGGGCGTCCCAATGCCACGCTATCTTTTCGACTATAATCTATATAGTCCGCCACGTTCAAAATAGAGAAACCCTTTTCCTGGATCGTATCTGCCCGTTCGCTTCCCAAAACGACCTGCACTCCCGTCGACAACACCAATACCGCCTTCGCCCCCCCGGGCTTTACCACAGACTGCACCGCCACGACAGGCGTCTTCTTTCCCGAAGGGAAAAACACCCACGTCATCCCCAGCAGTAACACAATAGCCGCCGCCACACTCCAACCAATACGTATTATCCGTTTTCGACGCCGACTCTCCCGCTTATGTTCTACCGCTTGCCATGCCGCACTTTCTTCCACGTTCCTCCATTTCACGGAATACTTTCCGGTGTACCAAGCCCGCTCAACCTCCCGGAAAAACAATCGATGCTCCTCGTTCTCTCGTACCCATTCCTCGAACACCTGCCGCTCCTCTTCGCTCGCATCCCCTGCCAAGACCCGGTAAATTAAATCTTCTATATAATCCGATATAGCCATACTAGTTTATTTTTCTACAAGTAGGACTAAATAAAAATCAAAACGGGTGAATGAGACAAGATTTTTTTTGCAAAAAATATAACTTTTCACTCTTGGGTAACTTCAGGAGAAGCTATAACGATAAACAACATAATCAGCTCTTGCTCTCCCCGCAACTCCTCCCTCAAAACACGCATACCATTACGCATCAAAGTTTTCACCGTATTCAAAGAAACCTGCAATTCATCGGCTGTATCTTGGTATTTCATATCCCGCATTAACACGCAATTCAACACACGTCCCGTTTGCTCGGGCATCCGGGCAATCACGGCATTCACCCGGTCCACGATTTCCTGGCTCAATAAAGCAGCCGAATCAGCTGCCACATCGACAGACATGTAATCCACCCGGGCTCGCAGCACATCGTTCTTGTGCAAGTAAGTATAACAACTATTGCGAACGGAAGAAAAAAGATAAGAACTAAGAGCCTTGCTCCTGATACGCTCAAGATAATCGTCTTCCCACAAACGCACGAAAAACTCTTGGACGAGATCTTCCGCCATCGTGTCGTCACTAATCAATGTCCCGGCATACAACACCAAAGGACGATAGTAACGATCGAACAACATCCGAATTCCCTCCTTACGATTCTTTATGAATCTATCAAGTATATCTCGATCATCCTTTCGCATCAACACAAAAATAAATCTTTTTCACCAGTGATACATCAAAAAAGAAAAAATTTATTTATCGACACTACTTTTTCCCGCAATCTCTTGCCCACATCCGAACTACAATTGCCTAACCGTTGCTTGCCCCTTGCCCGCCCCCAAAAACCAATTATGAACGAACCATAAACGTAGCATAAACGTAAATTTGCGTTCATGATTCGTTTATGATTCGTTCATAATTGGTTTATAAGGTAGCGTATCTATAGACCAATGGGGGCGCAAACATCTCCTATCCCCTCCAAATAACATTGCACGAGACGGGATACCGCATAATTACCTACCTCCGCATCCGGCACCAGAAGGTACTTTCGCATGGCAGGAGAAAAAGAATCTACCAGAATCTCGTAAAACACGGCGTAGATTACCCGGTGAGATAGCACGTGTTTTTTAGCCACGAACTCCCGTTTCACGCTAACACCTTCCATTCCGTCAAATAACATACCAAATTCAGGTACTTGCTGCAATTCGCCCCAAGAGACAGAAGACATTGTTTCCACCAGCGGAAACTCGTAGAGATTACGCCAGATATCATTTCCAGTACGTTTGGCAAGTAAAGTTCTCCCACAACCATGGATATGCAAATAATTAAAATAACGGGATTTTACCGTGGTTTTCCCGCCTTTCACGGGCAATCGTTCCACCCGTCCGGAAGCCAGAGCCAAGCACTTTCCGTTCAAAGGGCAACGGGTGCAATCGGGCGATTTCGGCACACACTGCAAAGCCCCGAATTCCATCATTGCCTGGTTGAAAAGATCGGGACGGCGTTCATCCAGTAAAGATTGTGCCAACTCCGTGAAATACTTTTTCCCTTCCCCGCTGTCAATTGGCGTATCAATGTCAAAAAGCCGGGCCAACACCCGGTACACGTTACCATCCACCGTGGCATAGGGTTGCCTGTAAGCGAAAGAACAGATTGCCGCTGACGTGTAGTCCCCCACTCCTTTCAGCGACAGAACGCCTTCTCTCGTCCGCGGGAACATTCCCCCGCAAGAAGACATAATTTGCTTCGCCGCGGCGTGCAGGTTCCGGGCACGACTGTAATACCCCAATCCTTGCCAGTATTTCATCACCTCATCCTCATCCGCCACGGCAAGGGAACGCACATCCGGAAAGCGCCGCACGAAACGATTGAAATAATCCAACCCCTGCACCACCCGGGTTTGCTGCAATATAATCTCCGAAATCCATATCAGGTAAGGATCATTCGTTTCCCGCCACGGTAATTCCCGCTTGTTTTTCCCGTACCAGTGAATTAAAATACCGCTAATCTCTCTATCTTCCATATCGCCAAATTATCGGGTACGAAGATACAAAAAACATCGGTATCCTATTCGGGCAACAAAAAAGAGACCACCTTTTCAGGCAGTCCCTTTCCATTCACTCATAACATAAAAATCTATCCTTATTCCAAATGTGCACGGATCATCCAAGTTACTTTTTCCTTTTTCTCAATCATATCTTCCAAGAAATTGGATGTTCCGAAATCCTTTGACCCTTCCTTATCCATCGTCTCCAAGTCAGAACGAATCTGACGTATCACTTCCGCATTGTCATCCAACAAAGCGGCTAACATACCTTTTGCATCGGGAAGCGGCTTTTCCTCGTCTTGCTCTTTGATACGGTTGCGTTCCAGGCATCCTTTCAAGGAACCAATAGGACGCTCGTCCAAGTCACGAACACGTTCGGCTATGCTATCTATATCTTCAATCAAACCATTGTAAAGATCTTCCAGGAATGTGTGATAAGATCTAAAGCTTGCACCTTTCATATTCCAATGGTAATTCCATGTTTTAGCAAGTAAAACAAAATGATCGGCAAGTAAGTTATTTAAAATCGTCTTGCTTGATTTGATCATCGCGGCGTCTAAACCAATATTTCCTTTCATCATAACTATAAATATTTAAAAGTTCTTTGTATTTCATTGTAAACATCTATAGAAACGAAAAACGACCGATAATGTTTCATACCGGTCGTTTTATTTTATTTATCCCTAGATGATCAAGGGCTATTTTAAACCTCTTTTCATCAAAAGCGGCTCCTCGGACGGTTGTTGCCCCCGGAATTTAATATATTGTCCCATAGGATCGTCATACCCTCCTTCAGACAAAATATATTTCCGGAATTTTGCAGCCAACTCTTTGTTATAAATATCTCCGGAAGCCTTGAAGGCTTGGAACGCATCGGCATCCAACACTTCAGCCCAAAGATACACGTAGTAACCGGCAGAATATCCTCCGTCAAAGATGTGCGAGAAATACGTTGTACGGTAACGAGGCAAGATTTCTTTAATCAAACCGTATTTATCCATCGAAGCTTTCTCGAATGCATTCACGTCGAACTCTTGTATCGTGGCTTGAGAATACCAATCCATATCCAACAATGCTGCGGCAACATATTCTACTGTGGCAAACCCTTGGTTGAAATGCCCGCTCTCCTGAATCTTTTTGATTAACGCATCCGGCATCGGTTCACCCGTCTGGTAATGCTTAGCGTACATTTTCAATACTTCCGGTTCACTCGCCCAGTTTTCCATAACCTGTGACGGCAACTCCACCATATCGTGAGGTATCGTTCCGGCTATACGCTGATAATCGCCACGAGTAAAGAAGCCGTGCAGAGCGTGACCAAATTCGTGGAACATCGTTTCCGTGTCGTCCCAAGTCAACAGTACGGGAGCATCGCCCACGGCAGGTGAGAAATTATACACCACGGATACCAACGGCATCTCTTCCTTACCGTTTTCTTTCGTGTAATGACGGAACTCTGTCATCCACGCCCCGGCAGACTTACTCGCACGAGTGAAATAATCCAGGTAAAGGATTCCTAAAGAACTACCGTCCACATCCTTCACCTCGTAAGTTTCCACTTCCGGGTGATACAAGGGTATATCCGTACGTCTCTCCAACGTGATCCCGTAAAGTTTATTCGCGACCTCGAACATGCCGTCACGCACATTCTCGAGTTTCAGGTAAGGCATCATCTCGGACTCGTCCAAGTCATATTTCTGTTTCCGGAGTTTCTCGGCATAATACCACCAATCCCAACTCTCCAACTTTTCTTTCATGCCTTCCTTGTCCGCGATCTTTTGCATTTCAGCCAATTCTTGCTTGGCAACTTTCAACGCGGGAGTCCATACTCTTTCCAAGAAAGAATGCACGGCTTCCGGCGTCTTTGCCATATTCACGTCAATTACATAAGCGGCATAAGTATCGAAGCCCAACAATTTGGCTTTCTCGGTTCTCAAATTTACCATTTGAGCAAGCACCGCCTTATTATCATTAACGTTATCATTGTTCGCCCGCATGTAGTAACCTTTATACAACTTCTCTCTCAAATCACGGTTCTTTGCATACGTCAGGAAAGGAAGCATACTCGGTTTTTGCACCGTGAATACCCATTTCCCTTCCATGCCTCTGTTCTTCGCTTCTGCCGCTGCTGAAGCTATTGCATTATCGGAAAGTCCTTCCAGATCCTTGGCATTATCGATTACCAACGTGAAAGCATTCGTCTCCTTCAACAGGTTATTGCCGTATTGTAAACTCAACTTGGACAATTCGCCGTTAATTTTCATCAACTTAGCTTTGTCTTCATCATTCAGGTTAGCCCCCCCTCGAACGAAATCATTATAGTATTTCTCCAACGTGCGCGATGCCAAAGAATCCAATCCTAATGACTCTTTTTTATCATACAACGCCTTGATTCGGGCAAAAAGCTTCGGGTTCATGTTAATTTCGTCCCCGTGGGCAGTAACAGCCGGACTGATCTCCATTGCCAAAGCCAGCATTTCGTCACTCGTGACAGCCTCACAAAGATTGAAAAAGATAGCAGATGTCTGGTTCAATAATTTCCCGGATTGGTCGAGAGCCACGATCGTGTTCTCGAAAGTCGGAGCCTCCGGGTTATTCACGATTGCCTCGATTTCAGCTTTATGCTGTTTCATCCCTTCCTCGAAAGCTGGCTTGTAATCAGCCAATTTGATCTTATCGAAAGGCGGAGCTTGAAACGGGGTTTCAAATTTCTGCATCAACGGATTCTCCGTCTGCCTGGCTCCCTCTTTGCAAGAGGCGACCAAAGCGGTAACACTCAAAAGTAATATAACTCTTTTTTTCATAGATGATAATTTATATTTTAAACGCTTCTTCTACACAAATCCAAAAAACAAGGTAAAGATATAGATTATCCGCTACAAAGCATTAATTTTGCGATGAAAAGATTTTTTTATCCATCTATAAAAATAACATGAGTAATCTATTGTTTGTTGCGCTCGGTTCCATGTTCGGCGGGGTTTCCCGTTACTGGTTAAGTGGTTTTATCCAAAAGAATTTCGATACCGCGTTCCCGATAGGAGTTTTTATCGTGAACATCGCGGGCTGCTTTCTCATGGGCATCATCGCCGGATTATTAACCCATGCCAATATTCTCACGAACAATCATCGCCTGTTACTGGCTGTCGGTTTCTGCGGGAGTTTCACCACTTTTTCCACTTTCTCGTTGGATAACCTGCAATTATTGAGCACGAAAGCCTATTTTTTACTTTCCCTTAATATCGGGTTAAGCGTGGTACTTGGGCTCGCTGCAACATGGACCGGCTACTACCTGATGCAAAGTTTATCCAAATAAAATTTAGCCCGTGAAGAATTTTCGTTAGCTTTGTGATCGAACAAAAATGCTAAAAATAACTCAAATATGATTAGACATCTATCTTTATGCTTGGTCGTTTTGCTTTCCGCAATCAGCACGACCTTATTCGCCCAAAAAGGCGGACCTCGTTCCGGCTATCAATTCACGACAGTTGCCGATTTAAAAACAACCCCAGTAAAGAATCAACAAAGCGTCGGCACTTGCTGGGATTACGCGGCTCTTTCATTCCTTGAATCAGAATTATTACGCAAAGGGAAACCGGTCTACGACCTGGCAGAACTTTACGTTGCCAAAAACGCTTACTTTGAAAAAGGTTTGCGTTACGTTCAATTTCACGGGAAGACCAATTTCAGCGAAGGTGGACAAGCCCACGACGTGATTCACGTGATCAAGAAATACGGTATTGTTCCGGAAGAAGTGTACACCGGACTACAATACGGGCGGGATTTTCACATTCATGCTGAAATGGTAGAAGCCCTGCAAGGTATCCTTGACGGGGTCAACAAAAACCCGAACCGCCAGATTACTCCCGTGTGGACAAAAGGCTTTATGAGATACATCGAATCGTATCTTGGCGATACGCCCGAAACTTTCACTTACGAGGGAAAAGAATACACGCCACAAAGTTTTGCCCAATCATTAGACCTGAACCTTGACGATTACGTGGAACTCACGTCCTTCGAGGCTTTCCCGTTCTATCAAGCCACGGTACTTCCCATCCCAGACAACTGGCTGCACGGACAGTACTACAACTTGCCGATCGACGAACTCATGGAAGTGATGAACAACGCCCTCAAAAACGGTTACACCGTTTGTTGGGATGGCGACGTAAGCCACAACGGATTCAACCATTCCAGCGGATTGGCTATTCTCCCGACGGATAACCCGGAAGAAATGATCAACGCCGAGATCGACAAATGGACTACCCTCAGTGAAAAAGAAAGAAAAAATAAGATACAATCTTTCGAATCCCCTGTACCGGAAATGAAAGTGGATGATGCAAAACGTCAATTCAAATTCAACAACCGCCAAACCACGGACGACCATTTGATGCATATCACCGGATTGCTCAAAGATCAAAACGGAACTCTGTATTATAAAACGAAAAATTCATGGGGTGAGGAAAGAAGCGATTTCGGCGGTTACCTCTACATGTCCGAACCTTTCTGCCGTCTGCAAACGGTAGCAATCATGGTTCACAAAGATGCTATCCCGAAAGCTATCCGTAAGAAATTGGGTTTATAATCCTACAACCTATAAAGTAATAAAGTCCATAGAACTATTCTATGGACTTTATTACTTTATTCCTAATTACAATTCAAAACGAATTGTCATCCGCCATCGACATAAACTTTTTACGAATCCATTGGGATATTTTTGTCGTGATCTCCGGACCGGAATAAGGGATAAACTCCTCGTACATATCCGCCTGATCGAAATTATCTATTCCGATAGACAAGACCTCTATTCCTCGCTTTTTGGCTTCCTGCACCACGACCCACACGTGCTCTCGGGCATCCTCTCCGTCATATCCCGTGGCAGAAGGTGCTCCATCGGAAATCATAAGGAACAATTTATTCTTCGCGTCAGATTTGAATTTATCAAAGCAATACAACATGGCATACCCGTCGGCATTGGCGTTCAATGCCTGTTGCGAGAACAACTTCCCAAGCTGCAATTTCTCGCCCCGGTCATGGAAACGGGTAATCTCAATCCCGTCATCCCCACAGCGATGCCCGTAGATGGAATAATACACGACATTCGGGTACTTGTTGAAAGCCAAAGCCAACCCGGCTGATATTTCTATCTGCAAAGGGATTTTATCTTTCGTGCACATGGAACCGGAAAGATCCAACAGGATAACTACTTCCAAAATTGCCGAAGGAGCCATTACCTCCTCGAAAAAAATATTTCGGTTATAGCGGGACTGATACAATTCGTCCTCATCCAATTCCCCCGAATCCTGCTCGTATATTACCCTTGTCCTATCCATCTTCCCGGAAAACATGGCTAGACTCAATTGTATTTTGGCAGCCAACCCTTTTGCCCGGTTCAATATATCATCAGAAACTTCCGTCACTTCCGCGTCCACTTCCACCAATCGGTCACACACGCCTAACGAACCCTTCCATTCCAGCTTGGAACGTTCCGAACTCACGAACAACTGCGGGGAAAACACGGTATTCTCGTTCAACGTCGTCCGCAAATCCCGGATCACCGTTTCCGCCATCTTGATCTGCTTATCCGTCTTGAAATCCTCGATTCCCTTCATCGCCTTCTTCATCTCCTGCAAGAAGAAATTATCCGGGCAAACCTCCTTATCATGGAACAAATCAGCCAATGCCCCGGCATACCAGACCACCTCTTTGTAAGTCAAGTCGGCATAACTCTTAATCCCCTTCAATATGGCGTTTACTTGCCTTACCTTCACGTCATTACCGGGAAAATCCAAGACTGCCCGCATATAACTGCTCTCGTCCAACAGATTAGGATATAATATCTTGGTGCAGATATAGTCATAGAGAGCCTCCGAGCCGTCACCTCCCCGGTGAAAACCGTCATCACTCTGTCCCCCGTAATACCCCATGCGGGATTCCACGATATTCAGTCCCATGGCAAGTCCCAACTTCCGGGCGGCATACAAATAGTAATGATACCCTGGAAAATCCTTTACCAGCTTGGATTCTACCCGCCGATCCTCGATGAAATGGATCATGTCATAGTGCATCGGGGTATAAAGCAAATCCTTCTCGTCCAATCCGGCAATATCTTTTCCCGTGTAAATCCAGTGAGCCAGCTCGTGCACGAAATACCCGAAAAAGACAAATACCCGGGTTTCATCCGAAATCTCGAAACGGAGTAATTTCAAATTCAAAGCAATATGCTTCGGGTTCATTGACAAGGCGGGCACCCTGTTCGAAAGCACCATTTTAGGAATCTCTCCCGTGATGTGATAAGCAATCTTGGCACATACCGGAACCAACTTCAATATATCGGTCGTTCCTAAATCCCGATCCAGCAAATTACGGGCAGTCGGGAAATCACCCCACCAATCCCGATCAATAAACTGTTCATCATATATTTCTTCTATCCGCCGGAAATCCATGTCGTCCGATTAAAGGGTCTGTATCAACGAGCGGGCAATCGTTTCCTCGCCCGTGATTACATAGTTCGTGAGGATCACCCGCTCGATCACCTCGCTCAACCTATACCCCAAAGGCATATACGCCGCCGCATCCAACACCTGCCGGGTAGAAAGCGACACGGATAAGGTTTCCTTCTGTTCCGCCAAACGCAATATTTCAGCCACCCGAGCCAGTTGGATAGCCGCATCACGGGATACTTTCGGGAAGCAAGCCCGGATCAAATCGGCTTCTTCCGTTGCGGTAAGATAATTCAGCCGGATTTTGATAAAACGATCCTCGAAAGCCGTGTCTAACCGCTGCGTGGACACGTAAGCGAATCCCACGTTACCAGCAGCCACGAACAACACGTTCTCCCCTTTATTATAGCGTTTTCCGGAATCCTCGTCATAAATATAAGACTGTTGCCTATCGAGGATCGTCATCAGAAAATTCGCAGCCACCATCGGTGTACGGGTCAACTCGTCAAGAAAAATCAATGTCGGTTTCGTTGACACGAAAGCCTTGAAGAACTCCGAGCGCACCGCCTTGGTCTTTCCGTCATCACCGATAATCAATCCGCCCACGAACATCTTTTTCGGTTTGAAGGCTTGTCCCATATCGAAGGCGAAATAATCCATTCCCATGGCACTCGCCAATTCTTTGGCTATGGATGATTTCCCACATCCTTTAGGTCCGAGCAGAAAAGGATACCGCTTCAAGTATAGCGTGTGGCACATAAACTCCCACGTCTGCACGGGAATACACAAGTCCTCCGAATGTTTCGGGGGTGTAAAAGGAAAGAGAGTAGCTTGTCCGGCTACATACGTACTATTTGTCATGCTTTATTTATCTACTAAATTTACCGCCAAAGTTAACACTTTTAAATTCTCACAACTTCTTTATCATCTCAAACTGTTTTCCCGTCGGTTCGATATTCCTTGACTTGAGGAAAGCAGTAATCGAATCGCAAGAAACGTCCGTATTCACGATCTTGATAGAGCTATATTTATTGCACTCCAACATCTTTTGGAACAGCAATGAACCGATACCTTTACGTCGATATTCCTTGTCCACTGCTATCTGGGTAACATCCCCGGACATCGGTTCAAAGACCCCGTAACCGACAAGCTTGCTTTCCATGAAAACACCCAGGCAAACGAAATCCTCGGGCACCCGGTTAATAGCATCGAAGCTATTTTGCCACGAAGGCTTGAAATCCCAGAAACCGGGTATCACTTCATACTCGTTAATATCGATCGGTTGTAACGAATAAGGGCTATCGATAGCCTTCATTTCTCGGTTGATCTGCCCATTCTCCGGTCTGAAGTAATAAAACTCGCGTGTCACCTCGAACCCCAATTTTCTGTACACGGAAACGGCTCCCGTGTTATGCTGCAACACTTCCAACAAATATTCTTTTATCCCCGCTTCCCTTAAATAAGGAATAGAATATTCAAATATTCGTGTAGCCAAACCCCTTCCCCGATAATCCTTCAGCGTTCCGGTTCCCGTGTCGTAAGCCATTGAAGTCCCGTAAAAATCCCCGATTCCATTACAGGTGAACGCAACAATCTGATCCCCGTCGAACGCCGCAAAAGAAAGCCTCGGATCAAAACCACGCCGTTTCAACATAGTCACGAGTTCCGCCTTATTCAGTTGAATTTCATAATCGGCAAAAGCCTTCTCGAATGCCTCAAACAACTCGTCGAAGCTCGTATTTTCCAATGATTTAATTTCCATATTTTCATATTTTGCATTAAAAATAAGCAATCTTGCAATCTCCTCAAAATAAAAGCACTTGAAATCGTGAAATTCCAAGTGCTTCTATCATGTTATCCCCCAAAATCTTACTTCGCCCAAAGTTGAGCCAAATTCAGGATCGTTTGCATTGCTTTATGCATCGTATTCAAGGAACAATATTCAAATTTCCCGTGGAAATTCATACCTCCAGTGAACAGGTTCGGGCAAGGCAATCCCATGTAGGACAAACGTGCCCCGTCGGTACCTCCGCGTATAGGACGCACGATCGGGGTCACCCCGGCTTGAGTCATAGCCTCGAAAGCCTTCTCGATCACTTCCGGATGCGGTTCCACCATCTCGCGCATGTTGTAATATTGATCTTTCAATATCAAAGTCAACACGCCTTCACCATATTTCTTCGTCAACAACTCCACGGTTTTCGTGATAAATTGCTTTTTGGCTTCAAACTTCTCACGGATATGGTCGCGGATAATATAATTGATCTCGGCATTTTCCACTGAACCGCTCAGACCCACGAGGTGATAGAATCCCTCGTACCCGTCCGTGTGTTCCGGACGTTCCCACGCCGGCAACAGGCTATTGACCTCGGCAGCCACTTGCAAGGCATTAATCATCTTGTCTTTCGCGTATCCCGGGTGTACGTTACGTCCTTGGATAACCACTCTGGCACTCGCCGCATTGAAATTCTCGTATTCCAACTCTCCCTCGAAACCGCCGTCTATCGTGTAAGCGAATTTAGCACCGAATCTCTCCACGTTGAAATAATCCACACCGCGTCCCACTTCCTCGTCGGGAGTGAAACCGATACGAATCTTGCCATGTTTAATCTCCGGGTGAGCCATCAGGTACTCGGCAGCCGTTATGATCTCGGCTACTCCCGCCTTATCATCCGCACCCAACAAGGTAGTCCCGTCCGTGGTAATCAACGTGTGTCCCTTGAATGCCGACAACTCAGGGAAATCCTTCACGGTCATCATCAAGTTCTCGTTCAAGCGAATATCCGTTCCGTCATAATTCTCGATGATCTGCGGCTTAATATTTGCCCCACTCATATCCGGACTGGTGTCCACGTGAGAGATAAACCCGATCACCGGACGATCTTCATATCCCGGTGTAGCGGGAATAGTTCCCATCACGTAACTATGTTCGTCCATCTCCACCTCGGTCAACCCGAGTCCTTTCATCTCCTCTACCAAGTACCTCAACAATACTTTCTGTTTTTCGGTAGACGGAAATGTTTCGCTTGCCTCGTCACTCTGCGTGTCGAAACTCACGTATTTCAAAAAACGATCTTTCAAATCCATCTTATCTATATTTTTGATTTATGATTTCATTTAGATTATGATTTACGAGAAGATCGAAATCTTCAATCGTAAATCATAAATCGCCAATTAATCCGTTAGCTTAGCTTTCATCGAATCATAGATGAAGTAAACGATGATTAGGATATACATCACTACTGCCAGCATCTCGGCTCCGCTCCATCCCATGAACCAATCAAGTCCGGCAAATTTCAATATAGCACTAATCACACCCATCAATGCACCACCGGCAATAAATCCGGAAGCTATCAATGTACCGCGTTCACGGCGAGCCTTATTCACGTTCTCGTCCTTGCTGCGGCTTCCTACATACCAACTTACGATACCACCAATCAACAACGGCGTATTCAAATCCAGCGGGATAAACATACCCAATGCGAAAGCCAGGGCGGGAACCCCGATCATAGTCAGGATCAATGCCAAAACGGCACCTGCAAAATACAACAACCACGGGGTTGCGCCACCTTCCATCAACGGTTTAATCACGGCAGCCATAGCGTTTGCCTGCGGGGCAACCAAAGCCCCGTCACCCACGAAACCGTAAGTTTTGTTCAATACCATCATCACACCGGCAATCGTGGCGGCAGAAACGGCAGTTCCCAAGAACTTCCATCCCTCCTGTTTAGCGGGAGTCGTACCCAGCCAGTAACCGATCTTCAAGTCCGTGATAAAACCACCCGCCATCGACAACGCAGTACAAACCACACCACCGATAATCATGGCAGCCATCATTCCGCTAGTCCCACTCAATCCAGCACTCACCAACACCAGCGAACTCAGAATCAACGTCATCAACGTCATACCGGACACCGGATTGGAACCCACGATAGCGATAGCGTTAGCCGCTACAGTCGTGAACAGGAAAGAGATAATAAACACAATCAAGGTAGCGATGATCGTGTGCATCAGATTTCCTAACACACCAAATTGGAAGAACACGAATGTAGCAATCAAAATAGAGATCACGCCAGAGAGAATCAACCGCATGGAAAGATCTCTTTGCGTACGCTCCACGCTTCCCTCGATATTTTTCTTACCGCCAAGCTCGCTCACCGCCAAGCCCAACGCCTGTTTGATAATACTGGATGAACGGATGATACCGATTACCCCAGCCATAGCGATACCACCGATACCGATATGACGGGCGTAATTCGTGAATATCTGTTCCGGGCTCATATCTCTCAAAAGCATCGTGACACCCTCTCCGACAGCCAACGTCTGCCCGTCGGCAAAATGGCTGATAAAAGGAATCAACACGAACCACACGGTGAAAGATCCGGCACAAATAATAGCCGCGTATTTCAAACCGATAATATATCCTAAACCGAGTACAGCCGCACCCGTGTTAATCTTGAATACCACTTTCACTTTATCGGCAAGCATCTCACCCCACCCCATCAAACGGGTAGAGATCCCTTCAGCCCACCAACCGAACGTACTCACGCAGAAATCATACAAACCTCCGATAAGCCCGCTTACCGCCAACAACTTCGCCTGGTTACCTTTTTTCTCGCCGGACACCAGCACCTCGGTCGTTGCCGTCGCTTCCGGGAAAGGATACTTCCCGTGCATATCTTTCACGAAATACTTCCGGAAAGGAATCAACAGCAAAATGCCCAAGAATCCCCCGAACAGAGATGAAAGGAACACTTGATAAAACTGGGCTTCCAATCCCAGGATATAAAGAGCCGGCAAAGTGAAAATGGCTCCCGCCACCACCACGCCTGAACTTGCTCCAATAGACTGAATAATCACGTTCTGCCCGAGCATATTCTTCTTGCCCATCATGTTGCCCACACCAACGGCAATAATAGCAATCGGGATAGCTGCCTCGAACACCTGCCCCACTTTCAGCCCCAGGTAAGCGGCTGCCGCGGAAAAAATAATCGCCATGATAATACCGAACGTCACCGAGTAAGGCGTCACCTCCTTGGGATTCGTGTTAGCCGGCATCATCGGCTTGTACTCCTCGCCCGGGGCGAGTTCCCGGTAAGCATTATCCGGGAGTGAATTCATTTGTTTGTTTTCTTGCTCCATCTTTTATTATGAGTAAATGATTTATTTTTATACTGCCCCCAAAGATAACGATTTTAACGAAAAAACGGAGATTGCAACAACCTTTCTCAAACGATTCCGTATTTTTAACCATAGATATAAACTCAACATCATGAAAATCATGCACTATCTGGAAATACTTTCCACGGCGATCAGCATCATCAGTCTGATTATTGTCATCTACGGGGCGGTTATCGCCTTCTGTGCCTTTTTACGCAACGAAGCCCGAAGAATTACGGGGCAATATTCTTTCACTGCCACTCGTGAACTCCGAGCAGACTTGGGGACTTATCTTCTTCTGGGACTTGAATTTCTGATCGCATCCGATATACTCAAAACCGTGTTGGAACCCGGACTGAACGAGTTAGCCATCCTCGGCGGCATTGTCGTCCTACGCACCGTTCTCTCCATCTTTCTTAACAAAGAGATCCGGGAATTGCAATCACAGAAAGAAACGAACTAGATGGCTTTATATTGATTCTTGCTTTCATCTATCCTCATTTTCAGTCAGATACAGAAGATTCTCATCTTATCCCGGATACACTTAAAGAAAAGAATCGAGCTCAAAGTAAACCTCATTAAGATTCCACTGTCAACATATTGGGCGGAACCACCAAACACGGATTCCGCCCCTTTTTTCCCTAATCCAGCGTCTGAACCCCGCCGCCATTCACGAACAATACCTGCCCCGTGACCCAACCGGAAATAGGGGCGGCAAAGAAAAGCACGGCTCCGGCAATATCGTCTATTTCACCCAATCGCTTGATGGGCGTGTGTGCCAGCATCTTTTCCTCAATCTCGGGAGTCAACACCGATTCCAAGGCTCGCGTTTCCACCGCACCCGGACCCACGGCATTTATCCGCACGTCCGGTCCGAAGTCCATTGCCAGATTCGCCGTCATGTGGTTCAACGCCGCTTTCGACGAGGCGTAAGCACTCATGCCCGGACTCCGGTTGATACTCGCCATGGAAGTTATATTCACGATTGAGCCGGAGCCAGCCTGTTTCATGTAAGGCACAGCCAACTGGCACAATCGCCAGGCACTAAAAACATTCACTTTAAAAATACGCTCAAAATACTCCTCCGTTACACGGAAAGGATTCTCTTTTCCTCCCCCGCCGACACCCACGTTATTCACCAGGATATTCAACTTCCCGAACTCCATAATCGTGCGCTGCACGAGGTTCATCAAATCCGCATCTCTCGTCACGTCACATTTCACCGCTAACGCCCGGTGTCCCATCGACCGTATATCTTCCGCTACAACCTCGGCGTCTGCCAGATTCACGTCACCGATCACCACGTCGGCACCCGCTTGGGCTAAAACGTGTGCACTCCCGCACCCGATGCCATTACCGCCACCCGTTACGAGAGCCACCATGCCCGTCAAATTCAACATTTTATTTAAATCCATCATTTTCTTTGTTTTATTTTTACAACTTACGCTTTTCCTCCTCTTTCGGTTACCCTCGAGAGCGAAAATGTTCATCCTTCCGGTTCATTTTATCCTTTGAAAGCAACTTTCCGTGTAAGAAATACGTTTTCATACCATACATTAACAACAATTCACGGGATATGAACATAGCGATCAGCGGAGCCAGCGGTTTTATCGGCAAACACCTCACGACATCACTCTCGGGATCGGGACACGAGGTTGTCCCGCTGGACAGGTCATTCTTTCAAGAAAAAAAGTTCGATCAACTGGTACAAACACTTTCACGCTGTGACGTAGTTATTAACCTCGCGGGCGCACCCATCAATAAACGATGGAGCGCATCGTATAAGAAAGAATTACGGGACAGCCGTATCAAAGTGACACGAAGCATCACGAAAGCATTGAACGCCTGCCCCCGTAAACCGGAATTGATGATTTCGGCATCCGCCGTCGGGTACTACCCGACAGGAGGGACACACGACGAGTACACAGGCAAACGGGGGGACGGTTTTCTGCCGGAACTTTGCGAAGCATGGGAACAGGAAGCCCGGCATTGTCCCCCGGCGACGAGATTGGTTATCACCCGTTTCGGTATCGTCCTTTCCCCCGACGGGGGAGTCATGCGACAGATGTTGCTTCCCTTGAAAATGAAATTTGCAACGGTCATCGCACCGGGAACACAACCTTTCCCATGGATCAGTATCCATGATTTGTGTCGGGCGATGGCATTCATTATCGCAAACAAGCTGATAGAGGGAGTCGTCAATCTAGTGTCACCGGGAAGGCTCACACAGCACGCCTTCACTCGTACCGTGGCAAAAGCTTGTCATGCCTGGACATCCGTGACCGTTCCACGCTTTTGTTTTCGCGTGCTATATGGAGAGGGAGCCACGTTTCTCACCACGGGACAAGACGTGAAACCCACCCGGCTGATAGAGTCCGGCTTCCATTTCGCTGATACCACGATAGAACAAATCCTGCGGCAGACAGACCACAGTACTATCGGCGAACTCGACCTGTCCCGCTACATGGGACGCTGGTACGAGATCGCCCGCCACGATCACGTGTTTGAACGAGGACTTTCCAACGTAACGGCAACTTACACGCTACTCCCCGACGGAAAAGTACGGGTGGAGAATGCCGGGTACCGAACGGACAAAAACGGCAACGATCATTTCAAGCGTGCTGTCGGACGAGCCAAGATGCCCGATACCACCCAACCGGGTAAACTAAAAGTAGCATTCTTCCTTTGGTTCTATGCCGATTATTACATCCTTGAATTGGACAAGGAAGGATACAAATATGCCCTTATCGGCAGCAGATCCGATAAATACTTGTGGATTCTTAGTCGGACACCCCACCTGTCCGACGAGATAAAAGAAGTACTACTTGCGAACGCTACACGCCGCGGGTACGATACGAGTAATCTGCTATGGATAAACCAAAGCAAATCAATATTTCCCCTGACCTTTTCCGGGTACCAAAACGGCAAGCCCAGCTTATATAAGTGAATAGCAACCGCAAAGTAGTAGCAACAAAAACGGGGTCACCCGAAAGTGACCCCGTAATCAAAATATTAATCATGAAAATTATTCACCGTATTTCATCTCAGCACGACGTTTGTAGCCCTCGTAACGCCATTTAGCGTCAGCTTCAGTCTTTGCGAACAGCTTCTCGGCTTCTTCCGGAGCAGCTTTTATCAACGAGTTGAAACGAACTTCACCCATCAAATATTCACGGAATTTGCTGTAATCCGGCTCCTTGGAATCCAATTGGAACGGGTTCTTGCCTTCTTCCTCCAACATCGGGTTGTAACGATACAACTGCCAGTATCCGCATTCAACAGCCTTCTTCTCTTCAGCCTGAGATTTACCCATGCTTGCTTTCAGACCGTGATTGATACACGGTGCGTAAGCGATAATCAAAGACGGACCGTCATATGCTTCAGCTTCCTTCAACGCTTTCAAATATTGAGCTTGATTTGATCCCATGGCAACCTGTGCAACGTAAACATAGCCGTATGACATAGCCATAGCGCCTAAATCTTTCTTGCGTACGCGTTTACCGCTGGCAGCAAATTTAGCAACAGCACCCACGGGGGTTGATTTGGATGATTGACCTCCGGTGTTGGAATAAACCTCGGTATCAACCACCAGCACGTTCACGTTGTGACCGCTTGCCAACACGTGATCCAAACCGCCGTAACCGATGTCATAAGCCCAACCGTCACCACCGAATATCCATTGAGATTTCTTCGGGAAGTAGGGTTTCAACGTCATGATCTCCTTGGCAACAGCAGAAGTTTCCTTTGCCAGCGCAGCAGACATATTGTCGCTTGCCACTAAAGTCTTGTCGCCATCCTCGTAAGCGGCAATCCATTCATTGATAGCAGCTTGCGTGTCCGCAGAAAAACTTGACATATTTTCTTCCAACAATCTTCTAGCACGATCGCGCAAACGGTTGGCTCCTTCAGCCATACCGAAGCCGTACTCGGCATTATCCTCGAACAAGGAGTTAGCCCAAGCCACACCACGTCCGGAAACGTAGTTTTTGCAATACGGGGTTGATGGGGCGGAACCACCATAGATAGAAGTACATCCCGTAGCGTTAGCCACCATCATCCGTTCGCCGAACAATTGGGTGATTAACTTGATATAAGGAGTTTCACCACAACCTGCACAAGCCCCGGAGAACTCGAACAAGGGTTGTTGGAACTGAGAATTCTTCACATTGTTAGGCTCAACAACACGTTTGTAACCTACCTTCTCGTCCATATATTTGAAACGAGCAATTTCCGCTTCCTGAGATTCAAGCGGCTTCATGATAAGCGCTTTTTCTTTTGCGGGACATACATCGGCACAATTACCGCAACCGGTACAGTCTAACGGGGATACTTGGATCTTGAACTTGTATCCGGCAAGCTCTTTACCGATAGCCGGTTTCGTTTCCGTTCCGGCAGGAGCGGCAGCCAACTCGGCGTCAGTCAACAAGAACGGACGGATAGCAGCGTGAGGACAAACGTAAGCACACTGGTTACATTGGATACAGTTATTCACTTGCCATTCCGGCACGTTGATAGCGATACCGCGTTTCTCGAATTTAGAAGTCCCGGCAGGGAATGAACCGTCTTCACGTCCGGCAAAAGCGCTAACGGGAAGATCATCCCCCTTTTGAGCGTTCATCACGTCAACCACGTTGCGGATGAATTCCGGGCGATTCGTGTCGGGAGCGCAATTCTCGTCTTTCAGATTCTTCCATTCAGCGGGCACGACTACTTTTACCACGTTCGTATCGATACCTCCGGCATCTACTGCGGCATAGTTCATTTTCACTACAGCCTCTCCTTTTTTACCATATGATTTGTCGATCGCTTTCTTCATCTCGCTAACAGCCAAATCATAAGGAATCACGTTCGTGATCTTGAAGAATGCAGATTGCATGATCGTGTTAGTACGGTTACCCAAACCTAACTCTTGACCGATCTTGGTTCCATTGATGATATAGAAATTGATATCGTTTTCAGCCAGGTAACGTTTCATGTGATTCGGCAGGTGGTTGGCAACCTCGTTTTCATCCCAAAGAGAGTTCAACAAGAAAGAACCGCCTTTTTTCAATCCTTTCAACACATCGTACATATGGATGTACGCGGGCACGTGACAAGCCACGAAGTCCGGCGTGGTGATTAAATAAGTAGAACGAATAGGCTCGTCGCCGAAACGCAAGTGAGAAGCGGTAAAACCACCTGACTTCTTGGAATCGTAAGCGAAATAAGCCTGGCAATATTTGTTGGTTGCACCACCGATAATCTTGATAGAGTTTTTGTTAGCACCTACCGTACCGTCAGAACCCAATCCGTAGAATTTAGCCTCGTACATGGCATCCGAGTTTACTTTCACTTCCGGCTCAACAGGCAGTGAGTGGAAAGTAACATCATCCACGATACCCATCGTGAAATGATCCTTCGGCTCGTTCATCGCCAGATTCTTGTAAACACCGATGATTTGTCCCGGGGTCACGTCTTTAGAACCCAAACCGTAACGACCTCCCACAATTATCGGGGCATTCTCTTTGCCGTAGAACACCTCTTTCACGTCGAGGTACAACGGATCACCATTAGCTCCCGGCTCTTTTGTGCGGTCAAGCACTGCAATACGTTTTACAGAAGCAGGAATTGCTTCCATGAAATATTTAGCAGAGAACGGACGATACAAATGAACGGCAACCATACCCACTTTTTCACCCTTAGCCACCTTGTAGTCGATCACTTCACGGATAGTTTCAGTGACAGAACCCATGGCGATGATGATGTTCTCAGCGTCTTTCGCTCCATAATACACGAACGGGCGATAGATACGTCCAGTAATCTTGGACATTTCATCCATATAGTAAGCCACGATATCCGGTACGGCATCGTAGAATTTATTAGCAGCCTCACGACCTTGGAAATACACATCCGGGTTTTGAGCGGTACCCTTTGTTTCCGGGTGCTCTGAACTTTGTGCACGGTCACGGAATTCCTGCAATGCTTTCATATCAACCAACCCGCGAATAGCTTCCATATCCAACTCCTCGATCTTCTGGATCTCGTGAGAAGTACGGAATCCGTCGAAGAAGTTCACGAAAGGAACTCTTGATTTGATTGCGGTCAGGTGAGATACAGCAGAAAGATCCATTACCTCCTGTACAGAGCCGGATGCCAACATGGCGAACCCGGTTTGACGAGCAGCGTAAACGTCTGCGTGATCGCCGAAAATAGAAAGTGCATGAGCAGCCAAAGCACGGGCACTCACGTGGAACACGCAAGGAAGCAGCTCACCTGCAATCTTGTACATATTCGGGATCATCAACAACAAACCTTGTGATGCAGTGTAAGTCGTGGTCAAAGCACCTGCTTGAAGAGAACCGTGAACTGCACCTGCCGCCCCGGCTTCCGATTGCATTTCAACGACACGAACAGTCTCACCGAACAGGTTCTTCCGACCTTTCGCTGCCCACTCGTCAACATACTCTGCCATCGGGGACGACGGAGTAATAGGATAGATACACGATACCTCGCTGAACATATAAGCTACATGAGCAGCGGCAGCGTTACCATCGCATGTGATAAATTTCTTTTCTTTTGCCATTTTTTTAAACATTAACTAACAATAGTTGATCACTCTATTTATTTTTATTTTTCACTCAATATACAAAACCGGCAAGCCACAAGGGAATAATATTCTTCTCCCCCCGTTCGATCATATCGGTCATCAGAATCACTGAATCCCTGACCCGCCCTTTATCATCTGACTGCCGCACGGAAACCTCATATTTCCGGTTCACGAGCAAGTCCTCGTTTCCCGAATAATTTAGTTTCGCCACGGCACACAACTGACTCACTAAAAAAGTTTTCCGAACCATCAGCGAATCCGTGTTATCCAAACAAACCGCATTCAGCAAGTTCGGATTATGCAGGAATACCTGGTTCGGCTTCAACCCGTTCTCGTCGTCACTTTCCTTGTCGAACAACAGCGACAATAACCGCGCATTCTTCATGTAATGCAGGTAATTTAACACCGTTGCTCGGGAAACCCCGATCTGCGTACTCAATTTGCTGATATTAATATTACTGTTACCGTTTGCCACGATATAAAGCAATTGCTTCAACTTCGTCAAATACTTCAGTTCTATCTGATTATTATACGGAATATCAAACTCCAATGTTAAGTTGATATTTTTCAACAAATAATCGATATGTGATTTCTCCTCCAAATATATGGGATAATAACCATATTTCAAATAGTTACTAAAAAAAGCTAACGGACGTACCTTTTCCAGAATGTCATTCACGATCTCCTCGTGGCGCTCCACGATCTCCTCGAAAGAATACACGGGAAACTTGTGTCCCGTCTCCAATTCCAAAAATTCCCGGAAAGATAACCCGCTCAGGTTATACATCTCCACGATACCTTGAAGATATTTATTCGATTTTACTCTTAATATGGAGGATACAGTGAATACAATCTGCAATTCCGGGAAACGGTCGTAAGCCTCGCGCAGCTCTTTATCCCAATTCGGGTATTTGTGTATTTGGTCTAACAGCAATACTTTTCCCCCGAGCTTGTAGAAACGTTCCACAAAATTGAACAATCCCTCCATAGCGAAAAATAGATTATTGATATTCACGTACAAGCAGGAGGGATCTCCTTTATAATGCTCTTTGCAAAAGTCCAGCAGAAAATTCGTCTTTCCCACGCCCCGGCTCCCCTTTATCGCGATCAAACGGGCACGATAATCAATCGTATCCAACAGACCGCGCCGGATAGCCGACGTTCTCTCTTTCAATAGAATATTATGCGTGTTGCGTAAACTCTCCATTTTTTATTCTTTTGCAAGGCAAAGGTAATAAAAAAAGCCGGATTTTGTAATCCGGATGTTGCAAAACATATAAAAAGCAGGTTAAGTATAGCTTAACCTGCTTTTCTATGTTATATACTATGGTATTTCCCCTAAATTCGATTATTTGTCATTCATGGAAATCAAGAATTCCTCATTCGACCGGGTTTTCTCCAAACGATCTTTCACGAACTGCATAGCTTCCACGGAATTCATGTCCGTCAAATAGTTACGCAATATCCAAATACGGTTCAGCACATTTTCATCCAGTAACAGATCGTCACGACGCGTGCTGGAAGCAGTAATATCCACAGCCGGGTAGATACGACGGTTGGACAATTTGCGATCCAACTGCAATTCCATGTTTCCCGTTCCCTTGAATTCCTCAAAAATCACGTCGTCCATCTTTGATCCGGTTTCCGTCAAAGCGGTAGCCAAAATGGTCAATGAACCGCCGTTCTCGATGTTACGTGCGGCACCGAAGAAACGTTTCGGTTTGTGCAGAGCGTTGGCATCCACACCTCCGGAAAGTACTTTACCGGACGCGGGGGACACGGTATTATAAGCACGAGCCAGACGAGTGATGGAATCCAATAAAATTACCACATCATGTCCGCACTCTACCATTCTTTTCGCTTTTTCCAACACGATATTAGCCACCTTCACGTGACGTTCTGCCGGCTCGTCGAAAGTAGAAGCTATCACCTCCGCTTTCACGCTGCGTGCCATATCGGTAACCTCCTCCGGACGTTCGTCAATCAGAAGAATGATCAGATACACCTCCGGGTGGTTAGCTGAAATAGCGTTAGCAATCTCCTTCAACAACATGGTCTTACCCGTCTTCGGTTGAGCCACGATCAGACCGCGCTGCCCTTTACCGATCGGGGAGAACATATCTACCACGCGGGTAGAAATAGTAGCCCGTCCGCTTCCAGTCAAATTAAATTTCTCGTTCGGGAACAAGGGGGTCAAATGGTCAAAAGGAATACGGTCACGCACAGCCTCTGGAGACTTTCCATTAATCTTTGAAACTTTGATTAACGGGAAATATTTTTCTCCTTCTTTCGGGGGACGAACCGTACCTTCCACGGTATCACCCGTGGACAAACCAAATAATTTAATTTGGCTTTGAGACACGTAAATATCATCCGGTGAATTCAAGTAATTATAATCAGATGATCTCAAAAATCCATACCCGTCGGGCATAATTTCCAATACCCCGGAATTTAAGATAATACCTTCAAACTCGTAATATTTATCTCGTTTGTCAAAACGCATTTTATTATTCGAGTAATCTCTTCTATCTTCATTCTCCGAAGAAGCATTATCATAAACCTCATTTCCATCCTCTCTCTCTGAAATAATATCCTTATTTTCAGAATCGTCAAAATTATCCTCTTCTTCATCCAGACGGACAGCTTCCTCGTCACGCTCAACACGTTTACGTTTTATAAATTTAGGACGAACTCTCTCGCCTCCTTGCTCCTCTTTCGGTTTCTCTTCCACGCTCACCTCTTTCTTCTCTTCCACCGCGGGGACATTCTTATTCTCTTGTCTCTTCCGTTTGTCAAAAACCTTGCGTTCTTGTCTTTGACCAGCTTGTTCCGGTTTAACTTCCGCAACTTCATCGGCTTTTACTTCGGCTTTTGGTTCCGGTTGTACTTCCGCTTTCTTTTCCACGACAATCCCGCTCTCGGTACGGCTAAAGACTAAATCCTTATCCAAGATATCACTATGTACGACATTTACCGGCTGAACTTCTTCCTTCACTGCTACTGCTTCCTTTTTCATGGATGCTTCCTTCACTCCTTCTTTTTGCTGTTGTTCCGGTTTGCCCTCTACCTTTTTATTATCCTTGTTCTTGTTGAATTTAGGAAGTCCGCCTTTAGAGTCTCCCACTTTTTCGGCACCACCTCTTATCACACGTATCCGGGGCTTTTTCTCCTTTGGCTCCACGGGAGCAGTCTCCTCGGTAGTTACCATCGCCTGCTGGTCTAAAATTTTGTATATTAATTCTTTCTTTTTATAGGATTCGATCCTTTTAACATTCAGGTCTTTTGCAATTTGACGCAATTCTGAAAGCAACTTTTCATTCAGTTCTAAAATATCGTACATATAGTTACGTTATATTTGGATTATTTCTTTTCAGTAAGTAAAAATCACCCGGCATGAACCAGGTGGAAATGCTAAACTGCGACAAATTTATAAAGAATTCTTCTTACTCACAAATTGTTAGTGAAAAATTATTTAAGATATTTCATATAAATGACCTTTTTAGTCTCAAAAAATTCTTCGTCAAAAAATTCCGGAATATTATACACGGTAATCCGCTCCCTGAAATCTTTTATTTCCTCTTCAAAATCTCCCCCCTTCAAGTAGATAATCCCGTTCGGAAGCTCGTTGCATCCTCCTTTTTGAATCCGGTTCCGGACAAGGGTCATAAACGACGGGAAAGCCGTGACGGCACGGCTAACGATAAAATCGAACTTTTCTTTCATGGTTTCTACCCGCACTTGATCTGCCTTCACATTCTTCAATCCTAGTGCGGAAGCCACACCCTCGACCACTTTTATTTTCTTCCCGATAGAATCCACCAGGTAAAAATCCACCTCCGGGAACATGATAGCCAAAGGAATTCCCGGGAATCCGCCTCCCGTACCAACATCCAACACGCGGGTACCCGGCTGGAATGAAATGACTTTCGCGATTGCCAGAGAATGCAACACGTGATGAATCTCCAATTCATCTATATCTTTTCTCGAAACGACATTAATCTTCTCGTTCCACTCCCGGTAGAGCCCTTCCAACTGGTTGAACTGGCTTATCTGTTTTTCACTCAATCCGGTAAAATATTTCTCTACAATTCCCATAGTCACCTTTTTCGATTATATATCGGCAATATCAATAAACAAATCACCCCGACAACAATGTACAAAAGAGTCATCGTGCCATGTGTCAACAAAGCGAAAGTCTTCGTCATACTCTCGACGCCCTCCGTGTGCGGCAAATAAATCATCAAAGCGGCAATCACCATAAAATGCCATGCCCCGACTCCACCCTGCACCGGAGCCACCATCCCGTAACTCGAAAGCACGAAAACAGTCAAACCGACCATAGGTCCCAGCCCGGAAGTGAACTTAAAGCAGAAGAAGCATACGTACAGCATCAGATAATACATCAGCCAAATAAAAACGGTATGCCCGATAAACAGCCACTTGTGGTCGACATCCTTCACTGTCAGCAGCCCCTCTTTCACTCCCGTCAAAAAATGATGCAACCGGGTGAAGAACGTTCCTTTCCGCAAGAACCAGATAAAAGCGACCAGCCCCAGTACCAGTACTCCCAACACGACCCACGTCACGGGAGAGGAAAACATCCCGATCAACTTTTGTTTTATATCCTCGTTATTATCAAGAAATATCCCTACCTGTTTAAACTGCGTCACCACGACGATCAACGTAAGCAACAACAACATGACCATATCGAAAACCCGCTCGGTCACCACAGTTCCCAACAATTTCGAGAAAGGCACTTTCTCGTATTTACTCACTACCCCGCAACGCGTCAACTCCCCCATCCGGGGTATCGCCAAGTTAGCAAAATAACCGATCATCACCCCCATAAAACTATTCATGAACGAAATCCGGTATCCCATGGATTTCGTCAGCATCTGCCAACGCAGGGAGCGGCTCACGTGGCTAAGAATCCCTAGCACGATAGCTACCCAAATCCACGTGTAATTCACATCCTCCCGCAACGCTTTCATCAACTCGGCAGGATCCTGATCCCGGTACACGAGCCAAAACAGCACCACCGTCACGCACAAGAAGGCAAAAAACTTTACAGTCTGTTTATAAAATGACTTCATCAACAAATTTTAGTCAAGATTGGCATTCCAATAATTTTCACAACTCAAAATAAAATCATTATTTTGTAAGCTGGATGCAAAAGTAAATAAATAATTGGAAGTTTAACCCATAACACCCTGATTTCATTCTATGAGTATTGTTAGAGCCAAGAAACATCTGGGACAACATTTTCTGAAAGACCAGAATATCGCCCACAAAATTACGGAGAGTTTATTACCTGTAACCAAGGGGGTTCTGGAAATAGGTCCGGGGATGGGTGTGCTTACCCGTCATTTATTAGCTGACACTAAATTTTCCGTGTTAGCGATTGACATCGACCAAGAATCTATCGATTACCTGTACGAAGAATTACCCGAATACAAGCAACAGATCATATATGGAGATTTCTTAAAGTCGGATATCCGGTCATTTTACCAGGAACCATTTTCCGTGATCGGGAACCTGCCTTATAATATATCATCTCAAATCTTTTTCAAGATTTTGGCAAACCGGGATCTTATCCCGCAAGTGGTATGCATGATTCAAAAAGAAGTCGCGGAACGCATCAGCGCCCCTCACGGTAACAAGACCTATGGGATACTCAGCGTATTCTTGCAGGCTTTTTATGACATCGAGTACCTCTTTACCGTCGGGGAGCAAGTATTCGATCCGCCACCAAAAGTAAAATCGGCAGTCATCCGCCTGGTTCGCAACAAAAGAGAAAAACTCGACTGTGACGAAAAACTATTTTTCAATGTTGTAAAGACAGGCTTCAACCAACGCCGCAAAACGTTGCGCAATTCTTTAAAACCAATAGTTTCGCCCGATTTTGTTTCAGAATGCTTATCTTTGCGCCCGGAACAATTAAGTGTAGAGGATTTTATCGCACTATGCAAAGAAATTGAAACGTTTAATCATTTAAAAGCCACCACGATATAGACTTTTAAATCTCTAATTCAGTAAATTATGCAACAGTTTGAACTATCGGAAGAATTTGTTTCCCATCTCGAGAAACTCATTCAAGCGAATAACAAAGAAGACGTAGCCAAACTGGTCGAACCGTTACATCCGGCTGATATTGCAGAAATCATGGAAGAATTGGATACCAAAGAAGCCCAATTCCTGTTTCTACTGCTAGATGAAGAAAAAGCTGGGGACGTGCTGGCTGAAATTGAAGAAGACGAACGGCAACGTTTCATCGATTCGTTTCCCTCCGAAATCATCGCCAAACGTTTCGTCGACAACATGGACTCGGACGACGCCGCCGACCTTGTCGGGAGTATGCCCAACGAGCAGCAGCAAGAAGTGCTCTCCCACATGGAAGACCTCGAACAAGCCGGAGACATTGTCGACTTGTTGCATTACGACGAAGACACCGCCGGAGGACTCATGGGAAAAGAGTTAGTCAAAGTTAATGAGAATTGGACCGTACTCACCTGCCTCCGCGAACTTAGCCGCCAAGCCGAAAATTTGGACGAAATATTCTACGTTTACGTGGTAGACGACGACAATATTCTCAAGGGCAGGCTATCTTTAAAGAAAATGATTCTAACCCCGACCTCCACGAAGATCAAAAACATCTACAACCCGGACGTAACTTACGTGACAACGGACGAACCCGCGGAATCCGTGGGACGTATTATGCAAAAATATGACTTGGTAGCCATCCCCGTGGTCGACTCCATCGGGCGGCTCGTGGGACGTATCACCATTGATGACGTGGTAGACGTCATCCGGGAAGAAGCCGAAAAAGATTATCAAATGATGTCCGGTATCTCCCAGGATGTAGAATCTTCGGACACGATATGGGATCAAACCAAAGCCCGCCTCCCCTGGTTGATTATCGGATTATTCGGGGGGATGCTGGCAGCCTACATGATCTCCTTCTACGAGGCGGATATTGCCCTATTCCCTGCCACTGCAATGTTCATTCCCGTTATCACGGCAATGGGCGGAAACGTGGGTATCCAATCCTCCGCCATCGTGGTAAAAGGACTTGCTTCCAATTCGCTAAACCCGAAAAACATCTTTCAAAGCATCACGAAAGAAATATCGTGTGCTACAATCAATGCTTCTATTTGCTCTTCTATAATTTTCATTCTATCCCTCTTTTTTGGTCTGAACTCTTACGCGATGCCCATTACAGTAACGATTTCTTTATTCATCGTGATTATGTTTGCCTCCATGTTCGGCACGGCATTTCCTCTACTACTCAACAAGATGAAAATAGATCCGGCATTGGCAACGGGACCGTTTATCACGTTGACAAATGATATTATCGGACTGAATATTTACCTATTTATCGGAAAAGCCATTCTGAAGGGGCTAATGTAACCGCAATTCCCGGTCTTATTTGGAAGCTAATAATTACGGAAAAAATTGTTTAATTAAAAGAGTGTTGCTAACTTGCGAGCGTTTTTTTAAGAGATAGCTATTATTAAATCATAAGGAATAGAAATAAAATAAATTACTATGTATCAGGGAATAAAAACAGTGTCATTTGACGAGGCTGTAAAAGTTGTAAAATCCAACGACCGGATTCACATTCACAGCGTGGCTTGTGCCCCTCAAGGTTTAATCCAGGCACTTTGCAAAAGAGGTCGTGCTGGTGAATTAAAAAACGTGAGAATACAACATCTACACACCGAGGGTAGTGCCCCCTATGCAGAAGCTGAATTTGAAGGCATATTCTGTCTGGAATCTTATTTTGTGGGTAGCAACGTGCGCAAACCCACCCAAGAAGGTTATGCAGACTACGTGCCAGTTCACTTGAGCGAAACCCAAAAATTAATCAGAAGCGGCATTCATCCAGTAGACGTAGTCATGATTCAAGTTTGTCCTCCCGACAAACATGGCTTTGTATCCATGGGAACTTCCGTGGATGCGACATTAGCTGCCGTACAGAACGCTAAAACTGTTATCGGTGTTATCAACCCGAACGTTCCCAGAGCATGGGGGGACGCTATTATCAGATTATCTGACATCGACATCTTCTGCGAAGACAATACCCCGCTTATCGAAGCACACCCAGCCACCTTATCCGAACAGGATATTGCCATCGGTAAAAACGTGGCTTCCTTGATCGAAGACGGAGCCACCCTACAAATGGGTATCGGTGCAATCCCGAATGCCGTACTTTCACAGCTGGGCAACCACAAAAACCTGGGTATACATACCGAGATGTTCGCTGACGGCGTATTACCGTTATACGAGAAAGGCGTTGTCAACAACATGAACAAAAAATTCGACAAAGGTAAAATTGTTTCAACCTTCTTGATGGGTTCCAAAAGAGTCTATGACTTCATCGATGATAACCCGGGAGTTGCCATGATGGACGTGGGCTACACGAATGATCCGTTCATCATTGCCCAACAACCGAAAATGACGGCTATCAACTCTGCACTCTCCGTGGATATTACCGGACAAGTAAATGCCGATTCACTCGGAATCAAATTCTACAGTGGTTGCGGTGGTCAATTAGACTTCATTCGCGGAGCTGCAGCCAGCGAAGGAGGTAAACCTATCATCGCACTTCCTGCCGTAACCAACAAAGGCGTCAGCAAAATTTGCCCGACCCTCTTGAACGGAGCCGGAGTCGTTACCACTCGTTTCGACGTCCATTACATCGTTACGGAATTCGGGATCGCCGATCTTTACGGGAAAACCCTTCAAGACAGAGCGAAAGCGCTTATCAACATCGCTCACCCCGATCACAGGGAATCTCTTGATAAAGCAGCATTCGAAAGATTTGGTAGCCACTACCACTTCATTTCAAAATAAGAACAATAAAGAGGAAGCCGGTTGCTTCCTCTTTTTTTTATTACTATTTTTGCCTTATTCATTGCAGGTTTCAAAACTATAACTTGCAACTCGTAATCTGTAAACTTATGACCATTATGATGGATTGGAATAAACTATTATCATCAAGGCGCTATCAACCGGGAAGCACAATCACCATGTTTCGCTCACACGACCGTTCGCAATTTCAAAGAGATTATGATCGCCTGATCTTCTCTTCCCCGTTCCGTCGTTTACAAAACAAAACGCAGGTATTCCCCTTACCGGGAAACATCTTCGTGCACAACCGGCTGACACATAGCCTTGAAGTTGCTAGCGTGGGACGTTCCCTTGGTAACAAAATAGCCCAATTCATCAAAACAAAAGAAACACTGGAACATCCGGAAATTTTGGAAGAAATCGGCACGATTGTAAGCACGGCGTGCCTCGCTCATGATTTAGGTAACCCTCCCTTCGGACACTCGGGGGAAGAAGCCATATCTTATTTTTTCATTGAAGGAGAAGGACAATATCTCAAGAAACTCCTCACGGACGAAGAATGGGCTGATATCAGCCATTTTGAAGGCAACGCAAACGCTTTCCGCCTATTGACTCACAGTTTTAACGGACGGCGTCCGGGAGGCTATACAATGACTCTTTCGACTCTTGCTTCCATTGTCAAATATCCTTTTGAATCCAAAGCCTCCCCCAAAGGACATAAATATGGTTTTTTTCAAAGTGAAAAAGAGATTTACATGGAAGTCGCCAAAGAACTCGGAATTATTCAACTAAGCGATAAACCGTTAAGATACGTCCGCCATCCCCTTGTTTTTCTAGTGGAAGCCGCAGATGACATCTGTTACCAAATTATGGATATCGAAGATTCTCACAAATTGAAAATTCTATCCTATGAAGAAACAACCAAAATCCTACTCAATTTTTACGATAAAGAAACAGACAAGGACGACCTAAAAACCATTGCACGCACCTTTAAAATCGTAACAGATAAAAACGAATATATAGCGTTCTTGCGTGCCGGAATCATCAATAAATTAATCAATGCCTGTGCCGACATCTTTTGCCAAAACTATGAAGCGATCATGAACGGCACCTTTGAGGGCAGTCTAATCAGTCACTTGAGCGGAACCAACAAAATGGCATACGAAGCATGCACAGAAGTGGCATACTCACGAATTTACCATACCAACATCGTTACCCAAATTCAGATTGCAGGTTTCAAAATCCTGGCTACTATATTGAAAGAATATATCGATGCCGTTCTAAAACCGGAGACCTATTACGCCCGTAACATTCTTTCTGTTATGCCGGAACAATACAAAGTACACAAAGACGATTCCATCTACACAAAAATTCAAACCGTAACAGACTATGTTTCCGGAATGACAGACTCTTACGCCCTAAATCTATACCGGAAAATCAAAGGAATAGAACTACCAGAAATCAGGTAAAACAATTGAAAATGAACTTCTCCGTCAGCTCCGCAGCAACCTTCTCTGTTTATTGAGGAGGAGCTGAAGAAGTATTATACACTACCCCCTCTAATTCCTCTTTACACAGGGCAGGACTATTAAGTTCTCCCTTCTCTTGTTCTTTTATCGCTTTCGCTACTTCGGGCAACCACTCTGCCATGATTTACAATCTCGCTGTCCTACTGAGCATCGCAAAGCATCTCCTGCCAATATCTCACGTTGTCGCGGGAGATCCTTCGCAAGCTCAGGATGACAAAACATGGAAAACTTAACAGCCCTGCTTACCCAAGAGGAGTCGGAGGAGGTAGTGAACGAATTAAAAATTCAAACAATAAAAAAGAGCGAGTCATTTGAACTCGCTCTCTCTAAATTTGGCATCGACCTACTCTCCCACCTTTCGGCAGTACCATCGGCGCTAACGGGCTTAACTTCTCTGTTCGGGATGGGAAGAGGTGGATCACCGTCGCTATAGACACCGTTTAATACCATTCAAAGTCGTTTCCAACTCACGTCACTCCAGCGTGGCACTCTTGCCAACCGTGACAAATATCTTTAAAGTCCATTATTCATTCATGCCTTCAAGCGATTGTTTTGACAATCGCTTGGAACGTTAAT
>NZ_KB903367.1 GCF_000379665.1 Butyricimonas synergistica DSM 23225 | reverse complement strand
CCCCTCTATTCAGCCCCTCGTGCCTCCATCGTTGAAAGCGGGTGCAAAGGTAAAGCTTATTTTTCAACCTCCAAATTTTTATCAAGTTTTTTTGAAACTTTTTTTNCGAGGTTTCCCGAAACCTATCTGTCCAGTATCTCGTTTAAGCTTCTCTCGTCGCTTGCCCTCTCTCTCGAAAGCGGGTGCAAAGATAAGGCAATTGATTTCCATTTTCCAAATATTTCAAGAACTTTTTTTGATTTTTTTTACAATACCATAGATATCAAAGCGTTGAAAAATCACTAGAGCGGGTTCCAAACGGCCCTACACCACGCGACAAGCGCGATTTTATCGTGCAGGCAACGCTTTTTCCAGGCAATCACGGTAAATAATCATACCATGTTACCAACGAGTAACCGGTTTCTCTCCTTTCTCTTTCCTTGCAAACTCTTTTCAAAAACTTTCCCGAAGGTCTTTGAAAGGACTTTAAAAGGAGTTTGAAAGGAATTTGTTCCCTAACTACACCGGAACTACTCCCCGTCTTCAACGGGACCTTACCGATAAAACAAATAGGACGAGAAAATCTTCCCGCCCTATTCTATATATAACCAACATCTTAACCTTCTACAAATGCTTGAGTGCCAATTTTATTAACTCTTCCACGGAATCAATCCGATTGCTCGCCAATATCTTATCCAAAGTTTTAACAACTTGAACCCGAGCAAAGCCTAACATCACCAATGCAGCCTGCGCTTCCTCCCTCACCGCTCCCGAAGGCAAATTAATACTCTCGATAGCTACCCCTTCCTTTCCTATCTTATCTTTCAATTCTATAATCACGCGTTGGGCTGTTTTAACTCCGATCCCTTTGACACTTTTTATCGCGTTCACGTTTTCCGTGAGGATTGCCCCGGTTATTTCCTCTACTGTCATGGAACTAAGCATAACGTTTGCCGTGTTCGCCCCAATTCCGGATACGGAAATCAATGCTCGGAACAAGGTTCTCTCTTCTTTCGAAAAGAATCCGTACAATAAATGAGCGTCTTCACGTACAATCTGGTGGATATAAAGCATCACTTCCGTTTGTGTGGCGATCTTGGAATACGTGTTCACCGAGATATGAATGGAATACCCGATTCCCCCGCAATCCACGATGGCACAAGCCGGTGTTGCTTCAACCAAAGTTCCTTTTATATATTCATACATACAATTGAAAATTGAAAATTGAAAATTGAAAATGCCCCGGCACTTCAATTTCCAATTTTGTTTATACTATTAACGGAAACCGATAAGTTTACGTACTTCCTTCATGGTTGCGGAAGCACTGGCGCGGGCTTTCTCTGCTCCAGCGGCGGCAACTTTATCTAGATAATCCACGTTGGCAGCGTATTCTAGTATCCGTTCCCGGATAGGAGCACAGAAATTCGTGATATCTTCTGCCAATTGTTTCTTCAAATCCCCGTAACGGATTTCGCAATTATTATATTTCTCGTCGTAATAGTCATATACCTCTTTTGTGGACACAACATCCAACAAGGTGAACAAATTACGGATCACCTCAGGTTTCTCACTATTCGGTTCTGTCGGTCCGCTATCAGTAACAGCCTTCATGACTTTTTTCCGAATCGTGGCTGCATCATCGATGAGATAAATAGCGTTTCCCTCTGATTTTCCCATCTTACCCGAACCGTCCAGTCCCGGAATTTTTACTCCTTCGCCCGTGTACGAGAACGAAGCCGGTTCTGGGAATAACTCGTAACCGTATATCGTATTAAATCTGCGGGCAAATTTCCTTGCCATCTCCATATTCTGCTCCTGATCTTTCCCTACCGGCACTTTGTGCGCTTTGTGTATAATAATATCCGCCGCCATCAATGTGGGGTAAGTTAACAACCCGGCATTCACGTTATCCGGCTGTTTGCGTGCTTTTTCCTTGAAAGTTGTAGTACGTTCCAACTCCCCGAGATAAGCATTCATATTTAAAAAAAGGTATAATTCCAGAATTTCTTTTATATCACTTTGCACGTAAATAGTCGCCTTCTCCGGATCCAACCCACAAGCCAAGTATTCCGCCAATATCTTTCGCACGTTATCCACCACGTTGCCCGGGTGTGGATGTGTCGTCAGCGAGTGCCAATCTGCAATAAAAAAGAAACATTTATACTCGTCCTGCATTTTCAGAAAATTCTTCACTGCTCCAAAATAGTTCCCCAGATGCAAATTACCCGTGGGTCTGATTCCACTTACTACTGTTTCCATTGTTTATTTGATGTTTACAAATTATACAATACAAAGATACGCTTTTATTCTTTCCGTACAATAATTTTCATCTTCATCCCCATGTTGCCGAAGCGATATCATTGCCGTGCAAAGGCATTATACACACTAGCAATCAACACGTTACAAAACGGAAGGGTCATAATTGTTCATTTCAAACGTTTTCAATCAAGTAAGATATTGATAGACAGAGGCAAAAAAAAGTTACAAAAAACGATGTTGTTAGTTTATTTTTTCTACTTTTGAAACGCAAAGTCTAATTAAAATTTTAATTTAACATGGAAGGTTACGAAAAGAATGAAGGTATGGAAATGAATGATCGGGACGAGATCTATTCAAAACCGGTGAGAGCAGGAAAAAGGACTTATTTTTTTGACGTGAAAGCTACCCGTAATAATGACTACTATCTGACGATTACCGAAAGCAAGAAAAAATTTGACAAAGACGGTTCGCAAAATTACGAAAAGCACAAAATCTTTTTATACAAGGAAGACTTTGATAAATTCGCAGAAGGGTTGGATGAAGCCGTCGCCTATATTAAAGCGGCACTGAACGGAGAAACAATGGCTGTTCAGGAAGAAGTTGGAGTGAATGAATTAGATGATATCGATTTCGACGATTTAGCCAAATAAATAAAAAAACTCTTCGGTAACCGAAGAGTTTTTTTTATCTCATATACCCGTAAGGGATTTTTGCTAATCCTTCTGCCAGTTGATTGATACCTTTCTCCAACTTTCCTTTCAAAAGCATTTTGAACATCATGTTCAAGTCTGCCTCCAGGGTAATTCTCAAGCGTGTATCGTAAGGACCATTCTCTAACAACTGGATCCATACTTCAAAGTCAAACGGGACACGTCCGTTCCCTTCCAACTTAATCAATTTCGGTTCCTCTTTCTCCGCAATTTTCACCCCCATCTCCCCGAGCCCTTTCACCGTGAACGAGCAAGTATCCTCCGTCGTCCGCACATCCTCGATTTTATCCGCAATGTCCGGCATCGAGTGTCCCCCGATTTGTCCCCCTTGGACCCCCATCTGGCGAGCCATCTCGATCATCCTCCCGATCTTGGTGAAATCAGAAAGAAAAGCATACACGTCCCCGATCGCGCTGTCAATTTTTTGAATTTCGCTAACCACTCGTGTTGACATATACTTTTATTTATACGATTCCGGGCTAACCCGCCATTCTTTTAGCTTAGCCACTTCCTCCGCCTTCACGTAACCTGTTTTTTGGGCAAGATCAATCATGGAGTCATAATTGCTTAACGTATCCAACACGCAGTGAGCGTTCGTGAAATTATCGATAGCTTTCTGAAAACCATACGTGAAGATTGCTACCATTCCCAACACCTCACAACCGGCGTTTCTCAAAGCTTCCACGGCTTGCAAGCTAGATCCCCCGGTGGAGATCAAATCCTCGATAACAACCACCTTTTGTCCGGCTTTATACTCCCCTTCAATCAGGTTTTCCAACCCATGGTTCTTGGCGGCAGAACGCACGTACACGAACGGCAATTCCATTTCCTGAGCTACCAAAGCGCCCTGCGCGATCGCTCCCGTCGCTACACCGGCAATCAATTCAACCTGGGGATATTTCGCCCGAACCAATTCCACAAACTTATCCCGGATATAAGTCCGTACTTCCGGGTAAGACAACGTTTTCCGGTTATCACAATAAATCGGGGATTTCCAACCGGATGCCCAAGTGAACGGATGATTAGGTTCTAATTTTATCGCTTTGATTTGTAGCAAATGTGACGCTACTTGTTCAGCAACAGTATTCATATCTGTTCTATTATTTAAAGTTATTCATTTATTTCAGTACGCGAAGGTACAAAGTATTTTTTAAAAGCCATTCGGATAGTTCGTTGAATCTCGGGATAATCCTCTCCCAATTTCCCACTCTCGAACAAATGAACAATTCCTTGTAATCCCGGGACAATAGAATCGACGAAATGCGTTTTTCCCTCGTGCAACCCCCGGAGCCCGAAAGCACCCATGGCTTGCAACAAACGAATCAGCACGAAAGGATAATACAATCCGCGGAAACCGGCAGCCTCATCCGGGGCATAACGGGCAAGTTCATCAATATAATAATCTAAAAGTTCTTCTTTTTGGAAATCCGGCATTTTCACGATCGCATCATAAAGCAGCGATGCCACGTCGTAATGCAAAGCCCCACACCGACCTCCCTGGTAATCGATAAAGTACACCTCATCGCGGAGTACCATGATATTCCTCGATTGAAAATCCCGGAACATAAAATAGTTCGTGTCTGCTTTCCGCAACACATTCACCAAGCGGTCAAAATCATTCTCCAGTTTGTCTTCATCGACGTCTACTCCCGCCAAACGCAAGAAACAATACTTGAAATAATTTAAATCCCAACGTACACAGCGTTCGTCGAAAACCGGACGAGGCAAACAATCCGAGTAATCCAACCCCTCGTGCCCGATCACCTGGAAACGCAACAACTCTTTCAAAGCTTTCTTGTACAATTCCATCGTGCGAACATTCAATCCATCTTTTTCCACGACATCCAACAGCATCTCCCGTCCCAAATCCTCTTGTAGATAACTCGTCCCATCCTCCGACACCACGTAAATTTCCGGGACGTGAAGCCCCTTGCCCCTGAAATGGTTCGTGAAATCAACAAACAATCTATTTTCTCTCAGATTCTCGTGATACACCCCCACGTAACTTTTCTCCCCATCCTGAATCCGATAATACTTTCTACTGGACCCTGAAAGCGGGAGTGGTTCTATTCGATAATCAGACGCGTTCCGGTAAGACTCGAACAATTTTACTATTTGCTCTTCCATATAACATATATTGAAAACAACAAAACCGCTGCATTTGCAACGGTTTCATTTGATTGGTGCCCAAGACAAGACTCGAACTTGCACAGCCGAACGGCCACTACCACCTCAAAGTAGCGTGTATACCAATTTCACCACTTGGGCTTGTCCTTTTTGACGGTGCAAATATACATATTTTCTCCTTACAAAGAAAAAATACAACATATTTTTTATGCCTCTTTCCGTTTATTCCAAACACTGACAGCCAAACAATGCACTTTATCCAAAGCGTCATTCTTCACCCGGTGGTAAACCACCACCCGATCATCCTTTTCAATCACATGATTCTCTGCATTCACCCCGTCATCCGGCAACACTTCATGCTCGTACACGATCTCCAATTCCCGGAGTTCATGCTCCTTCAAAAATTCATAAGACAAAGAATTTGTCACCCAACGCGTGTAAGTAGCCTGCGTCACGTGTTTGTTAAAATCGATGTTATCATAGGTTGCCGTGAAATGACGGGAATTTTCGTATTCTTCCGGCATATTCTTCGTGTCCAGATCAAAAGCGATCTCCCGGACAACATCCACGCAAGAAGCTGCATTTCCCGTGACACACGCGGGCAACCGCACCGGACGCCGGCGATTGATGTCTATTACCATCCATTCGGAAGTGGCATGAATCAAGACCTCTCCTTCCTTGGACAATACCCTGTAATCGCGAAAAGCAAAAAAACGATCGATACCGGAAGGCCACGTTTCAAAAATGACCGTATCGCCCTGTTCCGGCACACGATTCATCACGATATGCAACTTGTGCAGCATCCAGGTCAATCCTTGGGCATTCAACGTGGGCACATCAAACCCTAGCAATAAAGTCTGCTCGTTCGACACGTCATTAAACAAATCACAAAGTGATTTCACGATCAAACGCCCTTGCAAATCCGTGTAATGCCCCCGAATCTTTATTTCCTCTGAATACTTCTCCATTCTCTCAATTTTAGATTTATGACAACAATCTCCCTAAACACCACATTTCAACCTATATAATGTTTACTTCCGGCTCCAACCAAACCCCGAATTCGAGGAACACGGATTTCTTTATCTCGTTAGCCAAATGTGCAATTTCTATGCCACTTGCCTCCCCTTTATTCACTAGCACTAGCGCTTGCTTGTCATGCACCGCCGCATTCCCGATACCTTTCCCCTTCCATCCGGTCATTTCGATCAACCACCCCGCGGCTAATTTCACGTGTTCCTCGTCCACGGGATAAACCGGCATCCCCGGGTACTCCGCCAGCAAAGCATCTGCAATACCCCGTTCCACCAACGGATTCTTGAAAAAGCTCCCGGCATTCGGCAACACGTTCACGTCAGGCAGCTTTGCCTCCCGTATCCGGATGATTGCCTCTCGAATGGCTTTTAACGTGACCTCTCCCGAACGGGTTACTTCCTCCCGAACGCTTCCGTATTGCAGACGAAAAACAGGTTGTTTCATCAACCGATACGTCACGCGAGTAACAACATAACGATTTTTCCACTCGTGCTTGAAAATAGAATCCCGGTAACTGAACCGACAAATGGCAGCATCAATCCGTACCTTTTCCGCTTTCACGATATCCACCGCCTCCACCTGCACGATCGACTCCCCGACCTCCATCCCGTACGCCCCGATATTCTGTACCGGAGTCGCCCCGATATGTCCGGGAACTAAAGACAAATTCTCGATTCCTCCATACCCGTGTTCTACCGCCCACGCCACAAAATCGTCCCAAACAACGCCGCTTCCCACGCGCACGAATACCTCTCTCTCGTTTTCATCCACGATCTCTATTCCCTGCATCACGGGATAGAAAACCACCCCGTCAAAATCTTCCGTGAAAAGGAAATTACTCCCTCCCCCCAGAATCAGCACTTCCTCCGGCTTCAACTCGTATGACTTCACGAACTCCAGCAAATCCTCCTCCCGATCGCATCTCACGAAATATTTGCAGTTCGCCTCGATACGAAATGTATTATATTCCTTTAAGTTAAAATTCTCCTGAATCTCCATGACTCCTAGTTTTAAATTTTAGATTCAAACCACACGCCTCCCGCCAACCTTATGAACCTTACAAACTTTATGAACTTTATAAACTCTGCATCGCAAAGGTAAAACATATCAACAAATAATTCATTAAATTTGCCACCTTAATCCAAAATGTTTATGATTTCATTACCACCTGCATTCATCGAGAGAATGACCCGCACCCTGGGCGACGAATCGGAAGCCTTCTTCGAAGCGCTCAACTCGGCATCCCCTGCCTCGATCCGTTTGAATCCGGCAAAAAACGTGTACCCGCTTCCTTTTTCCGAACTCATCGACAGGCAGGTCGCCTGGTGTCCCGAAGCCTGTTACCTGAAAGAACGCCCGGTCTACACGCTCGACCCCTATTTACACGGGGGAGCCTATTACGTACAGGAAGCCTCGTCGATGTTCTTACAAACCGCGTTTCGTCAAATCGCGGAAAACACCCCCCTCCGGGTACTGGACTTATGTGCTGCTCCCGGTGGAAAATCGACTCTTTTGGCGGCGAACTTGCCGGCAGGTTCCCTGTTAATCTCCAACGAGGTAATCAAATCCAGAGCGTCGATATTAAAAGAAAACATCATAAAGTGGGGATACGACAACATCGTTGTCACGAATAGCGATCCCAGCCGCTTCTCGGGAATGAAAGGAGCTTTCGACATCATTCTGGTAGATGCCCCCTGTTCCGGCGAAGGCATGTTCCGTAAAGACGAAAAAGCCATAGAGGAATGGAGCGAAAACAACTTACGCTTGTGCGAGGAACGCCAGAAACGAATCATCTCGGACATCTGGGATGCCCTCTCCCCCGAAGGTTATCTCGTGTACAGCACTTGTACTTACAATCCCGGCGAGAACGAGGACATACTCTCCTGGATACTCGCCACCTTTGACGCGGAATCCATCGCAATCCGGCACGAGTACCCGGAAATCACGAATACACGCACTCCCGCCCGGGGTTATCATTTCTACCCGCACAAATCTGCCGGAGAAGGCTTATTCATGGGAGTCATCCGCAAGAAAGACGGACAACCCTTCACCCTTAAGAAAGAAAAACGGACTTCACAAAATCCTCCCCCCCGGCTCCCGGCTGACATACTCCCGCTTCTGCCCGATATTACAAATTACACCCCTTACCTGGCAGGCACCACGCTCGGCATCATGCCCTCTCCTCACGCCGAATTTATCCAGTACCTAGAATCCAAAGCCGGGGTTATCTATAAAGGATGTGAGATCGGGGAATCCGTGAAAGGCTCGACTCGTCCCGCTCATTCGCTAGCGTTATTTCATAAATTGCAACAACAACACGCCACCCGGCAAGAAGTAGACCTCGCCACTGCCCTGCAATATTTACGCAAGGAAGATATTCGATTCGAGGCTCCTCGAGGAGCTTGGATACTAATCACATATAAAGGAATAGCCTTAGGCTGGGTAAAAGAAGCAGGCAACCGCCTGAACAACTACTACCCGAAAGAATGGCGCGTCAGGAAATAGTTATTCCTCCTCCACGGAGCAATAACGCTTGATAATGCTATAAGCATCCGTCAACCCGAGCTCGCCAGCTTTACTCAAATCCACGTTCGCGGCACTCCGGTCACCCTGGTAGATACGAAGCAATCCCCGGTTAAAATAAGCCTCGGCAATATCCTTATCCAATTCCAATACTTTCGTGTACATATTGATAGCTTCCTGTATTTTACCGCTCTTGGCATACACGTTTGCAATATTGAACATGGCAAAAGCAAATTCGGGATCAATCTCCAGACATTTGTTATTTCCTTCCAGCACCAGTGAATAGTCTATCGTCCGTTTCACTTTCTCTTCCTCGCCCACCACGCGGGATGTCTTTTCCTCGATCGACTCGATATAATCGTACATCTTGGCACGTGCACTAGCCAGGTTCATCAACGCAAACAAATGTTTGGGGTCACGCTCCACAACCGTTCTGAAATCCTCGATCGCTTTCGTGTAATCGCCCCGATTCAAATACAATGAACCTCTCAACAATAAAGCATCCACGTCGCTCCTGTCCTTCCGGATCTTGGAAGACAGCGTTTCAATATATTCATCCTCGAATTCCCGCGGGTAATCAAAATGCTTGTTGGATATCGTCAACGCCGGATTGTAATTATGCTCCTGGTTAAACTTCATAATCCGCTTGTCGAAATACTGCACCTTCCCTTTCCGCAAAGTATCTAGAGCCAAGTACTGCACGACAAACATATCTTGCAACTCGATGATCACGTTCCGGTCTTGTATACGCCCGTTAATAACATCTTTCATCCGGTCATCCCTGGAATTTATATCTATCAGACGACGGAAATTCTCTGTCGTATCGACCAACGCATTCTTATCCCCCTCTTGCATCCGCTTGTAACGATCCATGATCTCCTCCGCCTTGTACCTGTCTTGCTGGGCAGAAGCGAAATCGTTCATATCCGCGCTCACCGCCGCTCGAGCCAAATAAGCTTTCACGAAATCGGGATAGAGCGAAATACTTTCCGAAAAATCATTGTACGCCCCGCTATAATCCCGAATCTCCATCTTCAACAACCCCCGGTTAAAATAGATCAATATATTATCCGGGTTCATTTCCAACACCTTATCAAAATCATCTATCGCCTTGTTATTATCCCCGATCTCCGCTCTCAACAATGCCCGGTTGTAATAGGCGTAAGCATACGTGCTGTCCACCTTGAGCACGGCGGTATAATCCTCCATCGCTTCCGGGAACTTCTTCATCTCGTACCACGTGATCGCCCGGCTCATCAATATTCGCTTATTCTCCGGGTTTATCTTCAACGCCTTGTTGTAATCCTCGATCGCATCATGGTACTTCTTTTCCTTGAAATGCAAGTATCCCCGCAAGCCATAAGCATCATCCGAGAACATATTCAACTTAATCGCCATATTGCAATCCTCGATAGCTCCTTCCCAATCATCCAGCTTCTCCCGCATAATCGCACGGTTCAAGTAAGCCGGCAACAATTCCTTATCTATAATCAACGCTTTCGAGTAATCTTTCTCCGCACTCTTGTACTCTCCCATATCCGCCTCCGTTATAGCACGATTGGCATAAACGTATGCTTCCCCGGGATTGATCGAGATCGCCGTGTTGTAATCTTTCATGGCATCCTCGTACCGCTTCATGTTGTGGTAAGCTATTCCCCGGTACATATACGCGTGGAAATAATTCGGGTTCAACTCGATCGCCTCCGAGTAATCCCGAATCGCCCCCTCGAAATCATCCAAGTTCAACTTTGCCAGTCCCCGAAAAAAATAAGGCTCAGACAAATGAGGTTTCACCCGAAGAATATTATTGAAATTCTCGATCGCACTCACGTAATCATCAAACATGATCGCACTCTTTCCTGCGCGTAACAGATTCGCCGTGTTCCACTGCGCCGACAAACTCAATGTCGTCAAACAGAAAAATATAATAATACCAAACTTTTTCATCCGGAATAATATCTATATTAGGGCATAAAGATAATAAAAAACTTTCATAGAATTTTCACCCGACAACAGACAAACAAAACAAGTACCCCTATCACATAAAAATCAAGCTTCTTTACACCATAATCTCTGAGTAATCCCCTTGTAATCCCTCCTCTCAACAATTACAAAACTGTTACAACGCACTTTCAGCACCGCTTGGAAACGGCCATACAAGTGTATGCTAAGTAACCTGCAAATACCATGAGGTAGTATTACCATGGAATTACCTAGAAAGAACTATGGGTATGACTTAGCAAAAAAAAGACTGCCTGTCAGGCAGTCTTTTTTATATTATAACACGACTTGTTTTTAATAATCGTAGTCATTTGCACGATCTTCTTTCACATCAGGTATAAATCTCCAAGATGTATTAGAGAAATATGAAGACGCATTACTTGAAACAGCCCCGGTCGGATCGATAGAAGTACCACCTGTCGTGTAATAACCGTAACCATCAACAACAAAACCTACAGCCCCAGTAATTGAACCTCCCGCTATATTTTCCATTTGGTGCCATTGGTCTTTCTTGTGATTATATTTCCATACAGTCTGAAGATTGGGACCTTGACTACCCGTTGCGATATAAGCATAACTCTCGCCATCCTTACCTCTATTAGAAATAAAACTAATAGCATACCCCCTCGGAATTCTCCCATAATCCTTGTCTTGCTTTACCTTTGGTTTGTCCGCCAGAGCTTGCATAGCCTCCCATGTTACATTCCCGTTAGCATCAACCGTACATTTGGTTACGTCTGTTCTAGGAGAACCACCACTCAACCCCAAGCACACATAAGCAGCACCATCAATAACAAATGCAGTGGCACCATATCTCTGACCACCTAAAAAGCCTAAATCACCTGACCATGTTTCAGTCTTAGGATCAAAACGATAAAAATCCTTAAACATTTCTGCGTTGTCTGCACGACCTGTTCCAACGAAACCGTATCCACCTAACGAGAATGCCACGGCATCTCTACGTTCTGTCCCCGGAAAATCTGGCAATTTTTTCCAAGTATTCGTTTCCGCATCATAACGCCAAAAATCTTTCAAATATTCTTTTTGCCTACCAACACCATTCGGCGCAATGTACCCTAACCCGATGTAAGCATATGTTTTACCATCAACTTCTGCAGTAAAAGCTATAGCCCCGTGACGTCCTTTTGCATCCGGCATATCCTTAAATGTATCCTCGACATCATACCAAGTCATAGCTTTCGTGTCGAAGCGTTTGAAATCAGTGTATTCGGAGAGGTCAACCCCAAATCCTAACCCAACGTAAACATTATCCCCTATCGTGAATGACACAGCTTGATTTCTCATTTTCCCACTAAACTCTGGAGCTTTTGCCCAGTCACCCAAATGATCATCGTCATCACAAGCGACAAAAGCAAATCCTAAAACAGCTAGTACTAATAAACTAAATTTTCTCATACGTTCTTCAACTTGATTTATTTTATATTTTATCCGTTAAACGTCCTGCTTCAAACGTTCTTTTTTTTCAATAGGCAAAACTACATATTTTATCCTTAAATCCAACAAAAAAAAAGAGAAATGTACTGTCTTCTCTTTTTTTAACCTCCTGTTAGATAAAATACAATTCTAAATGTCGATTTTTTGGAAAATAATTATACCTTCGCACCTTGTTATTAAACCAAAATCAAGAAACATGAGAATATTCTTTATTGCGAGTTTTCTGTTACTATTATATGCGTGTGACAATAATCTTTCCACTATCGGGGATGATTTAATTTCCAACGAAAATTTCATAGAAGTCAAGCGTTTCGTGATGGAAGAAACATCAACCATAAGATTGGATTCGTTTCCGACATCCAATGTATCCAGTTCTTCGGTATCCCCTCTCGTCATGGGAAAGATCACGGATAATCTTACCGGTTCGATAGCGACTATTCCCTACTTTCAAGTGGCACCTCAAGGCTTTGTATCTTCTATCACGTGGGAAAATAATTGCGAATTTGATTCTCTAACCTTAACAATCCCTTATCTGAAAACATTGGCGGGGGACTCAACAGCGTTCCAAACGTTCGAGTTATACAGAACCAAAGATAAGAAGTATATACAATTCGATCCTTACAATCCCATTCTTTGTAATATCGATTCATTGCAACTGGGGGAGAAACTCGCAACACTGACTCTCTATCCGCAAAAAGATAACATCGCTCAAGCCTATTTCAAACTGAATTATGACTTTGGGAAAACTTTGTTCGACCTTATGCGCTCGAGAGACCCTATACTAGAACAAATAAATTATCCTCAATTCATGGAAGACTTTGGAGCTTTAGCGATCGTTCCTGGTAAAGACAACTCGCTTTTGATGAATATTGATCCTTCCAATCTCAAATTAAAATTTCATTACCACATCGGAGCGGTCGAAGGCGAAGATATGACTACTTATACCTGGCCTTGCGCTAGTGGACAAAACACGAACACTCTCGTAAATAATACGTACGCTTTCACGCATATAAATTATGATCCCACAACGAAATTCGAGGATATCACCTTCAAGGAATCGAAGCCTTTTGATGATCTCAAAATGGCAGTTATTGAAGGGTTGAACGGGTTCATGACAAAAATAAAAGTTCCTTTTGTCGCTGACGCCGCCGCTTATCAAACGATCATGAAGGCTGAAATCGAACTCCGCGTAAATACAGATTTGCAGGAGAACAATATTCCTGAACCCAAAAATTTAGGTGTCTATATTATAACCAAAGACAATTATATCAAGGGACTTTTAACCGATATGTCCGGACAAAATGTTATATATGGTACACTTTCACAAAACTCAGTTGACCCCAACTCGAAATCATATATCATCGACATTACGGATTACTATGTCAATTTAGTGGAAGGTGGCAACCCGATAGTACCGGAAATCTACTTATTAGTCGGTTTACCGGGAAGCTATTACGGTTTATCCGATGCCCCCTCGTACCAGATATTCACAGGAAATGTAGCCAACACGCTGCAACGAGTAATACTGAAAGAAGAACCGATATTAAGTATTTATTATAGCCACTACAAGTAAAAAAGAACTGAGGTTTCAAATATAAAATTTATGAGAAAGATATTAGCAAGTATTACCCTATTATTAATGACTACTTACGTGTTCGGGCAAAATAGTTCCGGAACCCCTTATTCTAAAGAGGGCTTCGGATTATTACCAGACACCTATGGAGCATATATTGGAATGGGTGGAGTTTCTGCCGCTATGCGGGATAATTATAACATCAATTTCATGAATCCTGCATCTTACACGGCATTGGATTCCGTACGCTTTTATTTCCAAACGGGAATTACCGGGGAATACGTTGATATTTCATCCCATAAAACACATGCAAATTACAAAGTTGCTCAAAACGGAGCGGTTAGTATGGCTTTTCGGGCATACAAAAAATTATTCATGTCTTTCGGTATTCTGCAACGGTCTAACCGAGGATTCGACGTGTATTATACAGACGTGGTCAGAGGAGACCTCAGCCAATTTTGCACGCAACAAGTGGAAGGAAGTGGCGGTCTTAATGAAGCCTATCTGGGAGCGGGATATCAGTTGGGTAAATTATCCGTGGGGGCAAACGTGTCCTATCTATTCGGGAAAGTGGATGATCGCTTAACTATGATGTTACTTCCCATGACAAGCGGTTATTATTTGAAAACTCAAACGATCACTCAAATGAGCGCAGCATTGTTTACTTTGGGTGCACAATTACCTTTAAATATCGGTAAAAAGTCAAATCTTACGCTAGGAACGAGTTTCAACTTTGGGACACCCCTGCATGCAAGAAGAACATTCCAAGCCTACAAAACAAGTGTAGCATCCGGCAATTCCATTCTTCTAAACGATGAAGCCACTGAAAACGGAACGATCTTTTATCCTTTTAGGATCACGACCGGAGCGTCATTTCAATATGATAAAAGATGGTTGTTTGCCGGAGATTATACTTTCCAAAATATGTCACAGTACGAGGAATTCGGGACGAATAAAGAATACCAGAACTATCATAAAGTAGCAATAGGCAGTTTCTATCAACCTAATGCCGTAGGACGTTACTGGTGGCAAAGAAACCAATATATGGCTGGAGCCTATTTTACCCGTTCCCATCTGGAATTTAACTTAACAGACATCAATACTTACGGGATAACCATCGGATCACAGATTCCAGTTCGCTTACCTTATCAAGAGTTGATGCTGGGAATTGCCGTAGACCTAGGAATGAGAGGTACGCACAAGAACAACCAGATTATGGAAAAATACGTAAAACTAAGAATAAACATTGCCTTTAAGGAATTGTGGTTCATGAAAGCCAAGATTAATTAATGGCATATTAAATATCTATTTAAGAAAACTAAAACACATGAAAAAGATTTTATTATCAATCGTTGCTGCTAGTATGACTCTTGCAGCATGTAACGCACAAAGCGGTTTCAAAGTAACCGGGAATGTTCAGGGGATACAGGTACCCAAAGCAGCTCTTGTGACTTTTGTAGATAACAAAGTGGATACTTTAGCTAAATCAGACATCGCTAACGGTGCTTTCGAGTTTGCTGGTAAAGTAGACGGAGTTACCGCTGCTTATATCGTTTTCCCCGGACAACAAGGCGGTATCCCTGTTATGGTTGAAAACACCAATATCACGATAAATGCTGACCAAACCGGATTGAAAATTGAAGGTGGGGAAGCTCAAAAACTATATAATCAATTCTCTGCTATTAACCAAGGCATCATGCAAGAGCAAATGAGATTGCAAGGCGAATTCCAAGCAGCAAACCAAGCTCAAGACCAAGCTAAGATGCAAGCTATTCAAGAAGAATTTGGTAAAATTGTTGAAGCAGCTCAAGCAAAAGAATTGGAATTGCTCAAAGCTAACGCAGACACTTATGTTGCCGCTTTCGTAATCGCATCTGCCATGGGTCAAATGGAATTAGACGACTTGAAAGCAAGATTCGCCCTTCTCGGTGAAAACGCTAAAGCTAGTACTCACGGTAAATCTATCGCTGCACAAATTGCAAAACTAGAACAAACTGCAGTAGGACAAATTGCCCCGAATTTCACGGTTACGACTCCGGAAGGAGAAGCAATCTCTTTGTATGATATCAAAGGTAAAGTGAAATTAGTTGATTTCTGGGCATCATGGTGTAGTCCTTGCCGTGGCGAGAATCCGAATGTCGTGGCTCTCTATAATGAATACCACCCGAAAGGATTGGAAATCTTCGGTGTTTCTTTGGATAACAACAAAGAGAAATGGGTTGAAGCTATCGAAAAAGATGGTTTGATCTGGAAACATGGTTCTGACTTAAAAGGCTGGCAAGCTGAACCGGCTAAATTATTTAGCATCACCAGCATTCCTGCAACCTTATTGTTGGACGAAAACAACAAGATCATCGCTAAAAACTTAAGAGGCGAAGAATTGAAGCAAAAAGTTGCTGAATTGTTGAAATAATCTAATTTCGATTAGTATAGAGAAGTGCGGCAAACAAGATTGTTTACCGCACTTTTCCATACTAATCGAGTTAATCTAAAATCTAAATTAATGTACCGTCTCATTCTGTTTTTCGCTATATTTTGCTTGCTTGCCTGCCCGATGACAGGGCGTGCTCAATCGCAATGGGTCGATTCCACCTTGAATACCATGAGTTTGGAAGAGAAGATCGGGCAATTAATTATGGTTGCTGCATACAGCAACAAGGATAGCTTGTATGAAAAACAATTAGGTGAAACATTAGAAAAATACCATATCGGTGGTATCATCTTTTTTCAAGGGAGTCCCGAAAAACAAGCCCTAATGACGAATGATTACCAGCAACAGGCTATCATTCCACTGATGATCGGTATGGATGCTGAAAGCGGCGTGGGGTGGCGTATAAAACCAGCCATGGAGTTTCCGAACCAAACTTTGTTAGGAGCAATTCGTGACACGAACCTGATATACCGCATCGGGCAAGCCATCGGACGGCAATGCCACACCATGGGAATACACGTGAATTTCGCTCCCGTTGCCGACATCAATGTCAATCCTAAAAACCCGGTCATCGGAATCCGGTCGTTCGGGGAGAAAAAAGACGAAGTAGGAAACCGTTCTTTACAATACACCCGAGGACTGGAATCCCAACAAATCATGGCGGTAGCGAAACATTTTCCCGGTCACGGGGATACCGACACCGACTCACATTTTGCCCTTCCCCTTATCAGACACTCGGTAGCCCGTATCGACACGGTGGAACTATATCCTTTCCGGCAATTGATAGCTGCCGGCATTCCCGGCATGATGGTCGCTCATCTAAACGTTCCCTCGTATGACTCGACCAATATACCTGCTTCCTTGTCCCGGCATATCGTAACTGATTTGTTACGGGGAAAAATGCATTTCGACGGGCTATGTTTCACGGATGCCATGAACATGAAAGGGGTTACAAAAGGGAACTCTCCCGGCGAAGCTGACGTGAAGGCTCTCGTGGCGGGAAATGACATATTGCTTTTCCCGGAAAACGTGGAAGCCACGGTCAAGAAAGTCAAAGCAGCTATCCGCAAAGGTATTCTCACGGAAGAAGAAATAGACGAGAAATGTCGCCGGGTTCTTGCCGCAAAAGAAAAATACGTACTCCCTAACACGGGTACGATTGACACGGTCATGCTAACTTCCCGTTTGAACACCCCGGCAGACCAAGCTCTGTTGCAAGAAACCTACGCGGAAGCTATTACACTTATTCAAAATAAAGATTTACTGCTTCCTCTCACCAATCTGGATACTCTGCGTATTGCTTCCCTCAATTTTGGGGATCGGAAAGCCAAAGCTTTTGAAGGGATGTTGGAGAAATACGCACCTTGTGCCCATTTCTCCATTCAGGCAGGGGCAAACAAGGACGCCATTGAAGAACTATTGAAAGATCTATCCGATTACAATTGCGTGATCGTGTACAATAGTGCCGCCCGCAACACCATATCCCGGCAGTTCGGTTCCTCGCAGGTATTATCCGGCATTTTGAAACAACTCAAGGGGAAACGAGTTATATTCTGTCACCCGGCTACCCCCTACGGTCTGGATATTTACAGTTACCTTCCACTGGACGCTATTCTATTAAGTTATTCTCATGATACTCCGGCACAGGAATTCGCGGCACAAGCCATCTTCGGTGGTATTCATGTAAACGGGAAGTTACCCGTGAGCATTAATTACTATTTTCCCGTCGGAACCGGGTTATCTACTCCTAAAGTACGCCTGGGATACCATAAACCCGAGAGTAGCGGGATGCAATCCGAAATATTATATCGCATCGACAGCGTGTGCCAGGAAGCCATTCGAGCGAAAGCAACCCCCGGTTGCCAGGTACTGGTGGCAAAAGACGGCTATGTGGTTTACAACAAAGCTTTCGGTTTCAATACCTACGACAAAAAAAAAGCAAACACGACAGATAATATATACGACATCGCTTCCATCACGAAGATTGCGGCAACTTTGCCGGCTGTCATGATGCTTTACGACCAGCAAGTGATAGCTTTGGATACTCCTATATCCCGTTACTCGTACGCAATTTCGCAATCCAACAAGAAAGACCTGACTATTCGGGAATTGCTTCTTCACAACGCCGGCCTAAAGGCTTCTTTTTCATTTTTCAGCCATGCCATCGACTGGGAAAAAATGCAAGGCAGGTTGTTTACGAGCAAATACACGAAAACGAACACGAAGAAACTACGGGAGCGATTGTATGTCAATCCGAGTTTCAAATACCGTGATAGCACGTTCAGTTTCAAAGGCGGAAAAGACTATCTACTGGTTTCACCCCATTTTTATATGCACCGTCATTTTCAGGATTCTATCCATACTTTACTGCTGAACACGGATTTGTTGCCACAAAAAAAATACACGTATAGCGACCTCGGATTCGTCCTTCTAAAAGATATCGTGGAGGAACAAACCATCACCCCTTTCGACGTGTACAGCCGGGATCATTTTCTAAAAAGATTGGGAGCCTACAATTCCGGTTTTAATGCCCATCTGCACCTCGACATGGACCGGGTTATCCCGTCGAGCGACGACAACGTGTTCCGAAAGTCCGTGTTGAAAGGCTACGTGCACGACCCGATAGCAGCTCTCATGGGTGGCGTATCGGGCAATGCCGGACTATTTGCCACGGCAGAAGATCTGGCTAAAATCATGAGCGTGTACCTTAACCACGGCCAATACGGCGGGGAACAAATAATAGATTCCGCTACCATCGACCTTTTCACCTGTACCCAATTACCGCCCGAGCAAAACCGCCGGGGCTTGGGGTTCGACAAGCCAGAAACTCTCCCCGATAAAACAGGACCTACTTGTGAAGGAACACCCTGCACGAGTTACGGTCACACGGGGTTCACTGGGGCTATTGCCTGGAACGACCCGGAAAACCAACTCATATATATCTTTCTTTCCAACAGAACGTATCCTAACGAGTTTAATGACAAACTTATGAAGGATAATATCCGTACAAAAATTCAAGAAATCATTTACGAGGCAATCGTGAAATAGAGTCCATTCCCCCCACTCATTAGAGAAAAAATTCTTTATATTTAGAATGATTTTAAAATAGCAAGAAGCGTTTAACATGACGGAAAAAAAGATACTTTTGTGCACGAATAAAGAATATAAATAGTTATCAATAAATAGATCTACATTATGAGCAATTTCTTAACATCGTCGATTGGGAAAAAGATGCTCCTGAGTATTTCAGGTCTTTTTCTTATTGCGTTTTTGTGCGTCCACTTGGCACTAAATCTACTACTGATTGTGGATAATAGTGGGGACTTATTCAACATTGGGGCCCATTTCATGGCTACGAATCCCATCATCAAGATCGTGGAACCGATTCTTGCCATCGGATTCATTTTCCATATCGTGCTGGCCTCGATCCTGACTCTTCAAAACAGAAGTGCACGCCCTATCAAGTATGACCGCCGCAACCAAGCAGGCAACTGCACCTGGTCATCCAGAAACATGTACATTCTCGGGGGGCTGGTACTGATCTTTTTGGCTATCCACTTGTGGAACTTCTGGTGGAACATCAAATTCCCGTCATTAGGGACACCACTAGCTGAAACCACAGTAGACGGGGTCGCTATGGAAAACACCTATGCATTAGTTTCCGGTTTGTTCAAATCAAGCGTTATCTATTGCTTACTTTACATCTTGGGTGGCATTTTCCTGGGACTTCACTTGACTCACGGTTTCTGGTCAGCATTCCAATCCATCGGTTTCAGTAACCAGATTTGGAGAAAAAGATTAGAATGTGTTGCTAAAATCTTCGCTTTCATCATCGCGGCAGGATTCAGTATCATTCCGCTTTATTTCATGCTTGGACTGGCGAACTAACACAATTTAGTGATTTCGTGATTTCCGATTTAGTGATTTTCTAACCGGCAATCATAAAATCACAGAATCAGTAAATTTAAAATTAAAAGGTTATGACAGAATTAAATGCTAAAATACCAGCAGGACCGTTAGCCGAGAAGTGGTCGAATCACAAAGCACATATCGGAGTTGTTAGTCCCGCTAATAAAAGGAAATTAGATGTTATCATCGTGGGAACCGGGCTCGCCGGAGGATCTGCTGCAGCCAGCCTTGCTGAATTAGGATATAACGTGACAACGTTCTGCTATCAGGATTCTCCCCGTCGTGCACACTCTATCGCCGCACAGGGAGGTATCAACGCTGCCAAGAACTACACGAATGACAACGACTCTGTATATAGACTATTTTACGAAACAATCAAAGGTGGTGACTACCGTGCGCGGGAAGCTAACGTTTACCGTCTTGCCGAAGTAAGTAACGCCATCATCGACCAGTGTGTCGCTCAAGGTGTACCTTTCGCCCGCGATTATGGCGGTCTTTTGGACAACCGTTCTTTCGGAGGAGCTTTGGTAAGCCGTACGTTCTATGCCCGCGGTCAGACCGGACAACAATTGTTGTTAGGTTGCTACGGTGCCATGAACCGCCAGATCGAAAAAGGGAAAATCAAATCATATACCCGTCACGAGGTGCTTGACATCGTTATCGTGGACGGAAAAGCAAGAGGTGTCATTGCCCGCAACCTCGTTACCGGAAAAATCGAACGTTTCGGGGCTCATGCCGTGGTATTGGCAACCGGAGGGTACGGCAACGTGTTCTTCCTGTCAACCAACGCCATGGGATGTAACGGTAGTGCCGCATGGCAAGCTTACAAACGCGGAGCCATGTTCGGGAATCCTTGCTTCGTGCAAATTCACCCGACTTGTATCCCGGTTCACGGGGATCAACAAAGTAAGTTGACCTTGATGTCCGAGTCATTACGTAATGACGGACGTGTTTGGGTTCCGAAGAAAATCGAGGATGCCAAGAAATTGCAAGCCGGTACTTTAAACCCGAACGATATCCCGGACGAAGATCGTGACTTCTACTTGGAACGTCGTTATCCGGCATTCGGAAACCTTGTTCCGCGTGACGTGGCTTCCCGCGCCGCTAAAGAAAGATGTGACGCCGGATTCGGGGTAAACAACACGGGTAAAGCCGTATTCCTGGATTTCAAATACGCGATCGAACGTTTAGGAAGACACGCAATTGAAGAACGTTACGGGAACTTGTTCCAGATGTACGAGAAGATCACGGCTGTTGACCCGTATAACAACCCGATGATGATTTATCCGGCTATCCACTACTCCATGGGAGGTCTTTGGGTAGACTACAACCTGATGACCACGATTCCCGGATTGTACGCCATCGGAGAATGTAACTTCTCTGACCACGGGGCTAACCGTCTGGGAGCTTCCGCATTGATGCAGGGATTGGCTGACGGATATTTCATCCTGCCGTACACGATCGGAGATTATCTCGCTCATGACATTCAAACTCCGAAAATCAAAACCAATACGCCGGAGTTCGACGCTGCTGAAAAGAACGTTACCGACCATCTGCGTAGATTGTATGACATCAAGGGTACGAAATCACCGGATCACTTCCACAAAGAGTTGGGACACATCATGTGGGATTATATCGGAATGGCTCGTGATGCAGAGGGCTTGAAGAAAGCAATCAAAATGATCGCCGAGTTGAAAGAAGAATTTTACAAGAATTTGCGCGTAACCGGAGAGTTTACCGCCATGAATAACGAGCTTGAGAAAGCCGGACGTGTGGCAGACTTTATCGATATCGCACACCTGATGGCATTGGATGCACTCAATCGTAACGAATCCTGCGGAGGTCATTTCCGTCTGGAATCCGTCACCGAAGAAGGTGAAGCAAAACGTGATGACGAGCACTTCCAGTACGTTTCCGTTTGGGAATACAAGGGAGATAACAAGGAACCCGAAATGTACAAAGAACCGCTCGTGTTCGAGAACATTCAGGTAGCTCAACGTTCTTATAAATAATCTTAAATGAAAAATCGTTATGGCAGATAAAATATTAAAAGAACTAACCCTAAAGATCTGGCGTCAAAAAGACGCAAAGTCGAAAGGCGGTTTTGAAACCTACAAGATTCATAATATTTCAACCGGTAGTTCATTCCTCGAAATGTTGGACATTCTGAATGAACAACTGGTAAGCGAGAACAAAGAACCGGTGGCATTCGACCACGATTGCCGCGAAGGTATTTGCGGTACATGTAGTTTGTTTATCGACGGACGTGCACACGGACCGGACGATGACGTGACTACTTGCCAATTACATATGCGTCGTTTCAACGAAGGCGCAACAATCACGATCGAGCCGTGGCGTTGTGGGGCATTCCCGGTAATCAAAGACTTGATCGTAGACCGAGGCGCTTACGAGAAAATTCTGCAAGCCGGAGGTTACGTGTCCGTGAACACGGGTGGTGTACCTGACGGTAACGCAATTCCAATCGCCAAGCCGGCTGCCGACGAGGCTATGGATGCAGCCGCTTGTATCGGTTGTGGAGCTTGTGCCGCTACTTGTAAGAACTCTTCAGCCATGTTGTTTGTGGCAGCAAAAGTATCCCAATTAGCTCTTCTCCCGCAAGGAAAGATCGAGGCAGCCCGCCGTGCAAAAGCAATGGTTGCCAAGATGGACGAATTGGGATTCGGTAACTGCACCAACACGGGAGCCTGCGAATCAGAGTGTCCGAAGAGCATCTCTATCGAGCACATCGCCCGCTTGAACAGAGAGTTCTTGAAAGCTAAATTGAAAGACTAATTCTACTTAGTTCTATATGGAAAGACCGCCCGGAAAGGCGGTCTTTTTTTATTCTACAATTTTTCCGACCTTACCTGTGATTTTCTGTTATACATGGCGACTAATAAGACAAAGAATCCTAAATATGAAAAACATAGAACTAGAAAACGAATTCATAGCACTTATTGAAAATTATCAACGAGTCATCTATAAAGTTTGCTACCTCTATTCGAAAGATAAGGACAATTTGAATGATTTGTACCAAGAGAGCATATTAAATCTATGGCGCAGTTATCCCCGATTTCGCAATGAATGTAAAGCATCGACTTGGATATACAAAATTACACTGAACACCTGCATCTCATTTTTCAGGCGATTTTCGAAATCTCCAAAATTTGTACCTCTATCAGCAACACTAGAAACCATTATTGATAATAACAATGAAATTGCATTAATTCATGAGTTATATAACCTTATCAATCGCCTAGGAAATTTGGAAAAGGCTCTTATCCTTCTCTACCTAGAAGAAAAATCATATCAAGAAATAGCGAATATCACGGGTTTGTCGCTAACTAACGTGGCAACTCGACTCTGTCGAATAAAAGAAAAATTAAAAAGAATGTCTAACGAATAATCTATAATGTTATGGAACTCGAAGAATTAAAACTCAATTGGCAATTATTGAATAAACAACTGGAGAAAAATGAGATATTAAACAGAAAGATTATTCAAGATATGCTTCAAAAACGTACAATCTCGTCATACAATAAACTTTTTTACGTGGAAATCATTTCTCTTGCCATAGGATTCGCCATTATCCCGACTTTCCTAATTCTAATACAACTTGTAAAATATCCGCCATCACTTCCTTGGATTATAACACTTATGGTTCTTTTTTGCTGTATTATTCTTTGGACAAGCATTAAAATTTGGTGGTTAAGAAAATTCAATATGGAAAATAAAAACATCTTTCAATTGTCTAAAATCATATATACTTATCGGTATTGGACACAAAAAGAATATATCGTGAGTATCTTTTTACTAATAATTTTACTTACAACTCGCTTTATTACCGCTCATGCGCAGAATTATCCTTGGTTTGCAATTCTTCTTATATCTATAACTATTTTAATTCCTATTTATATGATAACATTTTATAAACTTTTCTACAAAAAACATTGCAACAACATCCAAAAAAGCCTGGATGAACTCAAAGAATTCAAAGAATAATTTCAAATTAGCATTATTCATTCCCTCTTTGTAAATTTGCAGAAATAAACAGCGTCAACCACCATGAAATTATTTTTTCGCACAACCGGAGAAGGAACTCCTTTATTGATTCTACATGGATTATGGGGAGCCTCTGAAAACTGGCTTCCCATAGCCCATTCGTTAGAAGACCGTTTTCAAGTTATCTTACCGGATATTCGGAATCACGGGCAGTCCCCTCATGCCGACGAAATGAATTACGAGGTCATGAGCGACGATATTATCGAACTAATCGAGGATTTACGCCTTCCCGAGCCTCCGCGTATCGTGGGGCATTCGATGGGTGGCAAAATCGTGATGGCGTTATTGCTAAAAAGACCAGATATCGTGGACAAAGCTATTATCGTGGATATCGCACCCGTATCCTACTCGCAACGGGATGGAGGAAGCCACAATCGGATCATTGATTTTATGGCAAATTTCGATTTTACCCACTTTACCACACGGGAAGAAGTGCGAGAAGCCATACAACAACACTTTAAGACAGAGCGTTCACAACAATTATTCTTGAAAAATATCAAGAAGACTCCTTCCGGCTTTGAATGGAAAATCAACCACCGGGTACTCAGCCAACATTTTGACGAGATCAGCGGTTGCCCCGGGCAACTCACTCATGATAAGTACGAGAAAGAGATTCTATTTATCAAAGGCGAGCAATCCAACCTGATAACAGGTATCGATTGCCTGCAAGAACAATTCCCGGCAGCCCGTATAAAAGAAATCCCGGGATGCGGACATTGGATTCATAGCGAACAACCTGAAAGACTGGCACAAACGATACTGGATTTCTTTTCACTTCCTTAACGAGAGAAACAAGGTGGAAAAAAGCAGAGAAGAGGGAGAGAATAGGCTACAACTCCAGAGTAACACTTACATAACACCGGAATAACAACCGACTCGTGAAGTGTAGATGAATTGTAATTACAACTGTACAAGAAATACAAAGCCTATTCTTTTCCCCTTCTCAGCAAATACACTACGCAAATTCAACAATTACGTAATCGTGTCACTACTTCGTATCAAAGTTTCCCGTAATGTATATAACGGCTTGAACCCTATTTTCTGCTATTGTACTGTTATAGGCGACTCCCGATTCTAACATAATCGCAGTCAAACGAACCTCGTAATCTTTTTTAGCATTAATTTCCTTCAATCTATTGAGCTTTCCATTTGTGTTTTCATCAAGAGGATATTTTCCATCATAAGCAAATAAATAACTCTCGAAATAAATATCAGACACATTATTTTTCGAGTATACTTCTATTTTGTAGTACACATTTTCATCGTTGAGTTTATTCCAAGTATACTCCCATTTATTAGATACCCCCACGGGCTTGGAACATTTAAAATCAATATCCGAACGTCTTACCGGGGCAAAATTCTCATTCGTGATTCGTTCGTCAAACTTCACGTAATTTTTTGACCCAACTCTACAAGAAAAACGTACTCGACGATTCTCGACAGAATTTGCAACCTCTCCCCTCCAAATATTACTATTGTTATTCACTAATTCGATTTGCCCGGACTTGTCATCAGACAACAAAGCGTAAACGTATCCCGCACGCAAACTCGTGTTGCCGGATACCTGGAAACCTAACTTCGTTTTGATTGCCTCTCCTTCAAAATAATTCAACCAAAATGCATCTCCTGTTAAATTCTGGAGGTAAGAGGGTTTGGATTCATATTCTCTCTTCCCCCATTTATTTGTTACGATAAAATCTCTGGAATTACATTCAAGTACCGTCCATTTATCCGTGGTTCCATCCTTCCATTCCACGGCGAGCGTGTTCAGCCCCTCGTCCCTCCAAACTCCGGCAACCGTATCGGCTTGTCCTCGTATATCAAGCCCCCTAATTTCGCCATTTTTATCAAAACGGTTTATATCCAATACATTTTCATCCGTGAACGAAAGACGATTACCACTCGTTCCCCCGTTATAATACCAATCGACACCTGTCATCCGGTTGGTATCCAATTGAAACTCTTTGTCATCATCGCTACACCCACCCAGGAACATTCCTGCCGCGATGATACTTAACATACCTAATTTCTTCATTTCATTCCGTTTTTATAATATTAGCGTAATTCTAACCACAAAATTACATCATAAATCACAAACCCCAACTACAAAATTTCTATCTTTGTTTTCTGTACAATAATTATGCCTAATAAAGAAATAAATCATGTTATACCCGTTAAAATTCCATCCTATTCTCAAAAAAAAGATATGGGGAGGAGAAAGATTAAGTTACAAGAGTGAACAACACGAGGAATCCATCGGTGAAAGCTGGGAAATTTCAGCAGTGCAAGATAACATATCAGTCGTTTCGAACGGAATTCTTGCCGACAACGATTTGCAGGAATTGATAGAGGTGTACATGGGCGATCTTGTCGGTGACAGCGTGTACGAGAAATTCGGTATAGAATTCCCGTTATTAATCAAGTACATCGACGCCAACGATAATCTCTCGATCCAAGTGCATCCAGACGACGAAACCGCCAAGGAACGCCATAACGCCTACGGGAAAACTGAAATGTGGTACATGGTAGATGCAGAGAAAGACGCCTCACTCGTCATGGGATTCAACAAGGAAACCGATAAGGCGGAATACCTGCAAGCCTTACGCTCCAACGAACTGATGAAACTATTAAACACGGAAAAAGTAAAGAAAGGGGATAGTTTCTTCATTCCTGCCGGGCTGGTTCACGCCATCAACAAGGGATGCTTTATCGCCGAGATACAACAAACTTCCGACATTACTTACCGGATATACGATTACGACCGGAAAGACGCCGACGGCAATTTAAGGGAATTGCATACCGACTTGGCAACGGACGTAATCGACTATCATTATCACCCCAAGCATAAAGTGGATTACACGCCACAAGACAATACATCCGTGCAGCTGGTGAAATGCCCTTATTTCACGACCAACCTGCTCGTTTTCGACCGGGATATAGAGAAAGAATACGTGCGATTAGACTCGTTCGTGATTTACATGTGCCTGCAAGGAAAATTCACGATCACCACCGGAGAATGTGAACCCGTGGTAGTGAATAAAGGCGAAACGGTGCTTGTACCCGCTTGCTTTAAAAACCTCACGTTATACCCGGATGATGTAACACAATTACTGGAGATTTACGTAGAAGAATAAACTACAATTAAAAACAATCTCAAACAAAGAATTATGGTATTTACAAATTTTCTAATAAAAGTAATTCTCATCACCACGGTCACGTTAGGTGGTGCCAAAATAACATTGGACGGCACCTTCCCGAAAGTCGGTGATAAAGCTCCGGATTTCACTCTCGTGAACGGGGAATTGAAAGACATCTCGTTAAGCGATTTTAAAGGTAAACGAGTATTATTGAATATCTTTCCCAGCCTTGACACGAAGACCTGTGCCATGTCCGTGAGAGAATTTAACGAAAAGGCTGCCGACATGGAGAACACGGTCGTTCTGGCAATATCCAAAGACCTTCCGTTTGCCCAATCCCGGTTCTGCTCGACAGAGGGAATTAAAAATCTCACCAGCCTATCGGCATTCAGAAACGCTACTTTCGGGAAAGACTACGGGGTTGCCATAAAAGACAGTCCGATGGCAGGATTACTAGCCAGAGCTGTCATTATCATTGACGAGAACGGGAAAATCATTTACACCGAACTTGTACCCGAGCTCAAGCATGAACCAAATTACAAAGCGGCTTTAGCTGCCTTGAAATAAAAGAAAGGGGATCGATTAAATCCCCTTTTCTTTTATAATGCCTTTCTGATTCTCACGAGTTTTTCCAACAACCCGTCAATCAAATCTAATCGTAACATATTTGCCCCGTCGGATTTGGCACAGCGAGGATCGGCATGAGTTTCAATGAAAATACCATCCGCCCCGACAGCAATACCAGCCTTGGCAATGCTCTCGATCAATTCCGGTTGTCCCCCGGTTACCCCGGAAGACTGGTTCGGTTGTTGCAGGGAATGGGTCACGTCCACCACCACGGGGCATTGACAAGCTTGTTGCATCACACGGATACCCCGGAAGTCCACCACTAAATCCTGATAACCGAACGTGGTTCCTCTTTCCGTAACCATCACGTTATTATTCTCGGATTCCCGAACCTTATCGACAGCAAACTTCATGGACTCGGGTGAAAGGAATTGACCTTTCTTGATGTTCACGATCTTTCCGGTCTTGGCGGCAGCGACTAACAAATCCGTCTGACGGCATAGGAACGCCGGGATCTGCAATACATCCACGTACTCGGCTGCCATTTCAGCATCCCGTTCGGTATGAATATCCGTTACCACGGGAATATGCAATTCCTCTCTCACTTTAGCCAGTATCTTCAACGCTTTCTCGTCCCCAATCCCCGTGAAGGAATCCAACCGAGAACGATTCGCCTTTTTAAACGACCCCTTGAACACGTATGGAATCCCCAATCTATCAGTAACTTTCTTCACGTGTTCCGCAATATTCAAAGCCATCTCCTCCCCCTCGATCACACAAGGTCCGGCTAACAAAAAAAACATCTCTTGATTTATCAACTTATCCATATTACAATTTTGCATTTTCAATTATTCCTGTATTTCTTCCACCACGCTTTCAAGCGTTCCAATATCTTTACTTCCTGTGCGTTCTGCTGTGGATGATAGAATTTCTTATTCTTCAACTCTTCCGGTAAATACGGTTGTTCCACGAAATTACCAGGATAGTCATGCGGGTACTTGTAATCCTGCCCGTAGTTCAAATCCTTCATCAATTTCGTTGGGGCATTGCGTAAATGCAAGGGCACGGGCGAATTACCCGTCTGTTTTACCGTAGCCATAGCAGCATCAATAGCTAAATATGCCGAATTACTTTTCGGGGAAGTGGCAAGATAAATGACACATTCGGACAGAGGGATACGAGCCTCCGGCATCCCGATCTTGTGCACGACCTCGAAGCAAGTATTCGCTATCAAGATAGCATTCGGGTTCGCCAATCCGATGTCCTCGGCGGCAGAAATAATCAGACGCCTGGCGATAAACTTCGGATCTTCCCCACCTAACAACATTCGAGCCATCCAGTAAACGGCAGCGTTCGGGTCACCACCCCGGACAGATTTAATCATCGCCGACACCATATCATAATGCTGTTCCCCATCCTTGTCATACATCAGCGGGTTCTCGTGCAATTCCCGGTGTACTGCTTCGTTATCGATAACAATATCTCCTTCTCCCAAGCCATTCACCACGAGTTCCAGAATATTCAACAATTTCCGGGCATCCCCGCCACTGTATGAGATCATTGCCTCTTTCTCCTTCACCGTGATATTCCGTTTGCTGAGATAATAATCCTTAGCCAAAGCACGATCAATCAAATCTTCCAGATCCTTTTTCTCCTGCGATTTCAGCACATACACTTGGCAACGGGAGAGCAAAGGCGATATAACCTCGAAAGAAGGATTCTCGGTAGTTGCACCAATAAGCGTCACAGTCCCTTTCTCTACAGCCGCCAACAACGAATCCTGCTGCGCTTTCGAGAAACGATGAATCTCGTCAATAAACAAGATCGGGTTCGGCGAATTGAAAAAACGCTGGCTTTCCGCTTTCTGAATTACTTCCCTAACATCTTTCACCCCGGAACTCACGGCACTCAGCACGTAAAACGGACGATTCAGTTGTTCGGCAATAATCATCGCCAAAGTGGTCTTCCCCACTCCCGGGGGACCCCACAAGATAAAAGACGATACCACCCCGGAATCTATCATTTTCCGAAGTACCTTTCCCGGTCCTACCAAATGTTGCTGCCCGATATAGTCTTCTAAAGACTTGGGACGCATTCGTTCTGCTAAAGGCTTATTCTCCATTTCTCTCCTTATTCTATCCCCACAAAGATAGGAAAAGTTTAGAAGAAGTCTAAAGTTAAAAAATAAAAGCGGAACGTTATCACGTTCCGCTCCATATGCTAGTTGCAGTTTAGTTACAGATCAGAATTTTTCTCAGGAAGTTCGCCATTGATTGCAGCTTTTACCACTCCAATAGCCTCTTCTAAGCCCTCGACAAACTTGTCAAAGTCTTCTTTATACAAGAACACTTTGTGTTTCTCGTAGCTCGCATTCCCGTCATTGTCAAATTTTTTCTTGCTCTCGGTGATCGTCAAATAATAGTCATTATTGCGTGTCGCCTTCACATCAAAAAAATAAGTTCTTTTCCCTGCTTTCACTGCATTGGAATAGATTTCATCCCGATCCATTCCGTCATTTTGTTCGTATCCTTCCATTGTTATCTCGATTTTATTTGACTTTGCACCCCAAAGGTAGAAAAAACAAAGTAATAAATAGACTTTTTTAATCTTTTTTTTCCTCATGGCACTTTCCCCCACGACAATAAAGTACTTTTAGAACAATCTAAAATTATCCCCGTATACCCATTCATAAAAATAAAGACAAAACCGAACCAGACGCTTGGGGAGTCGAAGTAATAATCGTATTTTTGTTTAAACTAAACGAATAATATTATGCTAGGAACCTATTTTATTATCATACTGGTATTGGTCGGGATAGCTTTCATCGGCTTGGGAATAACAACATTCTTCAGTAAGAAGAAAAAATTCCCGGATACACATATAGGTAAAAACAAAGCTATGCGGGAAAGGGGCATCAGTTGTGCCGCCACTACCGACCGCAAGGAAAGAGAAAACTATAAACCCATCGAGGTTGGTAAACAAGAAAAATAAATAAAGGGGTTGGTAAACCACCCCCTTTATTTATAGCCCACGAGCTTTAGTTTATTTGTATTATTGAATTCACGGACATTTTAAATCTCGCAGACCTTCAATATTATTTTTCTCCAAGAATCATAACTAAACGATTGTAGTTATTCACCTTGAAGGGTTGATCCTGGTCACCCAATCCAATGTAAGACAAACGGTCTGACGAAACCCCGAATTTCTTAACCAACAGATCGTAAACGCTCTTTGCGCGTCTTTCGCTAAGTTTCTGGTTAAAATACTTGCTTCCGGTCTGCTTGTCAGCATATCCCACAACCTTCATCTTTACACTCGGATTTGCAGCCATATAATTAGCAACGGCTTGCAGAACCACCATTTGTTCCGCTTTCACGGCACTCTTGTTGATCGTGAAACCAACGTATTGAGTGAAATCTTGTCTGGCAGCGGCAGCAATAGCTTCAGCTTTCTCAGCCTCGGTCAAGGCAAGTTCCTTTTGAGCCACTTGCTCGGCAACCCTGGCAGCCTCCAGCTGAGATTGCGTGTTTCGCAATTCTGATTCCAGAGCGTTGATCTTGTCGTTCAACTGTTGGCGAACACGCTCGGCTCCACTCTCGTAACGGGTAAACTTTTTGCCCCCGAAGGTGTAAGTCGCACCGATAGATAACGAAAGCAACCCGTCCTGATAGGAACGTCCGGCAATTTCTTCCGAACCCGTATATTTATTGGTATAGAAGAACGTCGGCAACAAATGCGTGCGAGCCTCCAGATCAATAGCCCAATATTTGTTGATATTGTACTTTCCACCCAACCCGAGCGAACCGTTTACAAGGACATCCACTTGCTTGTTGTGGAATTTACCGAAACTCAAGCCCGGACCTATAAAGAAATTCATATCCCATTTGTTCTCAGGGTCATATTGACGCCACAAGTTCGTCAAGTTCAACATGAAGTCCAGGTTCAAATTGATGTACTTACGCTCAAATTTATTGAACACGCCACCATTATTCAAACGGTTGACATCAGTGTACATCTTGGATTGCCATCCGGACACCTGTCCGCGAAGCCCCCAGTAGGGATCCATCCATTTACCCACGGACAGATTCACCAACGGTTCGATTACTTTCCCGAAACCGTGGTCAAAATTATCCTGCGTCAGGTAACCTTGCGCTCCCACACCAATACTGATAAAAATATTATCCTTAAATCTAGGAGACATATATTTTACATCCGTATCGATCGTCTGGGCACTTACCGAATAGGAAGCCCCCACAACGAGCGCAGAGAGTAATAAAGTCTTTATTTTCATTCTATTTTTATTTACAGTTTATCAAATTCCTCGTTATTTACCTTTTAAATAAATCTTGTATGCCAGCCCTCCCGAAAAATATTGCCCGTCCTGCAAAACAACTTGCATAAAAAGATGTTTGAAGAGCAGGTAGTTGGCACCAACAAAGAGACTTTTCGAATCATGCTGTACGATCAGATTCAAGTTCGGAGCAAACGAGGGCTTATAACTAATTCCCCCGGAAAACCCATTCAGGCGATTGGAAGCCCGTCTGTTATACTGATATGCCAAATGTACCCCGATCTGTTCGGTCTTGCTGACGTTCACGTGTTTCGTTACCGCCAGGTAAAACTTGTTGAAGTACTGGTTATTGGACTCTTCTGTCATGAGCCCGCCCCCGTTACTTTGCGTATACAAGTCGTTTGACCCGAAAACCACTGCCGGACGGTATTTCCTTTCCGTCAGCGCCCGTAAACGAACAGAAAAAGCACGATCCTGGTTGACAAACCTTCCTTTCTTCTCCGGCACAAACTTATCGGTAGCCTTGAACAAGGTACACGTGTAAGCGACCTCGAGGAAAGGCAAAAACGTGATATTCAGGAAATAATTGTACGTGTTATACGGAAACCCGTTAGGAGTTATCCGGTCGTGTAAAAAATTACCACCGAGCATCACCATCTTGTCAGGCTGCATATCAGCAGACGGACTGTTCAACAATCCGGTCGTACCCAACGTTAATTGCGCCGAAAGCATGAAAGTGCTCAAGATAAATATACCAGTAAGTAATATCTTTTTCATATTCATATCCATGATATTTTGCTTTCGGCTTCCACTTAACGTTCGATTCGTTTTCTAAATTAATCTCCAATAACCATACCACCGCCGGCACCACCGTGATACACGTGACCACAGCTTCCGTGAGAATGATGAGCTCCACAATAGTCGATTTCCACGAATATAGACACCTTACCAGCTACTTTCACGTTAGCTTTCAACTCTACGGCAGCATTACCCGCTTTTTTGTACACTTTGAACGTGAACACGTAGTAATCCATAGATTGCTCGCCCTTAGACAAAAGATGGTAATCATAAGGTAACGTAATAGGATCTCTCAACGTGAACACCGCGTCAACTGCAGCACCGATAGATGATTTGAATTCCGCCACATTTACTTTTGCCATGATTGCACTTTTCACCAAATCCTCGATTTGTTGCTTATCGGAAGCATTCGTGATGCTATTCCATTCGTTGCCAAAAGTCAACTCGGCACCCTCGAATTTCTTGTAAGGAATTTGAGTAATAGAAGCCGGAGAAACATTATTATTCGTGATAGCCGCAATAGCCGGAAGAGTTTCCGTAACAGCATCCAAAGTCATGTCACTTGCCATATATACCATACGGTATTGAGAGAAGTGAGTCAACGACACGTTATATTTATCATTGTCATAAACGATACCATCCGTCAAAACAGTCCAGTCACCCGCGTTGTTGTTCGCACGGTATTGCAATTGAGTATTCGCCAAATAATAATCAGCCAAAGCATCGTATGCCACGCTCCATTGCACGGGATTCAAGAATTTCGTTCCACTAGGACCGAACTCTCCCAACAAGAATTGAGCGGCAGCTTCTTGCGTTCCGTTTACTTCAACAGCTTGTTTTACATCGTCAAGAACGGTCATCGTGATCTGCGTGTTGGCAGTCAAAGCCCCGGCAGGGATAGACAATTCACCACCGCCATTTGCAACAACTCCTCCTTCAACACCTACTTCACCCGTTCCCGGATTCGAGGTATTCTCGCGATACATCGTCAATTGTACGTTCACGGCAATCAATTGTCCCGTGATCTTATCCCCGGCACTGGGTACAACCACTTTGTAAGAAATAGGATCATATCCCGTCTTACTCAACGATAAAGTGTATGTGTCCGGACTAGCCACCGTAACAATAAAGTTTGCGTCACCCGCAGCAACAACACCATTCTTGTCGCTCGTCACGGTAACCCCTTTCAGAGTTTCCAGATTTCCATTATTATTGGCAACAATCGTCCCTTCGATAATGTACTTGTTAGGAACCTCTTCCGGAATCTGAACAACCGGAATATCTTCCTTCGTGTAACAGCTACTGAAAAGCGTACCGAAGACAACCATTACCATTAGTATAGCTTTTGCGCTCATACCAAAATGTTTTACTTCTTTTCTCATCATTCTTTCATTTATAAAGGTTTACACTTGTTTAACTTATTCTTTCCTGTTTTTGTTTACTATTTTCTTTAATGTTCTCTTTTAAATTAAGTTATTAGTTACTTTGTAATTGTGATTTTATGTAATATGGATTAAAGTTCTCCTCTGCTTTATTCTGCCCGGGTTTCGTTTTATAAGACTTCCCGTTGAAGAATAATCCGGCAGCTTTATATTCAAGATTAAAGTACCTAGCCGGGGTCACTCTCACTCGGTTTCTTTTATATCTCATCGGGGGAATCAATATTGAGAAATGAAACCCTCCGTCCAGGTTATCATAGTCATTTTTCATAACATAAAATCCAATAGAAGCCCGCTTGAAATGACGGGTCATATCAGCCCGAACTCCAATATCCCCGGCAAGAAACTTCTCCACCCTCACCTCACAAAGCACGTTATATTGCGGGTTGTAATAACTCCCGCCGACATTCCAGGTAAACAATTTTGTAGGTCCGTAATGCCAATTCCAATCCACAAAATAAGACGATCCCGTCAACCCGACTCCCCCTTTTACCGCGAAATATTGCAACCAGCCCTTCGTGAAAGGACGGAAAAAACTTAAATCCATACCCCAGCGATTCTGGTTGAAATTCCCCACGGTCGCTTGCAGGAACACGTTTTCAATTCTAAAATCCTGTTGAACGGTAATATAACCGGGACGAACATCATCGTACAATGCCCCGAACTCGTTGAAGACCGGGATAATGACCTGCCCCACGATCTTCGTCCCCCGGAACGGCGTGATCTCCAAAGCCGGTGCGATATTAAACAACACATCGTATATCTTGTGAAATTTCTGGTTCCGCAAAGAGAATTGCGGGTAAAACACCAAATCTGCTTTCCAGCGGGAATTATTAGCGAACTCCCGGTCATGTATCTTTTTCCAAGAATCGCCCAGCTCATAACTAACATTCCACCTCGTACCCGCCGTGCCGTCCGGATGAAGCAATAAAGAAACCTGGGGAATTTTATTCCTCAGGACAACTACCCGCCGTCCCTTGCCCGGGATCAACGGGAATGTTTCTATAATCTTAATGGCTTCACTTATCCCTTCCCCGTTTACCCGCCACAATGAATTCTCGAACAGGATAACTTCTTCCGTTTCCCCCATCTCCCGGCTGACATTCTCGTATCCCGCGTTAACCAGCGCATCCACCACACCGCCCTTCTCTTGGGCACATAAAAAGTCAATCGTGCAGAAAAGTATAAAACATACTCCTGACGTTTTATAAAAAACATTATAAATAGACTTTTTTATCCCATTCATACAATTACAAAATTGATGACCCTGCCCTCTCAGAGCCTTTTTTAACCGAATCAATATATTATAAATCAATGATTTACAAAAACAAAGATAGTGTTTTAATCATATCACCGTGAAAAAAAGAGATATTTTTTTTAGAAAAGGAAACAGTTGTAAAAACTAATTTAAAAAAATAGCCTCCCGAAGGGCGAAGTGGAAGAATGAGAATAAAAAAAGAGATTGCCCCTGTTGGGACAACCTCTTAGACGTATTTTTACAATTCAGGCTAGTACTATTTCTTGTACATTCCCAAATCTTTCAACTCGAAATCATTGATGAAAGCAGCATACCCGGCAACCTTAGCTTGCCCGTATTTCACGAAAATCTCTGCTGATTTCGCGAATCGATCATCACGTTGAGAATCGATCAACAACAAGTAACCGATGATGATATAACCAGCCATTTCCACCAGGCGGCGTGCATGGAAGTCCACGTACTCCGTTTCCCCGACACTGGTTACCTTGGTCACAGCAGCCTCGTAAGCGGCGGTCATGCCTTTCAATATCTCACGCACGAAGTCCTGTTCCGGACAAATCGGAGTCTTCTCGTACTCCTCTCGGATTTGTTTCGCGTATTGCCCCGTGGTCACACCGCGAATGGCAGCCACAACCTGCAACTGAGAAGTTCCCTCATAAATATTCGTGATACGGGCATCACGCACCAGGCGCTCGATGGGGTAGTCTTTCATAAACCCTGAACCGCCGTGGATCTGCAATGCGTCGTAAGCAATCTCGTTAGCGTACTCGCTGGAGAACAATTTCAACAACGGGGTGAACACATCCGCCAACTTTTGATATTTTTTCATCTCCTCGCGTTCCTCTTTATTCAAGGTGCGTTCGTTAGAGATATGCGTGTAAGCCTTGTACATATCCACGAAACGGCTGGTTTCGTACAATATGGAGCGAGCCCCGTGCAATTTGGCTTCCATGTTAGTCAACATCTCGTACACGGCGGGGAACTCGATAATCGCTTTCCCGAACTGCCGTCTTTCGCCCGCGTATTTCAAACCTTCACGATAAGCCGCTTCCGCGATACCTACCGATTGGGCACCGACACCCAAACGGGCACCGTTCATCAACGACATCACGTATTTAATCAACCCGAGTTTACGTTCTCCCACCAATACAGCCGGGGCATCCTTGAATACCAACTCGCAAGTCGGCGATCCCTTGATACCTAATTTATTTTCAATACGACGAACGGTCATTCCCCCGTTTGCCTTGTCATAGATAAACATGGACAAACCGCGTCCGTCATGCGTTCCCTCTTCTGAACGAGCCAGAACCAAAGAGATTTGGGCATCCCCGTTTGTGATAAAACGCTTTACTCCATTCAGGAACCATTTGCCAGACTTATCACAATAGGTCGCTTTCAACTGCACGGATTGCAAATCCGACCCGGCATCCGGTTCGGTCAAGTCCATGGCGTAAGTGTCACCTTTCGCCGCACGAGGCAGATATTCACGTTTCTGCTCTTCACTGGCAAACTCGTGAATCGTTTCGGCGCAGTCCTGCAATCCCCAAATGTTAGCGAACCCGCCATCACCACGTGATACCAACTCGGCAGCCATCACGTAAGGAACCATCGGGAAGTTCAACCCGTCATACTCGCGCGGGAGTGACATCCCGTACAATCCGGCTTGTGTCAACACATCGTGATTCTCTTGTGTCCCGCGGGCGTATTTCACGCGACCGTTTATCACTTCCGGTCCCTCGTGGTCTACCTCCTCGGCATTTTCTGCAATCACGTTACCACAAATATCACCCACGATCTCCAACACTCTGTCATAATTATCCATTGCATCCTCGAAATCACGGGGAGCGATATCACATTTCCCGGCATCCTCGAAATTCCGCTCTTTCAATGCAACGATCTTTTTCATCAAAGGATGTCCCAAGTGGAACTTCAAATCCTCGTTATCTGTATAGAAATTTGCCATACCTTTTAAATTTTAGATTTAGTGATTCATAATTTTAGATACTCTTCCCCAATCCTATTTTTCTCCTATCGTAAATCTTCAATCATAAATCGTAAATAATTTTACTTGCTGTTCTTTTTGTAATACTGGATCATCTTCGGGATTACCACGTTCAAGTCACCCGTGATCACGTAATCAGCAAACTTATTAATCGGGGCATTCGCATCCGTGTTGATAGCGATTACCATGGAAGACTCCTCCATACCGGCAGTATGCTGGATTTGCCCGGAGATACCGCAAGCGATATACAACTTGGGACGAACCGTCGTTCCTGTCTGCCCGATCTGACGTTCATGTTCACAAAAACCGGCATCCACAGCCGCACGAGAAGCACCCACTTCTCCACCCAAAACGGCAGCCAATTCATACAACAAGGCAAAATTCTCTTTGGAACCCACGCCGTATCCACCAGCAACGATGATCGGGGCACCCTTGATGTTCACCTTGGATTTCTCCATGTGGCGTTCGATCACTTTTACCACCATATCCGTGTCGTCCAGGTACTCGTCGACATTCAATTTCTTAATCTCACCTTTATATTGCGGGTCAACAATCTCTTTTTTCATCACACCCTCGCGGACGGTAGCCATCTGCGGACGACATTCCGGGTTCACGATAGTAGCCACGATGTTCCCCCCGAAAGCCGGACGAATCTGGTACAACAAATTCTCGTACTTCTTGCCGCTCTTGGCATCCGTGTATTCCCCGATCTCAAGGCTCGTGCAGTCCGCCGTCAAACCGCTATGCAAAGCGGAAGACACGCGAGGACCCAAATCACGTCCCACGCTGGTAGCACCCATCAAAGCCACCTGAGGCTTCTCGGCTTCAAACAAACGAACCAACATCTTCGTGTGAGGCAACGTCGTGTAAGGAGCCAGACGGGCATCATCACCAATCCATACAACATCCGTCCCGTAAGGAAATACTTGTTTCTCTATATCTTTCAAGTTATGTCCGAGTGCAATAGCTTCCAGTTTCACACCCAATTTTGTTGCAAGGGCACGTCCTTTCGTCAGCAGCTCAAGGCTCACGTCGGCAACTGCACCTTCCTCTATCTCGCAATATACAAATACACTGTTCATATCATTTTAAATTTTAGATTTCAGATTTTAGATTCTGTAAACTCAAATCACATGATCAAAAGATCAATTCAAAATTTACAATTTAAAATCTAAAATTATCCGATTGTATGGTTCGTTATCAACTCTTTCATCATGTCATCGATCTCGCAATCCGTGCAAGAAAGCACTTTTGCCTCTTTTGCCTGGAACACCACGCTCTCGATATTCTTCACCTTGGTAGGCGACCCGCTCAATCCAAGATCTTCCGGGTTACTCTTGATGTCGTTCACGCTCCATTCCGTCAATTTCAAATACGGACGTTCGTTCACGAGCGCAAAATAATCCTCGTTGGCATCCTGAGCCTCCTGGGTTCCTTTCGCGTTCTTGTATTTCATCACGAAACGGGCGTTTCTCGGGCGGCAAACAGCAGCCGATCCGTTCACGGTCACCACGCAGGGAAGCGGACTGGTCACTACCTCGATACCTCTTTCCAAACGACGTTTGATCGTGATCGTCTTCCCGTCACATTTTTGTATTTCCTCTGCATAAGTTACCTGCGGCAATCCCAATTTCTCTGCCACCTGCGGACCTACCTGCGCGGTATCCCCGTCGATAGCCTGGCGACCGCAAATAATCACGTCATATTCCAAATTGCGCAAAGCACAAGATAAGGCATAAGAAGTCGCTAACGTGTCAGAACCGGCAAAAGCCCGATCCGACAACAAATAACCGCCATCGGCACCCCTGTACATCGCTTCCCGGATAATCTCGGCGGCACGCCCCGGTCCCATCGTCAACACGTGGACAGTAGTTCCTTTAATTGTATCTTTTAATCTTAAAGCTTGCTCTAAAGCATTTAAATCCTCCGGATTGAAGATGGCAGGTAAAGCTGCCCTGTTTACAGTTCCGTCCGCTTTCATCGCATCTTTTCCCACATTTCTCGTATCGGGAACCTGCTTAGCAAGAACAACAATTTTTAGTCCTTTCATATTAATATCCAATTTTATGTTTTAAGCGACATGAAATATTCTTTTGATTTTACAACCGGTAGCGCAAATCACGTGATACGGAATACTTCATATACAAGTTATTTTCAATACCATAAAAATTTCAAGCGTGTAAAGATACTATTTCAACTCAGAAATACAAAATTTTAACACTAACTCTTCTTCCTCTACTCTCCGTTCGTTCCGGCAGACAACAATCGGTTACCGATGCCGCAAATACCGATCACCTATCCATCTCGGTAATAAATGATCGATAGATGGCGAATAGGTGATCAATAGATGATTGCCGGAACGGACGGAGATATGTACTAGAATTAACGGACAACGGATTTCCCTGGAAAATTTAAAATCTAAAATTTAAAATCTAAAAATCACTTTTAGTTTTCTATTCTAAACAAATACCCTAATTTTGTCTCCCGATGATTCAGCTAATAATTATTCACATTATAAATGACAAATAAAATGAAATACGACTTAATCGTGATAGGTAGTGGTCCCGGGGGATACGTGGCTGCTATTCGTGCTTCACAACTAGGAATGAACGTGGCTGTAGTAGAACGTGCGGAACTCGGGGGTATCTGCCTGAACTGGGGATGTATCCCGACCAAATCTTTGCTTAAATCGGCACAGGTGTTGGAATACGCCAAACACGCCGCTGATTACGGGGTGAAAATCGAGAACGCCGAACCGGATTTCGAGGCAATCATCGCCCGCAGCCGGGGAGTAGCCGACAAGATGAGCAAAGGTATCCAATACCTTTTCAAGAAAAACAACATCGCCGTGATCGAGGGACACGGCAAACTGACCGCAGACAAGAAAGTCGAGGTGACGAACGCGGCAGGCGAGAAAACGGTTTACGAGGCACAACACATCGTGTTGGCAACAGGGGCACGCTCCCGCCAACTTCCGAACATCCCGCAGGACGGGAAACGCATCATCGGATACCGCCAAGCCCTGACGCTCGACCACAAACCTGAATCCATGATCGTGGTAGGCTCCGGCGCCATCGGTTCCGAATTGGCATTCTTCTACAACGCCATGGGCACCAAAGTATTGCTGGTTGAATTCATGCCGACCATTCTTCCGGTAGAAGACGAGGAAGTTTCCAAACAAGTGGGACGCTCCTTCAAGAAAGCAGGCATCGATGTGATGGTAAAATCATCCGTGGAAAGCGTGGAAGCCGGAGAGAAACTGTTGAAGGTAAACATCAAAAATAAAAAGGGAGAGATAGAAGTACACGAGGCTGAAATCGTGCTTTCTGCCGTGGGCATCTCCCCGAACGTGGAAAACATCGGGTTGGAAGATCTGAACATCGAGATGGAAAAAGGTCGGGTTAAAGTAGACGATTACTACCGCACGAACGTGGAAGGCGTTTACGCGATCGGCGACATCGTGCACGGTCCGGCTCTGGCTCACGTGGCATCGGCAGAAGCCATCTGCTGCGTGGAACACATTGCGGGCGTCCACACGGAAACGATTGATTACACCAACATCCCGGGTTGCACGTACACCACTCCCGAGGTAGCATCCGTGGGTTTGAACGAGGCAAAAGCACTCGAGGCAGGCTATGAACTCAAGATCGGCAAATTCCCCTTCACGGCATCCGGGAAAGCCAGTGCCGCGGGAGCTAACGACGGTTTCATCAAATTGATCTTCAACGCCGCCGACAACACGCTACTGGGAGCGCACATGGTAGGCATGAACGTGACCGAAATGATCGCCGAGATGGTTCTTGCACGCAAGATGAAAGCTACCGGGCACGACCTTATCAAAACGGTACACCCGCACCCGACCATGAGCGAAGCTATCATGGAAGCAGCAGCAGCCGCCTACGACGAAGTGATACACCTGTAAATAATTGAAAATGGAGAATTGAAAATTGAAAATGAATAATCGATTTTCAATTCTTCAATTTAAAATCAAAAAACTAAAATTTAAAACCATGAAATTTTACTCGACACTCGCTTCTTTACTCCTCGTCGGGGGATCGCTATGCGCCCAAACAATCGGGGAAAAAGAACTGAACGACATCAAGGGGAGCTTCCAGAAAGACGCTGCCACCAAAGCCATTCAGAACGTGCTGACAAACGATAAGGACATTCGCTCGAACGCCCTCAACCGGGAAGTTCAGGGCAAAATAGACCACTATTTCAAATACCGGGTAAACGTGAAAGGCATTACCGACCAGAAAAGTTCCGGTCGTTGCTGGATGTTCACGTCCATGAACGTGCTGCGCCCGAGCGTTATGAAAAAATACAATCTCACGGATTTCGACTTCTCGCATAACTACCTTTATTTCTGGGATATATTCGAGAAATCCAACCTCTTCCTCGAAAACATGATTGCCTCCGCCAACAAACCGATGGACGACCGCGACGTGACTTTCATGTTCCAGGCTCCCGTAGGTGACGGAGGAGTGTGGAACCTTTACTACAATATCGGGGAAAAGTACGGGGTTGTGCCGAAGTCTGTCATGCCTGAAACCGCCCACTCGAACAACACGAACGCCATGAGTGCGTTGATTAACGAACGCCTGCGCAAGGGGGGATTCGCTATCCGCGAAATGGCAGCCCAAGGCAAAAAAGCCAAAGACCTGCGTGCAGAGAAAGTCGCAATATTGAAAGACATTTACCGCATTCTGGCACTTTGCCTCGGCGAACCGCCTACCACGTTCACGTGGAGATACAAAGACAAAAACGGGGATATCAAGGAGTTGGCAAACTACACGCCGCAACAATTCTACAAGGAAATCACGCCTGCCGATTACAACCCGAAGAATTACATCATGATCATGAACGATCCCACCCGGGAGTACTACAAGTTATACGATATCCAAAACTACCGCAACACCGTGGAGGGCATCAACTGGGTGTACCTGAACCTGCCCAACGAGGACATCAAGGCTGCCGCCATCGCCTCCATCAAGGGCAATGAAGCCATGTACACCTCTAGTGACGTGGGCAAATATTTCAACCGCGAAACCGGAATTCTCGACCCGGACGGGTACGACTACAACTCGCTCATGGGCGTGGATTTTTCGATGGACAAGAAAACACGCATCCTGACCCGCCAAAGCGGCTCGGCACACGCGATGGCTCTCGTGGCCGTGGACGTGGACGAAAATGGAAACCCCACGAAATGGGAATTCGAGAACAGTTGGGGACCACAAGCAGGACATAACGGTTATCTTACTTTCACGGACAAATGGTTTGACGAATATATCTTCCGGGTAGTGATCCACAAAAAATACCTGGGAGAAAAAGCCTTAAAAGCACTGGATCAGAAACCGATCCTATTACCGATGTGGGATTACATGTTCTAAATTACCGGAAAAGGATGCCCGGCGGCGATAGTGTAATTAATATTACATGAATCCATGACGTGACATCCGATTTTTTTGCATAATTTTGTACACGAATGGGGCTGATCCCCGTTCAAGGCATATTGGATTTTGAAGAAGCGTTATGCTTATCTTTTAGATGAAAACCTGAGAAATTTTCAAATGAGTAAAGATAGCATAGTGGTTCTCACGCATAGGCGTGGACTGCTATTATTACATCTACTCATTAGGTTTTCTCAGGACCTTCATCTAAGATGTGCACTGCAGTTCCACGCTTCCGTGTTTAATAAAGAAAGGTCTTCTAGGAACTGGGAAAACCCAACAGAAACCAATGAAACTAAAATTTTTAACGGTTTGCCTGGCGGCAGTGGTATTCGCCGCCTGCGAAAAAGACAATGACGACCGGGACGATGCCATCATCCTGGCAAACGGGACCTCCACGGAACAAACGGTGTATGCCGACGAAACCTGCAACGAAGGCATTAAATTCACGGCTACCACCTCGTGGACAGCAACCGTGGAAGACGCCACCACCGCACGTGCCGGGAGCAGTAGCGTGTATTGGCTTACCCTGAGCCAATACAGCGGAGAAGCCGGGGAATACACGCTGCCCCTCACGCTGCAAGCGAATCTGACGGGAAGCAATCGCTCGGCAAAAATCATCATCCGGAGTGGCGAAACCGTCATCACTATTCTCGTGGAGCAAAAAGCCACCAAAGAGGACGGCAGCGTGGTGAAGCAAATCAAGCAAGTTGTCTACGAGGAAACATGTAATGCCCGGCTTTACGACACCTATTCAGAAAGCGCAAATTACGACAATTGCACGCGGACATTCAGTTATGACGAGCAAGGACGGGTGGTGCGCATCGAAACGGTATACCCCAATCACGGTCAAAATTGGGAAAAGAGTTCCGAGACATTGACTGCCGATTACCACATCGCCGGGGAAATCACGATAAAGGAAGCCACACGTTATGCGGCAGGCTCTGGCACGGGAGATGACGAGTACGTTGTCAAACTCAACGAACAAGGTTTCGCGAAGAACGTACAATACTATGATGAATGGGAAAATGGTTTCGTGGATTGCGTGCGCTACAAGTACACTCCGGAAAATTACCTGGAACAAGAAGAAAATATCGAAGAGGAATTCAAAAACGACTTCTACTACGAGAACGGCGTTTGGGTAAAATACATATATACGGACGTGTACGACCATGATTCCCATAACTTCGTTTTGGACCCGGCAAAATGTTACCCAAACCGCTACCCCAACAACGGGCAAATCGACATCATGGGCTATATTGGCTGGGACGATAACGACGAAACAAGCACTCTCTTTCATTTAGGTCGACTAGGCCACATGGGGAAATATATGCCGGAAATAATTCCCTACGAAGCAGGATATGACATACCAGCTGAAAGGGTACCCGAATACACCACCCCGGGCGAAATTATCCATAAAACGTATAAATACGTGGTCTACCCGGAGAATCCGGAATGCCCGGTAACGTACAAGTTCGACAAGGATAATTATTTGACGGAAATCACGTTAGAGCAAGAATTTTCGGCTTGGCAATCCGAGTACGACATCGTGGTAAGCAACAAATTGATAGACCCCGAACGCCCGGAAATGGGTTATGAATATACAACCAAAAATCACACCGAGAAGAAAATCAAAGACGATAAAAATACCATGACCTGGAAAATCTCGTATTAAACGATTTCCCGCACAGGATTAACCAAAGGAGGATGTGTTTTGCCACATCCTTCTACAACTTAATAATCAACACCGAGGCATAAGCCGAAACGCCTTCTTCCCTCCCCTCGAATCCGAGTTGTTCCGTGGTCGTTGCCTTTATCGTGAGATCGTCGACATCTATCCCGATGATTTCAGCCAAACACTCCCTCATCTCCAGTGTCCGTAGTTTAATTTTCGGGCGTTGAAGACAAATGACACAATCGATATTCCCAACCGAGAACCCTTTCCGTTCCAGCATATCGACCACCTTTTTCAGTAATATTTTGCTATCGATTCCCTTGTAAGCAGGATCGGTATCCGGGAAATACGTCCCGATATCATCCAACCCGGAAGCCCCCAACAAGGCGTCGCATATCGCGTGTATCAACACGTCACCGTCCGAGTGCGCCACGCAACCTTTCTCGTGTTGCAACTTGATTCCTCCAAGCCAAAAGTCCAGTCCCGGAGCCAACCGATGGACATCTATTCCTAATCCTGTTTTAATTTTCATTTTCTCCTGCATTTAATTATTACGCGATATTAACAAAAAACCGGCATCCCCGACCACTCCCAAACCCTATTTAACATCCCGAAGAATCATTACTCCACCTATACTGCCGTATTCCTCCAAGGGAAGGTATCGATTGGCACGTGAGCACGTGCACAATGACAAGAAACCTCAAGCAAAGGTTATCCACACGATAAGGTCTATTCAAGCCGAACAAATCCTCCCGTCACGAGTTTACCCCGTCATACAATTGGTTTGCCCGCCGAAACCGGGAGGCTATCAGGTCGGCCAAAGAAGGCGGGGACAAAACCTTTATCCCGTCCGCGAAACCGATGATTTCCCGTTGCAGCTCCAGATTGATTATCACGTTTATTTCAAAGACAACACTCCCGTCCTCCCGTCTTTCCACGATCTTTTGCGACTTGTGCAATGGTTTTGTTTCCACGTAGGGAGCGTTTGGAGGGTTTACCATGAAACGGACGTTCTGAACCCTTGAACCGATATTCTTGGTCACACCCACCAAATCGTCAAAGAAAGTCGTGGGGTCAAATACCGTATTTTCACGGTACGACTCCCCCGGGGCGATTTCGAGATGATGAATACGATCGAGCGCCAGATTCACGAGCGGGGAACTCCCCTCGCGTACCCCGAACACGAACCAACGATTCCGGTATTCCTTCAACAGATAAGGATTGAACAAAAATTCGGAAGCGGAACGGGCTTTAAAAGAACGGTATTTCATCCTCAGCACCTGCTTGTTGACAATAGCATGATAAATCTCGTCCAAGTGATCGATACCTTTCAGGCTCTCGTTCTTCTCGAAATCAATGACCGGGGTCGTTTTCAGCCGTGCCGAAGTCACGTGGTCTTCCAGCCGGCTGATAATATCCCCCATGTTCGAGAAATAGGAAAATCCCCGGAACTGCCGCAACACCTCCACCGCCTCGGACATGACCTTCAAATCCTGCTCGGACAAGGGCGTGTTCGTGATACTGTAATCGGCGTCCTCGTACTTGTAATATTTATTGTCGTAGACCACGATCGGGGCATTGTAGCCCAACTTCTCGCTGCGCATCACCTGTATATCCATTTGAATCGTGCGGCGACTGATGCCCTTGTCGATCCCCTCGTACTCGTACAGGGCATCCGAACAAGCGTCTATCAAATCCTCGAGCGTCCATTTCCGGTATGGATTTCGAAGGCATTTATCTATTGTTTTATAACGAATTAAAGCGTTTCGATTCGCGGGCATAAGAATAGAATAAAAATTATTTTTCCAAAAATATGAAATTTATTTTAGCTACGCAAAAAGTTTGCGCACCCGCGTGTGCATCTTTGTCGTGTAAAACGAAAAAAGATACAATGATGAAATTCAATTTTACAAACAAAGGAAAAGATACTACCGTGAATTACATGGGGGCAAAAGCCTACAAAATGACCCCGGAGATGGAATTATACTCCACGGTAGTGACCTGCATGGTCGATGATTCATATTACGAATCAAACGCAGACAGAAAGAGCAGGATCAGCAACCTGATCGCGAAATGCAGTCCCGAGTTTGTGGCCAGACTAGCCGTGTACGCCCGAACCGAGATGAACCTGCGTTCCGTGCCGGTGATACTAGCCGTGGAATTGGCAAAATTGTATTCCGGCAACGAGATCGTGAAACGAACCGTGGCAGGCATCGTGAACCGTGCCGACGAGATCACCGAGATATTGGCATATTACCAAACCGCCAACAAACGGGAAGGCACGAAGAAATTGAACCGCTTGTCCAAACAGGTACAAAAAGGACTGATCGAATCGTTCAACAAATTTGACGAGTACCAATTCGCCAAATACAACAGGGGTTCGGCAGTCAGCTTGCGGGATGCCTTGTTTCTGGTACACCCGAAGGCAAAGGACGAGGCTCAACAGGCGATATTCGACAAGATCGTTTCAGACGACCTGGCAACTCCTTATACCTGGGAAACGGAATTATCCGAACTCGGTAAAAAGCCATTCGAGAACGAGCGTGCCAAGGCGAAAGTCGTGTCTGAAAAATGGCAGGAATTGCTGGCAAGCGGTAAACTCGGGTACATGGCGATATTGCGGAACTTGCGGAATATCGTGACCAAAAGCTCGTCCGAGGCACTGGATATAGCTTTGAACGTGTTGACAGACGAGCAAAGGATAAGGCAATCAAAACAAATGCCTTTCCGCTACCTGTCGGCATTCCTGGAGATCAACAAACTGGCGAAAGAATCCGCGATATTCGAGGAGGAAAAAGCCAAGATCAAAAGGACTTCGGAAGCACTGGAAAAAGCACTGGTCACGAGTTGCGACAACATACCGGCGTGCAAAGGCAAGACCGCCATACTGTCCGATAATTCGGGAAGTATGTACGGTGACCGGGGTGGAAAATCGCTGGTATCCGCCATGAGCGCACGAAAATCGGCAGATATAGCCAATTTGTTCGCCGTGTTGTACTGGAACAAATGTGAAGACACGTACGTCGGGTTGTTTGGCGACCGCTTGATCGATGCCGGTTTAGACCGCAAGGCGAATGTATTCGAAAACTTCGAAACCATCAACCGTGCTGCCAAGAAATGCGGACCGTCCACGGAAAGCGGGATATTCGAGTACATGAAACACCTGATAAAGTCACGAACGATGGTGGACAGGATTGTCATATTCTCCGACTGCCAGGTGGGAACGGGTTGCAAGTGGTACGACAGCAAAGGCAACCGCAGGGATAACTTCAACCGTCTTTTCCAAAAGTACCTGAAGATCAACCCTAGCGTGAAAGTCTACACGGTGGATTTGAGGGGATACGGGAACAGCATGACACAAGACAACGGGAACGTAGTTTTGGTCAGCGGATGGAGCGAGAAAATCTTCGACATGATATACTATATCGAGCAAGGTTCATCCGTCACGGAAGAAATAATGAAAATAAACCTATAAAAATTCTGCCACGCAGAAACATTGCACACCGGATACATATCTTTGTATCGTCAAAAGGAAAGTTCTTTGAAACAATAGCATAAAGCAAGTGCCGTAGACAAGAGTTACTTCGCATGATTACGCCCGGGTCGCGGGTTCGAATCCCGCCACTTCCACGATCGAGAGATGACAAACAGGAAGTGTAGCTCAGTGGATAGAGTAGGAAAAAGTCTTTTGCCGTTTGTCGCCTTGCTTTTTTAAGGTGATAGAACAAGTGCCGTAAAAAAGGGGTACTTCGGTAAAGATTGATTCTGTGTGGGTTCAAATCCCACGCCCCCCTTTTTGCCCATTGCCTTGTTCTAAACCGATAAAACAGGATGTCGTAGAAAAAAGATACTTCGGCAGCCATTCAGGGGAGGAATAGTGAGGTCGTGAAATCGGCGAGACTATCCGGTTCGACTCCGGCAATGCCATGCCCCGCTTCTTCTTTTTTCGCTTGTTACTCCTGTTTTTTATTATAAACTAAAAATATGATAGAGATAAAAGGAAAATACAACCAAGATTGCAAAATCTTCATCGACGACGTCGAGGAAGGAGCTATCGAATTAGTGCAAAACATTTTAAATAATGAAATATCAGCAGGCGTACCCGTGCGCATCATGCCGGATACCCACGCGGGAAAAGGTATTGTCATCGGGTTCACGATGCCGATGAGCCGAATGATTAACCCGAACTATATCGGCGTGGACATCGGTTGTTCCGTTACGACATACAAGTTGAACCGACGAATCGAGGAAGAGCGTTTCCCAACCCTCGACCACGCTATCAGACGTTCCATCCCGACGGGTATGCATATTCGGAAGGAAAAGAACTTCGACGGGTGGTGGGTAGAGCCTTACTTCGAGGCGGTAAATAACAACATGGCGATCTTTCAACAAGAATGGGAGAAACGCTCCGGGGAAACGAAACCCCCAATTCGAGTGGATAAAACATATATCGCCAATTTATGCCGAAAAATAGGTATAAAGGAGGACACGTTCTATTATTCCGTGGGTACACTGGGAGGAGGAAACCATTTTATCGAGTTGGGAGAATCGCCGAAAGACGGTTCACATTACTTGACAATTCATTCCGGATCCCGAAACTTCGGGTTGAAGGTATGTAATTACCATGCCAAAAAAATGCGTAAGACAGACATTCTCCCGGAAACGTATCACGAGGAATTCAAGCAGATCACGGAGAACACGCAACCGACAAGTGATATCCCGAAAAAGCTGGAAGAATTGAACGAGCGATATCACGCGGGTAAAAAGGAATATTTACTGGAAGGTGAAAATATGTACGAATACCTGGTCGATATGGTTATTGCCCAAACCTATGCTCAATTTAACCATCAGGCGATGGCGAAAGCGATTTTCAAAGACCTGGGAGAAGATTACCATGCAGTAGATTTCATCCATTCCATGCATAACTTTATAGACACGACCGACTGGATCATCCGAAAAGGTGCCATCCGTGCATATAAAGGCGAAAGGATGATTATCCCGTTCAATATGCGGGACGGAATATTGATCTGTGAAGGGAAGAGCAACCCGGACTGGAATTACTCCGCCCCTCACGGTGCCGGGAGAGTATTAGCCCGAAACCAAGCTTTCAAAACGCTGGATATAGATGAGTTCAAAAAAGAAATGGAAGGTATCTATTCCACCTCCGTCTGCCAACAAACCCTTGACGAATCGCCCATGGCGTACAAGGATAAAGACGTCATAATGAAGGCAATACAAGATACCGCCGTGATTATAGACACAATCAAACCGATCATGAATATCAAGGCGGTGGAATAACCGTTCCGGCATCTTGTATTAAAAACAACCAGTACCAATTTCATTAGCCATCAACGACCGGAAAGTAAAAAAAATACACCAGTGCTCACCAGGCGATCCATTGAAACTTCAAATTATAAACAGAAGAAATCGTGAAAAAGCATCTAAATAAAAACTCTCTAAAACGTTGTTTTAGAGAGTTTTTCGTGATCCAGCTGGGACTCGAACCCAGGACCCCAACATTAAAAGTGTTGTGCTCTACCGGCTGAGCTACTGAATCCTTCAATTGTGTTTCTCAATTGCGGTTGCAAAGATAGTAATTCTATTTGAAATCCCAAAAAACTCGGGATATTTTTTCAACGCAAATTTCAAAAAAAAATTCAGACAGATTATAATCTGCATCCCAATGGGCATTTAAGTTTTAATACAGAGAACCCACAGTAAACCCAAGGAAGATTAACCCAAAACATTCCCCACTCCCGTTCTCGCTTCGTTTTTGCTATAGACATCCTATAATCTTTAATATAGAAACATTAGAGCAAAAACGACCGCAACACGACAGCGAGAGATTATTATCTCGAATTTCCCTCGGTTCCTCTTTGGTTTTTCAGTATGACAAGTATCTTTTTCCGGGTTAGTCCTCAATAGCGAGAGATTCTATTTTCGACAAGCGCTCTTTCAAACGAGGCATATCTTTCTGCCTGATAGAGAGAGTCATTTCACACTCCATCTCAAAATTGCGGGATAGGATTTCCGGGGCTTCTTCTTTCAGAACTTTCATCACGTCGTTCATCACCACATAAGTAAAACGGATATGAATGATTTCATCCACCGTGCGTTCGACAATCTCGGCATGAAGTATAGCATCGGCAGCAGCATCTTTGTACGCTTGAATTAAACCGGATACCCCCAATTTTATCCCCCCGAAATATCGTATAACCACGATCAGCACGTTAGAAAGATCGTTAGAAACAATTTGTCCCAAGATAGGTTTTCCTGCCGTGGAAGAAGGTTCCCCATCATCATTCGCCCGAAAACGTTCCCGGTTTGCCCCCAGGCAATAAGCATAGCAATGATGGCGGGCATCGTAATACTTAGTTTTTATTTCTGCAAGGATCTCCTTGATCTCTTCCTCGGTCTTCACCGGATAAATAAAAGACATAAAGCGACTGCCTTTCTCTTTGTACAAGCCTTCGGCAATCGCATTTACTGTTCTATATTTATCCTCTTCCATGCAATTAATTTGAGCAATAGAGTTTCTTTTGCAATTCTTCCACCTGAGCCCGGAAAGTTCGATCTGTTTCCATCATATCGGCAACAGCCTTGCAAGCGTACAATACCGTCGTGTGGTCTTTACGCCCGATTTGTTTCCCGATATATGCCAACGAAGCGTTCGTGTAATTCTTGCTGAAATACATCGCTAACTGGCGGGCTTGCACCACTTCCCGTTTACGTGTTTTCTCCTGCAACATTTCAGGTGCCATATTAAAGTGTTGGCACACGACTTCTTGGATATATTCAACGGTCATTTCTTTCTTCTGGTTCTTGACCATCTTACCCAAGATATCCCTTACCACGTCTATCGTGAGATCCTTGTGGTTAAAAGTAGCCTGAGCCAACAAAGAAATCATAGCTCCCTCCAATTCCCGCACGTTATTGCATACATATTTACAAATGTATTCCAATATCTCATCAGAGAAATCGATACCATCTTTACGAGCTTTAAAACGGGCAATTGCCATACGGGTCTCGTAATCCGGCGATTTAATTTCAGCAGACAATCCCCAGCGGAAACGGGAAAGCAAACGTTCTTCTAAACCACTCAATTCAGCCGGGGAACGATCAGAAGTCAATATCAATTGCTTACCGGATTGATGCAAATGATTGAAAATATGGAAGAAAGTATTCTGGGTAGCAGTTTTTCCTGCCAACTCGTGAATATCATCCAAAATCAACACGTCTATCAACTGATAAAAGTGCAAGAAATCATTGATCTCGTTCTTACGCACAGCTTCAGTGAACTGCGTCTGGAACACGTTCGTTGTCAAGTACAACACCACTTTATTCGGGTAATTCTGCTTGACTTCCATCCCGATAGCTTGAGCTAAATGTGTTTTACCTAACCCGGAACCACCGTAAATCAACAAGGGATTAAAGGCTGTTCCCCCGGGATTTTGAGCAATAGCCACGGCTGCAGATTTTGCCAAACGATTACAGCTACCTTCTATATAACTGTCTAGAGTATAAGAAGGATTCAATTGCGGGTCTATTTGCAAAAGATTATTATTACGCTCAAAAGGATTCTTCAAAGCGGCATCACCCGATTTACCATTCAAGTAAACCGTACTCGGCTCAGCTTTCTTCACGTTAGAGGAAGACATTGTCACAGAAATCGGATCTCGGGGATGGCTCTCCTCCACGACAACCGAATATTCCAATTTGGCTTTCGGACCAATTACGGTGCGAATTGCCTTCCGCAAAATCTCCACAAAGTGTTCTTCCAGACACTCGTACACGTATTGACTCGGAACTTGAATCGTCAACACGTCCTCCTGAAAGTTCAAAGCACGTATAGGCAAGAACCACGTTTTAAATGTTCTTGGTGCTACTTGTTCTTTAATTAGGTCGAGACATTCAGACCAAACACTTTTACAATCCCTTTTCATGTATATATTATTTTATTCCCTATTCATCCAAATGAAATGGAATGCTAAATTCGAAAAAAAATTTCTGTAAAAAAAATGAGCCTTTTACTTGTTTTTCACCAAGAATCTCTTACCGTTTAGGTATCAATATTTTAGATTCAATACACTGAAATACATATAATTACACCTCAATCCCCTCGTTCCCATTTCTACCAGAACGCTTTTAAAGTCTTAACATAAACGTAACAATTCACGGGGTCGTTTTTCATGATAAACCTTTAAGTCCTAGGTCTAAAAATTGATACAAAACTTCTATCTTAAATTCTAAATGATCTGCTTTTATGTTAACAAAAACCAAGTTCTAAAATTTATTATTTAGAATAATTCTAATTTTCAAACGAAGTCAATTTTAACTATATAAGCATTTTTATAACGTTTGATGACATCGTCCAGTTTTCGTTGGGCTGCCTTCAATTTCTTAAAACTATCCACAATATAAAGATACTTATCTTTATACTTAACTTCTTTCAATCCAGGATTTTGAATATACAATTCAGAATCCATACTCAAGCGTTCAGATGATTCGTGTATCACGATCCCGTACTCATCCAAGCCTATTTTGCCGGAGGAAAAATCTATTAATGAAAGGTTAATGAATCGACGCGGGTTATACCTGAATTCTACTAACAACCGATTAAGATTTTCACTCACTTGATTCAAGTTATAATAAAGGTCATTATCGTTCACGAGAGCTCCTATCGTACCCTCCCCTTTATTTATTTTAGCGAAGATAGAATCGACCCGTCCCAGTATATTATCAACACTTGTCAACATTTGGTGCAAGTTTGCCTGACGCAAAGAATCACTGATAGACGAGAAATTTCCTAATATATTAGATATTTCTTCATTATTATCCGACAGGTTAGCTGTGATACTATTTATATTCCGCAATATTTCACTCACCCGCGCAGATTCCGTCTGCATCAAGGTATCCAAATTCCCGGAAGCTCCTTCAATATTCCGTAACGTGCGATCGATACTGGCAAAACTATTATTCAAATTTTTTTTAGTTTCCTCGTTAAAAACACCCTGCACAATGACCATCACGGAGTCAAGAGAACCTAACAGTCGTTCGGCTTTCTGTTTCAGAGGCAACATTTGCCGACTCACTTGCTCCATTAACCCTTGTTCTGTTTTAGAAGTCAGCGTATCACCACTAACCGCAAAAACAGGCGAGTCACCCGGGATCAAGTCGATCACCTTAGACCCCATCAAATCGGCACTCTGGATCATCGCCAAACTATTGGAAGGTAATTCCAAGCCTTTATTGACTGAAAATTTCACAAGAACCTTGTCATACCGTTCACCTGTAAACTGAATGGAGATAACCTGCCCTACCTGATAGCCGCGGTACACAACGCCACTGGATACTTTTAATCCTTCCACGCTATTATATACCCCATAAAATATACTTTTGGATTCAAATAACGACGAACCTTTCAAAAAATTGATTCCCCAGATTAAAACAAATACTGCGATAATTGCAGTTAATGCTAGCTTAGCTTCTCTCTTCAGTTTCATGAGTATAATTTTATTCTTTACTTCTTTTGTTCTATTTTTCGTGCCTCGGTAACAGTTATCTGCTTCCCTTTATATATCGCAATAATAAAGCAATCCTTCACCACTTTCCGAATCTCCTTCTGCTTTTCTAACGCTTTTCCATAGGTAGAAGTTTTTCCCACGTAATAACGATAACGATCTACGCCCTTCAATTCTTCTACTTTTTCTTTCAGTTTCAAATACCCGAAATCCTTGATTCTGGTCTTAGACGAGGCGACTTGAACAGCGTAAAATAAGTCATTTTTATTTTGAAGCGCAACAACATTTTCCGTTTTTTTCTTCTCGGGCTCAACCGTTTTCCTCGCTTCATTCTGAGTATCAGTCCTTTTTTCTTCCGCCTTCGCAATCACTTTTTCCTCTCCCGCACCTCCTTTTATCACCACGCTATTCCGCTCTACATTATTTTTATAAGATTGAAAACCTGAAAAAATAGCCTTAGCGAGGTTCGTTTGCCCGGATTCGGAAATCAATATTTTCTGGTCACTCGGGTTCGAGATAAAACCGGTCTCGATCAACACGGCAGGCATCCCCACGTCCATCAGAACAATAAAACCAGCTTGGCGCACTTCTCGATCCGGCATTCGGGTTTTAGCTACCAATTCTTTCTGAACAGGTGCCGCGAACTCCATACTATTCTTCAAATGACTATTTTTCAAGAAATTGAACATGATATAAGATTCCGCTTTCTTGGGATCAAAACCGTCATATTTCACCGTGTAATCTTCCTCGTAATGGATTGCCTCATTCTCTTTCATGGCGACTTGAAAACTTGCTTCCGATTTATGCAACCCCAACACGTATGTCTCTACCCCACGCACCGTAGATTTAGCAAATTTATTCACGTGAATGGATATAAACAATTGTGCTTTAGCTTTATTCGCGATTCGTCCCCGTTCGCGCAAATCTACCGCCACATCCTTCGTGCGCGTATATACCACTTTTATATTGGGATAGGCATCTTTTATCATCTTGCCTAATTTCAAGGCTATTGCCAATGTAATATCCTTTTCTTTCAGACGCCCGCTTATAGCTCCCGGATCTTTTCCCCCGTGCCCCGCGTCGATGCAAATACAAGTAATTTTACCCAATGCGTCTTGTGCTTCGAGAGTTCTTATACCCCCTAACAGAAAGATAACCAACAGAAAACCTATAAACTTGCACTGATTTATCATGTATTTAAAACTTTTTAAAAAGAATCATGACCATTAACAACCATTATTTCTTACATTTGCAAAGCAAAAATGCTATATGCGTCATGCAATATTAGTCACAAAAATAATATATTAAATTGCAAATTAGATTATATACAGGGCTTTTTATTAAGAAATGTATCATTTTAACGGTGATCGCCCTGCCGATAATACTATCATCCAACGGTCTTGCCTCCGAGATTATTTTCGGAGAAAGATATGCTACATCTACCAGTGACACAACTAAACCGTCTTCGGACAGGTTACCGCTCCTCGCTCTCGATACAACGGGACAACCTGGGGATAGCATTCGCATCGTGTATGACTCGACGGGCATGCCTATCGACACGATCCAAAATGATACCACCCGACCGAAACCGTTATTCAGTGATTTAATCACTTACAACGCCGACGATTCTGTCAAATTTTCCATCGGTGGCAAGAAAGTATTCTTGTACGGCAACGGATTTGTGAAATACCTCACGAGCGAGCTCAAGGCAGACTATATCGTGCTGGACATGGAGAAAAAAGAAGCCTATGCCACCGGGGCTCCCGATTCCGTGGGAGAACTAAAAGGCACACCCAAATTCAAGGACGGGGCTCAGGAATTTGAGGGAAAAGAATTGAGGTACAATTTTGACTCCAAGAAAGGACTTATTTCAGAGATCATCACGCAGGAAGGGGAAGGATACGTGCAGGGGCAAACCACGAAAAAGATGAGTGACTCCGTATATTGCGTGGTACATGGTTCATACACCACGTGCGACGACCACGACCACCCTCACTTCCGGTTACGGATGAACCGGGCAAAGATGATTAAAGACAAAAGAATATTCGTGGGATTCACTTACCTCGAGTTAGAAGACGTTCCTTTACCTATATTTATACCGTTCGGCTTCTTCCCGATTTCCAAGAAAGGGACTTCCGGTATTATCATGCCAACGTACGGGGAAGAGCGAATGAGAGGGTTCAACCTGAGAGGGGGGGGGTATTATCTCTACGTCAATGACTATATTGACATGACTTTTACGGGTGATATATACACGAATGGATCATGGGGGTTACAATACTCGACAACATACAGGAAACGATATAAATTCAACGGGCAATTCAGTGCCTCGATGAGTAAAAACCACGTGAGTGAAAAAGGTTTACCCGACTACCAGGAATCTTCCGACTGGGCTGTTCGTTGGACGCACAGCCAAGACGGGAAAGCCAATCCTTATAGTTCTTTCTCTGCTTCTGTGGATATGTCTTCCGCCAGAAACAACTACTACAACGCGAATAATATAAACGATATTGCCAATCAACGAAAGCAATCCAGTATATCCTGGAGCAAAAAATGGCCGGAAAGCCCGTTCAGTTTAAGTGGATCATTCAGCCATAGCCAAAACAGTCAGGATTCATCCATTTCTGTCACGCTTCCAAATCTTAGCCTGCGTATGTCACAAATCTACCCTTTCCGCAAAAAAGACAAGGTAGGGGAAATGAAATGGTACGATAACATCGGTATATCCTACTCGGCAGAATTGCGCAACAACATTCAAACCAAAGAAGATAAATTATTCAAATCATCTTTTGAAAGAGATTGGGACAACGGATTCAAACACAACATCCCGCTCAGTTTATCATTCAAAATTGCACAAGACGTAACCTTTACCCCTTCGTTAAATTATAACGGATACCTTAATACTAAAACGATCGAGAAAATATGGGTACCGGACACCAGCAACGCCGGGGGACAAATAGTCAAAAGAGTTGTACCGGGCATGAACTATTCACACGACTATTCAGCTAGTGCATCCATCGGTTACACGCCGACCATTTACGGTATGTTCCTATTCAAACCGGGTTCCAAAGTGGCGGCAATCCGCCATATGATCCGTCCGTCCATTACGGCATCCTATACTCCAGCATTAAAACCCCTCGGCAAATACACGAAAACGTATTTCAACGGAGAAGAATTTGTAGAATATGCCATCCACGAGGGCTTGCCTTATACTCCGAAAACAACGGTCGGCAAACAATCCGGAAGTATCAGCTTCAGCTTGGATAACAACGTTGAAATGAAAGTCCGGAACGATAACGATACCACGGGAGACGAACAATTCAAGAAAGTCAAACTACTGGAAAGTTTCCGGATAAATGTTTCTTATAATCCTTTCGCGGATAGTATGAGATTCTCCACGATCGGACTGAGTGCCCGTACAAAAGTACTTAACAATAAAGTCGACCTGAACTTTTCCGGTACATTAGACCCTTATGCAGTGGACGGGGAAGGGCGTAAAATCAACAAATACCATGGAGGAATCGGACGTTTGACCAATGCCACGATCTCTAGTAATTTCAGTTTTTCCGGGGGACAAAACGATAAAAATAAAGATAAGAAAAAAGAAGAGGAGGAGGATATGACCGGAGGATATTTTGACGATTACATGGACTTTAATGTTCCTTGGGATTTAAGTATCAGTTATAATCTTAACTACTCGAAGACTTACTCCAAACAAAGCCCAAAAGGGAAAGGAGATATCCGGCAAATATTAAACTTCTCCGGTAATCTTTCACTAACTCCGAAATGGAAAATCGGTTTTCAATCGGGATTCGATTTCAAAGCCAAGGAAGTGACCTCAACGAGTTTCAATATCACGCGGGATCTGCACTGTTGGGAAATGACCTTCAATTGTATGCCGTTCGGTCAGCACCAATCCTTTAACTTCGAGATACACGTGCGTTCCTCCATGTTAAGAGATTTGAAACTGACCAAACGGGAATCCTTCACGGACAGAGTTCGGGGATTCTAATCCTCAATTCATGACCGTTGACGTACAGCTTCATACATTAATATTGCTGCTGCAGCAGAAACATTCAACGATTCGATTTTACCGAATTGAGGTATTTTGATTTGTTCGTCTGCCAAGGCTAACAATTCCTCGTCAATACCGGTATCCTCGGAACCCATGATGAACATACAACCGTCTTTCATATTGACTTGCGTGTAGAACTTCTCGGCTTTCTCCGTGGCAGCGAATAAGGTCAATCCGCGCCGTTTCAATTCCTTGATCGTCTTCTTCAAGTTTTTCTCGCGGCATACAGGTAAATGATATAACGCCCCCGCGGATGTTTTGATCGCATCGGAAGATATTTTAGCTGAATTCTTATTCGGGATCAATATCGCATTCACGCCGGCACATTCGGCAGTACGGGCTATCCCTCCCAAGTTGCGCACATCCGTGATCCGGTCTAATATCAACACGAGCGGATTCTTCCCTTCTGCGACTACTTTATCGATCACCTCATTTATATCCTGGTAAGGAATCGGGGAAATCTCAGCCAGCACCCCTTGGTGATTACGTCCGGCAAACGGTTTAAACACCTCTTCCGGGACATACTGGAACGGGATTTGACGTTCACGCACCACCGCAAATAACTGCTGGAATAACTCACCCTTTATTCCTTGACGGAACATCACTTTATCGATTTCTTTCTCATCCTGTATCGCCTCCATCACGGTACGAATACCGAAAATACATTCTTGTTTAAACTTTGCCATCTTTATAATTTATATTTTAGCTTTTAAATTTTCCAATCGTTCGTTTTCCTCTTCCCACTCCCCCATACACGCTTCCAAGCGCTTCTTCGCATCATCATATGCTTTCAGCAACTCATCATTTATCGTTCCTGTTGCCATTTTCTCCTCGGCATCCGCAATGGTTTGTTCCCAATCGGCAATCTCGGTTTCCAACTTCTCAATCCTCACCTCCGACCGCTTAATTTCCTTATTCCATTGTTTACGCTCCTCGAAAGCAACCTTATTCTCTGAAACGGCTTCTTCTTCCACAGCCTTCTCCTGCTGCACCTTCCGGGGATGCATTTGCTCGTATTCCCGGAAACATTCCAACTTTTTCGCTTCCAGAAAATGAGTCACCCCACCCAAGTACTCCTTTATATTCTTATTGGTAAACTCGTACACTTTATCCGCCAATCCAATCAGGAAGTCACGGTCATGTGAAACGACAATCACTGTCCCCTCGAACTTTTTCAACGCGTCTTTCAATATATCTTTCGTGCGCATATCCAAATGGTTGGTCGGCTCGTCAAGAATCAACACGTTATAAGGCTCCAACAACAAGCGCACCATGGCAAGCCGAGTCCGCTCTCCCCCGGAAAGCACTTTCACTTTCTTATCGACATCCTCCCCGGAGAACAAAAAAGCACCCAGTATATCCCGTATCTTTTTCCGAATCTCCCCAACAGCCACCTGATCCACCGTGTCAAGTACACTCAACGTCGGATCAAGTAAATCCGCCTGATTCTGCGCAAAGTACCCGATATTCACGTTATGTCCGATCTTCAACGCTCCCTCGTAAGGAATCTGATCCATAATCATTTTCACCAGAGTCGTCTTTCCTTCCCCGTTCTTTCCCACGAAAGCCACCTTTTCCCCTCTCAGTACATCCAAATTCACCTCGTGCAGCACCACGTGGTCGCCGTATGCTTTAGTCAAATCACGACCACTCACCACGACATCACCCGATCGCACCGCCGGTTGGAAACGCACGTTAATCCGAGCCGAATCCTCCTGCTCGACCTCTATCCGGTCAATCTTTTCCAACTGCTTGATCCGTGATTGCACTTGCACCGCTTTCGTCGCCTTGTAACGGAAGCGTTCGATAAAATCTTCCGTATCTTTAATCTGCTTTTGCTGGTTCTCGTAGGCACGCAATTGTTGTTCGATGCGCTCCTTCCTCAACTCGATAAATTTCGTGTACGACACCTTATAATCATAAATCTTGCTCAATGAAATCTCCACCGTACGGCTCGTGATATTATCCAAAAAAGCCCTGTCGTGGGAAACAAGCACCACAGCCCCCGGGTATCCCTGCAAGAACGACTCCAACCAGGATATAGACTCAATATCCAAATGGTTCGTGGGCTCATCTAATAAAAACACATCCGGACGAGCCAACAATATCTTCGCCAACTCGATGCGCATACGCCATCCCCCGCTGAACTCCTCGCAACGGCGATCCAAATCCTCTTGACGGAAACCCAACCCCTTCAACACGACCTCAACTTCCCCGTTCATATTATCGGCACCCCGCATACGCAACAATTCGGTCTTTTCGTTCAATCTATCAATCAACGCCATGTAACCGTCCGACTCGTAATCCGTCCGTTCAGCCAACTCTGTGTGCAATCTCTCTACCTCTTGTTGTAATCCCAACACATCATTGAAAGCCGTTTCTGCCTCTTCCCGCACGGTTTTCCCTTCGGCATACACTTTCGTCTGGGGTAAATAACCGATCTTCAAACCGGAAGGCACCGACACGCTTCCCTCGGAAGGTTCCTGCACCCCAGCAAGAATCTTCAACAGAGTGGATTTTCCCGCCCCATTCCGTCCGGTCAAACCAATTCTATCCCTCTTGTTCACCAGAAATGAGATGGAATCCAACAACGCATAATCCCCGAATAAAACACTTACATTATTAACTGAAATCATTACAATAACTTGAAAATTGAAACCTTCCGTATTTAACGGATGCAAATATACGAAACTTATTTTGATTGCACTAAACTACTAAATTTGCATTTAAAATCGAAAAACTAACAAATGTCATGTTTGTTCCATGAAATAATTTTGTATATTTGGAAAATCTTGAAAAATACTAACTACAAAAAAATAAAATATGTCCAAAGGAGTATTCAAATTACCTAACATTACCAATGAACCCATCAAAAGTTATGCTCCGGGTTCGCCGGAAAGAAAAGAATTGAAGTCACAAATCAATGCGTTGCGTGCCACGGTTGTTGACCTTCCCATGATTATCGGAGGAAAAGAAGTCCGCACCGACAAATTAATGGATATACGTCCGCCGCACGACCATCACCACTTGCTGGGACACTACCATCAAGGAGATGCAAGCCACGTGAAAATGGCTATCGACGCTGCGATGAAAGCAAAACCGGAATGGGAAAAAATGAGCTGGGAAAGCCGTGCCGCAATCTTCCTGAAAGCTGCCGACCTTTTGGCTGGTCCATATCGTCAACGGATGAACGCCGTTACCATGTTAGGACAATCTAAAAATGCTTTCCAAGCAGAAATTGACTGTGTCGCCGAGTTAGCAGACTTCTTCCGTTTCAACGTGAAGAATATGTACGAAATATATCATATGCAACCGAATTCAGCCCCGGGCATCTGGAACCGTACGGTTTGGCGCCCATTGGAAGGGTTCGTTTTCGCATTGACTCCATTCAACTTTACCTCTATTGCCGGTAACCTTCCGGGAGCTCCGGCACTAATGGGTAATGTATGCGTGTGGAAGCCTTCAAAAACAGCTGTTTATTCCGCACATCTAATCATGGAAATCTTGAAAGAAGCCGGATTACCTGACGGTGTTATCAATCTGGTGTACTGTTCCGGACCAACGGCTTCCGAGGTAATCTTCTCGCACAGAGAATTTGCAGGTATTCACTTCACCGGTTCCACCCAAGTATTCAATGACATTTGGGCCACCATCGTGAAGAATATCGATAAATACCGGAGTTACCCGAGAATCGTGGGTGAAACCGGAGGTAAAGACTATATCTTCGCCGACCCGACAGCCTGCCCGAAAGAAGTCGCTACCGCTATCGTGCGGGGTGCTTTCGAGTACCAGGGACAAAAATGTTCTGCCGCTTCACGGGCTTACATTCCATCCAACATCTGGCCGGAAGTTGAAAGCTACGTGCAAAAAGACTTGGCAGCTATTAAAGTCGGAGGAGTAGAAGACTTCACGAATTTCGTGAATGCCGTGATCGACGAAGCTTCTTTCGTTAAGTTAGCCAATGCTATCGACGAGGCAAACAAATCTGCAGACGCCGAAGTTATCGCGGGAGGACACTACGACATGAGTGCCGGATATTTCATCCAACCAACCATCATCCAAGCCTTCAAACCAGATTATATCACCATGCGTGAAGAATTATTCGGACCGATCCTTACGGTTTATGTTTATGATCCCGAGAAAGTAGACGAAACTCTGGATATCCTGGACAAAAACTCGACTTACGCTCTCACCGGGGCGATCTTCTCGAAAGACCGTGCCAATATCGAGCGGATGACTGAACGTCTGACACATACAGCCGGGAACTTCTACATCAACGACAAACCCACGGGCGCCGTGGTTGACCAACAACCCTTCGGTGGCGGTCGCGCATCCGGCACAAACGACAAAGCAGGTACCATCTTCAATCTGCTACGCTGGGTATCCCCGCAAGCAATCAAAGAAACATTTGTACCGGCTACGAATTACATGTATCCGAATTTCTTGGAAGAATAATAAAAGTTTACAGTTGTAAAACCAAAAGGGCTGTCCATTGGGCAGTCCTTTTCATTTCCCTAAAATAACGGGTGTTTCCGGTTTACCGTGTAGAAAGTTTCCCGCGACACCTTAAACATCCGGCAAATAGCCGAAATAGAAACACCTTCTTGCAACAGTCGATTGATCTCTTCCTTATTCTCTAATAAAATTTGTTGTTTTCCTCCCCCGAGAGGACGCCCCAATCGAACCCCTTCCGACTTTCGATGCGCCAGAGCTTCCTTCGTCCTCATAGAAATCAAATTATGCTCAATCTCTGCCACCAACGCGAAAGCGAAGGCGAGTACCTTACTGTTTATACTGTTATCAAAGGCATAACCGTCCTTCGTGCTATAAATGACGATTTCCTTCTCTAAACAACGATGCAAAATAGACATGATATTCAACAATGTCCTACTCAACCGCGACAATTCCGTCACGATTAACACATCTCCTTTTTTCAAACTTTTCAATAATTTCCCGAGCTTACGGTCATGCTCATGCTTCTTCCCACTCACCACTTCCGTCACCCACCTATCGATCTTCAAATGTTTCCGAGTTGCGAATCTTTGTATTTCTTCTCTCTGATTTTCGATATGTTGCTTTCCCGTACTGACTCTCAAATAACCTATTACCATAACTATAACATTTACCATACAAATAAGAACCTCCGGACAAAGGATCACAATTTTATAGCCACAAATCACAGTCGTCAAATGCGAAGCCAAACAGCTGTCAACAAAAACGTTCATTTACACAGACAAATATACCAATTTTTGAAAAAACAAAATCAATCGTTAGTAAAAAAGTTAGATAGAAATCGTTAGGTAATTAGAAAGAATAGTTAAAACGCCTGTTACTCACGCTCAAAAGGGTGTCCAATTTAACGAACGTTTATCCTGACAAATAGTTGCCGGAATAACGTTAAATCACTCAAAATAAAAAATTGGAACTCAAACACGTGCATTAGAATTTAATTATGAACAAAAGAGAATTAGCTAAGAAAGTTGCGGAGAAATGTGGTCAAAGTCAAGTGGTTTCCGCTCTTGTCATCAACACGTTTCTCTCCTGCATACTGGAATCTCTGGAAGCGGGAGAAAAAATCACGATTCAGGATTTCGGCACCCTGAGCGTGAAACAACAGAAGAAAAGAGAACGCTTCAATCTGGCTACCCACCAAGTAGAAACCTACTTGCCTTACGAGTATATCAAATTTACAGCCAGTAAATCAGTGAGATTAAAACAAAAGGAAAAAGCTGAAAAAAAAGGATGAAAAAAAATTGGGCTGCCAACTTTAGACAGCCCAATTCAAAATCATCACGAGAATATATCTTAGATAATCACAATATGTTCCTGATCTGTCAGCTTCTCGCAGTAGTGACATTTCAACACGATCGGAGAACTACCAACCACGTCAAATTTCGTGCGCACTTTCTGGTTATTCGTGATACATTTCGGATTCACGCATTTAGCGATACCCTCCACGTGCTTCGGCACCATTACCGCTTTCTTCTCCGCAACTTCAAAGTCTTTTATAATATTAATTTTAGCCGTCGGGGCTACCAACGCTAATTTATTCACCTCGTCATCTTTCAGGAATTTATCCCAAATCTTGATAATCGCCTTCTTACCCAGCTTGCTACTTACCAGATTATACCCGAAAGTAACCGTGTTTTCCAAACTTTGGATTCCCAACACGTTGATCACGTCAAATAACTTATCAGCAGGAATGTGGTCTATTACCGTACCGTTTTCCACGGCGCTCACCTGTAATTCTTTTTTTGCTGCCATATCTTTTTCTCCTTTAATTACCATTTTAAATCTAATGCTTTGAAAATAATTGCCTGACGGGTGTACACACCGTTCAACGCTTGCTGGAAGTAGTATGCCTTCTTGTTATCATCCACATCCTCGTCAATCTCGTTCACGCGAGGTAGCGGGTGGAGGATACGCATTGTATCTTTCGTGCCTGCCAGCATGGAATTCTTGAGGATATACACGTTCTTCACTTTCTCGTACTCCAGCGGGTCCGCGAAACGCTCGCGTTGTACACGGGTCATGTAAAGAATATCGGCATCGTTGATTACATCATCCAACTCCGTATGCTCGTAATAAGGGATATGCAATTCATCCAAGAACAACTTGTAAGCCTGCGGCATTTCCAACTCCTTCGGGGAGATAAAGTGGAATGTCGGGTTGAAGTGGCTCATGGCTTGTAGCAAAGAGTGAACCGTACGACCGTACTTCAAATCCCCTACCATAAAGATATTCAAATTCTCAAGCGTCCCTTGCGTCTTGTAAATGGAATACAAGTCAAGCATCGTCTGCGTCGGGTGTTGGTTCGCCCCATCTCCGGCATTAATCACCGGTACACTGGCAACCTCGCTGGCAAAACGGGCAGCCCCTTCCAGCGGATGGCGCATCACGATCAAGTCGCAGTAGTTATCCACCATCTTGGTTGTATCTTTCAAAGATTCACCTTTTGTCGTACTGGAAGACGAGGCATCGGAGAATCCGACAATACGTCCCCCCATTCTACTAATCGCGGTTTCAAAACTCAATCGCGTACGGGTAGATGGCTCAAAAAACAGTGATGCAACCACCTTCCCTGCCAGCAGGTTGCAATTTGGGTTTTTCTCGAATTCAGAAGCAATCTTCAATACTTCCAAAATTTCCTCTTTCGAGTAGTCGGTAATGGATACTAAGCTACGTTTATTCATATTGCTACATATTAAGTGTTTATGTTCTTTATCATCCATATAAAAAAAAACCAACAATGTCAACTAACGACAATGTTGGTTTTTCTGTATCTCGTAATAACAACGATCATGCTTTTGCCTAAACTGGAGGCAGACTAACAATTTTCGCCGAATATTTTGATGTTCTATCTTCATATCGGAATACAAAATTAGAGATAATTTCTATCCGAACAAAGCGATTTTCATTTATTTTTTTCAAAATATTTTTCTCTACCGGCTAAGTAATTGAATACTATCCACAATATCTTTCGCAACCTCCACCTTCGTCTTCAACTCGTAAATCATCTTCTCTCCTTCCCGGTTCAAGATCGTTACCTTATTAGTATCACCCCCGAAACCGGCACCTTTATCATTTAAACTATTCAGCACGATCATATCCAGATTCTTCCGTTGCATTTTAGATCGGGCATTATTTTCCTCGTCATTCGTTTCCAGGGCAAACCCTACCAGCAACTGCGAATCCTTCTTCATTTGACCTAGTTCCGCCGCAATATCTTTCGTCGGCATCAATTCCAGCATCAAATCCTCCTTCTCCCGCTTGATCTTACGGTCAGCCTTTTCCTTCGGGGTAAAATCAGCAACCGCCGCACTCAGTATCGCCAAGTCACAACCGGGAAATTCCCTCACGGCAACTTCACACATCTGCGACGCCGACTCCACGTCCACCCGATGAATAGCGGGATGATTCGTTTTCAAGTTTACAGGACCACAAATAAGCAGCACTTCCGCCCCGCGTTCCGCCAACTCTTCCGCTAAGGCGATCCCCATCTTACCGGAAGAATAATTCCCGATAAAACGCACAGGATCAATCTTCTCGTAAGTAGGACCGGCAGTAATCAATACTTTTTTTCCTCCGAAATCTTCCTGCTGTTGGAAATGCCTTTTCAAAAATTCGACAATCTTTTCCGGCTCTTCCATTCTCCCCTTCCCGATTAGCCCACTGGCAAGCTCTCCGCTTTCCGGTTCGATAATGATATTCCCGAATGACCGCAATATTTCCAGGTTCCGCTGTGTTGCCGGATGCTTATACATATCCAAATCCATCGCCGGGGCAACCATCACCGGGCATTTCGCCGAGAGATATGTCGTCAGCAACAAATTATCGGCGATCCCGTTCGCCATCTTTCCAATCGTGTTGGCAGAAGCGGGTGCCAGCAGATAGAGGTCTGCCCACAATCCCAAATCGACATGAGAATTCCAATCCCCGTTCTCCGGGTTGTAAAAATCCACCATGATCGGGCTCTTGGACAGCGTAGCCATAGTCAATGGAGTGATAAACTCTTTTGCCAGTGGTGTCATAACCACCTTTACCGTTGCCCCCTCTTTCACGAGCAGGCGAGTCAGTGTTGCCGCCTTATAAGCCGCGATACTACCCGTAACCCCCAGTATTATATGTTTTCCTTTCAGCATCATGCAATCAAAACTAAAAAACCTGAAAGCGTAGCACTCTCAGGTATATTATTCATTCAAAAATTCGGATTTATTCCTCGTCCGTGCTATTTGCATCCTTCTCTTTGGATGAAGTGCGGAAATAAATATCTCCGTCCTCGAATTCCTGGGTAGCAATTAACACTGGCTTGGGCAAACGCTCGTAATACTTGGAAATCTCGATCTGCTCGCGATTTTCAAATATCTCTTCCAAATTATCCGCATAAGAGGCAAACTCTTGAAGCTTCCTGCTTAACTCCTCTTTCATCTCAACCGAAATCTGATTAGCTCTCTTACCGATTACCGCTACAGCCTCGTAAATATTATCAGCTTTACTTGCCAATATAGCCGGATTCCGGGTAATAGTATTATTCGGCGCTTTAACTTTCTTAAAATCTACCATGGTTAATTTGAATATTATTATTTTATCTGGTTAATCATCCTCTTGGTCAACATCATACGTCTTCAAGAACTCGTTGATGTCCTCGTATTTTTTTGCCATCTCCTTGGCATAACGGCTTTCCGGGTACTCTTCCTCGAAATAGTAATACTCCTCTTTTGCCGCATTATAACGTTCATATTTTTTGTCCTCGACACTATTTACAGCCATCTCATACTTGGAGTTGAACAACATATACATGATCTCCTCGCGATATTTCGTACCGGGGTAATCTTTCAAACAGTTCTCCAAACTCACGACAGCTGACTTATATTTTGCCCTAAGGTAATAATTCTTGGCACTTAAATAATCCTTGTAAGACAACTTATCCCGCATCTCGTCCATGTAAGCATTGATTTGCTCTTTTTTGGAACTACTCGGGTAGCGGCTCAAATACAAATTGAAATTCTCTATCGCGTTCATCGTCGTGGTTTGATCCAGACGAGCTTTCGGCGACGCCTTATAATTACAATAACCGATCATATAAAGACACTCCTCTGCATAGGAACTTTCCGGGTACTGAGCCACGAAATTCTTGAACAATTCAGCCGCAATCTCGTAATCTTTCTGGTTAAAACTACAGAATGCGCGATAATAAGCCACGCTTTGCGCCTTAGAAGTCCCGCGGAAAACCTGCCGGATTCCATCGAAAAGATTGGAAGCCTTCGTGTATTCCCCGTTACGATAGTATTCCACGGCTTTTGTATACATCTGTTGGCTATCACCACTTTTCAGAAGTTTCTGGTATTCGCCACAGGAACTCATCAAAATTATAACAAGCAGAAATCCTATAAAATTCTTCATCATAAAGAGCCTTTTTTGCATCACGCAAAGATAAATGAATAAAATCAATCTACAAAATAATTTACGATTTATGATTCGCGATTTATGAATTCCCTGCCCGAAATGCACTTTTGATTTTACCCAATCTTAAATCGTCAATTATAAATTGTAAATTTCAAATTCAGACTAAGTATTTAAGCGTATTTCCTTCCCCTGAACCACAACTTTTTGACAGAACTTATTTGGAATACATTTTTTTAGTTACCTTTGTTTCCATATTTAGAAAAACAAGAATTAAGAATTTCAAAATATTATCGAAAGTGGACATTTTTGAAAGAGTAAGAAATCAAAAGGGAAACATCGGTCAATACGCCAAACAAGCTCATGGCTATTTCTCTTTCCCGAAATTAGAGGGTGAAATTGGCCCTCGTATGAAATTCCGTGGCAAGGAAGTTTTAAACTGGAGTCTAAACAATTATATCGGTCTTGCTAACGATCCGGAAGTACGGAAAGCAGATGCCGAGGCTGCCGCAAAATACGGAATGGCATACCCGATGGGGGCCCGTATGATGAGCGGACAGACTTCCCGCCACGAGTACTTGGAATCTCAGTTAGCTGAGTTCGTGGGTAAACCGGACGCGTTCCTGTTGAACTTCGGTTATCAAGGTATGGTTTCCATCATCGATGCCATGACCAGCCGTCACGATTGCATCGTGTATGATGCAGAAGATCACGCTTGTATCATGGACGGTCTTCGCTTATCTCCGGCAAAAAGATACGTGTATCTACACAACGATATGGAGAGCCTCCGCAAACAACTGGAAAGAGCTACCAAATGGGTAGAAAACACCGGAGGCGGTATCTTGGTCGTAACCGAAGGTCTGTTCGGTATGGCCGGTGACCTCGGAAAATTAGACGAGATCGTTGCCATGAAAAAAGACTTCAATTTCCGTTTACTCGTGGACGACGCTCACGGCTTCGGAACCATGGGACCCCATGGAGCCGGAACAGGCGACCATTTCGGGGTTATGGACGGGATTGACCTTTACTTCGCTACTTTCGCCAAAGCGATGGCAGGTATCGGGGCATTTATCGCCTGCGATGAAGACATCTGTATGTATTTAAGATACAATATGCGTTCCCAGACTTTCGCGAAATCACTCCCGATGCCTATGGTAGAAGGTGCGATCAAACGATTGGAGTTATTGAGAACCAAACCGGAATTACGCGAAAAATTATGGACTATCGTTCGTGCCCTGCAAGCCGGGTTGAAAGTTGACGGATTGAACATCGGTGCAACCAACTCCCCCGTGACTCCTGTTTACCTGTCCGGTAGCGTTGCCGAGGGAACTCAAGTTGCCATGGATTTAAGAGAGAACTACAATCTGTTCTGCTCCATCGTGGTTTATCCGGTGATCCCGAAAGGACAATTACTGCTCCGTTTGATTCCGACCGCCATGCACACGCTGGAAGACGTGGATTACACGGTAAAAGCATTTAAAAACGTGGCTCAAAAATTAGCTAACGGCGAATATAGCAAAGACGTGGTAGTCGATGCCAACGCTCTATAAGGTTTGCCACAAAGCCATTAAAAATAACACTATCAACCCCGGAAATCGTTATCGAACTTCCGGGGTTAATTTCATTATTCATGTTAATCCTCTACCTGTCCCCAGCGAAAAACAAGGATAAAATTTATGCCATCCCCAACTTTATTGGATTTTACATTTTTTTTGACAATTTTCATTTACATGCGGACGACATTTGAATTGCACGCAATACAATTGTAAAACTCGATTTTAATCGTTAATTTTGTGTTGATTGAAAACAAATAAACAAACAATGCCATGAAATACTTGAATCCCAAAGCAGACTTGACATTCAAACGCGTGTTCGGGGAACATCCCGACCTGGTGATGAGTTTACTCAACGCCCTGCTTCCCCTCGCTCCAGGGCAAGAGATCACCGCAATCGAGTATTTACCTGCCGAAATGGTACCCGACAACCCTTGGAAAAAAAACAGCATCGTCGACGTGCGGTGTAAGGATAAACTCGGAAGACAATTCATCGTCGAGATGCAAATGATATGGTCTCCGGAATTCAAGTATAGAGTCTTGTTCAACGCTTCCAAAGCGTACGTCAGACAAATTGGGAACGGGGAAAATTATCATTTGCTACAACCTGTATACTCTCTCAACCTCGTCAACGAGATTTTCGAGCCGGAGATGAAAGACTACTACCATCACTATAAGCTCGTACACGACAAAGATTCCGACAAGATCATCGACGGTTTGCAACTCGTGTTCGTGGAACTTCCCAAGTTCACCCCACACACCTACGCCGAGAAGAAAATGCAAGTGCTTTGGTTACGCTACCTTACCGAAATTGACGAGCACACGATTTCCGTCCCGGAGGAATTACTCTCGAATCCCGAAGTAAACAAGGCTGTCAAAGCCATTGAAGAAGCCGCATTCTCCCCCGCACAACTCCTCGGCTACGAAAAATTCTGGGACATCATCAGTACTGAAAAAACCCTATTTTACAGTGCCGAACAAAGAGGCTTGGCCAGCGGGATGAAAAAAGGAATGGAAGAAGGTTTCAAAGAAGGTATCAAAGAAGGTTTCAAAAAAGGTGAAATAAAAGTTGCCCGTAACATGAAATCATTCGGTATGTCTCCGGAATCCATAGCCCAAATAACCGGGCTGTCCCAGGAAGACATCGAGGCTTTGTAATTTTAGCTTTTTCTTCTCAAAAACCTGCCCGGGAGGTTGTCTCTCGGGACTGTTATACATGTTTATTTATTATTTTTCACGACCTTAGATTTATGCAATCCTTTCACCTTACCTAAAAATCGAAAACGAGAATGTAAGTCTTCCTTGTAAGCAGAACTTACCGAGAAATCCTGCTTGCCGATATAGAGCGTGTTCCCGACCAGACGATCCACAAGTTCCAGACAGACAGCGTAACTACGGTGAACTCGGGCAAATTGTTCGGGGGGAAGCACTTCCAGCACCTTTTTCAACGGGTGAACCACGATGATTTTAGAACCATCTTTAAAATGAATAAAACAATAATCACCATCCGCTTGCAACCAGGCGATTCTCGAGCACAAGACCATCCGGTACGCGTCGTCGTACCAGACGAAAAACCGATCGTTTAGATAACGATCACTTACCACTACGGCATTACCTGCCGGGAGGCTATTTTCCATTTCTTCATCATTTTGTTTCTGTTCCATAATATTTCAATATTATGTCCCGTGAAACAAACCTCTCGGCAGGTATCTAACACATCATTAAAATTCATTCCAATAATTAGCCCTCTCTCTTTATCCCGTCTTTAAGACAAAGGAGAGGGCTTCCGCTGTGTGTTTCCACGAGAGAAACACTTTTTTAAAATAAACTTATCACTCTATCTCATCTCTGGTATGATTCCAATTTTTTTTGTAAACGTTTTACCTCTGACTCGTTTCCATCTTTTTCAGCAGCATTTATCGCCATCTTCAACATATCCAGCCCCCGTTGCCTGTACGCCTCCGCGTATTTTACTCGCAACACACCCAACTTCTCGTAATCGCTATACGATTTCGCTGCCCGGGAACTCATTACTACCCGCATGGCATCCACCCCGTTTTTCAACACGTCCATGTCACTCGAAGAAGAAACGTAAATATAATCAGCGATTTCCCGAGCTATGCCGAGATATTCTTCGTCGGGCACCCAAGACCACACGTCTGCAGGTTTATCCCCCTCGTACTTCTGCTTCAATTTTTCAAAATATGCCACAGCATCCCTGGTATTCGTGATCATCAGACACTTGTAACGAAGAATCGAATTTTCCCTGTTTTCCGGCATCAATTCCAACAAATAAAGCGCCTTCAAGAACTCTCCGTTTTCCATGTACTTTTTCACGTTTTCCACGTCAGCCCGGATTCCCTGCTCGGGGACCGTTTTTAACGCCCAAATGGCCAGGTTTATAGCACTTGCCACTCCCGGCGACCAGGCATCCCAACGTCCCCGGATCATACCCCGGTCATCCACGAGAATCGCCGTCGGGTGCCCCCCGTTCACGGCAGCGCAGCACGCGTCGGCATTTTTTCCTCCCACTGTCGGGTAACCTATCCCCTTCTCCTTCCACCACGCCTCGGCTTTATACCCCTTGTCTGCTAACGTTTCGTTCGCGTCCACCCCGATGACTTGAACCCCCTCGTACACGCCGGGGTCTCGACGCATCATCGTGTCGATATCGCAAGAAAGGATACGACACCCGCCACACCAGGTCGCCCAAAAATTCAACACCACGAATTTACCGCGTAACTTTTTACTATTCAGTTGCCGCGTGAAATAAAACTCCGGCATCGGTTGCCCCAATTGTTCCACCAGTTCCCAACGCTCCGTCCCCGCTACTTGTTGCTGGTAGCCCACTTTCCAATTCTGGCAATATTTTTTCATAAAGCGGTCCAACGCCGCGTAATCCTGTGCCTGGGCTGCCACTATCGAAAGCAGCACGCCCACAACTATCCCGATTGTCTTTTTCATTTCAATCCCTATTTTCATTTACTTTCCACAAATTTCCGCCACTTTGGCACGAAGCGCCTCTCCACGCAAGTTTTTCGCCACGATACGTCCCTCACCATCCACCAAAAGGAGATAAGGGATACCGCTAAAATCATACAGCTTTGTCATCGGCGTGTCCCATCCTTTCAAATCGGACACTTGTCCCCATTCGATCCCGTCATCCTTAATCGCTTTCTTCCAAGCGTCCAATTTATTGTCCAAAGATATACCCAACACGTCAAACCCTTTGTCCTTGTAATCCGCATATATTGCTTTCACGTTTTTACCCTCCGCACGGCACGGTCCGCACCAGGAAGCCCAGAAATCAAGCAACACCAGTTTCTTTCCTTTCACGTATTCGTGCATGGATAACGGTTTGCCCTCCGGCGTGTTCAACGTGAAATCAGGTGCCACCGCTCCCTGTTCCAAGGTCATATAACGTTTCATGGTTTCCCGCAATTTCATCCCCATGACAGACTGCTTCAACTCGGGGGAGATTTTTTCCAACACTTCCTTGGCTTTCTCCAACACACGGGGATAACGATCCGCGAATGAACCATATTTCCACAACGCATACACGGATGCCATATCATGCCGTTCCGCAACCGCCAACAATTTCGCAACCACAAGGGAATCGACCTCGTTTCCCGATACAGAATTCTTCCCAAGAAGAATATCGTTCACCTCCCGCATCACAGCATCCGTGGGATTCCCCGTCACGGAACACTCGATAAAGGTTGTGTTGAACACATTATAGGTTTCGTTCGTCAATTTGACATACGTGTCACAATAATCCAGGTAAAGCAACACGCACTCGGGGCGCCCCTCTTTGCCCAACCGGTAAAGCAGCACCTCCTGGGGTTGAAGCCCACCGAGCGCAAACGAGAATTTTCCATCCTTCACGACAACGGAGTCACAAGGAGTATCGCTCCCCGCCACCAAATACAATTTCTCGCCGTTTCTCCCGGAAGGACACTCCCCCTTTAAAGTCATCCTTTTATCTTGTGCCACTAGGGATAACCCGACACACACCAGCAACACGAATAATCCTATTTTTTTCATCTTTTTCTATTTTATCAAATTAAAAAATAATTTCTACAATCTGTTCCTCTTCCACAGGAGGCAAGCAAATCTGCGAACTGCACGTTTGAAACACGACTTTCACCACCATTTTCGCCTTTTCCGCCTTTGTTCCCTCTTTCACTTTAAAGGTCTGTTTAAAACTGAACGTTTCCGCCCCATTCGCATCCTTCTCCCCCGTATAGGTCACCCGGATGCCCTCCTGCACCTTCGGCTCCCGCAAATCACCCTGTTTCACCAAAAGATTTTCCGGGTACTCGAACGTGATTGACACGGGTACCTGATCGCTATTCACCCGACTATGATTATAAACGTGATAACCGGCAAGCACTTTAAACTTCACTTCCACCTCGAATTCCGTTTTTCCTCTCGGCACCCTTACCGGATATTTCAACACATAATCCACGGGACGATGTGCCGAAACCACGGGTTGGCGCCCCTCCTTTTCTTTCTGCATAAACTGCTTCATCTCTTCTTCGCTTTTGAAATTATAGGTATCGTTCATGTGTTCCTTGTCGAAAAAGAATTCGCGGGTAACCGCTTTTTCCCGTTTGGCAACCGCCTTCTCCGGGTTCTTTTTCCCGTACAGCACGATCGGGTAACCGCGATGGCGCAGCGTGATATACCGCATATCATTCAACTTACCGATAAAATATTCTTTCATGTATGGTTCCTCCATCTTTGCCTTCAAGGTATCCAGGCTACCATAAAATTTCAGTGACGCACCAGCATCTTTACCCGGGAAATTCAATCCCAACTCCCCGAGCCAATTCCAATTCACCTCATTCGCCGCCTGGTATCCTCCCTCGAAAGCCCCTTCCACGGGATTAAACGTGGCAACGGACAACCCTAACAAAATATCCTCCACGCCATCGCCGTTATAATCGGCAACGGTCAGCATCGGTGCGCACCCCGGCAGTGCCTTGCTCCCGTCCTCGCTGGTAAACAACGGCACCGCGTGCTCGAAACGCAAACCGTCGTCCGTCTGCACTCCCCGGAAGAAATAAATCGCCTCGCTGCCTTTGCCGGTATAACCGTCGTGGACAAGCAAATCCAACACCCCATCATGATCCCAATCGTAAGGGGAAATATAGGAGTGACTATCTCCCCCGCACACGCGCGCCGCAACCACGTCCTTCCCCGTTGCCACCACCACTTCCGGATCCCGGCGGATATGCAAAATGGTACCATCCACGTGGAAAAGATACTCGCGCAATCCCAGCACCGGATGCTCCTTGGTTCCCTTATTCAAAGCGACCCGGAATCCGCCGCTCCCGGCAACAAACAAATCCAACAGGCCGTCCCCGTTAAAATCGGCGAAGCGAGCCGTGGTAAAATTCCAATAAGTATTGGATGCAGGCGACCAACTCATGATTCCTTGGTAACATCCTCCCTCCTCGTATCCCTCCTGTTCGATGAACTGCCGGGGGAGAAATCCTTTCGCACTGCCCCGCCACCAGGAAATTTTCCCGGGATTGTACTGCCCGGAAATGATGTCATCATACCCGTCGCCATCGATATCCACCACTTGCGGATGGGTGCCGATGCAACACCATTGATGGCAAGTCAACGTGTCCCCGGCAATATCCGTGGCGTAAAACCACTCCCCGGTATATTTCGGTTTTTGGTTGGTGCCCTTGTTCAGGTACACCTTGATATTCGACTCCTTCTGCCCGGTTTCAAACTCCCCCATGAGCAAATCCAATTTGCCGTCGCCATCCCAATCGAACAACGCGGGATACCCCAACCCGTGCTTTTCCGTGCGGATCTCGTATCTTGTACCGTCAATCCGCTCCGGCTGGCTTAACAGGTTTCCTCCCGGGATAGAAGTGAAAACCAGCTTTTTAAACTCCGGAAACTCCTTCGTGCGCTTCCCGTTCATGCTATAATCCAACTCTCTTTTTTCCTGCGCTAGGCCCATAGAAACGGCACCCAAGAGCGCTATCATAACAAACAATATTTCTCTTTTCATCTCCCTTATTTTTTATCCAAATTCAATTCCACCATTTCTTCCTTCTCGACGACAGGCAGACACGTTTCGTCGCTACAAGTCTGGTAGGTCACCTTCACCTTGACTTCCACTTTGCCCGTCATGCCGGGAGCCGCTTTTACCCGCCGGGTAAAAGTCAGAATCTTCCCGTCATACACTTCATTTGCCCCGTGCAACTTCACCGGGGGCAACTTCATCTCCCCCACCTCGCTCATCCCCTCGGGCAAGGTAATCTCAATGGATACCGGCACTTGATTCGCGTTGATCTTGTTCTTCGTGTACAAGTGGTAAGAACCTATCGTTTCAAAACGAACCGTGATCTCAAAATCTTCCCCGTTATATATCTTCCTGCCCCGCACGAAACAAGACACCGCCTCCTTTTTCTCCACCTCTTGCCTGTACTCTTTTTTCGCAGGTTTGTCATACTCGAATTCCCGCCGCCCGGCTTTCATCGGCACAGCTACCGCCTTTTGCCTGTTCTCCTTACCGGGGAACACGAACACGTATCCCCGGTGCCGTAACGTCAAATATTTCCAATCATCGAGTTTTCCGATAAGTGACTCTTTACGTAACATTCCCTTATCTAATTGTTCTTGCCAAACATTCATATTTTCATAATGCTGCAACGACTCGCCCGTGTCTTTACCGGGAGAAGCCAAATCCAAATCGCCGGTATAACGCCAGTAAAGTTCTGCGGCCCCCTCGAAACCGTTAAGCGTGGGTATCGAGAGTCCCATGAGGACATCCAGCACGCCATCCCCGTTGTAATCGACCACCTGGATGTGCGGCGTGCAACCGGGCAATGCCTTGCTCCCATCCGTTGCCAAAAATAACGGACGGGCATGCTCGAAACGCAAACCGTCATCCGTCATCACGCCCCGCAAGAAATAGATACCCAACTCCCCTTCACGCATGTACTCGTCCGTGGCGATGATATCCAGCACCCCGTCACCGTCCCAGTCCACCGGATTCAAATAACAGTGTGCCGTCATGGAACAAGCATCCTCGGCGTGAAAATCTTTCCCGGTTTCCACCTTTACCTCCGGATTCCGCCGCGTATGCAGGATCGTGCCATCCACGTGATAAAGGAATTCCCGCCGCCCGAAACGCGGTTCCGTCTTCGTCCCCGTGTTTCGTGCCACCCGGTAGCCTCCACAACCACCCACGAACAAATCCAATAAGCCGTCGCCGTCGAAATCAGCCAAACGGGCGGACGAGTAATTCCAATACCACCAGGATTCCACAGACCAAGCCGGCTCGGACATGCCGAACTCCTTCCCGTCCTGATACCCCAATTGCGGGATCGGACGTCCCGGTTCAAAACCTTTCTCGCCGCCGCGCCACCACGTCACCACTCCCGGGTAATATTGCCCGGAAAACAGATCGGGATAACCGTCACCGTCAACATCCACGACTTGCGGGTGGATCCCGATACAACACCACTGGTAATTGGAAATCACGTCACCGTTCACGTCCGTGGCATAAAACCACGTCCCCGTGAATTTCGGTTTCTTTTTCGTCCCGATGTTCAGGTACACTTTAATCCGCGACTGCCCCGTGAGGAACTCCCCGACCAGCAGGTCCGGTTTGCCGTCCCGGTTCCAATCGAACAGCGTGGGGTAAGCCAACCCATGCTCCTCCATGCGGATCTCCCGCATCGTACCATCCACCCGCACCGGCCCGCTCAACACGGGAGCCCCGGGTATCGGAGTAAAATAAAGTTCCTTCATCTCGGGAAAATTCGTTGTCCGCACGTCCAATAACGTGCTGTCATGCGGCAACGGGAGTTTCAAATCCGGCAACTTCTGGGCGGACAACGACAAACCACCCCATGCCAAAACGGCAATGAATAACAATCTCTTTTTCATACAGCAATTTTTTACATCCGACACATCATTCAAACAAACTTTCCACCACCTTGTTCAAATCCCTATGCAGTTCCAAGCTGGTTGCCAATATCTTGCAAGAACCGTCCACCAACACCAAATTAGGAATACCTGAAAAATTATAGAGTTTAGGCATATCCCCTTTCCACCCTTTCAATTCCGACACGTGCACCCACGGGAGTCTATCTTCCTTGATCGCCTTTAGCCATGCCTCTTTATCGTCATCCAAGGATACCCCGAGTACATCAAATCCCTTTTCATGAAATTTATCGTACAGCGCCAACACCACAGGATTCTTTGCACGGCACGGCGCACAAAAAGATGCCCAAAAATCAATCAACACAACCTTTTTCCCTTTCACGTACTCGGAAAGCGACACCGGTTTCCCCTCGGGCGTGTCCAACGTGAAATCCGGAGCGACAGCCCCCTTTGTCAGTGGTAATAGCTTTTCCATCGCGGAGTACATCCGTTTCCCCACGGCACTCTGTTTCACCGCCTCCGGCAAGTTGTTCATGTACCCGTTCAACTCATCGAAGGTCATGAATTCCACGCATACCGGAGCAAATTTCCATAATATGAAAGCAGACGCCAGATCTCCGCGGGAAGCCACCTCCCGACACTTTCTCGTCGTGGTTTCACTCCACACATCCCTTAACGTACTCAACACCGCATCCCACATGGCAGCCCCCACCGGATTTCCTTCTATCCGACAGTTGATCCAGGCGTAATTGCCCGTTTCTTCTACCCCGTCTTCCAATTTCAAATAGGTGTGGCAACTATCCAAATAAACCAGTAATCCCTCATCCTTTCCATTGTTCACTCGCCATAACCTGTATTCATCCGGTTCCAGACCCTCCAAATTAAACTCGAATTTTCCGTTCTTCACCTCAACCGAATCCACCCATTCACCCTTTGCCAAATATAACATCTGTCCTTTCCCTGCAGAAAGCCATTCGCCCGAAAGGGTCATCTCTTTTTCATTTGTTTTACAAGAGAATACAATCCAAAACAAGATGGTCAAAATAAATAATTTCCTAATCATTTTCGTGTAATTTTTAAATAACAACCATCATACCCATAATCGCAAGAATCATGAGAAACAACAATTTATGCACGGGGTGCGTGATGCACCCCGTACATTTTAGTACCCTTTAATCTCTACCTTGTAAATCCGGTCAAAACCTTCATACTTGCCCAATAGTGATTTCACTTTTCCGGAATTCGGCTCCAACTCCAGACTGTACAGTTTCCCTGAACCGGAGGTCCCTCCATACGTCCCGACTACCATCACCACGTTGTTCATGTAATACGTATTACCCCCGGTAGCTTTCGGTTTCAGGATTTTCATCAAGGTAATATCCCCCTCGAATTCAACCTGGGAATTATTCTCAAAAACTAACTCCGCGGGAGTAATTTGATTTCCTTCATCCAGTGCGAAATGATAAACACCCCGGGAAGTGGCATAATATCCCATGTTAATCTGGTTATCCCCAAATGCCCAATCCACCACATTCCCGCTGTTCACGTCTGCGATACGGGACAAATCGTACTTGTACTTAGGGAAAAGCCTCATATTTTCAGCAGTTGGATTCATTTCCGCAATAAAACAGGAACCGTCGCCTTTACTCTTCATCACGGCAACCATCCCGTATTTACCCCCCGTTTCCCAATGAAGCAGATCGGCATCCATCTTACCGGGATTGAACGGGATTTGGATCCCCGGTTCATTCAAATCCATCAATGCAAAACCTGAAAAATTAAAACTCTGACGCACGGAAACGAAACCGTTCTTCACCTTGTCAAACAAAATAGCCTGCCCAATATTTCCTCTCAGATCAAACATTTGAGGCAAAAACTCAAATCCATATTCGTTGCTATTTTCATCGTATTCATATATAGGAACAGCCACCCGGAATTTACTTGCCTGTCTCCAGAATATATCTTTACCATCAAAAATATACAAGTTAGTACTTCCCAATAGGTCTATTCCCATCGGTACTCCCGCATTTAATCCTCCAAGAAACATATCATTCCAGTCTCCTTTCTTCACCATCGTTTTGCTATCCGCTACAGCCGAACCACTTTCTGTCAACGCGACAACAACAATATTTTCCGAAATCGGAGAACCCCAACTCTCCAGGTAAGTTTGATAAAGTCCGGTACCCACGCCGGGGATTTTCTCCTCCCCGTTTTTTGAAGAATAGTAATCCGTCACTGTCGTACACCGGAAATCTGCCGATGGTTTCTGCAATTGGAATTCGGGTGCCTCAATCACGCCAATATCTGAAGCCATTCCGTCACCGTGAAGCACCATCAGCCCGAGCATAGAAGGGGACATCCTCACCGCCACGTCCACCACGTTGGAATAAAAATGGCGTTCATTGCTCAACTGCGTCACATTCAAACGCATCTTGTACGTCTTCTCTTTATTCAACACGGCATCCTCCCACTTGTAATCCAAATCCCGTCCTTGTGCCACGGAAACAAACGGATCATACCACGCGGTATCCATCTGCACCTCCCAGTCATATTGCAAATCGGCATCGGGAATCGAAGTCTTCACCTCCGAAGTCAGCCGCAAAACGTCGCCATACATCAAACTATGCGGACCTTCCTCCTTGATCGCCACCTGCAATTCGTCCAAGTCCCGGTAATCGTAATTTCCTTTGTCATCGTAGCAGCCGCACCACGCCATTGCCACGAGAAATATCCAATATAATTTTTTCATAATCCCCTGTTTTTACTCTGTCCAAAAATCAAACTCGATGACATGTTCATCTTCCTCACGGTATTTGACGTTATTGTCTTTACAATACCTGTTCAATTTGTAAATCAACACTTGGATATCATCATCCCCCCAACGGTATCCGCCGGCATCCAATGTCTCGAAAGCCCCTTCCACTTGCATGATCACCCACATTTTCTTATCGGAATAATATCCCAAATTATATTCTGCTTCCCGATTCCACCAACTAGGTTTAGTCAACTTATTCGAAATAACCAAAGCATTCTGCAAGTTCTCTTCCAATCCCACTTCAAAATCTTCAGATGGACAGATTCTAAACCCGATCGTGTCCGGCGCATTCCCCAAATTCTCGGTCTTGTGCACGGTCACCCGTAACACGCCCGCAGTCTGATTAGCCGGTATCACCGCCGAGATTTCATATCGGGACATCTCATTTCTGCTTCCCAAATCCTCTACCTTCACCACACGCTCGACATTTTCCATCGCACCCGCCATAGAAATGGCGATCTCCACCGTGTGCTCCTCGGTACCCTCCGGCAAAGAATAAAACGAAAATATAGTTGTGTCATTCGCCCCCGTGAACCACACGCGAGGTTTCACGCTCCACGTGTCGATTTCACTCTTTGAACATGCTGCCGCTCCCAACAAGAGCAACACAGCGAAATAGGTTACCTTTTTCATCATACATCATTTTTAATTTAAATTACTCGCGTCCGGCATTGGCCTGTTCCGAATCCGGAATTTCAAACGTGAAGAACTTGGCATCGGTCATATTAGGCGAGAAGTCCATCTTCTGCAAACGCTTGTAGTAATACCACAATTGTCCCTCCCCGATAAACTCTTTCTTGTACTCTTTCCATATCTCCTCGTCCAACTTTTCCCGCGACATCCCGCGATCCAAAGCGTAAGAAATCAACCCGCGATGTGAGCGGACCTGGTCAAGGTACTCCACCCCATCCTTGGGAGTCAACGCACACTCTGCCGCAATGTAATACATCTCGGACAGACGGATCAACGGCAAACGCTCCTGGAAATACCGCCCGCACAGAGAGTGCTGGTAAAACTTGGCTACCAAGAAATTACTACGGTAAGGCGTGAAACCATACTGGTAACGATAATCGGCAGTATAACTCTCGTACAGGCTTAACCGCTCGTCACTCGTGAGTTCTATTACATCATAAGATTGGCTCAACCCGACAGCCCCGTCATAGATATAGGTATCCATCAATTTCTCCAAATCCGTCACATTTAACGCAAAAATATGCTCCGTCGCGAACGTCCTATCCTGTCGATGCCTGGAATACGCGCTCGTGGAAGTAGAAGTTATTCCGGTCAAATCGCTTTGCTGCACCCAAGGGAACGTGCTTTCCTGCGCGGCAATCACCTCCCGCGCACAAGCCAACGCATTGGTTTTATCCCCTTTCCAAAGGTAAACCCGTGCCATCGTGGCAACAACGGCATAATAATTAAAGCGGAAGCGACGGTTATGCCACATGGAAATATTTTTTGCACTGGCAAGATACTCCCCGGAGGGCAAGGAAGCCAGACAAGCCGCCGGGGTAACTCCCAAACGCATGGGATCATTCACCATCAACTCCTTCGCTTGCTTTAATTCCTCCAACATGATCTCGATGATGTCCGCCTGCTTGAACAGGGGCGTCACCACGGGAGCCAACGTTGTCACATAAGGGATGGACTCTTTGTCCTTTCCCGTGACGTATGCCTCGGCAAACAAACGCAACAGGTCGAAGTGCAAATAAGCCCTTAAACCCAACGCCTCGCCCTTGATCAAATTATAGTTATCCCCGGAAAAAACGCCTTGCTTGTCGTCGATCGTGTTCAACAATGAATTCAAATTGGCAATCTGAGCGTAAAGACCGTTCCACATTTTCTCTATATACGGCTTGCAGTAATTCTGCGTATATTCATCTTCCGGATTCTTCGCATAATCATACTGGTACCAGGCAATGTGACTAAACATCTGGATATTATAATATCCTGCCAGCATATCCACGATATTGAACGTCAATTCCCTCCCGTAAAGCGAGCCGTCGCACATCTTGGCGTAAACGCCCGTCAACGCCTCGGCATAACCGAGTTCGGAGTTAAACAACTCGTTGCGGTCCACCTGGTTGGAAGCATCCACGTCCAACCAATCCTCGCAGGCTGTCATCGCAAACAACAGCACCGCCAATCCTAATATTTTTATCTTTTTCATATTCATCCTATTTTTCGATTAAAATGTTGCCTGCAACGAAAACGAGAAATTCCGGGCGAAAGGATAAGAAGTTCCCCGCTCTATATCGACACTGGACACGCGCAACAACTCGTTCATGTAGAAAGAGAGCTTCAACCGTTGCAAAGCCACTTTTTTCAACCATGCCGCCCCGGCGAAATCATACCCCACGTTCACGGTTGATATGTACAGTTCATTGTTCTTCTGCACGAAACGGGAGGTCGGCCTCGTCATCTCCGCCAAATCAGAACTCACGTTATCATTCATAAAATATACCTTTTTATACGGGGCAACATCTCCTGGTTTTTGCCAAGCTTTCCACAAACGGCGATCCAAATTTTCACGACCGGTCACATTTTCTACGCGGGCGATCAATGTTGAATTGTAGAGATCGCCTCCCAACTTGTAGCTGCAAGCCACCGAAAACGTGAAGCCTTTATACCCGGCGTTAATCCCGAACGACCCGCGCAATTTCGGAGTGGTATTGCCTACGACCACCTGCTCGGCAGCACTCCAAGTGAAAGTGCTCTTCCCGTCCTTCGTCAAGAACATTTCGTTCCCCGTAGCGGGATCGACACCCAACGAACGCATCCCCCAGATGGCATCCATGGAAACGCCCTCGTAATAAAGGGTGGCGGGCTTGGTCAGTTTATTGATATACTTTTTAGCAATTTCCGATGTCATCTGCCCATCATTCCAATCATATCCCTCGCCAAGCGAAGCATTTTGCTCCTCGTTGCTATTCTTGAAGATGTCGTATATCTTCTTGATTTTATTTTTGTTGTGCAATGCCGTTGCGGTAAACGTCACGTAAGCCCGCTGGCTGTCATTCCGCCACGGGGTTACGGAAAGCGCCACCTCGTACCCCTTGTTCTCGATAACGCCCAAATTCTCTTTGTAATTGTCAAAACCGGTAGAAGCGGGCAGCGACACGTCCGACAGCAAATTATCCGTCTTCTGGATATAATATTCCGCACGCAACGTCAAGAAATGTTTAATGGCAATATCCGTCCCGAAATTGTAGTCCAACACCCGTTGCCACTTCAACTTGGTATTAGCAAGAGCCACCAACTGGGCACCAATCATGTCGCCATACGAGTAATCGTAATACTCGTACCGGAAACGGGCCTGGGCGGGATCCACGTTCTGCGTTCCCGTGTACCCCACGGAAGCACGCAACTTGAAATTCGTGAGCCAGTCGTTTCCGCTCAGGAAGTTCTCGTGATGGAGGTTCCAACCGATACCCAACGACCAGAAAGTACCCCACCGGTTATCGCTCCCGTAAACGGAAGAGGCACTTTGGCGTATCGAGGCATCAAAAAGATAACGGTCAGCATAAGAATAATTGAACGCCCCGATGATGCCGATTTCCCTTGTTTTGGCACTGCTCCCCGAGGGTTTCCCGGACGTTTCATACTTCGTGGCGAAGAAAATATCATCCATGTTGTCATTACCGAAACCTTCGCCGACAGCCGTGAACGAGCGATTATTATTCGAGGAAAGATTCCAGGTCAGGTTGGCAAAAAGGAAATGCTCGCCAAAAGATTTATTGAAATTCAACCCCGCCTGCACGTCTATTGTTTCAGAGGCGCCGTCCGTCTTGGTATATTGCCCCTTACGGTCACTCATGCCATTTTCATCGTAGTGAACAAATTTCGTGTGGCTTTTCGGGTAATAGACGTCCGAGCCGTTTTCCTGCCGGGTATAAGAAAAAGAACCTCTTAATCGGAAGGCATCGCTAATATTCCAATCCACGGAAAAATTATCGCGAATCTCCGTGTACGCCGATTCGTTCTTCGTGTTCAGCGTGGCATTGTACAAGGGATTGTGCACTTCCGTGTTACCACTACCATCAGATGGTCCGATATGAACGGTAAACACCCGATTGAGATTCCCATCATTGTCGTATGGCGCCCAGTAGGGATTCAAGGAAGTGTACTCGTCAAACGAACCGTAAGGAGAGTTTTTCGACCAGTTGCGGGTAAACTCTATCGTATTCCTGAATAACAAATTCTTGTAGGTATAGGACAACGTGGTATTCGCGTTCAACGTGTTACGTCCCGACTCCTTCATGACCCCGGCGACACTGTTGTAAGATACCCCGAACTGGTAACGCATCCGTTCGTCCCCGCCTTCCAGCGTCAACGAATGCTTGTGACTGAATCCCACGCGCAACGGCTTGGATAACCAATACGTGTCCACCCCTCTCTGTATATCGTCATATACCTTTTTATAAGATTCATACGCCGTAATAAATCCCAGATGCGTATTAGGACTGTACATCCCGATCCCAACCTCGAAGTCCAATTTCTCTTGGGCATCCATCAAGTCGTAACCGGTCAAATCCGGAGCCTCGATGCCAAAATCGCCCGAGTAATACACCCGCAATTCTCCCATCTGCGGACGCACCGTCTCGATGACCACGACCCCGTTTCCGGCTTTGGAACCGTAAATCGCTTTGGCAGCGGCATCTTTCAGCAGCGTAACGCTCGCCACCCGATTCATATCCAAATCGAATACTTTCTCGATGGTCGTTTCAAAACCATCCAAGATAAACAACGGTTGATTCGGGTTCCCCTCGTAATCCCCCCGCACGCTGGAAAAAGAGGTCTGCCCCCGCAATTGCACATCCGGCAAACGGTTAGGATCGCTACCGAATTCCAAATTCTCCATGATCTGGAACGCAGGATCCAAATTCTTCAAACTCTTGATCAGGTTCTGATTGCCGGCACGCAAGATATCTTCCCGTTTAAACGTGGCTGCCGACCCCGTGAAACTTTCTGCCTTACGGGTAAACATACCTGTCACGACAACTTCATCCAAACTCTCGATATCCTCTTCCAACACCACCCGAAGCGTATCGCTCTTCTCCGTGAAGGGCACCGTTTTACCCTTGAATCCCACGAAAGAAAATTCTAAAGCCCCCTCTTTCATGGGCAATGTCATCTGAAAGAATCCCTCATTGTCCGTAATGGTTCCAAGAGTAGTTCCTGCCACCTTGACCGTCACCCCGGGCATCGACACTTTCTTCGTGTCATACACGAATCCTTTCACTCGCACCGATTTTTTCTCCGGCTCGGATTGCCGCACCTTTATCACGATAATTTCTCCCATGAAAGTGTACGTCAACCTCGAATTTTCCAAAATCCGATCCAAAACGTTTTTCACCGTTTCATTTTCCACGTTCACGGATACCAAACCTAATATCTCCGCCTGTTCCCGGTTGACCATAAAATTCAAGTTCGTTTGTTCTTGAATTTTATCCAATACCGTTTTTAACGTCACGTTTTCCAAATTCAGGCTGACTCGCTCCTGCTGCGCTTTCGTGGTCGCCGAAAGCCCGAAAGAAAAAACGCAAATTAGAAGAATGCTCAATTTCATAACACGTTCAAATTTTCGCCAACGAAATCTTCCGACTCGATGGTCTTCTCGTTTTTTTTGCATACTTTTGTTATTAAATAGTTTATAATAGCAACAGGTCCTTGTTGACGCAATACCGGTTGCGATGAATTATGATCGATCGGAAGGTGCTGTCACACCTTCCTTTTTTAATTTACAATGATTCTATTCTTCACGATATCAAATTTTATCCCGGTAGATTCCGTCACCGTGGCTAAAATCTTACGCACATCCTCGTAACGCTTCAGGAAACCCGAGAAATGTAACTCTTTTCCCCGGTCGGAAACGTAAACCACCTCCATGTCATACCAACGGGATAATTCACCCATGATGTCCTCCAGCGTCTTGTCATTAAAATAGAACACACCTTCCCGCCAAGCCGTGTATTGACGTACATCGACCTCCCGCACACGAATCTCCCCGTCCGCCCGGTTATATTCTGCCAACTGCCCCGGTTGTACCCATACCTCCCGGGAAGACGCCAACGACTGCATCCCGATGCTTCCTTCCTCCAGCACGGTCTGCACGGTTTTCATCCCGTGGGTATTCACGTTAAACGAGGTGCCATACACCCGCACCTGGACATTATCCGCCACCACGTAAAATGGAATCTCTTCATTCTTGGCAACCTCGAACCACGCTTCCCCTTTCAAATAAACCCTCCGTTCATCTCCCGCGAAAGCCAAAGGATATCTCAACTCGCTATCAGCATTCAAGTGCACGACGGAGCCATCAGACAACTCTACCCGGAACTCACCTCCCCGGGGCACAAACAAGGTGTTGTACAAATCTTCCCGCTTACCAGAGGTTTCCGCTTCTTCCGGCGTGTAAGCGATCACGCCTCCTTTCACTTCAATCGCCTTATCCTTCTCCTGCAACCGCATAGTGTCCCTTCCGCCCAAAGCCACACGCTCTCCCCCGCTCAATTGCAGGATCACCTGTTGATTTCCACGAACCCCGTAAACAATAGGTATTTGCTCTGCCACCTGTCGTGATTCCCCCCAAAACAACCACACACCACACATCACGAGCAACAAGCTACACGCCACGGCACATACCCGTCCAATCACACGCCTCCGCTTTTTCGCCAGAACCTGGCGGAAAGCCTTATTCCCGTCGTACTTGCCACGCCTCCGAATCTCCTCCTCGAACACACGGGGAGTAGTCAACTCCCGAACAATCCTATCTTCATTTTCTCGCTCTTGCCCCTCGTCCTCCCTTGAAAGCCGATTCGCCATATTCACCACCGTCCGCCGGGCAAGATCATCTATGTCTTTCCAATCCATGGTTTAGATTTTAAATTCACATATAAACGCAAAAATTGAAAAAACGGGTGACAAGATTTTCAAGAAAATTGATTTTTAGGAAAAATCATCGTCAACAAGAAATGTAACTTATTGGCATCAAAATGTTCTCGGATATACTGGTAAGCCCGTTTTTTTTGAGTTTTCACCGAATTTTCACTCACGGAAAGCATCGAGGCAATATCTTGCACTTTATGTCCTTGCAAAGTAAATAATAAAATATCCCGTTGCTGCCCCGGCAACTGATTGAGTATTTCGTAAAAATAAGTAATCACTTCCTCGCGCAAAGCCAAAGCCTGGGCCGCTTCCTCCTCATCCTCAAGTAACCGACTTCCATCTTGCAAACGTTCCAAAGATACCCGTTCCCTCAAAACACTCACGGCTGCATGGTAGACACTCTTGTAAAGCCAAGCGGACAACGCTTTCATGTCAGAAAAAGTCACGCCAGTATTCCACACCTTAATCAAACACTCCTGAACAATATCTTCTGCAATTCCACTATCGTTCAATAATTTTTCGACATAACCGCATAATGAAGCATAGTAATGATCGTAGAGCTTTTTCAAAGCTCTATCATTTTTCTTATTGACCCCCTCAATAAACTCCAATGCATTCATATGCCCACGAACTATTTACACTTGAAATTCGAAACAAAGATAATTTGTTTTCAATAAATACCTATCAGGACGAAATAACTTTGCACAAGTTATCGAAGAAAAATGTGATATTTGTCACAAATAATGGACATAACATGTAATTTCATAAAATAACCAGTCCCGGGAGGAAATTTCCCGGGACCAATTATACTCGTTTATTTACTATTCTCCAATCTCAACTAAAACACCCGTATTTTACCCAGGGATACGGTATGATAATTACCCAAATACACCTGGTCTCTAACAACAAATTTCAAATAACGGCCGTGCAAGGGAGTTGGAAATGTTATGAGCGTACTTTCCCCAACCGTATTTCCCAAAGTATTCTCGATTACATGAGTCGCATCTTTCCAAGTTTCACCATTTTCAGACACTTTAATCTGAATCATCTTGGCTATACATTTCCTGTATGCCGAAACGACAGACGATTTTTGGGTAACCAGCACACCATTCATAAATTGATCCTTTTGCATATCCACAACCATCTCGTAAGTATAAGCATTGGAATGTCGTGTCGGTTGCCATCCACTTGTGGAATTTTCATTAAATATAACCTCAAATCCCAACCCGTATTCTTCATTCGAACAAGAATATGTCCAATTTTCACTACTGAAGAAAGACAAGTCGCCAGGGAGCGTTGGATTAGGCATATCTTCCACAAAAGAAAATTCTCCCGCCGGGAAATAATGATCGTTATAATGCTTCACGTTCAAGTTATTTATCTTACAAGCAACATCTAAAGCGAACGCACTGATATCCCAATCAGTAACTTTACTTGCATCTTTATTCTCGCTCAAATCCTTTTCAGCCAAATAACGATTTTTGCCCAAAAACAATGTTCTCAAATTCGGGAAATTCAAGATATCCTCAAACGAATCTATATCATAATCAATTTCCAATTCCGTTTGGGCATTCACGAACGCTTCCGTGATTTCCGACTGTCCGTATTTTTCCCGCAATACTTTTTTAAATTCGGGTGTATAAACGTGATAATCACGTGCCAATTCGTAAGGATTAAAAACGATCAAATCCGAACATCCGCTTAATCTCCCGCTACGGTCTATCGTCACTTTCGTTCCCGGATCTATCTCATCCGGAACCAAATAGTATTTATTATCAGTAACAAATACGCTATCTAATTCCACGACCTTACGTGCTCCTCCCGAGTAATAATTCAAACTGGCGGTTTCAACATCACTCTGCCATTCACTAAAAACAATTGCCAAACGATTCTTCACGTAGAAATACTTATTAAACATACGCGTGAAAGAAAGTATGCTCTCGTGCTCAAGCGTATAAGGACGTTTAGAATCCAAAACAGGCAACGAACAATTCCCGTCTTTATCCACGCTACGCACGGCAACCTCATACGTCGCATTCTCCAAATTCCGTATATTACACTCCGTGGATCCTTTTTCCAACAAAGAATCTCTCGTGACCCCATCCAAAGTCCAACTCACCTTGATTTTATCGATTGCCGGATCAACATGGTTCGTCCACGTTACAATCAATCGCTGCCAACCGGGGGTAACAGACAAGTTGTCACATTTTCCCAAGTAACGAATCGTCCCTTCTCCGGCATAGTCTTTATACGTATCTTCCAAACTTTCACATCCCCCCAAAATGAACAGGGAAGCAAAAAAACATAAATATCTTTTCAATTTCATAACACGACCTTATTTTGCTGTATAAATTTCCAATTCATGAATAGTCACATGTTTGTTATAATTCGAACCTGCCATGGGATTTTCATACCCTCTCGGGTTAAAAAACACTTCGTTCACCACGAATTTCAAATAACGGTATTTATTCCCGGTAGCCGGACAACTCAATCTCATGTAGCACGGTTCTGCAAAAGAAAGGGCATCCCAACTTAGTATTTCATACTGAGCATCCCCATCATTGCAACGTTTACACCATCTCTTTTCATTATCAACCTTCCGGTCTTGCTCAAAATTCACTATTTCTTCCCACGAAGCATCATCATTCATATCGTTAGAACCATACACGGTTACACTACTTGGCAATTTAGATGCATAACAACTCGTCCAAATTTCCCCGTATTTTGGAGTGTCATAGTAATCATTAGGCCCAAAAGGGAAAGAATATCTCACGAACAACATGGCATAAAGCCTAAATTCAGCGGGAAGCTTCTGTTCCTTCATATCAATAATAAATAATGGCTTGCCAAGGCAATTCGCTTTAGATAAATAAGTACAGAAATTATCAAACCCGTCCCAACCGAAGCACGCTTCCCCTTTCAAATCACCATCAAACAAATACGATTTACCTAACTTGTACTCGGGATCTTCATAAGAAAGATTCTTAGGATCATGAAAATCGAAATCAGCAGGATCCAATTTTTCTATTTTCAAAGGTTCGACATTCGACCAAATTTTCTCTTTCACCATATATCCCCGAAAATCTTCCGTACGCACGACCACATCATAAGAAGGACGAACTTGCTGTGGAGTTATTTGTAAAGAACCTTCCCCTTTAGCCAAAACAAAACTATTGATCAACAACGTATCCGGTTGCTTACTCAGGGGATCTTCCCCGACATAAAACACGTGCGCCATCCCTTTTGACTCCTCTGTAATATTATAGTCAAGGCGAATACTCCCCCAAACAGGATAAACTTCCAAATGATCAAAAAACGATACGGGTCCGGAATCTCTCGTGTCAAAGGTCACTTCCACGGGTTCCGACTCTAAATCGTCATTATTACAAAGTGTAACTTGGGCAGGCACGCCCTTTTGCGCTTCATTAAAACCCAATAAAACCAAAGAATCGCAAGCATAACTCCCGGAGCAAATCATCGACTTGCCGAAAGCATCTTTGTAACGCACGCGAATATAAAGGATATCCCCGTCGGAAGGTAACTTGTAATGCATAACAGATCCCCCCGGGATAGGAGTAAAAGACAAATTTTCAGCCGGCATCGAGATTTCAAAATAAGAGTCATCATCTTGACAACCGTAAAACGCCCAAAGAGCCAACAATATATATATTAACTTTTTCATATTTCTTTATTTTTACACGTTTACCAATTGGGATTCTGTTCGCAACCCGAAATAAGAATCTCCTCGCTACGTATCGGGAAAAGATAATCTCTCGGGGAGATAAATTGCCTCTTGGACCACACGACCACAGGTCCATCGAAATTATTATAGAATTGTCTCGGGGTCTTCCCGGTAACAAGCCAACCGTAAAGATCCGAGTTCAACTCCTCGGCTGCCGTCAACCAACGCCGCAAATTCCAGAAACGCCTGCCTTCAAAAGCAAACTCCACGTTCCACTCCTGCCGAATAATCTGCCGCATTCCTTCCTTTGTCCTTACCTTTCCCGGGTTGGTGGAATAATTCTGCCATGCGTACTCCACGTCAGGAATCCCGGCTCTCTCACGCACGGCATTCAACGGGTCGTACACGTGTTCCTTATCGGGCACATCCAGATACTCGTTCCAAGCTTCCGCTTTCATCAAATACAAGTCTGCCAAACGAATCAACACGCAAGCCTCTTCATTCGAGAATGTATTTTTATAATCTACATTGCTTTGAGTGGAACGAGAACCTTTTTTCATATAATACCCCGTCAAATTCTGAGGTTGCGAATTAGATATTTGCGTGTACAATGTACCGAAACGCTCACCTTGGTAAGCTCTCACAAGATCATTCTTCTCATCTATCGAATTCCCTCTCTGAAAATAACAACGGTCTGCCGCAATATGCGCGTAAAAACGAGGTTCCCGGCGAAGATGCAGGCGTAACACACTATCCGCATCAAGCAAAACGACATTTTTATATTTTGTATCCGTCTCTTTTCCGATTTGATACCGGGAAGTATAATCCCATTCACGGTCTTCATTTATAGGCAATCCGTGTTCCGTGTAATACATCTCGACCATTTTAATACTTGGAGCAATACACCCAAGAAGATCCTCATTATAATCCGTTGTACCACTTCTGAAATAAGGACGAGTCCATCTTGTCCAAGAGGTCAAGGAACGGTCTTCATACTGAATCATAAAAATGGCTTCACTACTTTCAAAATTTCTTGCTAAAGACGACTCCTCAATATCCGACATGATCGTACGTAAATCTCGGGTATCTTCAGCTCCCCCCTCCGTTCTACTCGATACAAGTGTCTTGCCGTTTTCCAAACAAAGCATCAAAGCCGTATCGATAGCCTCTGCCGCCCGTTTCCATCTTTCCCGGTCTGGAGTTTGGTTGAAAAAATTTTCCCCCGTCTTACTCGTGAAATTCGCGAAAGCCGGATTCCCGTTGAACAAAGGGGATGCCGCGTAAAACAACGTCATCGCTTTAAGTGCTGCCGCCGACTCCAAACTGTGATACGCCCAACGGCTTACCGATTTTTGGTTCATCGGGGGCAAATCTTTCATCGCTTCATCCAACAAAGAAACAATCGCTTCAACACAAATATCAAACGGCTTGCGAGGCTGTTTCATCTCGCTAATACCTGCATTTGTAGCTATATTCTCCGGCACCAAAATAATAGGACCATAACGACGGAGCAATTCGAAATAATAATGAGCTTTAAGCGCTTTTATCTCTGCAGCCCACAACACTTTTTCCTGCTCTTCCATATTATACACATCGCCTATTTTCTCCAAAAAAGTATTGCAATAACGAATCGCGTTATAAGCCGCATCCTTTCGCCAAATATTCCCGTAAGGATCCGCCGTCATCTGCAAACCGTCCGCAATGTAAAAACCCGCCCAAGCATACGAAAATTGCTGCCGAAGAAAATTTCCTGCGACCACCTCATCCGCTCCGGTATACGACGGGTCAGAAATAATAGAAGCGGTGTAAGGCATCAAAAAAGTATGGCAAAACTTAAACCAATCTTCCGCTTGATCCCGTTTTTCAAAAATAGTTTCAATCGTTTCTATATCATTATCAGGAACGACATCCAAGTAATTACACCCGGGGAAAAGCAGGGTCAATATCAATAATAACGAACTAAAATGTTTCATAATAATCATAGCATTAAAATTAGAAACTAAAATTCAAGCCGACCGTGTAGGTCTTTTGAATCGGATAATTAAAACCATTTTCACCCAACTCTACATCCCATATTTTGAAATTGGAAATCAAAAACGGATTATTGGCACGCACAAAAAATTTCATATTCTGCAATTTCCAACGTTCCATCAGTTTCCGCGGCATATTGTACGCCAATTCCAGCGAAGTACAACGCAAAAACCGGCATTCCCGCATAAAATAAGTACTCTTGCGCACTTCTGACGCTTTACTATTATACCAATTTTCCTCCGGATTATGCTGTATCAAATTATAAGTCGACAAACGAGGCCAAAATGGCTTTTTAACCATATTATCTTCCGACCAATGGTCTTTATAAATCGCTGTCAACATGGCATGGTCATCGACAAACGGGGACAATTTTTCCGGGTTCATGAAAAACGAGCGTTTACCGGAACCTTGAAACGCAAAACTAAACTCAAAATTCTTATAATTGATAAATCCCTGGAATCCATATATTAACCGGGGAGTTTCCGGAAAGCCTATAAACGTGGCATCATTCACATCAATATATCCATCCCCGTTTATATCCCGATAGCGAATATCCCCAGGCATCACATCACCACTCTGTTTGGGTGAATTATCAATCTCCGCCTGATCTTGAAATACCCCTTCCGCAATATACCCTATCGCTTGGGAAATCTCTTTTCCGACCTTCCTTTGCCAGGCAGGTTTGTCACTGGCTTCTTCGATAGCTTTATATACCACTTTGTTATACGTTAACGTTCCATTCAAAATTATCCAAAAATCAGGACTGAAAGCATGTTGTATCTTTCCCGAAAAATCAATCCCCCGCGAACGGGATTTACCGATATTATCCAATTGGGAAAACTCTATACCCATATTCGCCGGTACATTCGTACGATATCCGATAATATTATGCCGAATCTCCTGATAAGCATCTAATGTAAACTCCACAAGACCTTTGAACAACTTCGTTTCAATACCCAAATTTACTTGTTCCGCAATTTCCCATTTAATTTTCTCGTTAGCATAATACAAAACTTTTCTCGCCACCAACTGGCCACTACCCGTACCGGATTCCGGATCCTTGTATCCCATTTGTCCCACGATATTGGGCAAATAAACAAAACGAGGTGAGGACACGATACCATCATTACCGACCTGCCCGTAAGATGCCCTGAACTTCAAAAAATCCAACCATTTAGAAGTCGATGCCATAAACGGCTCGCTCGTTACAACCCATGCAATTCCTCCCGCGGGGAAAAAACCCATTTGGTTATCCTTGGCAAAACGTTCCGATCCGTTATACCCGAAACTGCCTTCAACGAAATAACGATCCTTGAACCCGTAACTGCCACGCATCGAAAACGTCAAATTACGCTGAGGCATCCCGTCCAACACTTTTTCTATCGGCGTATACGTGTATTCCGAAGCTTGAAAAACTGCCGTTAACGAAGTCTGATGCTCTTTCCAAGCAGCAGTGTGCAACAAACGAGCTTCATACGTCACTCGCGTATTGGTCGTCGAAACCCTTGCATCTGGATCAATCATTAAAGCCCGGTAATCCGTTGTTGATAAATTCTGTAGCGTATGCTTCCCCGTTTCAAAATCGTAATTAAGCAATGAATATTTAGCAGGCATCGTCCTAAAACCTGTCGTGTAATAACCGGACTGCGTCACCGACACACTTGCCCTCGCTTCCAGCCCCTTCACGATACTGCCAAGATTATGAATATACTCCGCCCTGTTGGTGGTAGAATAACGAGTCCTTTCCAAATATCCCCGATGCAATTGCATATAAGGATTTATTTGACTGGATGACTCTGTTGCCCCGAAACGAAGATGAGGCCAATTGTAAGTATCGTCCCCAGGATAAAGCGGGGCAAAATCCACGGGAGATGCGTTAAACGCCAACGAATAGGCTTGTGTCACACTCTCTAACGGGCCATGATACTTATCTATCGTTGTGGATGAATTGATCACCAATTTTATACCAGCCTTCAAATCTATATTTAAATTAGCCCGGAACGAAGTTTGATTATTCGTGATATTACAATCAAAATCATTCAACTTATCAGTTTTCAACATACCCATATCACGATTGTAATTCACAGAAGCATAATATTGAATCACTTTACCACCACCGCGAATATTCACGCCTAAATGATGGTTCGTATTATAATCCTTAAACATGATCTTATACCAATCGTTAGACGGGTATACCCAAGACGGATATTTCCCAGAGGCAGTACGGTTTATTCGTTCCACGCTATATTTCGGGGTCGCTAACGGATCGCGGGCAAGCAAAGCTTGATTATACATCTTCATATAATTAATAGGATCCACGACATCCAGTTCTTTGGTCGGCATCGAAAATACCGCCTCGTAACGGGCCGTGGCATACACGCTTCCCTCCTGTCCTTTTTTCGTGGTCACCAAAATAACCCCATTTGCGCCACGGGCGCCATACATGGCCGTGGCAGAAGCATCCTTCATCACGCTGAAAGATTCGATATCCTCCGGGGCAATACGCGCCAAATCCAACTTGGAAGATTCCACCCCATCCAACAGAATCAACGGGTCTATATTTGCCCCCGTTTGGAAAGACGTGATACCACGAATGTAAAACTTGGTATTCATCTCTTCCTCTGTCAACGCCGCTGGAAGCCCACTGGTTTGCCAACCGATCATTCCGGCAATTTTACCGGCAAAACTTGAAGTCAAGTCACTATTTGAAGATTTCAAATCCATCGGGCGTACCGTCGTGATTGCCGATACCACGCTCTCTTTTTTCTGTGTACCGAACGCCACGACCACCGTTTCCTCCAATTCCTGGCTATCTTCTTTCATGGTAATCCGAAGCGTATCTTTCGCCGTTCTCTCGAAGAAATCAACCGTTTCTCTTTTAAAACCGATAAAAGAAAATTCCAATGTCCCTGTTAGCATCGGCAACTCCAAAGCAAACCACCCATCCTCGTTCGTCGAGGTACCCAGCGCAAGACCAGACACTTTCACCGTCACTCCCGGCAAAGGTTGCTTCTTCGTGTCATGCACGAATCCCTTCAACCGAATCGTTTTCTTCTCCGGTTCTTCAGTCTTTGTTTGCAATGTCTTTATCAACACGACACCATCTTCCAATCTCCAGGTCAAACCCGTACCATGCAACAATTGATCCATTACTTCTTTCACCCCTGCGTCTTTCACCTTCAAATCCCGCTTTCCACACTTTTCCAGATCCTCCCCTCTATACAAAAAACGATAATCAAAAGTCTTACGTAACTCTTGAATAATCTCCAACATCGAACGCTGTTTCAAATCCAAGGTTACTTTAGTATTCTGAGAAAACCCATTGGCATTCGCAACAAACATCGTTAGTAACAACAAATAGATACTCAATCTCATCATCTTACAAATTTTTAACACGCACCTTCCTCGAAGGCATGCATACATTCGCTTTTTTTTCATAGTTTTGTTCATTGAATTTATAATATGGACTAAATGTTCATTAGACGGAAAGGGGTAGGAGCCTTTCCGTTTTTTATTTAGCCCCGATAGTTACACATTTACCTTTAATATCTATTTTTACTCCCGCAACTTCTTCGAGCATTTTCACAATCTTCTCGAAACTGTCATATTTTTTCAAATCACCCGAGAATCGATAGTTTCTCACCTCTTCGCCAGAATAAAATACATCCATCTCGTACCAGCGTTTCAATTGTTCCATAATTTGCTCCAACCGCTGGTCTTCAAAAATAAAAAGACCATTCTTCCACGCGGAATAAATAGATGCATCCACTTCACGAAGCAGGCATGAATTCTCTTCTTTATTGAACACCAATTGTTCGTCAGGAGAAATCCTTACACGTTCATTCGGAAGAATCACCTCTACACTGCCCTCCGCCAAAGTAGTGGTCACGTCAACATCATTCTCGTAAGCCGATACATTGAATTTTGTTCCCAACACCTTAATATCCACATTTACAAAAGTTTTTACAATAAAAGGCTTCTCCGAATCGGAAGCGACCTCGAAATATCCTTCACCTTTCAGATAAACAACCCGCAGCCCTCCTGCAAATTGTACCGGATAGCGCAACTCACTTAACGCATTCAACCATACTTTTGTCCCGTCAGCTAATTCAACCTTAAACTCTCCGGCACGGGGAACAACAAGCGTGTTATACACTTGTTCCTGCACAGGTTTATTCTCTTCCCGGTAAGAAATCGTTTGCCCAGACACCTGAATGTCTGCGGAAGATTCTCCGCACACAGTTTGTAAAGTATCAACCAACGCTATTCTCTCGCCTGTTGATAAAACCAACATGGCATTTCCTTGAGCTATTTCAATCGGAACAAGAGATTGTTTCCTTCCCTCACCATCCATTTGCCAACGGAGTATCCCAGCAACACTAAACAATAATACCGCAACTGCCACATAACGCCACCAAACACCTAGTACACGGGCAGTCTTTTTCGTCCGGTACTTATGAAATATTGCCAACTGTTGCTCCACCTGCTTCTCGGAATAAAGCCATTCCCTTTTTCCTTTCGTGAATTTTTCCTTTATCTCCCGATAAATCACTCGATTTTCATCCGCCTCTCGAAGCCACGCATCCAATTCCCGACGTCCCGAATCATCCAGACTCCCGGTCAAATCCGCAGCAACCAAACGAGAAATTTTAAATGTACCTATTAAATCGTCTTTCATGTAATATGATTTTACAACTAAAGACGTAACCTCCCTAAAAACGGGTGAATAAAAAAACTATTTTTTTAAAATTCTCCCAACAAAATCAATAACAAGATCAAATAGTCTTTGGATAAAATCTCCCGAAGTGCCGCATAACCATTCTTTTTCAATGTTTTAACCGTATTAATCGACACCCCTAGCGCCTTACTCACTTCTTGATTAGAATTCCCATCCAATCCCAATAAAATCACTTGACGGGTCTGTTCTGGCAAACGGTCTATAGCAGAATAAAGAATTCGAAACGTTTCCTGCCTCATCACTTCCTGTAAAAAGACCGAAGTTTTAAATTCATTCTCCTGAAGATAACGGGAAACATAATTACTCTCCGCTTGTTTCCGTCTTAAACGATCAAAACAAAGATTACGAGCCGAAATAAACAAAAAGGCTTTCGCATTCTCCTCGGAATCAAATTCTTTCCACCGTTCGAATACCTTCAAAAAAACATCCTGAGCCAAATCGGTAACATCCTCTGCCCCTCCCATGACTCGCTCGATAAACGAGCAAATCGGATTAAAAAAGGACTTGAAAAAAGCATCAAAATTATTACCTCCGCTCATGGACATCATTAACATTCGTAAAACCGAGACAAATATATGATTTTTATTGTTGCACTCGATATTTTATAATGTGATTTCCGTCACTTCCGGCAAACAGATAAAAACCAGACGTATTTCCTTGATCGAAGAAAGCGATCGAGAAAGGCGAATTTCCCCGAATAGGGAAACCCTTCGACACCTCTTGTAACCCAAGCAAAAACAAATGTTCGCCCTTTTCATCCAGCATCCCGATACGGGTATCCCGGGCAGAAAAACGATACGTGTACGGGTAACCTAACCCGGCATGATCCCATTGGCGCTCAGAGAGCAATTTCCCTTGACCATCATATACCTGCAAGGTATTTTCCAACGTGTACACGAACTCGTCCCGTCCGTCACTATTGACATCCCCGACATTCAACCATCCGCCGCCGATCATCTTTTCCCCTTTCACCCGTTGCAGATTTCCCCGGAGGTCAACCAAGAGAATCTCCCCGTTCGCATCCGTGAAAGCAATCCGGGGTGTCCCGTTCTGTCTCGTCAAATACAACATGGTATTCCCCGCCAGATTCAACAAAGTAGATACCTTCACACGTTCCTTTCCCCGCCGGTCAAGAATATACAGGCGGTAGCGGTCGGCATACACGATATAATCTTTCCCGTCCACCCGGAAATAGTAAATTTTGGAAACAATATCATTATCGCTCTTCGGCGTCGACCAGCCTTTCACGAAATTACCCGACAACTCGTAAAGATAGAGGTTATGGTCTGCCGCCGGGGCAAAAATCCGGTAGTTCTTGTTATTCTCGTAATCGCATAACGTAATGCCCTGCTCGCAAGGCGACTTGAATGCCAAGGGATAGCGGGGCAGATAATTCCCGTTCCGGTCGATCAGGTAAAGATGAGTCGGCGTGGAGAAAAGATATTGCAATTTGCCATTCTTGAACATATCCACTTGATAGACTTCGCTGTTGATCTTCCCTTCTATCGGCAATTTCCAAAGGATACGCCCGACATCGTTGATCAAATAAATCGTATTGCTTTCATCTTGCACGAAAAGTTCCCGTTCCTTCGTGTTATGATTCGTCACGATAGCAGGCTTCATCGTCAATTTCCCATCCAGTTTTGTCTGCCACATCACTTGAGCGGGCTTCTGTTCCACCTCTTCCGTACTCAGGAACAGCGTGTGATACAACATACTACCCTCGCACCCCCACTGCAACGCGAAAGAAGAAAACACTTCCACGTTCGCCTTGTTGCGTTCCAGCAAATCATGTAATATCCCTCTCGTGATATTCTCGTAATAGGGCAACATCGAAGGCATCTCGGACAAATACATCCAGTTGAACTTCGCGGACAACTTATCCCTCAATTTTTTGTACCATTCTTGGTCCCGCACGCTCAACCGACGCATATAATCTTTAGCAAAAGCCTGTATCCCTTGCTCGGAAGATGCAAAAACAACATAGTTATCTTCCACCATCACGTAATTGGTGGCAATATCGTCAAACATATAGCCCCACAGTACTCCGGCAAAATCCGGTACCGGCATTTTATAATAAGCGATCGTTTTATCTTTATCCAGCGGGAAAGTACGACGCGCATCAGGCTTCAACATCTTATCCAGCAATTCTTTCGCGAGGCTACCGGCTTTCACGTGTACCACGATCACCCCGTCGTCCTTTTTCCGGGAAGCATCATACGCGAGTACCCCTTTTCCCCATTCTCCTTTCAAGAGATTCTGCCATTCCGCCTCATTTTTTTCACCGAAAAGACGGGCAAATTCTTGTTTACGTTTCCTTACCCGTTCAGCCTTACCTGCCCCATAACGATAGGTTTCCAACGCATCCAGATAGATTTTCACGTCACTCAATGACAGGAGGCTGACACTCCGCACGTCGGCAGGCAACACGCCATCCAAATGCGATGTTCTGGGTGTCTGGTCTTTCAACACTGCCGGGTAAGAAGCCCGCAAACCGTTACAGTGCATGAAACCGTTGAAACTAACGCCATCCTGTCGCACATCGCCGTCCAACGCCCCCCATTGGAACCATTTGGACACATCCGTCTGCTTCGATATAAAATCTTTCTGCAACAACAGGGGCAATAAATCAGAGAACGCTGACGAATTTAAAAATACATTCAATCCCGCCCCTGCCGAGAAATAACGATTCACATTCTTGTAACGGGGAGTTTCGTCTTTCTTCCCCTCGTCCTTGTCGTTCAACTGCTTCACGGCATCCTCCACGTACAACTCGGAATCCGCTACCAGCACCATCCCGCCGATCACAGCATAACATACTTTTTCTTTTCCCCGCTTCACCGAGTACAACACCCGGTTGTCATATTTCCGTTCCTGTATTTCATCCGCAGAAAACATCTTCGACAACAAAGTGACCACTTCACCCCGGGCGAATACCCCGCTTCGGCTCAACACGTAAAGGCTCCGGAACGATTGTTTGCCTTCCACCCGGAATGCCAATATATAAGATGCCGTGTCTACCAAGCGTTGATTTATCAAAGTATCCACAACCCGCCGTAACAATCCCTCCCTGTACGCCTTGATCTCCTTCCCGAGAGCTGCCTCGAGCTTGGGTGACACTTTCGCGTTAGCATTTACATTAACCACTACTGCCGAATTATAAGGGATAAACGATTCTTTCGGAACATCCGTATCCCGTTCCCGCTCGTTTACCCACCATAACGCGACCAAAATTCCCCCCAAGAGAACAACTCCCAATATGATTAACGCGATTCTTTTCACCATGATAATGAGTTTATAATTACGACTCTTTTTCTAGAGAACAAATTTAGTAAAATCAAGCCTTTTTCCTATTTTTGTCAAAAGGAAAATCAGATTTTAGCATGGAAGGAAGAAACACGATAGAAGAATTGGAAAAAATGTTGATTTGCGAGGGGGAGGAAGAAAACCAACTTTATCGCAAAGCGAAAGAAATAAAAAACCGAACGATAGGCAACAAAGTGTACTTGCGGGGATTAATCGAAATCTCCAATATCTGCACGAAGGACTGCTTTTATTGCGGGATACGGAAGTCAAACACGGAAACTGCCCGCTACGCCTTGAGTGACGAGGAAATTCTGGATGCGGCAGATTTCGCGTACACGCATCGGTTCGGTTCCATCGTGCTTCAAGGGGGGGAACGTTCCGACCGGGAATTTACAGAACGTATCACCCGTTTATTAAAGGAGATCAAGAAAAACAGCCGCAACGAATTGGGAATCACGCTCTCCCTCGGGGAACAAACGGGAGATACCTACAAACGTTGGTTTGAAGCGGGAGCACACCGTTATTTATTGCGCATCGAAACATCCAACCCGGAACTGTACGCGAAAATCCATCCGAACAACGCATTACATTCCCACGCCACACGCTTGAAGTGCCTGGAGATGCTACAACGCTGTGGCTACCAAACGGGAACGGGAGTAATGATCGGTTTACCCTTCCAGACCATTACCGACCTGGCAAACGATCTGTTATTCCTGCAATCCATGGACATCGACATGGTAGGCATGGGTCCCTATTTGGAACACCACGCCACGCCGTTGTATCAATACCGCCATCTGTTGCTCCCGCTAAAAGAACGCCTGCGCTTGTCAATCCACATGGTGGCAGCCTTACGTATTCTGATGCCGGACATCAATATCGCGGCGACCACCGCTTTGCAAGCTATTGAAGAGAATGGACGGGAGAAAGCTTTGGAGATCGGAGCCAACGTCGTTATGCCCAACATTACCCCCACCTCCAACCGCACCCTCTATAAACTCTACGAAAATAAACCGGGCACACACGAGGGAGCAGCAGAATCCATGCGCAAACTGGAGGAAAGTATTCTCAAAAGCGGCTGCGAAGTAGCCTACGGCGCATGGGGCGACTCACGACATTTTCAAATAAAAGCAAATAATACCTCTAGTTCTCCTTTCCAGCCCCTTGCTTAACCTTTCCTCTACCACAAAAACCATACATAATCGAATCATAAACGTAACATGAACGATGTTTTACGTTTATGCTACGTTTATGGTTCGATTATGACTCGTTCATAAGAGCACGCAAAGGTAGACTATCCATTAACTAATGATAATACAAGAAGTAAACAAAAATCACTGAATTACCAGATTCTTGAACGGGGCAAAGGCTGAGAGAATAACCAAAGCTCCCAATACTGTAATCACCATCCCGGACACTCGATTGATTGTGATTAATACGCGCAAACGGAATTTCTTCCGGAAAATATTTACCAACGTGGAAAGCGTGTACCACCACACCCCCCCCCCCAGCAATACTCCGGCAACAACCAGCACTTCTCCCAACAAGGAGGAAGATTCTCCAAAGACCGACATTCCGGCAAACACAGCCATAAAGACCACTACCGTGATCGGGTTGGACACCGTAAGAAAGAAAAGCGAGAGGTAATCACCTAAAAGCCCGGTCTTACTCACACGTCCCTGTCGACGTTGCCGGATCTGCCGGATCGGGTTGTCAAAATAGATTTTCAATCCTATCACGATCAGAAATATTCCCCCGATAATTTGCAACAATAACTCATGAGCCTGCACGATATTAATCACGAACCCTAACCCGAAAGCGGCTACCGCGGCATAAAAAAGGTCTGCCGAAGCGGCACCCATACCGGCGATAAAACCCGACAACGCTCCTTTATGCAACGTTTTTTGGATAATCAAGACCCCCATAGGACCTAAAGGAATAGATACCATCAGTCCAACCAGCATTCCCTTGAATAGATACAAAATATCGTACATCCCATTCTAATTTTAGATTTAGCAATTTTCAATCACTGAATCCATTCATTCAATCTATAATTCCACGTTATCCGAAGAGAAACGGCTAAGTATCGTGTCATCGTTAATTTCCTTTGACAACGACTCTATCGTCTTCATCGGCACGTCAAAAATATCTAAAATAAGCAAACCATCCAAACACATATTAAACTTCGGATCTATATTAAAACCGATAATCTTAGCGTTCAAAGAGATATATTTTTTCAATAATACTGGCAATTTATCACTCGACGGCTCAATATCCCCGATCATTTTATCCAACGCTGCAATATCCCGCGCCGCATCCAACATCACCTGCACACCCGGTTCCTCGGAATGTACCTGGTATTTCGAACGCGGTAGAACGTATTTCGCCAACTCGTAATTATAATGATTTGCCTGAATAAATTTCATAATCAACTCCTTGGAAGCCTCGGTATATTTCCCACTGATAGTAACAGGTCCTATCAGATAGCGATATTCCGGATTTTTCAACAAGAAATACAGGATTCCTTTCCAAAGCATAAACAAGGGGAGCGGCTTCCGTTGATATTCCTCCGTGATAAAAGAACGTCCCAACTCGATAGACTCGTACAATACCGGGAGCATCTCTTTCCGCATTTTAAACAAGGTATGGATATAGAAACCTTTTATGCCGTAACGATCGATGATCTCCTTCCCTTTCCCCACGCGGTAAGCCCCTACGATCTTCTCTTCTTCCTTATCCCAAATAAAAAGATGGTAATAATATAAATCGAACTCGTCCAAATCGATGCTCCGGTTCGTCCCCTCGCCGACAGCACGGAACGTGAGCTCGCGCAACCGTCCGATCTCGTTCAGCACGTTTGGAATTTTCACCGAAGGAGAGCAATAGACATCATAGTTTTTCATATTAAACAACAAATAGTCATCCGCGATACCCGCAATCTCCTTCTTCAACACCGCACATTCCGTTTCCGCAGCGACAGGTTCCGCTTTAGGCATAGCTTTTTGTGATTTAATGAAAAACTTCTTTACTTCCAACGCCGAACCGAGCAAATAGGTCTTGGCACGCAAAAACTTCCCGTATTGGGAAATATCGTGAAACGTATCCTGTGACTCTATGCCAATAGGATTTCCGATTCTCAATTTCACGACCCGATTCTTTTTATTCAATAATTCGGAAGGCAACTTCATGTTCCGCAACATGGGATGAATCAAACCCAACAAGTAAAATAACAAGCTATTCGACCCCTTGAAATAGATCGGGATAACCGGCACTCTTGCCATCTTAACCAGCTTTAGCACGGAGGTATCCCACTCTTTATCTTCCACGTGATTCGAATCCGCCTGATAGGAAGAAGCCTCTCCTGCCGGGAATATCCCCAGCGGCTTTCCTTCTACCACGTGGCGCACGGCTTCTTTGATGACACGGGTATTCGTGTTCCTCCGGCGGGAAGACGGTTCCAGTCCCAACACGTAATCCTGTATCGGAATGATCTTCTTTAACAGGAAATTAGCCATCACCTTGTAATCCGGACGTATCTTGCACAAGATTTTAATCAGAATAATACCATCCAATCCCCCGAACGGGTGGTTGGACACCGTGATAAACGCCCCCTTCTTCGGAATCTTCTCCAAATCCTCCTCCTTGATCTCCACGGTAACCCCTAATGCCTCCATCAAACTATCGATCACCTGCTCGGGATCGTTGCAATCCACCTTCGTGCTCAGCTTATCCAATTTGTTCAAGCGCAATAAATACATGACCAACTTGGAAACCAGACTTCCTCTGAAACGATCCAATCCCCACGAGGCATTCAATAAATCATTAGCGTCAATTAATCTCATTTGTCCAGTTCATTAAATGTTCCTTTCAGAACACTATAATATCTTTTACTACATCACTTCCAACCCTGTCATTCAAGGCTTTAATTAACCCTTCCTTCACCATCAATATCTCGTTTTTCACGACCGAAGAAGTGAAACTCACGAAAACTTTCCCGTCCGAAATCCGCATACTCTTTGTCCGGGAAGCGATCATTCCCCCCACGACATCCGCCCAGACTTGGCAAACCTCTCTCTCCTTGAACTGACGGCTTAACCCCATCTCTTCCAAGTACAATTCTACCAATTCGTCCATTGTCAAAGTCTTCCCCTGCTTCACAATCTATTCTTTTTATTGTTATCCTACAAAAATACTACTTTCTATTCAAATAATACCTAAACCCTAGAAATTAAAGTCGGATATCATGCCTTCATCCACTTTAAAGATTTTATAATCAATCGCGTGCAAACGCAAGATTTCATCAATATGCCCACGATTAGTATCCGTGATAAAGACCTGCCCGAAACTCTCTTCCGACACGATCTGGATAATCTGGCTCACCCGGTCGGCATCCAACTTATCGAAAATATCATCCAGCAACAACAAAGGTTCTACGCCTTTCTCACGTGCCAGATAAGCGAATTGAGCAAATTTCAAGGCGGTTAGAAAACTCTTTTTCTGTCCCTGCGATCCCAACCGCTTCACCGGATAACCTTCCAGACTTAACGTGAGGTCATCCCGGTGGATACCCACCGTGGTGTAAGTCAATATTCTATCCCGGTCAAAACTACCTCGTAACGATTGCAGGTAGTCATTTTCTTTTATCGTGGTAGAGTACTCCAAGGTTACCTTTTCCCTTCCCAACGCCACCCGCTCGTAATACGCCTGGAAGACATCCGCCAGTTCCGCGATAAACGCCCGGCGCCGTTCCAGAATCACCCGACCGTTCTCTGCCAATTGCTCGTCCCACACGGACAACATATCGGCGTCTATCGGCATTCCGGCGTACTCTTTCAGGAAACTGTTCCGTTGCATCAACACCCGGTTGTACCGTATCAATACCTGCAAATACTCCTTGTCACACTGGCTGATTACCCCGTCGATAAAACGGCGGCGTTCCTCGCTCGCCCCGTCGATCAAAATCACGTCGGCAGGCGAAATCATCACCAGAGGCAGCAACCCGATATGATCCGAGAGCTTTTCATACGATTTCTTATTCTTCTTGAATACTTTTTTCACACCCTTCTTCACCCCACAATATACGTCAATCTCTTCCCCGTCCCGCTCGTACATTCCTTCCAGCACGAAAAAAGCCTCCCCGTGCCGAATATTTTGGGCATCGGGCAGGTTGAAATAACTCTTGCACATGGAGAGATGATACACCGCATCCAAAATATTCGTCTTCCCCACCCCGTTATTCCCGATAAAGCAATTGAACCGGGGGCAACAAGCGATGCTTGCCTCGGCGATATTCTTGTAATTGACAATATTCAAATCCTTTAAAATCATACCAATCAAGGGTTACAGGTTACAAACGCTGCAAGTTTAACCTGCAAACGGTCTTCAAAAGTAAAGAAAAGTAACTTAGATTCCGCCGATTGTATAATTTTTTGCATAAAATTTCGCCGTCCTACTCCTGTTATCAAAAAAAAAACTAATTTTGCACGTTGACGGTAGATGCGTCGTAGGAATATAAAGTAAATAACAAAAACATATAACAATGTCAAAAGAGAAACAGAAACGTGCGGACGGTTTCCAACAGATTGAGGAAGCCACGATCTCAACCGAACAATTTATCGAGAAAAATTCAAAATTACTGGTTAGAGGTCTTCTTGTTGTAATTATTGTAATTGCTGCGATCTTTGGGTATCACAGGTTTTACAAAATGCCACTCGAACAAGAAGCGCTGAAACAAATGTTCGTGGCAGAAACTTTATTTGAAAAAGATTCTTTCAATTTGGCGCTTAACGGGAATGGCAACAATCTCGGTTTCCTCGAAATCGTGGATCAATACGGCTCTACCCCGAGTGGCAATTTAGCAAAATATTATGCCGGCTTATGCTATTTATATTTGGGTGATAACCAAAATGCAATTAAATATCTTGAAAAATTCTCCACCAAAGATATGATTTTCTCCACGTTGGCAAAAGCGAACATCGGGGACGCTTATATGCAATTGGGAGAATACAAGAAAGCAGCCGGATATTATCAGAAAGCAGGTAGTGACAACACCAATATGTTGACCACTCCTTCCATCCTGATGAAAGCCGGGCTCGCATTTGAAAAAGCCAACGACTACAAGAACGCATTAGCCATGTACGAGAAAATAGAAAAAGAATTTCCGGCATCATTGGAATCCAGAGATATCGAAAAATATATCACTCGTGCCCAATCAAACGTAAAATAAACTCTCATCAATATGCTTATTTAGAAGGCGTGCATGGCACGCCTTTTTTTATTACATTGCTTTCCACATTTTTTGTCAGGAGAAAAGAATTTAAGAGTTCCTGTCAACTTTCCAACCTTGCCAGCAAGAGAAACCTGGTCGGTAGAACGAGGAAACAATGCCTTTTTCACGTAATACTCTGAAATTAAAGACAGATCAAAAACGTTCATCCAACTACCCTTTTCCCCTTCCTGCTCCCCCCTGAAAAAACAAACCCCGCCTGAAAAGGCGGGGTTCTATGATAAAAAAGATTCAATCTATTTCTTCTCGAACAATTTACCAAAATCATCCATAGAGATCTCTTGTTCTTCCAGTTTCACGCTCTCTTTGATCGTGTTGATTATTTTGTTCTCCAAAGCACGGTCATAAAGGCTAGAACGTTGTTTCTCGTTCTCCAACAAGCGAACGGCGAAACCGTCTAATTGCTCGTCAGACAAACCGTACAAACCGTATTGTTGTAATTGAGCGGCAGCCACTTCACGAGCGACAGCTTTCATATCTTCGTCCTCCACGCGAAGGTCATTATCCTTCACCATGTCACCCTTAATCAACTGCCATTTGAACTCATCGCGATAAGCGTTGAAATCCTGCTCTACGGCTTCAGGAGTCATTTCTTTATTGGTAGCTAACATCCAACGCTTCAGGAATGCTTCCGGAAGAGCGATTTCCTCGTTCTTCTTCAACATCTTGTCACGAGCATCTACCGTCAAGCGGTACTCGCTATGAGATTTGAATTGTTTTGCCAGGTCTTCTTTCACTTTCGCACGGAATTCTTCTACGCTCTTCACGTTTCCTTCACCGTACACTTTATCAAATAAAGCTTGATTTACTTCCGCATCGATATAACGTTTGATCTCGCTGATGATGAAACAGAAATCAGAAACAATATGTTCTGCTTCCTCTTTATTTACTTGCAAGAGAGCGGCGTAATCGGTCTTGTTAGGATAAGCTCTTGAAGGATTGAAGATCACCTCATTTCCGGCTTTTTTACCCTCGAAAAGTTTCACCTGTTCCTCGTCTTTCATGTGAGCCAATGACAAGGAAGCGTCTTCCACATGAATACCGCCTTCTTTCGGTTTACCGTCCTCCCCCAATTCGATCAATTCACCTTTCACGTATTCTGATCCTTCAATCGTGTCAACGGGGGTCAATTCGCCATTATTCTTGCAGATGCTTTCAATTTGTTTGTCTATCATCTCATCATCTACCTTGATGATGTAATAAGGTACTTTCTCCCGTTTACTCAACTTCACGTTCATGACGGGAGCCATAGCGATATCGTAAACGAACTCGAAGCTTTCCTCGTCCAGATTCAGCTCTTTCTGCTCTGTTTCGTTCGGAAGCGGCTCTCCCAAGATATGCAAATCGTTCTCCTGGATAAAATTAGACAAACTCTCTCCGATCAACTTGTTGATCTCCTCAATCAAAACGGCTCTACCATACATTTTTTTGATAATCCCGAAAGGAGTTTTTCCCTTACGAAAACCGTCGATCACCGCTTTTTTCTGGTATTCTTTCAACGCGTCGCTCACGCGGGTTGCGTAATCATCCTTATCCAATTGAATCTTAATGGTTGCATTAAGATCATCGATTTGGTTCTTCGTTACATTCATACTTCTCTATGTATAAAACTATTTATGATAAAACAAACAAAACAAAAAAGACCACCTTGTTTAAGGCGGCCCCTTCTTCAAGTGCGGGCGAAGGGACTCGAACCCCCACGCCTTGCGGCACTAGATCCTAAGTCTAGTGCGTCTACCAATTTCGCCACGCCCGCTTGCTATTTTGACGGTGCAAATATATTGCTTTTTCGTGAAAAGCAAAACGATTTGCACGTTTTTTTATTTCTTTCTTCTCAACTCGAAATTTTTCCCGAGGTAAACCCGTCTAACTTCCGGATCATTAGCCAAATCCTCCGCTGTACCCGACTGTAAAATACGACCGTCATACAACAAATAAGCCCGGTCGGTAATACACAAGGTTTCTTGCACGTTATGGTCGGTAATTAAAATCCCGATATTTTTATCCTTCAATTTCTGCACGATGCTCTGGATATCCTCCACGGCAATAGGGTCAACCCCGGCAAAAGGTTCATCCAAAAGAATAAATTTCGGGGCAATTGACAAAGCCCGGGCAATCTCCGTACGCCGACGCTCCCCTCCTGACAATTGGATTCCCTTGCTCTTCCGGATATGTTGCAAACCGAACTCGTCGAGCATTTCTTCCAAGCGATCACGTTGATACTCTTTCGAGAAAGTACTCATCTCTAACACCGCCTTGATATTATCCTCCACGCTCAATTGCCGGAAAACAGAAGCTTCCTGAGCCAAGTATCCCACACCCAACTGAGCCCGGCGATACACCGGTTCTTTCGTGATCTCCCGGTCATCCAAGAATATACGCCCGCCGTTCGGTTTAATCAACCCCACGATCATGTAAAACGAAGTTGTCTTTCCCGCCCCGTTCGGTCCCAACAGACCGACAATCTCCCCTTGCTCCACGTTCACGGAAACACCCTTAACCACAGTTCGGCTTTTGTATTTCTTTACCAAGTCCTCGGCTCTTAATTTCATATCTTTCAGTTTTATCGCGCTAAGATAGTCTTTTACAATTGAAATTTGAAAAATGAAAAATGAAAATTATTAGAAATTTAGATGTATGGAAAAATTAATTGCGAAATTATCCACTTTCTGACCGGAACGATCGCCCCGGTGTGTCAATCGCCAAATGGCATCTACCCGGATCAAGCGCAAAATATTCTCCACGCCGACACCCGCCTCGATATAAGGCTTGGACACGGACGACATCCCGTCCGGGAAAAGCAATACTGCATCGGTATTCGGCAAACTTCCGTTATTTTTATCTGACAACCTTCCCCACAAAGCCTTCACCGTGGCGACTTCACGCCATTTCAACCGTTTCATCAAAGGTATCTTACTCAGGAAAAATCCCCTGAAATGATGTTCCCAGAATACCGCTCCCCACAGATCTGAAGCGAACTCGTAGAAGTTCATGCACGAGAAAGCATACGGGTCATAGAAATAGGTCGCATTTCCCTCGTGCAACTTCAACAAGGGATACGGGACTTTCCCGAATATTTTCCCTCCAGTAAGCATAAAATCGCTATAACCGATAGGAGCAATTTGTACATCATGCTGTATGGACAGCTGTGCCCGGTAATACTCGTAATCACTGTTCAACACACCTTTCAATCCTGCCACGAGGTCGATACTCACGATCGGAAAATCCGACCCCATGGAAACTTTATCAAAATCCTGCCGCACCACAATCTCGTTCTTTGACAAGCGTGTTCCCAAGCGAAATTGCGTCGTGTGAATTTGATTCAGTTCCTTCCCGTCCGGACGAACAAAATCGACGTATTTCGTCGGGTACATCTGGCGATATTCGAGAGCAAAACTATTGGAAAAACCTTGCCTCCATTCTTTCTCGTAACGGAAATCAAACTCATTAATCATAGTCAATTTCTCGTTATTTCCCCGGGAAAATATGGAACTCAAGATGTTACCCGTGGAAAAAGCATTCTCGCTCGCCCCCAGCTGCAACACGTCATGTTTCCCGCTGACTGTCAATTTTGAAGTAGGTTGATTGTTGAACATATACTCCACGGTTCCACCGCCCTTGAATTCCCCGTCCTTCGTGCTATACGCGCCATAACCCGAAAGCCGTATCCGTTTACTGAAATCACTGGTTGTTTTCGCTCCCAACTGGAAGCGGCTTCCTTCAAGTTTATTAAAACTAAACAGCTTGTAATAAGGTCCGAATCCCACGTATTTCGTGTTATAGTACCCTAGGAAAATGGTCTGTATCATATCATATATATTCTGGTAGAGCGGAACATTTTTAATTGAATCTACCATATTATATATATTCTGTTCTTTTTCCGATAACTGGTAAGGACGCACCGTCTGCCAATAGTTCTCGTCATTTTGGAGAACATTTTTATTTATAATGACCTCGTTATCCAGTTTCAATATATCCGCCGGAATAGCTTCATTTACTTTCACGTTGGAATAATCAATTTGCCGATGTCCCATGAAAGAAATCAATTTGGAAGAATCTCGCATTTGCACGGTAAAGTCAGCCAAGATTTTATCCTGTTTTAGAAACCAAATCGAATCGTTGATCAATTCATTGGTAGTCTCGACCGCCAAATCTTTAATCCAGTTCACGTTCAAATCCTTTGTCATACGCATCTGCGCGGACTCCAACGCCCAAGTCGTGGAATCGATATTCACCTCGCCATCAAACACGGGCGTTGATTTTCCTTTAGGATGAAAACGAATCTTATATATCTTTCTGCCGTCCTTCTGCACGCTATCGACCAGAAAATACTTGTAGTACAACAAACCGTGGTCACACAGGGGACTGACAAAATTTACCTCAAAAATATTGATGTAGTTGTCATACAAATTCACGTTCACGTGTAAATGCCCCGTAAACTGCGCGAGGCTGTAATCCTCTTCAATACCGGAAATCCTGCTCGCTTTCACGACTTCCCGTGACAACCGGGGAGAACGTCGATAATAATAATCCGCCGAAGCCTCGGAGATCATAACCGGCAAATAAGCCTTCCCCGTGATAGCGGAAGTATCCATGTACTGGAAAATAAAACCGAAGTTCTTCTGCAATTTTTTATTCCGAAACTGCGGTTTCAGATTGGCTACATCCAATTCCATCTTCGTGTACGTGGTGTAGCTATACGATTCCTTCTCCGCCGGATTGTTCTTTTTCTTGTTCTTCGAGATATTACGCAATATGGCATGAGCTGGATTCTCACCCGGCGTCACGCTCACTTCATCCAAATCCGTGACAATGGGCACCAACTTGAAATCTATCGTGTTAAAAGCTCCTTTTTTAATCGGCACGGTCTGTTTTTCATACGAAACATAAGCAGCCATTATTTCGCTCACGTTCTCCCGAGTTTCGATATAATAATTCCCGTCGAAATCTGTTGTCACCCCGATAGTCGTTCCCACGAAAATAATACTCACCAAGGGCAACGGTTCTCCCGTTTCCGCATCGGTTACAGTCCCCCTCACCTTCGTAGTCTGAGCATTCAACACAGAAACCCACGCCGCCAAAATGAATACTAAACACAACTTTATATGTACCATATTTTTAAATTTACAATTCTGAGATTTATGATTTCATGATTATCACCCCTACACCATGATATATACAATCACTCAATCGCAAATCACTGAATCAAAAATCATACCACTCCTTCGCGCAATATGTCATGTATGTGTACCATTCCTTTATAGTGATTCTCCCGGTCGACCACGACCAATTGCGTGATACTATTCTGTTCCATCATCCGGTAAGCGTTATAAGCCAACTCTTCTTCCGAGATAGTTTTAGGAGATTTCGACATAATATCTTTTGCCGTCAATCCGTCCACGTCCTCGTATTTCTCCATCATCCGCCGCAAGTCCCCGTCCGTGATAATTCCTAGCAAATGCTCTTCATCATCCACGATCGCCACAGCTCCCAAACGTCCTTTCGACATCGCGAGAATTACCGGGCGAATTCCGGCATCCATTCGGATATTCGGGCGATTGTCACAATCATAAACATCTGCAACCCGCGTATAAAGCCGTTTTCCAAGAGTTCCTCCCGGATGATATTTGGCAAAATCCCTACTTGAGAAACTTCTACATTCAATCAAACACATCGCTAGTGCATCTCCCAGCACTAACTGTGCCGTAGTTGAATTTGTGGGAGCTAAATTTAAAGGACAAGCCTCTTTTTCCACTTTTGCCTTTAATATATAAAGTGCATTTTTAGCCAGAAATGAATCTGTATTGGACACCATCGCCACGATATTTTTATTTCCGTTATTGCGGATCAAAGGTATCAATACTTTTATTTCCGGCGTATTTCCACTCTTGGACACGCAAATCACCACGTCTTCCTCACGGATCATTCCCAAATCTCCGTGAATGGCATCCGCCGCATGCATAAAAACAGCCGGAGTACCCGTAGAATTCATCGTGGCGACCATTTTTGTCGCTATAATGGCACTTTTCCCTATCCCGGTGACGATGACACGCCCCTTGCTTTCGTATATTAATTTAACAACTGCTTCAAAATCCTCGTCGATATAATTTGTTAGATTTCGAATGGCTTCTGCCTCATCCTGAATTACTTTTATTGCAACTGCCTTAATATCTACCATGCTTCCAGATTCTATTTATTTATTTCAAAATTATGAGCCGAGCAAAAAAAACAAAAAACTATTGCACTTATCATTTTTTGCTATAACTTTACTAGGGACAAAAGTATCATTTTTTATGATAGCTTAAAAACGAGTGGTGATAGATTTATTATTGAATATTTTGTTTGGAAAAACAAATTAAATTATAAATTTGCGCACCCGTCTAAAAACAGGGTGTGTGAAAATTAAAAAAAACAATGGGATTGCAGATAGATTTACATGCTAAATTAAAAGAGTATTTCGGCTTTGATAATTTCAAAGGAAACCAGGAAGAGATCATAAAGAATGTACTTGCCGGGAACAACACGTTTGTTCTGATGCCAACGGGTGGGGGCAAATCTTTATGTTATCAATTGCCTGCACTAATACTCGACGGAACCGCTATTGTGATATCTCCTTTGATTGCTCTTATGAAAAATCAGGTAGATGCCATGCGTTCCTTCAGTGCATCAGAGGGGGTTGCCCACTTCATGAATTCTTCACTCAGCAAAAGTGATATTTTAAATGTAAAAGAGGATGTACTAAACGGAAAGACCAAGTTGTTATATGTGGCGCCGGAATCCTTGACCAAGGAAAGTAATATCGAATTTCTACGTAAAGTCAAGATTTCTTTCTTTGCCGTCGACGAGGCTCACTGTATTTCGGAATGGGGACACGACTTCCGCACGGAATACCGGAAGATCAGACCGATCGTGGAGCAAATCGGGAAAGCCCCAATCATTGCCTTGACGGCAACGGCTACCCCGAAAGTACAACATGACATCCAGAAGAATCTGGATATGCTTGATGCTCGGGTATTCAAATCTTCTTTCAATCGTTCAAACCTCTATTATGAAGTTCGTCCGAAAATAGACCCGACAAAAGATATTATCAAGTTTATCAAAAACAACGAGGGGAAATCCGGTATCATCTATTGCCTCAGCCGTAAAAAAGTGGAAGAGCTCACGGAAATGCTTTGCGTGAACGGTATCAAAGCCGCCAGCTATCATGCCGGGATGGATGCTGCCGCCCGTAGTGCCAATCAAGACAAATTCTTGATGGAAGAAGTAAACGTGATTGTTGCCACCATCGCTTTCGGAATGGGGATTGACAAACCGGACGTACGTTTCGTCATTCACTATGATATTCCCAAGAGTTTGGAAGGGTATTACCAGGAAACAGGACGTGCAGGACGTGACGGGGGTGAAGGCTATTGCCTGACTTTTTACAGTTACAAGGATATTCAGAAACTAGAAAAATTCATGCAAGGGAAACCCATCGCCGAACAGGAGATCGGGAAACAACTTTTGATGGAAACCGTTTCTTACGCCGAGACATCTTTATGCCGGAGAAAAGTGTTATTGCACTATTTCGGGGAAAATTATGATGAAGAGAATTGCGGTGCTTGTGACAACTGCTTGTTCCCGAAAAAAGAATTCGAGGGCAAGGAATTCTTGATCGATGCGCTTAATACCATCCTCGAGGTCAAAGAAAAGTTCAAGGTAGATTACTTGGTAAAAATTCTACTTGGGGAAACCGATTCTATCATAAAATCGTATCATCATGACGAGCTGGAATCTTTTGGTGTCGGCTCCGACAAAAACGCTCAATTCTGGAACATGGTTTTCAGACGGGCATTGATTAGTAATTATATAGAAAAAGATATTGAACAATACGGGGTCATTAAACTCACGGAAGATGGACTCGCATTTTTAAAGGAACCTAAAGACTTTATGCTGATGGAAGATCATAATTTTGAAGAATCTGAGGAGAAACTTCAGGAAAAGGGAGGAGTATCAGCACTTGACAACACCTTGTTTGCCATACTGAAAGACTTACGGAAAAAGATTGCCAAGAAAAACAATTTGCCGCCATACGTGATATTCCAAGACCCTTCACTGGAAGATATGTGTACCAACTACCCCATCACGTTGGAAGAGTTGGCAAACATCCAGGGGGTTGGTTCCGGCAAAGCACAGAAATACGGGCAAGAATTCGTCGAGGTTATCAAACAATACGTGGAAGACAACGAGATCGAAAGAGCCCAAGACCTGGTGGTAAAAACTGTTGCCAACAAATCGAAATTCAAAGTATATATCATACAGAATATCGACCGCCAGATTGACCTTGAAGACATCGCTTCTGCCGAGGGATTAACCTTTGAAGAACTCATCAAGGAAATGGAAGCCATCGTGTTCTCGGGCACCAAACTGAATATTGACTATTACATCAATAAGATTTTGGATGACGAGCAACAGCAAGAGATCATGGATTATTTCATGGAAGCCAAAAGCGACAACATCGGGGATGCGTACGATGAATTCGAAGGCGATTATTCAGAAGAAGACCTTCGCCTAATGCGACTGAAATTACATTCCAAACACGGAAACTAATAAAAAAAGCGACCAGAAGGTCGCTTTTTTTTATTCCATCCGATCAATGATGACATCCGGAAGATGCTGAATAAACTGGAATAGTAAAGTTTCATCCCCCGTTTTATGGGTACGAATGACCATGGTCACCCGGTAGGTTGTCAAATCACCCAACTTGGAAGACTCCGTGGAATAAGAACTAATCGAATGTTTTTTCCGTTTTATTTCATCCGTAACTTCTTTTATAACCTCTTGGCTTGTTGTAGTGAACACCAATAATACATTTCGCTGGCTGATTTTCTGGAACACGTACCCGAGTCCTTCCAGCCCCAACAATGTCAGCAACATGGCACATACTCCCAACCAATATTGCCCGGCTCCCACTGCCAACCCAATGGCGGATGTTGCCCATATCCCGGCAGCCGTGGTCAATCCCCGGACAAACAATTTCTGAATAATAATCGTACCCGCTCCCAGGAAACCTATACCGCTCACTACCTGCGCCGCAATACGACTCGGGTCAAGCCCAATTCCCGTTTCTCCTAAAATATCACTGAACCCGTATTTGGATACAATCATAAACAAGGCGCTTCCCAAAGCAACTAAAAAATGTGTCCGAAACCCGGCTTCCTTTGCCCGGTATTCCCGATCCAATCCAATAATAGCCCCCAATACCCCGGCAACCAGTAGCCGAAAGAAAAAATCCCATGTCATCATATCGTATCACATTTACTTTAACCTCATGTTCACCACAAAGATAAACCAATCTACGCAAAATTACGTATGAAAGATACAATTCAGTCCAAAAAGTTCATAACCATGATACCACCCATCATCATCACATTCATCTTGGGATACGTTTTTATAGCACTAGAAAAACAACTCGAAATCAACAAAACCGCCATGGCACTCGTACTGGGAATCATCCTATGGGTTTTCTCTTTACACCAGACGACCTTGAACATAAACACCCAGATTATCGACCATCTCGGGAATACGGCTGAAATCCTATTCTACCTGCTCGGGGCTATGACCGTGGTCGAGTGGGTCGATACCCACGAGGGGTTTGCATTACTCACCCGGAAAATCACGACCCAAGATAAAAGAAAACTCCTTTGGATCATCGCGTTTCTTACTTTCATTCTGTCCTCTATTTTGGATAACCTGACAACTGCTATTGTCATGGTAATGCTCCTGCGGCGTCTGATCCCGGAGCAACGGGAACGTTGGATATTCGGGAGTATCATCATCATTGCCGCCAATGCCGGGGGAGCCTGGACGCCCATCGGGGATGTAACGACCATCATGCTTTGGATTCATGATAATATCACTTCCATGAACGTTATCCGGCATTTATTCCTCCCCAGTTTCACATCCCTGCTAATTCCATTGGTAATCACCACGTTCCAAATAAAAGGAACGACACAATCCCAACCGACAAACGATTCGGCAACACCGTTAGCCATAACACGCAAAGAGCAAATCACGATTCTCGCCCTAGGTATCGGTAGCCTCCTTTTCGTTCCAATATTTAAGGAACTCACGAATCTTCCCCCTTTCATGGGCATCATGTTAGCTTTAGGGGGTATATGGATATACACGGAAATCCTCTATAACCGGAAAAAGGATATATCCCCGGACAAAGTACATCGCATCCCTTCTATCCTCGCAAAGATCGACTATCCCACCTTACTCTTTTTCCTGGGAATATTGATGGCTGTTGCCGCCCTGCAAGTCGTCGGGGTACTAGATCAGATGGCAAGTTTCTTAAATGATAAACTGCACAACGTGTACTTCATTAATATCATCATTGGTTTCTTGTCTTCTATTATAGACAACGTCCCGCTCGTTGCTGCTGCTATGGGTATGTACCCACTCGTTCACACAGGCGGAGTACCTCTCTCCGGCTATATGATGAACTTCACCACGGACGGTGCTTTCTGGGAACTACTGGCATATTGCGCCGGTACGGGCGGTAGCATTCTGATTATCGGTTCTGCCGCCGGAGTCGTCGTGATGGGTATGGAACAATCAATTTTATGTGGTACCTGAAACACATCACTTGGATGACGATCTTAGGATATATCGCAGGAATAAGCGTGTATTACATTATATAAAATAAAGAAAGCTGCTTTCGCAGCTTTCTTTTATTCTTCTGTATAGCGAATGATCGTCTGATCCCGATCCGGACCCACGGATACAATCTTCACCGGAACCCCGGTCTCTTCTTCCAGGAAGGCGAGATAGTTATTGAATTCCTCCGGGAATTCATCCTCCGAAGTCATCTTGGTCATATCGCATTTCCATCCCGGCAGTTCAGCATATACTGGCTTCACACCTTCCGTAATATCATACGGGAAATAATCGACTTCCTCTCCGTTCAACTCGTAAGCCACGCAAGCCTGTATCGTGTCGAAAGTATCCAGCACGTCGCTTTTCATCATAATTAATTGAGTCACCCCGTTTATCATGATCGCGTATTTCAAAGCCACTAAGTCTACCCAACCGCAACGACGTCTGCGTCCTGTCACTGAACCGAACTCGTGTCCCAGATCACACAACTTCTCTCCCGTTTCGTTATTCAATTCCGTAGGGAAAGGGCCGCTCCCGACACGGGTACAGTAAGCCTTGAATATCCCGTACACTTCACCGATACGACGAGGAGCAACCCCTAGTCCAGTACAAGCTCCGGCACATACCGTGTTGGAAGAAGTCACAAAAGGATAAGAACCGAAATCAATATCCAGCATCGTGCCTTGTGCCCCCTCTGCCAGAATAGATTTTTCGTTATCCAGGTATTGATTTATTTCATGCTCACTATCGATAAGTTTGAATTGCTTCAGGTATTCGATACCCTCCATCCATTCCTTTTCGACCTCCGTCAAATCATAAGAAAAATTCAAACTTTTCAATATTTCCTCGTGACGAACTTTTGCTTTAGCATATTTATTTTCAAAGTCATGCAGGATATCCCCGACACGTACTCCATTCCGGCTAACCTTATCCGTGTATGTCGGTCCAATCCCTTTTCCTGTAGTTCCTACCTTTGCATCCCCTTTAGCCGCTTCATAAGCCGCATCCAGGAAACGATGAGTAGGCAGGATCAAATGTGCTTTCTTGGATATATGAAGTTTCTTTTTAAGATCATGTCCGGACGCGGATAGAGCTTCTGCCTCTGCTTTAAATAAAGCGGGATCGAGCACCACGCCGTTTCCGATAATATTCACTTTATCACCTTGAAATATTCCGGAAGGGATAGAACGAAGAACATATTTTTGTCCTTCAAATTCAAGTGTATGACCGGCATTAGGTCCTCCTTGAAAACGAGCCACGACATCATACCTCGGGGTCAACACGTCGACCACCTTCCCTTTTCCTTCATCTCCCCATTGCAGTCCCAACAAAACATCTACTTTCATCTGATACATTTTTAGATTGATTGCCACACAAGACCGCGACAACCAGCAAATTAAAAAAACTCCTTAAAAAACAAACGTACAAAAATAATATTTATTTCTTTCCCGCCAACTTGCAGTTGTGACAAATACCATAAATATAAAGCATATGATGGTGCACAGAGAAATCATACTTCTCCTCCACGTGTTCCACGATCTCTTCCAAACGGGAATCTGAAAATTCCTCTACCTTCCCACATATTTTACACACGATGTGCTCATGCTTCTTATTATTGTAAGCCCGCTCGAATTGAGCGATATTATTCCCGAATTGATGTTTGATAACCAGCTTGCATTCCAACAACAAATCTATCGTGTTATACAAAGTGGCACGGCTCACCCTGTAATTCTTGTTTTTCATAAACACATACAGGGATTCTATATCAAAATGACCGGCATGGGAATAAATCTCATCCAAAATGGCATATCTCTCGGGCGTCTTACGATGTCCTTTCTGTTGCAGGTAAGTAGTAAAAATCTCTTTTACTGTCTCCTTTATTTTTTCCATCGAGTCCAAAGCTAATTCAATTTACAACATGGCTAAGTTACAACTTTTATCTGAAGAAAACTCACTATTTAGACGAAATTTAATTAGGCGTCCAAATTCTCTACTCTCGAAACGTTCTCAACACCCTTTAGAGATGATATTTTCATCATTAAATTATTCAAGTCAGCCGTGTTATGCACGTAAAGATGGATCATACCTTCAAAGATTCCGTCCTTCGTTTCAAAATGCACGGTACGCATATTCACGTTACTCTCTTTTGAAATAATCATCGTAATATCGCTGACTATTCCGATACTATCGATCCCGTTCAATTTAATCACCGCGAGAAAGGACATGATCTTGTGGCTCACCCACTTCACCGGGACTATTTTATCCCCGTAACTGGACATCAAGCGAATAGCTTCCGGGCATTTACGCTTGTGCACGGTAATCTTATCGCCCTCGATCTTCATACCCACCACGTCATCGCCCGGAATCGGGTTACAACAAGGAGCAACAATAAAATCCGAGGCATCCTCCGTCATATCGTTTATCACTTTCCCCTCCTCCTTCTCTACCGGCACCTTTTCTTTATCACTTTTGAAGAACTGCAATTTCCAGTACTTCACGAATTTATTCTCGGACTTTTTCTTCAGCGCCTTCCGTACCTCCTCAATATTCAGATTTCCCTTTGCCAAACTGATATAGAGATCATCTTTACAATCCAATTTCAAATGCAACAAAGCCTTATTCAGGTTCTCCGTGCCAAAGGGCAATTTCATATCTTCCAACAAATTCTCGAACATCATCGTCCCTATCTTCACTTGCTCCTTCCTCTCCCGCCGGAATATCATCAGTATATTATTTCTTGCCTTAGCCGTCACGATAAAATCCAACCAATCACTCTGCGGCTTTTGCTTATCGCTCGTCAACACTTCCACTTGGTCGCCACTCAGCAACACGTGGCTCATCGGCACCAATTTATGGTTCACCTTTCCCCCGATACACGAACTCCCGATTTCCGTGTGAATGTCATAAGCGAAGTCCAACACGGTAGCCCCTTTAGGCAAGGTGCGCATATCTCCTTTGGGCGTAAACACGCGAATCTCTTTGGCAAACAGATTCAGCTTGAACTCGTCCAGAAATTCCAAAGCATCCGTACCGGGTTGCTCCAACATCTCCTTAATTCCCGCCAACCACTTATCCACCTCGTTACTCGCCTCGGCATTATCGCCTTTATATTTCCAATGGGCGGCAAGTCCTTTTTCTGCAATCTCATCCATTCTCCGGGAACGGATTTGCACCTCAATCCACTTACCGCCGGGTCCCATGACGGTCAGATGCAATGCCTCGTAACCGTTCGCCTTGGGAACACTCACCCAATCCCGAATCCTTTCCGGCTTCGGGCTATACATATCCGTGATTAAAGAATAGATATTCCAACACTGCCATTTTTCCGGTTGGTTGTCCTTCGGCTCAAACACGATCCTCACTGCAAGCAAGTCATAAATCTCCTCGAAAGAAATATGCCTGCGCTGCATCTTCGACCACACCGAATACACGCTTTTTGTCCGGGCAGTAATTTCATACTGGTAGCCGCTCTCTGTCAAACGCTCCCGGATAGGGGCGATAAACCGCTGGTACAACCCGGTATTCTCGTCCCGGTAAGCATGAATCCTCTTTTCCAATTCCTGGTATTCAAGCGGATTCTCATACTTCAAACTCAAATCCTCCAACTCCGTCTTGATCGCATGCAATCCCATGCGATGAGCCAAAGGGGCATATATATACAAGGTTTCACTGGCAATCTTCACCTGCTTGTGTTCTGGCATCGCATCCAAAGTACGCATATTATGCAAACGGTCAGCAATCTTAATCAGAATAACACGCACGTCATCCGCCAGCGTCAAGATCATCTTTCGAAAACTCTCCGCCTGCTTCGTGGTGTCACTTCCCATCGCTTCACTGATCTTGGTCAACCCGTCCACGAGGGAAGCAATCTTTGCCCCGAACAAGTTTGCGATATCTTCCACCGTGTAATCCGTATCTTCCACGACATCATGCAACAAAGCCGCAATAACCGACTTCGTCCCCAACCCGATCTCTGTTGCCGCCACCTTAGCGACCGCTATCGGATGTAATATATAAGGTTCACCGGACTTCCGCTTTACCCCTTGATGTGCTTCCCGGGCAAATTCAAAAGCCGTACGAATCATTTTTTTACTCTCTTCTGTCGTTCCCTTTCGCAAGGATTGCAATAAATCCTCGAAAGCCGCGTTAATCATTTCCTGCTCGTTCATAACCGTCTTCAATTTTAGATTTATTGATTTCAAATTTTAGATTCCTGCCCACTTCCCATGCCTTGAATCGTAAATCATAAATCTTATATTTCTATATGCCTGGACACCACATCCGCCTGCATAAATAAAGTTGCCATCTTATCAAACATTCCTCCTTTTTCCGTGGTGAAGAATTCCACTTGCCTCCCTCGTGAAAGCATTCGCTCCATCTCGGAATGACGACATAAATAATCTTTCAAACTCCGCGCCACGATCTCTCCCTGCTGAATCACCGCAACCCCTTGAGGTACAAAACGGTCAATGACCCCTCGTAAAAGAGGGTAATGCGTGCACGCCAACACGATCGTGTCGATCTTCGGGTCGTTCTGCATCAATATATCTATATATTTTTGCACAAAAAAAGCCGCCCCCGGAGAATCGATCTCGTTGTTTTCAACGAGAGGTACCCACATCGGACAAGCTAGTTGTGACACTTGAAATCCTTTCTCCGAATGAATTTTCGCAATTTCCAACAGATAGGACTCGGAGGCAACCGTACCCGAGGTCGCCAGCACTCCGATATGCCCGTTACGTGTAAAATCGGCAACTGCTTCCACGCTAGGTCGAATAACCCCTAGCACTCTCCTCTGGGCATCTATCCGGGGCAAATCCACCTGTTGTATCGTCCTCAACGCTTTCGCCGAAGCCGTATTGCAAGCGAGGATCACCAAACGGCATCCCATATCGAATAATTTCAACACCGCCTCCCGCGTATATTTATACACCACGTCAAAAGAACGCATCCCGTAAGGCGTACGGGCATTATCACCCAAGTAGATATAATCGTATTCCGGCATTTCCTTCACAATATCTTTCAATATTGTCAATCCCCCGTAACCTGAATCAAACACCCCTATCGGACAAGACATATATCTAAATTTTATCGTTTAATAGCTGCTAATATACCTTTTATTCCTAACTAATCAAAAAAAAAGCCGCCTTTTCGGGCGACTTTATTTTTCTTAATATATCGTATTATTGAAGACCTAATTTTTTCTTCATCAAAGGTAATACATCCTCGCTATTATCGGCTGCAAACAATAAAGCGTTCATCGTGAAGATATAAGTAAAGCCATTCTCCTTACCTACCTCCTGAGCTGCTTTCTGGATTTTCTCCATGATTTCACCCATCAATTTATTGTAAGTTTCTTGCAATTGTTGATCTGCCAACTCCCGGAAATTTTGGATTCTCTCACCCAAACTTCTAATTTCTTGTTCCTTGTTGGCACGTACTAAATCCGTATATGTTTTCTCGTTTGCCTGATACTCCTGAAGTAACTTTTGATAAGTTTCAGTCATAGAAGCCATTTCTTTTTGAATTTCCGTTTGTTTAGCTTGCAACGTTTCATCTGCTTTTTTAGATTCAGGCATTACCGACATTAACTTTTGCACGTCGAGATGACCCAATTTGATCGGTTTTGCCGTTTGAGCGGAAGCAGCAAATGCTACAAATATAAACGCCACCAAGGCAAATAATTTTACTGTATTCTTCATAATGTTTGTCTTTAAATATGATCTACAAAAGTAATAAAATTAATTTTCCATTCCTAGTCAACATACATAATGTATGCAAATAAGCCCAAATTTATTCTGTGATTTTATGATTCTCGATTCTGTGATTCCATTTTAATCACGAAATCACAGGATCAACCAATCACAAAATCCTTAAAATTCTTGTCCCAACACGAAGTGGAATTGTGAACCACCCGCACCTGAACGTCCCGGTACATCGTCAAATCCATATCCCCAGTCGATACCGAGCAATCCGAACATCGGCAAGAATACACGCAAACCAACTCCCGCGGAACGATACAAATTGAACGGTTCGAAATCCTTCAACTCGTACCATGAATTACCGGCTTCCATGAATCCCAAGGCGTATATCGTAGCCGACTGAGCCAAAGAAATCGGGTAACGCAATTCCAACGTGAATTTAGAATACATACTTGCATCAGATCCTTGCGGAGCCATGAAGCTGGAACCCGCATTTGTCAATGATCCGTTCTCGTAACCGCGCAATCCCACGTATTCACGCCCATACAAACTATATCCGGACATTCCGTCACCACCCATCTCGAATCCTTCGAACGGAGATTTCCGGTTTTTATCATAGTATCCCAAGTACCCGTATTGTGCCGAAGCGTAAAGCACCAACGGACGTTTCTCGCTATGTGTCAGAGGAGTGAAAATCTTTCCACTGAATTTCCATTTATGATACTCGATCCATCTGTACCGAACCTCATCTTTCTCTGCCTCGAAATGGCGGTTAGAGAATAAAGAATAAGGAGGTGTCAACGTCAAAGAGAACGTGAACTCACTACCTCTCTTCGTGAACAAGGGATTATCTATAGAACTCCGCTTAATCACGGTCGCAATAGACAAGTTATTGGAATTACCATTCTGTATCAAGTAATAAGGCCAATTCTTCAATTGATAACGTTGGAATGAAATCTCGTTATACATCGTGAACCAGTCATCCGGCCATTTCACACGCCGCCCCAATCCCACGCTAAACCCGTAAGTAAGCATCAATTGGCGAGTATCGTAATACTGCGAAGCATTTGCACTTTGCGCGTAATAGGAATTACGGTAACTGCTAGAGAATCCTGTCTGACGAGAAAAATACAAAGAAACACTTAATGAATTCGGTTTCTTTCCTCCCAGCCAAGGTTCGCGGAAAGACAAGCTGAACGAAGTATAATACTTACCATTTGTTTGAGCCTTCAAGCTGAATGTCTGCCCGTCTCCTTGCGGAAGAGGACGATAAGTATCCCAGTTAAATATGTTACGGATAGAGAAGTTCGTGAAGGTCAACCCTAACGAACCGATAATCATACCGGCACCCCAACCTCCGGAAAGCTCGATCTTATCGTTTGCTTTCTCAACCAGGTCAAACACGACATCCGCGGTACCCGCCTCTTGATTGACATTCAACAAGTCCGGCTTGATCTGTTCCGGGTCAAAGTGCCCCATATTAGCCAATTCACGGGCACTTCGTATAATATCTTCCCGACTAAACAACTCACCCGGGTACACGTACAATTCCCGGCGGATCACGTGCTCGTGCGTCCGGTTATTTCCCCGAATAAGTACCTTATTAATAGTAGCCTGAGAACCTTCAGAAACACGGACTTCCAGATTAATAGAATCCTCTCCCACGATCGTCTCTATCGGCATCAGTCGAGAGAACAAGTACCCGTTATTCTGGTAAATATTAGATACGGCATCTTCATCAGAAGAAATACGTTCGTTCAAATACTTACTATTATATACATCTCCTTTTTTGATATTCAACAAACGGCTCAACGTTTCTGAATCATATATGGTATTACCAACCCAAGAGATATTATTGAAGTAATATTTATTTCCTTCCTGTACATCTATATAAATCTTCACCCGTTTCGGGGAAACCTGAACAACGCTATCGGAAATAATCACCGCATCACGGAAACCTTTCTCGTTATATTTGTCAACAAGGTTATATTTATCCTCGTCATAATTCTTTTCGATATATTTCGCAGACTTAAAGAAATTAATAAACGATTTCTCTTTCGTCTTTTTCATGGCGGCTTTCAGACGACCGTCTTTCATCTGCTTGTTTCCGTTAATAATAATCTCGTCGATCTTTATCTTATTGTGCTTCTCCACGATGACATCCAGAACGACGTAATTCTTCTCTTTCGGATCATCCCGTTCGATGATTTTAATATTGGTATTATAATACCCTTTTTCCTTTAGATATTTCTCAACTTGAATCTTCAAGTTTGATTTCATGAAATCCGTCACCTGTGATCCCAACGACAAATTCATCTTTTCCTTGATCTTATTCTCCTCGGATTTCTTCAAGCCGATATAATTGATTCTCGAAAGCTTATGCCTTTCCTGAACATACATAATCAGGTATATCTTGTCCCCTTCAATCCGATCGACAGCGATAGAAATATTAGAGAACAAATTTTGATCGTAAAGCCTCTTGATCGCCTTAGTGATAGCCTCACCCGGTACTTGAATGGACATTCCGTCCGTTAACCCGGCGATGGATGCCAGCCCGTCATAATCTCCGCCGACGACCTTCACTCCACCCAACTCATAAGTTTTCGGAGTCGAATAATAGATATCAACTTGTTGTCCTGTCGTATCTGCGACCTGGGCTTTTGCCCCACAAACACACAATATAAATATTAATAAAAGCGTTATTTTTCCTGTCATCTGAGTCACTTTTTTAATTGCTCTCCGGTCATACCGAATCGTCTCTCTCTTTTTTGAAAATTACGAACTGCCAAATATAAGTCTTCTTTTTCAAAATCAGGCCAAAATTTATCAAGAAAATATAGTTCAGTGTACGCTAACTGCCATAAAAGGAAATTACTCAGCCTGCATTCGCCACTTGTGCGGATTAACAAATCAGGATCGGGGATCCCCGCGGTAGTCAAATACCCAGAGAAGTCCATCTCCGTAACAGACTCAATATCTTTCACTTTCCCCGACTGGCAATCTTTCATCAATTGTTTTGCGGCATTCAAGATTTCCCATCTTGCTCCGTAACTCAAAGCGATCACTACTGTCAGATTCTGATTCGAGGCAGTTTTTTCAATCAACCCGTTTAATTTTTGATACACCTTGTCCGGCAGATCGGTCAAATTACCGATAGCCCTAACCCGAATCCCCTCTTTCATCAAATTATCCGTTTCGGCAACAATAGCATCTACCATCAATCCCATCAAAACATCCACTTCCTTCTTGGGTCGATTCCAATTCTCCATCGAAAAAGCATACAACGTCAAATACTTTATCCCCGCGTGCCCGGCGGCATCAATCACTCTCCTCACGGCCTCCACGCCTTCTTTGTGTCCTTCCCATCTTTCCAAGCCCCTTTGCTTTGCCCAGCGACCATTCCCGTCCATAATAATCGCCACATGCTCTGGTATATTCTCCTTCATCATAATAATTGAAAATTGAAAATTGAAAATTGAAAATGAATTACACATTTTCGTTCCTCAACTCATTATTAATAACATTTCCCTTATTTATATACTTGTTTTTCTTTAATCACAGAATCACCTAATCATCAATCACAAAATCAATTATCTTTTAACTCTTATTCCTCTTGTCTTCCCCCCAGTTCAACTTATTCCTCAAGGTTTCATAATAACTATGCCCCGGCATCTTCACCACGTTTATTTTAAAATCACCGGACGATATGAACAATTCATGACGATCCGACACGGTGCGTATCCGGGAATCGGCACTCACCATAAAATCTCCCGAACGGCTCTCTACTTTCAAACGAATCTTCACGTCACCGGGCAATATCAACGGACGCATATTCAAATTGTGCGGGCTCACCGGGGTAATAATCAAATTATCGGAACTGGGGGAAACAATAGGTCCGCCACAGCTCAACGAATAAGCGGTAGAACCCGTGGGAGTCGCAACAATCAACCCGTCCGCCCAATAGGTCGTGAGATATTCCCCCCCGATATAAGCGTGGACTTTCAACAAAGACGACCGTTCCGTTTTCTGCACGCTAATCTCATTCAAAGAATAATTAAAATTAGAGAACGGATTATCCTCCATCTCCAATTTCACCAAAGCTCTTTGTTCCTCTTCATATTTCCCGGCACACAACCATTGTATCGCCTGGGGAATCTCTTCTTGCGCGATATTCGCCAAAAATCCCAACCTACCGCTATTTATACCCAGAATCGGCACCCCGCAATTCTTCACCCGAACGGCAGAATCCAAGAAAGTGCCATCCCCACCCACGCTAAACAAGATATCTGCATCCGCTTCCAAATCAGCATTATAGAGAGATTGAAAATAAGCCTTTACGTCCCACTTCTCGCTCAAAAATTCAAAGAACGGTCTATAACAAGACAGTTTCACGCCACGCTCTACCAAATCACGCAACATTTGTTTAAAATAAGGATAAAACTCCTCGTGAATCACCCGTCCATATATCGCTACTTTATTTATCTTCAGACACATCTATTCGATTTTAGCTTCTAACTCTAAATTTTAAACTCTAAACTCCCCTTACATTTCCATGAACCGCATTAACTGCCCGTACCGGTCACGCAATTCATCATTCACGTCTTCTCCCAGCACGAAAGTACTTTTTATCACGTAACGGTAACGGACAAAAGTATCCAGAATCGGCTCAATCCTCGGCGTGTTCACCTTAATTGTAATATCTACTTTATTTGAGTCCGGGGTACAAGTCACAAAACAACTTAACACCTTAGCTTCATTATATTCCACGATCTGTGCCACCTCTGCCAATGAATAATCGATCTTATTCACCTCCAGCACGATAATCCCACCGGGATCATCCACGCACAATATCTTATCCACGTTATGCAAGATATCCGCTAACAAAATAGCCCCCTGGTACCCCCCTTTTCGGTTTAAAACAGGAACGATAGACAGACCTCTGGTAGACGCAACCTCTATCACGTGATACATATGCATATCCTCGTACACGAATGTCGATTCCCTCGGGATCTCCAGGCTACCAATCGGATCGTTCAAACACCCGTGAGCGTACATGATCTCATCCGACAACAAGCCCGCATAAGTATTCCCTTCTACCACCGGCAAATGAGATACCCTAAACAAATCCATCCACCCCAAAGCCTGAGCGCATGTATCGTCCTTCTTCAATACCGGAACCACATTTGATAATAATTCTGCTGCTATCATATCTATTATCATTTCCTCGTCTCTCCAATCCTCCTACCAAGAAATCATTAAATCAATTTCTCGCCCTAAAGATACATTTTTTTCTTCATTCGAATCCCTCATTAAAATAATTTTCAATTTTCAATTATCAATTTTCAATTATTCCTATATTTGCCGCGTAATTTAAAAAACAGTAAACATCATGTTGCCAAAATTTCTAATTGCTGATAATTCCCAAGAAGCACCGGATCTAGTATACGTGGTGCACACGGAAAAGCCTCAATGCATCATCCAATGTGACATAGATGGTTTTTATAGCAACCAGAAAATATACTGGATTGACGAAGAACCCATTTGCACGGACGACATAGAGACTCTACTTGAAGAAGCGGAAGACTTTTTTGAAGCAGAGCTAGAAAATCAAGAAGAACTATATGACGACGAAGACGACAACTAATTGTCGTCTTCGTCATGTTACAAGTTACAAGTTCCAAAAAACGGCAAATACAAACCTGCAACCTGCAGAGCCGAAGGCTCAACTTGTAATCTCTAACACAAAAAGCAAATTTTGCTTTTTGTCTAATTATTCGTAACTTGCCCGATTATTACATAACCTACAAACCCAAAATGTATGTACACGAAAAGTGATCTCAAACAATTCAAGCGCAGAGGGATTAAGCCAGAACAAATTGACAATCAACTTGAAAACTTCAAGCAGGGTTTCAATTTCGTTCAAATCCGGGATGCGGCGACAATCGGTAACGGGATCCATAGTCTGAATGACGAACAGGCTGATGAATTCATCCGCATCTTTGAGGAGAAAAGAAACACGTTGAAAATCATGAAAATGGTTCCGGCATCCGGTTCCGCTTCACGTATGTTCAAAACATTAAACGCGTTTTTCAACACCTACACGGGAAGTGACGAAGATTACCTGAATCTTCGATTAAACAAAGAACCGGGAACCATATTCTCGTTCTTCGAAAAATTAAAAGAATTCCCCTTTTATTCACACCTAAGAGAGGCTCTTTACAAAGACCGCTTCGATTTGGACAAGCTTCTCTGGAAGAACGAATTTATCACGATATTGGAATATATCTTGACAGAAAAAGGGTTAAACTACAATGCCACCCCCAAGGGATTGATCGACTTCCATATATATAAAGATCATATCCGTACCGCGGTGGAGGAACATTTGGTGGAAGCCGCCCTTTACGCCAACGATGGCAAAATGGCGCACATCCATTTCACGGTATCCGAGGAACACATGGGCAAATTCAAACCCCTCTTAAAACAGATTCTCAAGGATTACCAAAAAGAGTTCAATATCAAGTACGACATCACCTTCTCCATCCAGTCACCCGCGACCGATACGGTCAGCCTGGACTCCGAAGGCGAACTGTTGCGGGATAGCGACGGAAACATCGTCTTCCGCCCTGGAGGTCATGGCGCCCTGATTCACAATTTGAACGACTTGAAAGAAGATTTAATCTTTATCAAGAACATTGACAACGTCACGCCTGATCGTAACAAGGCAGACACCGTGAAATACAAAAAGATACTTGCCGGAGTATTGCTCAAAACGCAAGCAAGAATCTTCAATTACATGAAGATCCTGAACAAAAAAAGTAGCCTCACGGAAGAAAACCTAAACGAAATAGAGCAATTTATTTACGACAACCTCGGGTACAAACCCCAGGAAGGTCTAGTTCACAACAACCTGAAAGATAGGGTTAAATACTTGAAAAACCTGCTCGACCGTCCTTTGCGGGTGTGCGGAATGGTCAAGAACGAGGGAGAACCCGGTGGAGGTCCTTTCTGGGTAGAAAACTCCGGGAACGGGCAACGCCTAATGATCGTGGAAAGTGCCCAAGTAAACCAGAAAGACAAGGGGCAGAAAAAAATATTCACCCAATCCACTCACTTTAACCCGGTAGATATCGTATGTAGCACGTACAATTACAAGGGTAAAAAGTACGATCTGAAAGACTTCATCGATACCACGCAGGGATTCATTACCAGTAAATCTTTCGAGGGAAAAGACATCCAGGTTCAAGAACTTCCCGGCTTGTGGAACGGTGCTATGGCAAACTGGAACACCGTGTTTGTCGAAGTCCCCTTGACTACTTTTACCCCGGTAAAAACCGTCTTTGACCTGTTGCGTTTCGAACATCGCAACGTGTTCAAGAGCGAATAAAAAATTTATGATTTATGATTTACGATTTCAGATTTAAGTTTTGAATGAAAATTAAAATCTGAATTCGTAAATCTAAAATCACTGAATCTAAAATCATTAAATCACAGAATCAATTCATTCATGGAGAAGAAAACAAACTACCTATTATTAGTACTAAGAGGATGTGCGATGGGTGCCGCCGATGTTATTCCCGGCGTGTCTGGAGGAACAATAGCATTTATTACCGGAATTTACGAGGAATTGATCGAATCCATTCGGTCTATTAACTTACACGCTTTACGTCTGCTGGTAAGTTTCAAATTCAAAGAATTCTGGAAACATATCAACGGGAACTTTTTAATAGCCGTGGTCGCAGGTATCGCCATTTCCATTTTCTCGCTGGCGAAACTCATGAAATATTTGCTTGAAACCCATCCCCTGTACATTTGGTCGTTTTTCTTCGGTCTTATCATCGCCTCGGCGCTTCTTGTTTCCAAAGAAGTGAAAAAATGGGATTTATTCTCCATCACCTCGCTCGTCGTCGGTGCCGTTGTTGGTTACACGATCACAATCCTGACTCCGACCAGCACCCCGGAAACTTGGTGGTTTATCCTGTTGTCCGGTGCGATCGCCATTTGTGCCATGATTCTCCCGGGGATATCGGGAGCATTCATACTATTATTATTAGGCAAGTATGAATATATCATCACGGCAGTGAGCGAATTTAATATCGGAATATTACTTATATTCCTAGTTGGAGCGGTTGCCGGAATCATTTCATTCTCTCACCTGCTTTCTTGGTTATTGAAAAATTACCACGGTCTAACCGTTGCCCTGTTAACCGGGTTCATGGTCGGCTCGTTAAATAAAATCTGGCCATGGAAACTCACCGACACGGAATTAATCAACGGCAGTCCCTTCGAGATTGAAAGAAACGTACTCCCGGGCGCTTTCGAGCAGGCAGGCAATGACCCGCTCACGTGGCAAGTACTCCTGATGTGCCTCATCGGTTTCCTGCTGATCTGGGGAATTGAAAGATTAGCCGAAACATTACAACCTAAAACAAAATAATTTATGATTTCAGATTTACGATTTTAGATGGAAGCGTTTGTACGCAACTTGTTAAATGCCATCTAAAATCATAAATCATAAATCACAAATCACAAATTTCATGCTTCTCTTCGGCTTACTCGGCTTTCCATTGGGACATTCTTTTTCCAAATCCTACTTCACGGAGAAATTCACGGCAGAAAATATAGACGCAGAATTTCTGAATTTTGAATTGAACGACATCACCCGAATGCCCCTCGTTATCCGGGAAACTCCCGAATTGAAAGGCTTTGCCGTTACCATTCCTTACAAGGAAAAAATCATGCCTTTTCTTGATTACATCAGCGAGGAAGCCCAAGCTATCGGGGCTGTCAACTCGGTAAAAGTGGAGCGTACTCCTTCCGGTTTCGTGCTTTCCGGCTACAATACGGATATGCCCGGTTTCCGGGATTCACTGCTCCGCTTTATGCCGCATCTCCCGAAACAGGCATTAATTCTAGGCACAGGAGGTGCCGCAAAAGCAGTAAAATACGCCCTGACCTCTCTGGGGATTTCCGTCACTTCCGTCAGCCGTACCCCCTCGTCAGAAGAAATCGGTTACCCGGAACTCATGCATCAACTGAATAAATACCCCCTAATCATCAACGCCACTCCCCTCGGTACATCACCTCACACGGAAGGTTGTCCACCTATCCCCTACGAGCAACTCACTCCCGACCACTACCTTTTCGACCTGGTCTATAACCCGGCCGTCACAACATTCATGCAACGAGGAATGCAACATGGCGCCAATGTCCGCAACGGACTGGAAATGCTACACCTCCAAGCCGATTATTCCTGGAAAATATGGAACTCCTGATACCAGAATCCTAAAGTTATCCCAACGTGATTCCAAAGTAAAACTACCTTTACATCGTTACAAGCTACTTTCAAGCCACTAACAACCCCGCTGGCAAACGGTGCTGTAACCGTGTTAAAAGTATTTTGTAAGTAAGTTGAGGTAGTATTACCTCGAAAATACCTTGGGTTCTCTATGGAATTAATATGAATTGAACTGCCCCCTTTTATTATCTTCGGACATCACAACGCAGACTCATAACCGTCAAGTCATCCGATTGCTCAGCGTTCCCGGCATAAGCATCCACATTCGCAATAATGCCTTCCACCATAGCCCTGGACGACAAATTCTTGTTCTTTTCTATAAATTGAAGCAAACGTTCCATTTTATAAAATTTGGCATTCTCGTTCTGTGCTTCAGTGACACCATCGGAATAAAGCACCAATTGCGTGCCCGGGGCAAAATAACAGGATTGCTCCTTGTACTCATAATCGGAAGAAACTCCCAAAGGCAAGTTATCCTCGGTCTTAAACACTTGCACGGAACCATCCGCCTTAATCATGACAGGATAAGGATGCCCCGCGTTACAGAAGCGCAATTGCCGAGTATTCAAGTTCAGGACTCCGGCAAAGAAAGTGACAAACATACTCGTGTTACCATTCCGGATGAGACTACGGTTAATCACGTTAATAATATAATTCAAGGAAGTATCCAACATTGCCACGGAACGCATTTGGCTGATCGTCGTAGACATAAGCAAAGCTGCCGGAACACCCTTCCCGGAAACATCCCCAATAGCAAACCCAAACTCGTCCTCGTTCAGCATAAAATAATCATACAAGTCCCCGCCGACCTGCTTCGCCGGACGCAATATAGCATGAATATCAATGAACTCGCTCCCCACGGACGGAGTGAACTTCTCCGGCACCATTCCTAACTGTATATCATGGGCAATACGCAATTCACTTTCGATCTTCTCGTTGGCAGTTGTTGTACTCCGCAAGCGTTCTATATACTCGGTTAATTGTTTCTGCATAAACTGGAAAGAATCATACAATTCCCCTAACTCATCCTTGGAACGAATCGTCGGCAGAGAAGTATTGAAATCACCACCCGCAATAGCCCTTGCCGACTCGGAGAAACGTGTCAAAGGTTTTGTAATTCGCCGCACGGCAAGGAAACATACCCCATAAATGAACAACAGCAATAACAAAAAACCAAGTAACATATACATATTAAACTGGTTCAGTTTCCCGAAGACCTGGTCGTAAGGACAGACAACTGCCATATACCAATCCGTGGCAAAGATGCCCGTGTAATACACGTACGACAATGTCTTTCCATCCTTCACGATCATACTCCCACTATTCCCCGCAGCCATTTCATTAACCAACCGGGCTACACCAGGATCCGGTGATTCCTCAGCTGTCCGAAACATATTCATACCGATAGTATCCTCCCCTTCCTTACGCATGATATACCGTCCCTGTTTATCAATAATCACCGTGTAGCTTCCCTCATAAGGTTTCATTGAATTTGCCAGATTCCTCAACCATTTATTGGTCAGGTCGACCGACAATATTGCGATAAGTTCCCCTTTTTTACCATGAATCGGCACTGCATAGGAAGTAGTTATCACATCGGGATCCCCCGCGTCGCGGTAAGGTTTACTCCAATACCTCGTTTGACGGGCACCCTTATACCAACCTTTTTCAAAATAATTATAATCCTCACTCCCCACCTGCATGGTCTTCACCGTATCACCGCTCATAAAAGAATAAGGTGCAAAATAATGTCCCTTCTGCGGGAAATAATAAGGCTCGAAAGCGATGGCACAACCGAAAATCTCCGCGTTCTCCTTTACTATCCGGCGGGTAATAGAAAACAATGAATCCGGATTCTTCACGTACTCCACGATCATCCATCCCAAGTTATCTGGAATTTTTTCCACCTTACTAAGCAAAGAACTCACATTTAAGTTCGCAAGCTCCGCCATCGTCTGAATTTTATCCTCCGCCTCTTTCGATAACGTTTTCGTGGAATAATGATAAAATATCCCAAACAGTATCACGGATAATACTGTAATAAACGAAATTACGTAAAAACTTAATTTTGCAGAAAACGATTTATTATATCGGTCAAACATAATACTTAATCAGTTGGTAAAAATATCCGTCAACTCCAATTCAAGGGCACTAATATACAAAAAAACATAAAACAAACATAAGAAAACTTTTATTCCATACTGCAAAAGTAGGAAAAATAATTTATCCGGACTTCCGTTTAAAAAATTTGCTCTTGTTAAATATTAATACTAACTTCGTCGCAAATTAAAATCGAAAACGTTTTAAAAATTAGCGTGATGTACGATCCATCGGAGTATTATTTCGTTCTGGCCTACATCGTGGGTGTTTTAAAATTATTCGGGGGACTATAAAAAATCGCCCGGGAATCGTTATTTCCGACAAATTATTTCTGCAACGCACGGTTGCATTTGACGAGAAGAAAACAAATAACTTAAAATCAATAATCTTTTTACTATGCAAAAACAACTATTACTAGGTGTTGAAGCTATTGCACAAGGTGCCATAGACGGAGGTATATCCGGCGTGTTCGCGTACCCGGGAACCCCTTCAACAGAGATCACGGAATACATTCAAGAATCGAAACAGGCTATCGCCCGCAACGTTCACAGAATGTGGTCAGCCAATGAAAAAACGGCTATGGAAACCGCACTAGGTATGTCTTATGCTGGCAAAAGAGCCTTAGTATGTATGAAACACGTGGGAATGAACGTGGCTGCCGACTGTTTCATGAATGCCGCTATCACCGGGGCCAACGGGGGTATGGTAGTTATCGCTGCCGACGACCCATCCATGCACTCTTCTCAAAACGAGCAAGATTCCCGCATGTACGGTAAATTTGCTTTAATTCCAATCCTAGAACCTTCCAACCAACAAGAAGCATACGACATGACTCGTTATGGTTTCGATTTGTCGGAGAAGTTGGGCACCCCGGTATTATTAAGAATCACAACCCGTTTGGCTCACTCCCGCGCCGGAGTTGAACCTCGTGAGGCACAGGCTGAAAACGAGATGCGCTTGCCGGAAGACAAACGCCAATTCGTGCTTCTTCCCGCTATCGCTAGAAAGAGATACAAATTACTGTTAGACAAACAAATCGCATTCGAAGAAGAGTCTGACAATTCAGCTTATAACAAATATATCGACGGCGCTGACAAATCCACGGGAATCATCGCTTGCGGAATCGGTTACAACTACCTGATGGAAGTATTCGGAGGTAATTGCCCCTACCCGGTAGTGAAAGTAAGCCAATACCCGCTCCCGAGAAAAATGATTACCAAGTTAGCCGAAAGCACAGAGAAATTGCTTGTACTCGAGGAAGGCTATCCTATTATCGAGGAAGCGTTGAAAGGTTACCTGGAAAAAGAATGCGTACACGGACGTTTGGACGGAACACTCCCGAGAGATGGAGAATTGAATCCCGACCATGTGGCAAAAGCATTTGGGCTTTCGTCTGTTGAAGGCGCCCCGGTTCCTGAAATCGTAGCTCCTCGCCCACCAGCCCTTTGCGTGGGATGTAGCCACAGGGATGTGTATGCAGCTTTGAACGCTGTCGTTGCCGAATACCCGAACGCTCGCGTGTTCTCTGACATCGGTTGCTACACGTTAGGTGCACTTCCTCCATTCCAGGCTATCAACTCTTGCGTTGACATGGGAGCTTCCATCACGATGGCGAAGGGTGCTGCTGACGCAGGGTTGTTCCCAGCCGTTTCAGTGATCGGCGACTCAACATTTACTCATTCCGGTATGACCGGTCTGTTGGATGCCGTGAACGAGAAAGCAAATATCACCATCATCATTTCGGACAACGAATCCATCTCCATGACCGGAGGACAAGAGTCATCCGCTCTCGGACACTTGGAAGCAATCTGTAAAGGTATCGGTGTTGAGCCGGAACACATCCGTGTACTGCTTCCCGTACCGAAGAACCATGACGAATTGTGCAAGATCATCCGTGACGAAATCGAGTACAAGGGGGTATCTGTCATCATCCCGAGAAGGGTATGTGTCCAAAAAGCCTCCAGAGACGCCAAGAAAAAGAAAAAATAAATTGATCTAAACATTCAGTGATTTAATGATTTATGATTCAGAGATTACTATTATAAATATGAATCACGGAATCGGAAATCACCTAATCACAGAATTATTAAATTTAAAATTCAAAATTATGAAGACAGATATGATATTAGCGGGTGTAGGCGGACAAGGTATCCTTTCCATTGCTGCAGCACTGGGGTCTGCCGCCCTCAACAATAACCTGTACATGAAACAAGCGGAAACTCACGGAATGAGCCAACGCGGAGGTGATGTACAGTCTTTCATGAGAATCTCCGACAAACCGATATTCTCTGACCTGATCGCCAAAGGAACTGCCGACATCATCCTTTCGGTAGAGCCCATGGAAGCGTTGCGCTATTTGCCCTTCCTGAAACAAGGCGGATACGTGGTAACCAACTCTACCCCATTTATCAATATCCCGAACTACCCGGAAGAAGCTACTTTGATGGCAACATTAAAAGCACTTCCCCACCAGGTAATCATCGACGCAGACAGTATCGCTAAAGAGGCTGCCGGAAACGTTCGTGCCAGCAACTTCGTGATGTTGGGTGCCGCTTCTCCTTTCATCGAAATTCCTTTCGAATACCTCGAAAAAGGTATTACTGCCATCTTCGAACGCAAAGGAGCCGATATAGTGGAAATGAACCTCAAGGCATTGCGTGCCGGACGTGAATTCGCACAAAACTACATTAAATAATCGGATCAATGATGGGGTGCCAAATCAGTTTGACACCCCATCTATTTTACAAAAGCCCTCCCCCTTCCCGGTTAGCAACATTTTTTCTTTATCACTCCTGCTTACAGGAAATTTCAGTTGTCGCAAAATTTGCACCAACCGCTACTGACGGTAAAACATATCAGGTAGAACACTATACTCTTGAGATGTCAAACACCATAAATTCGCAAGCGAAACTAAAACAAAATCCACATCTCACACGTTTAATTTACATTAAACATTAAAATTCAAGGTTATGACAGAGGATTATGAATTAAAAGATGATGTACACCGTCAACAGTATGAGTTCCGCATCGGTAATTATACACCCAAAATAGAGTATATAAAATCAATCAACGGAGAAATTTATCTCACCCACACGGAAGTACCGCACGAACTGGAAGGCAAAGGCATTGGAAGCCAGCTTGTAGAAAAAACGCTTCAAGATATTGAACGCCAGGGATTGCGTCTGGTACCACTTTGCCCCTTCGTGGCTGCCTATATCAAAAAGCATCCCGAATGGAGGCGCATTGTCATGAGAGGTATAAACATCAAATAAATCAAAACAACATGGACAAGAAAATTGAATACACGAACGGAGAGTTAACTATCATCTGGCAACCCAGTATTTGCCAACATTCAGGTATTTGCGTCAAAACACTACCCAAAGTATATAACCCGCAAGAACGTCCCTGGATAAAAATTGAAAATGCAACAACGGAAGAACTAATCGCACAAATCAAAAAATGTCCTTCCGGCGCATTGAGTTACCGGATGAATAAATAAGGTGCCAGAAGTCCATAAAGTCTATTGTTCAAAGCCATAACAACACGATAGACTTTATAATCTAATTCAGAATTATTTACGTCGCCGCAGGACATAACAAACAATAAAAATCAACAGGAAGCAAAGAACAATCGTTGCCCCAGAAGGTAGTTTCAATGCCGCAGATGCAAAAAGTCCGATGATAGACCCCCCGCAACTGACGATCGTGGAGAGTACCAACTGCTTCGTGAAGTTCTTGTAAAACATTCCGGCTATCGCTTGTGGCATTGTTAAGTAAGAGATCACAAGAATAATCCCCGCCAATTTCATGCATACTACAATACACAAAGCTATCAATGCAGTTATACCAACCTCCAATCCATTTAAAGCTACAAAATGAGTCCGGCTGTATTCTTTATCAAAAGCGACATAAAACAAGGGGCGATAAAACTTCGCAAAAAACAAGATAATCGCCAAGCATAGGACTCCGGACAAAATCACCTGTTCTCCCGTCACCGTGAGTATATTACCGAACAAGTATGATAGTAAATTAGGAGCGTATCCCGGAGTTAAATAAATGAACAACACTCCTATCGCCATTCCTGCCGACCAAAAGATCCCGATCAATGAATCTTCTTTAAACCGCTTATTATCCGAAAGGTACAATATACAAAATGCGGCAGCTAAAGCAAACACGGCAGCCCCAAAAAGAGGTGACAAACCCAAGAAATAAGCCAAGCCCAAGCCCCCAAAAGAAGCGTGCGTGATTCCCCCACTGATGAAAACCATACGTTTCGCAACAATATACGTCCCGATCAATCCACAACTCACCCCGATCAATATCGTGCACAATATTGCATTCTGAAAAAAATCGTATCTTAATAATTCAAACACTTTGGTAATTTTAGATTTACAATTTTAGATTCCTATCACACGAAAACCTGCTTTTCTTTTTCAATTTTCAATTGATTTATCGTGATTCAACAGCACCCTATGTGGTACCGTTCCATGAGAGATCAGTTCTATCGGGCAGTTGTATAACTTCAACTGTTCCGGAGTAATCAAATTCGACTCGTGGTAATGCAATCCCCGGTTCACGCAAGCAATGGTCTTCACGTAAGAACAAATAGTTCCCAAATCGTGCGAAACCATCACGATGCTCATTCTCTCATTCAATTCTTTTAACAAAGAATAAAACTCAATCTCGAAATTAGAATCCACGTAAGTGGACGGCTCATCCAATATCAGTATTTTCGGGGAGGATATAATCGCCCGACACAAGAACACCCGCTGCATCTGTCCCCCGGAAAGTTCCCCGATCGATCGGTTCTTATACTCTCCCATTCCATACTTTTCCAGAATCTCTTCCACCTTCACCCTGTCTGCTTTCGTGTAAGAACGAAATATCCCTTTCTCGGACATCAACCCCGACATCACGACTTCCTTCACGCTGATCGGGAAACGGGCATCAAACTTACTATTCTGGGGCAAATACCCAAACAGTGATTGTTTTGATGTATGATAAACAATTTTTCCGGAAAAAGGTTTTATCAACCCGAGTATAACCTTCAATAACGTTGTTTTCCCTCCCCCGTTCGGTCCGATAATCCCGATAAAGTCTTTCTCCCGAATCGCCACATTCACTCCCTGCAACACGGTTGTCTGCTCGTACCCCGCCGAAATATCCTTCAATTCCAGAATTTCTTTCATCGGTTATTTCATTTTTTGTTCTATAATCTGAAGCAACGATTCCATCTCTTTTTTCCAATCCGCATTCAACGGATCGATAGCAATGACCTCTCCATCAATCTCCCGGGCAACCGATTTAGCATTTGCCACGTCAAACTGATTTTGAATAAATACAATCTTTATGCCTTTTGCCCGACAGGTATCGATCACCGATTTGAGATGTGTCGGGTTAGGTTCTTTTCCTTCATCCTCGATTGCGATCTGTTCCATCCCGTAATCTTTAGCAAAATAGGTAAGTGCCGGGTGGTATATCAAAAAAGTCTTATTCTGCTTTGCCGGAATAATCCGCCGGGCTTCTGCGTCAACGCTGTCAATCTCTTGCTTGAACTGCATGAGATTCTTCTCAAATTCAGCCTTCTTCTCCGGGAACTTTTCAGACAATACTTTACATATCGTCTGAGCCATCATCTCCGCGTACTTTGGCGACATCCACACGTGAGGATCAAAATTAGCCGCGTGGTCATGCTCATGGCTACCATGATCGTGGTCGTGGTCACAAGCCCCTTCTTCCAGATTCATCCCTTCGGATTGCTTCACAAGTTGAATATGTTTCTCCTGCTTCTCCAAAAAAGGATACAAGTTGCTTACCTCGAATGGCAGGTATCCCACGGCAAAATAGATAGAACTATTATGCAAAGCCTTCAATTGCTCGGTATTCAGGTCACTCACGGCAGGATTGGCTCCTGGGGGAATCATCACGTTCACATTCACGAGATCCCCCGCAATACGCTCCACGAAATAACGCTGAGGCAAAATGCTCACGCTGATCGTTTTCTCCCTATCCTTGTTCTCTCCACAAGCCCACAACAAGACTACCGAAATCAAAAATATTCCTATTTTCATTCTGCCGGGTATATCAAATTTTTCTCCTCAATCACATCCAGTACCTCTGTCAGGTATTTTGCCGCCTCGTATTTCGCCATCGGCAAATTATGTAACAAATAATTTCCACAATCCTTTGCTGCCACACCGGGCACTTCGCCTTCAAAATCACGAATAAAACGGAAGGTCTCCCGCATCAATTCCACGATATCACGAGAGGTCAAATTCCCTTTCATCAAAAAATAATTGCCCGTGCAGCATCCCATTGGTCCCCAGAAGATAATCTTATCGCCCCACGTCGGGTGATTTCGCAAATAAGTAGCGGCAAGATGCTCTATCGTGTGCAACTCACCCTGCCCCAGCACGGGTTCCCGGTTAGGTTCTTTCATGCGTATATCAAACGTCGTGATCACGTCATCCCCCACGTAATCTTTACGGGACACGTAAATTCCTCGTAACAGGCGAAGGTGGTCTATTGTAAAACTAGGTATCTTTTTCATATTCTATTCTTCAGACAAAACGGTAATTAGCTTTCTGATCATCTCGAAAGAACGCTTGGGTGCCTCTTCCCAGAAATTCAAGTATTGATTGTAATGATCTTTCACTCCCGGCGTGTCGCTGATAATACGATAACTCAAGAACGAGACACCACACAAGTAACACACTTGCGCGATAGATGTCGATTCCATGTCTACCGCCAGACCTTCCGGGAAACGCTTTTTAATTTCGATCAACTCCTCCTTGTCCGTCACGAAGCGATCTCCACTGCAAATCAATCCCCCGTAGACATTCCCGTCATGCTCGACGGATAAAGCCTGTTCGTACAACTTCTTATCCGAAACAAAACGAGCTGGCAATCCCTGCACCTGCCCGTACTCGTTTCCCTCGCCGCACCACACGTCGTGGTAAACCATATTCTCCCCGATCACGATATCCATTACCCGAGTCAACGGATCAATTCCTCCGGCAACTCCAGTGTTTACAATCACATCCGGGGCATATTCCCGGATCATCTCTATCGTCCCGACTGCTGCGCATACCTTACCGATACCGCTTTTCGCCAGCACAACTTCGACCTCTCCCATACGTCCTTCCGTGAAAGGGATACCCCGCAGTAAACGTTCTTTTCCCCCGCTAAGTAAAGATTTTACCAGACCGTATTCTTGGGTCATGGCTACAATTATACCGATCTTCTTCATCTTCTTTTATTGAAAAAATGGATTCATACGCTTCTCTTCTCCTATCGTGGTAAAACCTCCGTGTCCCGGAATTACCCGAACATCATCCGGCAACACGAACAATTTCTCCCGGATGCCATTGAGCAACTCGTTCATATCTCCCCCGGGCAAATCTGCACGTCCTATACTTCCCTGGAACAGTACGTCTCCGGCTACAAGCAATTTATCCCGCTCGCTATAAAAACAAATCCCGCCCGGGGAATGTCCCGGCACGTGGATCACTTTCAAGTCCGAATGTCCGAATTTCACGGTATCCCCGTCACGCAGGTACTCGCCCAATGCCGGAGGAGGCGTTATACCCCGTATTCCTAACATGGCAGCATACTTCTCCGCATCTTCCACCCAGAAAGCATCTGCCTCATGAGCCCGTGCCGACAACCCGTACTCGTCCAGCATAAAATTATTCCCGAAAATATGGTCTATATGCAAATGCGTGTTCAACAACGCCACCGGCTTCAAATGATTTTCTTCCAGAAAACCTTTCAACCGTTGTCCTTCCTCTTTCGTGAAACAACCGCAGTCAATGACCACTGCTTCCCCCGTCTCGTCATATAACACAACCGTGTTCTCCTGCCATGCATTATTAGCAAATACTTTTATCTTCATCTCTCGTGTATTTTATCTATGCAAAAATAGTACAAAAACGCGAGATAGAGAAAAAAATGCAAAGCTCAGTAATCATGAAATATACATGATAAACTTGCCATCATTCCACGTCAGAATCCCGGATAATTTCCCCGATCGTCGGGACAATCACCTCGCTAGAAGTATGCTCTTTCATTTTCAAGGCATTCTTCACGGGTTCATCCCAAGGGTGTTTCGCCAGAGCGTATTTCGAATGATGTACAGTCAACACTTTTTTCGCTCCTAAATCTTTGGCAATCTGCGCCAAGTACAACGGCATCACGTGAATATACTTCCAATCTTCATTATACTGCCCGTTCTCGATAACGGCGAGATCGATTCCCGGGAAACGCTTGCCAATCTCGGCAAAATGGGTATCATATCCCCCATCCCCGCCCATGTATATCTTCCGCGACGGACTTTCCACGAGAAAAGATGCCCATAGCGACTGGTTGGAAGACATTCCCCGCCCCGAGAAATGGCGTGCCGGCAGACAATGAATCGTAAACCCTTCGTCCAACCGGGCATCTTCAAACCAATCCAGTTCCACGATACGTTCCTTGTCAAATCCCCAGTACTCGAAATGTTCCCCAACTCCCAACCCGCAAACCACCTTTCCAATCCGGTCTTTCAACGCCACCACGGTATGGTAGTCCAAATGATCCCAGTGGTCATGCGAGATTACCAGATAATCAATATCCGGCATATCTTCCGGTTTATAAATATCCGTTCCTTGAAAAGGCTTATTAATAAACGACACGGGCGAAGCCATACAAAACACCGGGTCGACCAATATTCTTTTCCCGTCCGTTTGAATAAGATAAGAAGAATGCCCAAACCACACAACCACGTTCTCCTCCAAAGGAATAGCCCGCAATTCTGTCTTCACGGCTGGGACTGCTTTTTCCGGTCGCAACCCCTCTATTCTACGGAATAAAAAATCAATCATCGCCCCGACACGTCCATTGTCGGAGGTAATCATAACGGTTTCGTGCAAATTTTGGAACTGCCCGTCCCGGTAATGAGGCGAACGCTTGATCCGTTCCAAACGTTCTCCCCGGGGAAGCCTGCCAAAACTCGGTTGATTCACGAAAACCAATACACCTGCGACAATAACCGCAATAACAACCAATACAATCCAAATTATCATACGCATTCTATATCTTTTTAATGACCTCATATCATCCCTTCTGAACTACAAACAATATGCCATTTGTCATTCTTCCCCGACAATCTCCACCTCCTCTAGAAAAAGAGTATAAAAAACAAGGTCCATAAAGAAGCTTCTCCGCAAAGGCAGCCACTTTATAAACCTTATGAACCTTATAAACTTTACGAACTCCTACGTTCGCAACGTGTCGAATCCCCGACCGTACACTCCCATAACGGTATTCATCGTGAGGAAGGCATCCGGATCTGCCAATTTCGTTACACGCATGATATTTTGCATTTCACTCTTTCGAGCCACCACGATCAACATCTTGCGAGCCTCTCCCGTGTACCATCCCTGGCAATCGACCACGGTAACACCCCGCTTCAAATCACGAGTAATCAAATCGGCAACTTCCTTGTACTTCATCGAAAAAATTAAAAACTGCACGGACTGCATTTGTCCCGTGAACACGAGGTCAATCGTGTACGAGTTGACTCCCATCACCACGTAACCGTAAATGATCGTGGCGATCTTTGCCGTCGGGTCTACCGTCGTATTTTCCCCGATAAAATAACTACAACCGATAATAAACACGTCGATGTACATGATAATCTTACCGGGACTGATATTCCGGTATTTGTTGATAATCATTGCCACGATATCCGTACCCGCCGTACTGCCTCCGTTGGTAAGCGAGATACCGATACCCGCACCGCACATGATACCGGAAAGCACCGCGCACATGAATTTATCTTCCAGCAACGGCTCGTGTATCAAATTCTGGAACACGCTCAACAGGAACGAACTCATGAAGATCGCGTATATCGTCTTGAAGCCAAACCGGGGTCCCAGAATCTTAATTGCGATCGCCACCAACAGAAAGTTGATCACGAAATAGCTATACCCGATAGGAATCACCTCCCCGGAAAGGAAATAAATAATTGTCGAAATACCGGTCACGCCACCGCCTACCATACGGTGTGGCGCTAAAAATGCGGTAACGGCAAAAGTATAAATCAGCAAACCGAACGTGATCAACAAATACGCCCGGACTTCCGCTGCAAACTTATCCCTAGTAATTTTCATTGTATTAATTATTTTGCTTTGCCCATGTATCCTTTAACCCCACTGTCCGGTTGAACACCAGCGCGCCGAGCTTAGAATCCTTATCCACACAGAAATATCCCAAACGCTGGAACTGGAAACGATCGCCTTCTTTGGCATCCTTCAAACTCGGTTCCAACTTACACCCTTTCAAAACCCTCAATGAATTCTCGTTCAGGAACTCCTTGAAATCGATATCCTTGTGTCCGGCAGGATCCGGGTCTTTGAACAAACGGTCGTACAAACGTACCTCCGCTTCTATCGCATCAGGAGCAGACACCCAATGAAGCGTTCCCTTCACCTTCCGGTTACTTGCCGCACCGGTACCACTACGAGTTTCGGCATCATACGTGCAATGAATCGTGGTGATATTCCCATCCGCATCTTTCTCCACGCTCCCGCACTTCACGATATACGCACCTTTCAACCGTACCTCGTTACCAATCGTCATCCGGAAGAACTTCTTCGGGGCAACCTCCATGAAATCATCCCGCTCGATATACAACTCCCGGGAGAAAGGCACCATTCTCGTTCCGGCAGCCTCATCCTCCGGGTTATTCTCGATCTCCACCTGCTCGGTCTGTCCCTCGGGGTAATTATCGATGACCACTCGAACCGGGTCGAGCACAGCCATGACACGAGGAGCGATCTTGTTCAAATGCTCCCGCGCACAGAATTCCAGCAATGCCATATCCACCACGATCTCCCGACGCGCCACACCGACCTTCTCGGCAAAAGCACGAATGGATTCCGGCGTGTACCCGGCACGGCGCAAAGCCGTGATTGTCGGCATACGGGGGTCATCCCACCCGGCAACAATACCTTTCTGCACCAACTCCAACAAACGACGTTTGCTCATCACCGTGTAACTCAAATTACGGCGGGCGAACTCGATCTGGCGAGGACGATAGTCTGTGTCAAACAACTGATCCAAAAACCAATTATATAACGGGCGATGCACCTCGAACTCCAAAGTACAAATAGAATGGGTAATTCCTTCTAAATAATCGCTTTGCCCATGTGTAAAGTCATACATCGGGTAAATACACCATTTATCTCCCGTGCGATGATGTGCCACGTGCATAATCCGGTACAGGATAGGATCGCGCATCAACATATTGGACGAAGCCATATCGATCTTGGCACGCAACACTTTCTCGCCTGCCTGAAACTCGCCTGCCTTCATCCGGCGGAACAAGTCCAAATTCTCTTCCGGCGTCCGATCCCGGTAAGGACTGTTTACTCCCGGCTCTGTCGGTGTCATACGCTGCGCACTAATCACCTCTGCCGGCTGATCGTCCACGTAAGCCTTCCCGTCCATAATCAACTTCTCCGCCCAATCATACAGCTGCTGGAAATAATCTGAAGCGTAATGCGTCTCGCCCTCCCACTGGAAGCCCAACCATTGAATATCTTGTTGTATGGAATCGATATACTCTACATCCTCCTTCGAAGGATTTGTATCATCAAAACGCAGGTTGCACTTGCCGTTGTACTTGGCAGCCAACCCGAAATTCAAGCAAATAGAGGTCGCGTGCCCGATATGCAAATAGCCATTCGGCTCCGGCGGGAAACGCGTGTGTACCCGACCGCCGTTCTTTCCCTCGGCCAACTCCTCCTCAATAATCTGTTCGATGAAGTTCAACGATTTACCTTCACCTTCTTCTTCCACGAGATAATTCTTATCCATACTGAAAATTTTATAACATATTCGGCTGCAAAGGTAATTAATTTATGAGAGTTTTAAAAGTTTCCGTATATTTGCACGCCATGAAATATATATTTTACACCATATTATGCTGCTTCATATCGCTCACGTCGTTAGCACAGAGCGATTTTGGCTACGAGAATCCGGACGAAGAGGATCCCCGGCGTAGCGTTTTTGACCAAGATAGCACGAGAGGAGAACAACGATACGTGAAACCGCAACGGGTAGCCTGGAAGTGGATGCACGACGGGGTATACAAGAAATATATGCCTATGACGGACACCCTCACGGACGGCATTCACAACACGAATCCCATATTCAAACACAGCGTGTCCAACACCTACCTGGGAAACCTGCCCTCGCCTTATATTTCCAACATTTTTATCCTTCGCCCGCTAGGAGAAGATTTCCTGCCGCTCGACCGGATTCGGGATTACATTTTCCGTCCCGAGGATGCGTTGGACTACAATACAGCCACGGCTTTCACCCAAATAAGCTACTTCAACGGTGGTGGTCGGGGCAAAACGGAAGACCGGGTAGACCTGTGGTATATGCAAAATATCAATCCCTTTTGGAACGCCGGATTCCGGTACAACCTCATGTCCGCGGACGGAGCCTACTCTTACCAGAAATCAAAAGCATACAACTTCTCCGTCTTCAGTTCATACGAGAAAGAACGGATTGCCGTTTCCTTCTTTCTGAACCAAAACATGGCACACTTTACCGAGAACGGAGGTATCGAGAACCTTGCCGACATCCGGGACACAGTCCTCGATGCCAAAATCGTCAGTACCAACCTCGCCCTTACCCCCCGCAACAACCTCATGAATTTCAACTTCAGCACGCTGGCACAATACAACCTCGGGAACCCCAAAGCGGTCGTCACCCCGATAGATTCCGTTAAATTCGATACCACGTACACCTACCCGATGAAATTCGCCGTCGCCTTGAAAATAGAGGACAACCGCTACCGTTTCCGGGAAGAAGACGGGGTGGAAACAGCTTTTTGGGATACCACGTATTTGAATTCCTCGAAAAACCAGGACATCATTAATAATCAAAAGTACGAGATCGACGCTAAATTCGTGTTGAACGAGCATCCAAAATACAAATACCTACCGGGCGTGTATGCCGGGTTGAAATTCAAATACCTGAAATACGACCAGCGTGTATCCTTGGATACTGTCAACAACCGGGCAACAAACCAATACACGGGTACCTACCTCACAGCGGGCACGTTCAACATGGATTCGACTACCCTATTTAACTTTGATATCTGGGGAAGTTTCTGTCTGGCGGGAGAATATTCTGCAGACTATGCCCTAGAGGGAAGAATAATCCAATACCTGAGCCGGAATAGAAATTCATCCGTGACGGCATATGCCCTATTGGAAAGCACTACCCCAAACCACTACTACAACCAATACGTGGGAAACCATAATAAATGGGAAACAAATTTTTCCAAGGTACACGCCTACAATATAAAAGGACATTACAACAACAAACGCCTCCGCACGGAAATCGGGGTAGCCTTGAATAACACCAAAAACTATATTTATTTCGACACGACAGCTTATCCCCGCCAGTACGACGGCAATTTAGTGGTTTTCACGGCATGGGCAAAACAAGTCTTCAAACTGGGAAACTTCTACTTTGACCAAAAAGTGTATTACCAGATCTGTAACAAGGACGAGATATTGCAACTCCCACAAGTAGCCTTGTACTCGCACAACTATTACCAAAACCGTTTGTTCAAAAAAGTACTGGGTCTGCAATTCGGTATAGACTTGTTCTATAACACCGCATTCTATGCCAATGCTTATGACCCGAGTATTATGCAATTCTACAACCAGGATATCGAGAAAACTGGTAATTACCCCAAACTAGACGTATTCCTCACGTTAAACATCAAACGAGCCGACCTGTTCGTGAAATACGAGCACTTTAACGACTTTTTGGGAAGCCGCAACTTCTTCTCCGCCTATACCTACCCGATCAATCCCGCTAAAGTGAAATTCGGTATCCGGTGGAATTTCTTCGATTAAGGATTCCTTATCTATATCCCGATCATTTCCGCGTCACTACCCCATCATCACCTCGCACATACGGTAATGATGGGGTAGTGACGCGGAAATGATCGGTTTTCAATCAAGCCTATATCCCCGTAAAAAGGCTGTGCCGTGAATCCTTAATCACGGCACAGCCTCTTTACATTAATAATGTTTACAAATCGATCGTCACTGTTCCTGCACCGCTTTCAAATCCGGATTCCGGAACAAATCGGATAAACTTACCACATCGGCATGGTAAATCTTGCCCCCCTCCGAACGGTAATGTACCCAAATTCTCGTTCTCTCCCAGTCGTAACGATACTCCTTGCGCAAACGTAACGTGTATTGCCCGTTCTCCCCGATGGTCATGCTACCGATACGCGGCGAACCGCCCTCCACTTCAAACGTCACGAAAGCGCCCGCCGGGACATTAGCGTACGAGATGCCGTCCTCGCTGTATTGAATCCTTCCCGTGATCGGCTCGTTGTCAATCGTGAAAGACTGTTGCTCGAAAGCCACCACATCAGCCTCCGCCGACAACGTGATCTCCCCGGCACTCACGATAGACTTCGTTTTAAAAGCCAACACCTTGTGTTCGCCTTGCTGGTCTGCATCCGGTTCGTCGGGATTCAACGTCACGTTCGGGTTACGGACATCCTTGATGGCCACTTCATCCGTTCCGATCCGGTTATCATCCCGATCGGCTTTCACGACCAGCACGAAGCATCCCGCTTTCTCGTCGTAATAGAAAATATCCCCGGTGTAAGCACCTCTCCGCTCCTCGTCGATCTCTAGCATCGGGGCATCGATATATACCTTGAATTCGGTACCGAACGGATCTGCCGATTTATTATCCGTCCCCCGGAAACTCGTCACGTCAAACTCCACGTTTACGGGCTGCCCCACCTCGTAAGTCCAACTTTCCGACTCCACGAAATTTCCAGCGCCATCGCCAATCGAAACCTTGCCCGAGAAACGGAACGGGTTATAATTTGCCAACTCGAAAGTGATTGAACGGTAATGGTTGCCGTTGTACTCGTAATGCTCCTCCGGGTTTGCCTCGTTCGAGGCTACTCGAATCACCTCCGCACTATTCGCCCGGTTGGTTTTCAAGTATATCTTATATTCGCTCCGGTTCTTTTTTCCGTCTATCGGGGTGAACGAGAACACGCGTCCGCCCGTGCCCCAGCTGCTTGCGCCCGCTTCTTAGAAATCACACTCCTTATTGCCGGCACCCCCGGGGATCTCATCGTCATCCAAGCGGGTCAGGTACTGCGAGTAAAGCAAAAACGCATCGTCATTGCCGGATGCCACCGGCTGTCCCGTGCTCCCGTCCCTCAACTGAATTTCAAAATTCACTGGCGCATTTTTTTTCTGCGGTACCAGACAATAGTAAACCGTCTCGCCATTAGGCATCTCGTCGTCCAAAGTACTGCCATCCACGCTAATCAACCCGTCAAGCGTGATGTAGTAATTATTCTCGCTAAAAGGGAACACTTTCTCCAGCCGCGTGAAGTTATCTGCCTCTATCGTGATCGTGCCGCTCTTGTACCCGCCTTGCCCGTCGCTCTCGGGTTTTAACACAGTATTAAAATACACCCGCTGTACCCCCGTGTGCGTAGCCTCGTACACGAACTTGAAATTCCAATCGTCCTCCCCGTTGAAATCGCCCGGGCTATTGATCGGCGTGACGGTGGACAATTGCTGTCCGGTGGATTGGCGCACGTTCAACCAATCGGCACCGATCTTCACGCGTAACGGGAGCAATTCCCGCGGGAAATCCTCCGGGATTGAGAACATCAAGGTCACCGGTTGCCCTTCCATGTCGGCATAAATCTGGGTGGATACCCACGCCGGCGAAAAAGTAAAGTCGCGCAACGTGATCACTTTAATCATACGCTGCAATTTACCCGCTTTCACCCGGATAATCCCCTCGCGTTTCGCCTCATTTGCGCTCAACTGGTTCAACGAGATGGTCAAGGTACCCACGCCCGTGTTTCCGTCATACTCGGTGCGAATAGTTTCCCCGGCTACCGTCGTGGCTGTCACCCATTGCACGTCGGGTACCTCGCTTGCGGACACCGGCTCATACACCCCGCTTGCGTTCTTCTTCTCGTATTTGTAATTCACCGTCACCGATTGCGGCATCGTTCCCGGGAATACCACAAAAGTTTCGTCCACGCTCAAGCGGTACGTCCCATCCGAAACCTCGTTAATATCATCGGGAATGGAGATCCACACGTTGTTGGTGGGCGTACCCTCCAACGCCTCCCCGAAAGTCGCGTAACCGTTTGTGAGCGGTCCCATGATCGTGATATTATACGAGTGGTTGCGACGCACCGGAAGCGTCTCGGCATTATCATCCAACAACAACACGCGGTAATACAAGGCGTTCCCGCCTCCCGCGGGAATCCCGTGCAATATCACGCTCAACGGGTTGGAAATATCATTCAGGCACTCCACGGCATACTCGGGGTTCAGGTTCAACGAACCGTCCTCTTCTCCTTTCAGCGTCTGTTGTTCTGAGGCAGAAGGCAAAGAAAGATACCCGTCCGCTCCTCGCGACCACTCGAAATTTCCGGCTTCCGCGTTGTAGGGAGCCACAGTCCCGAAAGCGTTCGTGTTGTGCAACGTGTAACCGAGCACCTCGACATACCCGTTGTTTTCCGGGTCCATGACTTGAATCCGGGCTTGATTGCGCACCATCTCTATCTTGTCGCCCAATCGCCCTAAAGCCGCAGCCATATCTTTTTCTCCCGGCTGACACTCCACGCGCTGCCAATAGATCATGCGTCCCGGAGAAGCCACCAACGTCGCCATCAACTCCGTCTCGTGCTTGCCTCCCATTTCTATCTCGTTGAAACCTGTCAAGTTCTGGTTCGCCACGAAATGAATGATCCGCGTATAATCGGGCACATTCGCCGAGAACGTTCCGGTCAGGGAAGCGTTCACGCCCGGATCCACAACCCCCGGCACGATTTCCGCCTTTACCGTCGAGATAAAAGCCCCCGATTCCGAGAAACAAAAAAGATACATGTCTTGAATACCTCCCCCGTCCGAGTCCACGCTCCGGGAAACCACTTGCTGCATCTCCGGCACGTCTGTCCCGAACCGGATTGCCACGTACCCGTCAGGCACGCGTGCCCCGCTATCCCCGTCCAACTCGTCGCGGGAACATGCCGTCGCCAGCAACACCAGCAGGCTCACGACCATTCTCCATATCAATCGTTCTGTCATAACCGTTTATTTTTTAGTCTCTTTATTTTCATAATGGTCTCGCACGCAACGGATAGCTGTTGAGCTAGAACTTGTGCTATAATAAGGATTAAATACTTTTCCTTCCGCACTCATATAATATCCCCAGTTCAAGAGATAATCCATTGCATCGGTACCCTGGTTCGAAGTCCCCTGGTAACGCATAATAATCAACAACTCTGCCTTGGTCGGTAAACGCCAGTCATCTAAAACGACAGCCGGCAATAAATCTCCATTCTCGTCTCTCAGCCTGTTCCCTTTTTCATCCCGGGGATAGTACACCTCCACGTACTGTTCACACTGGTCTGCCGCAATTTTATAAGCCACTTCATCAGAATAATTTGACAAATTTCCAGAAACAGCCCCCAAACGCGAAGCAATCATAAAGGACGGAGATACCAATTTATTATTCGCTTCATCCCTTGCCGTAAGCCCGTTCTCTTTTCGAGGAATACCCAATTCATATGTAAAATCTTTATATTCCGCATCAAACTTAGCATCTGCCGGAAATTCCGGTAAAGCAGAAGAATTTATCTGCACATGGTACATTCGAGGATTAGCCGTTTCACTTCTAGTCGTTCGCATACCATTATACAACCAATAGTAGTAGTTTATAGGATAGTCCGTTGTATTATCATAGCTACTAGGCTGATTTTCTACTACTTTAGATGTAAAAAAACCACCTGTTGATGTATTGAGTGTTTTATTTCCGTTGCGATCATACGATACCGATACATTTCGAGGGGTTTGATTCCGATTCTCGTAATGGAATCCGAAATCACTCCGGTAAGAATAATACCCAAAATACGACGTGATATACTCCTGCGGATACTGCTTGACAGTCACGGTAATCGGATCGCACTCGTCATCACCGTTCCATACCTCGAACTCGATATACCGGATCAGGTTATTGGTCGGGACTGGGCTGTAAATATCGAGCTTCCCGTTTAAAGTCTCATCGGGAGTAATCTTGATCTCGTTTGAAATATTAGTCGGGACCGCCGTTTCTACCCCATATTTATTATAGAAATAAGCTCTTACATTACGAACCTGCACCTGGCTCGAGGAAGAAAACATCAACGAGGTTCCATCTTCCGCCAAGTTAAACATCTCCAGTTCGTTCTCGTTCAAGGTCAAATAGTGCGGCTCCACCGAACCGCCGATTTCCAACCCAACCTCTTCCCACGGCACCACGGAATAGTCGATATCTTCCAAAGGCGTTTCCCCGCCGGGCGTGTCCGCTCCGGCACCACGTAAAGTCACCCTCACGCGGTAAAAGTAATTCGGTTTCAAAAGCGTGCCGTTCGTCACGGGAATCGTGTAATAATTACTTACCGTCGGTTCCGTCGCATAGGAGCGCGAAGCATTGTCGTAAGCCAAGTAAGGCACTTGCACCACCAAGTGAGTCATGTTCCCGTACAAACCTCCCCCGTCAGTCCAGTTATTCGAGTAAGAATACGTTGTGAGCGTGATGGTACGGGCATCCCCTTCCCCTGTCGGTCCGAAGACAATGTTTCCCGCGTAAGGCGCCGCTTTCCGGGGTGTCGCCCCGGCGGGCAAGGTAGCGGCATTCACCTCCGGAAACACAAAAGAGGTCGCCAACCAATTGTTCAATCGAAAAGTATTAGAAGACGAGCGGTCGGCAAACCGGAAACGGTAATCATCTCCCTCGTCATCCGTGCCATTCGTATTCATCCCCTCCACCAGCGTAACCTCGATCTTGGCTGCGGCACGTGCTAAACCGATCTCCACCACGGTATTCTCGTCCGATTCATCGTTCAAGACCACACTCTCCGCTTTGCCACTCATCAAGAAAGAACCGTTCTCCCCCAAGGGGTCGAGCTGGTACAAGAGACTGTTCCCCGCCGAAGTCTCCGTCACGCGCAACAAGTCGGACAACGTCGTCACTTCATTCAACGAGGTACTCGGGTTCACGCTGTTTGCCACCAGGTAAATAGAATACTGCTCCCTGACGCCGAAGTCCGACTTCGCCTTGTCCAACACCGCCGTGCCTCCCGCGGGAGCCACCGACTCGTGGTAATCCCGTTTGCCGTCTGCCGTGAAGATGAAGACATCCAGTTTTTCCAACTTGCTCTCGAGAGACGTGCCCTCCTCCTTCACCGCCCGGGCTATTTGCTCTCGCTCCGAGGCTATGCGCAGGACGATTCGGTCCCTGCCCTCGTCCGGGACAGCCAATTCACCATCCCGGCTACATCCAGCCAACAGCAACACTGCCAGCAGTACTCGAATGATACGATTATTAATTCTATCCATATATCTTTCCTAATTCGTCATACACTATCATTGTTATCCTACGGCTGCTGGGATACGCGTTTTATCGTGATCTCGGACTGGCTATCATCAGTCGCTGGCCATTTTCTTTCCGGGTTTATTAATAACGGTTCAAACTCCCCGGTCAAAGAACGCGAGGTGACCTGCAACGACACTTCATCTCCCTCTCCGGATTGGTCCGTCGGCCACACCGTGATATAATACGTTCCTTTCGGGAGCGCCCCGCTCGGCATCACCTCGTTGTCGTCTCTACGCATTACCGCCATCTCGAACTTGTTGCCCCCGCCCACCAGTGTCGGCGTCCACGAGTGGTTGCTCTGCATGTCGAACACGAATGTTACGGACCCTTCCCGCTGGTAGGGATAATTCACCTCCACGTCCGAATACCACACGTCCGTGCTATAGTCGCCTTCCGTGTAGGGTGCGCTTGAATACGTGGGATGCGCCCCGCCGTCCAACTCGTACACGTCCTCCGCATTCCACGGCAACACGCTATACGCGATCTCTATCACCCCGCGGTAATCCACCCAGCAGAATACCCGGTAATTACGCCCTCGCTCAACCGGCGGCAAATAAATGTCTTTCGTCTTTTCTGTCCCCCCGTTCACGGAATAGACCACACGCACCACGTTGCCCCCGGCATCACCTTGCACATCGGGGTTTTGGGATCCCCGGTTATTCTCGAACAAAAACACGTTATCGTTCATCAAGTCGTAATCGCCGGCGTCGGTCGTCCGTGCCGCTAAACTTTTTGTCACCTTCCCCTCGTTCAATAACTCGACCGGCATATCCGTGCCGAAAGAAGGAATATCTTGCAATTTACCGGGTTCAGGCGGGAACACGTAATTCTTCTCCAACAACCCCGCTCTCAACAACGTGGCGGAACGTACGACCAGACCGTCCGCCGTTACGTTAGGTCCCTTGGCAAAATAAAGCTCCAGTTTCCCGCAAGGATACTTCAGCAGAAAGGGCGTGTTGTCCCGAACGAGCCAATGCCCCTCGTGTCCCGGGACCGTATTCTCTTCATAATCGTCCATGGACAATGTCCTGCTATCCTTGCAAACCATAGGCAATTTGTTATTATTCACCACAAGCCCGAAAGCGATATCGTCCAACTCCCCAGCGGTCATTGTTTCTCGAAAATTCAACGGACGATTGTTCATCGTCACGGCACCTTCATCCGCAACCAAGTAATACGTCATCGTCTGCTCCCCGCCTACCACGACTTGCTTGATATCCACCAGACAACTCCCGGCGGCGATCTCTTCCCCCGTGAATTGCTTGTAACCGATCCTTTGGCCCGCGGCGGAAAAAACATACACCCGCAGCGATTCAAACGCCGTTCCATCCGGATGGGCGGCACGCGTCCCCACGTTCATCTGCACGGTCACGTCACGAGTCTCCTTACCTTCCGGCTCCTCGTCCGCGCAACCGGAGAAGATACCAGCGAGCAACGCCGCTAAAAATATTCGTTTCATATTCTGCATAATCGTCTCGTTTAAAATTCAGGTTTCACCATCTCGATATACCACTCTGGTACACTCACTTCCACGTCGGCATTCTTAAACTCGAAGCGAATGGCTATCAGTACCTCGTTCCTCGTGCAATCGATCATGAGATTGGCAGCCAGGAAGTCGGCGAGATTCACCTTCGCCATCTCTTTCCCCCCGGCATTGCGCACGCAAACGTCCACCTCCGAGTGATCCTTGTGGCGCATTATATGGGATAGAGCACTTTGCAGCCCGTCTTTATAATCACAGTCCAACACGTAAGTTGTCGCTTCACCTCCCGCCACGTTCTCGAAAGTCGTGTAAGGCAAAACATTGCACAACTCAATCGTCAAATTTGATTCGGCAGGAACTCCCGCCACTTCCACCGACACTTTGTAGTGAGCACTCTCGAACTCCTGTGTCCAGTGTTGATCCTCCTCCGTCACCACCACTTCCAGCGACGCGTAATAAAGCGGATCATTCCCGGAAATTGTCTTCCGGGTAAAATACTCCTCGGCAGCGCAATACATCTTGTCGCAATCACCGCACGTCAAATCATTCGTTTGCGTGTTCCGCATATTTCCGAAACACACCACGCGATACCTCCCCGGAGCCAAGTCCGGCATCGTCACGCCACGTTGAGCAACCTCCTCTTTCGTCAACTCCCTCGTCGTTACAAGTTGTTCGTTCTCGTCGAAAACATACATAACCACTTTCTCGATCTTCTCGTTGAAGATCTCGGTAGTTCCGTCGCCCTTGTAACTCAACGACAAGGTGTTCACGCTGTACTTCGGGCAATCATCCAAATCCTCCTTGATACAACTACCGAACATCCCTACCGCCAGTAGCATGAATAAGACATCCTTTATTAATTTCATACCTGTATGTTTTTCTTTTTTTAGTTGGAGAGAACGGGAGGAGTCTTTACCTCCCGCCTCTCGCCATCAATTATTATTTCCGCTCTCGAAAGAACTTTATCAGAATGCCGGGGTTACGGGAACGATTTCCCACGCAACAACATCAACTGTCACGTTAACGCATTTTTGCGGTTGCTCAAACACGGTATCATCAAAAGTGAAATTTAACTTGTAAATCTTTCCGGCAGCGAAGTCGGTCAACACCGCATTCTCTCCATTTTTTATAAATCCTTTGGTTACAACAAAAAGAGGCATATTGTCACCCACAACCTGCAAAACGAATTCCGGTTGGACATCACCATATACATGATAGTAGAACGGGGCATTCGCATGATCATCCGTGTTGCTCGTCGAAGTCAACGTTGCAGCCAAGACATCATGACTCCATCCCGGTCTGGTTCCGTCTACCAAGAATTTCATGATATTCCCCTCATCCGTATCTGCTTTGGACAAATCAGCAGATGTAATTGCACCCGAGATTGTTGCTTGCTTGTAGTAATTATTAACTGCAATTTGTTTCAATTCGATTGCAGAATACTTCGCCGGATCACTAAAGTTACAAGTAAAACCGGCTATCTCGAAACGAGCGATCAACGGTACCACATTTACGCTTGCCTGATACAAGTTTCCATGGTCTTCGTTGTTCTTGAAAGTCAATTCTTCTTCTCCCCATAAGATCAATTTCTCAATATCTTGTTGGTCATCAATTGATTTTTTCAATGCGGTCAAATCAGCATAAGTTTTCACGTTCGTGAAATCCGAACTATTAGCTTGCGCATTACCAACAACAATCACTTTATTCACACTGTAAGGCAAAAAGTGAAATTGTATATTCTCCGGAAGCTGGTTATTTGTAATAGTAAAGGCATGTTCCGTAGTTTCTCCCGCACTTGATTTTCCTTCATACAAATTTATACCATCCGTGAAGAACACGTGAAAATCACTAATTGTTGCTTTCACGGTACCTCCTTCCGGGGCTACAATAGGCTTTCCGTCTCCGGATCTCGCTGAAATGGCTTTCACGTTCGCCAATTTCAAACTCACACTTTTCGGGGCTTTACTCGTTTCTTCCCCGTCATTCTTGTCACAAGCGACAGCTCCTAGAGCCATCAATGCAACCAGCACTAACTTGTTCAGTTTCATAGATTTTAATTTAAAATTTTGGACTAAAAGTTAATTCAAACTATTTATGTTTAACAATTATTTGATTTGTTGTAGATTTTTCTCTGCTCCGGCATGTCCGGCACGGATTGCTTTTTCGAACCACTCGATGGCAATTTCTTCCTCTTCCATCATCATGTAGCAAACCCCGATAGAATTGAAAGTGCGATCGTCATTCTTGTAAGGCTCCAGCATCTTCAACGCCTCGGCGTACTTCCCGGCACGGATCAACTCGTTGGCGGCATTCACGGCGTCTGCCGCCTTGTCGCCCAACACGTCATAGAATACCGACACGTAGCAAGCGTTGCGCAATCCCGGGTAGAACTCCTTCAACATATAGCGGTAAGGTTTGCCCCCCGCCAATTTCATCAACGCGGTTTTACGCCCCGCGCCTAACGATGCATCGTCAAGGATACCCAACACTTCGTCACGATATTCCATGTCTGATGCCGCCACCAATTGTCGCAATCCATCCCAGTTCTCGACACCGTTGACCAACACGAAATCCTCGTCACGCAAATCCGGTAACTCTTTTTGGACATAATCTTTCAACGCCCGGGCACGCCCTTCTCCCAAACGCGTATTTAATGCTACCCCTCCCTCGGGCGAAGCGAATCCCGTGATTTCCACGCCTTGCAAACGCAATTTTTCCCTATCGCCAATCTCACGAATCCCGGCTATAATATCATCCAACGTTTTCTGGTTCCCGTACTTGTCGGCGTGCAACACAGTCTTCGACACGGGGAAAAACACTTTCATTTCCTCCCTGAAGTTCCAGCGTTTCTTCGCTTCCAGCACTTCGAAGTTTTTCGCTGCCGGGGTAACAGGAATTACTTCCGGTTCCGGGGCAACGTATACAGGACCAACCGGAACTACTTGATCGCCATCACAACATTCACATCCACACCCTTCCAAGTGATAAGCTATTCCCAAACCCGCCGATTTCATCCAACGCTCGTAACGTGCCGACTCGGCATACACCAACGTGGCGCCTTTCAATTTATTATACCCCTCCAGAGTCCAATCACGGTTTCCCGCCAGTGTTTGTTCCTGCCGCTCCCGTTTGTAACGGATTTTCCCGTATAACTGTGCAGGCGCCAACCACAGAGTGTCCACGCCCGAGTACAAGTAAGGGCGAAGCACCATTTTCTGGCGGCTACGGACATATCCCGGCGTTTCGCGTATCTCGAAACGCACCTCAACATCCCGTTTCTGTTTCTTCACCGAAGAATTTTCCACCTTCACCTGGGAGAAAGCCTCTCCCGACAAGAGTACCAGCAAACAAGCCGGCAATATATTTCTCGTTCTCATAATTTTCCGTCTATTTTATCATGTAAACTAATGTAAGCCCCGCCTTTGTCAGGTTCCAACGCCCTTTCGTGTTGTTGCCTCGGAAAGAACCGCATTTCTCGCAATCGTACGCGTCATAGTCGAAATAAATATAACCGCCGCCGACTGTCGCCTCCAAGTTCCAGCGCTTGCCCAATATCCACGAGTAACCGTAAGAAATACCACCCAATAACGCCCAACCCTCGTAACGATGATCTTTCACACGTTTAGGCAAAAAAGGAATCCGGTAACCACTAAAATTAAATTCAGAGAACCCGGCATGAATACCGAAAAAATGCCCTTGAAACTTCTCGCACAGCCAATACCGCAACTCAGGTTGTACCAAGTAATGCTTAATTTTTTTATTCTTGCCCTTGTTTAAAGTCCAAGGGTTATAATTTCCCGACAAATCAAACGTCCACCGGGGAGCAAGCCCGAATTCCACTCCTAGATTAAATGTAGTTGTCACGTCATACAATAAATTCGTTTTTACCCCCCACTTCTGGGCAAAAGCAAAGGTTGTCATTCCGCTCATGAACAAGAGCAATATACATTTCCTGACAACCGAACTTGAAAAAACATCATGTGATCTTTTCATATTTCGCACGTATAATTATTTGTTTATTTCATTACAAACGCCAATAAATTATTGTAGATAAACATTTTCCAATATTTACAATAAACACATACAATTCCACTGTAAATCAAAACGAAAACATTCTTTATGCAAAAATCCCCATATTTACATATGATATCGACTCAATTACGTGTCATAAAAAACGATCAATTAATGATCGTTTCATGAAATTAAATCAGATTAACTTGTTTTTATTGTCAATATAATGCAAGTGCTTGATTTCTTGAACAAAAAAAAGCACATAATAATTTGCGGAAATTGGAAACTCACCATATATTTGCATATCAATAAACGATCGTTTATTGATATTTTTATAGTATATATTTTTCCTTCAAATACATAGCTACACAGTACAATATACACTCACCACAGATACACAAAATATATTCGTTTTTCCTGTTAAACTTAATATATGTATAAAAAACAAATAAACTGGAAATTTAAAATAACCATTTTTTTATATAGCCAAATTATATCACAAATTCATAATGATATCTCCCGGCATATCCCACCGATAGTTAACCGATACCCTACCTCATGAACGTAGCATGGACGTAGCATAAACGTAACATAAACGCCCTCGAGCGAAATTGCTTCGAAGTTGTATCGAAGAAACTCCGTAATTAAGCTAGCCCATCCCCTTATTTACCATAGATTTACCCGGGATCTTTCCCGTGTGACTCCCCTCTCTCGAAATCGCCCTTACACGATTTTAATTTTTATTTCGTATCTTTGCATCATGTATATAATAAGAATTATTACATACACGTGGTTGTTCTTGCTTTGTTTGTCATCTTGTAAAACAGAACAAGAAGAAGTTCCATTCATTATACCCGAAGACGGCACGTTGGAGAAAATCGAGCAACGGGGCGTTCTAAATGTATGCACCTATTACAACACAACGGACTACTACGTGTATAAAGGAGTTCCCAAGGGATTTCATTACGATCTGGTAAAAGACTTCGCCGATTATCTCGGTGTCAAGTTGCACATTGACGTCAATGCCAACGTGGAAGAAAGTCTGCGGGAATTGAACGAAGGCAAATACGATCTCGTGGCGATGAGTCTTTCGGTCACGAAAGACCGCAAAGAACAAATCAATTTCACGTCCCCGTTATTCAGCACGAACAAAGTGTTGGTACAAAATAAAAAACAAGATTCCTTGATTCGTGACGTACATGACTTGAAAGGGAAAGAAATTTTCGTTCAGGAAGGCACCACGTACAAAAGTTTCCTCCGGGAACTGAGTGATTCCCTTCAGCTGGATTTAAAAATCACGGAAGTAGAATACTTGACTTACGAAGATATTCTCCTGCAAGTAGAAAAAAGTGAACTCCCGCTCACCGTGATAGACAAGAACATCGCACAGATAGCAGCCCAATACATGACACATATAGATTACTCGTTGGAACTATCCGACTTGGAACCCGTAGCGTGGGCTGTATCCGGGAATACAAGATACCTGCTTCAAGAACTCAATCAATGGTTGGAGGCAATGAAGAAAACAGAAAAATTTCCCGTACTTTACAATCGTTATTACAAGAGCAATTATGTCACATCACTCCACAATTCCAAGTATTACAAGCTGAAAAACGGTGTCATTTCCAGTTTCGACCCGATCATCAAAAAGGAAGCCCAAAAAATAGGTTGGGATTGGCGTCTATTGGCATCCGTGATTTACCAGGAATCCGGTTTCGATCCCGAGGCAACCTCCAATTACGGGGCGGTCGGGTTAATGCAAGTCATGCCGGAAACCTCTCTCCAACTCGGATTCGAGGATTATATAGAACCGCAGGATAATATCCATGTCGGGGCTTATTACTTGAAATACCTCGAAAAAATGTTTGCCAAATACGATCTCGATTCCTTGAACCGCATCAAATTTACCTTGGCAGCATACAATGCCGGAGCGGGGCACGTGTTCGACGCCATGAGATTGGCAGAATCCTACGGCAAGAACCCCAACGTGTGGAATAATAACGTGGATTATTTCATCCGATACAAATCCCGCCCCGAAATATACCGGGATTCCCTGTCCCGCAACGGTTACTGCGACGGTAAACAAACTTTCAATTTCGTGAACAATATTATCGAGAATTATACCCACTATAAAAATACGATTCCCCGATAAAAATCGAAAAAAGTAAACGGTTCTACAAACAATAATTATAAAAAACACTATTTTCGCGACGTCAAAAGTTCAAGGCTAAATTTTTATAGCCTTTGATTAAAAGGGAATCAAGTGAAAATCTTGAACAGTCCCCGCTGCTGTAAGTTCTATCTCGAAAGAGATCGTGTTTTGATATTCTTTGCCACTGGATTACTCTGGGAAGGCATCAAAATGGGACAAGTCAGAAGACCTGCTTTTGGTAAATGATAGTGGATTTATACTCCTGCGCGGGTTACAGGATTGAATCGAATTGATATTCGCATCGGTTGGTGTGTATATGCTCGCTTTGAGTTATTTTCCACGTAAAATATTAATATTAACTAACAATTAGTACTATGAATTACAAATGTTTTTTGAGCAATCTCATGCTGCTTCTTCTTCTTTTTTCAGGAGGGTGTGATAACGTGGGCGATAACGAGGAAGAAGAATTTTCCGTTTCCGGAGACGGAGTATTCATCTTGAACGAGGGAAATTTTAACGCGGGAAACGCGACCTTGTCGTATTACGATCCCGTCACAAAAGAGGTGGAAAATGGAGTTTTCTACCGGGCAAACGATCGCAAACTGGGCGACACGGGGCAATCCGTGATCATTTACGATGGAACTGCTTACATCGCGGTGGAAAACTCCGGTATAGTCTGGGGAATTGACATAAATACCTTTAAAGTACAGGGACAACTCGAGACAGAAGGCACAAAGATGATCAATCCCCGGTTCGTGCATATCGTGAATGAAAACAAAGCTTACGTGACGGATTTATATTCGCCCTACGTGAATATTTTTAACCCGAAGACATTCAAGTATATCGGGGCAATACCGACAAAACAACCTTCCAACCGAGGATATAGTTCCACGGAAGAGATGGTGCAGTACGGGAAATATGTCTTTACCAATTGCTGGTCATACAGCAACAAAATTCTGGTGATCGACACGGAAAAGGATGAAGTCTGCGACAGTATCACATTGAGCAGTTGGCAACCTAAATCCATGAAAATAGATAAATACGGAAAATTGTGGGTGATCACCGATGGCGGTTATGCCACGTCCGAAGATGTTTACGGGGATAATATCCCATATTTATATAAAATCGACGCCACGACCCGGAGAATTGAACAGGAGCAAGCTCTAGATACCGATGAGGCTAATGTTCAAATAGCATTGAATGGCGGCCGAGATACACTTTATTTGATCAATAACGATGTTTATCGGATGAGCGTGACGGATGCCCACTTGCCCGTGCGCCCGTTTATCACGGCCGAGATCGACGCAAACGGGAAAAAGCATAAACTTTACGGTTTGAACGTGAATCCCGTGAACTCGGATATCTATGTGGCAGATGCCGTGGATTACTCGCAATCCGGGGTAGTTTATCGTTATTCCTCGCAAGGCGTGTTAATTGACAAGTTCCGAGTAGGAATTAATCCGAATTCGTTTAGTTTTAAGTGATAATAGAAAAAACATGAGATTTAGTATTTTTTTTAAAGTATTCTTGGGAATGTTGCTCTTCATTTCGTGTGAGGACGACAAAGAATCAATCATGAAAGAGAGTCCGGTGATTACACTGGATGCCGAGTCTGCCCGTTATCGGGTGAAAGTAGGCAGAGATCTTGTGATCTCACCCACGTATGATTACGTGGACGAAACTTCTTCTTACGTGTGGAAGTTAAATCAGAAAATAGTCGGACGCGAATCTTCTTACACGTTTAACGAGGTCGAAACGGGAGAATATTTCCTAAAACTGCAAGTAATGAATGATTACGGGATTGCCGAAGAGGAGTTGAAGATCACGGTACTGCCGTTGAATGCCCCGATGATTTCTCTTTATATTCCAGAAGAAGGGTTCAAGACCATTCAGAACCGGGAATTGTCTTTTGTCCCTGAAGTGGAAAACGGAGAGAATGCTACTTACGCCTGGAAAGTGAACGGTACGTTAGTTGCTTCGACGTTGGAATACACGTTCAAACAGGCTGAAACTGGTAGTTATCAGGTCTCCTTGACAGCAACTTCCAATGACGGAGAAGATCATGTGGAGTTTACTGTAAACATTTGCGAACCTTCAGAATTACCATTCTCGTGGAAATTCCCGCAAACGGAGTTCAATTTGTCGGTGGGACGTTCCGTGAAAGTGAAAAGTTATTTTATAGAAAATGATTTTGATGGTACTTACACGTGGACATTAGACGGGAAAGTGGTAGACGAAAGTAACGCCACGGAATATGTTTTCGAAGGTGAAACGCAAGGAACCCACCAGTTGGTATTGACGATGAAGAATGAATACTGCACTGTAAGTCAAGAGTTCACCATGAATGTTTGTCCCCCGGAAGGTACTTACAGGCGTTTCCCTTCAGCCGAGAGCAGGGCCTTGATCAACCGGGTATATGAATTTATGCCGGCACCGGGTCACCAGGTAAATGGTTACATGTACGGGGCTTCATACCCGGCCAACATCACTCATGCCGCAGTATGCGACACCATCATAAACCGTTTCGAACGCGGACTTTCTGAAGGTCAATGGTGGAGCATCTCGCTGGGAGCTTGTGGAGGTTACGTGATTGTCGGTTTCGACCATAGCGTGGAAAATAGCGATGGTGGGTATGACTTAATCATCGGAGGTAATCCTTACGGGTATCAATCCGAACCAGGTATCATTTGGGTAAGTCAGGATGAAAATGGCGACGGATTGCCCAACGACACGTGGTACGAATTGAAAGGTTCCGAGTATGGCGGGGAAAATCAAATCTTAGAATACGCCATCACCTATTACCAACCGACGAAAAAACAGGTTGCCATCAAATGGACAGATAACTTAGGCAAAAGTGGTATCGTTCCTCACATGACCTATTGGAATCCCTCGGATTCTTACTATCAATCGTGGTTACCCTCAGGATCAGTCACGTTCTATTGTTCCCGCTTAGTGGATCATTCCACTTACGAGGACGGCGCCTCTTTAATGCCTGCTTATCCCTGGGGTTACACGGATAATCTAGGGTCTGACTATGTTAAAGATATTGCCGGAGAGACCGGGTATTTCAAAATTTCCAACGCGGTGACATTTGACGGGAAGCCGGCGAACTTGAAATATATCGATTTCGTGAAGGTTCAAACCGCACCGGTGGGTTATACGCCCAACTTGGGAGAAATCTCCACGGAAGTGAAACCTATATTTGATTATCATTTATATAAATAAAGGTGATTATGTGGCGTGTTGTCGTGAATATACTGCTATTGGCGGGGATCTCTTCTGTAGTGAAAGCCCAGCAAGAAAAGGTGGCTTATAGCTTAGAGTTGGATTCTGTTTCTATCGTGGGGAAACGCCCGTTGAAGAATACGGGGATCCAGAAAACCCGTCTGGATACGGCTGTATTACACGACAACATAGCTCTTTCACTAGCAGATATATTATCCGTGCATTCAACAGTATTTGTCAAAAGTTACGGCCGTGCCACACAATCAACGGCAGAATTCAGAGGGACCTCGGCATCACACACGCAAGTAATGTGGAACGGTATGAGGATCAATTCTCCGATGCTCGGGACCGTGGACTTTTCCATGATTCCCTCCTATTTTATCGATGACGCGACCCTTTATCATGGAGCCTCGTCGATCGGTCTGACAGGAGGCGGTCTGGGAGGTGCTATCGACTTGCAGACAAAACCTTTGCAAAAAGATGGAATCCAAGTGAAATACATTCAAGGCATCGGTTCTTTTGACACTTACGATCAATTTTTACGGTTAACGTACGGAAATTATCATTGGCAAACCTCCTCCAGAGTAGTCTATTCCACGGCAAAGAATGACTATAAATATACCAACTATGACAAAAAAACGGATGTTTACGAAAATGACATTCTAGTGAATTCCTATCACCCGAAAGAACGGAACAAGAGCGGTTATTTCGATGACTTACATGCATTACAAGAAATATATTACCGCTCAAACCGAGGTCATCGGTGGGGAATATCAAGCTGGTACACGGCTTCCAAACGAGGATTGCCTTTTTTAAGCGTAGATTACAAACAGGACTCGGAATTCACGAACGAGCAAAAAATTCATACTTCACGCACAGTCTTGTCATGGGATTATCTTCAAGACTGTTTCAAATGGAGCGCAAAAGGAGGATACGTCTATTCCGATATCGCTTATGATTACTTCACGAAGCGACAAGATGCGGTGTCCACGGATATCACCCATTCCCGTTGCTACGTGAACACTTGGTACGGGCAATTGGCCGTGGAATATTCCCCCGTTCCCCGATTGTTCTTTTCCGCTGATGTGAATATTTACGAGAATCAAGTGAAAAGTAAAGACAAAAGTCCTTATCACATTGGAAATAATTACGACAAGAAACGCTTTGAAATGACGGCCTGCTTATCCGCTCGCTGGAAACCTGCAGAGCGTTTGGCCATAGCCGCTTGTCTACGCGAGGAAATGTACGGGAAGAATACAATTCCTGTTATTCCCGCATTATTTCTGGATTATGTCATTTCCGAACGCTGGAATTTAGTGGCAAAGGCTTCCATCGCCCGCAATTACCGTTATCCATCATTGGATGACCTGTATTTTCAGCCGGGTGGTAATCCTGAGCTGGAGGCAGAACATGGTTTTACCTATGATGGAGGCGTAGAGTTCCAACTTGCCCAGAAACATTACTTGTTGAAAGGTAACGCAACTGTATTCAACTCCTACATCGACGATTGGATCCTTTGGACTCCGAACACAAAAGGATTCTGGCAACCGTCAAATGTACGGGAAGTACATAATTACGGGGTGGAGATGACGAGTGACAACATGTTTTTTCTTTCGAAAAATACCGTGTTGGATATTTCGGGTAATTTCGCATGGACACCCTCGAAGAATTACGGGGAGCAAATCAATTCCAATGATGCCTCTTACGAGAAACAGTTGTGTTACATACCGGAATATTCAGCGGCTGTAACCACCCGCCTGTCATGGAAGAATTGGAATTTTTCATACAAATGGAGTTATTACAGCGAACGATTCACCACAACCAGCAATGAAGTCTCGTATATCACCGGACGATTGAAACCTTACTACATGAGTGATTTCTCCATAGAGAAACGCTTCTCGTGGAAATGGACGGAATTATCCGTGAAGACAATCGTAAACAATCTACTCGACTCGGAATATGTTACCGTACTGTCACGCCCCATGCCAAGGCGCAATTATGAATTATTTTTAGAGATCAGTCCCAAGTTCGGGAGAAAAAATAACAATCTAAATCAATTGAAATGAAGAATATAAAATTATACCTGTTAATGTTACTCGGAACGTTGCTCGTTTTCAGCTGTTCCGATGATGATGACGAGCTTCCTTTCAACGGAAGCGATAACTCGATTATCTCGTTTTCTTTAACTGTTCCCAATGGGGATTGTTACCCGGGAGCGATAACCGGTAATAAAATTGTAGTTACAGCCCCGTTAAACGTGTCACTTACCGGTGCAAAAGTGAATTTTTCTCTTTGTGAACAAGCTTCGGTTACTCCCGACCCGACAGAAATCACGGATTGGGATACGGAACAAGCATTTACAGTAACAGCCTATAACCAGGAAACAAAAAAATACACGTACAGTGTGACACGTACAGAAGTATCCAGTGAAGGTGAAGTGATTTTAATCACCCAAGCGGACGTAGATGCATTAGCTGCCAGTGGAATAACCATTATTGAAGGCGATTTGATCATCGGTAACAACAACCTGGAAGAAGGAATTGATACGATTAAGGACCTTTCGGCTTTGAGCAACCTGATTGAAGTAAAGCAGAATATCATCGTGAACAATTCCTTCGCCGGAACAAGTTTAAGGGGACTAGAAAAGATTCGTTCTGCAGCGGGACTTTATTTAGGAACCACCTCCACGGCATTGAACTGCCTAAATGAATTCGACGTAGAATTATCGGCATTGAAAAATCTGGGACAATTGGTGGTAAACTCCACAAAAGTCAAAAGCCTGCATCTTCCGGCATTACAGGAAACCGGATGGTTGTACCTCTCTGCCAGTAAATTAGGAAGTATTGACTTCTCGTCTTTAGTGAATTGCGTTACCAATTTCACCATGAAGACGAGTGCCAACACGATGCTTACAAGTATCGCTTTACCTGTCCTAGAGAGCATCGGTGGAATATTTACGCTACAATATTACCAAGGCGTGACAGAACTTTCCTGCCCGAAACTGGAAAAGATTAATGGAACATTGATCGCAAAAAATCTAACGAAATTACATGCACTTGCTTTCCCGGAATTGAAAGAAATCTCCGGAGATATAGATGTGGCTTACACGAATTCATTGACTTCGTTCAGTATGCCTAAAATAGAACAATGCAATCAATTCAGTCTTAATTTGAATTTCTCGAATCCTCAAGTAGCTTTCCAATCACTGAATTTACAATCTTTAAAGAGCGTGAATGGAGACTTTAAGTTTACCGCAAACACCAAGAATGAAATGGATGTAATGGAATTCCCGGCATTGGAACGGGTTTCCGGGACATTAAACATTCAACATTATTACGGGCCGACTTTCTCTACACCCCAATTATCGGAGTGTGCTACGATCATGATATACTATATCCCTGAAGTAGAGAAATTGGATTTTACCGCTATAGAAAACTTGCAAACTTTAACAATTGGGGGATGTTCTAAATTGACCGAAGTGGAGAGTCGCCCCTCGATTGTGAATTTGACAATTAATGCCCTTTCCGAAGAACTACCTCCATTCCCGTTCAAAGATTTACAAGAAATCACGGGAACTTTTGAGTTAGACAATTTCAAAAACAATCCGACTTATGAAATAACAGGGATTAAAAAAATCAATGTAATATCCGGTATGGGAGGAAGTGTTTTCTCTGATCTCGCATATCCTGATTTAGAGGAAGTGGGTTCCGCAACTTTTCAAATGTACTTGTTGAATTACTTGCGGCTTCCAAAATTAAAACTAGTACGTGAAAATTTCACCTTTTCATCTTTAAGAGATCTGGAAATTCTAGAACTACCGGTATTGGAAAAAATCGGAGGAAAATTCACTTTAAGCGGCATGACTTGGCTGCCTAGTGATTTCACACAAATGGATCTCCCTATGCTAACAGAAGTGGGGAGTGTCTCCATCACCGATTTGAGAGACTTATCAAATTTTTCTGCCTTGAAAAATGTCGTAGAGGCTTTAAATGATTCACAATGGAAAGTTTCCGGTTGTGCCTACAATCCCACTCTGGATGATATGAAGGCAGGAAGATATACCCCGGAAAATTAATTTTTAAACAATGAATGATATGAATAACCTGAAAAATAAATACTTTATTTATGCACTCGTCTTGTTCACGAGTGTCATGATGGCGTGGGGATGCTCGGATAACGATGAGGATTTACCTTATTTGGGAACAGACGCACATTTTCTTTCTTTATCACTTACCTCCGCGGAAGGCGAGATTTACGAAGCTGCCATAACGGATAGCACATTAATACTCCACGTACCAAGCAACATTTCTTTGGAAGGTGCCAAGGTCACTTACGAAATCTGTGAACAAGCGAGCGTCCTTCCCGATCCGGCTACAATTACCGATTGGGACTCGGAACAGGTTTTCCGTTTAATAGCTTATAACGGTTCCGTGGGACATTACACGTTGAAAATCGTACGGGAAAATGTCTATTCGGAAGAGAGTGTATCTTTGAATACCCAGGCAGAAGTGGCTGCTTTTGCCGAATTGGGCATAAATATTATTAACGGGAATTTGGTTATCGGCTCCACATCCATCGAGGATGATCCAATTGTAACTTTATCTCCCCTACAAGAATTAACTTGCGTGAAAGGGGCCATTATTATCCGTAACACATACACCGGGAACAGTTTGGACGGATTGAAAAACTTGCGTGAGGCGGGAGCTATCATGATTGGAACACAAGAGAATAGCAGCGATATTACCACGAATATGAACATCGATATGCCAAAATTGGAAAAAGTCGGGGATATCATCATGAACTCCAATTGTGTACAAACCTTAACATTGCCTACATTAAAACGTATCAGCAAATTATACATGAACAGCAAAAGTCTGGAGGAGATTGACCTACCGGAATTAGAAGTGTGTACAGGCGATATAGAACTGGGAACTTCCGCGAACAAGAATGATAATCTTGTACGTTTACTTTGCCCTAAATTACAACGGGTAGGAGGAAAATTCAGCGTACAATACATGTCTGAGTTGAAACAAATAGACATTTCTTCGTTACAAGAAGTAACCAATGAACTTTCATTTTCAAATTTGACGGCATTGGAAGCCTTGGAAGCAAAGGAACTGGTAAATGCCGGGGAAATTAAAATTACCAGCTTCTACACACCTACCCGTATCGCTTTCCCCAAATTAACGACGGTAAATACTTTTGATATTTCAGGTACCACAAACAACCATGAAATGGAGGTCTTGGATTTTTCCAGTTTAGCTCAAGTGACGAAAACTTTTACTTTATCCGTAAAAGCGGTTAACTTACCCGTGATTTCTTTCCCAAGCTTAACAACGATCGGAGAAAACGCCACGATTAGTTATTTGACAGCCTCCACGGATATTCTGTTTCCGGAATTGACTACGGTAAATAAGTTGACATTCCAACAATTGCCAGAAGTCAAAGAACTTTCATTACCCAAATTGAGTTCTATGGGAGATTTGACTATATATACCATGACAAACTTAACCTCACTGTCTTTACCAAATCTAACCACGTGCGGAATCATTTCGTTGAATTCTTCTGTTCTATTGACAGATATCAATATTCCTTCATTGACGGATTGCCAAGGAATTTCACTAAACGGTTTGAGTGAACTGGAAGAATTTCAGTTTCCGAAAGGGTTTGACAACTCATTCACTGGCTCTGTAACTATTTCTAATTGTGCAAAATTAACTCAATTATTCGGTCCTAGCGAGTATGAAGGGGACATTACTTTTACCCTTATAAAGGGGGCAGAAACACTTATTCCCCAATTGGTAGCTGCAAACAATACCCCTGTGTCTCTAAAAGGAAATCTTAAGATAAGCACAAAAGAACGTACCGGTGACATCGAAATTAGCAATATACAATCCGTGGGAGGGACTTTGCAAGTAACAACTTCTTCCAGCAAACCCCTTACACCTTTCCAAGTATCTTTCCCCGATCTGGAAAAGGCAGGCTCTTTATCAACTACCGATTATGGCGGTTGGATCGAATCTTTCGAGTTCCCGAAATTGACTCAGGTTACAGGGAATATATCTTTTTCGCAAATGAATGCCATAAAAACATTCAATTTCCCGTTGTTGACGGAGATTCAAGGAAATCTTACCTTAGGTGGAACTACTTATCAAAAACTTCCTAATTTGAAAGACTTGAATGGATTTAGTGCATTGCAAACTTTGGGAGGCACTTTGAGTATCACCTATTGCACGGCTCTCACTGATTATTCGGGCTTGAAAAACCTGATACCAAACTTGGATTTCACGAAATGTACTATTAGTAACAACGCTTATAACCCTACGTTAGAAGATATTGAAGCAGGACGATGGGTTCAAGAATAAACTAAATTAACGACAAATATTACTTGCAATCAGAAGAGGCTCTTCATTCCTGTCGAGCCTCTTCTTTATTCTAAACCGCCCACATTGTATGCAGATTCAAGATTAATCCATGAAGCTACCGGCAATAAATATTCTATTTCTCTCACGAAGAATTCTGAAAGCTAAAACCATAAATGAAAATTTCTCGAGAGCGAATATTGATTTACTTTTATTTTTTTCATACCTTCGCATTTGAATTTTGATCATTATTCCATAAATTGTTAAATGTATGCCTTACAGAAGATTACCGAACACAGATGCAGCAAGGATAAGGGCATTGGAAACGGCTTTAAACAAAGAAGACTTTTCCGACATCAATAATTTACCGTTTTCATTGACCTTAAGGCAGAAAATTGAATTCTTTTTACCGAAATTCAAAACGGCGATCACAAATTCACAATGTGCCCGAGATAAACAAACGGTAAATAGCCGGAAATACGGAGAATACACGAGAAAAGCGAAACTATATATATCGCACTTTTTACAAGTACTGAATTTTACTATTGCACGAGGAGAATTGAAGCCTATCGCCCGTACCTTCTACGGTATAGCGGAAGACGACACGAAACTTCCCCCGCTCATTTCCGATCAAGATTTGCTGGAATGGGGTGCAAAAGTAATTGCCGGAGAACAAGAACGCACCCGTAACGGCGGCGGCAACCCGATATATAGCCCTTCTATCGCATTGGTCAAAGTGAATTACGAGAATTTCAAACAAGGCTACGCTTCCCAAAAACAGTTTCAACAAAACTCCGCCCGTTGCAGCGCGGAAGTAGCACAATACCGGGCTGAAGCTGACGAATATGTCCTTTCCCTGTGGAACGAGATCGAGGCTCACTATGCCGACATCGAGGATGAAGAAGAACGCCGCCAGAAATGCGAACGCTTCGGACTTGTCTACGTGTTCCGCAAAGGCGAACGGGAAGAAATAAAAAGAAAAAAGGAAGCCGAACGGATTACGCTCAAACTCCCTTTTTCATGATTCAGTGATTTCCATCACCTAATTACATATACAGATCTCTCTCCCCTCTCGCGATCCGGTCGTAATAGGAACGGAAGGTTGGAAGTAATTTCTTATCGCTAAAGAAGGGGGTTGCCTCAATCTCACGCAACTCCTGCTCGATCAGTTTCTCCCCGATTTCACGGGTTGCAGGAGAAGCGTAATCATTCAGGTATTCCCGGAAAGTCAACACGGCATTCAACTTACAGAACTTGCCCTCGACTCCTTTTTCCAACAGATTCATGATCTTATCGCCCGTACGTCCGCAGCGATAACCGGCTGTACAGAACGAAGTAATCATTCCGTCGTTAGCCAATTCCCGGATCACTTCATCGAGAGAACGCTGGTCGCCCAACATGAATTGAACCTTCTCGATATTCTCCTCTTGTTTCAACTTCTTGGAGTATGCCCCGATTCCCAGTTTAGAGGAAGCATCAGTTTGCGTGCAACCGTAATGGGTCAATAAATCTCTTTTCAGATTTGGCTCTTCCCGTGCCGTCACGATCAACCCACTATACGGGATAGCCAAACGCAACACGGCTACCACGCGCCTCATGGCATCATCACTAACCAAGTAAGGAGAATTCTCGCTCAGGAAAGATCCCGGAGCCGGTTGCATACGCGGGAAAGACACCGTGTGCGGTCCGATACCGAACTGCCGCTCCAAATCCAACGCATGATGCAACAATCCCATCACGTCAAATTTCCAGTCATACAAGCCGAATAACGCCCCGATCGCCACGTCGTCGATTCCAGCATCCATGGCACGGTGCATCGCATAAAGACGCCAGCGGTAATTTCCCTTCACCGTGTTAGCCGGGTGCAATTCGGCATATCTTCCCCGGTGATACGTTTCCTGGAACACCTGGAACGTCCCGATACCCGCTCTCCACAATTTTTTCAAATCGGCGATCTCCATGGGAGCCGCATTCACGTTCACCCGGCGGATATTGTTAAACCCGTTTCCCGTGGGAGTTTCCCGCTTCACGGAATAAATCGTGGAAATAGACTCCGCAATATAGTCTGCGCCATTCTTTGGATGTTCGCCATACACGGCAATCATCCGCTTGTGTCCCTCGTCGATCACGGCAGCGGTTTCCTCCCGCACCTCGTCCATGGACAACACGTGGCGTATTTCTTCCTTATTTTCCGCACGGAAACCACAATATTTACAGCTGTTCACGCACAGGTTGGACAAGTACAAGGGGGCAAAGAAAACGATACGATTGTCATACACTCTTTTCTTCACCTCCAAAGCAGCCTCCTGCATCTCGTGGAAAAGCTCGGGGTCTTCCACATTCAACAAAGTAGCCGTTTCATCCGGCGTTAATATTTTTATTTCCAACGATTTTTGTAGAATATCCCGTACACGTTGCTTGTCGGGATTCTTCCCTTTTTCGATTTCCTCAAATATCTTTCCCTCGTCAATAAAATCCTTTCCATCCACCAGATATTTGTCAATTTCTGCCTGCTTAATCACCGCGGCAGCCCAATCTTTTACAGTAGCCATTTCTTTATATTTAGTGATTCATTAAGTCCATGCACAATCTCCATTCCTATACAAAGGTCGGAATTATTTACTCAATCATTCTCTATTTCTGATACTTATTTTCAATCACGATATAGACGAAATCAATCACACCCAGCGTTTCCCCATGGACTTACCTGCACATTATTATGCCAACAATTCTTTTACAATAGCAGAAATCATTTTACCGTCGGCAATACCAGCCAATTCTTTGGTTGCCACGCCCATGACTTTTCCCATTTCTTTGGCAGAAGTAGCCCCCACTTTCTCGATAATTCCCTTCAAAGCCACACGCAACTCGTCTTCAGTCAATTGTTTGGGCAAAAACTCGTTCATCACCTCCACTTGGGCAATCTCGTGGGCGTACAAATCCTCACGTCCCTGTTGCTTGTAGATTTCTGCGGATTCACGTCCCTGTTTCGCCAATTTCTGGATGATTTTGATACTCTCGCTGTCGGCAATCTGCTCCGGGGCTCCCGCCACGGATTTAGCCTCGATAAAAACCTTCTTTATATTTCTTAAAACCTCCAGGCGGATTGTATCTTTCGCTTTCATGGCTGCCATGATGCCTTTACTAACTTGTTCTTCTATTGTCATTTTTGCTTGAATTTAAATTTAAAACCCACGAAGTTACGATTTTTCCTGCAATTTTCCGCCCTCTTTATAAACTTTCAATACCCCACACGTAAGTTTATAAAGTTTATAAGTTAATTTTGCAGTCTAAAACAAGGACACATGACAACAAAGATCACGAACAAAACGATCTGGAATATAGCTTATCCTATCATTCTAGGAAGTTTGGCACAAACACTCATCACCTTAACAGATACCGCATTTTTGGGACGAGTCAGCGAGATCGCCCTCGGGGCTTCCGCCATGGCAGGTATTTACTACTACGTGTTTTCCACGCTAGCATGGGGATTCTCCATCGGGATTCAGATCATCGTGGCACGCCGTTTAGGTGAAGGGCGTTTGAACCGGATCGGGGTTGTATTCGAACACGGGTTATGCTTCGTGTTCCTGTTGTCCATGGCACTATTCCTTATACAACGCTATTTCAGCGACGTGCTTTTAGGGGCTTCCATTCAGTCTCCCAACATCTACGAGGCAGCTATGGAATATATGTCTTACCGCCATTACGGGATTATCTTCGTGTGTTTCAACTTTTTGTTCCGGGCTCTGTATATCGGGCTTTCCAACACGAAGATCATCGGTTATTCGACGGCAGCCATGGCAACGATCAACGTTATTTTCAACTACCTTTTGATCTTCGGGAAATTCGGTTTCCCCGAGATGGGAGTCGGCGGAGCCGCCCTCGCGTCCGTCATGGCAGAAATATCGGCATTCCTGATTTTCATTTTTTACACGTTGCTTAAATTACCCATCAAGCAATACGCCCTGTTCTCTTTCCACAAACTGGAAGGATGGCTCATGCTGACCGTACTCAAAACGGCGTTTCCCACCATGTTGCAGAAACTTTTATCTTTCGGGACATGGTACATCTTTTTCATGCTTATCGAGCACATGGGTGAACGTCCCATTGCCATCACGATCATCGTCCGGAGCGTGTATATGCTGATCCTTATTCCCGTTTTCGGTTATGGGGCTACCGCCAACACGCTCACCAGCCGTCTTATCGGGGAACAACGGCAAGCAGAGATCACACCCACCTTGCGGCGAATCATGAAACTCGCCATGCTGAGCGTGCTTCCGGTGTTATTGATATGCTATATTTTTCCGCAACAAGTGCTATCCATCTATTCCAACAGCGGCGACCTGATAAGCGCTTCCATTCCTTCCCTTTACGTGGTCGGACTGGCAGCACTCGGCTTCTGTTTCGGGATCACGTTCTTTGAAGCCATATCCGGAACGGGCAACACGACTCATGCCTTGATTCTCGAATCGTTTGTGCTCGTGTTTTACACCTTCCAAACCTGGTTGCTTACCACCGTCGTGCAAGCCAACGTGGAATTCGTGTGGACAGTAGAAGTCACCTATGGCATTCTTATCGGTATCGTTTCCTGGCTTTACCTGAGACACGTGAAATGGCAACAGAAAACCTTATAGTATTTATAAACTCTTTTTCTCTATTTTTGCAACAAAAAGCAGAGAAAAAAACGTATATTCGAAAAATATAAATTCATTAACCGTGCAAAAAAATATTATAATTACATTATTGGCAATTCTTGTATTATTGAACAGTGCCGCTATCGGATATTACATCTATGAACGTGAAGTTGAACACGATGAAGGAGAGGAGTATATACCACACTTCCTGCTACCGTCTGACGTATTCTGCCCCGATACATTTTACCTGACAGGAGAACGGGTTCCGCTGGAAAGAATAGACATTGTCGAGTCCTTTAAAAAAGAACTCATCGTCAACATGAACCTTCATTCCCACACGATACAGGTTATCAAAAACTCCCCCCGGTATTTCCATATTATAGAACCGATATTAAAAGAAGAAAAGATTCCCAACGATTTCAAATACCTTGCCGTCATCGAAAGCAGCCTTAACCCGATAGCCGTGTCCCCCGCGGGAGCTGCCGGAATATGGCAATTGATGAGCGGTACGGCAAAAGAACTCGGGCTGGAAGTCGATAAAGACGTGGATGAACGTTATCACATCGAGAAAGCCACCCGTGCGGCTTGCGCTTACTTGAAAAAAGCATACGACAAATTCGGTTCATGGACTTCGGCAGCCGCCTCGTACAACGGGGGGATGAATATGCTCACCCGCCAAATGGATCGCCAGAAAGAAAAGAAATTCTACGACCTGCTGATGGGTGAAGAAACCGGACGCTACGTGTACCGCATGATGGCGTTGAAACAGATCATGGAGAATCCCCACTTGTACAATTTCCACGTGGGCATAAAATATCCCATCGAGGAAACTACCCAAATTAAAGTAACCAAGCCGATAAAAGACCTAGCGGACTTCGCACAGGAACACGGGATAACCTATAAAACATTGAAACGTTTCAACCCCTGGTTAAGACAAACCTCATTAAAAGTTGGGAAAAACAAAACCTATTACATTGCTATCCCGAAAGACAAGGAAGCGTACAAATAAAGTTTACGGCACGTTATTTGCAATCTTTGTCAATATGAATCACATAAATGACTCGAAACATGGAAAAAAATAAAATAATCGTATTTTGCGAAAATACGCAAGAAGCCTATCAGATTCCGACAGGTTCCAGTTTAAAAGAATTCAAAAAGATAGTGTTCCCCGATAACCACCAAAGCATCCTGGGTGCATTGGTCAACAACGAGGTACGCGACCTTCACTACGAGATATACAATCCCAAATATGTCAATTTTATAGATGTCAGCACTTTAGACGGGTACAGCGTGTATATGCGTTCACTGGTATTCGTGCTTTACAAAGCGGTAATCAATCTTTTCGGCAAGAAAACATTGATCGTGGAGTATCAACTCTCCAACGGGGTTTTCTGCCGCCTAGCAAATAAGGACATCGTTCTCACGAGCGAGCGGATTGACTCTATAAAAGCGGAAATGCAACGCATTATCGATCATGATTACGAAATCATGCGAACGGAATACCCGACAGAAGAAGCCATCAAATTGTTTAAACGCCAGGGACTGAAAGATAAAGAACTTTTACTCTCGTCCCGGGGAAAACTATTTACCTCCGTTTATTCAATTGACGGCACATGCGACTATTTCTACGGGACATTAGCACCTTCTACCGGATGCCTCAAAGTATTCGACCTGATGGACTATAAAGACGGGATGTTGCTCTTGCTTCCCGACCGGATGAACCCGAAGGAGATTCTTCCATACAAACCGCAAGAAAAACTATACAACACGTTCAGCGAATTCAAACGCTGGGGCAAAGTTCTGGAAGTCACTCAAATCGGGCACTTGAACCAAGCCATCGAACACCACCACGCCAGCGAAATGATCAAAGTCAGCGAGGCGCTCCACGAGAAGAAAATCTCCTTGATTGCCGACATGGTACGGAAAAGAAGGAAAAAACTAAAAGTGATATTGATCGCCGGTCCTTCCTCGTCCGGGAAAACTACTTTCGGCAAACGGCTGGCAATCCAGCTTCTGGTGAACGGGATCAAACCGGTGAACCTCTCTCTGGATAACTATTTCGTGAACCGGGATCAAACCCCGAAAGACGAAAAGGGCGAATACGATTTTGAAACCATCGACGCCTTGGACATCAACACGTTCAACGACAATATCGTCCGCCTGTTAAACGGCGAGGAAGTAGAGATTCCCAAATTCTCTTTTGAAACTGGCCAACGCTTCTACGACGGCGAGAAACTGAAAATATCGAAGAACAACGTGATCATCGTGGAAGGCATTCACGGGTTAAATCCCAAACTAACCCAATACCTCCCACAAGAGAGCCTGTTCAAGATATTCATTTCAGCCTTGACCGCCATCTCTATCGACGACCACAATATCATCAATCCCTCGGACAACCGTCTGATTCGCCGTATGGTGCGAGATCATAAATACCGCGGTTACTCGGCTCTCGATACCCTGAAAAGATGGGAAAGCGTGCTCTCCGGTGAACAAAAGCACATCGTCCCCTACCAAGAGGAAGCCGATGTCATGTTCAACTCGGCATTGGCATACGAACTCGGGGCATTGAAACAACAAGCCGTACCCCTGCTGGAAGAAGTTTTGGTGAAAAACCCGGAACACTCGAAAGCAACCCGTTTGCTGAAATTCTTCTCGTACGTCCAAGCCGTACCCACCCGTGAAATACCTCCGACTTCCATCCTTCGTGAATTCTTGGGCGGAAGTTCGTTCAAATACTAATTTAAAATAAACAAGCGAAATAGAACAGAGCGTAACAAATCGCCCCAAACGACGTTCGTTACGCTCTGTTACTCTTTTACCCGGAAACTAACGTAACATGATTTCGATGCCAAACGGATACCACACGTACACGTTATCGGGCATTTTTTACTAACTTCACAAAAAATATCGAATGACGGATATTCCAATACATAAAGCAACACAACAATCCGATTTCGGGATATTTGCAAAGGAACTTTCTCCCGTTTCGCCGACCCGGTCTATCGATTACATCCACCGGGACGACTACTATATATTCGCCATCATAGAGAGCGGCACGTGTACCGTCAGTATTGACTTCAAAGACAGCTACCTATCAGCAGGCTACGGGATTTGCGTTCAACCGTACCAAGTGCATCGTGTTATCGATACAGGAAATGCAAAAGCGTTTCTTCTATTTGTAGACGGGGCATTTATAGATACACGGACCAAACATACGATTGCCGAATACGCGCTATCGCCTACCCCATTTAGCATAAGCGACATCTTGTATGCCGAGCTGATCCAATTATTCTCTATGATTCTCCGCAGAATCGACAAATTGGGAAACAACAAGCCGAAAGCCGTTTTGCAGCACCTGTCATGTGCCGTTGTGGGTATAATAGCAGATTCCATGCAAGAAACTATCGGACAAAAATCCCAAAACAAAAGACACCTTGAAATAACACTGGCTTTCAAGGAATTATTTTCAGAAGAAAAACAAATTAACAGGAATGTATCTTATTACGCGGAAGCGTTACATATATCACCGGTATATCTGAATGAGGTGATCAAGGATATTACGGGCATGAGCGTAAGCAAATATATTCAAAACGAACTCATGCTGAGAGCCAAGCGAATGCTGGTATATACTTCTTTGAGAATAAGTGAGATTTCCATTCATTTGGGGATAGATGATTGTGCCTATTTTACCCGATTGTTCACAAAAGCGGTGGGAATGAGCCCTACTTGCTTTCGAAAAAAATACCTCGAATAGTGCAATCTTAACCATATATCGTCTATTCTTCTGTTCGTCAATCCGCTGTAACTTCGCATAAAAAAAATGGACAGAAGCAGATTTATTTACTTGACAGATTTGATGTTAGTTCCCGTGTTCGTTTTATCATTTTACACGGGCATCGAGTTACATATCGCGGGACATGGCACAGACCATGAGGTTTGGCATAATTGGGCTGTATTTCACGTGGTTACCAGCCTATTGTTTATGCTATTGGGATTTATACATATGAAAAGCCATTGGAAATGGTATAAAGGTCTGGCTATCACAGGCAGGAAGAACAAATGGAAAATCGTAATGTTACTTTCCATTGTTTTCATATCACTTGTTGCCACGGGAATAGGATTATTTTTTGTTCACGGGGCTAATTCGCCGCTAGGACTTTTCCATTACCAAAACGGACTTATACTAAGCATCCTGGGACTTCAACATATATTTAAACGAAGACAATTCTTGTTTCGGGGATTTACACCCCATATATTTGGTAAAAAGAAAGAGCTGAAATAATTTTCTGCTCTTTCTTTTTCGATCAAATCCGGTTGAATAATACATCATATTCCCTACTTTATAGTATCAATATCCCGCCACCTCCTCTATTATTCCATGAATTTCCGTGTTATCCGAGATTCTGCCGAATTGTTCCGCACCGACACCTATCGCGTACACGGGGACAGCCCCGGCAGAATGCCCGCCACTCGCCCAGCGGATCAGGGCTTTACGATTCAATATTTCGATAGCCAATTGGGCAACCGGGTCTACCATAGCGTGCTCACTTTTCAGAAGTTGTATTCCTTTCGAGGCAGTAGCTTTCAAACAAGCCTCTCTCACAAGTTGCTCTTCTTCCGGAGATAACTCAACAGTTTCGCCGAAACCACATTCACACGTTAACAATCCTCGCAAATCGGCATACGCCAGTTTCAGCCCCCGGCTCTCTTTTAATTGTTTTATCTTTCGGGTCAACCCGATAATCGAACTTTTTTGGTTAGCCAAAACTTTCAGGTTCAACTCATAAGGCCCACAGCCCAACGCTAATCCTCCGGTTTCATGATCGGCGGTCACGATAATCAAAGTTTCATCGAGATGAGTCTTGTAAAACTCAAGCGCCACCTGTATCGCATCCGAGAAATCAACAATTTCCCGGAAAGCCGCCCCCGCATCATTCGCGTGGCAAAGCCAGTCAATAATTCCCCCTTCTACCATCAAGAAGAAACCTTCGTCATTTTGTTCCGACAGAAATCGGATAGCTTTCCCGGTAATATCCGAAAGAGTCATATCTCCCGCGCCCCGATCGATTGCCGTTGGCAGGCTCGACGGGTTGACGCAATCCTCCGATTGCACGTAAACCACCCTTTCCCGTCCGGCAGACAATGCACGAAAGTCACTGGTATGATCGATCACCACGTAACCGGAATCACGCAACAAAGAATAAAGGTCTGTTGCCGAAGAATCACGAGAAGAGAAGATTTGCTTCCATCCCGCACCCCCGTAAAAATCAAAACCCGTCTTAGCGGCATCCGTCCCGATCTCGTAATACATCTGCCTATCTAATTGATGGGCGTAGAACACGGCAGGCGTGGCATGATTGACCGCCACGCTGGTCGTGATTCCCACCCGTTTCCCGGCTTGTTTCGCTTTCCACGCGATACTGGGTAAAGCCCTCCCGTCCCGGTCTGTCCCGATGCGCCCGTTTTGTGTTTTTACACCGATAGCCAAAGCTGTTCCGGCGGCAGCCGAACAAGTCACGGCATTCGTGCCAGAGTAAGTTGTCAGGTGATTGCGAACCGGGAACGTGGTAAATGACAGCGATTTGCTCCCGATGCGTCCCTCTTGCTCCGCCAAATACATCTCCGTCCCGATCACTTGATTCACACCCATGCCGTCGCCAATAAAATAGAACACGTATTTCGCCTTTCCCGGCTCTGCCTTACCCATACATCCGGATAAAAAAACGGATAAAAAAACGATCCGTAGGATCTGATTCATTTGCTTCATAAGTCTGTTATATTCTTTTCTTTTCAAATTTCTCACTTGAATCGCTTCGTTCCTTTGAAAAAATACATTTAGAGAGTCGCTGCCGGGCATCACAAGGCAGCTTCTACTTAAAATAGACAAAACTCGTCATTGTCTCACCGCAAGGGATAAAACTTCCCTTCCATCAGACTGCCAATTCATCTGCGGGACTTATTTTCTGCGCACGTTAAAAAAGCATATTTTTCGTAAAAACGTGGGCGAACTATAGGCGACCAGTAGGCAATGCCGTCTATTAGCCGCCCAAAAGTCGCCTATTTGTCACTTAGTACCCCGACACCGGCGTAGTTTATCCCTATTTATTCCCTAGCATTTGTTTCACAGTGTACAGCATTGCTTGATAATGCGGTCGGTCGATAGCGTTGGCCGAGGCTACCCGGTGTTCCAGCAAGGAAGCAATCTTCGATGCCGTTTCGTAATAGTAAACAGCCGACTCGTCAATAGCCGTGGAACGTACCCAACTCTGCCAGCCGTAACCATAGCCGAATCCGGTTTGCTTCATCAACTCTACCATATAGGATTTGCCTTCCCGTTGTTCCACGTCTTTCAAGTCTTTGGCATATTTGTCGATCATGCCGCTCTCGTCCAAACCGTACAAGCAAATCTCATCGATCGTGGGAGCGTATGCCACTTCTGTCGAGATGCTGCCGGCTCCCGTCAACCCGATCTTATTTCCCCCGATGGAAGCCACGGAACGGGACATCATATCCAACATGGCTTTCTGCATGATCTTATCCCCGTGCGTGAGTTTTCGGTTGCGTATAGCGGCATCCCATGCTCCGGTGTAGAAATCGTCAAAGAATTCCCGCAACGTGTAAGGATTCTTCTCTGCCAGATAAGACGACAAGGTCACGTTCATGTATATTTTCGTCAAAATCCCGGCAACAGAAGCATTCAACTCGGACGAGGCTTTCGTGTTCAACTTGAATTTCGAGCATACTTCCCGATCGTCCAGCCAATCGTTGTTCTGCATCTGCCGGGTCACCCATTTCATCGCCGCCTTCTGCCGGTCACGCGGAACGGAACGGAAACGCTTGTCGGGACTGCCGTCTTTGGCTTCCGTCAGATAGATACCCCCGATGCAGTAAACCACATTTTGCAGGTAACGCCCGTATTGTTTCACGATCTGGTTGTAAAGTTCTTGGCGATATTCTGCCGACTCGTCATCCTGTATCCAGTTATTCAAGTTCTTGAGAATATATTTCAAGTTCTTGATACCGTAATCGCCCGCCTTGATCGGGTCGTCGCCCAAGTCTTCCTCCAAAGCACTCGGATCATAACGGCTTGCCATCTGCTGCTTCCCGTAGCGGAACAAAGGATCGCCCGCCTTCTCATCAATCCACGACTCGGTAATCTTAGCCTCCTCGAAAATATCTTTGGCTTCCGGGACGGGGGAGTACAACCACTTGATAGCGTACTCGTCATATATACCCAAATCGGGAGGAGTAAGCCGCACGCCTTTATCGCCGGGCTGAGCCACGTAATTGAAACGTGCATAATCCATGATGGAAGGAGTTGTGCCATACTTTTGCGTGAACGTGGCGGAACGCAAGGAATCCACCGGGAACGCAGCAGATGCCGCCATATTGTGCATCAGTCCCAAGCAATGTCCCATCTCGTGCGCCAACACGTAAGCCATTGTTTCTTCCAACACATCTTTCGGCAACTTCTTGCCTCTCACTCTCGGGTCTACCTGTGCCGTTTGCACGAAACGCCAATAGTTCAACATCTTCACGATATCATTATAAACTAAGATCGAAGCGTTCAATATTTCCCCGGTCATCGGGTCTACCCAAGAGGGACCCATGGCATTCTGCGTGCTGGAAGGCACGTAACGGATACACGAGTATTTCAAGTTATCCGGGTCGAAATCGGGATCATTCGTCGGGAAATCCAACACTTGTACCACGTTCCGGAAACCTATTTTCTCGAATGCCTTGTTCCACCGTAACACTCCCGTACGAATGGGTTGTTTCCATTCCTCCGGGAAAAGGTTGTCCAAGTAAAAAACAATCGGCTTCACGGGTTCCACCTGTTCGCCCCGCTTGTAAGCCGCCATGTCTTTCGGCTCCAAACGCCAGCGATGAGCCAGAGAATAGCGTTGCAATTGGTCGGCATCGTTAGCAATATATTGCTTATTTGTCAGGAAGATACCGATACGGGAATCCGATATCCGGGGACGCATCCGGTCTTCCGGCAAAAGAAGCAGCGTGCGGGTCACCTTGATCGACACGGGACGGTTCTCGTAGAGTATCGTGTTCAGATACTTGGCACTCACGTTGTAGGAAAGCGACGACTTGATTGACACGTTATCCTCGAAAGCCTTTATCCCGTCGATCGCCGACAATGATTTATTGATAGAATTCCGAAATGCCAGCGGGAATGCCTCGTCCACCATGGGCGTAACCGAAGCATCACCCCCGGTAAACAAAGCCGTCATATCGAAGACCACGGCTGAACTGTCCGGACTGTAAGCCAACACCTTATATCCCTCAATAATCGGGTTGATAAAGTTCGACTCGATCACCCGCTGCACACGGGCATCATTCTTGTCGTAACTCACGTAGGAGTTCACCTTCCGCATATGCACGAGGCTATCCACCAGCGTGAAACAGATGTGCATGGGGGCTTTGACTTTATACCCGTTCGTGGACACCGAGTTGTCGCTTGTTTGTGTAGTCGTGGAAGCCAGCAGCATATCCCTGCCCATCACGGCAAGCGGCATCTCGAAATACAGTTTCCCGTCCACCTTGTGGATCGTCATAAAACCACCCTTTGCCATCTCGTGTGATTTTCCCTTGAACAATCTCTCGTATTTACTTAATTTTTTCACGGGCGGCTTTGCCACCGGTTCTTCTTTTTTCGTTGTCTTTTTCTTCCTCTCCGCGGCATCGACCGTCAGAAAAGAAGCATTCACCATCACAACAGCGATCAACAATACAATCCAATTTTTCATACTATATTTTATTACATTCATACTACTTTTTTTCCATCAATATTTTTCGTGTCATCAAGAGCATTGCCCGGTAATGGGGACGATCCGCCTCGGGTGCCATCCGGACTTGTTTCTCCAGCATATCCCGGCATTCCCGAACCATCTTGTAGAAGTAGACGTCCTCGTTGTTCAGCACCTTGCTATTGACTTCGCCTTGCCAACCGTAGCCATGCCCGAAACCGGTGTGTTCCGTTTCCGAGGTCAACGTTTCCAAAGTTCCCGTGCGCTCCATATCCCACAATTGTTCCATGACCTGTTCCGGCAAGCCGCCGGGTTCCAAGCCATACGCCCAAATCTCGTCGAACGAAACGGCATAGGCGGAAGCCGCCGATTGCAGCCCGAGCCTGTTGCCCCCGACATATGACACGGGCATTCTGGATTTATTCAAATACGTCCGTTGCATCAACCGATCAGTCCTTGTCGAGGCTCTGCCTTCCAGCGCACTCGCCCAAATTCCCCGGTAGACATCCCCTGAGAACTCATCCATCGTGTACGGGGAGTCGGAAAGATGCGAGGACAAGGTGACACAAGCCCCGCGGGCAAACAAGGCGTTCAACACGGCTGTCCGTACCCGCCATGAAGCCGGAATACCCAACCCGAAACGGTCTACCAGATCCCGGTTGTCCAGCCACTCGCTATCCCGTAACTGCCGGAGCAACCAGTCCACGGAAGCCTTCTGTACTTCTCTCGGCACGGGAGTGAACCGCTCGCCGGGGGTCCCGTCCTTTACCTCGTTCAGATAAATGCCCCCGATATTATACAACACGTTCATCAGGTAACGCTCGTATTGCTTGGTCAGATTGGTGTACAATTGTTTACGATGATCCGCCGAAACGTCTTCCTGTATCCAATGATTGATATTTTCCACGATATACTTCAAATTAGCAATCCCGTAATCCCCGGCTTTCAAGGCATCATCCCCCAGATCTTCTTCCAGAGCCGAAGGATCATAGCGAAACTTATCCTGTTGCCGCCCGTAACGGTACATGGGATCGCCGGCTTTCTCGTCGACCCAAGCCTCCAGGATTTTCGCCTCTTCCCGCACGGAAGCCGCGTCCGGGAAGGGGGTGTACATCCATTTAATCACGTACTCGTCATACACGCCCAAGTCCGGCGGGGTCAGCTTCACGCCTTGGTCACCGGGTTGAGCCACGTAATTAAAGCGGGCATAATCCATGATGGAAGGTGTCGTCCCGTATTTTCGGGTGAAAAAAGCCGAACGCAACGAATCCACGGGGAAAGCGCTGGATGCCGCCATATTGTGCATCAATCCAAGACAATGTCCCATCTCGTGGGCAACGACGTATTCCAGCGATTCGCCCATAATATCGTCGGGCATCTTTTTTGTTCTCACGGACGGATCGATTTGCGCCGTTTGAAGGAAACGCCAGTTATTCAACGCCCACGTGACATTGTTGTAAATAAATATTCCGGCATTCAATATCTCTCCCGTCACCGGATCGACCGAGGTAAGCCCTTCCGCGTTTTCATGGGTGTAAGGCACGTAGCGCACGCAGGAGTATTTCAGGTTATCCGGGTCGAAATCGGGGTCGTCCGTCGGGAAATCACGCACTTGAATCACGTCCCGGAACCCAATTTTCTCGAATGCCTTGTTCCACCGCAATATCCCTTTTTTAATGGGTTCTTTCCAACTCTCCGGGAAATCGGTATCCACGTACATCACGATCGGCTTCACGGGTTCGGTCAACACGCCCCGCTGATAGGCTTCCGCATCCTTCGGCTCTATCCGCCAACGATGTATGTAAGAATAAGGTCGAATATCACTTCCCTCTTCCGGGATATAGCGTTTGTTCGTCAAGAACGTACCCACGCGGGAATCCGACAAGCGGGGACGCATCCTCTCCTCCGGCAAAAGCATCAAAGTACGGTTCGCCTCCAAAGTTACCGCCACCTGCCGCAACACGGGAATGATGGAATACCACACGTTCACCGTGTATAACAGGGTCGACCGTATCGAAACATTGTCCTCGAAGGCTTTCACCTCACCCAAGCGGGATTGCGCCGGTTTCATATGCCCCTGCACCTCGTAGCGTCCCGTAGTCTTTGCCAAAGGTGACAATTGCGCGATGTCCGTGTGAAACAGACCGGTGCCATCAAACACCACGGCTGTACTGTCGGGCGTGTAGGCAAGTACCTTGTAGCCGAACAAGACCGGATCACCGTAGCCTTGCCCAAGTACTTGTTTCATCCGCTCGTTCTCGAGGTCGGCAGTGACGGTTGAAGCCACCGAACGCAATTGCACGGTACTGTCCTGCAACACGAAACGGATGTGCATCACATTCGGAGTATACCCCACGACCGCCGCCATATTGTTACTGGTTTTTGAAACCGAAGAAGACAATAACATCTCCCGCCCGAACAGACGCAAAGGCATCTCGAAATAAAGTTTTTCGTCCACTTTATGCAGAGTCATAAAGTCGCTCGAAACGGTAGTACACGTCTTACCTTTAAACAGTTGTTCATATTTACCCGGTCGTTTTTCCTCCTGCTTGTTCTTCTTCGCCTTTCTCTCACCCGCCAACGTGCAGAATCCCGACAGAAGTAAAATGAAAACCATATTCGGTATTATCCATTTTCTCATATATCTTGTTTTATTTGATTTGTGCCTGTTTACCCAACATCTGTTTCATGGCGAAAAGCATCGCCTCGTAATGCGGCAAATCTTCAGCATCGAAACTTTTCATCTTAGACTCCAACAAATCCCGGATACGCAGCACCATTTGATAATAATACGTTGCCGACTCGTCGATCTTTGCCACGTCAAGGGGTCTTTGCCAACCATAACCGGAACCGAAATCCCGTGTCAGAAGGAACGCATCCAAGCCATAACACTCCGCGTCAAAAGCCGAAGGGGCGTATAGTTCATTCAACACTTCCCCCGGGTTCCCGGAAGCGATACCCAACCGATTGCCCCCAACCGCACGTATCTGATCGTTCAATTGATTCAACAGCAAGCGTTGTAGCACCATGTCCCCCGTGGTCAGTTTCCGGTTCTCGAGAACGCTCGACCATATCCCCCGGTACAAGTCGTCGAAATATTCTTCCATGGAATAAGGTTCATCCGATAGTGAAGACGATAACGCCACTCTCGGGGCTGCCGCCATCAGCTGCTTTCCGACCGCCTCAACAATGGTCGGGGAGGACATGATGCCCAAGGGAAACTTTTTCAACAACGCCGGATTATCCCACCACTCGCAATCCCGCAACTGTGCCATCACCCAAGCCACGGAAGCCTTCTGACGTTCCCGTTCCACCGGACGGAATCGCTCGATGGAAATGTCTTCTTTCGCATCCGAGAGATAGACACCGCCGATGTTATAAATCACGTTCCGGATATAACGGTAATACTGGTTGACCATTTGCACGTACAAGGCACGCCGGGCGGTGGCTTCCGGATCATCCGCAATCCATTCGTTCAGGTGGGGTAATATGTATTTCAAGTTCTTTATCCCGTATTCCCCCGCTTTCATGGCATCGTCCCCAAGGTCTTCTTCTAGAGCCGTGGGGTCGTAACGCCCACCTATCTGTTGCCGCCCGTAGCGGTACATCGGGTCTTTCATCTGTTCGTCAACCCACGTTTCCAGTACTTTCGCCTCATCCCAAATCGTGGCAGCCTCATACACCGGGGAGTATAGCCATTTAATCACGAACTCATCGTACACACCCAAATCGGGAGGCATCAACTTCACGCCCCGGTCTTCCGGTTGCGCCACATAATTGAAACGGGCGTAATCCATGATGGACGGCGTCGTCCCGTATTTCCGGGTAAACGACTCGGAGCGTAACGAATCTACCGGGTAAGCGGCAGAAGCCGACATATTGTGCATCAACCCGAGACAATGCCCGATTTCATGTGCGATCACGTATGCCAATGATTCGTTCACTAACGCCGCCGGTAATTCTTTATTTCTCACGGCGGGGTCAACCTGTGCCGTTTGCACGAAACGCCAGTTCCTCAACATTTGGATCACGTTGTTGTAAACCAATACACAGGCATTCAATATCTCTCCCGTGGTCGGGTCTACCCACGAGGGGCCCATCGCGTTAGCCACGCCCGTGGGAACGTAACGCACGCAGGAATATTTCAGGTTATCAGGGTCAAAAGCCGGATCGTCTTTCGGGAACTCACGTACCTGCATGACATTCTTGAACCCGATTTTCTCGAAAGCCCGATTCCATTTCAATATACCTTCCCGGATAGGCTGCTTCCACGCCTCGGGGAACAGGGTATCCACGTAGAAAACAATCGGTTTTACGGGTTCCGTCAATTCTCCCCGGCGATAAGCCTCCACGTCACTCGGCTCCAACCACCAACGATTGGCGTAAGTGTACCTTTCCGTGGGTTCTCCTTGATCCGAAACATATTGCTTCGAGGTTAAAAATACCCCTATCCGCCTGTCGGACAAACGGGGAGGCATTTTTCGTTCCGGTAGTAAAAGCAATGACCGGGTAGCCAACACGGTCAAAGGCTGATCGGTCACCACTCTTGCCTTGTTGTAAGTAACACTATATTTGTAGACCAATTGAGATTTCACTGACATATTATCCTCAAACGCCTTTACCTCGCGGATGGAAGAAAGATCTTTATTCAATGACTTCGTCACCTCCATTAACCCGCTACCCTTGGGTACTGGAGATAATGCCGCCTCTTCATCCAGGAATATCCCTGTCATATCAAAAACCACGGCAGTACTATCCGGCGAGTAAGCCAACACCTTGTACTTCGCCATGATGGGATCGCCAAAATTCTGTTCAATGATCCGATCCATCCGCTCTCCCGCAGATTTTGCCGCAATCACGGCATTTACTTTCCTCATCTGCACGGTACTGTCTTCCAGCGTAAACCGGATGTGCATCGGGGTATTCTCCTTGTACCCGTTCGTGCAAACCGTATTATCCGTGGATGCCGTCGAAGCTGCCGCCAATAACAACTCCCGCCCCATGTACTTCAAAGGATACTCGAGATACACCTTTCCATCCACCTTGTACACCGCCACAAATCCCCCCCTCGCCGTTTCACTCCTTTTTCCTTTAAACAATTTGTCATACTTGCTCAATTCTACCTTCACTTCTTCCTTCCCCTTTTTCTTCTTCCTCCCGGAAGCCTCCACGGAAAGAACTGTCGGCAGCATCCAAAGCAAAGTCAGACTACATACAATCCATTTGTTCATACATACTGTTTTAAATTATACTAAAATCCCTGTTTTTCAGACCATACGATTCCTAGTCTTCAGGATGAAAAGCTTAAAAAGCCTTCATCCTGAAGTAAAGATCAAACACTAAAACACACTTTGTACAGCTATTCTAAGACCGTTTTCAAACGTTCCATCACGGTCTTCATTAACTCGTATTTCTTCATGACGTACTCGTAAGAACCGTACTTTGCTTCAAACGTATCATCATCATCCGTCAATATTTCTGTCACGTAATCCAGCACATCGGCACGTTCTCCAACAGTTTTAACCTGACTTCTCGACGGGTTATAGGTTGTTTCCTTATCATAAGACAAAAAACCGTATTCTTCCAAATTAGCCACATAAGGCGGAGTCGAGGATGTAGTCAAACTCAATGCATACAAGTTGACACTCGTAACCTCGGCACGACATACATTCAAGAATGCTTCCAACAACGAAGAGGCGTTTTCCATCAAATAGGTCGTGTATTCCTCTGCCGCAACTCTACATGCCATCCGTTTGATTTCAGCATCGGTCATTCCGGCAATTTCTTCCACCTGACTCACACAAGAAGTCATCATCCCCCGGTAAGTACTCTCCTCATGACGATATGAAGCCGTAGTCGATGCGGCATTTAATGTCAATGTTTTCACTAACAAAAATGAACGAGGATATAATTTAGGAGAAACAAGTCTAGGGAAAATCTCATCCCGGATAAATTCAACTCCGACAGTGATAGCCTCCGGATTATCGGACAACTCGTACTGAGCATACTCAGTGGAACTCTCGATGGAATAATTCGGGTTCAAAATCTCATAATAAATAATCGGCACTCCTGCATTATCCACTCCCCTGTCTTGCCTCCCAATCGTGTCATTGTAAAAAATCGGAATACCATACGTTTCGTACACCGTGTACCGTAAATGATCCAAAGGATCTTCCGAGTCGGTCAGTACATACCAATCTCCATCCAAATCCGAGGGAGAAAGGTGATCATCATCGCCACAGCTCATCAGAGATAAACATCCCCATAAACCAATAATATATAACAATTTTGTTTTCATATCATACTCTTTTCATTGTTATTCATTTTTATCTCTCCGGACGGACATTATCTTCCAATTCTCCATCATTTGATTCCAACGCGTAAGACGGCATGGGCATCAGCCATCCTCCATCTTCCGGATATTCACCTAAAACGTAAGTTTTCGTCAATACTGCCGCACTACCATTCCACTCATAATAAGGATGTGTAATTATTGTCTTCTTCGGGTAGAGCGGATGTACCGCATAACGCCGCAAATCAAACCAGCGTTGCCCGGCGAAACAAAGTTCACGACGACGCTCATCCCGGATAAACTCCACCAAATCTTCTCCCGTTTCATTTATGGTTCCGGCATCACTCATTCGCTTATCTCTTAATTCCTGCAAAGTTGAAATCGCTTCAGACTCTCTCCCCAATAAAGCCAATGCCTCAGCTTTATTCAAGTAAACCTCTGAAAACAACAAACTAACTCCCGGTAATTTTGACGCGCTGTTCACTCGATAGCTTCCATAATACCCACTCGAGTATTGGAAAAAATACGAATTTTTCCCGGAAGCATACCTCAAATCGTTCTCCCCGTACAATCCTAATAAATCCTCAGAAGCAGCAAATGTCGAAACTGTCGTAATTTGAGTAATAGGGGAACTAGCATAACCTCCGGCAAATATAGCTTCACTACTTGAATTTGAACGAATTAGTGCATTATAGGAACTAGCCGTCGCATAAATACTTAGCGTAGTCGTATTAAAATCGATCAATGCAAGTCCTTTAGGTGAACTAAAAATAGAATCACACTGATTCACGACGGTATTCCAATCGCCCATGTACAAAGCTGTTTTAGCCAACAGCGCCCGGGCGGCGTTTTCCCCAGCCCGATAAGTTGTAGATGGTGTCACACCTTTCAGGTAATGTATTGCCTGTCGGGCATCAGATAAAATTTGCTGGTAACACTCTTCCACGGTATTTCGAGAAAATCCTTTCACTTCAACATAATCTGTCAACTTAACAGGAACCCCCAATTTCTCATTCGAGGTCGTGGCATCGTAAGGATGTCCCCAAAGATTTACCAAATAAAAATACCAGAAAGCTCGAATAAAATAAGCCTCACCTTTCACTCGCTCATATCCTTCCTCTCCCTCGAATCGGTCAATATCACCCAAGATCAAATTGGCAATCTCGATACATTCATAAAATCTAGCCCAAGGTTTGTTCCCTCCCAGACGATTAGGATAATCATCATCCCAAGGATAACTCGTCCAGTTAAAAAACATCCTCAAATAATTAAAATTGCCATTCACGGGCATAGTACCCGTCAACTTTTGGCGAACGTCATCATCCATTACATCTAACCAAGACATAATATAATAAGTTCCTCGCGCATTTTGTAAATATCCACTACCTACCAATAGCTCGTCTAAATCATCCACACTAGTCACATAAGATAATGTTTGAGAATCTTCTTCCAAAAAATCACCACAAGAAACACATCCAAGGACCAGTATGATCAATAAAGTATATATCTTATTCATAACCATACTCTTTAAAATGTTACATTCAAACTAAACGAATATGTCGGACGTATCGATTGCGTGATCGTCGACGAATTACCTGTTTGCGTAGTAGGATCTTGTCCCTTCAACTTTTTACTACTGAAAGTGTACAAGTTCGTTCCTGACAAAGAAATATATGCTGCCTTCATGTATAATTTCTTACAGATTTTATCCGGAACATTGTACCGCAATGCAATATTTTGAATCTTCAAATAATTTCCACTCACGACACGTTCCGTCGAGTAATCGTACATTTGCCAAATATTTTCAGCAATTACTTTACGATTTACCGTGCCATTATAAGCCGTTTTTTTCCACCATGGATTTGTACCTAATGTCGCCAAAAATTCAGAATTACTAAGAATTCCCGGGATGTTCGTGTGTGCCTCATCTCCCGATCGTTTCCAGCGATTTAGATATTCAGTACGCACATTCTCCATCGGATTAGGCGCCATTGTTCCATTATCCGAACTGATATTTGAATATAATTTCATCAACCGAATTTTAGAACCAAGGCTATAAGCCATATTGACAGACAACGTGAAACGATTATAGGTAAAAGTATTGTTCAAACTACCTTGCAATGTGGGAACCCGATTTCCGGAATATTTCATTACAGACATATAACGTTCCTCGTTAGACATCAATTTAAACTGCTCTCCATAGTCCACTTCTTCGCCATTCACCATAATCTTTTGTTCTAAATTCGGAAACATCGGACGTCCGTCTGCCGGATCAAGTCCCATAAATTTATAAGAATAAAAACCATTTATGGAACGATTAACCGTCTGCACGCTTCCGTTCAGGTAATCCGAATACGTGAGATCATCATCGTCCCTTAAACTTTTATCCGTAGAGGAAGTAGCTTTATCAATCAACTTATTAATAACTTGTCCCAATTGTGGATCAAATCTCCAGCGAAATCCTTTTCCATCCGCACCGACAGTATTTACAGGGATAAAATTCAAAGATAGTTCATACCCTTGATTCACCACAGTACCTTGGTTTACCTTATAGCTGGTCACTCCATTCACCTCTGACACGGATTTATCCATGAAAGCATCCTTTGTTTTCCGGTAATAGTAACTCACTGAACCTGTAATTTTCTTCTTCAATAATGAAAAATCAAGCCCCACGTTAAAATTCGCTGTCTTTTCCCATTTCAAATCCGGATTCGGATAGGCAGAAACCGTCGAGTAAAATTGATCAAACAAATCACTGGTCGAAGTTGACTTTTTAATAACGAGTCTTGATGGAACACTGGGGACATTCCCTTGATACCCGAACGACGCCTTCAATGCCAAATCATTAATCCAACGTACTTCCCTCAATACATTCTCCGTAAGATTCCAACGACCGGCTAAAGCCCATATCGGAAAAAATTTCTCGTTAGCCCGACTACCAAATTCATTAGAAAAATCTACACGTGCATTTATACTGAAATTATACGTATTTTTATAGCTATACCCTAAAGTCATATAGGCAGAAACATCATTTGTCAACTGTTGTGTATAGCTTCCTAACGCGGCAGAAGACTGTGTCCAGTTAATATATTCTTTATAAGTATAATTTTTCAAATCGTCTGTTGGTATCGCTTCTATCGCATTTCCCCGATCCCGGTAAATACCCCGAGTTGTCTTAGCATAAGTATTGTATTTCGTTGACTTTGTTTCAAAACCGACACTTCCATTCAGCCCATGATTCTCATCACGATCGACAGCTTGGCTATAATCCACTTGGAAACGAACAGTATAACTATTACGGTCTACCCGACTATCCTTCTGTTCTCCACCCCACGGCAACAAGGTATTCGTTTGCCACCAAGCTTCCGTCGCAGCCCCGTAAGATTTATTCAAACTCCGACTATAATAAGTATCCTCACCATGCCATGTTTCCGAATTAGAATTTGAAAAACTATACGACAATAATACTTGTGCTTTCAACTCCGGTATTATTTGATACCCCACGCTAGACTGAAAGGTAAAAGAATTCTGTTTCGTTATAGTCGAAGAATTTGCCATATCTTCCAATATGTTCTTCGGGTAATAATAAGTTTCCCCGTCAATCTCCTTTTCGATTTGATAATACCAGTAACTGCCATCATCATTACGTGCCGGTACGGCTCGGCTCGTGTTATAAGCAAATTCTGTTACGCCTACATCTTCGGGAATATACTTCCTTTTAGAAACACTTCCCTGTAACCCGAAACGTACTGTAAACTTGTCAAAGTTACCTGTTAAATTAACATTGGTCGAATACACCCGATTGCTCTCGCCTTTTACACTTCCCGAAACATCATTCAAACCGAGAGAAGCATAATATCTCAAAGTTGAAGAACCACCGGAAAGACTCAACGTGTGTTTATGCGAAAAAGCATCCTGCATGAGAATGTCAAACCAATCGGTATTCATTGTCTCGTATTTATCTACCAATGATTTATATTCGGTATACCCGATCTGACCTTCAATATAATCCCGATATGCTGCTTCATATCCCACCCATGAAGTAATCTTGGGATAAGCCAACCGATTCTCTATCATCTCTCGTGAAAAAGCAACACGTTCTTTAGAATTCATCACGTTCACGCTCCTGTCACTATATCTCGGACGCTGGGTAAAAGATCCTGCCACGGAATATGTCACGGAAGGAGGTCCTTGTTTACCGGCTTTCGTGGTTATCACGATAACCCCATTTGCGGCTTTCTTGCCATAAATAGCCGTAGCCGCCGCATCCTTCAACACGTCGATTTGCTCAATATCCTCCGGGTTCAATCCGGAAATAGCGTTACCTAACAAGTTCACGAAATCCAAATCATTCAGGGTCTCCGGATCCACATTTACCGGGTCTTCCTGTATCACACCATCAATCACCCAAAGCGGTTCCTGTGATCCTAGAATCGTAGACGTACCACGAATACGCAAACGAGGAGCAGCCCCAATCTGTCCCGAGTTCTGCATAAAGATCATTCCCGGCACGTGTCCTTCCAACATCTGGTCGATCGTTTGTAAACCGGGAGTAATAATGTCTTCCGCCCGGATAGAAGTAATCGCACTGGCATTCTTACGGGCATCAATCCGATGGTATCCCGTGTTTACCACCACTTCCTCCAACTCCGACACGGTTTCTTTCATCACCACGTTGATCGTATCTTTTCCCGTGTATTTTACTTCCTCGGTTTCCATTCCTATAAATGAAAAGAGAAGTGATAGATTATCCGTCCGGGGGAGGTTCAACGAGTACTGACCTTTATTATCAGTACTTGTCCCCATCGCCAAGCCCTTGACAATAATCGTTACACCCGGTAATACCACCCCTTTCTCGTCTTTCACCGTACCGGTAATACGAACCGATTTGACTTCAGTATCGGGTCCCACGGCAACTCTTCCGTTTCGCTCCGAGCAAGCCAATCGGGTTCCTTTAAGACACTCCTGTACAGCTTGCAAGACCGTTACATTCTTCAAGTCAACTGTAATTCTTTTCGTTTCCCGGGTTACTTCTTCACGCTTGAAAATAACATTGTTCTGGCTCAGTTTATTGATTTCCTCTAACGCCTGCAACACGGTTGCATTCTCCAATTTTAAAGAAATTACCCGTTGGTTTCTCTCTTGTCCGAGAGCTGAACTTGTCGTGAGCGAAACTGTTGTCCATAACATGCAAAATAATGTTAAACAACACCTCCACCAAACACGAAAGTTCAGAAAAAACTTTTTGTTCAGTTCTTTTTTCATAGATTTGTAAAATTAAAATGAAACACTATCCTTGTTTTTACAAGGTCTTTGTAAAATGGAGTGGTCCGCGAAACCTCTCCATTTTTTGTTTTCAACTTTCTGTTTTTAGATTTTATCTTTCACGTATACTACATTTTTTCCCATTATAAATCGGGGTCCACCCGTGTAAGTCAATGTTTCCAGTATAGATTCTAAAGAATCGTCCTTACTCAAACAACCACTAAAAGTATGCTTTCGGGAACAACCTTCATTATAAATAAATTTCAATCCATACCATCTTTCCAGCACCCGGGTCACCACCGTGATATTCTCATTGTCAAACATAAACTGCCCTTGTTTCCAAGCCACGTATTTTTCAGCATCCACCTTCTTCATCTCCATCACGTGCTCGTCTTTCTCCCATTCGCATTGCATTCCGGGTGTCAATATTACCGATTCGTTCTCATTAACCGCGGATACTTCTACTTTCCCAGTCAACAAGGTAGTATATACACTCTCTTCATTATCATACGCTTTTATATTGAACGAAGTCCCCAATACTCGAGTTCGAACCTCTTTCGTTTCCACGATAAAAGGATGCGCCGCATCCGGCTCTACCTCGAAATACGCCTCGCCTTTCAACTTCACCACCCGCTCTTCTCCAATAAAGTCTACCGGGAAATCCAATTCGGATTCCGCGTTCAACCATACCTTCGTCCCATCACTCAAGATGAAGAAATAGTCGCCGCCGACCGTAGTGATAATCCGATTACGCTCTTCCTCGACATGCGCTCCTAAAGTATCCTGCTTCCTCTCGTATGTCAATTGAGCATCTTTTTTTATAATAGTCGCCTGCCCGATGTATATACTGTCCGTACCTTGATGAGCAAGCCCAATAGTTTTTCCATCTGAAAGTACTAACATCACTTTCTCGTTCATCATTCGCTCCGGCTTATTCTCAACCAGAGTATCCGGCTTATCCTTCCCGTTATTCAAAAAGAAGAAACCAGCCAAAACAATCCCGACCAAACAAGCCGCACCAACCATCGCGTACCATTTCCGAAGCCCGCGTCGTGTACGCATCTTATTCTCTCGAATTTGTTTTTGAACCCGTGCAGAAATCATTTTTACATTGACATCAGCCTTTACTTCCGTTTCTGTCTCCAAGTACTCGATCATACTTTTCCCCGAAACAATCTTCTCGTACAAAAGCCGATGTTCTTCTTTCTCTGCCATCCACTTCTCAACCTCACGTTTCTCTTCTTTTGAAGCCGTTCCGAAGCGAATTTTCAAGATGATCTCTGCTAATATTTTTTCCTTATTATAGTCCATCATTCCACTGATATTTCCTTAAAGACACCAAGGGTATCCGATTTGTATGAATCGAAACACGATTTTTTTTCAAATTTTATTTGGAATGAAAAAAAATAACTATAATTGCATAGATTTCCTGTGACTGTAAAATTGATCTTCAATACAAACTAACCGATGAACGATCCTATTGAATTAGAACAATTTATACAAAAGCACTACACAACTATCTGTACGATCGCCCTGAAATTTGTCGGTTCATCCGACATCGCACAAGACATCGCACAAGATGTTATTGTCAAGTTCTGGGAAAATCGGAAACAATATAAAACCTTAGATTCCGTCGAAAATTTTTTGTTCATCATGACAAGAAATGAATCCCTCAACTACATCCGAAGTGTAAAAAGAGAGAACGAACGCTACAAACAAATTTACCCCGGCGAACATGACAACTCTGGTATTCTGGAAAGAATCATCGAGGAAGAAGCCAACCAAATATTAATCCACGCTATCCGACAATTGCCACCCCAAAGCGAACGTATCATCCTTCTAACCCTCGCTGGCAACAACGTGAAGGAAATTGCTGAAATCATCGGCGTTTCCGTCAACACCGTGCGCACCCTCAAATACGGCGCCATCCGTAAATTGCGAGAATACTTCATCGCCCGAAATTACAGGGCTGAATTTTAACCCAATTTCCGTCATTTACAAACAGAAATCAAGAAACAACCAAGTTTTGCCTTTTCAATAACATTTAAGCAACACTTGTCCCGTCAGGTGTTAGACAGGTGTTGCTCAAATGTTATACTGGAGTTGTAGCCCGTTCTCTCCCTTTTCTCGACCCGTTTTCGCCTTGTTCTTCCCGGGAAGCCCTCTCGCTCCCGAACCGTTTCAAATAATAAATCCATAGCATTTAATTTTTGATTACGTGACAAAAGTAAAGCGCCATACCCCTCGATACAACTATTCTATCCCGTTCACCGCGTCAACCGACCCGTTGCCTCTTTCAACCGACCGAACAATCCGTTTTCGCGGCGCGTTACCGACACTTGTAAAATTCAATTCTAATCACTAACTTTGTGATTGTTGAATGACTAACAAATAAAATGACACCATGAAATACTTGGATCCAAAGGCTGACCTGCCATTCAAATGCGTGTTCGGGGAACATCCCGACCTGGTGATGAGTTTACTCAACGCCCTGCTTCCTCTCGCTCCCGGGCAAGAGGTCACGGACATCGAGTACCTCCCCGCCGAGATGGTGCCCGATAACCCGTGGAAAAAAAACAGCATCGTTGACGTGCGGTGCAAGGACAAAAGGGGAAGGCAATTCATCGTCGAGATGCAAATGATCTGGTCGCAGGAATTCAAGTACAGGGTGTTGTTCAACGCCTCGAAAGCTTACGTGAGACAAATCGGGAGCGGGGAAAATTACCACCTGCTGCAACCCGTTTACTCCCTCAACCTCGTGAACGAGATTTTCGAGCCGGGGATGAAAGGATACTACCATCACTACAAGCTCGTGCACGACAAGGATTCCAATAAAGTCATCGACGGCTTGCAACTCGTCTTCGTGGAGCTGCCCAAGTTCACCCCGCACACGTACGCGGAGAAAAAAATGCAGGTCCTCTGGTTACGATTTCTTACCGAGATTGACGAACGCACCGTGTCCGTGCCCGAGGAGTTGTTAGCCAACCCCGAGGTCAACAAGGCTGTCAAGGCAATCGAGGAGGCGGCGTTCACCCCCGCGCAACTCCTCGGCTACGAGAAATTCTGGGATAGCATCAGTACCGAGAAAACCCTGTTCTACAGTGCCGAGCAGAGAGGGTTGGTCTGTGGAAGAAAAGAAGGGAGAGAAGAAGGGATAAAAGAAGGGAGAGAAGAAGAAAAAAGGACGATCGCTCGTAACATGAAATCATTTGGCATGACCCCGGAAGCCATCGCCCAAATGACCGGGCTATCCTTGGAAGAAATCGAGGCAATATAGTTTCAATAAACCCGAATCGCGAACCTATTCCGGGAGGATGTTTCCTGGGACGGGTTACACATGATTATTTGCTGATTTTGAAAGATTTAGATTTATGCAATCCTTTCACTTTACCTAAAAAACGAAAGCGGGAATGAAGGTCGTCGCGGTAAGCGGAACTTACCGGGAACTCCTGCTTGCCGATGTAAATCGTGTTGCCGATCACCCGGTCCACGAGGTCCAGGCAAACGGCGTAACCACGGTGAACCCGGGCGAATCGCTCGGGAGGAAGTGCCGCCAGCACTTTCTGCAACGGGTGTATCACGATGATTTTGGTACCATCCTTGAAATGAATGTAACAATAAGCCCGATCCGCTTGCAACCAGGCGATACTCGAGAACAAGACCAAGCGGTACGAGTCATTACTCCAAACGAAAATACGATCGTTCATCAAACGATCACTTACCACGGCGGCAGGTTCTGCCGGGAGGCTATTTTCTATCTCTATGTTATTTTGTTCCTGTGTCATAATCTTTTAATATTATGCCCCAGGAAACAAGCCTCCCGGCAGGTATCTTCCCCGGCTACTTTTCCCGAGTGTAAAAGAAGAACTCCCTGTAAACTAATTCGCCGGTTTAAACACGATGTCGGTGAGATCGCTCTCATTCCAGAACGATTGCATGAAGGAGAGGAAGCCGGCAGGGGTCAATTTGTCCACTACCTCCTCGAATTCCCTCGCGTCCGCCTGGTTCAGGCCGGTCTTGTAGTACAACACCAGTTTTTCCTGCCAGTAGACGTTGGTCTCGCGTGCCTCGCCCTCTTTCTTGCGGATGGAGTTCAACGCCATCATCAACTCGTCACGGGTAGGGGCTTGTTGGCACAGGCGTTCCAACTCGCCGAGAACGATTCCTTTCAGCCGGGCGGCGTTCAACGGGTCGCACTGGAATTCCACGGTCAGGTAATAGCGTGCCACTGGCTCGTGCACCACGCTCTCGTTGACGTTCACCGCGTAGGTGCCGCCCTCCTTCTCCCGGATGACGTTCATGCAGCGGGTCTGCAGGATGCTTTTCAACGCTTGCAGGCAAACGGCGTGGCGGATGTTATCCTCCATCTCCTTGCTCGCGCTCAACACCACGAACGAGGTGGGAAGCCCCATGAACTCGATCACGCGTTCCTGTTTCCCGCAGAAAGGTCTTATTCCCCTATCAATCCATTTCTCCCGGTCACTCGTTGACGGCAGGGCACCGAGGTATTTCTCCACCAGCGGCTTCAACTCCGCGACGGGAAGGTTTCCCGTGATGAAGAACGTGAAATCGCCGGCGTTCGAGAAGCGCTCCAGGTACACTTGCCCGACCTTGTCGAGGTCCACCTTCCCGAGGTAGGCGGCGTTCTTCAACAACGCACGCGGATGGCAACCGTTTTGCAAACGCTTCACGGTGTCCTGCAACACGTTCCTCCCCTGCATCCGGGATTGCATCAACTGTTGCGCCATCACCTTCCCGAACGCCTCCCGGTCAAACCGCGGTCGGGCGAAAGTCAGGTACACCAGTTGCAACAAGCTCTCCGCATCCTCCGGCAGGGCGGAAGCGGTCACGTACTCATTCAACTCCCCGAGGCTCGCCTCGCACTTTACCCCCTTGCTTGCCATCCACCGCTTCAACGTCACCGCATCGTGGTCACCCAACCCGCACGCCCACGCAAGCGGCACGGCCATTTCCACCGTAGGAAGCATGTCGAGGTCGTACAGGGAGGTCCCACCCGGGCTGTAAGCCTTCAACGACAACTTGTTGCACTCCAGGTCACTCTCGCGGTACACCACCTTTACCCCGTTCGCCAGCGTCCATTCCACGGCATCGAAGCCCGCCAACTCGCATTCCGAGGTCACCGGGCTGCCCGACGGTTGTTCCGCCAGCAACGGTTGCTCGTCGCCCGTCGCCGCTCTCTCGTGCCGGTAAGGTTCCACCACCCCGTTCTTCACCTCCGCCATGATGTCCTTCACCTCCTCTTCCATCAGGTGCCACGCCATCTCCGAACCGGAGATCACCACCGTCTTGTTGCCCGGGGTGTCCCACTCCGGCACTTTCGCGTTCACCTCCTCCACGGTCAGCGCCGGGATCAAGGTTTTCAGGAAGGCGTACTTCTCGTCATCCGCCACCAGCGGGGCGCCGTTCAGGTAATGATCCCTCATCGCCTGGCAGTAAGCGTCATGCTTCACCTCCCCACGGGCACGGTACCCCAGTTCCAGCTCCTTCAACAGCGACGCTTTCACCTCCTCCAGCTCGCCCGCCATGAAGCCGTGGCGCCTCACCCGCTCGTTCTCCATCAGCAACGCACGCAACGCCGCCTCGTCCTGCCCCGGCTTGGGCATTCCCCCGAGCTGGTAACTATAATACCCCCGCTTGAACGGGATGAAATTAATCCCCCCTCGCACCAGCGGGCAATCCGGCTGTGCCAACAGTCTCGCGAAACGTTTCCCGGTCATCGTGTTGAAGCACCGGATCAAGATCTCCTCTTTCAGGTAGGCGTAAGTGTTCTTCTCCTCCCGGGAGGGCTCGGGCACCATCGTGATGACGTTCAGGGTCGTGTAGTTGATCCCCGGGTCCGTCGCCAGGCAGTAGTACATCTCCTCGTGCGCCGGGATCTCGATCTCCGGACGGGGGGGGCGTTTTTTTCACCGCCGGGATCTTGGAAAGAATCTTCTTCACCCGGCGTTCCATCTGCTTCACGTCTATGTCGCCAACGATCACCACGGCGGTCAGGTCCGAGCGGTACCACTCGTGGTAGAACTCCCGGAGTTTCCGTGCGTCGATCGCCCGGATCGCCTCCGGTGTCCCCAGCGCGTCCCGGTCCGCATAAGGGGAGCCTTGCAGCAACACCCGCGCAATCTGGTCCTGCGCCCTCTTCTCGGGCGTGTTCAGCATGTTCCACTCCTCCTCTATGACTTTCTTCTCCCGGTCTATCCGGTCCTCGTCGATGGTCAGGTAATAGGACCAGTCGCGCAGGATCATCACGCAGGTATCCAGGAATCGCTCGTCGCCCGTGGGGACGTTGTTAAAAAGGTAAACGATGTGGTTGTCCGAAGTCACGGCGTTGATGTCGTGCCCGTACAGCACCCCGTGACGTTCCAGCGTCTTGATCATCTCCCGCCCGGGGAAATGCTCCGACCCCTGGAACGCCATGTGCTCCAGGAAATGCGCCACGCCACGCTGCCCGTCACCCTCTTCCAGCAGGAAGCCCGCGTTTCTCACCAGATAAAAGTTCGCCTGATTCCGAGGGCGGTCGTTGTGACGGATATAATACGTCATGCCGTTCGCCAAACGCCCCACGACCATTTCCGGGTCACGGGGTAATTTCTTTTCCAAATCCACTTGTGCCGACAAGCCCGCCATGAAAAGCAAGCTCACGACAAACAACAATATCGCTTTTTTCATGTCTGTTGATTAATTTTTCAATCTATGACAAGAGGAACGGGAGAGAAAGAAGGGGTTATAAAGTTTGTAAGGTCGAAAGTCCATAAAGTCAAAGGTCAGGGGAGTCCTTTGACTTTATGGACTTTACGGACCTTATGGACTTTCGACCTTACAGACCTGAATCGAAGGTTCTACTTTATGAACTTTACAAACTTTATAAACTCAGCGGACCTTCGGTTCCACCTCGTACTCCTCGACCGTGCCGGTTTCGGAGGAGAAGCTGACGCCGATGCGGTACAACCGGCGGGGGTCGTTCAGGTAGGGACGGGCGTAGCCTTTCTCCTCGATCTGGCGAAGGGCGTCGGCGGCGGTGCCGTCCAGCTTGAATTCAAAGATGTAGATGTACCGGTCTGTTTCCACGATGCAATCCACCCGGCCCTCGCTCTGCTGTTTCTCGGTGTACACCGTGTAAACGCTCACCAGGCGCAAGATCAGGTAGAACGTGTAATGGAAGTAACGTTCCCGCTCACGCTCGTTCTCTTTCCGGCGCATCGTGTAAGGGATGTCGCTCAGGAACGAGGTCAACAACACGCCGAACTCTTCCGGCTTTCCCTGCCTCAAGGCGACCACGACATGTTGCACCCAATTGTTTATATCCGTCCGGGGCTTCAAGTAATCCGAGGCGATCACGCTCAGGAAACCGTTCTTCACCTCGTTGTTCGGGAAGTCGAGCAGGAAGGTATTGTATTCGCGGTCATACCCCTTGATGGTCAGGTAACCGCTCTGGTAGATCATCGGTAACGGCTTCTCCACGTCTGCCTTGTAATCCACGAATTCCGGCGTTCGGTAATAACGCCCGGTCATCTCGTTCAGGTTTTCCCGCGTGTGACGCAACAGGCGAATCAAATAGGTCGGCGTTCCGCTTTTGAACCAGTAATCGTCTATCCGACCCGAATCGAAAGCGTTCAACAGGCTGAACGGGTTGTATATATCCACCATCTCTTCACCGAAATGATACCCGTCATATTGAAATTTCAACTGTCGTTTCATCTCCTCCGCACTACACTGCCTTCTCGCGGCAATGGCTGCTATCGATTCCGCGAAGTAACTTTCCATCTCCTTCTGGGTTATCCCGCAAAGCGACTCGTAACGGGGGTGCATGCTGATGTCTTTCGGTTGGTTGAAGCCGCTGAACACGCTTACCTGCGAGAATTTGGTCACCCCCGTCAGCAAGACGAATTGCAGGTGCTCGTCAGCGGCTTTGAATACCGAGTAGAAACCTTTCAGGATTCCCCGGTTGCGGTCTTCCAACGACATCCGGTTTTCCCCGACAACCGTTTCCAGTCCCGTGTCGAGGACATCCAAAATAGGCTTGTCATACTCGTCGATCAATACCACGGCACGACGTCCCACCCGCGCGTGAGCCTCTCTCAGTACTTGAATGAATCGCATTCCCCGATCTCGGCTTTGATCCGGAAGAATGGCGTAAGCCTTTTCCCAAGCAGAAATATGCTCCTCGATCACCTTTTCCAGCGTACCCTCCTCTTGAAAATCGCTCCCGTTAAAATCAATATGAAACACCGGGTATTCCAACCAGTCTTTTTCCAAGCGGTCGATTGCCAACCCCTTGAAAAGTTCCTTTCGCCCGAGAAAATAATTCTTCAAGGTCGATACCAAGAGGCTCTTCCCGAAACGACGGGGACGGCTCAAGAAATAGATTTTTCCTTCCTTCACGAGCGAGTAAATCATCTCGGTTTTATCCACGTAAACGTAACCATCTTCTATGATTTGGTCAAAACTTTGGATGCCTATCGGGTATTTCATTGCTGTACGAGTTTTTTATCTTGCAACAAAGGTACAATTTTTTTTGATTGAGGGGGGAGGACAGTTTATAAAGTTTATAAGAGCGAACCGAAGGTTCGGGTCCGTAAAGTCCATAAGGTCCATAAGGTCCATAAGGTCTGAAGGTCTGAAGGTCCATGGACCCTGCGGGCGCCTTGTTCACGGCAGCAGAGCTGCCGAAGACTCTGTCCGAAGGACTCCCGTGATCTTTAGACTTTACGGACTTTACAGACCTTATGGACCAGAACCGAAGGTTCTATCTTCGGTTCGCTTTTTCTCTCTCGTCCCAATATGTCAAAGAACTTGTTTATGCTTCGTTATTTTCTTTATAAAGACAATACCTTTCGGACAGGGATAAACCAAGTCGCAAAAATCGGTTGTTTTCCCGGCTCCGAAGCAATGTTTTTCAATTTCCCCATGTCAATCTTCATCTTCATGATTTTCCGGTACATGGCATTGACGTCCTGCTCTTTGATGCAAGTTTCAAGAGCTTTGTTGAATTTGATTTCGGCTTTAAGGATTTTGCCTTCCGGATTGAAATAAAGGTCGATACTCAAGCTGGTCTCTCTTTCTAGTCTTTCTATAAGCCTCCTTTTAAAAGAAAGCGTATCGGGAACCACTTCACGGGCAATACCAACGTCGGAGCGTTTTTTTTCTTGAAACTTCTTCAAAAGAATCGTTTTCAACGTATCGGGAATCACTTCACGAACAATTTCCTCGGATATCTTTCGTTCCTCGACACTGTCTATCTCAAAAGTAAACACTCCGGGGGAATACCAACGAAGAGAATCTCCCTTAAGCCCGTAACTAATGTACCCAAATACACTCTCCTCCTTTTCCAAAACTTGCGCCTGAAGCTCCGGCATGATACTCACGAAAAGAATAATGCAAAATAAAAATTTTAAGGTTCTCATGGCAATGGAATATAGGAAATGAACAATAAAAAAGTTTTTTATGGTCCGTAAGGTCGAAGGTTTATGGTGCTTTGTTGACGGCAGCAGGGCTGCCGTAGACTTTGTCCGAAGGACTCCCGTGCCCTTTGACCTTATGGACCTTACAAACTTTATTTCAGCAGCTCCGCCACTTTTTTCTGGAGTTGGGCGCCGCGGAGGTTCTTGCCGACGATTTTGTTGTTCTCGTCAAGCAGGAGAGTATAGGGGATGCTCATGAGGTTGTACATGCTGGCGATGGGAGAGCCTTGGGCTTTCAGGTCGGAGAAATGTTTCCAAACCATGCCGTCTTCCTCGATGGCTTTTTTCCAGGCGCGGGGATCGTTATCCAGCGAGAAGCTGATGATTTCCAAACCCTTGGACTGGTACTTCTGGTAGAGTTTCAAGATGTTCGGGTTTTCCTGCCGGCAGGGGTTGCACCACGATGCCCAGAAATCCAGCAATTTCAATTTGCCTTTCACCTGGTGCAGGGAGAGGGTGTCTCCCTCCGGGGTCATTGCCGTGAAATCAGGAGCGGTGCCACCGACCTCCAGCGACTCGTACAAGGCAATTTGTTGCGCGATCAATTTCCCGTAGGGACCGCCCTTGACCTCGTCCGTCAGGTAATTGTAACGTTCCCGCAGGCGTTCCAAGCCCACCTGCCTCATGGAATTGGTTATCACGTAAGCTGCCACGAACGATCCGCCATTGGCTTGCAGCAACTCGGTTTCCTGCTTCTGGGCCTTCTCCACGAATTTCTGGAATTGAGACTGGAGTGCCTGCAATTTAGGCATATTCTGTTCCTGGTAAGCTTTTTGCGCCTCGCTTTGCATCCGCTGTTGTTCTTGCTTGACGCTCGCGTTGATGGCATCAAACTGGCGGAGCAATTCCTGCGCCGCACCACCGCCGTCCACGTAGACCATCTTCTCGTTGGCGATCACGTTAAACACGGCGTTCTCGATCATCAGGGGAATTCTCGCTTTCGCGTCCGCCGTCATGATATACGCCGCCATCGCGCGGTCCACCCGCCCGGTGAACTCGAACTTGCCGCCCACCATATTGGTTGTGGCGAGCGTGTCGCCCCGTTCGCTGATCAACAACATTTTCCCGTCCGGCACCCCGGAGGTTTCCGCCGTGATTTTAAATCCTTCCTGCGCCCGGCAAAACGCGAAGGACGCCAATACCATTCCTATTAATAATACTATTTTTTTCATTTCCTTTTTTACCTAAAAAAATCATGTTCCAGTTGTTATTTTGCACGCACCCCGGGAGGGGGTGCGGCAAAATAAACCTATTTACAAACACACTATACGTCAGAAAGGAATCACGTCACCAAGCACGCAACCCGTGTTATTCCTATTGTAGCGGTCTTTCACCGTCAGGCGGATATAGCGGACAGTCTGTTCCTCGGCGAAGTTCAGCAGGCGTTTTTCGCCGCTGTTCGTCCCCAGGGTGTTCTCTTCCATGTGGCACGGGTACGTCCACGTCTGTCCGTCCGCGGACACCTGCACGATGACCGATTCCGGGAGGTAACCCTGCAAGGTATAGTCCACCTGTCCCTGCACGATTTTCAATCCATGGATCGTCCGGGCCTCCTGCATGTCAATGGTCAGGTTGTACGACCGCTGCGTCTCGCCGGTATTCGGTACCCACCGCGTCTTGGGATCATCGTCTAACAACATCTCCGCACGGAACCCTTCCGGGGTCTCCCCGGCGGGAGTAATGTCCACCGTCCAGCCCTCCGTGTCGAGCAACGCCAAATCCGGCCACAGTGCCGCCCCCATCTCGTTCACGGTGCCCTCGTACTTGTTGCCGCTGTAATCGGCTTGCACGAAGTTGTAACAGTCCCCGTAACCGGTGGTGTACACGTCGATGTCCATCCCGCCGTTCAGCTCGTTCAACACGTTCGCGCAGAAATACATCCGCTTCACCTTGGAATTATCGGTCAGCCGGACTGCCATTCCGTTCGAGTAATAACGGTTTTTGCCCAACACCAGTTTCTTGAGGTTCGGGAAGTAAAGGATGTCTTCCATCGACGCCAGGTCATAATCCAGTTCCAGCTCCTCCATCTCCAGCAGCTCGGGAGTAATCTCCCCGTAGCGTTCCATCAGCAGGTTCCTGAAATCCCCCATCATCGTCACGTTGCCTTTCGCCAGGGTACGTTCGGGGAAGGTGATCAGATCCGGGCAGCCTTCCAGGTATCCCTGGCGCGTCAGGACGATTTCTTTCGAGGGATCCACATCCCGCAGCAGGTAGTCCCCGGCGTCGAACGCCTCTTTCAGGTTGAAATCCTTCGCCTTGCCCTCCGTGTCCGTGTAGTGCAGCGTGAAATTCGCCATGCGCTCCCCATTCCACTCGTTCATGAACAGCACCAGGTTGTTCCTAATGAACACGTGTTTCAGGATACCGGTCGTGAACCCCTGCACCGATTCGTGGCCAAGGGAATAGGGCCGCCCCGTCGCTTCCAGGTTATTGGTGAGGGAGGTGTCCCCCGCCACCGACAGCGCCGCTACCGACACCGTGTAGGTGGCATCCGGCAATCCCTTGATTTCACACGCTTCGGCATCCGCCGGCACGATCGTGTCAAACGCGGACAATTCCGAAACGCAACGCACCAGAATCTTCTCCCGGTTGGGGTCGAGGGCATTCTTCCAGAACACGCGCAGGCACTCCCAGCCGCTTTCCACCTTCACGTCCGAGCAACGCGCCATGTAGCGCACGGGACCGTCACCCGCATAGTCGTCGTAAGTGTCTTTCAAATCTTCGCAGCCCGCGGCAAACAGCAGGGCAAGCATTCCCAATATGCAAATATATCTATGTTTCATCGCTTAATCTTTTTGTACGTAAACTTCCAATTCCTGGTAGGTAAAGATGTTCCTGAAGTTTCTGAATTGATCATTCCAAGTCGAATAATCGAAATGGTCCAGGCACTGCACCTTCACGTATTTATATTCCGTGCCGTCAGTCGGACAGGTCAAGGTCATGAACACGGGATCCGCCCGGTTCAGATTATCTTCCGTCAAATCCCCGATGGAGGAATGGCAGCTCCAGATATTCTCATACTCTGAATCAATCGGCTGATAAAAATCCGCCAGTTCATCCCAATGCTCCATGTCATTGGAACCGAACACCTTCACGTGAGAAGGGAGATAATCCTCCTGATTGACTACCGGATCAGGCAAATTGCCAGAATTCGTTCGCAACATGGCATACAGGCGCACGTTAGCAATCACTTTCGGTTCTGCCAGCGTAAGCACCACGTAACTGTTTTTGGAGTCCGCTTTGGTCATGTACGTGTAAAAATCATTTAACTCGCGATTTTTCAATCTTCCGTATCCTTTCACATCCCCGTCGATCAAATACTTGATTCCCAGCTGCCCCGCTACACTCCAGTCATCCGACGAGCCGCGCTCCTCGCTAAAGTTTCCCGGGTCGGAAACCGCCAGCTTCGTGCGCGGATACGGCTCGGTTGCCAAAATCTTCACGCCGGTGAACACGCGCGTGCGCACGTAATAGCCGTTGGCATCCACGGTCTTCACTACAATGGTGTTCTCGTCCTCTTCGCTTTCCACCTGGACAAACTGGTTCAGGCGTTGGGCGACCTTACAATTGGACAGGAACAAGGTGTCCCGCTCCTTCGTGAAAGGATTGATGCCCACCCGGAAGATGTCGATGCCCTCCCCTGCCGGCATTCCTTCATAATTCGCCTTCAGCATAAGGCCGTTCCAGACGTTCTCCACCCGGATGCTGTCGGCAACCGCGAACGCCGCAGAGGGCAAGGTGGAAAAGGTGCACTCCCGGGGGTCGGACTCCACGTTGTTGCGGTCCACCACCGTAATCCGCGCCGCCACTTCCTGCCGCGGGGCATTGAAACCGGACAGGACGAGCGAATCGCCATAAACACTCCCGTCCTTCATCTGTTCTTCGCCCTGTTCATTCACGTAGCGCACGCGCACGGCGTAGATGTCCGTGTTTTTCGGCAAGGCATAGCGCATCACCGCCCCGCCGCTCACGGGAACGAAAGTAATCCCCTCCGCCGGCACCGATGCATCGAAAACCGCCGCGTCATCCTCGCAGGCTGCCCAGGCACCCCACAGGAATAATATCGATAACCATTTGTATTTCATATCTTTTTTATCTTTTTTTGTTTATACTCCATTTTACCATCCCGGATTCTGTACGACGCCCGACACCATCACCTCCTGCGATTTGATGGGGAAGAAGTAATCCCGCGGCGCGATGAATCCCCGCAGCGACCAGGCGGGCACCGGTCCCTTGTAATCATTGTAGAAGCCTTCCTCCGAGTCGGCGACGATATTCCAGCCCATCTGCGGCTCGTTCAACACGTCGGCTTCCAGCCAGCGGCGGAGGTTCCAGAAGCGCTGCCCCTCGAATGCCAGCTCGATGTTCGTCTCGCGGCGGATAATCTGGCGCATGCCCACTTGGGTCGTGGCAAGTTCCGGATTAAGGGAATGCTCGCCCCACGCCTTTTTCACGTCCGGGATGCCGGCACGCGTGCGTACCTTGTCGATACCGGCATAGACGCGGTCGTCCGGGGTTTCGAGGTACTCGTTCCATGCCTCCGAGGACATCAGGTAGAGCTGCGCCATCCGGATAAGCGGCATGGGCAGGTCGCCCTTGGCATTCACGTTGCCGAGATAATTATCCACCACCAGGTCGGTGTAGATGTGCTTGATCAACCAATAACCGGTGAGGTTCTGGTTCGCGCGGGTACTCCGGAAGGAGAGGTCCGTCCCGAAATATTCGCCCTTGCGCGCCTCGATGACCCTCGGTTGCTGCTTTTCGTTGGCGTTGTCCTTGATGCATCCCCGCCAATTCATGCGGTCGCCGAGGATGCTGGCGTAAAAGCGCGGTTCGCGTTTCAGGTGCAGGTTGAGTACCTTTGTCCCTCTCGGGATAACCCGGTCGTATTTCGAGCGCGGCTCTTCGCCCATCTGGTAGCGTTTCGCGAACTCCCAATCCTTGTCCATGTCGATGGGCAGGCCGTTCTCGGTGTAATACATCTCCACCATCTTCATGGAAGGCGACATCGAACCGTCCGAAGGAGCCCGTTGCACCTTGTCGTTATAACCGGAAGCATTGAGGATGATCGGCAAAGTATGGGCGTGGAAAAAGTACCAAGCCATCATATCGGAATGCTGCGTTTTAGTTTGGAATACAATCTCCTTGCTCACGCTGCCGGGCGCCTGCACGGACTGTTCGATGTCCTTGAGCGTGTTGAGCAGCGGGGAGGCTTCTCCCGTGTTGCCCCGCACCAGCCCCCAGCCGGCATCCTCGCACACGCGGATTGCTTCATCGCACGCCTCGGCGGCACGACGCCATTTCTCCTTGTCGACCGACGTGCTGAACAGCGGTTCGCCCTTCCGGTTGCGGAAAGAGGAGTACGCCGAATTGCCGTTGAAGAGGGGCGATGCCTGGTAGACCAGCACCATCGCCTTCAGGGCGAGCGCCGACTCCTTGTGGAAGTATCCCTGGCGGGCAGCCGTTTTCTCCGCCCGCAGCGGGAGCACCTCTATCGCCTCGTCGAGCAACCGGACGATTTCATTGAAACAGGTGTCCACGTGGCTGCGCGGGAGTTTCATCTCCGATACACTCTTCTCCACCCCGATGGTCGTGGGCAGCAGGATGATCGGCCCGTATTTGCGCAACTGCTGGAAATAGAGGAACGCCTTGACCGCTTTCACTTCCGCCGTCCACAAGTCCTTCTCCTCCTGCTCCATGTTCAGCGTGTTGCCGATGTTCTCGAAAAAGGTGTTGCAATACTGGATGGTGGAATAATAGGAGGTGTTCGTCCAGGAATCGCTGATGGGGTTCAACGCCGACTGCACCCCGTCGCCGATCCGGAAACCGACGATCGGAGGGTTGAACGAACCCATTCCCTCCCGCAGGATATCGTTCCCGACCAGCTCATCCGCGCCGGTAAAGGCGAAATTGGAACAGAGGTTCGCCATGCCGGACATGTTCCGGTAACAGGTCGCCACCCAGCCGTCCACTTGGGCGCGCTGCTCGAAGATGGTCTCGACCGACTTGACATCGTTCTCCGGCACGATGTCGAGGTAATCGCATCCCGTCCACAGGAAGGCGGACAGGCAGGCGATGCTGATAATTTTTTTCATATAATTCATTTTCATGTAATTTGTTTTCAAGTTAGAAGCTAAAATTCAAGCCAATAGCATAGGTTTTCTGGATCGGGTAATTGAAACCTTCACCGCCCAACTCGACATCCCACAACTTGAAGTTGGTGATGATGAACGGGTTGTTGGCACGCACGAAAACCTTGACATTTTGCATCCGTATCTTGCGCTTCCAGGCGTCGGGCAGGTTGTACGCCAACTCCAGTGCCGTGCAGCGCAAGAAACTGCACTCGCGCATGAAATAGGTGCTCTTGTAAGCCGTCGGTGAACTGTAACTTGCCTCGTAATTTCCCTCTTCCTGGTTGTGGTAGGCAATGTTTTGAACCGACAGGCGGGGCCAGAGGGGATGGTTTTTCATGTTCCCGGGCGTCCAGTGGTCGTCGGCAATCGCCTGCAACACATTTCCACTATAGAACGGGGAGATGCTCCTCGGGTTGATGAAGAAGCCGCGCTTGCCGGAACCCTGGAAAGCGAAGTTGAACTCCCATCCCTTGTAGTTGATGAAGCCGCTGAAACCGTACGTGATCCGCGGGGTTTCGGGGAAGCCGATATGCACGGCATCCTTGATGTCGATGATCCCGTCGTTGTTCACGTCCCGGTAACGGATATCGCCGGGACCGTACTGCCCGCTCTGCGTGGGGGCGGCGGCAACCTCGGCGTCGTCGCGGAACAGCCCCTGGTCGATGTAACCGACCTGCTGCGAGATTTCATGCCCCGTCTTGCGTTGCCACTCGGGCGTGTCGGATGCCTCCTCGAGGCTCATGTAAGTCGCCTTGTTGTAGGTGAAGGTTCCGTTCAGGATAATCCACAAGTCGGGCGAGAAGGCGTGCTGGATCTTCCCGGAAAAATCGAGCCCCCGGGAACGCACCTTGCCGATGTTGTCGAGCTGCAAGCTCTCGACACCCACATGGGCGGGAATGACCGTCCGGTAGGAGAGGATGTTGTGGCGGATCTCCTGGTAAACGTCCAGGGTGAACTCACCGATGCCCTTGAAGAGTTTTGCCTCCACGCCGACATTCACCTGCTCGGCGATTTCCCATTTGATGTTCTCGTTGGCGTAATTCATGATTTTCCACCCCTTGGTCGAAGTTTCTCCGGGCTGCTGGGAATTTACATCGGAACTCACAACCTCCGGCAAATGGACAAAACGGGGTGTATTGATAATCCCGTCGTTCCCGACTTTCCCGTAAGAGGCACGCAATTTCAAGAAAGGCAGCCAATTGGCGGCACCCGCCATGAACGGCTCGCTGGAAATCACGTACGCCACGCCGGCGGCGGGGAAGAATCCCATCTTGTTCTTTTTGGCGAAACGCTCGGAACCGTTGTACCCGAAGCTCGCCTCCACGAAATAGCGGTCCTTGAACCCGTACGTTCCACGCATGGAGAACCCTAAATTCCGGTGTTCCACCGCCTCGAGGTACTTATTCGGTGCGGAACTCGTCGATTCCATGGCGTTGAGCACCGCCGTGAGGCTGGTCTGGTGGTCGCCCCACGCTGCCGTGTGGTAAGCGCGCAACTCGTAGGTCAGGCGGGTATCCATGTAAGATTGCTTATCACTGTCGAGCAAATCGATCGTCCGGTCACCCGAGGAAGGGTTCAGGGCATAGAGCTTGTGCACGCCCGTGGACTCGTCGAAACTTTGCAGCCGGTAGAAATAGGGTTTGGTAGAGAAGGGCATCGAATAGTAGCCCGACTGGCTCAACGCCACGCGGGCGCGCAACTCCAGTCCCTTCACCAGGGAAGAGAGGTTGTGGATGTATTCCAACTGGTTGGTCGTGCTGTACCGGTTCCGCTCCAGGTAACCCGCATGGATCTGCATGTAGGGGTTTTCCTGTCCCGTCACAGAGAACGCGCCGAAAAGGATATGCTCCCAGTTATGCTCCAGGTCGGCGGGATAGGTCGGGGCGAACCTCACGGGATCGGCTTCCAACGCCATTTTGTAAGCCTGCGCCACACTCTCCATGGGACCGTGGTATTTGTCCCAATTGGTCTGGCTGTTGTAGAGCAATTTGATGTTGCGGTGCAAGTTCACGTTCAAGTTGACGCGGAACGAGAGTGTGCTGTTCTTGATATTCACGTCGAACTCGTTCAAGCGGTCGGTCTTGAGCATACCCATGTCCCGGACATAGTTGACCGACGCGTAGTATTGCATCACCTTCGAACCACCCCGGATGTTGACGCCCAAACGGTGGTTGACGGACATATCCTTGAAGAGGATATCCATCCAGTCATTGGCGGGATAAGCCCACGACGGGAAACTCTTGCTCTGCCGGCGGCTGATGTCCAAGGCGGAGTAACGCGGCGTGGCAAGCGGGTCGCGCGCCATCAGTGCCTCGTTGTACATGCGCATGTAGGTCACGGGGTCAACAATGTCCAGTTTCTTCGTCGGCATGGAAGCCACTGCCTCGTAGCGGACGGAGGTATAGACGCTGCCTTCCTCCCCTTTCTTGGTGGTCACGAGGATGACGCCGTTCGCCCCGCGGGCTCCGTACATGGCTGTCGCCGCCGCATCCTTCATCACGGAGAAACTCTCGATATCCTCCGGAGCCATACGCGCCAGATCCAGCTTGGAGGACTCCACGCCGTCGATCAGGATCAACGGGTCGATGTTCGCCCCCGTCTGGAACGAGGTAATACCCCGGATGTAGAACTTGGTATTCATCTCCTCCTCGGTCAACGCACCGGGAAGACCACCCGTCTGCCACCCCACGATACCGGCGATTTTACCGGCAAAGCTAGTGGTCAGGTCACTGCTCGACGACTTCAAGTCCATCGGGCGCACCGTGGTAATCGCCGACACGACGCTCTCCTTCTTCTGCTGGCCGAAAGCCACGACCACCGTTTCGTCCAACTCCTGCACGTCCTCTTCCATCGTGATGCGCAACGTGTCTTTCGCCATCTTTTCGGTAAAGTCCAGCGTCTTCTTCTTAAACCCAATAAACGTGAACTCCAACGTTCCGCTCGTCATGGGCAAATCCAGGGCGAACCATCCTTGGGCATTCGTCGACGTCCCGATGGTCAGCCCGGAAACTTTCACCGTCACCCCCGGCATGGATTGCTTCTGCTTGTCGAAAACGTACCCTTTCACCCGCACGGATTTCGGTTTCTCGTCGTCGACCTTCTCCCGGATCACCACAACGTTCCGGTCAAAAGTAAATGCCAATCCCAACCCGGGCAACAACTCTTCCAACACCTTCCCGAGTTCCCGGTTTTCGGCTTTCACGCTGACCATCCCTTTCGTCTGCATCAAAGCGTAATTGTAGAAGAAATCACACTTCGACTGCTTCCCCAGTTCTTCCAACACCGTGGTTAATGCCACGTTTCGCATATCCACCGTCACTCTCGCATTTTGCGACAGCACACTGGCGCTCACTGACATACACACACCAAATAGTAAAACACTCAACAATTTCATAAACATTAACATTTTTCGCCATGACTTCCCATGGCATCGCCAAGCGCAATTTCGCCTTTTTTTCATAGTTTTGTATTTATAATTGTACATGATATACTTCCCTATCGGTGCAAATGAGTGGGAAAGTATATTTGATTAACGGCAGGTTGAAGATTGATCAGGTCTTCAATCTGTTTTTCTTTGCACGGTTATCGTGTTTCCTTTTATTATAAATTCAACATCTTGAGTTTCCTCCATTTTCTTCAACAGATAACCGATATCGTCATAACGCTTCAAGCGTCCCCCGAATTCCATGCGTTTCAAATCTTGGTTCTGGTAAAAGACATTCAAATCATACCACCGGGAAAGCACCTCCATGATATTCTCCAGCGGTTCCCGCTTGAAATAATAATACCCGTCTTTCCAAGAAGTGTACACCTCGGTATCCACCACGTTCACCTCCGCCTTCCCGTTTTGCTTGTCATACACGAGTTGCATACCGGGTCGTATCACTTGCTGCCCCGCTTTATAATTCACCTGCACGCTACCTTCCACCAGCGTCGCGGCAACGGTTCCCCTCTCCGGGTAAGCGTTCACGTTGAACGCCGTCCCTAACACCCGCACGTCAATCTCGCCCGCCTTCACGACAAAGGGACGGGCGGTATCTTTTGCCACCTCGAAATATCCTTCCCCGGTTAAAACAACTTCCCGCCGCTCCCCCGCGAACCGGACGGGATAACGCAACGAGGATCCCGCGTTCAAATAGACCTTGGAACCATCCGCCAACTGCAAATTATATTCCCCGCCACGGGGTACCCGAATCGTGTGGTACTCCACCTGCTCGTTCTTCTCTTCCGCACCATAAATTAGCATATTCCCGTTGCTCACCACCCGCGGGTTCAAGCTATCGGCAGCGAGCACCACTTGGGTGGTGGAATCCAAATGAACCACCTCTCCCCTCGGCAAAAGCAACTCCGCCCGCACACTCCCGGGAGTGATCCTCGCGGCAATACCCTGCGCGGAAGTCCCCTTTTGTCGCTCTCCTGCAAGCATAAAATAAGCCGCCATACCCAAGAACAAAGCAAAACCTGCCGCGACCGACAAGTGTCGAACCAACCGGACTCTCCCCCGTTGTTTTCTCACGATTTGCTCCACTTGTTCAAAAACAATCGCATTCTTCCGCCGCTGATGCAATTTCGCACCGGAAGAGGCTATTTCCCGAATCTCCCGTTCAAAACGAGAATTCCGCCCGGAAGCCTTTTTCCAGTTTTCCAAGATTTGCCGATCCTCCGCGGAAATACACTCCCCCGCAACAAGGTCTGCCAAAATCCGATCTATTTCATTTTCTTTCATTCTCATTATTATGGGTCGTTTACTTATATATCACCACACTTTTCATTTAGGGTGAAAAGAAAATGAATTTTTTTTTTGCGGCAAGGCAAAAAAAATTAATTAAAACACGCCCTCCACGAAGAAAAGCAAAATGGAAGAAAAAGATTCTTTATTCAAATGTTCCCGCAAAAACCGGAGGGCTATTTTCATTTGAGTTTTCACGGTATTCACACTGATCTGCAAGGCGTCGGCGATCTCTTGGTATTTCATATCGTCAAGAGCTGCCATCAAAAATATTTTCCGGCATTCGTCCGGCAAGCGATTTATCGTACGATACAACAACTCAATCTCTTGTCCCGCTTCCTCCTCCCGGAGAATACCGGGTAAAATATAATCATCAACGGAAGAATCATCGTGCATTTTACCCCGGCGATGTTTATCCCGGATATAATTAATCGTTCGAAACCTCACCGCCTGAAACATAAACCGGTCCAAATCCCCCTCAAAACTTTGCAATCGCCGGGAGAACCACAGGTGCACGAAACATTCTTGCACGATGTCTTCCGCTCCCTCCGCATCATGTACCATACGGTTGCAATACAATAAAAGAGGGTCGTAATAAACATCAAAAAGCAACTGCATCGCCACCTTCTCATCTCGTTTATACAATGACAATATTTTTTCACTACCCACCATGCCAATTCATGTTTAGTGCAAAATTAGCATATATTTTTATATTTCATTCAATATTGCCAGTATATCTAATGGAGATTCCGCGATATGGCAAGCCCCATTTGCCAGCAATTCCTTGCGATCCCGGAAGCCCCAAGTCACACCGACAGAAGTCACACCACTATTCACGGCTGTCTGCATATCCACCCCGGAATCACCCACGTAAAGCACTTCCTCTTTCCGGACGTCTGCCGCTTTTATAATATCATAGACAATCGTCGGATCGGGCTTGATAGGCACTCCCTCCCGTTGCCCGAACACGAAATCGAAAAGTCCTTCTCCAAAATATGCGGGGATAAGGGCTATGGTTGCTTCATGATATTTATTGGATGCCACGGCTAATAAAATACCTTGTCGTTTCAATTCCCCCAGCAACTCGGGAATCCCGGCATAAGGAGCCGTGAAATCCGCTTTATGCACGGCATAATACGCCACGAAATCCTCCTTAATCTTCATCACATTTTCCGGAGTCCGGGCAGTTTCCGGCAAAGCCCGTTCAAGCAATTTATCAATCCCGTTCCCCACGAAATAGCGATAGGCAGGCAACTCGTGTTCCGGGTACCCGTGCCGGCGTAATGCATAATTCGTACTTGCCGCCAAATCTTCCAGCGAATTCAATAACGTCCCATCCAGATCAAAAATCACCAATTTTATCATATCCTTTCCATACTACTAACCAACGCGAAAATAACATTAAAAAAAAGAAATCGCTATATTTGTAACACTTAATGCCGCTATATTATGAAATCTACATTTATGAAAGTGCTTCGCGTACTGGTGCTTGGTGTCGTTATTATCTTGTGCACAATCGGCTACCTCTTTAATGAACACACGTTGGTCAATTGGTTTACGCCCATACTAATATCTTTGATGATCGCCGTTCTCTCTACACCCTTCTATAAAATGTGGACATGGTTGACAGCGGGAGAAGATAAAATTCTCAATTTGCTTTGTCACGTGATTTGCGTGGGAGCTTTAAGCTATGCCTCGCTCCTCGCGGGCAACTATTACTGGGCTGACCCGGCATCCGAGAAAAAAGAGGAAGTAGTCGTGCAGAATAAATACCAAAAAACACGCCAGAAAACACGGCGGGTAGGCAGAGGCAGGTACGTGGCAGACGGGACACGGAAAGAATATTACCTGGACGTGGTTTTCGCCGACGGGATGAAAAAAAACTTGCACGTATCCCTCTCGACTTACAACAAAACCTCGGTAGGAAAAACAAAGGTACTGGCTTTGCAGAAAGGTTTCTTCGGACTTTCCGTAATAACAAAGGGATTATAAAACCACCAAGTGTTATATTAGCACGCCCCCATGAACCTTATAAACTTTACGAACTTTATAGACCTTATGAACTAAGGGCTGTGTTTCGACACAGCCCTATCTGCACGGGAGGAGAGGTTCGAACTCCCGACCCTCGGTTTTGGAGACCGATGCTCTACCAACTGAGCCACTCCCGTTTTTCGTGCTGCAAAATAAGGGAATTTTATCGAGAAAAACAACAGGGAGGGCAAATTAATGCTTATTTTTGTTTCCCAAAATAAGCAATATGACAAAAATTGTGGTAGGTCTTAGCGGAGGGGTAGACAGCTTCGTGACAGCTCTCCTGCTACAAGAACAAGGGTTTGAAGTAATTGGCGTCAATCTCAGGCTATGGGATTCCCCGGCATCCTTGGCACAAGAAAACGAATTGGATAATCTTTGCCACGCTACCGGGATAGAATTACTCCGGGTCGACGGCAGGGCTCTTTTCGCCCGTCAGGTTGTAGACCCATTCGTTAAAGGTTATCTTTCCGGAGTCACCCCCAACCCTTGTGCCATCTGCAACAGCTTTGTAAAATGGCATCTGTTACGCGTACTTGCAGATGATTTAAAAGTACATCATATCGCAACAGGGCATTATATCCGAATATTATCCTACAACCAGCATTATTACGTACATAAAGGCATCGACCCGAACAAAGACCAATCCTACTTTCTATGGGGTATCCGGGAAGAGATTCTCGCCCGTACGATTACCCCGCTGGGTGATTACACAAAAGCACAGGTAAAAGAAATCGCCGGACAACATGGCTACACCCGGTTAGCCACCAAACGGGAAAGCATGAGTATCTGTTTCCTTGAAGGCGGGGATTATCGGGATTTCATCGCCCAGCAACCCGACACGGCATCCTGTTTCCAAACGGGAAAGATCATGGACGAAATGGGTAACATGATTGGCGAACACGATGGCATTGGGAATTACACAATAGGACAGAAAAGAGGCATCCCTTTAAAAAATGGAAAAACGCAATATGTAGCGAAAATCGATGCCCGTAACAATCAAATTATCGTGTGCGATAAATCCTCTCTCTACCGCACGGAACTTCTCGTGAAAAACATCCATCTCATAGACCCTCAAGAGATTCTCGCGACAGACATTGAAGTAAAAGTACGCGGACTGGGACTAAACCCGCAAGGCTACGCTCAAATTTTCACACACCCGAGCAACTTACTTCTCGTGCGCCTAGCCGAACCGGCATGGGCTGTTGCCCCGGGACAACCTGTGGCATTCTACCGGGGCGACAGGGTTATTGGAGGCGGAATCCTAAGCGAACAGTAAAATTAACAACTGTGCCGTCAACACCCGCAAAAACATCGTGAGCGGGTACACCGTGGCATAACTTACCGAAGGCGCATCATTCCCCGCAATCCCGTTAGAGTACGCCAAGGCGGGTGGATCTGTCATGCTTCCGGCTATCAATCCCGTCAAAGTAAAATAGTTGATCTTGTATATTCCCCGAGCCACGATTCCCATGATAATCAAAGGAACGATCGTGATAATAAAACCATAACCGATCCATGCGTAACCGCCTTGATTGATTATCGTTTCCACAAAACCTTCTCCCGCACGCAACCCCACACTGGCGAGGAATAAAGCGATTCCCACTTCACGCAGCATCAAATTTGCACTCATCGTGGTATAAGTCACCAGCCCATACTGGGGTCCGAAACGGCTAACCAAGATGGATACAATCAAAGGACCTCCCGCTAATCCCAACTTCACGGGTTGCGGAATTCCGGGGAACGTAAACGGAATACTTCCTAACACAATACCCAGGAATATACCCAAGAAAATCGGCACAAGGTTCGGTTCCCGCAAGCGCCGCAAAGAATTTCCCAATACTTTGGAAACATTAGCGACAGCGGCTTCCGGTCCTACCACGGTCAAACGGTCACCGATCTGTAATTGCAGGTTAGGTCTTGCCACCAAATCCACCCCCGCGCGGTTCACCCGTGTCACGTTCACCCCGAAGCAATTCCTTAACCTCATATCCCCGAGCATCTTTCCGTTCACCTCGGCTTTTGTAATCGAAATTCTTCTGGACACGAGCTGTTTATCCAGTTTCTCCCACTCGACCTCAACCCGTTCGCCCAAAAAAGCAGTAATCGCATCAATATCTTGCAAAGCCGCCACGACAAGCAACTTATCCCCCGCTTGTAAACAAGTTTCAGAAGAACCAATCTCAATCCGGTCATTCTCGTGGCAAACACGGGAAAACACGAACTTCCGGTTAATCAAACGGGTCACTTCCATCAAATCCTTACCAAACAATGCCGGATTCGTCACCCGCACGGAAAATTGTTGCGCTCCGCTCCCTTTATCTCCATCTTCCCGTTCGAGGGCTTCATTTTCATTCTCCATTTTCACCCGGAAAATAACACGCATCAACATAATTGAACCAATGATTCCGACCACTCCCAAGGGATACGCGACGGCATATCCCAAAGCGATCGTGGGATCTTCCACGCCGGACGCATCCATATAAGCTTGTTGCGCGGCACCCAATCCCGGTGTATTGGTTACAGCCCCGGACAAAACACCTACCATTGTCGTGATCGGCAATCCGGTTACCACGTGAATAACATAAGTAGTTACCACCCCGAGCAACACAATCCCCATCGCCAACATATTTAAAGTCATCCCTCCCTTCCTGAAAGAAGAAAAGAATCCCGGACCGACTTGCAACCCGACCGAATACACGAACAGGATCAACCCGAATTCTTGCATGAAATGCAGAATATGCCCGTCCACCTGCATCCCGAAATGACTGCATATAATACCAACAAAAAGAATCCAGGTAATTCCCAATGAAATTCCCCAGATTTTTACCTTACCTAGTACGATTCCCAAAGCGATAACGATTGCGAACATCAACACGGAATGTGCAACCCCTTGCCCGAAAAATAAACTTCCTAACCAAGACATATTAATTTTAGATTTTAGATTGGATGATTGAAGATTGCCAGCTACCACGAATCACGAAATCGATTTCTTTTTATCTATTGAACGATGAAATTCTATATCATCCCGGAACAATTTCCGATACGTGATATACGTTTGTGATTGTTTCGCCCCGATATAATGCATCAAATGCATCATCTGAGGGTTGAAATCACCTACCCAGCTCAATTCCAACCAATCATATCTCTTTTTATCCTCGATCATTCTTTTACAGAAAGCATAGATCATGGCAGCCTCCACCCCTCGTCCCTGGTATTCCGCAGCAACTCCAAATATCAATCCCAAGGCAACACGTCCCGGTTTAAGATAGCGATAATACAAGAATTTCAAAATCCCCCAACCGCTAATTTTCCCATTCACGTGCTTCACGATATAGTTTAATTCGGGAATCGTGATAAAGAATCCTATCGGTTCACCCTTATAATAAGCGAAATAAAGCAAGTCAGGATCCAACACGGGTTTCAATGTTTTAAACAACACATCTACCTGCTCTTTCTCCATACCTGCCACCCCGTGCACATCTAAATTCCACGCCTTGTTATAAATAGTGAGAAAAGAAGATTTCGCTTGCTCCGGCGTCATCTCCCGGTAGGATGTAATCCGGTAATCCCCATTTTTCAACAACCTTTCGGATTTCCAGATTACCACCTCGGAAAGACTCTCTTTCACCATCGGCGTGCGATAAATATATTGCTTGAAATAATCACGGAACCCGTAATTCTCGAAGAAAGACACGTAATACGGGTGCGTGTACGGCATTTGAAACACGGGAGGTTTGAATCCATCCACCAATAGCCCCCACCATTCGTTGCGCTCCCCGAAATTCTCGGGTCCTTCCATTGACTCCATACCTCTTTCCTCCAACCACGTGCGACAACGGTCGAACAGCATAAAAGCAGCCTCCTGATCGTTGATACATTCAAAGAAGCCCATGCCTCCCACGGAATAAGTATCTAAATGACAAGCATCCCGGTCAATAAACGATGCTACTCGCCCCACGCATTTTCCACTTTCGTCCCGAAGCAGCCAGCGGGTGCATTCTCCATGCTTAAAGAAAGGATTCTTCTCTTTATCAAACACTTTCGTTATATCATTATCTAAAGGTCGTACCCAATTCTTGTCATCCTTATACAAGGATACCGGCAGAATCAAAAATTCTTTTGCTTGCTTCTCGTTCAATACCTCTTCAATAGTGTACTTCATATATTTATAGACTTACATTTTCTACCTTAACAGGCGGATGCACATGCGCCCGCAAACTATAAATTCCCCGTCGAATCCACACCACAATCATTGCTAACACGATCCGGGGAAGTATCAACCAACCGACAGGCAATCCCATCACCATAAACAACAAGGGATCTTCCAGTTGCGAATGGGAAATTGCCAAATGATGATTTAACAAATCTGCTTCCTGATGTGCCAGCTTTCCTTCCTTCGCACATTCCAACATGATCGCTGAACCGTAAGCTAATCCAACCGTGTTGCCCACGAGCCACAGGAAAGCCACATCCGGGTTCAACCCGAACACCCGCATCAACGGTGATAACATCGAGGAAAGAATCTTCAACACCCCGAATTCTTCCAGCACCCGCTGCAATATCATCAACCCGGTAATCACCAGCACAATCTTCACGCACAACAATAAACTACTCTCTAACCAATGGACAAGAGTTTCACTCAAGTTCATCGCGACCGCCGTTTCCGACAGCACCTTACCGCTCATCTCTGGCAATATCCAATTCAACACGATAGCCGCCACGAAACTTCCGGCAACACGCAAGAATATCATTCCCCGTGCCGACGACCCGGTCTTCTGCAAGACCAAAGTTTCCACGATGAAATTATGCGAAATCAAGCACATCGTCGCCATAATCAGGCTTTCCCTCACGGAAAAATCCAACGTGGCAAGCAACGCGATCACCGTGTATATATTGGTAAATATACTGGTTACAAAAACCAATGCAGCGTCCCCCGGTAAACCGATCAACGTGAACAAAGGTGCCGCAAAAGAAGATATATAAGGCAGAATATCAAAATACGAAAGCAATGTCACGAAAAGAGAAACCGGCAACATGATTTTCAAAAACCATATCGACGTCTTCATCGCCACAGGTACTGCCTTTCGCACACACTTCCAAAACCTCATAACAATTGAAAATTATCTCAGTTCGTCTGTCAACAAACGAATCTCCACCGTGGGACTGATTCGCTCGTACAGGATGTTATACACGGCATTCGTGATTGGCATATGCACGTTGAATTGCTCGTTTATCTCGTGAATGCCTTTCACCCCGAAATACCCCTCGGCAATCATCAACATCTCCATTTGCGCGGACTTCACGGAATATCCTTTCCCGATCATCGTTCCAAAGGTACGATTCCGGCTGAACTGCGAATAGGAAGTCACGAGTAAATCGCCGAGATAAGCGGAAAACTTAATATCCCGTTGCATCGGATGCACCGTGTTCACGAACCGCTCCATCTCCTGAATAGCGTTAGAAATCAATACCGCCTGAAAGTTATCCCCGTAACGCAAGCCGTGGCAAATACCCGACGCGATAGCGAACACGTTTTTCAACACGGCACCGTATTCCGTCCCGTAAATATCATCAGAAATAGTCGTCTTCACGTAAAAACACTCGAATAATTGAGCTACCGACCGGGCAACCCGTAGATTCTGGCTGGCAAACGTGAGATAAGACAAACGTTCCAAGGCTATTTCTTCCGAGTGACAAGGTCCGGAAATAATCACAATCTGTTCCAGCGGCACCTCGTATTGCTTGTGAAGAAACTCCCCTATGGTCAGATTCTCTTCCGGGATCAGTCCTTTAATCGCAGACACGATCACTTTGTCTTTCAAGGGGACGTGTAGCCTGGAAGTCACGACATTCTTCACGAAAGCACTCGGAATAGCAAACACGATCACGTCGGAATTCATCACCAGCTTGTCCAAATCGTCCGTGAAAGAGATTCGATCCAAATCGAACTCCACCTCGCACAAGTACCTCGGATTGTGCTTTAATACTTTAAAGGCTTTAATTGATTCGATATTTCGCATGAACCAATTGATATGCCCGTTATTCTCTGTCAGCATTTTTGCGATCGCGGTAGCCCAGCTACCTCCGCCCACGACACCAATCCGTGGTTTATTCTCAATTTCCATGATTAAACCAATTCTTTACTTCGTCTTGTGATAAAGTCTTTAAACCGAGTTTCATTTTTTTGTTCAACCCGCTTAATTCTTGATGCAATTTATTCGGATTCTCCACGGCTTTCAACGCCTCCACGGTTTGGAATCCGGCTTTACGCACCACGTCCACCCACTCGGCGGGGATACCCAACTCCACGAACTTCTCGTCCGGGTCGTTCACGACTACCTTCTCCGGTTTCATCTGCGGGAATAACAACACATCCTGAATAGAAAGACTATTCGTCAGGAACATACACAAACGGTCGATACCGATACCCATTCCGGAGGTCGGCGGCATTCCGTATTCCAACGCGCGCACGAAATCGTAGTCAATAAACATCGCCTCGTCATCCCCTCTTTCCTGAAGAGCCAGCTGGTCTTTGAACCGGTTCAACTGATCGATCGGGTCATTCAATTCCGAGTAGGCATTAGCCACCTCTTTCCCGTTCACGAACAACTCGAAACGTTCCGTCAATCCCGGATCGTTACGGTGCATTTTGGTCAACGGGGACATCTCCACCGGGTAGTCATAAATAAATGTCGGTTGGATATAATGTGCTTCGCACTTCTCCCCGAATATCTCGTCGATCAATTTTCCTTTTCCCATCGTCTCGTCCACCTTCAAACCAATAGACAAGCAGAATTCCCGAATCTCGTCTTCACTCTTTCCGGTAATATCAAACCCGGTATATTCCATGATAGCCTCGGACATTTTCACTCGCTTGAACGGAGGCTTGAAATCCACCTCGTTCTCCCCGAAGGTTGCCTTCGTCGTTCCGTTCACGGCAATAGCGGCAGCCTCGATCATTCGCTCCGTGGAGTCCATCATCCACAAGTAATCCTTGTAAGGCACATACACCTCCATACAGGTAAATTCCGGGTTATGCGTCCTGTCCATACCCTCGTTACGGAAGTTACGGGAAAACTCGAACACCCCGTTAAATCCCCCCACGATCAGACGTTTCAAGTACAACTCGTTGGCAATTCTCAAATAGAACGGTATATCCAACGCGTTGTGGTGCGTGATGAAAGGACGTGCCGAAGCACCTCCCGGTATCGCTTGCAACACGGGGGTTTCCACTTCCAGGCATCCCATTTCCGTGTAGAACTGCCGGATAGCGTTAATCATTTTCGACCGCTTGATAAAAACATCTTTCACCTGCGGATTCACGATCAAATCCAGGTAACGTTGGCGATAGCGCAACTCGGGATCTGTAAAAGCATCAAACACTTTACCGTCTTTCTCTTTCACGATCGGCAGAGGACGCAATGACTTCGACAACATGACCAATTCTTTCGCATGCACGGAAATCTCACCCATATTCGTGCGGAATACAAATCCTTTCACTCCTACGATATCCCCGATATCCATCAATTTTTTGAACACCGTGTTATACATCGTGCAAGCTTCATCCCGACTCACATCATCCCGACTCACGTAGACCTGAATCCTACCTTCGGCATCTTGTAATTCAAAAAATGAAGCCTTGCCCATGATGCGTCTACTCATCATTCGCCCGGCAATCACAACCTCTTGTAATTCTTCCGGTGATTTCTCAAATTTATCAAGAATCTCTTTAGAAAAGTGAGTTACTTTAAATTCCGGTGCCGGATAGGCATTGATTCCCAAATTTTTCAACTCGTTCAAAGAGTTCCGGCGAATAATTTCCTGTTCGCTTAATTCTGCAAGACTCATTCTTATATGCTTTAAAAGGTTATTTTACTTCAAAAATTAATGCGCAAAGATAATAAATAAAGCACAATAAAGAAAGGAAAAATGCAACACCTCCCAATATTCACATCTTTCCTCCTTGTTGTTAAAAAATCACTTTTCATTTTTAGCTTCCCCGTTATAAAACTGAAACACAAACGCATAGATTAACACACCGGAAAGCTGTTAAAAAATATAATCTTGTTTCTTTTGAAATCCCGAGGAAATTCTGCTTCTTTGTAGCAGAATAGGAGAAAGCAATAATGAAGAAAAGATGGGTTATCAACACCCCACCCGAGTGGGCAAAAATTGACACATTAGCTAAAGACTTGAATTGCAGTTATGTCATTGCAAACCTGTTACTTCAACGGGGAGTGAATACTGCAGAAGAGGCTCATGCTTTCTTCAATCCTACCCTCAATATGTTACACGATCCGTTCCTGATGAAGGATATGGACAAAGCAGTCACCCGGTTGGAAAAAGCGATCGGCAACGAGGAAAAAGTCATGATCTATGGCGATTATGACGTGGACGGAACGACTGCCGTTTCCTTACTTTACAAATATCTCAAGAACAAGTGCGAGAATCCGGAATATTATATCCCGGATCGTTACACGGAAGGATACGGGGTTTCCATACGGGCTATCGATTACGCGGCTGCAAACGGGATATCACTCATGATTGTCACCGACTGCGGGGTAAAAGCCGTGGAAAAAGTACGTTACGCCAAATCAAAAGGCGTGGATGTCATCATCTGCGACCACCACACGCCGGGGGATGAACTTCCCGAAGCCGTGGCAGTACTCGATCCGCAACGGAAAGATTGTAATTATCCCTACCGCTGGTTAAGCGGGTGCGGGGTCAGCTTCAAATTGGCACAGGCATACAGCCTGCGGCACAACCTCCCGATGTCCGACTTGTACAAGCTGCTCGACCTGGTTTGTGTCAGCATAGCCAGCGATATCGTGCCCATCACGGGCGAGAATCGCATCCTTGCCCATTTCGGGCTATTACAATTGAACCAAAATCCCAGCTTGGGACTGAAAACAATATTAAAGTTCTCCGGTATCGATAAAAATTTAACCATCAACGATATCGTATTCCGCATCGGACCAAAGATCAATGCGGCTGGTCGGGTTGAATCCGGAAACAAATCCGTAGAACTCCTGATTGCCGATGATATAAAAAAGGCCGCGGAAGTAGCGGGAAGTATCAACAATTTTAACGACCAACGCAAAAAACTCGATCACGACATTACCGAGGAAGCCTTAGAATATATCAACCAATCACACTACGATCAAACCCAAAAAGCGACCGTACTCTACAACCCGAACTGGCACAAGGGCGTCATCGGGATCGTGGCTTCGCGACTAACAGAATACTATTATCGCCCCACGGTAATCTTGACAGAATCGAATGGCTTGGCTACCGGTTCCGCCCGTTCCGTGGAAGGATTTGACTTGTATTACGCCATTTCCCAATGTAGCGAGTTCCTTGAGAATTACGGGGGCCACAAATATGCGGCAGGTCTGACTTTGAAACTGGAAAACATCGAACCTTTCAAGGCTAAATTCCAACGCATCGTGAGTGAAACGATCACGGAAGAGATGCTGACCCCTCAAATCAATATTGACGTCCAAATCAAGTTGAACGACATCACGGCAGACCTCTACGCCATGATTCAGAAGTTCGCCCCGTTCGGTCCGAACAACACAATTCCGGTATTCATGACCGATAACGTGACCAATTTCATGGGTTCGAAGCAAGTGGGCAAAAATAACGAACACCTCAAACTGGTAGTAGTCGATGACACACGCCTATGCAACGACCGGAGCGGCATCGCCTTCGGTATGGGTGAAGATTTCTCCCGTATCAGCAAAGGAGAATATTTCGATATATGCTACACCCTGCAAGAAAACGAATTCATGGGCAGGAGCGATATACAAATGATGATCCGTGACTTAAAATTCAAAGAAGAGGAGTAAAAATGCAATCTTTATCGTCCAAACTACTGGAAAAAGCGGTTGAACAATTTGCCTCCCTCCCGGGGATAGGGCGTAAAACAGCCTTACGCTACGTGTTGCATATGCTCCGGCAAAGCCCGGAAGACGTGAAGCAATTCACCGACAGCATTACTGCCCTAAAAGAATCCATCCGGGAATGCCGGCAATGCCACAACATCTCGGACGAAGATATTTGCGAACTTTGCTCCGATCCCAAACGGGACGCCCACACCATCTGTGTCGTGGAAAACATCAAAGACATCATGTCCCTTGAAGCCACGGGGCAGTACCGCGGGCTTTACCACGTCCTCGGGGGCATCATCTCGCCCATGGACGGCATCGGACCTTCCGACCTGCATATCACAAGCCTGTTGGAAAGGGTTGCCCATTCTGACGTGAAAGAAATCATCTTTGCCCTCCGTGCCACCATCGAAGGCGACACCACGGGATATTATATCTTCAAAAAACTTCCCCGCCGGGACGAACTACTGGTCAGCACCCTAGCCAAAGGCATCGCCGTCGGCAACGACCTCGAGTACACCGATGAACTCACGTTGGGACGCTCTATCGTGAACCGGGTAAAATTCGATTTGAACGGGTAAAAAAAAGTGGGTGTGTTTTGGCACACCCACATTCCACGATAAACACCCTCTAGTCCCCTATCACGATTTCCTCCTTATTTCCATCATCCCAATTACTTTCCATTCCGCCTGGTCGGACAAAATCTTCCCGCTCACCGATCTCCACGTCCTCGGTATTCCCCGTTTGCCAATCCCCCGGGAACACCTCGATCGTCACATCGGTTTCCTTGACTTCAACCTTATCCTTCGGCAATTCCTCCGTCTTCCCGGTTTCATCTTTCGTTTCCACCTTATTCACGGTCGATTCGAGTTGCCCGTCGCCGGAAGCACTCTCTTTCACCTCCACGCTCATAGAAACCTCCGTGTCCGGTTTAGTTTCCGCGACGACATTCACCACTTGAGCCAAAACCACCTCTTGCGACTCGTCCCTCGCGATAATATTACATTGGATATTATTGTCCTTCCCGGCACCGCTACCTTCATTCACCACGGCAATATTCATCGTTACTGAATAATTCTTGTCTTCACTATCCGCACGAGCCAAGCCACCTTTCGTCATCGTCACGAACACGGTTCCCGGTTCCTTCCATTCCGTGTCGCCGAAAGCCAGCGTCGTTCCCACGTTAGGCACAAGCACCCCCGCCTCGGTGATTTTGCCCGAATAGTCGGTCACCTGCACTTTCGTCGTCGAGAGCGTCCGCTTCACGGTAAGCTCCACCTTCGTGTCCTCGCCCCCCACGGTCAACGTATTTTGGGCAAAAAGCACGTCACCCAGCGGGGTAAAATTAGCCGCACCGTCTTTCCGTGTCAACTGAATTTTCATATCGGCAAGCGCCGTACCTACCGTGTTACCCGATATATTCGCATCATCGGGCACATTCCCGACAAAAGCTACCGTGTAACTCCCCTCGTCCATCTCCACGCTCTTAATTTCCGCCACGGAATTATACTTGTAACTGTTTTTTAATTTTCCCGACTGGTCGAACACGAACAGCCGCACGTGCGAAATAATCCCCTTCAAACCGGCATCATCCAAACTATTAATACCGCTCTTCAGTGCAAACTCCACCTTTGCAGGTCCTCCTTCCGGGGTATCCGGCACATCCGGTTCATCCGGTCCATCACTTCCCCCGGAACCGCCACAACCGCAAAAACCAAGCGCCAGCGATAACATCATAAATATATAGATAAACTTTTTCATACATCACATTTTAATGATTACTACTCGAATCATTTCCGATAGCCATTTATCGTAATTATTTTCTCCCGACCGGAATATCGTGAATTCAAATGCATCAATATTCGGCAAGATTCCTCGTTATCTAATAGTTCTAGACGTCCAGTAATTCTTCCGCTTCCGGCAAAATTCCCAGCATCCAATTCCACCACATTTCCACCGCCTTCCACGCATTCCCAATACACATCCCATTCCGTGTTTGAAGTTATCGTAAACGAGAAAGTTTCCCCGTTTGCCACATCAAGCGAATCCATGCTCGCATTGAATACTTCCTCTTTTTCTTCCTCTTGCTCAACGTACACCCGAGCCACATTACGCTCGCTCACGCTCACCTCGACCTCGCCATTTCGGGACCACCTCCCATACATATTCGGCTCCACTTTCACCTTCAACTTGGCGTTCCCTTTACCCGTCAACTGCCCTTCAGACGAAGAAAGGCTATCCCCATATAAAATTGTACCTTCCACCGAAGTCACCATCAAGAATCCTTCCTCGTGAACATACGGCAATCTGCAACGCCATTCGTTTTCTGTTTCAATCTCTATAAAATACTCTCCGCCACCCGAGGCAGCAAGAATACGTTCCGGAGTAACTTTCAATTTCGTTCCGTCCGGCTGGAAATTCTCAGATTCCGGGGCATAAACATACAAATTACCGGCATTATACCGCCTCAACAACACGGGAGGCAACTTCCCGGACAAATCAGGATTACGCGGCATATCCAAATCTCGCAAATTCACCAAACCGTCAAAAGAATCCGGAATAGAAGTAATTCCGCAATCATACAACATCAAATACTCCAGGCTACTCATTCCTCCCAACCAAGCCGGAAGTCCGCTCTGCCCAAAAACAGGAGAACTAATATCCAAATCGCTCAATTTCAAATTCTTTATATTCTCTATATCCGCAGATTGCATCGTGGTATTTATCAATGTCAATTCCTCGAGAACACTCCACTTGCTTACCGAAACCGGCACTTGGATTCGGCTAAAACCACAAAGCCCCAACTCACGCAAGGAACCGCCCGGTAAATCCCATACTCCACTCGGTAACTCGCAATTCGCCGCACCAACAAGGTACAAAGCTTTCAACTCTGTCAATTTATTGAAGCCCATCTCTATTGACGAAACACTCGCCAATGAGTACGCGGGGAAATACTCGCTATCATATACCTCATCATCTACGTCCTCCGGCACAGAAATAATCAACACCTGTAATTGAGTCAAATCTCCGATATGGGCAGGCACCTGTTTCAATGTTGTACTCCTGATGTCCAAATATTTTAACCCGGCAGGCAATTCAGGTAACGTGGTACTATTCACAGGAACACCTAACTCTTCCAAACTAGACATCTCTTTTATAAAAGCGGGGATTTCCGCCAAAACGCCATAATCAGGTTCTTGATCTGCACAATTGAAATACTTTAACGCAGTCAGATTCTTAAACGACTCCGGCAACCTCCAAACAGCCTGCACGGCAGACGCCCTTGCCCTTGTCCTCGACATGGTTTTCGACGCCACTTTCGCGGAACGGCTCCGACCATAATCATCCTCGTAATCATCCAAATCGGAATAACCGATGCCAACAACACGACCTTCGGCATTCAACTCTACCTCATACCACAAATTGATATTATCCGATTTCCAACTCCTAGACAACTCGACCCCAGCCGCTTTCATCACCTCCCGCAACTCCAGCAATGCAGCCTTGTCACTCTCTGCCACCTCGAGCATTGAGGGCAAAACCACATTCACAATTCCCGTGGTATCGATCACTACATTTTTCACCGGAGCGGGTAAAACATACAAACGGTTCCACTCCGCGTCTACTACATCAATATTCTGAACCGTGAAATTTCCACACTCCTGCCCCCCAAAAGAAGATAGGACAAGAGTATCCCCAAAAAACTCAAGTTTCTCCCATTCATCCCCTTTTCTTCCACGAATACCAAAAATCTGACCTTTTTCAGACATAAAACTGACAGAAACCTCCTGTATTTGATCCAAATCCTCGAACATGCCTCCCGTCGCCAATCTCACCGTCCATCCATCGACATAGAATTTTTCATTCGCGATAAGATCCTCACTTTCCGAACCTCCCCATTCTTCCACGCTCATCTCGATCTCCACGTCAAAAATATCACCAGTGACATTCACTTTCACGTTAATCGTGTGAATTTTATTCGCTTCTACCTTATTCTTCAACTCGGACACGTGTGTTTCGGGCACACCGTTCTTCACGACCACAAACTCCAAACGAGCCAAAGAATCGACACACGTGGGAAACGCTACCGCTTGCCCCTGCATCAATTCTCCGTTCTTGCTCATCGGTACCACCAACCGTGCTTTCGTGTCCCCGGGAGTCCCGTTGAAATTCACGGATTTCGGGGAACCTAACAAAGTTACGCTTTGTAACTCCACGCCGGCTTTCACCCCACTCACGTTTACATCCAGACGCCCCACCATACGGTTCAGCGCGGCATCACTCACCTTGTCCTCTCCCACCGTGATTTTATCCACGCCGGAAAAAATACTGCCGGGCATCACCACCTCGCCGTTTCCATCCGTTTGTAACGCAACAACAACATCATCCAACGAAGCTCCTTCCGACAACCCGCTGATCTGTTCCCGCCCCACGTTGAAAAGATAAGCAAACGTGTAGGTTCCCAAAGGCAATTTCACCGGAGCCACGTCCGCCAACCCGGCAAACTCTTTCTGTTGCGAGAAACTGCCGTCCTCGTTAAAAATCAACAAATGTAACGTTTCGACCTCCTTGCTCAACGCCTCTGCTGACAAACCGGCAGCCCTGCCGCTAAAAGTCAATGCAACTTCCTTTCCCGGGACGTTGCCTTCCAACTGATCTTCCCGGCAGCCCGTGAAAAACACGGCAGCCAATACAACAAGCGTATATAATATCCTTTTCATCTCTTTTGCTTTTAAATTTACAAATCCGAAACCGTTTCCTCGCAAATCACCGTATTCACGGCTTCCAGCGACCGAGCTTGGGCAGTAGCCTTATTCAAAGTCAGATTCAATTCCAACTTCTTATTCCGTTGTATACAATTCTTCGCCTCAAACCCGAACCTATATTCATTCCAGTTCTCGTCCCAAGCAATAATTTCCCCGAATACCGCTTTTTTAGTCGGGAACAAATAAAAACTTTCACCCACCTCCAAATCTGAAGAGTACATTTCCGGCATCAAAGAATAATCACCCAATAAAATGGGTTCTACCTCATAATAACACTGCATATCCAACCTCACGTCCATCCTAACAAACTCCGACGGGTTCACCACGTTCACTTTCAACTCTCCAACCAAACGCAACATCTCCACGGTCATTTTCTCGCTCGCCCCGTCAACCTTAATAAGACCTCCGAAAAGCTCGGGTAAACGACCGCCATTTCGCCAACGAAATTGAATGTCTTTGGGCGCATATGAATTAATAAACAATTCACATTCATCCTCTTCCATCACGTTCCCCAGTACAAGAAACGTGTGCTCACCCGGTTGTAAATCCTGGTAAACAATCTCCTCTCCTGCCTCGAAATAGTTCATTTCAAAGCTACCTCCCACGGGAACCCCCGTAAGTTCACACACGGCAGCAAGCATGCCCGTGATAATCATACTATCAACAGACCGCACTCCTAGCGCCAACCGACTCCCGGAAACCTCCGGTTGCCCTTCTTCATTTCCCCGGGAACAAGCCCCCAAGAGGAATAAACACAAAATTGCAACTAGAACTTTTCTCATAATTTTACGATTAAATTTAAATTTATAATTTACACAATATCAATCACTTAACAAATAAACTAACAAACAAAAAACACTTATTTACCGTAGTCGATCACCTCTCCCTCACGCTATCAAAAAAAGATCGTTTAATGATCGTTCGACTTGTAACAATCGACTCTTGTCGACAAAATCACAACTACCTGATTGTGAATTTTGAAAATAGAACCGGAAGCATTTACAAATAACAAAAAAAGTCATATATTTGCACATTATTAAACGATCTTTATTTGATTCTCAATAAAATAGCGGGTGTGTCATTGACACACCCGCTAACCTATAAAATTATAAGGTCATAAAATTCATAAAATCAAATGAATGCCGCCCAGCCCGACCTCACGAACCTTATAAACTTTTTATAACCTTTCTATCAACTGTTCCAATTGCATTTTCAATTTCGGGTCAGAAGGTCGCTTGGCATAAGCATCCACAATCTTACCCTCTTTATCAATAACAACAACCCGGGGAACCCCACGGATCAGGTAACTCTTCGCCAGAGCCGATTTAAAACCGTCCGGCACATTCAAATGATACTCATTCCCCTTCTTATCCTTCACCATTTGCCTCCAAGTCGCTAACAATTCGTTCCCAGAGTCCAAAGACATCGCGACAAACACGATAGGCTGCCCCTCCAACTCATCCGCCAATTTCTCCATGTAAGGCATCTCGGCACGACAAGGCACACACCCCGTGAACCAAAAATCCAACACCTGCACTTTCCCTTTAAAATCGGCAGAAGAATACTCCTTCCCGTTCACGTCCACAGCCTTAAACTCCGGCGCAGACATCCCCCGCACAATCATTTGATTCGCTTCCAGTGCCTCCCGGTAGCGGGCTTCAATCCTCGGCAATTGGGCAATTGCCACCGAATCGGTTATCAATCGCCGCACACTCATCACATAAGCGGGAAACTGATCCGAATACCCCTTTTGCAGCATCAAATCCAACAAATTCACCAGGAACAAGGAACGCACCTTCTCGTCCTCAATCCGTTTCCCGTAAACCTCCATAAAATGCTCCAACGACACCTCCAACATCCCCTCCTTTTCCATTCGCTCGAAAGCACCCACCATCACTTGAAACCATTTCGGCACCCGGGTAATCTGTGGATCATCAAACTTCAAATCCTTCAAAAAATCATAATAATCATCCGGCAACCGCACGGTCCTGTTCATAAACATAGCCATTAATGCCGGTCCCTCCAGCAATTGCTTGTAAACCCCGAACCTATACTTCAACTCCTGTAACTGAATAAACTCCCGCGGCAACCCGGACTCCCGCAACTTACCTATCATGCGCTCCAATCCCTGCCAATTCGCGCTCACCCACTCGGCAGAATACTTCTCCACCCCTTCCTCGGCTTCCCCGACAAAAGGATTCTCCGCCAAAAAAGCATTCTCCGCCGCGTGGTCACCTTTAAACGACACCCCGTCCTCGTTCTCCACGATCTCCACTCGCGAACCGGGAGTCAGGTACACGGAATAAAAAAACTGTTTCGTACTCACGTACCGGTAATACCCCGGTTCCTTCAACTCAATCTTCAACACGAGATTTCCCAAGGAATCCGGCACCACCTTCTCGTATCCATCCTTCTCCTCCGGCTGGAAATAAATATCCCCGCCTACCGATTTCGAGAACGTCACGCTCGTTCCCCGGGTATCCTCTTTTTGACAACTGGTTCCGGCAAAAGCCAGAACCAGTAACACAAACAACACTTTCACACCACAACTCATAAAGTAGTATTTTGAATTAAATCACTTGTTTCCATAGCATTTTTCGGGAAAGGCCATATCAACAACGGAGAATTCGGCTTCAACGTATAGGTCTTTATCGTCGTTTCCCCCGTGGTGGCATTTTTCATCACGTACTCTTTCGTCAACGTTTCGTTAAATTCCGCGCAAAAACGACGCATATCAAAGAACCCGTTGGAAGTAAGCAACAACTCCCGTTTCCGTTCATCCCGAATCAACCGGAATGCCTCCTTGGCATCCGCAGCCTCCGAAGCCTTGTATCCCGCGGGCAAGAATCTCATCTTCCTCAACTCGTCCAAATAGAACAACGCGTTCGTCTTGTCATCCTTCCGGGCATAACACTCCGCCACCATTAAATACACCTCGGACAAACGGATTCCACCGCAATTCCAATTGACTTTCGAGCACATGATCGACATCGCGTCTATTTCCGCCGTCTTGGGCTTTGAACCAGACACACACATCACATAACGCAAATCATTCGACTTGTCATACAGATCGACTAACGGCTTACGAATCATAGAAGGCACAGGATCAAATTGATTCAACCCGAACTGGTACAATAAATTCTCCGGGTCGTCAATATTCTTATATACACTCGTCATAAACATCGAAGGCATCATGCCAAGCAAAGGATTCTCCGCCACCAATTCCGCGTACAGAGCGGGCATATCCCACAACTTGTGATAATCCGATTTCAACGCCTCCAACCCGGCTGCCAGCGCCTCGTCAATCTCCCTCTTGAACAAATGCACCTTGGCTTTCAAGGCATACCCGAAATACTTGTCCGGCAGGAAAGCATTCTTCGCGCGCTCCGGCAAATCGGGCAATGCCTCCATAATATCACGTTCAATGACCTCGTACACCTGAGCCACCGTGTGCTGTTTGCTCTTCGCTTCCAGGTTCAACTCCTCGTGAATAATAATCCCGTTGTCAGTAGCCGCCGTATTTTTGTCATAGAACTTGGCAAACTTGTTCACCAGGAAAAAATAATTATACGCCCGCATGATTTTCGCCTGCGCCTTCCCCGTCACTTTATCCTCCGCGTTGCCCTCCGAATCATCGATATTCGATATAACCACGTTATACCGCATGATACGTTTATAACACGCGTCATACAACTCGTCCGTTTCCATGTAATCCGCCCGATTTTTGGTTTCATCCCAAAAGAAACCGATAGCAGACAGCGGGTCCTGGTAAGCCTCCAACGCGGGCATATTAGTACCACCTATCTCATTCGCCATGTACCAGAGATTTCCCATGTCATAATTCGGGCTCACCTCTTCCAGCAGACCGAGATAATCATCCGTGGAATTCAACACGGCCTGTCCTTTAGGCACTATATCCAAATAATTGTCACATGCAGCAAACAGCATGGTCAAACACAAACAGCCTATCGCAATATATCTTTTCATATTTCTCTCCCCTTAAAAATTTATATTCAAACCGAAAACATAAGTTGTCACTTGTTCCTGCGCGCGAGTTCCCTCGTTAGCATTGAAAGCCTCCGGGTCGATCCCCTCTTTATTCTTTGCCCAATAGAACGGGTTGTTCACCTGGGCACGCACGTTCACGTTCTTCAACTTCAACATACGCGTCCACTCTTGCGGCAAGGTATAAGAAAGCCCGATATTGCGGCACTTGATAAATGAAGCGCTCAACACGTGCATGTCGGCATACTTCCAGTGCATCTCACGGTCTACCGCCAACCCGTTCGGTCCCATAGACGGCACATCCGTGTTCGTATTCTCCGGAGTCCAGCGTTTCGCTATATCTTTATGCATATACCCCGTGATGTCACTATAAATAGAATACAACTTCGGCACATCATTACGCAACGAGTGACCTAAATAATACACGAATTTTGCGTTCAACTGCAAAGACTTCCACCTCAAATTCAACCCTAAAGCCCCGTTCCATTTCGGAGCCAATTGTCCTTTCGCCACCAAAGCCCGAATGTCATCCACAGCGGTATTCGACCGCACCTCGCCATTCTCGTCATACACCGAGGGATCGCCCGTTTCTGTCAATCCCGCATAACAATACGCATACACCGTCCCGTAAGTATCTCCCTCCAAATAATAGGAATACGGGGATTTCAACATGTAATCCGCGGCTGTCGGCGTGCAACCGACCTTCTTGATCTTATTCTTATTATATGCAGCTGTAAACATCGTGTTCAACGACCAGTCTTTCTTTTTCAACCAATCATAAGACAAACTCAGCTCCACACCCGTGTTCTTCATCTCCCCGTTATTCACGGTCGCTTCCGAGAAACCGTAAGACGGATCCAGGGACTTCTTCGCCAACAAATCGGAACTATATCTCCGGTACACGTCTAACGAACCGTTCAACCGTGCAAAGAACGAGAAATCAATCCCGACATTTAAAGACGATGTCTTCTCCCAGCGCAACAACTTGTTCGGAGCCACAAGAATATCCGTAATGTTCCCGTTACTCCAGGGAGAATTCAAATACACACCCAACAAATAAGGAGAAGAATTCTGATCCACGTTACCCGTGATTCCATACGTCAGGCGCAACTTCAACAAATCAAGGTAATCGGCATCCCGCAAGAAAGACTCGCCCGACACGTTCCAACTAGCGCCCAACGACCACAAAGGTCTATACCGGTATTTCGGGTCCGTACCAAAAAGGTCTGCCTGGTCCACGCGAATACTTCCGTTCAGCGTGTAACGTCCCAGGTAAGTATAACCGGCATTAGCATAAGCCGACACGTAACGATGCTTAGTATCACCATTCAAAATAAACTCGCTTTTCTTTCTCGGTGTAGCGCTATTCAACTGTCCGATCACCCCGTTTTGGGTCAAAGTCAACCAATCCACCTGCGCGGCAGTCAACTTGTCTTTATCATACCCGTACACCTCGCTCCCGGACGAACGCCAATGATCTTGTCGCACCTCGCCACCGACCAACACCGTGATATCATGGTCTTCACCTATCGTGGTCTGGTAATTCGCCTGTACCCGGAAATTATAAAACTCGCTCCGGTTGCTCTCTTTTCTGATATGTCCCCCATCCGGAATATTATACACGAAATTATTATACATGTTCTTGGTGGCAAACTCGTTGATCGTCTTACGCATCATGTAAGAATCCTGCTCGTCGTACCGGTCTTTATCCGTGTAACTTCTCTCGTACTGGAACTTCATACCTAAATCCAACCCCTTCACGATCTTGAAATCCGCGTGAGTGAACAACTTTAAATAAGTATCCCTCGTGGTTTGCATATTTTGGGTAGACGCCTCCAGCTCGTTGTATCCCATGAACTTCAATCCTTCCGTTTCATTTATATCCTGTGACAAATAATAATTGTGGAAATAATGGTACACCATATTCCCGTCATCATCTTTCAACCGCTCGTAAGGCATAATCTCGTCCGAACGATCCACACCCAAATCATCCACCGACACGGATTGTTTCGTCCGGGTGAAATAAGCATTGGCACCATAAGTCAACCGGAACCACTTCTCCAAATCCATTTCGCTCTTCAAGTAAACACTAAACCGCTTGCTATCTGAACTTTTGGCATACTGCCCGTAATCTTGGTAACGGAACGACACGAATAAATTGGAGTTCTCTCCTCCCCGGGCTATCGACAAATTGTAATCCTGCGTCACTGCCGTTTCCAACAACGCTTTCCGCCTCTCCTTTCGATAATCGTATTTGCGCATTTCATCCAACTTTTGCTCCAACTGCGCTTCGGTCAGATTTCCCAAAGACATCTCGTAATACAACTGCTCCACTCCCGTCAACCGGCTCGGGGTCGTCGGGTCATTCTTACTCGCGAAATAATCGGCAGGATTACTCTTGTAAGTAGGATCGCTCAACAGGAAGTCCCGCTCGAAATCAATAATATCGCCGGTAGACGCGTAATCCTGATACCCGAAACTCGGGAGCGGATACACGTAAAATCCGGCAGAAACATTCACGTCCGTGGTCTTATCTTTTGCCCGTTTCGTCACGATCACGATCACGCCATTGGAAGCCCGCACGCCGTACAACGAGGTAGCGGCAGCATCTTTCAACACCGTGAGCGACTCGATATCATCCGGGTTAATCGCGCTCAAGTCGACATTCGCCACCTGCCCATCCACCACCACCAGCGGAGTGGAAGACACCGCGAAAGACGACCGCCCGCGAATAGACATGATCCCCCCGTAATTCATCAATCCCGGGGTAATACCTTCCAGCTTCGTCATCAAATCGGTAGATTGCACCTGTCCCAATTTCTTGGAATTAACGATCACTGCCGAACCGGTCGACCTCTCACGCGAAATCGTCTGGTAACCCGTGGCAACCACCTCCCCCAACATCTCGGCTTCCTCCTCCATCACCACGTCCAACGCCTTGTCCGCATCTGCAATCACTTCTTTCGTCTTCATTCCCACGAAAGAAAATACTAGCGTCACGTTGCGTTCCTTCACCCGCAACTCGAAACGTCCATCGGCATCGGTAGCCATACCCGTGGTTGTACCCTTCACGACAACGGTCACCCCCGGCAATGGCACACCCTGCTCATCCTTCACTACACCTTTCACCCGCAATTCCTCGTCCTTCCGGGCGTCCTCTTTATACGAGATCACAAAAAACTCGCCCTCGCGATTATACTTGAAAGGCTTATCCTTCAACAAAATATTCAGGCATGCCTCCACATCCGCCCCATGCAACCTGGCAGTCACCTTATAGCGGTTCAAATCATCGTAATTAAAAATAAATTTACAACCGGAAGCCTCACTTAATTCCTTCAACGCCTGGGACAAAGACACCTCCTCGAAAGTCAGGTTCACCTCCCTATTTTGTGACGCCACCGACGCCACACTCGTGAAAATACACGAGGCCAACACGAATTGAACAAACACAATCTTCTTGATGATCCCGCCAATCCCGCGATTGCCAGAACCACTACCGTTCCATTTTTTCATCATAGGTAAGAATTAATTTAGGTTTCTATAATCCTGTTTTTGTAATAATTACACAATCATTTGCCCCTCTCGGACACGATCAAAGTGCGTCCGTCCAATCTCACGCTCACCCGGTTGGTTTTCGTCAACAAGCCCATGATCACATCGATGTCGCTATCCCTGCCGGACCAAAGTTCAAACCTGAGATCCTTCACGCCACTACCAACATACACGACATCAAAATCATACCACCGCTTCAAATCGTTCACGATCACCTCCAGGCGTTCATTCTCGTAATAGAAATACCCCTCCTTCCAGGCGATATATTTATGCACATTCACCTTCTCGATCAAGGGAACCGCCCCCGCCTCCAGGTGAGCGTTCTGTCCCGGAGTCAAAGCATACTCCGAATCATCACTCGCCCGCTTCACGGCAACCTTCCCCTCCACCAGCGTCACATCCACCTTGTTGTCCGCGTACGCCTTCACGTTGAACTCCGTGCCATACACCTTCGTCCGCACGCCCGACGCCACCACAATAAAAGGCTGGCGTTCGTCACGCGTCACGGAAAAATACCCCTCGCCCTTCAATTCCACCACTCGCCGCTCGCCCGTGAACACCGTGGGATACCTCAACTCGGACTCCGAATTCAACCACACTTCCGTTCCGTCGCTCAACACAATCCGATACTCTCCCCCTTTCGGGACTCTCAGCGTGTGGTAACGCACCTCGCCAACCTCCGTACCCGAGTACCTCACACCCCGCGTACTGTCGTCCGTCACGTTGACACCCCCTTCCTCCATAACCCGCATGCCGGATGACATTCCCAGAACAATCTCCCGTCCCGTTTCCGTGACCAGCACTGCCTGATTCTTTCCCGGTACCACGGCAGACCGCATCCCTACAATCACCTCCCGCCCGCTTTCACGCGACGGCATCTCGTTCATCAACCACCAACCGCTCGCGACAAGGATCACCACAACTGCCACCGCAGCAGTCCAACGATACAACACACGAGTCGGTGACGTCATTCTTCTCTTGAATTTCTCGAATTCACGCCTTACATCCACGGAATCGCCCACCTCCAACTTCAACCCCGCTTCCAGGTAAAGACGACACTCCTCATACAACTTTTTGTTCTCCGCATGGCTCAACCATTCCCGAACATACTCATCTTGCAATAATTCCGGATGATTGAGTACATTCAAGACAAATTCCAGTTGATCATTCTTCTCGTTCACTTTCATTTTTGTGCTTTTATATATAACACGTGAAGCACCCCGAATGATGTGGGTTAAAAACTAGATTTTTTTATTTTTTAACAAACAAAGTGTGTAACAACACGATTTCCTCACCCGTCAACTTCTCCCGTAACAGACTCATAGCCTTCGTTATATGCCACCTCACCGTGTTAATAGAAATATTTAACTCGTCCCCCGCCTCCTGATATTTTTTCTTTTCAAAAAAACACTTGCGAAATACTGCCGCCGTCTGCGCCGGCATATTCTCGATGACGCGCATTGCCTTCGCGAGCAACTCCTCGTGCTCCTCGTACTCCTCATCTGCCTCCGGTAAGGTTCGTTGGTACGCCAAAAACTTCTCCTTGGATTTCTCTCGTCGCAAAAAATCGAGCGACCGGGAACGGGTCAACGTGTACAACAAAGGACGTAATGAAGCAGAAGCATCCAGCCGCATAAAATTCTTCCACACGTACTCATACACGTCAGTGACAATATCCTTCGCCTCCTCCTCGTCCCGGACAAAACTCAAGGCATACACGTACAAATCTTTATAATAAGTATTGAACAAGTTTTCGAATATGTCTTTTTTCTGTTTATTCATAATGCGACTTTTCCCGTTCAAAAATAACAATTCCGGCATTCAATTCCAAATCATACCCTTTTCTTCCCCAAGAACTAAAGATTCGGGTGGGTTGTAGGCGAGTTGTAGGCGGGTTGTAGGCGGCATCGCCTACTCTTAGCCTACAGTTTGCCTACAGTTCGCCCACGTTTTAACAAGAAATAAGAAAATTTAATTCCCTCGAGTACCACGCCTCCCGGGGCAATAACCACCCTATCGCATACCGACCAGCTCCCTATACCCGAGAATTACGGTCAATGCACCTCTAATTTAAAAGCAAAAGGCAATAGCAGGCTTGCCTTCACCAGCAGGGTGCGCTTCTTCCCGACAAGAATCACGTCGAAGTCCGCGTGATAACGTTCGATGACCTCATACATGACTTGCCGGCAAGCCCCGCAAGGCGTAACGTACTCGTCAATCTCTACCCCTTTATCCCTGGCGGCAATAGCAATGGCAGCCACCCCGGTTTCGGGGTAAGCGGAACAGGCATAAAACAAAGCGGTACGCTCCGCGCAAAGCCCGGAAGGATACGCCGCGTTCTCTTGGTTCGAGCCGCAAACCACCTCCCCGTTATTCATCAACACGGCTGCCCCAACAGCGAAACCCGAGTACACGCAATAGGCATTTTCCGTGGCTTTCAAGGCAGCACGACACAATTCTTCGTACCCTCGCGGGTAAGATTCCCGGTACAGAAAGTAATCTATCTTGAATTCCGCTTTCTCCATTCTATTTTTTTTCGTAATTTTACCGCCAATATAAAACATTATCACGAATCATGAGCAAGATTTACGTCATTTTATTTCTTACTTTTACATGTGTCAACATATGCGGTGCATCTAACGATAGTCGAAAGGCATTCATCAAAAAATACAAATCCATCGCTATACAGGAGATGGATCGCACGGGGATTCCCGCCAGCATCAAGCTGGCTCAAGGCATACTGGAATCCGGCTGTGGCAATTCAAAGTTAGCGATAAACGCGAACAATCACTTCGGCATCAAATGCCACAACTGGAACGGCGCAAGCTTCATCATGGACGATGACAGCCGGAACGAATGTTTCCGCAAATACAGGAACCCGGAAGAATCATGGGTCGACCATAGCGAATTTCTGGTATCCCGCCCCCGGTACGCATCCTTGTTCAAACTTTCCAAGACGGACTACAAGGGTTGGGCAAAAGGTTTGAAGAAAGCGGGCTACGCCACGGCACCCGATTACGCGCAGAAATTAATCAAGATCATCGAAGAAGAGGAACTATACCAATTCGACAAACCCGGGAAAAGGAATCACAAAATCCCCAACGAATTGAATTACAAACTCGGCGATACCCAAAACTATCAAAGCCGGGTAGTCTATATCAATAATATTCCCAGCATCAAGGTGAAAAAGGGTGACACTTTTGAAGGCATCGCCCAGTATTTCGGGATTCCCTTGAAACGACTTTTGGCTTACAATGATAAAAACGAACTCTCCATACGCGAAGGGATGCACGTTTTCTTGAAAAACAAGAAGAACAAAGCCCCCAAGGGATACACCTTCCACAAGTGTCGCCCGGGGGACACGATGTACATGATCTCCCAGATATACGGGATCAAACTGGCAAAACTATTGCAATACAATTACATGGAGAACGGTGATAAGCCCCAACCCGGAGAAATGATCTCTCTAAGAAGGGCGGCACAATTATATTGAAAGGAACTCTAAATAATGGAAAAGACGAACGAATCATTCTTGAAACCCAACACGCTATTCGGCGGGCTGATCGGTGCCAGTTTTATTGTCGCTTCCCTGCTCTTCGTGTACGCGGGGAAAGGCATCGTGGCAAACCCGCAATTCAACAATATCACCATGATGTTGACCATATTCGGCATATTCATCGGGGTGAAAAAATACAGGGACGACCACCTCTCCGGCATCATCTCTTACGGGAAAGCCCTGTCTACCGGGATATACATCCTTGCCATCGCGGCATTGTGCAATGCCGTCTACACGTTTATCCTTTACTCCGCGGACGCGGAATTGTTAGCCATGTACAAAAAGGTTACACTCACGATCTTGAACGAGGTGTACAAAAACATGAATTTGCAAGAATTACTCAATAACAAATTAACTGAAATATTCTTTTCGCCCATCGTGATCGCGGTCGGTGAAATGTTCAATCGAATATTCATCGGGGCTGCCTTCACCCTCTTTATTGCCGGACTGGTAAAAAGAAAAACACCCCCGATTAACCCTCAACAATTCTAATCATGGATATATCTGTTGTTGTCCCGTTATATAATGAAGAAGAATCGCTACCGGAACTAGCGGCATGGATCAACCGGGTGATGGAGGCAAACCATTTCACCTATGAGATTATCATGGTTGACGATGGCAGCAATGATTCTTCCTGGAAAGTGATTGAAAAACTTTCCGCCAAAGACAATCGAATACGGGGGATTAAATTCCGCCGCAATTACGGGAAATCAGCCGCCTTGCATTGCGGATTCGAGGATGCCCAAGGCGAGGTGGTCATTACCATGGACGCCGACTTGCAGGACAGCCCGGACGAGATACCAGAACTCTACCGGATGGTTACGGACGAAGACTACGACCTCGTGTCCGGGTGGAAACAAAAGAGATATGACCCCATCACCAAAACCGTTCCCACGAAACTCTTTAACGCCACAGCCCGACGTTTCTCGGGAATCAAGCTGCACGACTTCAATTGCGGGTTGAAAGCGTATAAATGTGCAGTGGTCAAAAATATCGAAGTTTACGGGGAAATGCACCGCTACATACCGATACTGGCGAAACAAGCCGGATTTACCCGTATCGGGGAGAAGGTGGTACACCATCAGGCGCGTAAATACGGGGTTACCAAATTCGGGTTGAACCGTTTTATTAACGGATTCCTGGATCTGCTTTCCGTGACCTTTATCACGCGTTTCGCCAAAAAGCCCATGCACTTGTTCGGGGCGCTGGGGACATTGCTGTTCATCATCGGCTTTTGCTCCGCCGCGTGGATTGGCATCGAAAAATTAATTGCCCTTGCCGACGGGCTTCGGGCACCCCTCGTGGCGAACAATCCTTATTTCTATATCGCACTGACTTGCATGATCATAGGGACACAACTCTTCCTAGCCGGATTCCTGGCGGAATTGGTTTCCCGGAGTGCCAGCGACAGGAACGTGTACAGAATTGAGAAAAAAATTTAAAGATTTTCCATATTTTATTTTACCTTTGAGCGTTTGTGTGCAAAATCAACTTTTATAAATAAATCATTATGGTAGAAAAAATTCAACAAACTCTTAGAGATTCGGCAGCCATGCGCTGGATGGTTCTCTTGCTTCTAGCTTTTGCCATGTTCTGTTCTTATATCTTTATGGACATTTTATCGCCCATCAAAGACTTAATGCAGTCCACCCGGGGGTGGGACTCTACTGCATTCGGAACAATGCAAGGATCGGAAACATTTCTGAATGTCTTCATCTTCTTCCTCATTTTCGCGGGAATCATCCTTGACAAAATGGGGGTTCGTTTCACGGCAATCCTTTCCGGTGTCGTGATGTTGGTTGGCGCCACCATTAACTGGTACGCCGTGACCGAAAGCTTTCAAGGCAGCGGATTAGACACTTGGTTTACCAACAACTTGAATTACATCCCCGGTTTTGACGAATTGGGCATCTCGCCTTTCTACAAAGGAATGCCCGCGTCAGCTAAATTCGCGGCGGTAGGCTTCATGATCTTCGGGTGTGGTGTTGAAATGGCAGGTATCACGGTTTCACGCGGAATCGTGAAATGGTTTAAAGGTCGCGAGATGGCTCTAGCCATGGGATCTGAAATGGCATTAGCCCGTTTGGGAGTAGCCTCCTGTATGATCTTCTCGCCGGTATTCGCCAAATTGGGCGGCAACATCGATGTTTCCCGTTCAGTAGCTTTCGGTGTTATTTTGTTGCTCGTTGCGCTTATCATGTTCATCGTCTATTTCTTCATGGATAAAAGACTTGATGCACAAACCGGAGAAGCTGAAGAGAAAGATGATCCATTTAAAATCAGCGACTTGGGCAAAATTATGTCCAGTATGGGCTTCTGGTTGGTAGCTTTACTTTGTGTACTTTACTATTCAGCCATTTTCCCCTTCCAGAAATATGCCGTAAATATGTTGCAATGTAACCTGACTTTCACCTCGGTTGATCCCGATTCATTCTGGGCGACGAACACGGTGACGGTAATCCAGTATTGTATAATGCTTGTCGTTGCTGCCGCAGCTTTTGCCAGCAACTTCTCGAAAAGCAAAGGCATGAAATATGGTTTACTAGCATTAGCCGTCGTATCATTGATTATATTCTGTTACATGGGCTATATGCGCCAAAGTGCGGAAACCATATTCGCAGTATTCCCGTTGTTGGCTGTAGGTATCACTCCTATCTTGGGTAATTACGTGGACCACAAAGGTAAGGCTGCCTCCATGCTTATCATGGGTTCCGTATTACTTATTCTTTGCCATCTTACTTTCGCCTTTGTTTTGCCGGCGTTCAGAGGGGATGCCATTGGAGGAGTTATCGTAGCCTATATCACGATTCTCGTTCTCGGTGCAAGTTTCTCCCTAGTTCCTGCCTCTCTTTGGCCTAGCGTGCCGAAACTGGTGGATGCTAAAATTATCGGTAGCGCCTACGCGTTGATCTTCTGGGTACAAAATATCGGGTTGTGGTTATTCCCCTTGCTCATCGGTAAAGTTTTGGATAACACAAACCCTCAACTAGTAGCCGATTTACAAAGCGGTAAAATCACGCCTGAACAAGCCGCTATTTCTTACAACTACACTGCCCCGCTGGTGATGTTGGCTTGCTTGGGTGGAGCAGCCCTGATTTTGGGATTCGTGCTCAAAGCAGTAGACAAGAAGAAAGGTCTTGGATTGGAATTACCGAATATCCAAAAATAAACGAATTATCTTAAATCATATAAAGCCTTCGTCCTTACCGGCGAAGGCTTTTTTATTCTCTTCCCGGAAAGCTATCCAACTATTTTCTTAAATTTGCATCAATAAAAAGTAAACACATAACTTATTATCGATCATGGAAAATAGAATTACGAAACTTTTCAATATAAAATACCCGATCGTTCAAGGGGGTATGGTATGGTGCAGCGGATGGCGATTAGCTGCCGCTGTTAGTAATGAAGGCGGATTGGGACTTTTGGGTGCCGGATCGATGCACCCGGAAACTCTCGTGGAGCATATCCACAAGATGAAACAGGCTACCGACAAACCGTGGGGAATAAATGTGCCCTTACTCTACCCGGAAATAGACCGACTCATGGAAATCATCATCAACGAAGGCGTGAAAATCGTATTCACCTCCGCGGGAAGCCCCAAGAAATGGACTTCCCTGTTGAAATCACACGGCATCACGGTGGTACACGTGATTAGCAGTGCCCTGTTCGCCAAGAAATGTGAAGAAGCCGGAGTAGACGCTGTCGTTGCCGAAGGATTCGAGGCGGGAGGACACAACGGGCGGGAAGAAACAACCACCTTGACATTGATCCCGAACGTGGCAGAATCAACTTCATTGCCCGTGATCGCGGCAGGAGGTATCGCCTCGGGAAAAGCGATAGCAGCAGCCATGGCATTGGGAGCCGAGGGAGTACAAATCGGGACTCTATTCGCTATTGCCACGGAATCATCCGCCCACCCGGCATTCAAACAACGAGTGATTGACACGGACGAAGGCGGCACGATGCTGGCATTAAAGAAACTAGCCCCCACCCGACTCATTAAAAATGAATTCTTTGAACAAGTGAAAACATTGGAAGACGCCGGAGCCAACGCCGCACAATTAACCCAACTACTCGGGAAAGGCAGGGCTAAAAAAGGTATATTTGAAGGAGATATGGTAGAAGGAGAACTTGAAATAGGACAAATTGCTTCTATGCTTCACAAGGAAAAAACAGTTGCCGAGATGATACGCGACCTTATTGCCGATTTCAACGATACCATGGAAAAATTTGAAAATGTAAAAATGTAAAGATGATAAAATACACCCGCCATACCCTAGATAACGGCTTAACCGTTATTTGCAACACGGACACGAGTACCCCTTTCGTATCCGTGAATATTCTCTATAAAGTGGGGGCAAAAAACGAGGATCCAAACCGAACCGGATTCGCGCATCTTTTTGAACACCTGATGTTCGGGGGCTCAAAGCATATCCCGAATTACGACTACCACGTGCAGAAAGCCGGAGGGGACAACAACGCATTCACGAACAATGACTACACGAATTATTATATCACGATCCCGGCTTCCAATATCGAAACCGCCTTATGGTTGGAATCCGACCGAATGATGGCACTTGATTTCTCGCAGAAGTCACTTGACGTGCAAAGAAACGTGGTGATCGAAGAGTTCAAACAACGGTATTTCAACAACCCTTACGGGGATCTCTGGTTAAAACTCCGCCCACTGGCATACAAGGTACACCCGTACCAATGGCCCACAATCGGTAAAAACATCGACCACATCGCTGGAGCCACACTTGAAGAAGTGAAAGATTTCTTTCATCGTTTCTACGCTCCCGATAACGCGATTCTTAGTATTAGCGGGAATATCACGGATGAAAAAGCGCTGGAACTGGTGAAGAAATGGTTTGGGGACATCGCTCCTGCCAATTACACAAGGCAAGCCGTACCCGTCGAACCACGACAAACCGAGGAACGCCGCCTGGTCAGCGAGCACAACAAGGTCCCCGCTGACGCCATTTATAAAGTCTACCATATGGGCGACCGCCGTTCCGACAATTTTTACGCTTGTGATATCATATCGGATATCCTGTCGAACGGTCAATCCTCCCGTTTGTATATTAACCTGATTAAAAACGGGAAATTATTCTCCGAGATTGATGCCTACATCACCGGGGATATGGATCCCGGACTATTTGTTTTCTCCGGAAAACTATCCGAAGGCGTGGCAATCGAGGAAGCCGAAGCCGCTATACAAAGCGAAATCAATCATTTTATCGAAGACCCGATCACCGAACGGGAATTGCAAAAAGTGATTAACAAAACAGATGCCCGCATCTCGTACAGCGAAATCAATTACCAGAATAAATCGGCAAACCTCGCTTTCTTTGACTACCTCGGGGACATCGAACTGATTAACTCGGAGAGCAAGCGGTATCAAGTACCATTGGACACGTTAAAGCAAACAGCAAAAGAACTGTTTTCGATCGACAATTGCTCCACGTTGTGGTATCTCAAAGAAAAATAACATTAGCGCATTTATCATGAATAGAAATATAGAACCGCCTATTACCGAAATATCCCGCCCGACATTGTGGGAACACCGGCAAACCAAACTCTCCAACGGACTCGACATCGTGTACCTGCACGACCCGAACCAGGAAGTATTCAAAATTGACGTGATTGTCCCTACCGGAGGGTATTACCAACCCCAACCGATCGTGGCATCCACCATGCTAAGCATGCTTAACGAGGGAACCCGGTTACACACGTCTACCGAAATTGCAGAACTTTTCGATTACCACGGGGCATACGTAGATTTCAATTGCGGTATGCACAAATCGGAAATCAACATGATTTCCTTGAACAAGTATGCCAGAGAAACGATTCGTATGGTGGCAGAAATGGTGCTCGAAAGTATCTTCCCGCGAAAAGAACTGGAAATTTACATTCGCAACAGGAAGCAACAGCATTTGGTAAATATCGAGAAGACAGCTTATCTGGCACGCATGGAATTTATTTATCGCCTTTACGGGGATACACACCCTTATGCCAATCGCTTCACGCTCGAAGATTTTGACCGGGTCACACCCGACATATTGATGAAGTACTATAAAGAACGCTTTCAAGCATCCCATTGCCGCATCATGCTTTGCGGTAATATCAACGATACCGTTATCCGGGAGGTCAGCGAGGCTTTCGCACCCATGAGCAATCTTCCCTTGCCGGATACACAGCTATTTGATATACATCCTTACGCCCCGGGGAGATACCATGTAACGAAACCCGACGCCGTACAAACAAGCATCCGCATCGGCAAAGCGGGCGTTTCATTGCTTGACGAGGATTACACGAACTTCCAGTTGCTCAACATGGTGCTAGGCGGTTATTTCGGTTCCCGGTTAATGTCGAATATCCGCGAAGAGAAAGGCTATACTTATGGTATCGGTTCTTACAACGTCACCATGCCATTAGCCGCCTACTGGATGATTGCCACGGATGTCAATGCCGATCAAGCCGAAGCAACCATCGAAGAGTGCATGAAAGAAATCCGACGCCTCCAAACAGAACCTGTCCCGGAAGAAGAATTGCATCTCGTGAAAAGCTATTTCAACGGGGAACTATTGCGGGAACTTGATGGAGCCTTCGCCCAGTCGGATGCCTTGAAACACAAACTCAATTACGGGATCGACAACACGTTTTACCTTCGCACCATCGATCGCATCCGTACCTGCACGGCAGAGGACATCATGCGTATGGCAAACAAGTATCTCCAACCGGAAGATATGTATATCGTCACAGCGGGAAAATAAAAAAAAGAGGCTGAAAATTGTCTTTACAATCGAACAGCCTCTTCTATATAAATTCATTATTGTAACCGGAAATTAATCGGTACCGTATACGATACTCTCACCGGTTCTCCTCTTTGCGTTCCCGGAATCCATTTAGGCATATTTTCCACAACTCTTATTGCTTCCTTATCCAATAACTGATGAACAGAACGAAGAACTTTCACATTTGTGATTGTTCCATCTTTTTCCACAATAAACTGAACAGTTACACGCCCTTGAATTTTTTCTTTTTGTGCCTTCTCTGGATATTTTACATTTTTCCCCAAGTATTTATTCAAATCTCCCGGAAATTTCGGCATATCTTCCACGACTTGAAAAACATCATCATAATTCTTTGCCGCAGTAGTATCTAATGAAACCGAACTAGGATCTTCTATATCATAAACGGCATTATTCATCTTTATAATTAACTTTTTCTCGTCCTTCACTTCACGAAGCACCCCTCGTTTTCCGACATAAGAAAAATACAATTCTGCACCCGGTTCTACCATAATGGTAAACTCTCCTTTTTCATTCGTAAACGTTCCGATATTCGTTTCACGAATAACCACGATTGCATTTTTCAAAGGCTTATTATCGTGATCTACCACAATTCCTTTCACTGTAATAGAATCTTTCCCTATCATGCTCGAATATTCCTGGTTCAGTTGCACAATGGCCTGAACGTTACTGGATAAAACAAGTAATCCTACTACTGGAAATAGCAAAGCATACTTGAACAATCCCATTTTTGATGTCCTTTTTTTATTCATCATCATAATACGTTTTTTTAAAGGTGTCACGTTGAATTTATTAACTATTTGAGCTGCAGCCGAAGTACAAGTGAGGCGGAGAAGATGATACTGGTATGCTTTCCGGTCAAACCCGGCAGCCACTACCCGTTTATCCGCCAAGAATTCCAAATCACGCCGAATCTCCCGTTTCAATAACCATACGGCGGGATTGATCCAAAACAGAGCACACAACAATTCGGAGAACATCACGTCCAAAGAATGACACTGGTCCACGTGCGTCTTCTCGTGAGCCAGAATCTCCTGCAAATCATGTGATTCATACAAGGTCGGATTAATAAATATCCACTTAAAAAAAGAGAATGGAGTTGTATGATCCGGCAAAGCAATAACGGGAAGTGAATAACAAACCACCCGTTTGCCCTTACGAATCAACCGGAATATAGAAAATAATTGTATAAAAATTCGGATTGCCAAAACACCCACAACCAAGCAATAGCACCAGCACAATACATCAACAACAGTAAATTGAAGGCTAGGTTTATCCGGCTTTACGGTAATCTCCGGCAAAAAGACCGTGGTATATTGAGAAACCGCCTCTTGAATAACCGCTTTCTGTTCCTCTCCGAAAGTAAAAGGAATTAACGGGTAGCACAATGACAAAAAAAGAATGGTCAGCAAGCACACCCGACGAATCGTGAAGAAAGTATCCCGGCTAAACAAGAGCCGATAGAAAAGATAAAACACGATAAACGCTAAATTTATCTTCACCAAGTAGATGAATGTATCGCTCGTGAACATGGCTTCATGTATTTCATTGTTTTTCGATCAACCTGATAATCTCTTGCAAATCCTCTGTCGAAATTTTTTGCTCCTTCGCAAAAAAAGTCACCATCTCTTTGTATGAATTCTCAAAATAGTTCCTCACGACCCCCGACATAAACTTTGTTTTATATTCGTTTTCGTCCACAAGAGGGATGTACTCGTAGATGTTCCCGTGTTTCTTACTTGTCAGAAATCCCTTTTTCTCCAAATTCTTAACGATAGAAGCAACTGTCGTGTAAGGCGGCTTCGGTTCTTCCATCCGATTCAAAAAATCTTTCACGACGCCACTTTTCACTTGCCAGATAATCAGCATTACCTCTTCTTCCTGATATGTCAACTTTTCCATACGTTACTTATTTACGATTCTTTCGCAAATCTACGAAATTTTCGTAATACTCCAAATGTTTCGTAAATAAAAATCACGTATTATTTTTAATACTCTACAAATCAAACCAAAATGAATAGCGAAAAATATTATTGCCACTCGTACGAAAGATTTCTATCCATCAATCTAATCGGAAACCGACTGGTATCGTGTAAGAAACTCTAACCCGTTTACCTCTCTGAATCCCGGGTATCCAGTTTGGCATATTTCTTATTACCCGAAGAGCTTCAACATCTAATAAAGGGCGAACCGAGCGAAGTACCTTCGCATTCGTTATACTTCCATTTGTTCCTATAATGAATTGCACATAAACCCTACCTATTTTTTGCTTCAGGGCTTCCGCCGGATATTTTACAGTTTTACGGAGACATCTATATCACTCCACTTTCACCCATTTCACGGCATCGGCATAAAGCATCTGTCCTGCAGCCAATCCATTGTCATGTAAAACAAGTTTTACATCGCCGGGAGCAAGAACATATTTACCGACCGGAATCCAGTATGAAAAAGATTCAGCCTTAGCTTTTTCTTCACCTCCATCAGCATAACGAATCGTAACATTTCTTTCTATTCCCTTGGGTTCAAGAAAAATATCGTCTTTTACTTCCCCATGATGAAACGTGTAATGATGTAATGGCTGATTAGCAAACCATACCGGATCATTCAGAGCCCATTGATAGTAAACAAACAACTCGTACATACCTCCTTCTTGAATAGAAGCACTCCATTCCAATTTTGCTTTCCCCCCTCCAGCTCCCTTGCAATAAAAACTTCGCACAACATCACCATAAGACTCCCGATCAATAAAAAGAGCCCAACGGGGCAAAGGAGGGGAATGCTTACTATATTTCCGCTTTTCTAAACTACGAGAAAATAATAATTGTTCCTCAAAAATCCGAAATCCGGGATCTTCATTATCCACGATAATTATTCCGGGAGGGGGTAAAAATAAAGAAGTATCTAACTCAAAAACACCTGTATCTTTTGATGACGGGAGGGGGCGTAACTGAGACTCAAATCCATAATCTCCAGGATAATTTCCCGAAAAAATATAAGATAATTTATAACCTCTCCCCATTATCCCAAAATAATTTCTGGCATCATTTATTACCATCGGTAACGTGTCCACGGGAATACAAATATCCATACCTTTACCCAAAGGGATGAAAATACTTTTAAAAATCCATTCTTTCCAGCCATTTTTACGGTGAAAAACAAAAATCCGGTCAAAATCATGTTTGTTCTCTAAAAAAAATGAAGGACTAAATCCATCTTCTTGCCATAAAGAAACACAACCATCAAGATTTCCTTTATTCCAAATCTTAAAACTCAAATAAACAATTGTTTCCTCTCCCGAAGATGTAAAATAAGTATTCGGTTCTTGTATCACGAAACGAGGAATCCCTTTCTCATTATAACATTTATTCATCCACGGTAAAATATCGACTCTAGTTGACTCATAAAAATCCTTACACAATGTTTCCCCATCGATATTTTGATAACGATATTTATCAACAAAACCAGACATAAAATTCGAGAGTGTGTCCCAAGTCGTTTGTGTCAATATATACTCTCGCAATTGTTCACTCTTCAATTGAATAATGACATCCATCATATCAAAGGCATCCGGATCACGGATAGCTTCCGCAAGACTGTTGCGAGATAAATACTCCAATGCCTCCATCTCATTTAAAACTCGTGATCGATCGTGACGCTTAAAACGGGGATCCCAATCAAAAGCTGAAATAATCCCGTTCATGAGGGGATAATCTTTAGACAGAATAGAAAACAATTCCTGGGGTATCTTTGGAAAACGAGCACGAAGAAAAGGACGAAATTTTTCAAAAAAGAACTCTTCTTCTATTTTTAACAAATTATCATACACTGTACTTTGAGCTAACATTTCATTGAAATTTACTCTTACCCGATCCTTCTTTTCCGGGAAAAAATAAACCTCAGGGCAAGCGTAATTGGATATTGATTTCCACGGTCGTTGGAAAGACATATAGCCTAAAGGATGTTCCACCAGTACCATTTTATCAAACGGGTATTTCTCACGGCTAACGGTCAATTGGGGGATAAATCTCCACACCCTTTCCACTCCCCATTTTTTACCTTCATCCGACACATCCTGAATTCCCTGTAAAAGAGCCTTACCTTTCGTGTAGTAGCACTCGAAACGCCCGGAATCCGACTCAATACACATCCTCTCCAAATCCCCACAGACAAGGGATATGCCAACAAGAGGAAGATCATTATAAAAACAAATCGTATCACCTTGTACATTCTTCTTTCCCGGGGAAATAACCATTTGTCCGAATGGATTAATTACTCTCAAAGTATATATCGTGTAATCCGAAACTGCCAAATAAGGTTGAGTCATATTGACGACAGGTGCAGAAGTCGGATACCACAAGACCTCCGGTGTTATCAAAGTATAATCGGAAGTCAAGTACATATAATGACGTCCCGGGTTAAGAAAGAAATCCATTCTATCCAAACGATAAAAATTATCATCGGGAATGTCCGGATAACAAATATCAGAGGTAAGAGCCCCCCCGTAGTCCATCTCTAAAACACATTTCTCTTTTGTACCTAACGAATAAGGAACCAGCACGATCTGCTCATGTCGCCGAAAAGAATAATTCTTTCCTGAAATCCGTAACCCCGAAACATTCAGCCCCGGATTCAGGTAAAATAACAATGTATCAATAGTTTTCTCGTTCATATTCTCGATCTCAAGGCGACTAGAGGCAAGATATCTGTCTTTTTCTTGTCGAAAAGTAATATCATGAGTTCGGACACTTACTTTAGGCAACGAGTCATAATACTTATAGATTTCCACATAATTTTTCCGTACCTTATTCATTTGATAAAAAGGATACAAAAACAACCATGTACACAAAACAATCATACCCCCGGCAATTATTCCTATTTTACCTGTCCGGGATGACAAAAAAAGAAAATTACTCGCCCTTGGATATTTTCTAATAATAAAAACGATACAACAAAATGAACACGATACAAACATAAGTCTTTGTACCAAATAACTCCCTAACGCCGGATGTCCCACGATAGCGGAAAAGGTATTCGGGATCCCTGCCGCCAAAAAATCAAATGCCCCATGCAAAAAATGAGGGAGCAAGAGTACAGTACCTCCCCAGAAAACAAACAAAAAGAATAAACTCAACGCCTGATTTTTTATATATACCCTCACGAGAATAGTGAAGGCTGCCACAAAAAGAGTAACAGGCAAAGTCAAGGTCAAAAAATAAAACACGTAATACCCAAAATTACATACAGCTTTACTTGCAAAGAGATTTATAGCCCAAGCAATACCTCCTATCACCACTGCTAGCATCAAAAAGAATTGTACCAATGCCAAAAATTTACCCAAGATATATTCGGCATTCCCTATCGGACGAGAAAAAAACACGTCATTCGTATTGTATTTAATATCCCGCTTCAGAAAATCTCCTCCAAGAAACAACAACGCAAAAGACTGAAACACACAAAACAAATAGGCATTCACGTAAGGCATTGCTGCTGGAATATCTACCTGAAAAGGAAACGTTCTCCAAATACTATGTGCGAACAAATGAAAAGCGGATATTCCGATAATCCCAACAAAACACAAAAGCATAAAAGTAAAACTCCGGTTTATCAATCTACGCTCGTAACAAGCAACTAGCAATATATCTTGAAAATCCATGGTTACGTTTTTAATTTTACAATTACAAAAAAAAACGAAATAAAACAACCTTCCTAGAAAATATTCAGTTGTAATTAATCCTCCTTAATCGCCCACAATTTCAAATTTATTAAATAATTATTCTCAAATAAAGGTGAGATCGGTGCACCCAATTCTATAAGAATAGGTGAAGTGCCCGGTGAGGGTGATGAGCGATAAGTCCCATCATCTAGATACGTCAATTCTACCGAAGCATTCACTGTCACACTAAAACACACAGCAATGACAACAAACAATATCTTTTAATTATCAATCCTCTTTCCATATTTTTTGTTATTAATGGTACTAATAATTGTTGTTCTATCTCGTTTATTATAAAACACGAAATACCTAATAGCATACTATCATACAAACAAAATATAATAATAATTAACACATTATATATACAAAACCATTTCCCCTCTTTCCCGTATACCCTCTCAAAACGGGAAACATGAAAAGACTATTATTTATCACCGGACTATTACTTGCTATAACAATCATTCCGGTCAAGGCACAAAACAAAAAAGAAAACCGATTCGAGAAAGAATTTCAAAAAACATTAGCACTCGTCAACAGTGACAAATTCACCGTGAAGTTCTACATTGCCACCCCCACGGTACAAACCCTCTTTACCCCTCCCGGAGCGGGAAACAATATTGATATTGACCCAAAAAACTGTTATTTATGGGTACAGGACTCTCTCGTGAAAGCAAACCTTCCCTATTTCGGTGAGGGAAGCGTGAAATCCGGTTCACAACTAGATACCATCTCATTCCAAAACATCCTGTTTAGCCGAACCGTGAAAGTCTATTGGGAAGGGAAGAAAAAAGCAATAGCTTACCAGCTTACCATCGTATCCGGAGGCGATGTCTATTATTTGAATATGCACATTCAATATGACGGTACATGTTATCTCTATTTCAGCGATCGGAAACGCTCACCAATCAGCTATGTCGGTCAGATCGTTAAGCGAAAAACAGATATGCCATCACCAGGGCTGCAATAATTCCCGCTAAATCGGCAATCAACCCGCAAGGAATAGCGTAGCGGGTATTCTTAATGCCGACAGCACCAAAATAAACAGCTATAATATAAAAAGTTGTATCAGTTGCCCCTTGGAACGTCGAAGCTAGTCTTCCCGCAAAAGAATCCGCCCCGAAGGTATTCATCGTGTCGATCATCAAACCGCGAGCACCACTACCGCTCAAGGGTTTCATCAATGCCGTCGGTAACGCCGGGATAAAATCGGCATCCAAGCCACACGCCAGGCACAAACGTTCCAACCCTCCCATCAACATATCCATAGCCCCGGCAGCACGGAACACGCCCACAGCAACAAGTATCGCCACCAGATAGGGAATGATCTTCACCGCAATCGAGAAACCTTCCTTAGCCCCGTCGATAAAAGCATCGTAAACATTAATACGATGCCAGGCACCCATCGCGATAAAAGCCACAATAATAGAGAACAGGATCACGTTGCTGGCAACGGCAGACACCGTGGTAATCGTTTCTTTATCCAATCCGGAAAAATACCAGATCAACCCTCCCACGACCAGAGTTCCGCCGATCAAGTAAGCCATAACCACCCGGTTGAACAAATTCAGTTTCTGGTAAATCGCAACCGCTATCAGTCCCGCAAGCGTGGAAACATACGTGGCTAGAAGTATCGGAATGAATATATCCGCCGGATTGGCAGCCCCCATCTGCGCCCGGTAGACCATAACAGACACGGGGATAATAGTCAGACCGGAAGTATTCAGCACCAAGAACATAATTTGTGCATTAGACGCCCTATCCTTATGCGGGTTCACCTCCTGCATCTGTTGCATGGCACGCAACCCCACGGGTGTGGCAGCATTATCCAGTCCCAACATATTCGCCGCGATATTCATCATGATAGAACCGTATGCCGGACTATCGGGCGGTAACTCGGGAAACAATTTACGAAAAAAAGGACTAATCAACCACGACATCACCTTCACCGCACCCCCACGCTCCCCGATTTTCATGATTCCCATCCATAAGGTCAACACTCCCGTCAGTCCCAGCGAAATCTCAAACCCAGTCTTCGACATATCGAAAGTAGCTTTCACGATAGCAGAAAACACCTCCGTGTCACCCATGAAAAGTAATTTGCACAGAGCCACCAAAAATGCCGCTCCAAATAAGAATATCCAAATGTAATTGAGAACCATGATATCAATTGAAAATTGAAAATTGAAAATTGAAAATGACTTTCCCAGTCATTCTAATTCTCAATCTTCAATTATTTAATGTTTTGCCTTACAAGCCTTCACCGTGTTTTGCAACAAGGTGACAATCGTCATCGGTCCCACACCACCGGGAACCGGGGTTATATAAGAACATTTCGGAGCCACGTGATCGTAATCCACGTCACCCACGAGTTTCCAGCCTGTTTTGGTCGTTTCGGAAGGTAAACGATGAATTCCCACATCGACCACCACGGCTCCCTCCTTCACCATATCTTCTTTCAAGAAATGAGGGACACCGATTGCCACAACCAATATATCCGCCTGCAAAGTAATCTCTTTCAAGTTTGCCGTCCGGCTATGACACAAAGTCACTGTACAATTCGCATGCTTCGACTTGCGCGACATCAATATAGCCATCGGGGTTCCGACAATGTTGCTCCGTCCGACTACCACGCAATGTTTCCCTTCCGTTGGGATTTCGTAGCGGGCCAACAACTCGACAATTCCTGCCGGGGTTGCAGGCAAATAAGTCGGTAAATCCAACACCATGCGTCCCACGTTACAGGGATGGAAACCATCGACGTCCTTATCCGGATTGATACGGTTCAAAACTTTTTCTTCGGAAATATGCTTCGGGAGAGGCAATTGCACGATAAACCCGTCCACATCCGGGTCGTCGTTCAACTTGTCGATCACTTCCAGTAACTGTTCCTCGGTAATATCATCACCATACCTCAGTTCCGAACTTTTCATCCCGACCGCTTGACAAGCTTTCACCTTACTAGCCACGTAAGTCTCACTTGCCCCGTCATTTCCAACAAGCACAGCTACCAAATGAGGGACTTTCTTCCCTTCCGCCACGAAACGAGCGACCTCGTCTGCTATCTCCTGCTTGATCTGTGCTGAAATTTTTTTACCGTCAATAATTTCCATCGATCTTCTAAATTTATGATTATTTGATTCTGTGATTGGCGATTCAATGATTTAGTGATTTTCTATTTCCAATCACTAAATCGTAAATCACTGAATCACTTAATTCTTAGCGTCTTTTCATCGGTGCTTTCCCCATCATCTTACCGCCTTTTGACAGCATCCGCATCATCTTCTTGGATTCATCAAATTGCTTCAACAAGCGGTTCACATCTTGGATGGTGGTTCCACTACCCGTGGCTATACGTTTACGACGGGAACCGTTCAGCAATTCGGGATTCTCTCGCTCCGCCGGAGTCATGGAATGGATGATAGCCTCGACCCCCTTGAAAGCATCGTCGTCAATATCCACGTCCTTCAATGCTTTACCCACGCCGGGAATCATGGATGCCAAATCCTTGATATTACCCATCTTCTTGATTTGTTGTATCTGGCTCAGGAAGTCATTGAAGTTAAACTGGTTCTTGGCAATCTTTTTCTGCAATTTCTTGGCTTCCTCCGCGTCAAATTGCTCTTGTGCTTTCTCCACCAAAGAAACGATATCACCCATCCCCAAGATACGGTCAGCCATACGATCGGGATGGAAGACATCCAGCGCTTCCAATTTCTCGCCGGTTCCGACAAATTTGATCGGTTTGTTCACCACCGTACGAATAGAAAGGGCTGCACCACCGCGAGTATCACCATCCAACTTCGTCAGAATAACCCCGTCGAAATTCAAGCGGTCGTTAAACTCTTTCGCCGTGTTCACCGCATCTTGTCCGGTCATGGAGTCGACCACGAAAAGCGTTTCTTCCGGCTCTATCGCTTTCTTGATAGCAGCGATCTCGTTCATCATCTGCTCGTCAATAGCAAGACGCCCGGCTGTATCGACTATAACCACGTCTTTTCCGGTAGCCCGGGCTTCCTTCACGGCATTCAAGGCAATCTTCACGGGATCGTTATTCCCCACCTCGCTATACACAGGCACCCCGATCTGCTCTCCCAACACTTTCAACTGCTCGATTGCAGCCGGACGATACACGTCACAGGCTACCAGCAAAGGATGCTTTCCCCGTTTCGTTTTCAACAGATTTGCCAGCTTACCGGAAAACGTCGTTTTACCGGATCCTTGAAGACCAGACATCAAAATAACGGCTGGATTGCCCTTTATATTAATATCAACATTCGTACCGCCCATCAACTGAATCAACTCGTCGTGAACGATCTTCACCATCATCTGTCCCGGCTTCACGGCGGTCAACACGTCCATCCCCAAAGCTCTTTCCTTAACCGTATTAGTAAACTCTTTCGCTATCTTATAGTTTACGTCGGCATCCAGCAATGAACGTCTTACCTCTTTCAACGTTTCTGCCACGTTGATTTCGGTGATTTTCCCCTGTCCTTTTAAAATCTTAAATGATTTCTCTAACCTCTCCGATAGATTCTCAAACATAATTATCAATTGAAAATTGAAAATTGAAAATCGAAAATGCCAAGCATTAACAATCTCAATAATTCATTATTAAACTCCTAGATTATACATTCTCCGCAAAATTAGTATTTTTACCGGAAAACTCATCTATTTCATTTTCAATTTTCAATTTTCAATTCTCAATTACTTCCGGCTGATATTTTTTAAAACAACAAACGTTTTATCTATTAACGAGTTATCCACGACAACGGTAAACTCATTCGTCGAGGAAATCACCTCGGTCAAGTTGATTCCTTCCCACGACAACTCTTTCATGATACAATAATAAAAACCCGGTTGCAGGATATTCCCCTTGGGCAGTTTCAACGTCACGGATGAGAGTCCGTTCTGCTTGAAGATACATTGCTCCTCCTTGAAATACTCGTCCACCACGTTCTCCATCACCTCACTCACGACAAGGTTGGTTTCAAAAACACCCTGTACCATCGTGTAAAACACTTCCTCCCGCCGGGATATGGATTTCAGCACCCGTATATGACAATCGACCAACGTGTTAGAGTTCTTAAACGTGTAATCACACAGGTTACTCCGCAAAATAATGTCCCCCATGTTGTTCAACAATTTTTTTAACTGCACCTGCTCCCGTACTTGCAAATAAGGAGCCAACCGATTCAATGCCATCACGATAGCCCCTGCGTTCAACGGTTTACCCAACATCGTTTCCAACTCCGGCTGAATCTGTCTTGCCAATGCCGAAATATTGATAATCCCGGATGCCAGAGCTTCCGACAAATAAGGCTTATGCTTTACAACTCCTTCTACTGCTTGCGCTACACTCATCATATTAATTGAAAATTGAAAGTTGAAAATTGAAAATACTTTCTTGCACGACGAAATCTTAATATAGTTCAATCCACTCGTAGGAATTACCCGTGTAATCCATATAACGGATAAAATCATCCAGTTTTATTGCCAAAGATGCGTGATTGTCATTCGGGTGAAATGACAACTTTTTTGCCTCTTGCAAATGTTTGTCCAGAAACACATACACATGATGTTCCGCATCGTTCAACAAACCGAAAGGACTTACCGAACCGGGACGTACGCCCAGGTATTTTTCCATCCGTGCTTCCGAGGCAAAACTCAATTTTCCCTGCTTCAACATCTTTTCCATATCATGAATCGCCATACTATGGTCACAATGCAAGATAACCAAATAATGCCTGTCTCCTTTATGATTTCTGAAAAACAAATTTTTACAATGCGTACTGTCCAAATTCTTCCAGTACTGTTTTGCAATCTCTATCGTCGGTGCGGCAGGATGCTCCTCGTAATCAAACTCAATCCCCAATGCAGCCAACGTTTCGTATACTTCCTTTTGTCCAACCCGATTCATATCATTTTTGATTTATGATTTCCGATTTTAGATTCCTCCAATCGGACCAACACTCCATTTAACTTTAAACTCTAAATTCTAATCTTTTCGTTTCCCCTGCCATGTATCCAACACCCTTAATCGTTTATCCAACTTTGCCGTGAACTCGAAATTCTTCACTCCCCACTGTGGGGCGACTAAATATTCCGGCGGAGATTGATTCACAAACCTTTCCAGATACACATCCGGACGGATTCGCTCAATCACCTCTACCACGAAATCCAAATACTCTTCCAACGTGTATAAACGGAAGCTTGATGGATTCTCGGCATATTCTTCTGCCATACGGGTGCCCTTCACGATTTGCAACTGGTGCAACTTCAACACTTGTATAGGCAACTCACTCAACCGTACGGCTCCCTCCAACATCGATTCACGGCTTTCTCCCGGCAGACCGAAAATCAAATGTGCACCAATGGCTATCCCCCGGTTCGCGGTAGCGCGTATCGCCCATTCAGATGCAGCGAAATCATGTCCCCGGTTCACCTGTCGCAAAACCTCGTCGTTTGCCGACTCCACGCCGTATTCGACGCAGACATAATGATGCCGGGCAATCTCTTCCAGATAATCCAACACCTCATCATTCACCACATCGGGACGTGTGCCAATCACCAATCCCGCGATCATCGGGTGTGCCAAAGCCTCCTCGTATCGCTGTTTCAGCACATCCAAAGGAGCATACGTATTAGAATACGCTTGAAAATAAGCCAAGTATTTCTGATCCTTATATTTGCGCCCGAAAAACTTCACCCCCTCCTCTATCTGCCGGGTAATCCCCTCTACCGCCCGGCAATAATCAGGATTAAAACTATTATTATTACAGAACGAGCATCCCCCGGTTCCCTTACTTCCATCCCGGTTGGGACAAGTAAATCCCCCATCTATCGACAATTTCTGAACCCGCCCTCCAAAAAACGTTCTGAAATAAGTCGGGTAATCGTTGTATCGTTTTTGCTCTCGTTCAAACATCATTCTTTCCAAATAATTAACAGCCCGCAAAAATACACATTTATTTGTTTAAAATTTAACAGCAATCTCCATTTTTTATTCACCTCCTCGAAAATTTCTCATTCCAGCTCAACAACAAACGTTCGCGTAAATTTTAACTAAAACTCTCTATTCCTTTATTCAAGAAAAAAAATTATCTTTGCACTTTTAAGATAGGAATTTTAACAAAGAATGATCATATAAACAAACACTCCTGAATGTCAGGAGGTAAACGCAAAAAATCTAACAGAACTATGAGTACGAAGTACGTTTACACCTTTGGCGACGGAAAAGCAGAAGGAAAAGCAGACATGAAAAACCTGCTTGGAGGTAAGGGCGCCAATCTTGCCGAAATGAATCTCATCGGAGTTCCTGTACCAGCAGGATTCACTATCACGACAGAAGTTTGCACACTTTACAACCAGGAAGGACGTGACGCTGTTGTGAAATTAATTGAGAATGACGTGAAAGCCGGTATCGAGGCTACCGAAAAATTAATGAACGCTAAATTCGGTTCAAAAGGAGAGGCATTCCCTCTTTTGGTGTCCGTGCGTTCGGGAGCCAGAGTATCCATGCCGGGTATGATGGACACGGTGCTTAACCTCGGTATGAATGACGACGCCGTTAAGATCGTGGCAGAGAAATCAGGTAACGCCAGATTCGCCTGGGATTCATATCGCCGTTTCGTGCAAATGTACGGTGACGTGGTAATGGGTGTTGCTGCCGGAAAAGGAGAGCACAACCCGTTTGAAGTAGAAATCGACAAATTAAAAGCAGAGAAAAATATTACTAACGACACGGACTTCACGGCTGAAGACCTGCAAGAACTGGTTCGCCGTTTCAAACTTGTCGTTAAAACTAAAACCGGCAAAGACTTCCCCACTTGCCCGTGGGAGCAATTATGGGGAGCAATCTGTGCCGTGTTCGATTCTTGGATGACGGAACGTGCCGTTCTATATCGCCAATTGAATCAAATCCCGGAAGAATGGGGTACTGCCGTGAACGTACAAGCTATGGTTTACGGTAACATGGGTAACAATTCCGCAACTGGGGTTGCCTTCACTCGCGACGCCGCTACCGGAGAAGACATTTTCAACGGAGAGTACTTGATCAACGCACAGGGAGAAGACGTGGTTGCAGGTATTCGTACCCCGCAAGAGATCACGATAGAAGGTTCTCGCCGTTGGGCAAAAATGCAAAATGTTTCAGAAGCAGACCGCGTTGCTAAATATCCTTCCCTAGAAGAAGCCATGCCGGAAGCTTACGCCGAACTGAATGCCGTACAAGAAAAGCTGGAAAACTATTTCCACGATATGCAAGACCTCGAATTTACCATCCAAGACGGTAAATTATGGATGCTGCAAACCCGTAACGGAAAACGTACCGGTGCTGCCATGGTAAAAATGGCTGTCGATATGCTGAAACAGGGAATGATCGACGAACATACCGCCTTATTGCGTCAGGAAGCCAACAAGCTGGATGAACTTCTCCACCCCGTGTTCAACAAAGAGGCATTGAAAAACGCCCATGTTATCACCAAAGGACTTCCCGCATCTCCGGGAGCAGCTTGTGGTCGCGTCGTATTCTTCGCCGACGAAGCGGAAGAATGGAAAAACAGAGGAGAGAAAGTTATCCTAGTTCGTCTTGAAACCTCCCCCGAGGACTTGAGAGGGATGAACGTATCCGAGGGTATCTTAACCGCTCGCGGAGGAATGACTTCCCACGCTGCCGTTGTTGCTCGCGGAATGGGTAAATGCTGTGTTTCCGGTGCAGGTGAAATCATTGTTGACTACGCGAAACGCCACTTCAACGTGAACGGCACCATCGTTAAAGAAGGTGACTGGCTCTCTCTTAACGGCTCTACCGGTGAAGTTTACCTCGGCAAAGTCGCCACGGAAGACGCCACCTTGAACGAAGACTTCACAACCATCATGAATTTGGCAGAGAAATACACCCGTATGCACGTGCGTACCAATGCAGACACCCCCAAAGACGCTCGTAAAGCGCGCGAATTCGGGGCAAAAGGAGTTGGACTTTGCCGCACGGAACACATGTTCTTCGAGGGTAACCGCATCGACGCCATGCGCGAAATGATCCTTTCCGACACCGTAGAAGGTCGCCGTGATGCACTCAACAAAATATTACCCATGCAAAGAGGCGACTTCGAGGGCATCCTCGAGGCGATGAACGGCTTGGGCGTCACCATCCGACTGCTCGACCCGCCATTGCACGAGTTCACCCCGAACGAACCCGCTTCACAACAATATATGGCGCAGAAACTCGATATGCCGGTAGAACGCATCAAGGAAAAAGTAGACGCCCTTCACGAATTCAACCCGATGCTTGGTCACCGCGGTTGCCGTTTGGGTATCACCTATCCCGAGATCACCGAAATGCAAGCCCGTGCCATCATCGAGGCAGCCTGCAACCTGAAACTCCGTGGTCTTGATCCTCGTCCGGAAATCATGGTTCCGCTCGTGGGCAGCGTTAAGGAATTACAACAACAAGCCGGTATCATCCGCCGTGTTGCCGATCAAGTATTTGAGGAAAAAGGCGTGAAAGTCAACTACCTCGTGGGTACAATGATCGAGATTCCACGTGCAGCCATCACTGCCGACCAAATCGCAGAAGTAGCAGAATTCTTCTCGTTTGGAACCAACGACTTGACCCAAATGACTTTTGGATTCTCTCGTGACGACGCTGGTAAATTCCTTCCCGACTACATCAAGAAAGGTATCTTGAAAACCGATCCTTTCGCCGTTCTCGATCAGGAAGGTGTTGGTCGCTTGGTAGAAATGGGTGTGAAACTAGGACGCCAAACCAACGAAAACCTGAAAGTAGGTATCTGTGGAGAACATGGTGGAGAACCCTCATCCGTGATCTTCTGCGACAAGATGGGCATGAACTATGTATCCTGCTCTCCTTTCCGCGTACCCATCGCACGCCTGGCTTCGGCGCAAGCTGCCATCATGCACGCTAAAAAATAATATACATTATTGATATTTTAGGAAAAAGTGCCTCGAAACGAGGCACTTTTTTTTATCCGACAAACTCGAATATTTCCGCCGAGAGAAGGCATAATAATAAACATTCCCGACTTGTAACTTGTCAACAATAACCCTATCTTTGCATCAAATTAAATAAAAACGATATGCAACAAGATATAGAACATCCTGAAAATGACGCTTGCTACGAGGGATTAGCCGTCAACAAAGGAATAGAACAACCTGATCCGGTGAATCCGGCAATTGCAGAAAGACTGAAGCATCTCAAGAAAAAAGTTTTATCTGTCGACGAGTATATTGCCGGTATCCTAAAAGGAGATATCAACATCTTGAGCCAGGCAATCACGCTTGTTGAAAGTGCACGTATAGACCATCAGGCGATGGCTCAGGAAGTCATCAACCGCTGCCTCCCCAACACGGGAAAATCCATACGCATCGGTATCACGGGAGTTCCCGGTGCCGGGAAAAGTACCTTTATCGAAGCGTTCGGTAAATTCCTCACGAACGAGGGACACAAAATTGCCGTGTTGGCAATCGACCCGAGTAGCGAACGCTCCAAAGGAAGCATCTTGGGTGACAAAACCCGCATGGAAGAACTTGCTTGCGACCCTCACGCGTATATACGTCCTTCCCCATCGGCAGGCTCATTGGGAGGCGTTGCCCGTAAAACTAGGGAAGCAATGCTCCTGTGCGAGGCGGCAGGCTTTGACATCATACTGATCGAAACCGTGGGAGTCGGTCAAAGTGAAACAGCAGTGCATTCCATGGTCGATTTCTTCCTGTTGGTACAAATTGCCGGAGCGGGCGATGAATTACAGGGTATCAAAAGGGGTATCATGGAAATGGCGGACAGCATCATTATTAATAAGGCTGACGGCAATAACATCACGCGTGCCGAGCTGGCAAAAGTACAATTACAGAATGCCCTACACCTCTTCCCCCCTCACGAGTCGGGAGTGGAACCCAAGGTGATGACTTGCTCGGCTTACGAGAAAACCGGTATCCGGGATATATGGGAAAACATACTGCATTATTGCAGCGAAACCCAACAAAACAAGTATTTTGACGCACGCCGCAGCGAGCAATCCAAATACTGGATGTACGAAACTATCGACGAACAATTGAGAAACCGTTTCTACCAAAGCCAAAAAGAACAGATCAAGCTGGCAGAAGAAAAAGTACAAAATAACGAGGAAAGTTCCTTTGCCGCCGCATTCCGTTTGCTGGACAACTATTTCAAAAACGATACCAAAACACACGGGTAATCCTAAAGTGAAATTATTACTTTTCTATATCAAAATAACATTCCCGCAGTTTTAAAACTGCGGGAATGTTATTTTCGTCCACTTGCTCTCGGGGATGCTATTCGATGTAATTTACTTATAACAAGCAAATTAACACATCACCAACCGTAACAATAACAAATACCTACAACTCCGACACACGAAAGACAAAACAAAGACAAACTGGCTGAGGGAAAAAGTATTATCAAGTATTAAAAAATTTCTTTAAACGAACGATTAATTATCGTTTACTCTTCAGCTTCCGAGTAAAGATGTCAATAATTTTCTACAAATGCGAGTATTTGATTACCAGGTTAAAATAATATAGAATATTTTGCATGAATCTCATTAAAAATGTTTACATTTGACTGTCATTAATCGTTCATTTAATGATATGGGGATGGCGTGCAGCCTTCAGTAAAAAATAGAGCCCGCCTCTGGGTTGGTTGCGAATTTGTATGGGAAAAGAACATTTTATATTCTCACGGTATTGCTCAGTGATTCCGTGAGAATGTTCTATATCAACCAAACTAAGCCAACACGTAAATTTTACAAAAGAAACATAAACGCCTTCTATATCCGAATTTCCCGTGAATTCATACAAAATTCAACAGAAATCAACCATTACTATCCCCAAATAAAAATTTCAAAACCTTTTACTTAGACTTACGGAAATGAAGGAGAACAGCAGCCTGTTGGCAAGTAGCCCCACAAGTACTGATGATGTTTTATCTATAACCCAAATAATTAAAATACGAATAGCGTATCACTTCCGATACAATAGCATAAAAAAAGTTGTAGGTTCGCTGTAGATTCGCTGTAAGTTCGCTGTGAAAATACAGCGAACTTACAGCGAATCTACAGCGAACCTACAATTTACTATACGGTATTCATATGGAAGTGATATGGAAGTAAAATTGGAATAATAGGTGTAATCCCATTGTCAAAATCTGATGTTGAATACATTTTCTTATCTTCAACACGCATAATGGAATAAAATATTATACACGTATCGAGGAAAACTTTTATGTAGTATACAGAGAAAAACCTTGTTACATCCCGAAATCCGGGATATCCGCTACAATTCGGAAGCCACTCTCCGATGAAATCTCACCGCAAAAATGCTCGCAACCGTTTGTTATTGCCACGAAACGTGCCGCAAGAGATCGGTTGTACTGGAAGACTTGATCGAAAACAATTTGAGATAACGGTACGGAAGGCGCTTTACACTCCACGATAAGATAAGGATTCGCCTGGCGATCATAGCACACCAGGTCGAAACGCCGTTTCATGCCACACACTTGTATCTCTTTTTCCACAGCAATCAATTGAGCCGGATAATGCTTATATTCTATCAAAAAATGAATAAAATGTTGCCTTACCCATTCCTCCGGCGTCAGCACGACGTAGCGTTTTCGGATCATATCGAATATCCAGACCTGTCCGTTCTGCTTTTTCACCTTGTAATCAAAAGGAGGAAGGTTCAAACTTTTCACTTTATTCCACTTTTTATTTTTAACAAACTGCTATCCCCGTAACTCAGGAAACGGAAATCGTGCGTCAATGCGTAATGATATACCTTTCGCCAATCCTCCCCGATAGCCGCCGCAACTAACAACAGCAACGTACTTTGAGGCTGATGGAAATTGGTAAACATCGCCGTGATGACCCGATACGTGTACCCGGGTACGATGATGATCGTGGTCTTTGCTTTCAATAATTCTGTTTCCTGTTCATCAAACCACTCCAACAAGGCACTCATGGATTCCTGCACGCTATAAGACGAGGGCAAGGAATAAGCTTCCCATTGCCCCAAGGAATTAAAACCGGCATCACCCGATATTCGTTTTACCCCCATCCAGTAAAGACTTTCCAGTGTACGTACAGAAGTCGTTCCCACGGCAATCACCTTTTCCGGGTGGTTGAGCAAATGCGCCACGACTTCCCGCCGAACAGATATGTGCTCCGTGTGCATATCATGCCCCCCGATCGTTTCGCTCTTCACGGGGCGGAATGTCCCGGCTCCCACGTGCAAGGTCAATTCCTCTATCGTCACGCCCTTTTCCCGTAAAGCATCCAACACGGAGAGGCTGAAGTGCAATCCCGCCGTAGGGGCAGCCACGGAACCTTCATTCTTGGAATAAACGGTTTGGTAACGGATTTTGTCATCGTCTTCCGACTCCCGGTTCAAGTAGGGAGGAATAGGGATTCGCCCGCAGTATTCCAACACTTCGCTGAAACTAAGCGAAGTATCCCATGTAAACTCGACGATAACATCATTTTCTTCCCGTGATTTCCGGGTGGCAGCCAACTGATAATCTACCCCGTTCACCTGGTAGTAGCAATATATCGTTCCCTCTTTCCATTTTTTCAGATTCCCGACCATGCACTTCCACTCGCAGCGCCCGTAAGCGGCGAAACTCTGCACATAATCGGCAGGCAAATAAGGTTCAAGGCAGAACACTTCAATAATGGCACCTGTCGTTTTCCGGAAAAGCACACGGGCATAAATCACCTTCGTGTTATTAAATACCAGCATATGATCGGGTTGCAGCATTTCGGGAACATCACGGAAATGCCTTTCGCAGATCTCCCCGTCGTCATAAATCAACAATTTCGAGGCATCACGCCGTTCCAGGGGAAACTTGGCTATCCGTTCCTCCGGGAGATCGTACGTGTAATCTTCTATTCTAATTTCCTTCAAATTCTCGATTATTTCCGGAGAATTTTCAGCTGGCATTTTTTTTGTCATTCGGTAATAATATCTTACTTTTAAGGCAACAAAAGTAAAGATAAAAGGTAAAAACTAAAAGGCAAAAACTAAAAGTTTGATGAAAACGAAGAAAGATATTGTAGATGACTGGTTACCTCGTTACACGGGACGTCCCCTGGAAGATTTCTCGAAGCATATTCTGCTCACGAATTTCGACTATTACCTGGAATTGTTCGCGGAAAAATACAACGCTCCCATCTTGGGTGAAGACAAGAATATGCCCAGCGTGTCGTGCGACGGGATCACGATGATTAATTTCGGCATGGGAAGCCCTAACGCCGCCACGGTGCTGGATTTACTCACGGCGATAGAGCCGGAAGCCGTTCTGTTTCTCGGGAAATGCGGGGGACTGAAGACAAAGCATCACGTGGGCGACTATGTTCTGCCCATCGCCGCCATCAAAGGCGAAGGCACGTCAAACGACTACCTGCCCCAGGAAATCCCGGCACTCCCGGCATTCAGCATACAGAAATCCTGCTCCAAAGCCATCACACAGCACGGCAGACAATACTACACGGGAGTTATTTATACCACGAACCGAAGAGTGTGGGAATTTGACGAGCATTTCAAAGATTATCTCGTGAGTACCCGGGCTTTAGCGATAGACATGGAGACCGCCACGATCTTCACCGTGGGGTTCGCCAACCGTATCCCAACAGGGGCATTGCTCCTGATCTCGGACCAACCCATGATCTCGGACGGGATAAAGACAACGGCATCAGACAAGGTGGTCACCCAAAACTTCGTGCGGGAACACCTCGATATCGGAATAGAAACGATGAAAAGCATTCAAGAGAAAAATTATTCAATGAAGCACCTCATTTTTTAATAATTATATAGTACTTTCGTCGGCAAAATGGGAAATATGCTGAAAAGAATATTTTACGTGTTTTCGGGTATCGTTTTGTTGCTCTGCTCCTGTGAAAACAAAGCAAAAGAGAAACAACAAAACGTGAATCCGACAAGTGATCAGACCATCACGAATGACTCGACCACCAGGGCTAAATTCGAGATAAAAGACAAGTCTTTTAATTTCGGAGACTTGGCGGAAGGCGAAATCGTCACGCACACGTTCCATTTCAAAAACACGGGTAAAAAAAGCCTCGTGATTCAGAATATCGAAAGTAGTTGCGGCTGTACCACCCCGAAATACGACAAGAAACCTATTCCGCCGGGAGGCGAAGGAAAAATTGAAGTTGAATTCAACTCTTCGGGCAGATATGGTAAACAATACAAAGTTATTAATATCTTTGCAAACGTTCCTGAAAAGGTCGTGGAACTAAAAATAATTGCAAATATAAAAACTCAATAAAAAGTAGATTTATGAACACAATTTTTATGCTGACACTACAACAAACAGGCGCACAAGGTGGTGGCGCAAGTATGCAAATCATTTTTCTGATTCTTATCGTGGTTGTTTTCTGGTTCTTTATGATTAGACCGCAAATGAAAAGACAAAAAGAATTAAAAAAATACCGGGATGAATTGAAGAAAGGCGACAAGATCATGACTACCGGAGGCATCTTCGGGAAGATCGTGGAGATCAGCGATTTCACCGTGATTATTGAAGTAGAAAGCCAAGCCAGATTAAAAGTAAGCAAGGAAGCCATCATAAAAGACATGACGGACGTTCCGGTCGCTAAATAATACGATTATGCAAGTTACAAGTTCAAGTAAAAACCACAACTTGTAACTTGCAACCTGTAACCTGCAACAATAATTAAGTATGCGTGGTATTATTGATAAGATTATCGGCTTTTTCAAATCCCATCACGAGTTGCATATAAAACGCAACGTGATTACTTACGGGGTATGCCTTGTTATTGCCACGATTTTATGGTTCTTGAATACCTTGAACAAAGAGTACTCGACAGAACTTACCTACCCGATAAGATACGCCGACCTTCCCAAGGGAAAACTATTGGTTTCCGAACCTCCCAAGGAAATGACGTTGGAGGTAAAAGCACACGGTTTCACTTTATTGCGTTATAGCATAGGTACATCTTTTTTGCCCATCGTGGTCAACGTGAGTTCGCTTGTCGACAAAAAAGATTTACTGGAATACACGATTAACACGGAAGATATAAAAGAACGTATCGCCTCGCAATTAAATTCCGATATCAAGTTGATAAAAGTAAAACCGGAAACGATCACGTTCAAGTTTTCACAATTCGGAAGCAAGAAAGTACCCGTGATCCCGCAAGTCGACTACACGCTGAAACGGCAGTATATGCTAAAAAACAATATTTCAGTGATTCCCAACGAAGTGGAGATCAGCGGTCCCGCGTCTATTCTTGACACACTGAAAGGAGTTTATACCTCTCCGTTAAAGTTAAAAGAACTGTCGAAGGATGTGACCAAAAACGTTTCTTTTGAAGAAATTCCCGGGACACAAATCTCCGAAAACGGCGCAAAGGTAAAAATTGAAATAGAACGTTTCACGGAAGCAAAGAAGAAAAGCACTATTCACGTGAAGAATCTGCCGGACTCGTTATTGATTCGTTTGTTTCCTCAAAACATCGACTTCACTTTTGACGTCGGTCTAAGCCGTTACGAGTCGATTTCCGACACAAACTTCTCGTTTTCGGTGGATTACACGCAAATCGCTAACAACCCGGCTGCACTCAAGGTGACCGTGGATAAACAACCCGCACACATCAAGTCTTTAGTACTTATGCCCGAATCGGTTGAATACTTAATCGAAAAGAAAAAATAAGACCATGCTTAAAATCGGACTGACAGGAGGCATCGGCAGCGGAAAATCAACCATCGCCAAGATTATTGAAATATTGGGATACCCCGTGTATATCAGCGACCTAAGGGCAGCATGGCTGATGAATTGGGATTTGGAGGTTCGAGAAGCTTTAACGTCATATTTCGGGGATGAGATTTATTTACCGGGAGGCAGGCTAAACAGGCAACGACTCGCTTCCATCATCTTTAACGATAAAAACGCGATCACGGAAGTAAACCGAATTGTTCACCCGGCTGTCACCCAAGATTTTCTTGAGTGGTGCAGGGAACAAAAGAAGGACATTCTATTTTTTGAATCGGCAATCCTTTTTGAATCAAAGCTCGAAGGGCTGTTTGATTACATCATTTCAATTTCCGCGGACATGGAAACCCGCATCAAACGAGTGGTAGAGCGAGATGCCACGAAACGGGAGAAAGTAATTGAACGTATCAACAATCAAATGCCGGATAGCGAGAAATTGTCGAAATCGGATTTCGTGATTTACAACAACGATGACGATCAAATCGTAAAACAGATTTTGGCGATCATTCATCAACTAAACAACCTGAATAAAAATAGATAACACATTATGGCAAAATACGGAAAATGGATAGGCGGCGGATTAGGTTTCGTGATGGGAGGTCCCATCGGCGCACTACTGGGCTTTTGGATCGGCTCTTTTTTTGATTCCGCCACCGTTATCACAAATCAACAAACGTCACAAGACCCCGCATCCCGCCCGACAGGCAGGGGAGATTTTCTTGTCAGCCTCGTGATACTGGCAACTGCCCTCATGAAAGCGGATGGGAAAGTGACAAAGGGTGAACTGGAGTACGTGAAACGATTTTTCAGGGATAATTTCGGGGAAGAAGGTGAACGGGAAGCCCTTGCCATCATCAAAGACTTGTTGAATAAAGAAATCTCCATCGAGCAAGTCGCCATGCAAATACGCATGAACATGAATATTTATTCCCGCACGCAATTACTTTATTTCCTGTTCGGGCTAGCAAAAGCCGATGGCAACGTGTGTAACCACGAAATAGCCTTGCTGGACAGGATTGCCAATCTCCTGGGAATAGACTCGAACACGTACCAATCCGTCAAAGCAATGTATTATGACGATTCGGGTTCGGCTTACCAAATTTTGGGCATACCGGCTTCCGCCACGAATGAAGAGGTGAAAAAAGCATACCGGAAAATGGCTATCGAGAACCACCCGGACAAAGTTGGCTACATGGGAGAAGATATTCGCAAAGCCGCCGAGAAGAAATTTATGGCAATCAACGAGGCTTACGAGAAGATCAAAAAACAAAGGGGAATTAATTAAGACGAAAGTTTAGGAAAATATGCAAGATATCATAAATACACGTTGCGGTTGGAGCGGAACAGACGAACTATATATAAAATACCATGACGAAGAATGGGGCAAACTCGTTACCGATGACAAAGCTCTATTCGAGTTTTTGGTACTCGAAAGTGCTCAAGCCGGATTAGCCTGGATCACGATCCTCCGAAAACGGGAAGGATACCGGGAAGCCTTTCATCACTTTGACGTGCAGAAAGTAGCGCAAATGACATCGGAAGACATCGAACGGTTGATGCACTTTGATGGAATCGTCAAAAACAGGCTAAAAATCAATAGCACGATCAATAACGCAAAACTATTTATGGCTATTCAGGAAGAGTTCGGTAGTTTCTACAAGTACATCTTATCATTCTTTCCCTATCAGCCTCCTATTATCAACCATTTCAAGACCTTGAGCCAAATTCCCGCCACATCTCCCGAATCGGATGCCATGAGCAAAGACATGAAAAAACGAGGCTTCAAGTTCTTCGGTTCAACTATCTGCTACGCTTTTTTGCAGGCAGCCGGCTTTGTGAACGACCATTTGGAAGGCTGTTTCTGCAAAGCAAATCATACTACAAAGGCGTAACCGTTTCATGGCTTCCGGATTTGTACATTTTGCCCGTGTTCTTATTTTCGATTAGTCATTTACGTTTTGGACTTTAGCTTGTTGAAGTGGCACACAAGGAGTTTACCTGTTTCATCGTGTAAGTGCATCCCGTTTCCTTCACAATATCGGAACATGGAGCAATCGGCACACTCCCCCTGCCTAGCCCATTCTCTGTCACGAAAAGGTGCGAAACGCTCATTCCACACTTGCATAAAATCATCCTGATAGATATTTCCTTGATTATAATTCGCCCGAATGCTGGGACATCCCGAGATGGAACCGTCCACCCGGACAGAAGCGACAGAAATACCAGCATTACAATGGTAAAAATAATCCCGGACTTTCGCTTCATACCGACCGAGAAATCCTTCGCAAGCGAAGTTGAGTTGTATTTTATTCTCCCGACGGGTAGATTCGATAAAATCCAATACCGTTACAAATTGTTTGTCAGAAAGTTGTAACTCGGGAATATCCGCAGCACGACCAACCGGGAATATGGTAAATATACGCCAACGCCTCACACCTATCCCGATGAGATAATCCCGCAAGGCGGGCAATTGGTCGATATTGTTTTGATTTACGCAAGTCACCACATCCCAAATAATCTCCTCCTCACGGGCAAGCATCCGGATTGCCCCCGTTGCCTGTTGGAAACTTTTCGGGTGGCGACGAAGCCAATTGTGGGCTTCTTCCAATCCGTCGAGGCTGACCGTAATGGAGTGCATCCCGGCTTTCAGCAAAGAATCCAAACGTTGACGGGAAAGGTATAGACCATTGGTTACGATACCCCAAGGATATTCCCTGTTGTATAATTCACGCCCGCAAACTTCCAGATCATCCCGCATCAAAGGTTCGCCTCCGGTAAATATGACAAACACCTTGTGCGGGTTCACGTGTGGAGTAATGGAATCGACCACCCTCAAGAAATATTCTCTCTGCATATCTGCCTGCTCAACACTCGCCCGGCAATCACTGCCACAATGACGACAAGCAACATTGCAGCGCAGCGTGCACTCCCAAAATAATGTACGCAGTTCATGCGCCTCTTTTTGTTGCTGCCGTTTTGCCCGGAAGACCTCTAATCCCAAACGTTGACGAATTCCCGGTTTATTACTCATCTTTTTTCTCTTTTAAAACCACGGTGATTTCCTTTTCCGCATGTCCACGATACCACTCCCCATCATCTTTACTTGTCTTCAAATCTCCACGCAAGAAAGTAACTTTTAATGTATCCGGTTCATATGGAGGGATACCCGGTTGTGGGGTGATATCGTAAAATTGCATCTCGTAGCGAACTGTATCCGCGGGAAAATCATAAAACACACGTTCAAAATGACCTTCTCTGTCCGTGTACAAGGTATCCCGAATTTCCACAGTCATGATAGGTTGATCAGGAATAAAATTCTCCGTGGCAACTTGATAAAATTCACACTTAGGGATAACCACCCGAACTCCGGACAAAGCTTGTCCAACCTCGTTTTGTACTTTTCCTTTAATTGAAAAGGTTGTTGTCGGACTTCCATACATACACTCTCCTCCCGTGTCATCATCACAAGCTGTAAAGCCAAGCACTACCAGAAAAGAAGAAAGCAACCAACCCCAACTTTTACTCCAATAATTCTTTGATAATTCCATATCCTTTTATTTTTATATTAAAAGTTCAATCGTAATCCCAGCTGTCCCGTAAAATTGAAAGCATTTTCAGAACGCTTCGTTTCAACAGTTCCCTTGTAATCGAAATAGTAACAAATTCCTCCTTCCGCATATACCGAAACAAAACGGATAAGCGGGTAAGCAACCCCAACACGGGCATACGTCGTCCATAGCACTCCCGGGATACAAATATGTTCGTACCCGTACGAGTTTTTAAGTTTTCCGGCAAGGTTCACCTCTGCCAGTATTCCCGCATTAAAATAACAATATGGACGGGACCAATTGGTTAATCGATAATTCACAGAAACCGGCATGCCCAAGAAATGCAATGATTGTTTCTGAACAACCCGATCGCTCGATACATATTTCCATTTGGAACGCAAGTATGTATATGTCAATCCGGTTTGAAAACTCCAACGTTCGTTTATCGGGTAAGACAAAGATACCCCGAACGAAATAGGCATGGAATGTTTTACCCGGGTAGTTCTCTCCGGCAAATAACTAGGAGTCGAAGTTGCCCGGGATAAAAGGGGCTCATCTTCATCATTCGGATTGGAATTATCATTCCATACGTTATCCATCGCTGCCATATCACCACCATTATTTAGAGAAACTCCTGCTAATCCCATATTCCCACTGCCCACGCCAATACGCCATTTCCGAGGTGACTTCTTTACCAAAGGGGCATTAACATGACTAACTAACGAAATAAAGGATTTTTCCTCTTCACGAGGTGACAAATACAAGGTGCTATCAAGCGATGTGATAGTACATTCCTGCACAAATTGTTTCGATAAAACTTCTTTCCCGAGCACATAAGAAGGTAACTCGCTCACGCTTAAAGGTGCCACGTATAATTTGGCATCAGGTATTGAGAATAGAGGTATTGAATTACTCTTTTGTACCGCAGCAAGACCAGCTATATCATCTTCATCCGTGTACCACCAAAATAACACACCCCCTACCGCCAACAAGAATAAAGCGACCACGGCAGCGACACGACGTATCCATCCATGAACAAGCCGACGACGAGGAAGCCGGGCGGAAATTCCTTCCCAAGCAACTTCCGTCGGGCTATATTCCACATCGTACAGCCTTTCCCGGAAAATATCATCAAATCGCTCTCTCTTATCCATAATCAGTACATCTTTTTAATCATTTCCTGCAAACTCTGCCGGGCGCGGGCATATTGCGAGCGGGAGGTTCCTTCCGTAATATGAAGCATCTCTCCGATCTCTTTATGCGAGAACCCTTCGATAGCGAACAAATTAAACACCGTACGATACCCCTCGGGCAACTGCCGGATCATTTGCAGCATCTCCTGCTCTGTCAACGTTTCCAAAACCGAAGGTATGGTATCCTCGACATCAATCTCTCCCTCTATCACTTTAGAAAAAATTCTTTCTTTGCGAATCTTTTCCAAAGCGCAATTGATAAAAATCCTCCGCACCCATCCCTCCAAACTTCCGGCAGCGGTATATTCATTCAATCGGGTGAAAATCTTCACGAAGCCGTCTTGCAATAAGTCCCCAGCCGCATCCCGATTTCCGGCATAACGGATACACACGCCCATCATTCTGGGAGCGAAATATTCATACAGAAACTTTTGTGCTTTCGGATTACCTTTCCGGCATTCCTCAATCACCCACGCTTCGTCCATTAGTCTCGTTTATTTTCCTTTTCACAGGCAAGATGCAATTTTTTATTCAAACGTTGCACGAGGGCAATAAAAAATAAACAATTCATTGTTTTTACTTTTAAACATTGATTCGTATTTTTGCCCCTCATTAAAACACAAAAAGAAAGCAATATGTTGAAAGAAATTTTATCCATCTCAGGAAAACCGGGATTATACAAATTAATTAGCAATACATCGAACGCTTTAATCGTAGAATCATTACTTGACGGAAAACGCTTTCCTGCTTATTCTAACGCAAAAATTATTTCTCTTGAAGATATTTCCATATACACGGAAGATGAAGATATGCCCCTGAAAGAGGTATTCAAAAGAATATACGAGAAAGAAGAGGGCAAACCGGCAATCAATCACAAGGAATCTGCCGCGGACATCACGAACTATATCGACTCTGTCGTGCCGGAATACGATGCAGACCGGGTATATGTATCCGATATGCGGAAAATGATCCAATGGTATAACCTGCTGTTGGAAAAGAATATGCTGAACCTCGAAGAGGCCGAGGAAAAGAAAGAAGAAGAGAAGAAATAGTTTATAAAGTTTATAAGGTTTATTAAGTTTGTAAGGTTCTTTACTTTATCACTTTATAAACCTTATAGACTTCACGAACTTTATAGACAGCCATGGCAAACGATTATTTCCAATTCAAAAAGTTTATGATCCGTCAGGATAAATGTGCCATGAAAGTAGGTACAGACGGTGTTCTTTTGGGTGCATGGGCAGATCTGACGGCAGCACATCGTTTACTTGACATTGGAACAGGTACAGGGCTGATAGCCATCATGGCGGCACAACGCAATTCGACGATACAAATAGATGCCGTAGAAATTGACCCAGTTGCTTGCGAACAGGCGAAAGTAAACGTGCAAAACTGCCCGTGGAAAGAACGTATCCGACTTTTCCAAGGAAGGGTACAGGATTTCAAACCGACTTACCTGTACGACGTTATCACGTGTAACCCGCCTTTCTTTATCAACTCCACCAAAAATCCGGAATTAAACAGGGCACTCGCACGCCATTGCGAAACTCTCACTCACGAGGATATTTTAAACGTCGCGGAAAAATTATTGACCCCGGAAGGAAAACTTTGTGTTATTCTGCCGGTTCCCGAGACGGAGCATTTTATAACATTAGCCCAACCTCGTAAATGGTTTGTTAACAAATTTACAACAATTCATCCGACCCCGAACAAACCTCCGAAACGCAAATTACTGGAAATTTCAAGAAAGCAGGAACCGACTGAAAATAAAACTATTATACTCGAAATAGAACGTCATTTTTACCACGAAACCTACGCTCAATTAACAAAAGATTTCTATTTGAAACTATAAATCCGGGAGGGCATTTATTACATTTTGTTTGCCAGATTTAAATCTATATACACAAAAGATTAACGATCTATTAACTATTAAATCATGGAATACGCCCTATCTTTGTAATGTAGAAAACAGATAGAAGACACAGTTTTTTTTCATAAGTTTGTATGTTTAGGTTAGTAGTTAGTAATTAAATAAGAGATCGCCCCATCGGTCTCTTATTTTTTTATTACCTTTAACCGCATTTTAGGATGCAAATCATGTTGTTGTCAAATTTATATATTATTTATGCAAACCACTGTCTCTTTAGGAATAGATATTGGCGGCACCAATATCGCATTCGGAATCATCGATAAAAATGGGAATTGCCTGGCAGACGGCTCTTTACCCACAACAGCGTATAATACCCCTCAAGATTTTGTCCTGGATTTACACAAAACGGTAAATAAAGAACTATCCAAACTGGAGGTCAAATTGATTGGCATCGGCGTCGGCGCCCCTAATGGAAATTATTTCAACGGAACCATTGAAAATGCAGCTAATTTGAAGTGGAAAGGTACTATTCCTATGGTCGAATTGCTAGTAAAACAATTTGGCGTACCTTCCTTTATCACTAATGACGCAAAAGCTGCAGCAATCGGGGAAATGATATATGGCGGGGCAAAAGGGATGAAAGATTTCGTGATTATTACACTGGGAACCGGATTAGGTAGCGGTATCGTGGTAAATGGAAAACTTGTTTACGGACACGATGGACTGGCTGGAGAAGTCGGGCACACGCTCGTGTGCGGAGGCGACAGATACTGCAATTGCGGTCGCCGGGGATGCCTCGAAACTTATGCTTCGGCAACCGGAATCAAACGCACGGCTTGCGAATTGCTCGCCCTTGAAAATACACCGAGTGCTTTAAGAGATATTCCCTACACGGAAATCACGGCAAAGAAAGTATATGATGCAGCTCAAAAAGGAGACCCCATCGCACTCGAAGCTTTCAAGATTACCGGTGAACAATTGGGCAAAGCACTAGCAAACCTGGTTGCCATTATCAGCCCAGAAGCTATATTCCTGCAAGGAGGGGTTGCAAATGCCGGAGAATGGCTTTTCAAAACCACACAGGAACAAATGGAAGCCAATATGTTGTACGTATTCAAACAAAAAGTAAAAATATTACGCTCGTCCCTTCCCACGAATGCCGCTATATTCGGGGCATCCGCACTTGTATGGAATGAATTAAACGCTTAGAAATAAACATCATGAAAACACGACTCCTTATACTCCTGCTCTGTTCTATCGGGACGTTCACGTCCTGCCGAAAAGAAAAAGAAACTCGAGTTACGGACTACGTTGATCCATTTGTTGGAACTGCCGGGCAAGGGCATTGCTTCCCGGGAGCCGCCATACCATTCGGAGGCATCCAACTCGGTCCGGATAACCCACGTAGCGGTTGGGAGTGGTGTTCCGGCTATCATTACAGTGATAGCATTATTTCTTCGTTTTCACATTCACACCTGAGCGGTACCGGAATCGGAGACCTGCAGGATATTCGTCTTCTGCCGGTCACGGGTAGACCGCAACCAGGAGAAAGTGCCATCGACTTTATCACGTCCGGGTACGCCAAGTTCTCCCATGCTAACGAGATCGCGGAACCGGGATTTTATAGTGTGACCTTCGATAATGGCATAAAGACTGAATTGTCTGTCACTGCCCGTTGCGGTATGCACGCTTACCAATACCCGGCAAATTCCGTTTACGGGGTGACCTTGGATTTAACCACGGCTAGAAATTGGGATCGGACAGTGATGACCTCCATCAAGAAAATAAATAACCGCACGATACAAGGGTACCGTAAATCCACCGGTTGGGCGAGAGAGCATAACGTCTATTTCTTCATGGAATTTTCGCAGGACGTTGATGTTTGGGCGGGTAGCGATTCCTTGCAACTACTGAAGAACGGGCAGAAAATCGTTTCCGACAAAGGATACGCGTGGATAGATTTCGGAACTGTAACCAACAAAGTATTGGTAAAAGTCGGTATATCCTCTGCCAATTGCGAGGGAGCTGCAGCTAATCTGGACCGGGAACTTCCTCACTGGAGTTTTGACAAAGTGCGCCGGGAAGCCAAACAACAATGGAAACGGGCTTTATCTCGAATCAAAGTTGAAGGCGGAACAAAAGAACAAACACGAACATTTTATACTGCCCTTTACCACGCTTACCTTGCCCCCTACCTGTTCTCGGACGCACACGGGAATTACAAAGGTCCGGACGGGGAAATCCATAGTGTAGGCAAAGAAAACCAATATACCGTATTCTCGCTGTGGGATACGTTCAGAGCTTCGCATCCGTTATTCACCATCACGCAAAAAAACAGGGTAAATGATATGGTTAACTCGTTTATCCGGCATTACGAGGCCTACGGGTTATTGCCGAACTGGGAATTAATGGGTAACGAGAGCCATTGCATGATCGGCAACCACGCCATTCCGGTCATCACGGAAGCTTACTTGAAAGGCATACGGGGATATGACGTTGAAAAAGCTTACGAGGCGATGAAGGAAACTTCTCTTTCCAAGGGACACGGGTTGGGAGTTTTCCGGGAATACAATTATATACCTTGTGACTTGGAAAAAGAATCGGTATCCAAAACCCTTGAATTCGCATACGATGACTGGTGTATCGCGCAAATGGCAAAAGCTTTGGGCAAAGAAGACGACTACCTTTATTTCATGGAATCATCCAAAAACTACAAGAATGTGTTTGATCCCTCGACCGGACTCATGCGAGGCAAATTAGCCGACGGCAGTTGGAGAACCCCCTTCTCTCCTTTCTCTTCCACACACCGGGATGATGATTACACGGAAGGAAACGCTTGGCAATACTCGTGGTTTGTACCCCATGACATTGAAGGGCTCATCGCTTTGCACGGGGGAAAGGAAAACTTTGCACTCAAATTGGATAGCCTGTTCACACTTCCTTCTGTCATAGAAGGCAGTAATGCCTCTCCCGACATCAGTGGATTGATCGGACAATATGCCCACGGAAACGAACCTTCTCATCACGTGGCTTATTTATTTAACCACACGGACAAACCTTACAAAACGCAATATTATGTGGATAAAATCCGCCGGGAACTCTACACGGATCGTCCGGACGGGCTATGCGGCAACGAGGATTGCGGGCAAATGTCTGCATGGTACGTCTTTTCCGCATTAGGATTCTACCCGGTCAATCCCTGTGACGACAAATATCAGTTAGGAACTCCGATGTTTGAAAAAGTAATTATCAAACTTGGACAAGACCGCCGTTTCGTGATAAAAGCCAACCGGGAAAACGATCAATATATTTACGTGAAAAAAGTATTATTGAATGGAGAATCCCTAGATCGTACATGGATCACCCATGACGAAATCATGAATGGCGGAGAACTCGAATTTGAATTAAGTACACAAGAAGAAATTGAAAATTGAGCATCTGCATTTTCAATTTTCAACTTTCAATTTTCAATTGTTATGAAGAACATTGGGGTAATTCTAGCCGGAGGTTCCGGACGTCGCTTAGGCAGCGAACTACCAAAGCAATTTATTATTATTGCCGGGAAAACGGTATTGGCTCACACGTTGACAACATTCGAGGAAAACGAGCATATCGACGAAATCGTTATTGTCGTCCATAAAGATTACTTGAATGAAACACGGAAAATCGTCACTGCCGAAGGTTTCCACAAGGTAAAAATGATTATTCCCGGCGGAAAAGAACGCTACCACTCTACTTTGGCTGCTTTAAACGCCTACCCGAACGAAAAATGCAAATTTATCATCCATGACGCAGTCCGGTTATTCGTCACCCAGCACATGATCGACGATACAATCGAAGCCCTCGATCATTATCCGGCTTGTACAACAGCCATTCCTTCCACCGATACGATTCTGCAAAGTGATACATCCGGTCAATTCGTGAACAAGATTCCCGATCGCTCTACCCTATTTCAGGTACAAACCCCACAAGGTTTTCTAGTGGAAACATTACGCGAAGCTTATAATCAAGCATTAACAGACCCCCATTTCTTCAGCACGGACGACTGTGGAGTGGTAAAACGCTATTTGCCGGACACGGTGATCAAAATCATCGAAGGGTCGCCTTCTAATGTTAAATTAACTTACAAAGAAGATATTTCCATCATAGAACGACGTCTTTTAAGTTAGAAAAAGATACATTTGTCGCTGAAGAAGTATAGACGTGTATTAGATCGGCGCCATGAGAATTTTATTTGTAGGCATTCTTGTAATCTTGTTTTCTTTATCAGGGCAAGGACAAAAACGAGATATTGTATATAACGCATCATTATCGGGATTCGTTTCCACACAAAAGACATTACCCTTTTGGGCTGTAAGCAACCGGCATGGACTCATGCCAAACGGGAACGGTACTCTCCTCGAACTGGGGCTATATTCCGATTTCACGAACAAACATAAGATTCAATTCGCATATGGGATATCTGCCGGAGGGTATTTATCCCGCCCGGGAAACAAGATCATCTTAGACCAACTTTTCGCCAGTGCCCGTTGGCGCAATCTTCGTCTTGACCTTGGTATGATTCACCCGGAAGAGCAATATAACGGCGTTTCCTCCACCAATGGAGATTTCGTCCGATCAGGTAACTCCCGGACATTCCCCGGGTATAACTTGAGAAGTGAATTTATTAAAGTGCCCTTGACCAAAGGAATTATCGCCTTCAAATTCAATTGGGCTGATTACATGATGATTGACGATAGTTACATGAAAGACATCCGCCTGCACAATAAATCTCTCTACGTGAAAATCAAGCCTCATCATCGCCTGGAAATCATTGCCGGACTTGAACATTGGGCACAATGGGCTGGTAAACATCCTACTTTGGGCAAACAACCGGGTTCTTTCAGTGATTACTCTCGGATTATTTTCGCCGAAGGAGGAGGTGCGGGATCTACTGTTAGCGACTCGATCAATGCCTTAGGGAATCACTTGGGGAGGGAACATCTAAGAATTAATTATTTAGCAGACAATTACATCTTATCATTCTATCACGATATTCCTTTTGAAGACGGCTCAGGCACAGACTTCCGTTCCTTCCCGGATGGCACATATTGCTTTTATTATGGCTCAAAGAACCCCGAACAATGGATTTCTGATGTAATATACGAGTTTTATTACACGAAATATCAATCCGGTTCCCGGCATGATCGCCCAGCAACACCGGATGAAATTGCAAAACAAGACCCGAATAGTCATTTTTATGGCAGAAAAGTACTCGGGGGATGTGACAACTATTTCAATAACGGAGAATATGCCAATGGCTGGACGCTATACGGGCAAGTCATCGGTAGCCCGTTCATGACTCCCGGTTTAAGCGGTAATCTGATTAGAATTATCAACAACCGGGTCATCGCCCACCATATCGGAATAAAAGGTATGGCATGGAAAACCACTCCTTACAAGCTAATGCTCTCGTATTCCAAAAACTACGGAACGTATAAGGATAAATTCAATAAAGACCAATTCTCCGGAGCTTTAGAGGTAACCCTTCCCTTCCACAACTTACCATTCTCGGTAGAAACAGGTATTTATGGGGATTTAGGAAAACTTTTCAAAGACAATTTCGGATTCACTGTCAAACTCAGCCGAAAAGGGAAATTGCTTAAATAGAAGAAGGTTTATCACGGGAGAGATCATTTTCCAATTGAAAAAATATATCCCCGTAAAAATAAAACATCGCAAAAAATATCAACATCAAAGCTCGTGAATTTGCCCACGATAGAGTAACACATGAATTACTCACAACCAGGAATACACATATTATAGCAAGTATCAAGAACGAAAATTTCTTTCTCTTGATCATTCGATAAATCGACGCAAAAAACACAAAGAGGATAACCGACAATCCGACAATTCCTCCTGTAATCCAATATTGAAGAAAAGCGTTATTCACGTTATTGAATTGCGCAATATTTAGATCAGACGCCTCGTACCACGCTTTAATCCGATGTTTCGTCATGACTCCCAATCCCCATAATGAAAACTCGTCTAAATGCTTGAAGCTTTCTTTTATAAATGCTAATCTTGGAGCCAAAGTTCCTCCCACGAATTGACCATCCCGAACATTCCGCATCTCTATTTCCATCTCCTCTATCCGCTCCTCATACTTTTTCAAATCCGAAAGCAATACAAAAGTCAATACAACCAACAAAGTTCCTCCAAAAACCCAAACACGCCGCCAAAAGGAAAACTTTTTGAACAAATATATATTCATGACTAAAAAACCAAGTAAAAAGCCGAATATAGCTGATTTAGTAACCGTGAAAGAAAGGAATAACACGAACATCCAAAACATACAGATGACGCATATCTTTCTATTCCATCGCTTTTCTATGATTGTTAGGAAATAAGTTATTAACGCAGATACTGCCAAAAGCATAGCTTGAACCTCCAACCAATATTTACTTCCCAAGACAATCCTATTTTCCCCGAACCGATTATCATACAACATTCCCAAAGCCTCGCCCGGGGCTGTAAACAAACGGGTACCCGTTATCATGAGAAGAATATACAGATTCAACAATAAAGACCCCACGCAAAAATAAAAAAGGAAACGCTTCACCAAAGCCGGCGTCAACCAATCTTTCCATGTCACAACAAAAATAGGGACCAAAACAAAATTAAGAGCTAAAGCTTCAAACGTTCCGTAACTAGGCTTAGCGATAGGATTCCCCTTTAGTAAAACGATAATCGTATGCAATGAAAAGTAAAGTAAGAATGCCACGTTAACCCCAATGTACAATCGTTCTGACATTAAATTCGTCCATACCTGCTTTCCATTCTTCCACCACAATAACAGAACAAATATCAATAAAAGGAAATTGAAGACATTACCATACAACGGGGCAACACTTCCCAACAGGAAAGCAACAGAAAGAAAAAAATAGCTCTGAAACTTCACCATCCAGCTCATAATATACATTTGGCATACAAATATACAAGATATATCTATCTTATAGCATCTGAACGCCAAAAATATTAAACACGTATGAATTATAGAAGCCGTTATACAATTAAATTTCTTGGCACATAGGCAATTATTCATAATCCTGCACTTTTGTACCAAGCGCATCTAAATGTCGTTGTGGAACAAAAGGCGTTACGGAGGAACATTTGCACATAAAGATATCGCATTTGAATTCGGTTCTGCTATCAGTGTGCCTTTTAAGCTATATACACACCAATGCCATCAAGCACAACCTTGTTCCGGCAGAAGTCATTTCGGCGCAGGCAAGTATTATCTACGCCAACGAAACCGACGGGTTGAACGTGGCAATATTCGACATGACAGCAAAGCAATAGCGGGAAGAAAATCTCTGATTCATGGTCAAGTTCAGTAGAAAAGGGAAATAGCTTAAATAGAAGAGGGCTTATCACGGGAGAGATCATTTTCCAACTGGGAAAATATATCCCCGTAAAAATAAAACATCGCAAAAAATATCAACATCAAAGCTCGTGAATTTGCCAACGATAGAGTAGCACTCGAATTACTCACGACGAAGAACACACATAATATAGCAAGTATCAGGGACGAAAATCTCTTTCTCTTGATCATTCTGTAAACCGACGCAAAAAACACAAAAAGTACCGTTCCCAACCCGACAATTCCTCCTGTTATCCAATATTGAAAGAAAGCGTTATGCATATTAGTAAATGGTTCCAGATTCCAATCCGGCGTCTCAAACCACGCTTTAAGCCGATGTTTCGTCGTGACTCCCAATCCCCATAATGAAAACTCGTCCAAATGCTTAAAACTCTCTTTTATATATGCCAATCTCGGAGCCAAAGTTCCTCCCACGAATTGCCCCTCCCGCACATTCCGTATCTCGACCTCCATCTCCTCTATCCGTTCCTCGTATTTTTCCAAATCCGAAAGCAACACAAAAGCCAATACAACCGACAAAGCACCCCCAAAAACACAAACACGCCGCCAGAAAGAAAACTTCTTGAATAAACATATATTCATAACCAGGAAACCGAGCAAGAAACCGAATATAGCCGACTTGGTGACTGTAAAAGAAAGGAATAGCACGAACATCCAGAACATGCAAAGGGCACATATCCTTTTATTCCATCGCTTTTCCACGATTGTCAGGAAATAGGCAATCAATGCAGATATTGCCAGAAGCATCGCTTGAATATCTAACCAATACCTGCCTCCCAAAACAAATCGATTTTCCCCAAATCGGCCATCATACAGCATCCCCAAAGCCTCACCCGGAGCGGTAAACAGGCGGGTACCCGTCATCATCAAGAGAATATACAGATTCAATAGCAAAACCCCCGCGCAAAGATAGAAAAGGAACCGTTTTAGCAGCTCCGGTGTCAGCCAATCCTTCCACATCACGACAAAAATCGGGACTAAAACAAAATTAAGTGCCAATACTTCAAACATCCCATAACTAAACTTAGCCATGGGATTCCCTTTTAGCAAAACTATCACTGTATGCAATGAAAAGTAAAGCAAAAATACCACACTAACCCCTATATACAGCCGTTCCGACATGATATTCGCCCATACCTGCTTCGCATTCTTCCAGCACAACAACAGGAGAAATGCCAATAAAAGAAAATTGAAGACATTACCATACAACGGGGCGACACTTCCCAAAAGGAAAGCGACAGAAAGAAAAAAATACCCCTGAAACTTCACCATCCAACTCATAATATGCATTTTCCGTTTCAAATATAGTATATATCTATCTTATAGCATCTAAACAATAAAAAATAGTAAACACGTATAACATAAAGAACACGATATATAGATATTAACATAAAGAAGCTGGTATACGCTCTACTATTGATCTCTCATAATTATCATTTTGAAGCCTTTTTCGATGGGATATTTCATTCTTCTTGGCTTCATTGACATATTTCCCTTCAATTTGTATCTTATCCTTTGCTTTACGCAAAAACCACTCATATTCAATGTCAACGTGCCCAATATCGATTGCCCAATAACCTAACTTCGCCAAATCATAACTCAACACAGTTGCTGCCTGTCCCAATGCTATAAGGATCAATTTTTTGTCCCCGTATTTTACCGCCGCATTCATAATATCATCGTATTTTTCGTACGCATCTATCGCAGGACACAAAATACGTTGCATTGAACACACATGGTCAAAAAGATCATTATTTACCCCCAAACGGCTATACTCCCCCTCTATCAGGAGCACATCCTGCCCCGACCATATACGTTTGATTTTTTCCAGATAACCGTTACATCCATCCTTATTCTTGTACGTGAAATAGAATCGTGTAAACGAGGCATCATAATACACCCGCCCAGGTTTTACATACCGGGCAAAAACATCATATGCCTTTGTAAAATGGGCGAGCCAAAAAACTTTTGTACGTAAGTTCAAATTTTCTTGTGAAACGAGGGCATAAGGCAAACCTACAATATGATTCGGCAGTTCTACTGTCAGTACTTCTTGCAATCTTTCCGACAAAGAAACATTGTAATGACAGAAACCATTTCCTTTACCACGTATAAGGTTAAACTCTCCATCTCCATACCGACTGACTGAACAATGCTCCCGAAGTATTTTGTCCAAAGTTTCATCCGTTGACCTAATATCAGGAATAAAACCTAACGCTTCCTGCTTTTTTCGGAAACGTCGTCGATACTTCAAAAGACGAAAACTTAATTCCAAGTAATAGAAAATATTGTTCATCACACATCCTCCGACTTCTCATCTTTTAAATATTGATCTATTCCACTCTCACACCACGTTGCCTTTTCTGCCATCTTTTCAAAATAATATTTGAAATTTTTATCTCTATTTTGCATGAATTTATCCTCATGCCACAAATGAAAACCGATAGCCGCAAACTTCAAGGCTAATTTTTTACAACCAATATTCAATAGACGGATGCTAAAATCATAATCTTCCCCTCCCCAGCCGACATAATATTCATCATACCCGTTTATTTGCAACACGTCTTTTTTCCAGAAAGAAGTATTACACCCCAATCCCGGACGAGTTTTACGACGTGGGGCAAGATATTTCGCAAGCCATAGACAATGAATAGAATTTTCCCTCCGGGTCACACCCAAGGTGAAAAATCCCAACGAACGATATGTGCCGTTCCGACACAATCGCTCTGTTTCTGCTCGCGTGAGATTTACCCGTCCCCCTTTTATATAATATCCTTCTCGAGCACACGAAATATGATCCATTACAAAATAGGGATGTAAAACCATATCTCCATCGATTTGGATAATATACTCATACTTAGCCACGGCTATACATTTATTACGGATTTTAGCCACACGAAATCCGTCATCTTCCTGCCAAATATGCAACAGCGGAACCGGAAAATCTTTCTGAAAGCTTTCGATCAAAATTTTTGTATCATCTTTTGAGCCATCATCACCAATAATAACTTCAGCAGGAAGTTGTTTCTGCCTCTTTATACTCTCCAAGCATAACGCAAGAGCTGCAGGTCTATTATAAGTGGATATAATAAGTGATGTTTGTAACATTGATAACTTGAATTAACGATACAGTATGTTTTTAGCCATTTCTCAACCGATCAATAAACGATCGTTTAATGATATTAACATATGAAATATTCTGAATTTCCCGACAAAAAACCTAAACATCTAATTATTAGCACGTAAAAAATATCATACAAAAGGCTGACATGACGTAAAAATAATATATATTTGTAACGCATTAAACGATCGTTTAATCAGCTAACGACGCAAACAGAGCACAACAAAAACTTACGTATGAAAAACTACACGATCGGCTTCTATCTCGAAAAGTTATACTACTCTCCACAATTCGAACCTGTCATCAGAGAACTTATCAAACGGGAAATTCCTTATGTAGTGATTATCCCGAAAACAAGAGATCGTGACGAAATAAATCAAAGGGAAGAATCCATCAACTATTGTAAGCAAAATAACTTCACGTATTGCCTTGAGGAAGAAGATTGTTTTTGCAACGTACTCGTCTTCGGCAATACCCCCCGTCATATACACACGCAATTCAACAAATCAGCATTTATCAATCATGGTGTATGGGGAGGTAAGACTATGAACATAGAACCCGGTTTGAATGAAGTGGACATACGTTTTCTGGATGGCAAATTCTTAGAAGAATACCTATGTGAACTTTATCCCGAGAAAAAGCACATCTTCTACGCATCCGGTTATTCCAAACTGGATAATTACTTTAAACTAACGGATGATGACCGGAAAAAATTCCTTCTGGAACGTCATCTGGATATCAACAAAAAAACAATACTTTACGCTCCGACCTTTTACCCGTCTTCAGTGTTAAAAATGGGGAAAAAGTTCGCTGAAGACTTTGCCGATTGTAATATTATATTGAAACCTCATTCACATCTTTTCCTGCGTAAAAAATATCGAAAAGACTTGCACCGCCTTCAGTCATGGGCTGGTGCACCCAATGTTTACCTGGCAAATTTCAACGAAACCAATATTCTCCCGTTTCTTCATGCTGCAGACCTGTTAATCTCCGATATGTCAAGCGCCGTGTTTGAATTCTCCGGAGTCGGCAAACCCGCTATCATCAATATGTTCCTACACTATCGCCCCATAGACAGGCTATTTCCGCACAAAGTACGCAAACGGTTAGACATCTCAAAGTTTTATCTGTGGGAAGTTGGCGATACCCCGAAAAACTACAAAGAAATGGTACAATATGCTCGTGAAAATCTAGCTAACCCAGACAAAAACAAGACCAAACGGGAAGAATTATCCCGTTACGTCGTTGGTGAAGTAGACGGGAAAGTATCCGAAAGAATCGTGAATAAACTACTGGAACTAGCTAAAATTTAGATAAAATCGTGTATCTGTCCCGGATTGTCTTTGCCCGATCTGTAATTCGAGCAATCTCGTCACTCGAGAAATGAATATCATGTTCCATTTCCTCGATAATCTTCATACGGTCAAAAAACGTTCGTAGTTTCTCAAAATCATCATGATCCTGACGATAATCCCGTTCCAACAATAAATGTCCCCAAGCAACCTGTAACCCGTGCAAGGTCGTCCGAGTCGGGTAAAGATCATCTATCGCATGGCTGATTAAATGTTCCGCCCCACTCGCCGGACGGGAACTATTTGCCAACACCATCGCCAATCCAGAAATTACTAACCCATTCGCTAGATCACCAATAAAACGATCCGTACTGATATCATCTATCGAGTACGACATCACGGAATTGCCACTCAAAGCAGCCAATGTTAAAGCAAAATTATTGATATGTTCTCCATTCTCCACGTTCGCCAGTTTCCAATCTTTCACGGCACTGGCATTAGAAACCAAGTCTCCCACTCCTGCCAATAATAATTTTCGGGGTGACCTTCTTATAATCTCGATATCCGCAATTATCCCCAACGGAGCTTTCACCCCGAAACTCTGCTTTTTCCCCTTTTGCACAAGACGTGCAATGGGAGAATAAATCGCATCATTCGACAACGTGGAGGGAGCTGTAATATAACTCAAATTCAAATCATTCGAAATCATCTTCACGGCATCAATAACGCTTCCACCCCCGAAAGCGACTAAAAGCGCATCCTTATTCGTGATATTTCCCATGACTTCATGCGCCTCTTCGTAAGAACCACCTTGAATAAGCAGGATGTCATCAAATGACAATAAATCCACCTGTTGCTTGTAAAGTTCTTTCAACTCCGGTGAAGTGACCAGAATTTTCTCATTGAAAAAAATATGATTGCGCCGTAATATTTCATCCATATGGATGAATATATTTTCTCCTATCTCAAGGACAATCGGTACATTTATAATTTTGGAATACATTATTTCGTGCTTCTTATCTTTTCAACCAATTCCGACGTACTAATCCCTTTCGTGTAAGGCAAATACACCATCTCTACATGATGTTCCTCCAAAAACTCAGGCGTCACCCGGATTTGTTTCAAATATCCCTCTCCGCTCCAATCATCACCGTGCACGATAACATTAATCCCGTATTTCTTGATATATTCTTTATTATCGTATTCTCGAATAATAAAAGCGTCATCCACGTAACGACACGCTTTCACGACTTCCAGGCGGTCTTGTTCGGATAAAAAAGGTCGGCGTTTATAAGAAGCCACCATATCATCCCCATTGATCGCAACGATCAAACGGTCGCCCAATGCTCTTGCGCATCGTAACAACTCAACGTGACCGAAATGAAATAGGTCAAAAACTCCTATCACGTATACATTCTTCATACAATTCATTTTAGATACCACAAATTACGGCACCAAAGATAATGAATAATACGGTATCTACGTACTCTTCTTGATTTTTCTCAACATCCCGTCCAGCCGATCCCACACCTGCTCCACGGTAAGGCGATCAAACATTTCCCCATCCAACAACATTCCTCTTTCCGCCTCGGGAATAAAATCCAACGGGCTTATACCTTGATAACGTTCATCACGAGAAGGCAACCACTTTTGCTTGTTCACCCAAGGCGGGTATATCGCCAAGCCGGGAATCCCGCAAGCCTGTGCCATATGACGGGGACCACCCTCGTTTCCGAAAAAGAAATCTGACAGAGAGAGCATTGCAACTAACTTCCGCAACGAATCAGCTTCCACATTCACGAAAATATGTTTATCTCCCTCCATCTCGTCATACAAGGCTAATGCTTCAGCTTTTTCTTCCTTTGAATAATTAAAGATCAATTGCGCATTATACTTCCATACCAAGCGGGACAACACTTCTTTCATTTTTTGAATGTCCCACTTCTTATCAACCACACGGGTAAAAGGAGTACACAACACTACCAACCGAGAGAAATCAATCCCTCGTTCAACCATGTATCTTCTAAAACCATACCTCTCCTCATCAGTCACCTGAAGTTTGAAATCAGTCTCGTACACGATCTGTCCCTCCCGTTCCAGGGGTTTTACCAACAATAAATTACGGGAAACCTCGTCCAATTCCTCATATTGCTGATTCCTAACCCGATAATTATGAAAGAAAAGATTGTAGTATTTTCGGGTACCAATACGGTATTTCGTGCCCAAGGAAAAAATACTAAACCATAATGTCTTCAGAGTCGAACGCGTATCAACAATCACATCATAGCGTTCCTTGCGCATCAATCGATACACTTTCGCCAAGTAAGTAAAAAAATGATTATTCTCCCGGTCAGAAAACGTAATTACCCGATCGACATCTGGGTGATCCCGGAACAAAGGTTCAATAGATTCATTCACGACATAGTGAATCTCCGCGTCAGGAAAACTCTTTCGAATCGTACTGCAAATCACGACAGACAACACGGCATCCCCTACTCGACGAAAACGAATCACTAAAACCTTTTTTACTGGCATCCTAATTTTTCCTTTCTATATAAAACCGGATTCAAGTTCGGATCATTATACATTTTCATCTGCTTATAGACTCTCATGTATTTTCTTCCCGCCTCGATATCCTCTAAAAACTGATTAATGGCAACGATCAAATCATGTTTCTGTTCCAATAAAACGTACAACTTCATTTCACATTTCCTCACGTGCTCTTGGGTAACATTCACTCGCCTCACTTCCTGCTCCATGTGATATATCTTCAAGCACAAAATTGACAACCGGTCTAATGCCCAAGCCGGACTCTCCGTGTTTATCGTGGCATGAGGCAATATCTTCACCTCCTTGAATCTATCCCAGAAATAATCATCTATCAACTCAACCACATCCGTGCGCCACTGGTTCGATTCGTCTATCCGGCGTTTGATTTGTAAAGCATACCCAGGCTCAATGTCCGGGTCACGTACAATATCCTCCAAGTGCCACTGAACAGCATCTATCCAGTTCTTTTGAAACAGATAATATTCAATCGATCCATATTCATATGGATTTTCAGCCTCAACCTCCGTGTTATCCGTCACGTGATAACACGCTGTCGCCTTCTCAAAAATTTGATAACTCAATTCTGCAAATAACATGTGTCCCGTTCTCAATTGCTTGTTATATTTACAAATATAACAAAAAGTATTCCAATTTTCACTCCATTCACGATAAAAACGAAAATAAGCTATTTTCAAGAAACATCACTGATCACGCCAAGAAACGTATCACGAGGAAGAAAGGAATATTTACTGATATACAATCGTAAACAGAATATATTTTTTACCTTTGCAAAAAGATTTTAAAGGAATGGTTGCCTTTATACAACTGTGCGGAGAGATAATTACACCTATATCAATAAACGATCGTTTATTGATATCGTGTAAAGATACAAGATGTAACAAACAGCCATTTTCATAAAACACTAGAAATGAGAAAGCTGATAAAAAGGCAATAAACCATTAGAACGAATAATTTGTAATAAAAAGAGATACAAAAAAACGATGGAAAAAAGAGTTGCATACCTGGACCGTAACGAGTATAACTATGGTCCTGCGCCGGAGATCGGCGAAGTTCTTAAAAACTTTGATCCTAACAAATTATGCTTCTACACCCGGATCTACGACGAGGGTAAAAAAAGTATATTATCCGATTATATATCTGAATTGTACGGAATCCCGGAGAAACAAGTAATCTTAGGTTACGGGGGAGAGGACATTCTGAAACAAGTCGTTCACTGCTTTTTAGCTGGAGGCGCAAAACAGAAAACGTTACTTATCCCAAAATTCTCGTGGTGGTACTACAAATCCATCGCCGACGAGGTAAACGGGAGAACCATCTTCTATCCCCTGTTCGAGGAGGGGAATACCTTCAAGTATGATATCCAAAGCATTCGTGAATCGGTAGAAAAAGAGAAACCGGAAATGGTGCTTATGGCATCCCCTAATAACCCGACAGGCAATTCGCTGACAAAAGAAGAATTGCACGAGATACTCTCTTTTATCCCCCGGGAAACAGTTATCGTGATCGACGAGGCTTACGCTTCATTCGCGAACAAAGATACCAGTTACATCAAACCCTTGATTGAAGAATTCCCGAATCTCCTAATCATCCGCACGTTATCCAAATTCTACGGATTACCGGGCTTACGTCTTGGATTCGCGTTCATGGGTGCCGATTTATCTACATTCCTGAATTATAGCACGAAATACCTCGGTTACAACCGGATCACGGAAGAAATCGGGATTGCCGTGTTCAAAGCCAGCGATTATTACCAAAACATCGCCGACTTGATGGCACAGGACAGAGAACTGTACATGAAGGAATTGAGCGGACTCGACGGGTTTAAAGTATATAAATCGGATGCCAACTTCATCCTGGTAAAATACCCGATTGCCATGAAAGCCAAACTTCAAGAAGCTCTTAAAGCCAAGGGATTAATCGTCAAATTCATGAACGAAGAAGACATCAACACGCATATGCGTATCACCTTGGGTACACAGAAGCAAAATCGACTAGTCATTGACACGATCAAAGAAGTTGCGCAAAATTTTAAATAGAACTTTCCGGTTCCGTCTTTTTATATAAAGGCGGAACCGATCAAGTTAAAAGCCAAATCTAAAATCGACATATGAAAGCTGTTATCCTTGCCGCAGGAATCGCCTCCCGTCTACGTCCCCTCACGAATGACCACCCAAAATGCCTGCTAAAAATAGGTAATCGTTCCCTACTGGAAAGAACCATTGATGGTCTGTTAATAAACGGGATAGATGAAATCGTGATCGTCACGGGCTACCTGAAAGAAATGATCGAAGATTTTGTCCGTGCGACTTACCCGAACCTTTCCGTGAAATTCATATATAACGAGGTTTACGCGTCCACGAACAACATCTACTCGTTGTGGTTGGCAAAACCGGAAGTATTACACGAGAAAGAAATCATCCTTTTGGATAGTGACATCCTGTTCGATCCTCTCATGATCAAAATCCTGCAAGATGCCCCGTACAGCAATTGCCTGGCTTTGGACGGTCACAAGTTAGGAGAGGAAGAAATTAAAGTCATCGTGAACGAGAAAAACCAAATCACGGAGATCAGCAAGACTTGTTCCATCGATAAAGCCATCGGCGAATCTATCGGTATCGAGAAGATATCAAACACGTACCTGTCTGCACTTTACGATGAATTGGGGCAAATGATCCTGCGCGAGGGGTTGGATAACGTGTTTTACGAACTCGCTTTTGAACGCCTGATTTCTCAAGGACACTATTTTTACCCCGTGGACACGAGCAATTATTTTTCCATGGAACTTGATACCGTGGAAGATTTTCAAGATGCTATCAATAGAATACCTAAACATTTACAATAATGCGAATCGTACTATTTTGTGAACAGAAATACGCCATTAACATTCTACAACCGATAGAAGAAGAGGCAAATAAAGAAGGCGGACACACGATCTTATGGTATGTCCGAGAACAAAATATTCCGAAATTTCCGCTAAAGGATGAAGTAAAATGGACAAACAGCATTCAAGATATCTATGATTTTTCTCCAGAGGCAATCTTTGTCCCTTGTAACATTGTCCCCTATTATTTGCCGGGAGTGAAAATACAGATATTCCACGGTTACGCAACTGAAAAGAAAGACCATTGGGTGATCCGTCGATACTTTGACACCTATTTCACTCAAGGTCCATTGTTCACGAAAGGATTTAAAGCCCTAGCTCAAAAATACAAGGATTTTGAAGTTGTAGAAACAGGTTGGCCTCGCCAAGATTGGATTTACAACAATCTACATACTTTCAATGCGGAAAAAAAAGCGCTACTAGAGAAACATGGTAAAAGCAAACTCGTACTGTATGCCCCCACCTTTTCGCCTTCCCTTACCTCCCTGCCCTTCATCAAAGAAGGACTGGTAAAACTGGCAAAAGAAAAAGATGTACTATTCATTCTGAAATTCCATCCCTTGACGAAAGCCGAATGGATGCAGGAATACAAAGAATTGGCGGCACAACACGACAATATACTTTGGATAGAAGACCACAACATCACGAAATATCAAATTATGGCTGATGTGATGATCAGCGATACTTCCTCCACCGTCTACGAGTTCCTGTTACTAGACAAACCGGTTATCACTTACAAGACCATCGCCAAAGACATCTATTGGCTTGACATACAAAACCCAGAGGAACTACCCGAGGCATTTGAAAAAGCACAACACGATGAAGAATACATCGCTCAACGGAAATGGATTATCGACAATTACGATCCTTATCTTGACGGTAAAGTTGCCCATCGGATGCTGGACGCTGCCAGGGATTATATCGCACGTCACGGAGTACCCGCAAAACGGAAAGTAAACCTTTGGCGTAAATACACGAGTATCAAGAAATTCGGAAAGATCAACAAGAAGTAAAATTTAGAGTGACCTCAATAAATACTTTTTTGACTTTTTCTTCTTTTCCTTACGGCGGCGTACCCGTTCGTCATGGTCATGCGTCCACTCTTTTAGCAAGCGAGTCATTTCCGCAGAATCCGAATTCGTCAACCGGGCGTATTCATCCGCAATAATATCAATCATGTCGTCCGTAGCGTTTAACCGACAGAAATTTTTCAACCCGACCAATGGCGGTATCGATATGAATTTTACTCGGTTTAAATCAACTAGGCTAAATTCGACCCCCTTCTCTGTTCGCTTTATCAATGTATTGCCCGGGGAATGGTCTACGAAATAGATGGATTGTGAATGGAAATAATGCGTGAAGCGAGTAAATTCCCGCAATATGAACTCCAAATCGGCAGGACGCTTCTCCCTCAAATCCCGAAATAAATAATCGTAATCAACTTGCTGTGAAATATAATAACTCCGGGTTACACCCCATACGTTCCTAAACACAATATAAGCCACAGGTTCAGGCGTTCCGATGCCCTTCTCTCGGAATAAATTAGCATACTCGAAAGACCGTAAAGCTTTGCCTTTCCGGATGTACGCGTAAGCGAATTGGTTCACCACGTTTGGTTTCTTGAAAGATTTCACGTTCACACGCAATCCTTCCACATCCAATATTTTAATCACGTTCCGATTATCCTCGATTACTTTCCCCTCCTCTTCAAATCGGTGGGGAATATCCAAGATTGCGTTTTCCAGCGACTTATATTTCGGGTTAATCCGGTAATCTATCATTTTATCCGTTCGTAATTGATAAACGTGTAATCACATTCATTTTTCTCGTCCGCCTGATGTTCTTCCCGAAGCACCTCTTTCCATTTCTTCGGATCAACGGGAGGAATCACTGTATCTCCCTCGCATTCCTGATGCACAACGGTAAGATACAATCTATCGGCTTTATCCCACAACTCCTTGTAGATCGTTCCGCCCCCGGTCACGAATACCTCATCTTCCCCCTTCGTCAACTCCAACGCTTCCTCCACTCCACGAACAACCTCACATCCCTCTGCCTTATAAACCGGATTCCGAGAGATCACGATATTTCTCCGGTTAGGTAATGCTTTTCCCACGGACTCGTAGGTCTTACGCCCCATCAAAATCGTATGTCCTGTCGTCAACGCTTTAAAACGTTTCAAATCAGCAGACAACCTCCATACCAAACCATTGTCCCGTCCAATAACATTATTCTCCGCCGCTGCTACTATAATTGATAAAACCATGTTTCAATTTTAGATTTTGTGATTTTAGATTTCTCCACACAAGCTCTCGCTTATGCCGTAATTAATTTCATGTTCAATTCTGCATTTTCAATTAAACAGATATTGCCCCCTTTATATGCGGGTGCGGGTCGTAATCCTGCAATTCGAAATCCTCGTACTTAAAATCAAAGATACTTTTCACCTCCGGATTGATTATCATACGGGGTAAACGTCGAGGCTCACGGGTCAATTGCAGTTTTACCTGTTCGATATGATTCAGATAAATATGGGTATCGCCTAAGGTATGCACGAATTCTCCAGGCTTCAAACCACACACCTGAGCCATCATCAAGGTCAACAAAGCATAGGAAGCAATGTTGAAAGGAACCCCGAGGAAAGTATCGGCACTCCGTTGATAAAGCTGGCAGGACAGTTTACCGTTTGCCACGTAGAATTGAAATAACGCATGACAAGGCGGCAATGCCATATTCTCGATGTCCCCGGCATTCCAAGCACTCACGATCAGTCGTCGGGAATCGGGAGAATGCTTGATTCCCTCCACCACTTGCGTAATCTGATCCAAGAAAGTACCGTCAGCCTTTGGCCACGAACGCCATTGATAACCATAGATATGCCCCAAATCCCCATTCTCATCAGCCCATTCATTCCAAATTCTCACACCATGATCTTGCAAATACTTCACGTTCGTGTCGCCTTGCAAAAACCACAACAACTCGTATATAATAGACTTTAGGTGCAATTTTTTCGTGGTCAGCAAAGGAAAGCCCTCTTCCAGGTTAAAACGCATCTGATGCCCGAACACGTTCATCGTACCGGTACCCGTGCGATCTTCCTTTACCGTTCCTTCTTTCAATATTCTATCCAATAAATCTAAATACTGCTTCATAATAATTGAAAATTGAAAATTGAAAATTGAAAATGTGATTCCCAAGATTCAACCAAATGATTGAACAAAGATAGCGTTTAATTTTAGATTTTAGATTTTAGATTTTAGATTTCCATTGGACAAGCCTGATCTTATTTTGAGGTTTTATGCTTTTCAACTGGAAATCACTTTTAGGTTTTAACTTTCCTTATCATCATCAGACCATGCCGCACGGGAAGCAATACATTTTCCACGCGGGAATCGGCTTGCACCATATCATTGAATTCCAAAATTCCTTGGGTCTGGGCATCCAGCTTCACGTTAGGGTCTGCTACTTTACCATCCCACAACACGTCGTCGGCAATAATCATTCCTCCCGCTCGTACCTTATCAAACACTAAATGATAATATTTAGAATACTCCCTTTTATCCGCATCGATAAACACCAGATCAAACACTTCATCCAAACGGGGGATAATCTCGCAAGCATCCCCAACATGAAACACGATATGTTCCTCTAAACCGCTTTTCTCTATAAATCCCCGGGTAAAATCCTCCAATTCGTCATTCACATCAATCGTATGCACCACGCCTCCTTCCGCCAAACCGGATGCCATAGATATTGCCGCGTACCCCGTATACGTCCCGATTTCCAAAACCCTTCGAGCTCCGATCATCTGGCATATCATTTTCAAGAATTGCCCTTGCAGGTTTCCCGACAACATTCTCGGACGCAACACTTGCAAATGAGTCGCTCGAGAAAGTTCTGCCAACACCTCGCTTTCCGGCTCGCTGTGCATCAATATATATTGCTCCAATTCCGGATTTAACTCCAGCATACTACCTCCTATTTGTATAATAATATCGATTGTTGCTCCAAATCAAACACATCCTTTGCCACCTTCAATAATAGCTCCGGAGTAATCTCATCCACTTGGGCGTAAATATCTTCCAAACTATCCACCTTGTCGTAAATCAAGAAACTCTTCCCGATAGACAACATCAGGTTCTCGTAATTCTCGGAAGAGATCGCCAGTTGACCAACCATCTGAGCCTTCGCCCGTTTCAATTGCACGGGCCCCAACTTCTCCTCGTATAAAGCTCTCATCTCCTTCTTGCACAAACTCAAACATAAATCCGTATGCTCCGAATCACACCCGAAATAAATCATGGAAATCCCCGTGTCCGAGTAAGGCGTATAGGAAGCCTCTATATTATAAGCCAGCCCGTAACGCTCCCGAATATTCAGGTTCAAACGGGTATTCATACCCGCCCCACCTAACAAATTTATCAGCAGCGACAAAGCCAGCCGGTTATCCTGCGTGTAATCATAAGCGATATTTCCTATGATACAATGACTTTGGTACGTGTCCTTATCTATCTCCACGAAACGAGGCGTATAGATTTCCGGCTTAATACGGGTCTGCAAAGGAGTCCCGCTCGCGTAACCGGAAAAATATTTCTCCACCAGTCTGACCAACTTATCAAAAGCAATATCCCCCACGGAACTGATGACCATGCGATTCGGGAAATAATTCCGTCTCACGAAGTCAAGTACCATTCCCCGTGATATTTGCCCCACTGAAGCCTCATCTCCCAGGATATTCCGTCCAATCGGATATCCCGAGTAAACCAATTCCTCAAAATCATCAAAAATCAATTCCCCGGGATTATCCTTGTACGAGTTGATCTCGTCCAACACGACATCTTTCTCCTTCTCGATCTCTTTCTCCGGGAATACGGAATGAAACACAATGTCAGCGAATAACTCCAACGCCCGCTCGTAATCTTTTGCCATAAACGTGGCGTACACGCACGTGTCTTCCTTCGTCGTGTAGGCATTCAATTCACCCCCCACGTCCTCCAGGCGACTCAATATATGATAGGCTTTTCGCTTCTCGGTTCCCTTGAATATCACGTGCTCAATGAAATGAGCCATGCCAAACTCCCCCGCCTGTTCATCCCGACTCCCCACGTTGACAATCAAGCCGCAATAAGCAGCTTTATTCGGAACATAATTATGGATCAAGCGCAATCCATTCGGAAATATGTGTGTTTGATACATTTTATTGAATAAAAAGGCTTCCTCCCGACAAATTCAAATTCACTTTCCCCGAATATTTCTTATCCCCGACAAAACCCGTCTCCAACACGGCATTCTTGTTGGTAGTAGGCTTCGCTTCCAAGGTTACTCCTTGTGGCAATTCCACTTTCATATTTTTATTCCGGTTGATCTCGAGAGCGTACCCGCATCCTTCCATGAAAGTCAGACCAACTTTTGTAGAAGAACCCTTCACTTCCACCGATGAGAACGAGATGTTTACATTCCGCACGTTCAATTCCCCCCAGCGCATATCCATCCACAACCTGTCCCCGACATCCTGCACCTCGTATTTCGTGTAAAAAGAATTCCCGGTCAAATTCTCAATCATCCCCAAGTAGCAAGTTCCCCCGGAAGTTTTTAACGTGAGGTTATCCGCCTCCATCAATTGCAGGCTGGTAGAATTACAATCCAATTTCATATCCGTACCCTCACCGATCTTCACCTTGCATGACTTGAATTCGCCATTAAACATGGCTACTTTCTCCACGTCAAACTCCCCCTTGGACTGCTTCATCGAAAATTCACCCCCTAACACTGTGTTTGCCTTGAAATTCCCGGACACGATCTCGACACTCAAATCTCCCGTGAAATCCGTCATAGAAACACCACCATCTGTACTCAACAGACGTACTTTCTTCCCCACGGGAACTTTTATATGGTAATCCACGCTAACCGTAACCCCGGAAAAAGTTTGCTTCAAGCTCATATCCTTTTTAAATACGGACTCCACGTTCAACGCCGAACCTCGTTCTTTAGCTGTTATAGCGATATATTCAAGTATTTCATCCACTTTGGCTTTATTCTTTGCTTCCACCCACACTGTAGCAGTAATGGCAAACTCCTCTCCCTCCTGCCGCACGTCAATATTTCCATACCGGTTAGATACGATCAATTCATTAAAGGAAGCCGCCGGAAAACTTTGCTTGAATTCCTTGGTACCTTCTTCCGCCCACAGGTTTAGGGCAAACAAAAATGCTATCGTGATCAATATTATTCTTTTCATCTCATTTCATGACTTAATCAAACATCTTTTCCTCGTTCTCTTCCATCGCTTTGTATCTTGCAGCCAGATAAGCAATCATCCGGCTAAACGATTCCATCGCCATCGCTGTCTGCGAATTTATCTCTTTTTTTTGTAATCTCAACATCAAATGACCGTAAAGTGCATGGAGTGCCAATTCAACATCAGACACCTCCTCCGGCAAATTCGTCTTCCGACGGTAATCCAGCAAGTTATTCGCAGCCATCATGAACAACTGCTTGTATTTCATATCCTGCGCCTCGTGCAACAAGTAAAAATGCAATTCGGTCAGCTCATTCACCATGTTTTTAATTACCTGCAAATGACCGCCTTTCACGACCTCCTCTTTTTTCATCATCTCGATCAGGTTGTCATACCATTCCCGAATCTCCTTCCGGGTATTCTCGTCTACCTGAAATCGACTGACTACATTCTGCTCCAACTGCTGAATATCCATCGCCATCGCCCTCAACATATCCTCCACTTGCCACATATACAAGATATATTCAGCTACATTACTCTTCCTTTTTTCTCGTGCAATCAACATACTAATTAAGTGATTTAATGATTGAGTGATTACGTGATTATGATCAAGCGAAACGAAATCACTAAATCGCAAATCACAGAATCTCTAAATTTTTAAAATTCTTTGAGTTTATCTATCAACCTGCGATCTCGTTTGGTCGGTCTGCCCGTACCTCTATCCCGCGATTCAAATTGTGCATAAACACCTCGCAGGATGTCCAATTTCTCCTGGGGCGTAACTTCTTCCACGAAATCAACCGCCAATTGTGCAGACATCCGCTTATCCGTCACCTGCTTCACCATGTATTCCCGTTCGATCGGGGGGACCCGTACCTTTACAACATCCCCGACTTTTACATCCCGGGAAGCTTTCACATGTGCATCGCCAATAGACACATGTCCCTTGCCGCAAGCTTCTGCTGCCAATGAGCGGGTTTTAAAAATCCGAACCGCCCACAACCATTTATCTATTCTAACCTTTTCCACGGTCTATACATTTTGAATTTATCCAAATTGTAAATTTAGAATTTAAAATCGTCAAACAGAAATCAAAATCGTAAATTATTAGACAAGCTCATCGTTTTATCCACCCCGATAAAAACAAAATTTCCAATCACCTCGCCACAATGCTTAAACATGACAGGCAACCGTTCTTCTTCCTCGCCCGTCCATTCACCCAACACGTAATCCACTTGGCTTCCCTTGGGGAAATCATTACCAATCCCAAAACGCAGACGGGCGTAATCCTGCGTTCCCAGCAATTGATTAATACTCTTCAACCCGTTATGCCCCCCGTCACTACCTTTACTTCTCAAGCGAATCGTTCCGAAAGGCAACGCCAAATCATCCACAACCACGAAAAGATTAGACAACTCGATTTTCTCCTTCTGAATCCAGTAACTCACGGCTTTCCCACTAAGATTCATGTACGTGCTAGGCTTCAACAAAATCAGAGTACGTCCTTTCAATTTCACCGTCGCCACAGCCCCGTAACGCATATCTTCAAAAACAGCATTGGACGCCTTCGCGAAGGCGTCCAACACTCTAAATCCGATGTTATGTCGTGTATTCTGGTATTCGGGACCAATGTTCCCTAATCCCACAATAAGATATTTCATCTCTCTATTTTTTCAATGATTATTGAGCGTTCTGCGCAGCTCTTGCAGCTCTTGTCAATTTCACTTGAGCAACAACAACACTCTTAGCGTTCATCAACTCAACACCTTCCATGTGAACATCTTGTACTTTAATAGATTTACCTACACCTAATGAAGTAACGTCGATAACGATTTCATCCGGCATATCTTTCGGAAGAGCTTTCACTTTCAATTTACGGCTAATCAACGCTAATTTACCTCCGGCTTGAACTCCGGCAGCGTGTCCAGTAGTCTTAACAGGAACCTCGATTACAACCGGCTTATCCTCTGCAGTCTGATAAAAATCGATGTGCAATACCTTATCCGTTACCGGGTGGAATTGAATATCTCTCATAACAGCGTCATAAGACTTGCCATCAAGGTCAAGATTCACAAGATACACGTTAGGAGTATAAAGAAGTTTCTTCAAATCCCGATCTTTCACTGCAAAATGAACGTTAGCCTCACCTCCGTAAAGAACACACGGAACTTTTTCTTCATTTCTTACTGCTTTAGTAGCTTTTTTACCTAAATCGCTTCTTACTTCTCCTTTTAAATTAAATACTTGCATATTACTAATATTGCTTGTGCTACTCAAACGCGGATTGATGCCCCGGGGTTCTGAGCCGTATCCGTGTTCCCATCACACGTTTTAAAATTCCCCCCGTACTACAATTGCGCCGCAAATGTATGAATTATTTCTCAAAATAGCAACCCTATCAACGATCGTTTATCCCGAATTTTCACACGGCATGAATCACGTAATCGCTCAACTGGAAATCTCTGACCCTCTCCACTTTAAACTCCAAATTCAGGACTTTAACCTTTCCTCTCTCCACTTTACAATGGGTATAAATAAGAAATAATAAGCCTTTTTATCTTGGAAAAAGTTTTTTGTTTCAATTATAGATTATATTTTTGCGGCATTATTAACAAAAAAATTTTTAGAAATGGCTTACGTAATATCTGATGATTGTATTTCTTGTGGAGCATGTGAATCAGAATGCCCGGTAGGAGCAATCTCTATGGGTGATGATCACTACCAAATCAATGCTGATGAATGTATCTCATGCGGGGCTTGCGCTGGCGTATGTCCTGTTGGAGCTCCTAAAGAAGCTTAATCATCATAAAAAAGGAAAATTAAGCTGCCTCCCCGCGAGGCAGCTTTTTTTTATCCGTGTATCACCAAATCCATCCGCACATCCAATTCATCGACAGGCACTTCCTCCACGAATTGGAAATCAAAACAAATTCCTACCTTTCGAGCTGCACGGGTCTCTTTCAAAATCTTATCGTAATACCCCCGTCCCCGTCCTAGCCGGTTACCTTGACCGTCAAAAGCAACACCCGGCACGACAATCATATCAATGGCATCGTAATCCGTGTACAACTCCCCCACGGGTTCCAGTATCCCGAAAGCCTCTCCCGGCTTCAAGGATTCCATCCCCTCGAACACCCGCAATTCAAGGACATCCCCTTTCACGCAAGGAAGTAAAATCTTTTTCTCGCCAGCCCATTTCACCACGTAATCATGGGTGAATACCTCGTCGTCCATCGACCAGTATATTAAAACGGTACGCGCTTCTTGGAAAAAGATATTCTGTTCCAATTCATGCCAAAGCGGGCGTGACATCTCCATCTTCTGCTCCAAAGAATATTGACTCTTCAGAGCCTTTATCTGTTTCCGTAACTCTTTTTTATCCATAATCCACAAAACTTCATGAATAACATTCCATTATTTTGTGCAAAATTCGTACTTTTGCGACAATTAACAAAGTGAGCTGCCAAAGAGTTATCATTTTAATTTACCAACAGTTTCCACAAGGAACATAACGTGCAGAATACTATGAAAATAGCGATACCTCAGATCAATTATCACATCGGCGACATTTCCAAAAACAGGGATCTTATCATTGCCGCCATACAAAAGGCAAAATCAAAAAAAGCCGATTTGGTTCTGTTTCCCGAACACGCCATATGCGGCGCATATCCCCAAGACCTGCTCGAGAAAGAGTATTTCGTGAATGAATGTCGCCTTGGTATAGAAAAGATCGCGAAACAATGTTCCGGTATCGCGGCACTCGTCGGCTGTCCCAACCTAGATATGGAAGACGGGGTGCTATACAACGCCATGTTCTTCATGTATGATGGGGAAGTACGGGGTGGCGTCAACAAAACCATCCTGAGCGACTACGATATTTTTGACGAAAGCCGTTATTTCATAGCGGAAGAATCGAATACCCCCTTGCGATACATGAATCAGAACATCCGTGTCCTTTTTGACGAATACGAATCAAACATGGTTGAAAAAACTGACACGCTGATTGTTCACGTGGGACCGACTCCCTTCACCACCGAAAGCTACAATTACCGCAAAGAAGTCTTTTCCTCCATCGCGCAAAAAGATAAATGCCCCGTGATCGCGTTAAATCACGTGGGAGCCAACAGCTCCATTATATTTGACGGCAACACGTTAGTTTTCAATAAAAAAGGGGCACTCGTACACAAAGGGGCTTCTTTCGGGGAAGACCTTGTATTCATCGACACCAATACACTGGAAAATGCAACCCCGATAAAAGAGAAACCTCAAGACCGGATAGCACTCATCCACGATGCGCTCATCCTGGGAATCAAGGATTTCTTCCGTAAAAACGGGTTCAGTAAAGCAGTCATGGGACTCTCCGGGGGCATTGATTCAGCCCTTGTTGCCGCACTGACAGCAGAAGCACTGGGAAAAGAAAACGTGTTGGGCATCCTGATGCCTTCCAGCTTTTCGACAGACCACTCCGTGAAAGATGCCATTGACCTGGCAACAAACTTGGGTATCGCCCACGAAACCCTCGCCATAAAAGAGATATACGAGACTTTCCTCTCTACCCTAAAGCCCGTCTTCAAAGACAGTCCCTTCAACGTGGCGGAAGAAAACCTGCAAGCCCGTATCCGGGGAGCACTCGTGATGTCAATTTCTAATAAATTCGGGCACATACTACTCAATACCTCGAACAAAAGCGAGGCGGCAGTTGGCTACGGCACCTTGTACGGGGATTTATGCGGTTCCCTCTCCGTGCTTGGCGACGTGTATAAAACCGAAGTTTACAAACTAAGCCGCTATATCAATCGGGAACGGGAACTCATCCCGGAGAACACGATCACGAAAGCCCCCTCGGCAGAACTTCGCCCGGGGCAAAAAGACCAGGACTCACTTCCCGATTATGACACGCTGGACGCTATCCTCAAATTGTACTTGGAAGACAATCAATCCAAACAAGATATTATCAAACAAGGATTTGCCCCAGAAATCGTGGAAAAGACACTCACGCTGGTAAACCGCAACGAGTACAAGCGGGCACAATGCCCCCCGATACTCAAAGTCAGCAAAAAAGCATTCGGAAGCGGACGTCGTATGCCACTCACTGCCAAATTGTAAACCATCTGACCCAAAAGAGCCATGAGAACAATAAAAGACAAAGAACTACATAACAAGTATTGTAACATCTGTATTGACAGCCCCAATTCTCTTTTTGCCAATCTCGACGAAAGCAGTAAGAGTATCATCCGTCAGACCTCCATCTGCAAGATGTACCGGAAAGGTGATCTGATATACGAAGAGGGTAACAAACCATTCGGGTTACTTTGTCTGATTACCGGTAAAGCCAAGATCATGAAAAAAGGGATCGCCGGCAGGGAACAAATCGTCCGTATGGCAAAACCCGTCGGCTTCATTGGTTACCGGGCTTTCTTCGCCGAAGAAAACCACATTGCCTCGGCAGAAGCCCTGGAAGATTCCATTGTCTGTATCATGAAAACCGAATTGGTATTCGGCATCGTGCGCAGTAACTCGGACGTCGCCATGAACGTCATTCGGGCTCTTGCCACCGACCTCGGTTTTTCCAACCGCCGTACCGTCACCCTTACCCAGAAACACATCCGCGGACGCTTGGCTGAAGCCCTGCTCGTGTTGAAAGACACTTACGGTTTCGAGGACGACAACATCACCTTGAAAATCTGCCTTTCCCGAGAAGACATCGCCAACTTGTCGAACATGACGACTTCCAACGCCATCCGTACGCTATCCAACTTTGCATCGGAAAGCATCTTGGAACTCTCCGGCAAGCAAATCAAGATTATAGATATGGATGCCCTGGAAAAGGTTAGTGAAATGGGATAATTTTTAGAAACGTTCTTTTTCCATACACCGGCTCACCGTTTCGTAATCAAAACCCCGGCTCAAGGCAAAACGTATAAGTTTAGCTTTCCGCTTGTAAGGATCTTCGTCTTTTATACTTTTATTCTTCTGTCGCAACAAGGCAAGGCAAGTAGCATCCGTATCCTCCTCGGGCAAAACGGCAAGCGCTTGCTTGATGATCGAATCGGGCATCTGCTTCCGGCGTAACATTTGGGCGATCTTCAGTTTACCCCAACGATTGAAACGGAATTTATCTCGTGCATACGCTTCGGCAAAACGGGCATCATCTAGGAAATGATGTTTCACCAGAAACGCCATAATCTCCGCAACATCCTCGTCCGATAACTCCCAACGCCGTAATTTAGCCTCCACGTCCGTACTACAACACTCTTTCTTACTGCATTGCCCCGCTACTATATTTAAAGCCTTTTTCGCGTCCACTTTATCAAATTTAGAATTTAAAATCTAACATCACTGAATCCATTTCGCCTTTACCATTCTATCCCTCTCGTGAATATCCTTTCGTAACTCCACCTCCCAATAGCCCATTCCCTCCAACAACTCCACCATCTCTCGCCCGAAAGCCTCGTTAATCTCGAAAAACAAAAGTCCCCCGGGCTTCAAGTGCAAACGCCCGAACTCAGCGATTACACGATAGAATACCAACGGGTCTTCATCCGTCACGAAAAGAGCCCGATGCGGCTCGTATCCCAGCACCCGTTCGTGCATCAATGCTTTTTCCGACTCCCGCACGTAAGGAGGATTGCTGACAATCACGTCAAAATCCGACCAATCCCATCTCTCGTGATACAAAATATCCCGCTCGAGAAAGTTCACCTCTACCCCGTTCGACCGGGCATTCTCCCCTGCCTGGCGAAGAGCTTCCGGTGAAACGTCCACCCCGTGCAACTCCAATCCGGGCACCATCTTCCCCAAAGCCACGATAATACACCCGCTCCCGGTTCCCACATCCAACACCCGCTCTCCCGCTTTCAATCCGCTTTCCGCCACCCACATCACCAACTCTTCCGTTTCGGGACGAGGAATCAAAGTATCGCTATTCAAGTGAAAATCAACACCTAAAAATTCAGTTTCTCCTAACACGTACTGCACCGGTCGGTCCTTTTTCAGTTCTGCCACCACCTCGACAAAATTATCTACAAACCTTTCGTCCAATAATTCGTGTTTTTTAAGATGTATTTCTATATTTGTACAATGCAACATCTTACAAAAAAGATGTGAACACAAATATTTAATTTCATGCTCATTGTAGGTATCTTTTAGCTCCTGTAATGCGTATTGCTGTAAACCGAACATTGTATTCATAAAACAAAGATACGGTTTAATTGAAAATTGAAAATTGAAAATTGAAAATTAATTTCGTGAACTGGACGAATATTACGATAGATGTTGTAACCGTTTTGTATGTAATCACCATTTTGGTAATTATCTACACGATCATACTGGAAAACAGGAATCCGGTACGTACTCTCGCATGGATACTTGTTCTCGTTCTCTTGCCGGGTATCGGGTTACTGTTCTATATTTATTTCGGCATGAACTACCGTAAAGTCAAGATGTTCTCCATGAAAGGATTGGGCGACTTCAAATGGCTTCAGTACATGAGTGAAGACCAAAAACAGCGTATCCAAAAAGCCGAATTATTGAAAAAAAGCGACATGGAAGCGGTGAAACCTTTAATGACACTCCTTCTCAACAATAGCAAAGCCCTTCTTTCCCGCAACAACACGGCAGAAGTACTGAACAACGGGGAAGAAACTTTCGGTTCTATTTTCAAGGCAATCGCCAAGGCAAAAAAATACATTCACCTCGAATACTATATCATAGACAAAGGAGAACTAGGAGAGAAACTGAAAAGCCTGTTAATTACCAAAGCGAAAGAAGGCGTGGAAGTCCGGGTAATCTTTGATGACGTGGGATCATGGAAACTACCCAAAAGCTATATTCGTGAAATGCGGGAAGCAGGAATCCAAGTCTACCCGTTTCTACCTGTTCGTTTTCCCGTGTTCACGAACAAGGCAAACTATCGCAACCACCGCAAAATCATCGTTATCGACGGGGACACCGGATTCATCGGCGGTCTGAACTTCGCCGACCGGTATTTATACGGGCTACCCGGCATCGGCATCTGGCGCGACACCCATCTAAAGGTAAGAGGAGAAGCAGTTACCTCACTGCAAGTTGTGTTCCTGATCGACTGGTACTTTGTCCGCCAGGAACTATTACTGGACAAAACCGAATACCTCCCGAACAAGAAAGCCGACGGCAACGTAGTTATCCAGACCGTGGCATCCGGTCCTGACAGCGATTGGACATCCATACAACAAGCTTATTTCACGCTTATCAACATGGCAAAGAAATACGTTTTTATCTCTACGCCTTATTTCATGCCGGGAGAAACCACCATCAACTCGCTGAAAACCGCCGCCATGAGTGGCGTGGACGTCCGCATCATGATCCCCTACAAATCGGACTCCCTGCTAACGTACTGGTGCACCCGTTCCTATATTGAAGAACTGCTAGAAGCAGGTGTTCGGGTATTCCAATATCGCAAAGGATTCAACCACAGCAAAGTGATCGTCATGGATGGTCTGGTATCCACCGTGGGAACCGCCAACATGGACATCCGCAGCTTCGAGCAGAATTTCGAAGTTAACCTCATCCTTTATGATCGCAACGTCAGCCGCAAACTGGGAGAAGACTTCCTGAACGACCTCAAAGAAAGCTCCGAAGTCACCCTCCACCGGTGGAAATTCCGCCCAAAGAGAGACAAAATCCGGGAATCCCTCGCCCGCCTCTTCGCCCCACTGCTCTAGGTTTTCAAGAGAAATTCCCTGGATATTACTCTGAGAAACTCCCATAATAATCAATAACTCCCCGTGCACCGATCTGAAAAAAGAGAAACAAAGCCGACTCCACCCAACAATAACCCCTTAATACTCGAAGATTACTCAAGTATTTCCACGGGAACACACGAAGATACATATCCGATTCACCTGTATGCAAATCACAATCCCTCGAAATTTTCCATTCTAAAATAGATAATCTAACTTCTAAAATCCGTAGCTTTGTTTCACGATAAACAAAACCATTGGAAATTGCAAAACCCTCATTTTCAATTTCCAATTCTCAATTTTCTAAATTATGAAAGAGATTGCCAACATCATACAGGGGAAGTTACGACAAGGCATTCCGGTCGAAATCACGGAATACAGCCTTGACAGCCGTTCTGTTGTCGCCCCGGAACACACGTTATTTTTCGCCTTGACAGGAAGTAACCACAACGCCCACGATTATATACAAACGCTTTACTCCGAAGGGGTGAGAGCATTCGTTATCAGTGAAAATAGAAAAGAATTTGAGCATCTCCCTGAGGCAAACCTGATTATCGTGGAGAATGTCCTGGCAGCCTTACAACAACTGGCAGCCTACCACCGCCAGCAGTCGAAGGTGGAAGTCATCGGTATCACGGGAAGCAACGGTAAAACTGTCGTGAAAGAATGGCTCTATCAATTATTGGCAAACGACCATGCCGTGTACCGCAGTCCCCGGAGTTACAACTCGCAAGTCGGGGTTCCATTATCATTGTTGGGTATCGATACCAAAGCCGAAATCGCTATCATCGAGGCGGGTATATCCAAAAAAGGAGAAATGCAACGCCTGGAACAAATGATCCGTCCGGACATCGGCATCTTCACGCATCTAGGCGATGCGCATGACGAGAACTTCACCTCTCGGGAAGAAAAACTGGCAGAAAAAGCCCTTTTGTTCACCCGTTGCCAATGGGTCATCGGACAAGCGGGAAAAGCCCTGCAATTCATCCGCTCGCGAGTGCCCGCCAAAACCACCTTCTTCACCTGGGGAGAAGAAACAGAGGCAGATGTACAGGTGCGAACGGTAAATATAGCCCATGACCACCGGGAAATAAAAATCTCCCACAAAGGAACAACTTTTATTCTCGACATTCCCTTCCCGGACATCGCATCTTTCGAGAATTGCATGAACGCCGTATGCGTCTTATTACTAAAAAAGTATTCCCCGGAAGTCATCACCTCCCGAGTGGAGCAACTCTCCGCTATTGCCATGCGACTGGAAATCAAGGAGGGAATCAACAATTGCACCCTCGTGAACGACTATTACAATTCAGACCCTTCCTCGTTCCAACTGGCATTGAATATGCTGGCGACACAAGATGCCTCAAAAGAACGGGTAGTCATCCTTTCCGATTTTATGGACTCCGGCAAAGGCAGTGAAGACCTGTATCCCGCCATTGCCGAGATGCTCCGGCAAACGAATGTTATGCTGTTTATCGGGATTGGGAAGCACTTGAGTGACCATCGTTATGACTTTGCCCCTAATTCCCGTTTCTACGAGGACACGGAACATTTTCTAAGGCAGGAAGAACGGGAGAATTTCCGGGATCAAGTGATATTAATCAAGGGAGCTCGGGTATTTCAATTTGAATTTATCGCCGGATTCCTGCAAAAACAATCACACGGTACGATACTGGAAGTCGACCTAGACGCCATGGTACACAACCTGAATCATTTCCGATCCTTAACCGATGCCCACATTGCCGTGATGGTAAAAGCCTTTTCCTACGGAAGTGGTTCCCGGGAAATCGCCTCTCTGCTGCAATACCACCGGGTGGATTACCTTATGGTGGCATTTGCCGACGAGGGAATAGAACTGCGTGCCGCGGGAATCACCATCCCCATTGCCGTGATGAACCCGGAACGGGAAGCATTTGACAACATGATCATGTTCAATCTCGAACCAGAGATTTACGCCCTCGATATCCTGGAGGATTTTAATCAAGCGTTGCAAAAACACGGTATCAAGCGTTTTCCGGTACATATAAAACTGAATACCGGGATGAACCGTTCCGGTTTTGACGAACAAGACATCTCTCGATTGCTCGAATTCTTCGATTCGGAACGTTCCGTTTTCATCCGTTCCATGTTCTCACACTTAGCTGGAAGTGACGAAGCCGTGCATGACGAATTTACCCTGGGACAAATCCACCTGTTCGAGCGCATGACCGAACGCATTCAAGCCCGATTCGATTATAAAATCTGGCGCCATATACTGAACTCAGCCGGGATTGAACGTTTCCCCCAGTATCACTTCGACATGGTACGCCTGGGAATCGGGCTACACGGCATCAGTGCCACCCATGCAGACTTGCAGCCTGTAAGTAGTTTCAAAACTTACATTTCGTCCATACGCGATGTTCCAGAAGGACAATCCATTGGATACGGGCGCAAAAGCTATACTACCCGTCCCTCCCGTATCGCAGTGATCCCGGTAGGGTACGCCGACGGGTTAAACCGCCACCTGAGCAATCGAACCGGGGAAGTACACGTGAAAGGCAAGCGGGTCCCGATTATCGGTAACATCTGCATGGATACCTGCATGATTGACGTCACGGACACGGATGCCTCCATCGGGGATGAAGTCGAGATCTTCGGGAAGCATATTCCCGTGACGGAAGTCGCAGAGAAATTAGGCACAATCCCTTACGAGGTACTCACGGGCATATCGTTTCGCGTAAAACGGGTGTATTACAAGGAATAAATAAAAACTATCTTTGCACAAAATCTATATTAATAATATAACAAATCTATGAAACAAGGAATAACTCTTATCGCCGGCATAATGCTGCTTTTACAAGCCAACATCTCGTGGGCACAGTTCGACAAGTATTTCCACAACAAGACCTTACGTATGGATTACGCCCATTGCGGGGACAATCAAAGCGAAGAAATTTATTTTGAAGAACTTATTGAAGAACCCTACTGGGGAGGCTCTAAAACAAATCTGATAGACACCATGTTCTACGGGAATTACTACCTGAACGTGTACGATGCAGCAAGTAATCAACTTATTTACTCCCGTGGCTATTGTACTTTGTTCGGCGAATGGCAGACCACGGATGAGGCAAAAACCACCCGTCGCTACTGTTCCGAAACGGTCGTGATGCCCTTCCCCAAGAATGATGTCCGTATTGAAATTTGCAGCCGCAATAAAAAAGGAAAATTCGTGAAGAAATTCGAGTACAACGTGGATATTGACAGTTACTTTATCAAAAAAGACCGCCGTTTACAATATCCCTCGTTCGAGGTTCTCTATACCGGCAATTCCGCCCATAAAGTAGACATTGTTCTTCTTCCGGAAGGATATACCGCCGATGAAATGGAAAAGTTCAAAGCTGATTGTCAACTTTTCGCAGAAGGCTTATTCAGTCTTTCCCCTTACAAGGAAAATCGTAATCGCTTTAACATCCGTGCCGTACTCGCCCCTTCTCGTGAATCCGGCGTGGATATTCCCGGTGAATACATCTGGAAGAACACCATCTTAAATTCATCATTCTACACGTTTGATTCCGAACGTTACATCATGACCTATGATCACAAAAGCCTTCGTGACCTTGCCGGCAACGTTCCTTACGACTTCATTTACATCATCGCCAACACCCAAAAATACGGCGGAGGCGCTATCTACAACCACTACGGGATCAGCATCAACGGCAACCTGCACGCCGCAAAAGTTTACGTTCACGAGTTCGGACATCTTTTTGCCGGTTTGGGCGACGAATACGTGGAAATCGGTAGTTCTTACAACGATATGTATCCCAAAGGAGTTGAACCCTGGGAACCCAACTTGACAACCCTTGTCAATTTCAACAAGAAATGGAAAAATATGCTGGACAAAGACACCCCAATCCCCACACCCATCGACCGCAGCAACATCAAAAAACTTGGAGTCTACGAGGGTGGCGGCTACATGGAAAAAGGAATATATCGTCCCCGCCCCGATTGCTTGATGAACACCCTCTCCGGCAACGAATTTTGCCCGGTCTGTACCCGAGCCATCAAGAAACAGATTGATTTCTATACCCGATAGCATTCGCCATCGTATCAAAATCGTACCTTCAAAAGAACGTTTTTGGGTGTAAATTGTTCTTTTGAAGGTATAATTTTATGTATTCGCAAAACAGTAGGCGATAAATGGGCGAACCCGCCCAATAGTCGCCTATTAGTCAGCCAATAGTCAGCCAATAGTCACCCCATAGGGTAAAATAACCCATAATCAAGTATAGATTTCGCAACACACACATATTGATTTTATTCTTCCGAAACAAGCGTCACGTGCAAAGGATGCCGCACGACAAAACGGGCACCTCCCTTATAGTCTTTATCCACCCAAATATCACCACCCATCATGGTAATGGTCAGCTTGCAGATTGCCAATCCCAATCCCGTACCCTGCACGTATTCGTCCAATTTCTCGAAACGCTCGAACACTTTCTTCTGCTTGCTCTCGGGAATACCCGTTCCCGTGTCCGTTACCCGGAAATAAACACAGTTCTCTTCTTCGTTCACGTTAAAACTCAACGTGATAGTTCCTTCTGAAGTAAATTTATTGGCATTCGACAACAAGTTAATCAAAATCTGTTGCAACCGTTGGACATCCGTCCTCAACATATATTGCTCGCATGGAGATTCAAACACGTATTCCACTCCCCCTTGTTTCCCGTAACTCGTGGTCGCCAACACGCTTTGACAAAGCGAAACTATCTCCGTTTCCTCCAGGGAGAATTTCAAACGTCCCGTTTCCAAGCGAGATATATCCAGAATATCATTAATCAATCGAAGCAACAAATCCGAATTCTTCTGAATGATCTCCACGAATTCCTTACGGGTATCGGCATCATAATCATCCGCAACCAACACACTGGAGAAACCGACAATCGCGTTCAACGGCGTACGGATCTCATGGCTCATGTTAGCCAGGAAAGCGGATTTCAACCGTTCCGATTCTTCCGCCCTTTCCTTCGCCTGACGCAATTCGATCTCGACCTTTTTCTGCTTGGTCATATCCTCCAAACGCATCACCACTCCCAACAGGTTCTTCTCGTCATCAAAAACCGGATTTGCCAATATATACACGTAATAATTCCCTTGCTTCACGATCGTTTCCGCCACTTCTCCAGTCTTCATGGCTTGTACCGCCGGACAATACGAACAAGGCTTATCCAGATTCCTTAGAGCCTTGTAGCAAACTTTTCCTTTCGATGCCAGTACCTCTTCACTCGAGGCGACAAAATCCACTCCATTATGCCACTTGACCGTGAAATCGGGATTAATAAATTTAATCCCCGTGTTCACATTATTCAGAATAAGGGTATTATCCTTCTGGGCTTCCACCAAAGCATCCTTAAATCGCTTCGTGCGAAGATAAAAATACATCGCTATCACGAATCCCAACAATAGCACGATAAAGGCGAAAGCGACTCCCATGATCTCGTACCTGTATTCCTCGAAATAAGACGGCTTCTTGTTATACAAGACAGCCCCCTTCGTTACCTCTTTATCCAAGAAGCCCCCTTTTCTCAACTTCGCGTAATCAAAACAATACTCGTTAGGGATCATTTGTAACCCTTCTTTCAACAACAGAGAATCCGTTTGTTTCTCCAATCCCACGACCAGGCGGGCTATATCTTTCCCGACAGTCCGGTATTCCGGTACATATCCCCCGGTTGCCCAATATCCCATACCAATAGAAGTAATCGTAAAAGCAGGCAGGCTGGGGTTCGTCATCATCATCGAGTACGTGGCATTGCGCATAAAATAGCCGTCATTCTTATCCACGCGCCAAGTTCCCAACAAGATAGCAGTTTCTTTCGGTAATTTAGCAATTTCATCCGTCATCGAATAAACCGTATGCTTCCGACCGTCCAACAAGATCAAATCCAAATCCGGAAATTCTTCTTTCATCTCTTTTTTCACGAGAGCCTGCAAGGAAACACCGCCATAACTATTATCGGAAATAAAAGCAATATGCTTCATTTCGGGGTAAAACTCCAAAACCAACTTGACATTCTTCACTACATCGTACTCGTACGCAAAGCCCAAAATATGGAATTTCTTCACGCTATCGTCAACGACATCCACGCTCTCGGATTCCCAATTTTCCAAATCTGTCCCCGCTTCCGGCAAGAGAACCGCGTTACGGCTCACCATTCCCCCGACAATTGGAATATCGTGGGACACGAGTGAATCTTGTGACAGATAAGACGTCCAAGCCTCCTGCCCCAGCAGGACAATTGTCTTCGGTAAACTTTTGCCCGTGTATTTCGCTAAAATATCCTTCATCCGGGACTTCCACAAGGTGGCTTCGGAGAAACTTTTGCAGTTCATGTTCTCGATCGCGACAGCCGATTTGCCGCTCAAAGAATTATACTCGTCCAAAAATTCGGATATATTACGGGAAGTTTGTGAGGTCTCAGGATTATATGAACTGATAATCAGGATGAGGGAATCAGGCTTAAGAATTACTCCCGCCGCCGTCCAGTAAACGCACAACAAGAGGAACAATAAGCACATACGCTTCAAATATCCATATATATATTTGAAAAAGTCCAACATCTTCTTTTTAGTAACCTCACAAAGATATTAATTTTCACACAAAATCGAATAAAAAATTTCATTTCCTACAAAAAGAATATATCTTTGAGTTCAACCTAAATAGTTTCGTTTATGTCAAACATCGCTTGTATTGTCAATCGACTTGGAAAAGATGATATATTAAAAGATTATTTATTTTTTGAAAATACAACTATTTTACGCCAGCTGGCTGATTCCGTGCATACACCTTATTTCTTTTTATACACGAAGCATCCGGCGGCACGGCTGGGAGAATACGCCGAAGAACGTTTCATACAGATAGCCCGGGCAACCGGAGCGGTTATGCTGTATTCCGATTATTACACGGAACGGGATGAAACGATTTGCCCGCACCCGACAATAGAATACCAAGCGGGAAGCCTCCGGGATGATTTCGATTTCGGTTCGGTACTCCTTTTAAAAACAGAAACGTTCAGAAAGGTCGTTACCGAGATGGACACGGATTACCGGTTCGCGGCACTTTACGACCTGCGCCTGCGCCTTTCCCGGGAAGGGATGATTTTCCGAATTCCCGAATACCTGTACACGGAAGTGGAACAAGATACCCGCCGATCTGGGGAGAAGCAATTCGACTACGTGAATCCTCGTAACCGAGAGGTACAAATCGAGATGGAACAAGCCTGCACGGCACACTTGAAAGCCATCGGGGCATACCTCCCCCCGCGTTTCAAAACCATCGATTTGTCAAGCGTGCCATTCGAGGCAGAAGCTTCCGTTATCATTCCCGTGCGCAACCGGGAGAAGACGATTGCCGATGCCATTCACTCGGTACTCGCGCAACAAACGAATTTCAAATACAATATTATTGTCATAGATAACCATTCCACGGACGACACTACCAACGTGATCGCCGGCATCGCCGGAAAAGAGGAACGGGTGATTCACCTGATTCCCAGCCGTACCGACCTCGGCATCGGGGGATGCTGGACGCATGCGATCATGCACCCCGCTTGCGGGCGGTTCGCCGTACAACTGGATAGTGATGATCTTTATATCGACGGGCACGTGCTGCAAACTATTGTCGATACTTTCCGCGAACAACAATGCGCCATGGTGATCGGAAGTTATCGCATGGTCGACTTCAACCTTGAAGAAATCCCCCCGGGCATCATCGACCACCAAGAGTGGACTCCCGAGAACGGACGCAACAATGCCCTGCGCGTAAACGGCTTAGGCGCACCCCGAGCCTTCTATACCCCCCTGCTTCGGGAAATAAGAATCCCGAATGTCAGTTACGGGGAAGACTACGCTACCGCCCTAGCAATTTCACGGGAATACCAGATCGGGCGTATTTACGAGCCGTTGTACTTGTGCCGACGCTGGGAAGGCAACTCCGACGCCGACCTTGACATCCAACGTGTAAACCGGAATAATTTCTACAAAGACAAGATCAGAACAATTGAATTATTCGCAAGGATGCAACTGGAAACAAACTTCTCCGTCGGCTTTGCCGATACCTCCTCTATAAACAGAGGGAGTACCCCGAAGGGGGGAGGGAGTTTTAATCTAAAATTTAAAATCTAAAATCAGCATGTTCTTCGACCATTTCTTAGAAAACCAACTAGCCACGTGGCAAACAGCGAAAAACAATTACGACCGTTTAAAATACGTTCTTTATCGTACCATTAACTTTGACGGTTTTCAAATACGGATACAACACAACCCGGACAGAATACTATCGGCTGTGGCAAAAATAGACGAAGCCTCCTTGAAAGCGAGAGCTTGTTTCTTGTGTAAAAAAAATATGCCATCGGAACAACAGAGTTTCGATTACAACCCGACACTCGATATACGGGTGAACCCTTATCCAATATTCTCCCGTCATTACACGGTTCCGGCAAAACAACATATTCCCCAACTCATATCCGGACACTTGGGTGATATGCTGGATATTGCCCGCACCTACCCGGAATACACCATTTTCTACAATGGTCCCCGGAGTGGAGCCTCAGCCCCCGACCATTTCCATTTCCAATTGGCTCCCCGTCACGAGATGCCGTTGGAAACAGACGTGGTTCATTGCCCAAAGGAAACGTTACTCTCGGCGCCAGACAAGATCCTTGTCGTGGAAAGTATCGAAAACTATATCCGCAAAAATATCCTCATCCGTTCCGGTAACAAGGAATTACTTGAACAGACTTTTGCCGGCATATTAGACATAATCGGTAAAGTCACTCCGAACGACCCGGAACCCATGATGAACCTTTTCGCCTGGTATGAAGGCGAGGAATGGCAAATTGTCCTGTTTCCCCGTCGCCAGCACCGCCCGTGGCAATTCTTTGCCGAAGGCGATGACAACATCCTGTTCAGTCCGGGTTGCGTGGATTTCGCCGGGTTGATTATATCGCCCCGCAAAGCAGACTTCAATCGCCTCGACGCCCCGCTTCTCCAAGACCTGTTCGGGCAACTGACTCTCACGAATGAAGAATTCAATCATTTACGATCCATGATTTCCAACTCAGAGATCAATCACTTAATCGCTAAATCGTAAATCATGAAATCATTAAGTCTTTCTATCGGCATTCTCTTCGCCCCCGGCATCAAATTCCGTTTAAACGGTATCTACCGCAACGGGACACGAACTTACACGGGGGAATGTTTTGTTACCAAAAACACGGGAGAATTACACTTGTATACTCCGACGGGAGAAGAAACCGTATCCTCCGGCTTCACGCTCACGCCCGATGATTACGAGCACGCTGATTTCGACCTGTTGGATGTCGTTATCGGAATCCATTTTCATTGGGAACGCACGGAAAACCAAAAATTCAAAGGAGCATTACAGATATTAGACGAACAGCAGTATTTGACCGCGGTCAACATCCTCCCGCTAGAGGATTATTTACTAAGCGTTATCTCTTCCGAGATGAGTGCCACCTCTTCGCTGGAATTACTAAAAGCACACGCAGTCATTTCCCGTAGCTGGCTGATCGCGCAAAAGACTAAAAAAGAGCGGATGACCACGGGATACGAGTCCTGCATTCAAGACGAAGACCAATATATCCGTTGGTTCGACCGGGAAGACCACGACCATTTCGACGTATGTGCCGATGACCATTGCCAACGCTATCAAGGTATCAGCAAAGCGTATACCCCCGTCGTCCGGCAAGCCATAGAAACCACCCGGGGGGAAGTCCTCGCCTACAACGGGGACGTCTGTGATGCCCGCTTCTCCAAATGCTGCGGTGGGGTATCCGAACGCTTCGACAACACCTGGGAACCCGTAAATCATCCCTATCTCACGAAAATCATCGACAGCGCATCCCTTGCCTCTGTTCCCGACCTCTCGGAAGAGGCGCAAGCCCGGGCATGGATATTGTCTTCCCCGGATGTTTTCTGTAATACCCGGGACAAACAAGTACTTTCCAACGTGCTGAACGACTACGACCAGGAAACACAAGACTTCTTCCGTTGGGAAACATCCTACACGACCAAAGAATTGTCCACCCTCGTGAAAACGAAGCTAGGCATTGATTTCGGCACGATCACCTCGATCGAACCCCTGCAAAGAGGCGTATCGGGACGCATTATCCGGCTTCGGCTTACCGGCACGAAGAAAAGCATGACGATCGGCAAAGAGTTGATTATCCGCAAAGCCTTTTCCCCGTCACACTTGTATAGTTCAGCCTTTATCGTCGAAACCGAGAAGAACTCTTCCGGCACTCCCGCCCGTTTCACTTTCAAAGGTGCCGGCTGGGGACATGGTGTCGGTCTTTGCCAAATCGGAGCCGCTGTCATGAGTTCCCGGGGATATAGCTACAAAGAAATACTGATGCACTATTTCCCCGGCAGTGAAATAATACAATTGAAAATGGAGAATTGAAAATGACAACCAAATCACATAATCGGCAATCGCCCAATCGTTCGATCTCTTCCTCCGGTTGGTCGTGGATCCCCACGTTATACTTCGCCCAGGGACTTCCCTACGTTGTAGTCATGACTCTCGCGGTCATCATGTTCAAACGCCTGGGGATAAACAATACCGATATTGCCCTTTACACTAGCTGGCTCTATCTCCCGTGGGTCATCAAACCCTTGTGGAGTCCACTGGTCGACATTGCAAAGACGAAACGCTGGTGGGTAATATCCATGCAACTCCTCATCGGGGGCGGACTTGCCGGAGTGGCTCTTACCTTGCCGGGACCTCATGCATTCCGCTATGCCTTGGCTTTCATGTGGCTTCTCGCTTTCAGTTCCGCCACGCATGACATCGCCGCCGACGGCTTTTATATGCTCGGGCTGGACACGAAGAAACAAGCCTTTTTCGTGGGAATCCGCAACACGGCGTACCGTATTGCCATGCTCACCGGGCAAGGACTTATCGTCATGTTCGCCGGGTGGCTCGAGAAGACCTACTCCACCAGACTTCCCGAGGAAATTGCAGTTCTCCGGGCATGGTCGCTCACCTTCTACCTGTTGGCGGCACTCTTTGTCTTGCTCTTTCTGTATCATCAGTTCATGCTTCCCAAACCCGCAAACGACGTGCCCGTGAAAAACGGCAACCCGCTGAAAGCCTTCTTTGAAACCTTCATCACCTTTTTCCAAAAGGAAGATATCATCGCCGCCCTAGCATTCATCCTGTTATTTCGCTTTGCAGAATCGCAACTCGTGAAAATAGCCTCTCCCTTCCTGTTAGACCACCCGGAAGTAGGCGGACTGGGCTTAGACACCATGCAAGTCGGCACCATATACGGCGTGGTCGGGTTGATAGCCCTCACCGTGGGAGGCATCCTCGGTGGCATTGTCATGGCAAAAAACGGATTGAAACATTGGATATGGGGCATGACAATCGCCATGAACCTCCCCAATCTCGTGTACGTGTACCTGGCATTCGCCCGCCCCTCAGCCATGTGGCTCATATCCTCCTGTGTCGCCGTCGAGCAGTTCGGCTACGGGTTCGGGTTTACCGCCCTCACCTACTTCATGATGCTTTTCAGCAAGGGACAACAACAGACCGCCCATTACGCCATTTGCACGGGTTTCATGGCTCTGGGCATGATGCTTCCGGGGATGATTTCCGGCTACATACAGGAACTCGTGGGATACCAAAACTTTTTCCTCTGGATCATGCTTTGCACGATTCCCGGTTTCATTGCCGTGAAATACATCAAGATTCCCGCTTTAAAATAAAGTCCTGTCAACCTCGGGAACAATACCCAGGGTATACAGGTACAAACAAGCGAGAAATAAGGTGTTTTTATCGTTTTACTCGCGAATTATCCTTGGAACAACTACGCTCCCGAAGGACTTTGCACCGAAGTTGTTCCGAAGATGTACCAAAATTGTTCCCCGTTCTAAGCCTTATTTCTCCCTATCCTCACCGGGAATAACCCGAATAACGATCCTCAACATATTACTCCTTGATTAGCTTCAAGGATTTAACGCCAACCCGCGCGGTCAACCATGACGTCAATTGCTCTTCTTCCCTGATCGCCAAAGGCTTCTCTAAAGACACGATAGCAATGGTCAGCGTATCGACACGGGCTGAATCCACCGCGCTACGGATCACTTTCGAGATTGCGATATTCTTCACCGAGGGATAAAGAATCTTTATCTCCGGGCTTATCTGCCGCCCGATCGTGTCATACAACAGGTAAGACTCCAAACGGGAACGCAATTGCACGATTTCCTTCTCCTGTGAAGCTATCCGCTGCTTGTTTTGCATATAATAATCCTGCAACAGCATATTGCTCACGTCATTTTGCAGACCGACATCCTCTTTTCCGAATCCTTGATGAACCAGCAAAGGAATATCGCCCAAACCGTATTGCAACATCTTTTCCTTCAAGGAAACGATCACGTCTTCCGAAATCTCTTTACCGATCAAAGACACTTCGATACAACGATCCGGTTGTTCCGCCTTGACGATTTTATCGACAACCAAAGTGCCCGGGAAATTGAATTCATTCTTTATAAACCGGCTGGCACTCATCTCGAATATATTCGTTTTCACCATGTTATAAGTGATATACACGCTGGGAACCATCGTGAGAAAAATGATCGTGTACACGATACGATGCACTTTTTTCTCCCGTTCCTTATCCATGAATTTCTTTTTCGAGAAATGCATCAAACGGACACCTAAAGTGGTGGCAACCGCGATGAATACCGAGTTGATCGTGAACAAGTAGAAAGCCCCGAAGAAATAACTCAGGTTACCACTAGCCAACCCGAAACCCGCCGTACACAGGGGAGGCATCAATGCCGTGGCAATAGCCACTCCCGGGATCACGTTGCCCTTCAATTTCGTGGCGGAAGCCACAATTCCCGCCATCCCGCCAAAAAAAGCGATCAACACGTCGTATATCGTGGGAGTCGTACGTGCCAGCAATTCCGAACGAGCCTCGTTCAATGGAGATAACAGAAAATACAGGGTAGAGGTCAACACGCTGAATATAGTGGCAATCATCAGATTGCGGAACGCCTTCTTGATCAACTCGAAGTCATTGATCCCCACGCCTAACCCGATTCCCATAATCGGACCCATCAAGGGCGAAATCAACATGGCTCCGATAATCACCGCCGTGGAGTTCGTGTTCAACCCCAGGGAAGCAATAAACGTGGCGAATATCAACACCCACAAATTCGTCCCCCGGAACTCTATCCCTTTTCGTATCGATTCTACGGTATCTTCCTCCCGTTCTTGCTCTTCCGACGGATCAAGTATCTGGCGCAAATACACCCGAAAACGCTGCAACAAACTCATCATAATTGTCTATATTAAATAAAGTCTATAAGATCATTAAAGCCCGCAAAATTATAAAATTATTTTACATCACGCTTCATGACCTTATAGACTTTATGGGTCTTACGACTTTATTGTCTTAAAATGTAATTTTCAATCTCAGCGAAAAAGTACGCCCGAAACCGTAGAAAACTTTCGCGGATGCTTCATCATGTCCTTTACCATCCTCGGCGTCGGCAATATACTCCTTATCCAAAACATTATTCAGGTTACCGGAAATCATCACCCCGAAAAGTTTTCCCACCGGGAAACGGTAGCTGACGTTCGCATCGAGCACGCCGTAAGCGGGCATCCTCCAAGGGGACTCGTAAGTATTCTCGGCACCCAGATTATATCCCAAGGAGGGAGTAAACTTAGCGTAGTTTCTAGCGAAATGGGAATAGTCCACGCCCACGTGAAATCCTTTCAGGAATTGGTATTGTCCCCCTAGGGCAAAAGTCGTCTGCGCGGAATTACCCACCCGCACATCCTTCAAATTTATGATATTCAAGGCATGATCCTTTCCCCCGATCTCGCTCACCTCATTGCCCTCCTTATCCACCGGTCTGCCGGACGAATTATAAGCATAGCCTTTACCATTGCCGTTCCAATGCCAATCACCGATAGAGAACATTCCGGTAATCTTCAAGTCTTTTACCGGACGTAACACGAAATCCAACTCGATCCCCTGATGCAATGCATCCAATCCAGTCAGGTTCACTCGCATACGATACCCGTTCATTTCAAAGAAATTCGCCATAGTTTTATCCGTCCATGCCGTGCGGTACAAATTCACGTTAGCATCCAGCCAGACGGAACGATACCCGTATCCCAACTCAAAAGTAAATACTTTCTCGTTCACGGCATCCGGATTCGTTTCATTACTTACATCTTGTTGCAAGAACACCCCGCCCTGCATATAAGGGGCACGGGAAAAATACCCGATATTCGCGAATACATTATGATTCTCCGTCAAATTATAATTAGCTCCTCCTTTAACAGTGTAACCCAAGAAATTTTCTTTATCCGATTTTGCCTCATCTTTAGGATAATAGAAATGGTCTTCTCGCCAATAAGTTATATTTGAAAGCGATCCGGCAACAAACACGCTCAATGCATCCCGATTGTACTCTCCTTGCGCGAAGAATCCCTCTTGAAGCATATACCCGTCATAGTTCCGGTAAACGATATCTCCTTTTTTCAATTCCTCGTTCTGCCAAAGGTAATCATCAGCTTTGTATTTCACCTTCATCCGACTATCGTCAATGAAATACCTTCCTCCATACAAATCCACGATTTCATTATAATGCTTTCCCTTGTAATAACGTAAATCAATACCTCCATACACGTCAAAATACTGTCCCACTTTCGTCGTGTAAGTAGAAATCAGCCCGTACCAATTATGCTCATTCTTACTCATTGCCATAATCATCTCCGAACCGGTAACACTCGCGCTATTCACGTTATAAACAGCATCATAATTAAAAGTGCCATCCGACCTTCTGAACTCCGTCCTCGTGGGTGCCCCGTTAGAAGTACCGAACCAGTCGTATTTATGCTTTGCATTGTTCGTCCGTCCGCCATAACCGCCGCCTCGACCCAAAGACATGTAAAGCACGTTCGAAAGGCTTGACTTCTCGTTGATCTGCCAAAGGTGATTCAAAGAAACTTGCGGTTTATGGTATTTATTATAAGCTGACACTTTCCGTACATTCTTTCCGTCCCGGGTTGCAAAACCATAAGAGGGATTGAATCGGGTATCATCCAATTCCTTCCAAGCCTTTATGGTCATCTTATCATTTCTATTCCGCTGGTTGTGCCACTGGGGAGCACCAAGCGCTGTCAAAGACAACTCGTGATTCTCGCCCAGCTTCTTGGAAATATTAATAAAATAAGAATAAGCCACGAAATCGGTTCCTTGTATATACCCGTCACCCCAAGTTCTCGACCCGAGAATAGACATTGCCCAACCCTTCTCGCTCAACCCGGTGGAGGCACTGAACGCTACTTTGTTGTACCCGTCATTTCCCACGCTATAAGCGACAGAAGCCCCGCTCTTCACGTTGGTCGAGTTCGTCACGATATTGATAGAACCTCCGACAGACGGCACGGATACTTTGGAAGCACCCAATCCCCGCTGCACTTGTATCACGCGGGTCACGTCTGACAACCCCGACCAGTTAGACCAATAAATGCCCCCCCACTCCATCTCGTTCACGGGCACACCGTTCACCATCACGGCTATATTTTCCGTTTCGAATCCCCGAAGATTGATACGCCCGTCGCCAAAAGCTCCGCCATCCTTCGTGACGTACACGCTCGGCGTGCCTTTCAATATCTCGGGGAACTCCTGTGTCGATAATTTATTCTCAATATCCGAAGCTGTTATCACGGACAACGCTACCGGAGTCTTCCGGTCTATTGCCAACGCTCCTCTCACGACCACGTCCGACAGCCCGATCACCTCCGGCACCATCTCGACCACTCCTAAATGAACCTCTTTACTACTCACCACGACCTCCTTGTTTACCTCGACATAACCGACACACCGGAATCGCAACATGACTTTTCCCTCTTTTTTCAATTTAAGTTCAAAATATCCGGTCGTATCTGCTACAGTACCACCGGAAATACCTTCCGCGTAAACAGTAGCACCCGCGAGCGCCTGACGAGTTTCCGCATCCAAGATTCTACCCTTGATTACCCCCTCTGCCATAACTTCCCATGATGTACAAAATAAACAAACAAGCCCACCTAACACCTTCAACAATACGTTACGCATAAATTTTTCTTCTATGAATTACTAATTTGTAGCACAACACTTTAACACCTCACTACATAGCGTCAACTAGGAAGCGAAGATAGTGATAAAAACAGCATTTCATAGCATTCATTGATTTTTTTACAGTCTTGTTCTACAAACAAAAATGACCGGAAGAAACATTCTGTCCTCCCGGTCATTTTTCACACACCCGATTCTACCTCAATAAATCCTCCAGTTTCGGGTTCTTCGCCTTAATCATCCCGTCCGCACCGATCCAGTAAACGGTCGGGACAGCCTTCACTTTATAAACCTTCTTCACATCACTTTTTTCAAACCCGTTCAAATCCGCCAATTGTATCCACGAAATCTTATCCTGCTTCACTGCTTCCAACCATTTTTTCTTATCGTTATCCAATGAAACAGAAATAACTTCGACCCCTTTTTTCTTCAACTCCTTGTAATGCTTGTTCAACTCTTTATTCTTGCTCCGGCAAGGTGCACACCACGACGCCCAGAAATCCAACAATACTTCCTTTCCCCGGAACGAGGACAAACGAACCTTTTTCCCGCGGGCATCGGTCAGTTCAAAATCCGGAGCCTCGCCGATCAGCTGTTCCGCTTTCAACTCCTCGAACTTGTTCTGTATTTTAGTTCTCAACTCGGATTCGGGTAACCTATCTCCCAACGCTTGAAGCGCCAGGGCAAAAGTATCATAATCGTGTTCCAAACGAAATAAATTCTCGTCCAATAACTCTAACCCCAATTGACTGCCTTCCAATTGCTTCAAGCCATTCAAAAAGAAATCCGTTCTCTTCTGGTATTCTCGCCCCATCTTCTCCGAAATCTCTGCCTTTTTCAACACATCCTCTATCTCGCAATACCCCGCAGCTTCTCTATTATACAGTTCGTCCATTTCGTCCAAATCCCTTTTAATCGAGGCATACCGCTCTCCCAACAAATACCTCTCCACATTTTTCCGAACATACGCACCTCTCAATCCCCTCTCCAAGATAACCCCCTCCGGGGATATTAAAATCATAAAAGGTATCCCGTCAAAATCGTATAACTTCCACATAATGCCATCCGAATCATGCAACTGCAAGTAATCCACTTGCTCTTCTTCCACCGCTTTGCGCCATGCTTTTTCCGAATTATCCACGGATAACCCGATCACGACCAACCCTTTATCGCCAAATGACTCGTACACGTTCTTCACGTTCGGGATTTCCTTGCGACAAGGTCCGCACCAGGAAGCCCAAAAATCAATCAAGACATACTTTCCCCGCAGCGAAGATAACTTCACCAAATTACCATTCAAATCCTTCAACTCGAATTCCGGTGCCACACTTCCCACTGCTGCCGCCTTTACGCGAGCTATTCTTTCCATCATCATCCGAAGCGGATAGCAATCCCGGATACTAGTGTCGAATTGACTCACGATCTGCTCTAACTGTTCCACGGGAGCCTCCCGGTAATTCTCATGTACAATAACCGCCAGCATCTTGCTAGTCCGATTCTGGGGTATCATCGCCAAAAAAGCCTCGGCTCGAGCTCGATATAAAGAATCAAGCCGATCACTTGCCCGTTTCAACACACGCAAATTCTCCTCGGTCTGGTTCACCATATTGTACTCGTTGAACGCCTCGTTATATGCCTTTCCCGCAACATCCAACTCTTTCTCACACGGATTTTTCGCCAACAACCCCTCGTACTCCGCCATCGCGGATGAACCCTTTATCTTTTCTCTTTTCAAACTTCCTTGCTCGATTTTCGCCTCCACCCGGGTATGTTCCGTGTCTATATATAAATACATCGTCGGGATCACCATCGAAGGACCTAAATCCCCTAAATCCGGCACGTAAATATAATAAGGACGGGCATCCCCGACTTCCACGCTGACCCTCATGTCGAAACGATCTCCATTTCCCTTTACCCTTGCCAGTTCTGTTCGGTAATCCGAATCCAGCAACACCACTTCCCGTCCGGCAAGCCCCGCAATTTTTCCCGATACTCTCACTCGTTTTTCCATGCCGAATAACAGAATCGGCAAAAACACAAACGCACATACAAACAATACTATTCCTTTTCTCATATCTTTCTGTTTTTATTACATTCTTGCCCGAGAATCGTTTACTCGGGCAAAAATAAAAAGTAATTATCTCGGATTTTGCTCGATACTGTTATTTAGTAATCGTACTTTAGCCGCTATCGGGAACATATACCGGTTGGAGTTAGGTTCCAACGTGTAAGTGGTTTCTTTGAACTGGCGGGTAAGCGTCCGGGTGTATATACCCTCTTTCGCCAACCGTTTCATGTCAAAGAACCGCAACCCGGCATACACCAGTTCCCTTTGCCGCTCCTCCAGCACCACCTCCAACAGGCGATCCGCCTCAACATTTTTCAATTCATAATCGCTCCCCTCGACAAAACGCTTGGCTCGCAAGGTGTTCAACACGGACAATGCCTCCTGACTTTTCTTCCGGGCAAGGCACTCCGCCTTGATCAACATCATCTCCGGCACACCGATATTAAAATCTAATTCTTGCAAAAACAGAGGATAAGGTTCATCTATCGGCTTCCCGAACCCGTCCAATGACGTGAAATTAAACTTGTAACGTAAATCCGCTTCCCGATCGAAAATAGCGAGCAACTCCGGTGACATACAGCAAGATGTAAGCATCGTCTGAAAACCGGAGGAACGATACATCAACATCTCGGGTGACTCCATCGCAACCGGGCGATTATTTATCCCGCTGGAAGGTTTTGTCTCATTTTTAAAACTGAACGTATTATAATCCACCAACTTGCTATTCAATTTCAACGCCTCTTCTGCGTTCTCCAACGCCGCGTCATAATTCCCGAAATACAAGTTCACGCGTGCCGCCAAAGCGTATGCCGCCACCCGGGGAAGATGGTAAACCGAAATGCCTTCCTCCGGCAAATCCAACGCCACGTCTTTCAAATCCTCCAATATCCGAGCCACCACCTTATCGGAAGTTGCCCGCTTCACTTTCACCTCCAAATCCGGTTCCAACACCAACGGCACGCTCAAATCCGTTCCCGCTGTTTCCGGGTCGTAGGCTGGCGCATAACACGAATGCAAATACCAGTAATAGTACGCCCGGTTTACCCGTGCTTCCGCCATCACCCGCGCCTTGTCGGCATCCGAACCGCCCGTGGCGCCCGGTGTTTCTTGCAACACCAAATTACAAGTATAAATAATCTCGTAAGCATTATTCCACGTTGCGTCATCTTCCTCATCTCTATAAAATTCCTCTTGCCAGGTATAAGCCTTTCCCTGATCTGACATTATATTTCCGGTCAGCCGTTCTTCCGTCATGAAAATCAAATCACTACATATATCTGCCAAGGGATAAGCCCCTCCGATATTATGCGAATCTCCTATCAACTCCTCGAAATCCTGCACCTTCTCCGGCAACAACTTTTCCTTGGGTGTCACATCCAAAAACGAATCACATCCATACAACAAAATAACCGCTAAAACTATACTATATATCTTTTTCATAACATCCTAATTTAGCAAATTAAAATTCCACTCTCAAACCAAACGTAAACGATGGCGCCTCGCTCAATCCCAGCGTGCCGTGAATAGGATCTACCGCCTCCGGGTCAAAACCTTCCTTATTCTTCGTCCACATCCACACCGTGTTCGCTTGCGCCGTTAAACTTACCCGGGAAAACGGTGATTTTTTTACCAATTGTTGCGGTAATTCATAATTCAATGTAATCTCGCGCAACCGGATAAAATCTCCCTTTCGAACACTATTGGACGAATAAGTCGTTAATTTTTCACGATCTCCATCAAAATACTCCCAAGTCAGCGTTGCCGGAATGTCCGTTTTCGCTTCATCGCCCGGCTTCATCCAGCGCTTACCGACAAATGCACTCAAATCACTATTATCCAACGGGTTCATCGTCGGGTAAGCGATACGGAACACATGACCGAAATTGTAAATAAAAGAAAACATCAACGTCAAATTCTTGTACTTGAAATCCGTCGAAAGACTTCCGCTATATTTCGGGCGATAAGTCCCGTTACACTCGATGGACTCTGCCACGGGCGTGCGGGTCTTATTCCCGTCCGCATCGTATGTTTGCGGATTACCGTTTTCATCCAACCCAGCCCAACGATAACTCCACAACGCTTCACGCGCATACCCTTCCGTGAATTTTATAACCCCGTGCGTACGATTATAATCCGGGTCACCGTCCGCAATATTATTCTTCGTGATCTTATTCTTGTTATAACCGAACACAAAATTCACGTGCCAACTGAAATCTTTCAACCTCAAGGCTTCCGCATTCAACTGCATCTCGAAACCCGTGTTACGCATATCTGCGGCATTAATACTACCTTCTTTAAAACCGAGAGTCGGGTCAATCTGCACTTTTCCCAACAAATCGTAACTGCGCTTGTTGTAATATTCCAACGTCATGGCAAGACGATCGAATAACCCGATTTCCACTCCCACGTTCAACGTTTTCGTGCGTTCCCACCTCAACTTCGGGTTGGGAGCATTGGAAACACGCGACATATAGGCTCCTATCGCACTATTGAAACTCCGGCTCACGCTCAACAACGGAGTGGAAGAACCACTACGGTCAAAATTACCCGTCAACCCGTAAGTAACGCGGGGTACCAATCGATTGATCACCTTGGATTGAAAGAAATTCTCCTCCTGCACGTTCCAGCTCAATCCGACCGACCACAGCGGATTGCGACGGTATTTCTTCGCCGACCCGAACAAATTGGATTCATCGATACGGAAAGTGGCACTTAACGAATAACGCAAATCATACGTGTAAACCGCCGACCCGTAATACGACACCTCCCGGTTGTCCATGAACGAGAATTTATTATAAGAACTGGCGTCATACCGATGTCGCCTGGACTCCCCTTCCCAGCTCACGATCCCGTTTTTGGCAAGCTCTTGTTCATCATATAATTGGTAAGTCAATAAATCATCATCATAACCTAATTTACGATACTTGTTCGATTCATTCGTGTGCTTGCGCAATTCAAATCCCCCGACAACATTCACGTAATGCTCGCCTTCTTTACCAAAACTACGGTTCAGCAAGCCCCCGATTTTCAACGCATGAGCGGTCAAATCCGTGTTCATCACGTCTAAAATATCACCCATCGGCAAATGATTCACGATCTTCCCGTCCTCCACGTTTGTCATATAATTCAACCGATCCCGGACATAATACGACTCTAGATCCTGCAAATTTTTATTCTTGCTATGCGTACGCTCGTACTGGTAATCCACGTTTACCTGCAAACCGTCGAGGATTGTAACGTCAACCCCCAACTTCGTCCGCAAACTGAATTTACTTGTCTTGTTATTCGCCAAATCCACCTCATCCAATATATTAAAACCGTAATCTTTATAGCCTTGCTCCATCAAATCCTGATTTGTTTCTATATTAAATTTGGTATAATCCTTCACCCGGTTGCCCGACTCGTCCACCAGCAGTTGATAAGGCAGAATGGAACTGACCTCGCTTGCCACGTCATATCCTAAATTTTCCTTACCGTACACCGCGTTAATATCGGCTCGCACCTTCACCCTCGGCGCCACCGAGTAACTGTTCTTGGACAAAATATTGATCGTCTGTTTATCGCTTCCATCCTTGTACACGGAATTCTCCCCGGTATAACTTCCTGACAAGAAATACGAGAATTTCTCACTTCCTCCGCTCAAAGCCAACGTGTGATTGTGTCTTACAGCCGTGCGCAACAACTTATCCTCGATCTGTTTCTTGTTAGAGATCTTTCCCAATGCCGCCAATTTCTCCTCCAGTTCATCCCGACTGATCTTACCGCTCTCGTAATCAAAAATCAAACCGTACGAAGGCGAATAGCCGCTTGAACTACCTTGGTATATTCCTCCAAATATCAATTCTTTGTCAAACACCTCCAGATCATAATCCACAACCGTCTTCGAGTCCGCCCGGTTCAGGTCGCCGAAATCCGGCTTCATCATCAAATTCACGTTCCCGGAATAAGACAACTTGCTCTGACCGATAGCCCCTTTTTTCATCTCGATCACGATCACACCGTTCGCCGCACGCGTACCCCATATCGCGGCAGCAGCGGCATCTTTCAACACGGTAATTCGCTCCACGAGATCCATGTTCTCCGGCAACTCGTCCACCTCGAACCCGTCCACGATATACAACGGTTTGGTACCCACTTTCTCGGAAATCGTGCTACCACCCCGGATACGCACGTCGTTATTGTAAATTGTCAAACCGGGAACCTGTCCTTCCAACAATCGATTCAGCCCGGCACTTCCCCGCAATTCGATCGCCTGCGGAGAAATCGTGGAAAACGACCCCGTCGTATTCACTTTTTTCAACGTCTGGTAACCCGTACAGACCACTTCGCCCATTTCCTCCACGTCCGGCTCCATGAATACAATCAGTTCCGTCTCTTTACCCACTTTCACCTCCCGGGACTTCATCCCGATAAAAGAAAACGACAACACGACCGTGTCCCTCTTAGGCAACTCCAAACGGAATTTTCCCGAGGCATCCGTTGCCGTGCCGATAGTCGTTCCTTTCAGCATAACGGTTACCCCCGGCAATATATCCCCGCCTTTCTCCTTCACGGTTCCCGTGATCACGACTTTTTTCGGTGCATCCTCTTTTACTTGAGGTGTAATCACGATCACGTTGTCAACCACCCGATAGGATAACGGTGTTCCCTTCAAAATTTCTTCCAATATCGCCTCCACGCTTGCCTCCTTCACGGAGAAACTCACGTTGTAACGATTCACCTCGTTATCATTGTAGAAAAACTCGTAATCACTCACCCGTCCCAATTCCTTCAGAACAGAAAGTAAATTTTCCGACTTCTTCTCCATCGTCAGTTTCGTGTTTTGAGAATAACTCATTGCCGAAACCGATAACATGGTACATAACAGCAAACAAAAATAAATCTTCATAACCAATAACATTTTTCGCAGGACATGGTTATCCCAGACCCACAAGTTTGATTTTTTTTTCATAACTTTGTTGAGTTAAATTGTTTTACAGAATCAATTTACATGATACACGAAAGGTGTTCGTAGCGCCTCTCGTGTTTTTTCATTGTATTATCACTACACTATCCTTTACTTCAAAAGAAATATTAGTCGTCATTTCCATAACCTTCAACACTTTGGAAACATCCTCGTATTTCGGGATCGTACCCGAGAAAAACTTCTCCTTCATTTCCGGATTCTCGATTCGGAAATCAACATTATACCAGCGGGCAAGACGCCGCAGCACGGTTTCCAACCCTTCGCTCTCGAACGAGAAGCGATCTTTAATCCAAGAAGTGTACAATTTAGTATTCACCTGCCGTACATCCATGCGGCGGTTTTCCCACACACCCTGCTCTCCGGGCGACAACCTGACAGCTTGCCCCAACTCCTCCGCGTCCAATTCCACGCTCCCCTCAACCAGGGTTGTTGTCACCGCACTCTCGTCCGGGTATGCCGACACGTTGAACGAAGTTCCCAGCACCCGCACATCCACGCCCCGCGTAACCACCACGAAAGGATGTTCACGGTCATGAGCCACGTGGAAATATGCCTCTCCTACCAGTTCCACCTTCCGCATATCTCCGGTAAAATGAGCCGGGTAACGTAACTCGGAAGCACTATTCATCCATACCTCCGTCCCATCGTCCAACACGATCTTGTACTCCCCTCCTCTCGGCACCCGCAGGGTATGAAATGACGGCATTTGAGAATTCCCGGTTAATTGGTATTTCAAATTACCGCTTTCATCTATCGTCAACCTCTCCCGTTCCCCGATCAGGATTGTCGTGTCTTTCATCCCCTTCAAGGGCAACACGTTCCCGTCTTCCAGAACCAGCACCGCCTGTGTTTCCCCGGGATTAATCGTGACAGGTGCCACTTCGGCTATTTTCACCCCTTCCTCCTTCGGTTGCAAGTACCAAATCGCACCCGCCACCAGTAACACCACGGCAGCCGCGGCATAAGCGATCCACTTCCTCAACAGACTTCGCTTCTTCACCTCCCGTTGCCCCATCTCTGCCGCCAACCGTTCCCAGCATTTTCCCGTGTCAAAAGAAGCAAATAACCGGACATCATCCCTCAGCATCTTTTCATCCCGCAAATCCTCCACCAACCGACGATGGTGCTCGTTCTCAGCCATCCACTCCCGAAGCACGTCCAATTCCTCCCCCGAGAGTTCATCTCTCAGGGATGCCGCTATCAAATCGTGTATTTCTTTCCGTTGCTTCATAAAATCTTCTTTACTTTACACCTGAAACACACTCATTCGACAAATGGGTGACAAGGCGACAAAAAAAATAAATACCAACAACCAATTTTTAGAAACCGGGAAAGAACATCCCGACGTAAACGAACAAATCGCCCAGGCGAACCCGCAGATAAGATTTTGCCCGTTGCTTCTGGGTCTTGATCGTGTTCAAAGAAATTCCCAACTCCTCGGCAATCTTTTTATCCTCTTGTCCGTCGATATAAGACTTTTTGAATATCTCCTTGCTTTTCTCCGGCAATTCGTCAATCGCTTCGAACAACTCCGCGATAACCTCGGCTCGGATTTGTTGGCAAAGGAAATAATCCTCATCCAATTCCTCCCGGTTCAAATTACGGTAATTCCGATCGCGTATCTCCAAATCCCGCAAGTAATTCAAGCAACGGTTCTGCACGCTATTATAAAAGAAAGTCTTTATCGTCTTGATGTTCGGGAAACCATCCCGCTCCATCTTCCAGAAAGAAAGGAATACCTCTTGCACAATATCTTCCGCCTCCTCCCCGTCCCTAACAACACGAGCCGCAAAAAAACACAAGGGTTTGTGGAAAGCCTCAAATAAAACTTGAAAAGCCTCTTGCTTTCCAAGCCTTAAACTTTCTAAAAACTCCTCCGATTGTATGTCTATAGCCTGCATCCGGTTCGTAATCTATTATTTAGATACAAAAATAATGATTATTTCGTCAATCCAAAATAAATATCAGACAACAAAAAAACGAGGCTTATTCGAAGCCTCGTTTTCAATCTTTCTATTTCTTCCAAAAGCTGTTAAGCTTTTTTCTTCGTGTTTACAATCACCTCGGGAAGACTAACGGGTCCGAAGATCGTGTCTTTTCCCACTTTTTGTACTTTGACAATTCTTGAATTTGCATTAAGATTCTCTTGCCCGGCATAAGCACACTCGATACCGTTGGTCTGGGTTTTTGCTAAACTGATACCGCCTACAAACAATGCTAACATTCCGATGCAAACTAATACAATATACTTTTTCATATCATTATTTTTTTAATTATTATTCTTATTCATTCTTGCCATATTGGCTTTTGCTTTTTCTTTCGATACAAAGGTAAGGCATTACTTAATGAAAATGAGATTATTACTGTTATACTTTAGTTGAGGTAAGGTTAAATATTTGTTAGGCTGAAAAATGACAACTATTTTTTAAGAATTACAATTCCACGCGATTAACACTGATAATCAATAGATACAGGTTCTTCCCCATTCCTGCCACCGTAGTTAACAAAATCCTAATTCGCCACCACATCCTGAAATTTTATAACAAATCGGTCAAGCAAAAAAAACGAACCGGAACAAAAAAATGTAGCGGACAACTCCCGGTTGTCCGCTACACGCAATATTCTATATTTCCACTTCCCCGTTACCGTATTTCCGATCCCGGTTTCACCTCTTTATCGGGAGTAACGAAAGAAAGAGAGCCGTCGACATTCTCCGCCATAAGAATCATTCCCTGCGACACGATGCCTTTCAACGGTTTAGGTTCCAAATTGACCAACACGCTGACTTGTCGCCCGATCACCTCTTCGGGCGTGTAATGCTCGGCAATACCCGAAACAATCGTCCGCTGGTCGATACCCGTATCGACGGTCAACTTCATCAACTTTTTCGTCTTAGCCACTTTCTCGGCAGCGATGATCTTGCCCACGCGGATATCCATCTTCATGAAATCATCGTAGTTGATATTCTCCTTCGCGGGGGCAGCCACGGCTGCAGCCATCTCGTTCGCTTTCTTCGTGGCAAGCAATTTATCGACCTGTGCCTGGATCACATCGTCCTCGATCTTCTCGAACAACAACCCGGCTTGCCCCAGCTCGTGTCCTGCCGCGATCACGCCGTCGCCCATCTTATCCCACTCGATCACGCCGATATTCATAAACTCACGCAACTTTTGAGAAGAGAACGGCATAAACGGTTCCATCAAAGTGGAAAGATTAGCTGAAATCTGCAAACAGATATTTAGTATCGTCTTCACTCGTCCCTCGTCTGTCTTGATGACTTTCCAGGGTTCAGTGTCGGCAAGATATTTATTCCCCAAACGAGCAAGATTCATGGCTTCTTTCAAAGCATCGCGGAAGTGGAACGTATCCAGGCTCTTCTCCACACGCCCGATGATTTGCGGAATCTCGGCAAGCACCTCCTCGTCGTAATCCGTCAACTCGCCCCGTTCCGGTACCAGATTATTAAAATACTTCTGCGTCAGCACCAAAGTACGGTTGATAAAATTACCGTAGATCGCTACCAACTCGCTATTATTGCGGGTTTGGAAATCCTTCCACGTGAAATCGTTATCCTTGGTTTCCGGAGCGTTGGCTGTCAGCACGTAGCGCAACACATCCTGTTTGCCCTTGAAATCCACCAGATACTCGTGCAACCACACCGCCCAGTTGCGGGATGTAGAAATCTTATCCCCTTCCAAATTCAGGAACTCGTTGGCGGGCACGTTGTCCGGCAATATATAAGACCCCTCGGCTTTCAACATCGCCGGGAAAATGATGCAATGGAACACGATATTATCCTTACCGATAAAATGGATCATGCGGGTTTCCGGGTCTTTCCAGTACTTTTCCCATTCCGGAGTAAGATCTTTCGTGGCAGAAATATACCCGATGGGGGCATCGAACCACACGTAGAGCACTTTTCCCTCGGCTCCCTCGATCGGCACGGGTACGCCCCAATCCAAATCGCGGGTCACCGCACGAGGTTGCAAACCGCTATCCAACCACGATTTACATTGCCCGTAAACGTTCGGTTTCCACTCCTTGTGCACCTCTAAAATCCATTCTTTCAACCAACTCTCGTATTGATCCAAGGGGAGATACCAGTGTTTCGTTTCTTTCAACTCGGGTTTGTTTCCCGTGATAGCGGACACCGGGTTGATCAAGTCGGTAGCGTTCAGGCTCGTCCCGCAAGCCTCGCACTGGTCTCCGTACGCCCGTTCGTTGCCGCAATGAGGGCAAGTCCCTATGATATAACGGTCGGCAAGGAATTGTCCCGCCTTCTCGTCGTAGAACTGCATGGAAGTCTTCTCGATAAATTTTCCGGCATCATAGAGTTTCTTGAAAAACGCGGACGACAACTCGTGATGCGTCTTGGAACTCGTGCGGGAATATATATCGAAAGAGATACCCAATTCCTCAAAAGAATCTTTTATGATCTTGTGATAACGATCGACAATATCCTGCGGGGTTACCCCCTCTTTTTGAGCCTTAATCGTGATCGGCACTCCATGTTCATCCGATCCCCCGATAAATGCCACATCCTCACCTTTCTTCCTCAAATATCTCACGTAAATATCAGCAGGCACGTAAACACCCGCCAAATGTCCGATATGCACGGGTCCATTCGCGTAAGGCAAAGCCGTGGTAACCAAATTTCTCTTGAACTTGCTCATATATTATTTAGAGTTTGTAAAGTTATAACGTTCATAAAATTCATAAAGCCAAAAGGAAAAAACTTTTACACTCCATGAAGTCGCGAAGTTAATAAAAATATCGCGAACATCACGTTAAAACCGGCACGCTTAATCTCAAGTCTCGCGTGTTATCTGTCCCCGCCTTTTTCCTGCTGGAAAAAAGTTGCCGCCCGCAGTTTCACGTTCTGCTGCAAGTTTCGGTAAAAAAAATTCAGTTCCACCACATGGTAGTTCCCCACGGGGAATAGTCCGGCAAGCGAAGGCGTATAGTACTCCTCCGGATTGACCCCAGATACGACCAAGGCTTTCGTTTCCTTGTCGAGGCACGCGCCAATAACGTGCGCCTGCTCGGAAGAGATGCTGCCGTCAGTCTTTATGAACACGCTCCCAAGATGGTCTTCCTTTGTAGCAGGCGTGTCATCGGTACGCCAATTTAGCGGGTTGATAGCAGCGCGGCTTCCGGCGAGCAAAGGCGGCAAGCGGTCAGGGGCAGAAACGGAGTTGAAGGTGACGAATACGCCCGTGCCCGAAGCATCGGCAGCGGGGAGCAAATAGGGCGACACGTCGCTGTCTTCCACTGGATAACCCAGCGGATAGGCGGCTATCATACGTGCATACAATTCATCGTCCATCTCCCGTTTCAGCAATTCGATAACCGCCTTCCCGCCTTGGCTGTGTCCGGCAAGGATGAAGGGGCGCCCCTCGTTCAGATGTTCCGTGTAATAACGGAAAGCGGATACGATGTCCTCGTAGGCAAGGCGGAAGCGCGATTCGATGACGGTGTCGCTTTTCATCCACGACTCGATGGTGATTTGCCGGTAGTAAGGGGCAAAGAAGTTAGCTTCGTCAGCAAAGATGCCTTTTGCCAGCCGCAAAGGACTGTCCACCGCAAGGCGGTGCAACTCGTTGCGGATGTCCATGTAGTGGCACGTGTCGCCGTTCTCGTCCACTTGGTCGAACACGCAGGTGGGAACGATGTAGAATACGTCATAGTCCTTTCCTGCAGAGTGCCCGCCGTCAAACCACGCTTCGGCTTGCACATAGTCCGGCGCATCAGGGAAAACACCACGAACCTCATCCTTTGTTTCACATCCAGACAGGATAACCGCCCATACAAGGAGGAACAAGGAAAGTAATTTCTGTTTCATAATCGTCTGTTTAATCAAGCCCCGAACAGGAGTCACCCTATGTGGCAGCCCGATTTCGGAACGGAGGCAAAAGTAATCATTTTAAGAAAATTATGCAACGAGAGTTCCCGCTAAATCATGGCATTCTTCCCCGTATTTTCTCCATGCTTTCTCTAACTATTATGCTATTGTTATTCTATTGTTGTTCTATTGCCATTCTATTAAAATAGAATAACAATATATTATAACTACTTTAGTATTATTCTTATTGGTAGAGAAGTCCCCCGTAAGAGTGGGAGAAGTCCCCTATAAGTCCGCCGCAAGCAATTCTATCAACAAAGTATATCGCATTTTCAAATTAAAAGCGTACCTTCGTACAATAAAACAAATTATCGCTATATGTTACGACCTATATACCTGCAACCGGGGGATAAGGTGGCGCTTGTTTCCCCCTCGGGCATCGCGACAAAAGAACAACAGGATGCTGCGACGGCTTTGCTTACCTCGTGGGGATTGGTTCCCGTGTCGGGAGAACACGTGCTAGCGCAACACGGGAGAATGGCGGGTACCGACACGGAACGCCTGACGGATTTACAAACAGCCCTCGATGCAGAGGACACAAGGGCTATCTGGTGCATGGCGGGAGATTACGGCATCCTCCGCATCATTGAAGATGTCGATTATTCCGTTTTTCAAGGAAACCCCAAATGGGTAATCGGGATGAACGATATCACGGTGTTGCACTCGAAACTACACTCGTTAGGCATCGAAAGTCTTCACGCACCCATGCCTTCAAACTTGCAAGAGACAGCACCCGAAGCCTTGACCCAATTGCGGAATTTCCTGTTCGGCATCGTGTCCACGTATGCCACGGACGCACACCCGCTCAACCGGATAGGACTGGCGGAAGCGGAACTTATCGGGGGGATGCTGACGTGGGTGCACAGCCTGCACGACATGCGAATCGAACATAACACACGGGGGACGATCCTGTTTCTCGAAGACCCGTCAGACGATATTTACCAGATCGACCGGAGTATCCGCTGCATGAAATACGCAGGCAAGTTCCAACACCTGGCAGGACTCGTGGTCGGGGAATTCGGTCGGAACAGCACGCCCGAATTCCGGGAAAAAGTATACCGCATCATCCACGAGACGGTGAGAAATTACACTTACCCGGTTTGTTTCGGGCTCCCGTCAGGACATGCGCGAGGCAATTACCCGCTGATACTTGGCGCAAACGTGGAACTTATCGTGCGACCCGACGGGGGAGAACTGAAGTTCCCATGACTCTTGATTCATAATTTATAACTTTAGATTTATAATGCTATTATTCAAATTTATAGCAACATTTTTAACTTGTATTTCCATGAATAATATTATTTATCCGGCAAATCTGGATACCTTATACCAGGCGATCGATGATCGCCAGACACAGGGGCACGCACCCGTTATCGGCATCACGGCAAATTTCGAGAACGGGAACTCCTGCATCGAACACTCGTACGTGATATCCATCCTACAAGCGGGAGGCATTCCCGTGCTCATACCCGTGCATAATGACATTGAAACATTACGGGCCACGATAGACACCCTCGACGGGCTAATGCTCACGGGAGGCGGGGACATCAATCCCCTGTACGGGAATGAAGACCCTATTCCCGCGTTGAAGGACGTGGACGCGGCAAGAGATCAATTCGACCTGACACTGGTAAAACTGGCAGCCGACCGCCAGATACCGATCTTCGGGATATGCCGCGGACACCAGATCATCAATATGGCGTTCGGGGGCACGAATTACCAGGATATTTACACGCAACACGGGCAACCGCCCCTGAAGCACAGCCAGACGATCAGCCGGGAGTTCGGCTCGCACCGGGTAAATATCGTGAAGAACTCAACGCTCTATTCCGTGATCGGGGAAGATGCCATCACGGTCAACTCCTACCATCACCAGGCGATCAAAGAGATCGCCCCCGGATTCCGGGTCACGGCAACTTCCGCCGACGGGATCATCGAGGCGATGGAAGGAATGCCGGGACACCGTATCTTCAGCGTGCAATGGCACCCGGAAAAAATGGCGGTACGCCCCGACGAACAGATGATGAAGTTGTTTAACTATCTCGTGAACGAGGCGACTCTATTTAAAAAGGCGAAAGAGATTCACCGGAATAGCCTGATCGTCGACTCCCACTGCGATACACCCATGAAATTCACGCCGGGATTCAACTTCGGTCAACGCCACGAGGAGGTGAAAGTCGACCTCCCCAAGATGCAGGAAGGCAGGGAAGATGCCGTTTTCATGGTAGCCTACCTTCATCAAGAGGGCCGGGACGAGAACGCATCGCGAGCCGCGACACAAAAGGCAATCGACATCCTGTACCAGATCACGGAACAAGTGAAGCAAAACCAATCACAAGTAGGCATCGCTTACAACGTGGACGATTTGCTCTACCTGAAAAACGCCGGGAAGAAAGCCATCTTCCTCGCCATCGAGAACGGGTACGCCATCGGGAAAGATATTGCCAATCTCTCTATGTTCAAAGACATGGGAATCACGTACATCACCCTGTGCCACAACGGCAGCAACGATATATGCGACTCTGCGAAGGGCGAACCGGAACATGACGGGCTGAGCAACTTCGGGCGGGAAGTGGTGAAAGAGATGAACCGCTTGGGTATCATCGTGGATATTTCACACGCCAACGCGAAGACCGTGCAGGACGTGTTGGAAATCAGCAAAGCCCCGATTATCGCCTCCCACTCGTCGGCAAGAGCGCTATGTGACCATCCCCGCAACCTGACGGATGACCAGATACGAGCCATTGCCGCCAAAGGGGGTGTGGTGCAAGTATGCCTGTACAACTGGTTCCTGAGTAAACAACCGAACCCAACCATCCTGGACGCCGTGGCTCATATCAACCACATCGTCCGCCTCGTGGGCATCGACCATGTGGGCATCGGCACGGACTTCGACGGCGACGACACGGAAAAACTGATTGGCTGCCGTGCCGCCAACGAGATCATCAACCTTACCGTGGAACTCCTGCGCCAAGGCTACACGCCGGAAGAATTGCATAAACTGTGGGGGGATAATATATTGAGGGTGTTGAACACGGTACAAAACTTAACCATCGAGTGACACTGTGACAATTGAAACGATACAAAAGATTTTAAAGCGTGAGCTGCCCGGGGCGGCGGCTCACGCACTCATGACTCCCGAACCTCATTACGTGAAGGGAGTGGAGGGAATACATCATCATTCCCCGGTAAACAGCGCCGTGCTCCTGCTTCTAATTCCATACCAAGAGGAATGGTTAATTCCTTTCATACAACGTACACCCGGGGGAAAATATCACGGGGGACAAATCGCCTTGCCTGGAGGGAAAGTAGAATCGGAAGACGAGAACGCCCGTGGTGCAGCTTTGCGGGAATGCCACGAGGAAATAGGCGTGGAAACGGAAGAAATCACGATTATCGGAAGCCTGAGTGACGTGTACATCCCGTTAAGTAACTTTAATATAACGCCCTTTATTGGAACTATTCCGAAAATGCCTAATTTTGCGCTCTCGAAAGATGAAGTCGAGGAAGTGATACTCATCCCATTAAATGATTTACTTGATGACAAGAATAAAACATCACGTTCGCTCTATCGGCACGATCAACAGATTGTTGCCCCGGGCTATAAAATTGGAAATCACTTTATTTGGGGAGCCACGGCAATGATCATCGCGGAACTCGAAACATTACTGAAAAACGAGCAATAACGACAGAAATACGATATGAAAAAGAAACGTTGTATTTACACCCTATTCCTCCTATCGTGCTGCATGGCTTGTAATATCTCCCCCAACCCGGGAATTTACAAATCCATCGCCCGTGAAACTTGGAACAGGGACAGTAATTACAAGTTCGAATTCAACATCACGCAACCGGGAACCTACGTGGTAAGTACCTGCGTCCGCCACACGACGGATTATAAACAACATAATTTAAGTTGCCACCTCACGGTTTCACATCCCGGTTTGATGACCGTCAAGATGAATCCGGATATTATCTTGGCAAATGAAAACGGAGAATGGCTCGGGCAAGGGCTAGGTGGACTAAAAACCATAGTACATCCTTCCGATCAAGTGCTCCACTTGGATTCCACGGGGATCTACACGGTAGAAATAAGCCATCGGATGAAAGAAAAAGAACTGAAAGGAATAAAAAACATAGGAATTAAACTCTCATTATATAAAATTAATGGCGAAGAATAAGCTGGCAAAATTTGCAGAAATGGAAACACTCGACAACGTGTTTCAACCCAAGCATGACGAGGTTTTCCGCACGGATTACAAGCTAAAAGGCAAATGGGGGGAGCAAGTGTTTGGCAACGGTCACCCGATCGTGTTGGAAGTAGGATGCGGTAAAGGCGAATACTCCGTGGGATTGGGAGAACTCTACCCGGAAAAGAACTTTATCGGTTTGGACATCAAAGGCGCCCGGATGTGGACGGGAGCCAAGATTGCTCAAGAAAAGGGGATGAAGAACGTGGCGTTCCTGCGAACCCATGCCGAAATGCTTGAATCGGTATTCGCCCCGGGGGAAATATCCGAGATATGGATTACCTTTCCCGACCCACAAATGGCGAAGGCTCGCAAGCGCCTCACGGGAACACGCTTTCTCTCGCTCTACAAAAAGATGTTGACGGAAGACGGCGTTATCCATCTTAAAACGGACAGCCCTTTCCTGTACCGATACACGGACGCACTCATCCGCCAGAACCACTTGACCGCGTTCGTCAACACGGACGACCTTTACGGGATGGGGCTGGATGACAAGATTCTTGGGATCAAAACCTTCTACGAACAGCAATGGTTATCGCGGGGGAAAAAGATCAAATACTTGAAGTTTACCCTATCCGGTTCCGGCGAACTCACCGAACCCGACATCGACATCGAGAAAGATGATTACCATAGCGAAGCAAGATTCATGAGTAAATAATTGAAAAATCTAAAATATGAAAGTTCTAATGGCGATGAGTGGCGGGATAGACAGTACGGTTGCCGCTATGTTGTTACAAGATCAAGGGTACGAGTTGGTTGGGGTAACTTACCGGGTGTACGATCAGATCTCGCAAGCCTGCATGGAGAAAGAGAAGGGATGTTGCAGCGTGAACGCGATCTTCGAGGCAAAACACATGGCGCAACAAATGGGCTTTGAACACCATATTTTAGATATTCGCCAGGATTTCAAAGATTTGGTGATTCGCAATTTCATCGACGAGTACCTGCAAGGGCATACACCAAACCCTTGCGTCCTCTGCAATTCCACGATCAAGTGGGGCAAGTTGATCGAAATGGCAGACGAACTCGGTTGCGACTATATCGCTACCGGGCATTACGCCCGTATCGGGCAACAGGACGGACGCTATTTCCTCCGCAAGGGCGTGGACGAAACGAAAGACCAAACTTACTTTCTATGGACTCTGACGCAGGAGAATCTCGCCCGTACCCTATTTCCCCTGGGAGAACTGACAAAAACCGAAGTCCGGAAAATCGCCCTCGACAAGGGACACGAGAAGTTATCCAAGAAAACCGAAAGCCAGGAAATATGCTTTATCCCGGATAACGATTACCGAACCTTCCTCGCCGAGAACGTGGAGAACTTTGCCGAAACATACGGTCCGGGATTATTTGTAGACACCTCCGGCAAACTCCTGGGTGAACATCGCGGGTTTCCCAATTACACCATCGGGCAACGCAAGGGGTTGGGAATCGCCCTGGGGCATCCCATGTTCGTGGTAGCGATCGACCCGAAGAAAAACGAAGTCGTGCTCGGCACCCGCGAGGAACTGACAGGCAAAAGCTTCCGGGCAAAGGACATCAACCTCATGAAATACGCCTCCCTCCCCGACGGCTTCGAGGTCAACGCTAAAATCCGTTACCGGAACCGAGGCGCACAAGCCTCCGTTTATCACGAGGACAACCTGCTGCGGGTGGAATTTCACGAGGGAATGGATTCCATCACCCCCGGACAAAGTGCCGTTCTCTACGAAGGCACAGATGTCGTGGGAGGTGGTATTATCCTTTAAATCAACCGTTCAGCTTGCTTTCAATGATCTTCGTCAATACATCCCGCAGCGTTCCTCCCATCGCCCGTACCATTTTCGGGACAAAGCTATTCGAGGTCATCCCCGGCGTGGTGTTCACCTCGAGCATAAAAATCTCGTCGCCCCGCACGATATAATCCACCCGGATGATTCCATCACACCTCAGTATATCGTAAATCATTGACGACAAGGTCTTGATCCGGTGTGTCAACTCGGGAGAAACGCGTGCCGGAATAATCTCGTCGGACATCTTGGGATCGTATTTTGCCTCGAAATCAAAAAACTCTTTCTTCGGGATCACTTCCGCTATGGGCATGGCAAAATCCAGATCCCCGGCTTTCACGACCCCACACGTCAACTCCGTCCCGTCGATAAACGTTTCGACCAGCACTTCCCGGCATAAGGCAAAAGCCGTCTTCAACGCCTCTTCCAGCTGCCCCGCTTCTTTCACTTTCGTCACCCCGAAACTAGACCCCTCGGCATTCGGCTTCACGAAACAAGGCAAGCCGACTTCCCCGATAATCTCGTTCACATCATACTCCATCCCCCGTGTCAGCATGACGGAATTTGCCACGTTCACCCCGAAGCTCTTCAAGTAAGTATTACACGTGTGTTTATCAAATGTCAATGCAGAAGCCAGAACATTACATCCCCCGTACGGCACACCCATCATATCCAGGTATCCCTGCAAGAGCCCGTTCTCCCCGGGATTCCCGTGTATGGTAATGTAAGCAAAATCAAACATGATCTTCTCCCCGTTCCTCGTGAAAGAGAAGTCATTCTTATCCACCGGATAAGCCTCGTCACCGATCTGCACGTGCCAATCCCTCCCTTTCAAGATAACAAGATACTTATTATACCGGGTTTCGTCCACCTGATCGAAAATATTATTCCCCGACTTGATCGAAACCTCGTACTCCGAAGAGTTGCCTCCTGCGAAAACTGCAATATTTTTCATACTAACCATTCTATTTAAAACCAAACACTTGGGTGTTTATAAATATCCCAACATTCAAACGAATATATCTTTCCGCAAAAGTATAAAAAAGAGAGAGGAAATTCATAAAAGGTTTATATTTTTGCAAGCCAAAAAAACGAGAATATGACGCGAGTAAACGACCTGACACGAGGAAGCATCAGCAAAGGGATATGGAGTATGGCTATTCCCTTAATCACAGCCTCTTTCGTCCAGATGGCCTACAGCATGACAGACATGATCTGGCTGGGACGCCTGGGAAGCGAAAGTGTGGCGGCAGTGGGTGTTGCCGGATTCTTCACGTGGCTGGGTAACGCCCTCTCGTTTATTAGTAAAGTGGGAGCCGAGGTCACCATCTCGCAATCCCTCGGGGCTCGTTCCGGCAAAAGAGCCCGGGCATACGCCAATCAAGCAGCCATGCTTTCGTCGATCATCGCGTTATGCTATGCCTGCTTCATATATATTGCAGCCCCCGCACTAGTCGGTCTGTTCCACCTGGAAGAGAACATATCCGCCCTTGCCGTGAACTATATGCGCCTGATTACCCCGGGACTTTTCTTCACGTTCAACAACAACACGTATAGCGGGCTGTACAATGGACAAGGAAACAGCAAAACACCTTTAAAGATCGTCGCTATCGGACTGGTATTCAATATTATTCTCGACCCCTTGTTAATATACGGTTTCGGCTTCATCCCGGGATTGGGAACAGCCGGAGCCGCTATCGCCACGACTTTCTCCCAGCTTATCGTGTTTGCAATCTTTATTCGAAATCTCTACTTCCGTGATTCATCGATCGGGAAACTCTACTATTTCGCAACATTACGTGCCCGTTTCGTGAAAAGGATATTCTCTCTCGGCTTGCCCGTCAGTATGCAGAGTGCCCTATTTGCCATGTTCTCACTTACTTTGGCAACCGTGGCGGCACAATGGGGACATATCGGGGTTGCCGTGCAAAGCGTGGGCGCACAGATCGAGGCAATTACCTGGATGACTGCCGCCGGGTTCTCCACGGCATTGGCAGCCTTTACCGGACAAAATTTCGGGGCACGCGATTTTGGCAGAATCCGTCTAGGATACCACTACACCCTAAAGCTGGCAGGAGGCATCGCCCTCGTGGCAACAGCCGCATTCCTCGTGTTCAGCAAAGAAATATTCGGTATATTTATCCATGAGCCGCAAACCCTGACAGCCGGAAGCGCCTACCTGAAAATACTTGCCATCTCGCAAGTATTTTCCGCCATCGAGCAAGTGACGGCGGGAGCCTTCAACGGGTGTGGCAGAACCACCCCGCCCGCCATCGTGGGCATCCTGCTCACCGGGGCAAGAATTCCTTTGGCATACTTCCTCGTGACCTTCCCCGCGTTAGGACTGAACGGCATCTGGTGGAGTATTTCTTTATCCAGCGTGCTCAAGGGAATAGTCCTCACGATATGGTACCTGTCATTCCAGAAAAAATTACAGAATGGCAATTACAAACCTACCGGTATCCTAGGGCAGATGCACGCCGTCGCTAGCCGCCTATGGCAGCAAATCCACTAAAGCCAAACGATAAAACTATTTGCAGCCCATAACTTTTCCGGTTCTTTCACGTATCCTTTATTGATTACAGAAAAAATTCTGTAATTTTTCGGCATAAAGATTGTTGAAATAAAAAATAAGGCTTACATTTGACAGCGCAAAAAGCAAACAAATAGCCAAAAAACGAAACGTATAACAATAAAAAATTACAGAAATGAAAGTAACAGTTGTAGGAGCAGGAAACGTTGGTGCAACATGCGCGAACTGCATTGCAGAAAAGGACATCGTGAATGAAGTTGTTCTTTTGGATATCAAAGAAGGCGTTGCAGAAGGGAAATCACTGGATATGTGGCAAACAGCCCCGATCAATCTTTATGATACCCGCATCAAAGGCGTAACCAACGATTACGAAGCAACTAACAATTCCGAAGTTGTAGTCATCACTTCCGGTCTACCCCGCAAACCGGGTATGAGCCGTGACGACTTAATCGCAACGAATGCCGGCATCGTAAAATCAGTAACTGAAAATATTATCAAACATTCACCGAACGCCAAGATCATCATCGTATCCAACCCGCTCGATGTAATGTGCTACTGCGCTTACCTGGCGGCAAAAATCGATTCCAGCCGCGTATTCGGTATGGCAGGTATCCTTGATACCGCCCGTTACAGAGCATTCTTGGCAGAAGCATTGAACGTTTCCCCGAAAGACATCCAAGCCTTATTGTTAGGTGGTCACGGCGACACCATGGTTCCGCTTCCAAGATATACCACCGTTGGCGGTATCCCTGTAACGGAATTAATAGACCATGACACGCTGCACGCTATCATCGAGAGAACCAAAGTAGGTGGCGGCGAATTGGTAAAATTGATGGGTACTTCCGCATGGTATGCCCCGGGTGCCGCTGCTGCTCAAATGGTAGAGGCTATCGTATGCAACCACAGAAGAGTATTCCCGGTATGTGCTTTATTGAACGGAGAGTACGGAATGAACAATATCTACTTGGGAGTTCCCGTAATCTTGGGCAAGAACGGTATCGAGAAAATCATCGAGGTAAAACTCGACAAAGACGAGCAAGAATTACTGGCACAATCTGCAAAAGCAGTGAAAACAGTAATGAACGTACTCGACGACATGAAATTATTTAACTAACAATAGTACTTCACGATCATTCTGTTAGAAAACCGTTCCGGGGCGCCGGGACGGTTTTTATTTTTGTCCTTTTCATTCCCCGTTCCAATTCATGCTTTATGGATACAACATCAGCCCGAAAGATCATATCTATAATCTGGCTAAATTGCTGATGGAAGCCGAATCCTCCTTCTGTCATTTCTCGAATGGCATCCTCTTTTGACCATCCTTGAAATACAACCCTGTACATGGCAATCACCGCCCCCGTACGATCGGAACCATGCCAGCAATGAACCAGTATCGGTCCCTTCCGATCCCGAATAATCTTCAATGCTTTCACGATATCTTTTTCATCAATTTTCGAGGCCCGAGTTTTCAAATGATGCAACTTTATGGTCGTTCCTTTCGCCTCATCTTTATCATCATGCCAATTCCGTAAATTCAACACCTCTTTTATCCCGTATCGTTCCAGCAGGATAAAATCAGTAGCCTTCGGCTGATTCGCCCGGTAGACACCCGTGTCAACACGATAAAAATTATCCAACCCGCTCCCCGGAAAAACAACCTTCTCGGCTTTCTGCCCAAAGCTCCAGAGAAAGCAACAAACTAAAAAAATCAACGCAATATATTTCCTCATAACCCGATATAAATTATCCGTTTAATACAAATTTATTAAAAATATAGGTTCTCACGTACACGTATTCGAAATTTATTTTTAACTTTGCAACGCAAAGAACTTTAAAACTATGGAAAACAAAGAAGCTCTCGACACATTGCACGACATCAAGAACCTCATGGAGAAATCCACGAAGTTCCTGTCCATAAGTGGCATATCCTCTGTACTGGTGGGCATTTACGCCTGTATTGGCACAGGTGTAGCATACAATCTCTTAAACGCCAATACTTCACAACGACTCATGCAAATATGCATCGTGGCTCTCGTCGTGCTGTTTTTTTCCCTGGTTACCGTGTTCACGATGAGTTACCGGAAAGCGATAAAAGTAAACCGAAACATCTTCACGGACAAATCGGTCTATCGGTTATTATGGAATTTCTTCCTGCCGCTATTTGCCGGAGGCGTTCTTTGCGTATCCCTGCTGTGGCATCACCATTACGGGCTGACCTCTTCCATCATGCTTATATTCTATGGGTTGTCATTAGTCAACTGCTCCAAATATACCTATTCGGACATTCGTTACCTCGGGTATGCCGAAATCTTTTTGGGACTGATCGACAGTTTCGTCGTCAACCACGCCCTCCTATTCTGGGTCATCGGTTTCGGGTTGCTCCACATCGCGGCAGGCATATACTTCTATTATAAGGTAGAGCGTCGCCAGGCATTATTCTCATCAAACACACGCGTGAACGCATGAAAGAAGTACTCGAAAATATCAACAAGGCTTTTGAAAGCAAAGCTCGGCTTGGCATCATGTCCGTGTTGATCGTCAACGAGTCGGTGGATTTCGTCACCCTCAAGAACTTGCTCGATCTCACGGACGGCAACCTTGCCAGCCACACCCGCAGCCTCGAGGAACTCGGGTACATCGAGTGCAGGAAACAATTTATCGGAAGACGCCCGAACACGACTTTCTCGGTCACCGAGAAAGGACGGGAAGCCTTCGCCAAACACCTGAACGCCCTAGAAGAATTTTTACAGAATCAAAACATATAATTTTTTTACCCTATTTACTTTGAAATACAAAGTTCTTTACAATAACAACTAAAAAATAAAACACCATGAATGAAGAAACCACAAATCCACAGAAAGAGAAAAACACGAAGAACCGGGACGCGATAACGTTGAAAATCCTCCTGATCGGGGTACTCATCGTCGTGCTGATTATCCCCATGCTTATGATCCAGAACCTTATCAGCGAAAGGGAAGACACCGCAAAAGATGCGACAAATGAAGTCCAACAAAAATGGAGCGGTCCGCAAACCATCATCGGTCCGATACTCACCCTCTCTTATACTTACAAGGACGAAGAAGGAAAAACGCTATCCGGTTACGTCAACTACCTCCCCGAACACCTGGACATCACGGGAAACGTCGCCACCCAAGAACTCAAGCGGGGATTATACGAAATCATCGTTTATAATTCTTCCCTGGAACTCCGGGGCAAATTCATCTCGAAAGATCTCCTCGCTACACAATTCTCCCGCGAAATAAAATGGAACAACAACGCCACACTCAACCTAGGGGTCAGCGACCCGCGAGGAATCAGCGAGCAAGTCAGCCTCACGTGGAACGGACAGGAATATAACCTCGAACCGGGCGTCGCCCCTTACAGCATCATCCACTCCGGCATATCCATCAATCTTGACGCCAGCCAACTATTCACCCCCGGCAACTCGATAGACTTCTCTATCCAGCTGGAAACGAAAGGCTCCGGTTCCATGCTTTTCGCCCCGATAGGCAAGACAACAAACGTGGCATTGACCTCCAATTGCCCGACACCGAGCTTCACGGGCGCTTTCCTGCCCTTAGAGAGGGAAGTAGCTCCCGATGGTTTCACGAGCAAGTGGAAAGTCCTTGAAATAAACCGGAGTTTCCCTCAAGTATTCAGATCATACCGTAGCGAAGCTGCCGACTGTTCCCGCGGAGAGATGAGTACGGTTCGAATAAACTCATCCATCACACCTTCCGTGTTCGGCGTAGATCTACTATTCCCCGTCGATCATTACCAAAAATCCACGCGTTCCGCTAAATACGCATTTCTCATCATCGTCCTGACTTTCGTGGTCTGCTTCTTCGTGGAGATCGTGCAAAACAAAAACATCCACCCGCTCCAATATTTACTGGTAGGACTGGCGCTCTGCCTATTTTACACGCTGTTGGTTTCCACCTCGGAACACATCAGCTTCACATGGGCATACCTCATCTCCGCTCTTGCCACCACCACGCTGATCACACTCTACATGGTCGGGATTCTGAAAATCAAGAAAACGGCACTCACCATCGGGGGATTGCTCGTGTGCTTGTACACCTATATATTCTTCCTGATTCAACTGGAAACCTACGCCCTGCTTGCCGGAAGTATCGGACTCTTTGTCATTTTGGCAATCATCATGTATTTCTCGCAGAAAATCAACTGGCACAATAATTAACGAGAAACAATCCACCACATACAGAGAACCCACTGTAAAACCAAAGAAGAACTACCCAAATCATACCCCACCCACGTTCTCGCTCCGTTTCTGCCGTAGAGATCCTATAATCTTTTATATAGAAACACAGGAGCACAAACGACACCGACACGACAGTGAGAGATGATTACCTCGGTTCTTCCACGGTTTTTCTACGGGTTCTCCACGGGTCTTCGGTTAAAACATTATTTTTGAAATTAACATCCTCATTTTTTGGATTTCACAGAAAATGCTTAGTTTTGTGCAAACGAAATTATATGGAGATAAAGATTCCGATAGAGGTCGTTGAGTTGGAAGACAATAGTTTCCACATCATCGCCACCCTGCAAATCGGTAGCATTGAGGGGGATTTTATTATTGACACGGGAGCGTCTGTCACGGTTATAGATAAACTGACACCGTTTTCCTATGAACCGCTGGAAGATGTTTCCGAGATTAACTCCGGGGGTGTGTGCGGAGAAATCAATGAAGTCGAGCTTGTGAATATCAACACCTTGCAAATCGGCGGGCACATGATAGAGAACGTGCACGCGGCGGTCATTGACCTCCAGTACGTGAATTCTCTATACGACAAACACCTGCACCGACGGGTTGCCGGATTGCTGGGAAGCGACTTTCTCGTGAAGCACGAGGCGATCATTGATTATAGAAATAAGGAGTTGACTTTAAAAGTATCTGCCTAATTGTATAGCTATTTTGAAAAAAATGTTATACTTTTGCGCACTAAATATTTTGTGTTAAAGCGAAAAATTGAAACATAAGTATATTATAAATTATTTAACAGATGCAGAATAAAGGAGCGATTACACTACTCGCTGTTGCATTAGCACTGGTGAGTCTTTATCAGTTGTTTTTTACTTATAAAACCAACCAGGTAGAGAAAGCAGCAAGTGAATTTGCGAACGGCGACCCGGCTAAAGAAAAGCGATATTTGGATTCAATCGCGAATCAACCGGTTTACAATTTCCTTGGATTAGCCAAGTTCACTTACAAGGAATGTAAGGAATTAGAGTTGAACCTCGGTTTGGACTTAAAGGGCGGTATGAACGTGACCATGGAAGTCGACGTGGTTGACGTGGTAAAAAGTCTTGCCAACCATAGTTCTGATCCCGCATTCAATCAGGCAATTGAGGAAGCCGTAAAAATGAGAGTTTCCAGCCCGAAGGACTTTGTAACCCTTTTCGGTGAGGCTTTTGAAAAAATTGCCCCGGGAGCGCAATTGGCTTCTCCGGCAATCTTCGGTACTCACGAGTTGAAAGAAAAAATCAAAGTGGGCGCCACGAACAAGGAAGTTCTCGACGTGGTTAGAAAAGAAGCCGAGGGCGCTATCGACAACACGTTCAATATTCTTCGTACCCGTATCGACCGTTTCGGTGTGGCTCAACCGAATATCCGCAAAGCAGATATTTCCGGAAGAATCATCATCGAATTGCCGGGTATCAAAGAACCGCAACGCGTGAGAGAGTTGCTTCAAGGAACCGCTGCCTTGGAATTCTATGAAACATATGACAACGCCAGAGGATTTGACGCGGGCGAGCAACCTTTTTATAATTACATAGCTCAAGCCGACCAAAAATTGGCAGAGATATTACAAGCTCAAGCTGAAGTTGAAGGAACTACCGACACGATTGCACAAGAGGGTGTAAAGCAAGAAGAGAACAAAGAATCGGCAATTCTTGACGCGATCAAAGGAGAGGCGGACTCACTGAAAAGCCTGGATCAAGCAAAAATAGCAAAAGAGCATCCGCTACTTGCATTATTGACACCTTACGTTTCACAACAAGGTCTGATCAACGGCTCTTGTGTAGGTAGCGCATTCCCGAAAGACACGGCAGCAATCAACGCGTATTTAAGAATGCCTCAAATAAGGGCTCTCTTCCCGCGTAACTCTCGTTTGTTGTGGGAAATGAAAGCAGATGAAAGAGGACAAATTTCTTTGCACGCGATCAAAATCACCACTCGTAACGGGAAAGCACCTCTTGAAGGAGATGCGGTTATCGATGCCCGCCAGGATTACGACCAACACGGCAAGCCGGTTGTTTCCATGTCAATGAACAGCGAAGGTGCCAAAACTTGGGCTCGCTTGACAAAAGACAACACGAATCGTAGTATCGCTATCGTTCTTGATGGTTTAGTGGCATCTTCACCTAACGTAATGAACGAAATCAAGGGAGGTAGTTCTCAGATTTCAGGTCGTTTCGACGTGAAAGAGGCTGGAGACCTTGCCAACATATTGAAATCAGGTAAATTGCCCGCACCCGCACGTATCATCGCTGACGAGGTAGTTGGAGCATCTTTGGGACAAGAAGCTATTCAATCCGGTATGTGGTCATTCATCATCGCTTTCGCATTGGTATTGGCATATATGTTATTCTTCTATAGCAAGAGTGCCGGCTTGGCAGCAGATATCGCTTTGCTTGCCAACTTGTTCTTCTTGTTCGGTATCTTGGCGTCCATCGGAGCCGTACTAACGTTACCCGGCATCGCCGGTATCGTGTTGACGATGGGTATGGCGGTCGATGCGAACGTGTTGATTTACGAACGTATCCAGGAAGAGTTACGCGCCGGGAAGGGGCTGAAACTCGCTATCAAGGAAGGTTACAACAACGCGTACTCGGCTATTATCGACGGTCAGTTGACCACCTTATTGACCGGATTTATCCTGTATTATTTCGGAGAAGGTCCTATCAAAGGTTTCGCAACCACGTTGATTATCGGTATCCTGTCTTCCTTGTTCACGGCGATCTTTATCACTCGTTTGATTCTTGAAAGAGCAGCATCGAAGAGCGACAATGTAACATTCACCACCCCGCTGACGGCAAACTGGTTGAGAAATACCAAATTCCCGTTCTTGCAGAAACGCAAAATTAGCTACACGGTGTCCGGTATCGTTGTTATCATCTGTTTTGTATCCCTGTTCACCAGAGGATTGGATAAAGGTATCGACTTCGTGGGAGGTAGAACTTACACGGTAACTTTTGCGCAAGACGTGCAAGTGGGTGACGTGGCTGAGAAATTAGCAGAAGTTTACGGAAGCGCTCCCGAGGTGAAAACGGTAGGAACTGCAAACAACGTGAAGATCACTACGAAATACCGGATCGAGGAAAGCGGTGCGGATGTAGATGCAAATGTTGACTCCTTGCTATATATAGGATTACAGGAAATTCTTCCCGCGGGAACAGACTACGAAACATTCCGTTCCGTGAACTTGCAACAAACCCAAAAGATCGGACCTGCAGTAGCTGAGGACATGACAAGAGCCGCTGTTTGGTCGGTATTGTTCGCCTTGATCGGTATATTCCTTTATATCATGGTTCGGTTCTCCAGGTGGCAATATGGCGCAGGCGCCGTTGTTGGTTTGGCTCACAATACCATTATCGTAATCGGAGCGTTCTCCTTGTTTGCCGGATTGTTGCCCTTCTCACTTGAGGTTGACCAGGCATTCATTGCGGCGGTACTGACCGTGGTCGGTTACACGATCAACGATACTGTGGTCGTATTCGACCGTATCCGTGAATACCGCAAATTGTACCCGAAACGGGATGACGAACAAGTTGTAAATGACGCATTGAACTCCACGCTACGCCGTACGTTCAGTACCTCGTTATCAACCATTGTCGTGCTGTTAGCTATATTTATCTTCGGTGGAGCATCCATCAAGGGATTCATTTTCGCCTTGTTGGTAGGTATCGTTGTCGGTACATATTCTTCACTATTCATCGCAACCCCGATCTCTTTCGATTTGACCAAAATATTCGGAAAGAAAAAAGTGGAAGAAAAGAAATAATTTTGATATTACATATCACGAGTAGCCCCCGATTTTCGGGGGCTGTTTTTGTTTCCGGGAATTTGTTGCTATCCACAAAATCAAAATTTGTTTTTTTGAAAGAAATATTGTACATTAACGCAATTCTAATTCATTGTGGTTATGAAAAAAATCGTCCCGCTCATCGTCTTAGCGCTTGACATCAGCCACAATCTTCGGCTCGTGAAAGTTAATTGCGAATCCAACAATCTAAAACAACTCGACGTATCCCAAAATCAACTCCTCACGGATATAAATTGCAGTTTCAATTTTATTCAAAATGCAACCCTTACCTACCTGGACTGTGAAGGGAACCGTTTCCACAAGATCGACGTTAGCAGCAACAAATTGCTGAACAGGATTATTTACACAAGATTTGAAGATTCATGCAAAGGGTTTATTATCAAAGTCAAACCGGATTACGTTGACGGAAGTATCAATCTATATCCCAGGTATAACAGTAAACTCCCGGAGAAATTAATTATACGGGTTTCCCAAAAGAAAAATAAGGATACACCATCAATTGACCGAGAAAAACTTACAAATTGAAAGTAAAAAACAGCAAATAATATTAAAGTTGCAATATAATTGGGTTTATTACAATAAATATCCTACTTTTGTAACGCAGAAAGTATCAACAGGATAATCGAACAACAAGTATGTCAAAGCGCCAAATCAGGATCTGTTTAGGAAGCTCTTGCTTTTCCCGGGGAAACAACACGAATCTCGGGGCGATCAAGAAATACCTAAGCGAAAATAACTTGGAAGCGGAGATCGATTTCTGTGGGCATTTGTGTGAGGAATTGTGCAGTAAGGGTCCGATTATTCGGATCGACGATAAAGTGTACGAAGAAGTGAATCTCTCGCGTTTATATAAAATCTTACAAGAAGAGTTTCCATGCAACTAAGACCTATCTACACGGAACCGGACAATTGCCAGGATTGCTACAAATGTATTCGGGAATGCCCCGTGAAAGCAATTCGCATGGAGGACAACAAAGCCTCCATCATTGAAGACCGTTGTATTTACTGCGGACACTGCACGCAAGTATGCCCGACGGGGGCTAAAAAGATTCGCGACGGGTTGACCCGGGCGAAACTGACCTTGACGCAAAACCCGAAAGTGTTGCTTTCCCTAGCTCCTTCATACGTGAGCGAATTCGAGGGGATTCATTCCAGCGTGTTGATCGCTGCCATCAAGAAATTAGGATTCACGGACGTTTCGGAAACCGCTCTCGGGGCGGAAATCGTGTCGGACAGGACGGAAAAGTTCCTGGAAGAGGCGGACAACGGGGTGTATATCTCCTCTGCCTGCCCAGTAGTGGTAGAATATATCCGGAAATACTCGCCGGAACACGTGCATAATATTACCCCGATCATCTCCCCGATGCTAGCTCACGCCAAGATTCTGAAACAATTGTACGGAGAGGACATCAAGATTGTGTTTGCCGGTCCCTGTATCTGCAAGAAACTGGAAGCCGACACGTTCAACAACCTAGTCGACGTGGTCATCACGTTCAAGGATTTGAAGAAATGGTTCGAGCAGGCTGAAATCAACCTGCACCAAATAGCACCAGGACAACCGGACGCCCACTTTATCCCTTACCGTTCGGGCATGGGGGCGTATTACCCCATCGAGGGCGGGATGTTGAAAGGATTGCACGAACCTAAAAAACAAGTACACAACATGGCTTTTTCCGAACTATCAACGGTAAAAGACGTGTTGAAATCTCTGGATACCCGACGGGAAAATGATTCTATATTTCTTGAATTACTGGCTTGCAAAGGCGGCTGTATCAACGGTCCCGCAAAATTGAGCCATATATCCCCGGCGTTGAAAAGATACGAGATTATACACCAATCCGAATTGGGGAATCCCAAGGACGATTTCAAATATATCGATTTGCAGATCCTGTTCTGCAAAGACCCGCATATCCAAGACCACGTCTACACGGAAGAAGAGATCAAGCAAGCTATGGCAGTGGTAGGCAAGACCGGTCCGGAGGACGAGTTGAATTGCAGCGGTTGCGGGTACGACACTTGCCGTGACTTCGCCATCGCCATGCTAGAAGGACGCGCCGAAGAAAATATGTGCGTGTCTTACATGCGGAAAATAGCCCACGACAAAGCCACCGTTCTTTTGCAAAAGATCCCGGCTGGCGTGTTGCTGGTTAATTCAGACCTGAAAGTCGTGGACATGAACCAATCCTGTGCCACACTTATGGGCGAAGACATAGCCTCGATATACGAGGTTTCCCCCGGGTTGAACGGAGTGCCGTTAAAGAATATTTGCTCTTACGAGGATTTATTCCATGCGGTACTGACCACGGGCAAAGAGATTATCGAACGGCAAGTGCGGGAAGAAGATCATACTTGGATTATCTCGATCTACAATATACAACCTCACCACATGGTGTTCGGGTTGCTACAAGACTTGCGGGAACCCTACGTGCGCAAGGAATGGATGCTGGAAAAGACCCAGGAAGTCATCAAGAAACACATGGAAACAGTCCAACAGGTGGCTTGCTTGCTGGGGGAAAATGCAGCGTTCACGGATGCCACGCTACGTACCGTTATGGAAGCTTACAAAAAGGATGACAAGAAACCACTCTAATTTCATTTGTTTTGAGAAATAACGGTAATTTCATCGAGGTAGACTTCTTCCAGAAGAACAAAGCAGGCAATATTGTTTGCGGGGATTGCTTCATGTCGCAAAAACTGAAAGGCGAGGGACGGGTGATCAGCGTGTTGTCTGACGGACTAGGCAGCGGCATCAAAGCCTGCGTGCTATCGACAATGACCGCTACCATGGCGATGAATTTCACTGCCATGAACGAGAGCATCTTCCGAACCTCGACGTCCATCATGAACACATTGCCCAAGGACATGGTGCGCAAAATCAGCTACTCCACGTTCTGCATTTGTGACATCGACTGTTTCGGCAACGTGAAAATCATCGAGTACGAAACTCCCTCGTATTATCTCTACCGTGACGGCTTTTTCGTGGATATACCCAAGAAAAAAATTCCCGTGGAACGGGAAGACTTGGAAAACACGTTCCTGTGGATTTCGGAATTCACGCTGGAAAAAGAAGACCGCATCATTTTCTTCAGCGACGGTGTCACCCAATCCGGCATGGGTTCGCCTAAGATGCCTTTCGGATGGGAAGACGGCGTGAAGGATTATGTCGCCGGATTAGTAGAACATTACAATGATATATCCGCCAAGGAACTCGCGCATAAAATCGTGAACCAGGCGGAAAAGAACGACGGGTACTCGCTGAAAGACGACACGAGTTGTTGCGTCATCTATATGCGGAAACCCCGTAACCTGCTTGTATGCACGGGACCTCCTTACGACGAGAAAAACGACAAATACCTTGCCAGCCGGGTTCGGGAATTTCAAGGCAAGAAAATTCTCTGCGGGGGAACCACTGCCACCATCCTTTCACGAGAGCTCGGGGCAAGCATGGAAGTGGACATGAATATCGTGGACAAGGAACTCCCGCCGATCTCCAAGATGGACGGAATCGACCTGGTCACGGAAGGAATCCTCACGCTCGGGAAGGTGGAACGCATCCTGACCGCCGGGGATATTGACCGACGCCGTGAAGCCGGACCGGCTGAAATGGTCGTCAGAATGTTATTGAATAGTGATAAGATCACGTTGCTCGTGGGAACCCGTATCAACACGGCTCACCAGGATCCTAATCTACCCGTAGAATTAGAAATCCGGAGAAACGTGGTCAAAAAAATAAAATTTTTATTGGAGACAAAATACCTGAAAGATGTAGAGATTATGTATATTTAGGGGCAAAATTCAAAACAAACGGCTTACATTATGGAAAAAGTAAATTTAAAAATATGCGTAGGCACCATGTGTTACGTCATGGGTGGCGCTGAATTAAGAGATGTTGTAGAATCTCTGCCCCAAAATATCATCGAACATCTGAACGTTAGTTATTCTCCATGCTTGGGATGCGGCAAGGGTGAAGAAACACCCCCGTTTATAGAGATAAACGGCAAGAGAGTCGCTGGCGTTAGTAAAAATAGTTTAATACGAATTATAAAAGAGGAACTTAGAGATGTTGTATGACAATTTTGCTATGCTCACAAAACGTGAGTTACTGATTAGAATTGTAAAACTTTTAAAAGAAAAAGATTTAGTAAACGGCGTAAAGTACATCCCGGTAGAAATGCGCCCCAGAAATAAAAAACCGATTAAATGCTGCGTGCATAAAGATCGTTATATCTTGAAGCACAAGATCATTTCAATCCTGGGATTCGAGATCACGGACGAGGAAATCGACCTGATCCCGCTAGCCGAGTTCGCCCAAAAAGCATTGGACAACAAGAACACGAAAGAGAACATTCTTTCCGTGGTTCACGAGGCTTGCAGTGCTTGTATGCAGTCACAGTATTTCGTGACCAACATGTGCCGTGGTTGCGAGGGACGCCCCTGCTTGATGAACTGCCCGAAGGCAGCCATCTCCTTCAAGGGAGGAAAAGCAAGCATCACGCAGGAAGATTGCGTGAGCTGCGGGCTCTGCTCCAAGGTATGTCCTTACCACGCTATCGTGTACACCCCCGTTCCTTGCGAGGAAGTTTGCCCGGTAAAAGCAATTACCAAAGGAGAGGACGGCACGGAACATATTGACAAAGACAAATGTATCTATTGCGGAAAATGTATGCAGACCTGCCCGTACGGAGCCATCATGGAACGTTCCAAGGTGATCGACGTGTACAAGAGCATCAGCGACCCGAACAAAAAAATCATAGCTATCCCTGCCCCGGCAATCTACGGGCAGTTTAACGCTACCCCGGGACAAATCCTATCGGCAATCAAGGCTATCGGGTTCGACGAGGTTGTGGAAGTGGCATTAGGTGCGGAAGACACCTCACGCAACGAGGCTGCCGAATTCCTAGAACGCATGCACGAGGGGAAACCTTTCATGACGACCTCCTGCTGCCCAGCATACGTGGGTTGGGTAGACAAACATGCGCCCATGGTGAAACCGTTCGTTTCGGACACGCGTAGCCCCATGGTGTACGCTGCCCGCCGAGTGAAAGAACAATACCCGGATGCCGAAGTGGTATTTATCGGACCGTGTCTGGCAAAACGTTACGAGGCTGAAATGTACGTACCGGAAGTTGACTACGTGATGAGCTTCGAGGAACTCGGCGCATTCATGGTCGCTTACGATATCAACGTGGAAACTTGCGAAGAGATGCCTTTGAACCCGGAAGTTACCAAATTCTCCCGCGGATACGCCCAAGCCGGAGGTGTCCGGAATGCCATCGTGGAAGCTGTCGGAAATGGTTACACCACCCTTTCCCTCGAAGGATTGGACAAGAAAAACCAGACCCTGCTGAAAATGATGCCGAAGAAACCGGAAGCACAGTTCGTGGAAGTCATGGCTTGCGACGGAGGTTGCGTCAACGGACCTTGTTCGTTAGCCCCGCTGACCCTGGCAAAACGACAGATCAAGAAGGCTTTGGAAAAATAAAATTTATCTATAAAATTAAAAACCGACCTCCGGATGTGGAGGTCGGTTTTTATTTTGCACCAACTTATTACTTTGTCAATTTACGATCTAGCATAAAGAGTAAAGCCTCGTAATGCGCCAAGGTTTCCCCACTCGCTTTAGTTAATTTGGATTCCAACAACCGTTTAATCCGCATACCAAAAGCATGAAGATTACTCTTGGAGTTATCGATAGCCGTCACGGACACGGCTCTTTGCCAACCGTAACCATACCCAAAACTTTCTAAATCGATCTCTTTCATCAAGCTGCCTATTCCCTGTTCCAGCTCGATCTCGCGTAATTTATCCGCAAACTGAGCCACAAGCCCGGTTTCGTCCAGCCCATAAGCCACGATATCGTCCACAGAAGGAGCAAAAGCATCATTGATAGAAGTGATTCCCAATAATCCGTTACCCTTCTCTTTCTCGGTGAAGGTTTCTGTGATCAGATCCACTGTAGCAGATTGCAACATCTTCTCACTGGAAGTTAAAGGACGATCTTTAATCACGTTCTCGAATACCAAATTATAGAAATCATCAAAAAATTCCTCGATCTTGTACGGATCGGAAGAGATATGAGAGGAAAGTAACACTCCTTTATACAAAGGTTTCAAACTATTCGCCAATGCCATCTGGAGCACGGGTTCCATGTTCACGCCCAGAGGAAATTTACGAGTCAATTCTTTGTTATTCAACCAATCCGAGTGTTTGAAATGATTTAACGCCCACTTTAAAGAAGCTTTCTGCGTAGCCCGTGGTACAGCCCGGAAGCGATCGCCGGGAGTCCCATCCTTCACCTCGGTCAAGTAAATTCCCCCGATATTGTACAAAGTATTCCGAATATAGCGATAGAACTGGTTGGCAATTCCTTGATACAAGGCATATTTGTGGGTTCCGTCGGAATCATCCTTGATCCAGTTATCGAGATTTTTCAAGATATACTGTAAATTTTTAATACCGTAATCACCCGCTTTCATTGGGTCATCGCCTAAATCTTCTTCCAAGGCGCTTGGGTCATAACGACTGAAAATTTGCTGACGTCCATAACGATACAACGGATCTCCGGCTTTTTCGTCTACCATTTTTTCCAAAATAGCAGCCTCTTCTTCCATATCTTTCGTCCCGGGGAAATACTGATAGTTCCATTTCACCATGTAATCATCATAGACACCTAAAACAGGAGGAGTTAATTTCACTCCTTTATCTCCCGGTTGTGCCACATAATTAAAACGAGCATAATCCATGATAGAAGGAGTCGTACCATACTTTTGCGTGAAACTTGCAGAACGCAAAGAATCTACCGGGTAAGCAGAAGATGCCGCCATATTATGCATAAAGCCTAAAGTATGTCCGATCTCATGAGCGACCACGTACTCGATTGACTCATCCATAATCTTTTTCGGCATTTTTTTATTCCGTACCGAAGGATCAACTTGTGCTGTCTGAATGAATCGCCAATTATTAATCATCCCCACAATATTGCTATAAACTAATACAGACGCATTCATAATTTCTCCCGTTGTCGGATCCACATACGAGGGTCCCATAGCATTGGCAATCCCCGTAGGCAAATAGCGGATACATGAATATTTCAAGTTTTCCGGGTCAAAATTAGGATCATCTTTCGGAAAATCCCGTACCTGCATCACGTTTTTGAAGCCGATCTTTTCGAATGACGCATTCCAACGCAACACAGCTTTCCGTATCGGCTCTTTCCATTCTTCCGGAAAAGCGTTATCCACGTACCACACAATCGGTTTCTTCGGTTCTACCAGCTTACCTTGTTTATAAGCCTTCTCATCCTTCGGCTCCAAACGCCAGCGGTGAGCCACAGAATAACTTTCAACGCCATCATTTTGCAAAGTATAATGTTCTTTGTTGGTTAAGAAAATACCTACCCGAGAATCACTCTTCCTCGGACACATCTTATCTTCCGGCAACAACAACAGCGAACGGGTTGCCGTAACGGTTACATCCATTTTTGCATACGTCATTCCCATGAACAACAATGACACGGTATGCGGCATCAATGTCCGAACGGTCAGATTGTCATCAAATGTCTTTATACTGGTGATAACGGACATTTTCGATTTCACTTTACCCGAAAGCCGGAATATTGAAATACTACTTCTAAACAGAGAGGAAAGACTGTTATCTTCTGCGAATAAACTGGTTACATCAAAAACGACAGCACTCTTGTCCGGATTGTAAGCAACAATTTTAAATACATCCAACACGGGGTCCAATGTATTTTCCCGTATAGCCTGACCTATATTCTGCTCCTTTCGGTCATACGTGGTGGTGGTATTCACTTGCCGCAAACAAATCAACGAATCCTCTTTCGTGAACCGGATATGTTCCATCGTCTTGTGTCCCATATCTGCCACGGCACTATTACTCGTTGCCGAAGGGGCTGATGAAAATAACATTTCTCGTCCCAAATAGGTCAACGGGAATTCAAAATAAAGCTTGTTATCAATCTTGTGTAAAGTTATAAAATTACTTTTCACCGTTTCAAAAGCCTTATCTTTAAAAAGTTTCTCGTATTCCGAGGGTTTCTTTTTCTCCTCGGGTTTCTTTACATCTTTCTTCACGTCCTTTTTCTTGTCGGACTTCTTGGGTAGTGTGTCAACCACAGTCAACAGTGCCCCCGGGCTCCCAACCGCATAAAGTCTCTGAAAACCAGGCAACATCATCAAGGTTACCACTAACAACATCATACAATTTTTCATACAATCCATTTTATACATTGATACAATAGGAACCCAGGGGATGCGTTTCGCATCCCTCCGGTAATCCCAATAAACATTAAAACTTCAAATTAATTTACTCCTCTGCTTTTTCTCTCTTGGGTAAAGTTTTTCCTGTCAAGACCTCTAAATCCAAATTATACACACGCTTCATTTCTTCGGCAAGCAAAATACAACGTTCCTTGCACGCAGGAGGGTAAAGGGAACTGGTTCCCTTAATCAGATAACGATCTATACTGCTTTGCGTTTGATTCAACAACCACAATATCGACTCCTTTACATCCACTTCCGGCGTTAGACTCTGGTTTTTACCATTCACTTTGTAATTGTATTTACCATGAAACATTCCTGCAGCCCGGGCATTAGCAGCTGTCTTTATTAATGTATAATCTATATTTTTAAATCCCTCTGGGGCTTCAAACTTTCCATAATCGCCTATAAACGTCCAATAAGCCGCATTCAATGCTTCCTTCAATTTATTCTTCTCCGAATCAGTCATATTCAATAAAGTCGCATTGATGCCCGTGATGGTCATACTTGTAGCCGTTGTCAGGTAACTTTCCGTTTTTAACTCCACAACCCCAGGCTTGAGAATACTCGTAGACCAATAGTACACCGAATCAGACAAGAACAGGTAACGCGGTAACCTTCCCTGTAAGAATTCGGCGGAATACAAGTCCAACCACAAGTCAAAAATTATATTTACCCCCGCCTCAACATTCTCCTCCTTGGGTAACACGATATGATAGTCCTGCAATGCATTCGTCACGCTCTGCACGTTCCAAAACGGATCGATCGTATCGTACTCGTACAAAATAAAGGTATCAAACTTCTTGTAGAAGTCCAGAATCCGGTCATCATACTCCGCATCTCCCTGCGGCAACGTGTACTTCATCGGCAGATGCTCGGACGGTTCGAGAGTATCCTCATCCTGATTACAACCGCTTATAATTCCCGTGCAAATGATGCACACGCAAAAAATATGGAAAAGAAAATTCTTATTCATAATTCTTCATTTTCATCGTTATAAACTCACTGGCAGGCGTTGTCCCGACAAACTCTTGTTCGGTTCAATTCCCGGGTTCAGATCCGTCACCATGGACGGGATATCCTGCACGTACATCGGGTCGGACTCTTCCAGAACATACACTTCTTGCGTTGTCCCATCCGGAGTCCATACTCTCTCCAAACGAGGCATCCCGTAACGCCTCAGATCAAACCAACGCTGTCCCTCGAAACACAATTCCTTGCGCCGCTCTAACTTGTAAATATCCAGCAACTCGTCCGCCGTTCCCATCTCCACATCCGGTTGTACCGTTCCATCCCGTGACACGTAACGTGTTCTCCGGAAGTCATTCAACAATTCAAGAGCCTCATCGCCAGCACCCTTATCTCCCTCCTTGTATTGCATCAACAAAGCCTCTATCGCATTCAAATAAGCCTCCGTAGCACGGAATCCCTGCCCGTAATTGATCGAATTCTTATTATACTTCTTCACGGAAATCAAATTATCTTTCAAGAAAAAGAAATAATCTTTCCGTTTATCGGTCAATCCATCCTCTTCAAAACAAGCGTACAATTTACTGGAAGCCATAAAAGCGTCCGAGAGAGATGAAGCATCCGAGTATCCCCACCAGTTCCTCCGGGAACCGAACAACCAGATGATATCCTCGTTCCCTTCCCGGAAAACATATTTTGTTTCATAATCACCCTCAGCCACCCCCGTGTAATCACATAAACTTTTCCGTTCCATCACGTAACGGGCATGTTTCAACGCCTCTTTCCAATTATTCATGTAAAGATAAATCCGCGAAGCCAACAAATGAGCCGGCAAATAAGTCACCCGGTACTTCACGGCTTCCCGTTGCTCCTTGTCCAACAACAACACCGCATTCTCGATATCCTCCACGATCAATTTATACACTTCAGCCACCGTATTCCGGGGGAACACCAATTCCCCGATCTCCGGTTGCGTGATAATGGGCACTCCCAAATTCACGCTGGGGTCGCTCTTCTTATCATTATAAGGCCACCCGTAAATATTCACTAGCTGGAAATAATAGAATGCCCGCAAGAAATAAGCCTGCCCTTTCAAGTAGTTCTTATCCTCATCCGTCCCCGTGGACTCATCCACGTACTTCAAAATCAGATTACAACCCAAGATGCACTCGTAATAATTTTTCCATGGAACGTACCCACCTGCATTATACGTACTCCCCTTGTCCTCTAGCACTTGATCTACCGCCAAGGGCTGCCAGGTGTAAAACAATTTCTGCCACAAATGCTCATCCTTGTATCCACTTCCAAGAAAAGAACTCTGTGGGAAAATATTCTCCACGTCATCATCCATATAGTATGTCATGTTATCCACATACTCGTTCTCAGCCAAATATCCCTCGTACAGTAATAACTCGCTGAAAGACTTCGTCGACTCCGGGGTTACTTCATCGGGTGGCGTTTTCGACAGGAAATCATCACACGCCCAACACAATCCCACGATGATCCATAATATATTTATCTTTTTCATCATGATACTCCTTTCCGTTAAATATTCAAATTAATAGAAAAATTATACGACGGCAATAACGGCACATTCATCGATCCCGTTTCCGGGTCTTGCTTTTTCAACCGCTTGTCCTTCACCACGAACAAATTCGTCCCGGTAAGTCCCACGGACATAGATGATACCCCAAGTTTAGACAATATATTCCTCGGTAACTTGTAAGATAACGACATCGAGCGACAACGCAAATAATCGGCACTCACTACCCGATGACACCCCTCATCCCACATCTTGAATAGCCCCCGGGAACCACCCGGATGCGTGTACGTGTTATTATTCATATTCTTCGGACCCAGAAATCCCGGCTTATCCGTCCATGCCTCGTCGCCTTGTTTTCTCCAGTGGGTAATGAACTCTGACGACAAATTCTGGTCAAACGTCGGAACCTTTGCCGCATCCATAGATGAAGTTCCACCCTGGTATACCGGACGCAAACGAGTCTTGGCGCCTAGGGCAAACGAGAACTTCGCGCTAAACGACAAATTCTTGTAGGACAAATTCGTGTTGAAACCTCCCGTCACGTCAGGATTCTTACTACCCGAGTACACCAGATACTTCGCGGCATCCAGTCGTAATTCCTCTTTCGTGTATCCGCTGTTCTCCCCGAAATCAAACACCGGGAGCCCGTCTTTATTCAACCCCTTGAAATTCCATGACCAGAATGAACCCACCGGGCGATTCGGGTAAGCCACAGAACCACTCAGGTAACTGGAATAGGATTCTGACCGGATATTACGTTCAATCTCGTTCCGGTTAAACGATATATTCGTGGAAATCGACCATGTTACGTCCTTCGTCTTCACCGCTACTCCACGCAACGAGAACTCGTACCCCTCGTTCGTTAACTTCGAGTCATTAAAATAATTTCTATATTTGTCGACCCCATATTCCAACGGGGCTTCCCTGTTAAACAGTACCTTATCCCCTTTCTTCAAGTAATATTCTGCCGTGAAAGACAACCTATTCTTCAACACCGCGATCTCCAACCCCAAATTAATCGTCCGGGTCTTCTCCCAATCCAAATTCGGGTTCGGCAGCCCATCTAGTGCTAACTGGAATTCTCCCAAGTACTGGTTAATCGCGTATCTACCCGTGAGGTACTTCGCCTTCAAACTCGGACTAACTCCATACACCACATTTCCCTGGAAACCGTAACTGGCTTTCACGCTCAATACCGAGAGCAGATTCTGTTCCTTCATCCACGTTTCTTCCAGAATATTCCAACGGGCGCTGGCACTCCATATCGGTGAGAAACGAAACTTTTTGTTCTGCCCGAAACGGTTCGTTCCGTCCACGCTGAAACTGGCATTCACCACGTACCGCCGTTTGTAGTCGTACACCAACGATGCCATCACTTTCACCGTATTGTCAATCCTGTCCTTTATCGTCACCTTGTGTTTCCCGGAAGAAGAACCATAGCTGTTTCCCAAGAACCCGGAATCATCTTTATTATACTCGTAAAATATCGAGTGCCCGCGATCCGGAAAATAACCGTACTCATCTGTCGTGAAACCGGAACTCTTCCGCGAAGTGATCTGCCCTCCACCAAGTAACGAAATCGTGTGCGTTTCTTGCCATGATTTATTATACCGTAACGTACCCCGCAACTCCCACTTCGTCATATTCTCATCCCGGCGTTGATAATATCCCCCGTAAGGGTATTGCGACAATTTTTCCTGCGTGCCCCCGATCGGCACTGCCCCGTAATCATATCCCCGCTTGTTCGCCATGTAATACGAACGTTCGGAAGCATACTTGATTCCCAAACTGCGGCTATCCATGTAAGCAAATATAATCTCTCCCTTCACCCCCTTGTATAGGTCAAGCGCCAAATTCATACTTCCGCTGAACTCTTTCGTGCGCCCTGTGTTGGAGGTTTCTTTCAATTCATTCAAATAATTATACGTCACCGGGTACTCGTATTCCACTTTCACCTCCTCGACGGTTCCCGAAAGTTTCTTCACGTCTTTCAGGTAATACTCGTCTGGCAGGATCGTCCGGGAAGTCGACAACGCGTAATTCATCGGGGTTGTGCTGAAAAATCCCTTCACTTTCCGATCCGAGTAGTTCACTTTCATATCTGCCTTCAACCACTTCGCCAACTGTGTATTCACGCACACATTTGCCGTGAAACGAGTGGATTGGTCGCCCTTCTGCGTCCCCCTGTCATTGGAATAACTCACGGAAGTATAATACGTCGACTTCTCGTTACCGCCGGACACCGACAGCGAATGATTATTACTGATACTATTCTCGAAGAGCAAATCGAACCAGTCTGTGTTCGCCCGCTCCCGCAACTTATACTCCCGCTCTGCATCCTCGTATGTTGCATTCCCGCTCAAGTAATCGATCATGACCTTCTCGAACCCGTAATTCGGCAACTTCTCGAAGATCATCCCGTCCTCGAACAACTCACGTGAAATAGCCATCCGTTGCTTCGAGTTCATCAAATTGGCAGACTTCCGGTAACTCGGTCTTTCCAAAAACTTCAAGTTTCCACTATAACTGATCGTCGTCTTCCGGGAGTTCCCTTTTTTCGTCGTCACCACGATCACCCCGTTTGCCGCCCGCGTACCGTAAATCGCCGTAGCTGCCGCATCCTTCAGAAACGTGATACTCTCGATATCCATCGGGTTCACTCCGGAAATCGCCCCCCCGAACATCGTGTAATCTCCCGCATCATTCAACATATTCTCCACGTCCTCGTTAGAAACATCTATCGGGCTCTCTTGGATAATCCCGTCAATCACCCACACGGGCGAAGCATTTCCCAACAATGTGGCAGTTCCCCGCATACGCATTTTCGGCAGGCTGGAAGTACTTCCCGAACCGTACGACAACATCAAGCCGGGAACCTCCCCCTGCAACATATCTTCCACGGAAGTACTACCGGGAACCATCACGTCCTCCATTTTTACCGAATACGTCGAGGCGGCAGACAAACTTTTGTCTATCCTTTGGTAACCGGTTACAACCACCTCGTCCACTTCAGCAACCAGTTCCTCCAGCACGATTTTCAACGGCTCATCTCCTTCCACGCTAACCTGCTGTTTCTTGAAGCCAATAAATGAAACCTCTAGCTTACATTCCTGCCCCTCGGGAACAATAATCGTGAAAACCCCGTCCTTATTGGTAATTCTTCCTAAAACACTCCCCACAACCTTGATCGTAGCCCCGGGTAACGGATTCCCGTTGTGGTCTACCACAACACCCGTCACCTTTCTCCCAACCGCGGGAGTCGACCGTTCCACTCTCTTGAACAACAAGTTTCTCCCGATCAGCTCGTATTTCATGTTAGATCCCTTCAAACAGGAATCTAACGCCGCTTCCATCAGAATATCCTTGAACTCGAAACTTCTCGATCCCAATTTCCGGATATCCCCGTCATAATACATGAATTCATAGGGAACTTGCTTCTCTATCAATTTCAAAATTTCAATCATCGGCATCTCTTTCACCGAAAGAGAAACCCGATATTCCTTTTTTTCCTGCGACCATACCGGTCCGGAAAACAACAGAATTAAAAGCAGCAGACAACAACGCTGCCCAAAACAACCCTGCCAAAATTGCCTGTTTCGATTTTTTTTCATAGATTTGTAATATTAATTGATACTGGACAAAGTCAACCGTTTAATCCCAATAAAACTATTTGACTTTGTCTTTTTCTTTTACCAACACGCTATTTCCTTTTTTCACAAATGTCACCACATTCATCCGCTGGAATACATCCAACACTTCCGCAATCGGTTGATCCCTGCGCACGCTTCCCGTGAACTCATAGTTCTTCAATTCCTCGCGCTCAAACACGAAACTAACGTCATACCATCTGGACAAAGTTCGCATCACGCTCTCCAAACGTTCGTGCTCGAACACGAAAGCACCTCTCAACCACGCCAACTCCCGGTTCAAGTTTGCCTCTCCCTCGTACAACACACCCCGTTCCACGTAAGCTTTCTGCCTTGGTTCCAGTACAACGTCTGTCCCTTTGAACGACACTTTCACCTTGCCTTCTACCAGTACTGTCGACCACTCCCGCTCCTCCGGGTACACCCGCATCATAAATGAAGTCCCCAATACCTCCGTACGGAAAGCACCGGCATTCACGATAAAAGGTCTGTTCGAATCTTTTGCTACTTCCAGATAGACCTCTCCACTCACCCGGATCTCCCGTTTCGATTTACCGAACGCCTCGGGGAAATAAACACTCGATTCCGAATTCAACCAGATCACGCTCCCGTCCGAAAGTTTCAATTTATACTCTCCTCCCCTCGGCACATCCAACTGATGATAGCGAACCTGTTCGTTCTTGGACTTGTCATCCTGATAGACCAATTCCCGCAAAGAATCCTTCACCACGAAATAATCGCCCAGCATCTTCTTATTCTGTCCCGTCCGATCCCCGATCTCAATCTCGTTACCGTCTGCTGTCTTCAAGATAGCCAGCACTTTCCCGTTACTTACCGGAACTGCTTTCTTCTCCGGTGAATATAATTGCAACCAAGCACCCAGACCAAGTAACACCAAAACAACTGACGCTGCCGCGTAATACATCCATCGTTTCACGAACCCACGTGCAGACTTCTCCTCGAATATACGTTTCTTCAACTCCTCGAAATCCCGTGCCACATCCACCTCGTGCCAACGCTCGTATCGCGACCGGAGATCCCGTTTCTCTCGCATCTTCACCAACATCTCCCGATGCCCCCGGTCTTCCCGCAACCATCCGGCTAATCGTGAACGTTCATCGGATGTCATTTCCCCGTCAAAGTATTTCTTCAACAAAGTGCTGACTATCTCGATCTCCTTGTATATATATTCTGTGCTCATAATTGTTTTTATTATAACACACGAAACTTCCCGGTTACGACTACACGAAACGATAAGTTTAATATTTTTTAACTACCAAGTCAGTGTTTCCAGATACCTAAATCCACCAAAGCTTTATCTAACTCCGTACCATGCAAATTCACGTACTCAATTCTTCCCTCGGGGTTCACCAACACGGAAAATGGGATCGCTGGGATACTATACGTTGACTTCAACACCCCGTAAAACCCATCCGGGTTACACAACTGCGTCCAAGGCATTTTTTCTTCCTCCATTGCCTTTTTCCAACGATCATCCCGTTTATCCAAAGAGATACTAATAAAATTCAACGCGTCTCCACAAATCTCGTGAATTTCCAACAAATGAGGTATCTCCTTCCGGCAAGGCACACATCCCGATGACCAGAAATCCAACAAATTATACTTCCCCGGCTGCACGTGTTCCGATAACATCACCTTATTTCCCCCCGTGTCAACCAATTCCACGTCGTAATATTTCATACCCCTCATCACTTGATGCACCCGTTTTTTCGCTCTCTCCTTAAAGTTCCGCATCAATTCGCTTTCAGATAATTCAGGAGCGACGTACCCGAACAGATTATTCAATTCCTCCGGGGTAATTCTATACCTCCATCTCTCGACCATTAAGATGATTACCTGCCCGATAACCACCGACTCCCGGTGTGCTTTCACGAATTCCTCCCCTACACGATACATCTTTTCCTCCAATTCCCTCATCTCCCCTTCCATTTGCAGTTTCTCCTCGAAACTCCACTCGGGTTGTTTATCCTTTGTCGTGAAAATCTTTCCCGTACGATGCCGCAAAACATCATAGCGCAACCGCAATTCCCGTATTTGTGACAAATACTCGTTATACAACTCCTGGGTAGCACCCCCCGACACTTTCACGCCCGTTTCCTCTCCCGTGAATTCCAAAATAGCCGGCATGCTGTCCAACACGCCTTTGAATTCCATCACCGAATTATCCACGAAAAAAGAGGCTATTTTCGCGCCGAAAGGATTCAACTTTTCACCTTTTACGATCAAACGGCAATATTTCGGTTCCTTCAATTCCTCGTTTTCCTTGAAAACGAACTTTCCGTCCCGTACTTCAGCCGAATCCGCCCGTTTCCCGGCGAAAACATCTTCCAGAAAAACAAAAGTTCCATCCTTGACACCCGAGAGCGTCCCCCGGATCTCGTAACCGACCTGCTTGCACGTGCACGCGCATATTGTCACGCATAAAATAACGACACTCAAACAAATTCTCATAACATTCCGATTTAATTCATGTATTCATTTTTCAATAAACACACGAACCTTCATCAAAATGACTACACGAGAAACGAAAAATTACAAGAAATTTACCAAACAGATAGAAAAACTCGTCAGATAATCCCTTAAAACGCTCCTGGCTCGTTGCTTATGCGTGAGTACCGTATTCACGGATATTTTCAATTTCTCCGCGATTTCCTCGTTCGACAACCCATCGACGTGCATCCACAACACTTCCCGCTGCATCGGGGGCAATGAATCTATTTTCCGGCACAGGAAATCATACGTTTCCTCCTCGACGGCAATATCCCGAAAAGTCGCCTCATCCTGCAAGCGAGCCAAGTTCTCCCGGTTCCGAAGCTCCACTTGCCTGTCCCGCAAATAATTAATTGCCCGGTTCCGCACCGTGGCATAAAGAAAAGCCTTCACGTGGGCTTCCTCCCGGAACGTGGCAATCCGTTCCCACATGGCAATAAAGGCATCTTGCACGATATCCCGCACGACTTCCGGGTCATCAATAAAACGCGTACCGAACTGGCAAAACAAACGCACGTGTTCCTGATGAAAAATCCGGAAAGCCTCCGGGTCCCTCTTCACCAGCTTGTCAATAGTATAACCTTTACCCTGAATTGTCATAGTCCTATTCCACGTTCTTGATTTTTCAAAAATAAGGAAAAAACAATCAATCGGTCATTTTCATGACAAAAAAATAAGAAGAACCCGGCAAGAATCAACTTTCTCTACACGTGTAATCACGCCTTTCACTCCACCATGGCGTGGCGGTATCCCTTGATCTTGTTCCACCCGCCGCGGGTGAAATCCGGGATGGCTACCGGGGCGCTGTTGTTTTCCAGCGAGATTTCCGTCAACTCGCCAAGGCAACACCATTCTGCCAGGTCGTACACGTCCATGTCCAGGGGCAAGCCGTTCCGCAGGCAATACACGAGGCGGTAGTCCATGATGAAATCCATCCCGCCGTGCCCGCCAACTTTCTTGGCTTGCTCTTCCAGTTCTTTCTGGATGGGGTGCTTGTATTTCTCCATCAGGGCCTCCTTCACGTCTCGCGACACGAAACCGTGGGCGTTCAGGTCCTCGTGGTCGGGCATCACGTCGGAAGAAACTTGAGAGGGTTGCAACGCGTATCCTTGCACCGGGTATTTGTTGGCGAAGCCTCTTGTACCCGTCAACTGGTACATCCGGCTATACGGGCGGGGCGACGTCACGTTATGCTGCATTTGTATCGTTTTCCCATTCTCCGTGCGGATCAGCGTGATGGTGTGCTGCCCGTTTTTAAAATCTTTCACGTCTTCTCCCGTTTTATTCTTGATATACTCGGGGGCGGACACGGCTTTCGTGTCCATGCTGACGAGGTAATTCATCTTGTCGCCGCGATGAATATCGAGCAACTGGCAGGCGGGTCCCATGCCGTGCGTGGCGTAAATATCGCCCCGGTGCTTCCGGTTATAGTCCATGCGCCAGTTGTTCCAGTAGTAAGCCCAGAACTCGTCCAGGTTATGGATATAAGCCCCCTCCACGTGAAGGATTTCCCCGAACACGTCATGCTGCGCCATATTCAAGGTGGTCAGTTCAAAGAAGTCGTACACGCAGTTCTCGAGCATCATGCAATGCAATTGCTTTTTCTCCGCCATATTGATCAGCGCCCATATTTCCTCCATGTTCATGGCGGCAGGCACCTCGATCGCCACGTGTTTGCCGTGTTCCATGGCGTAAAGAGCCATCGGGGCGTGGTGCAACCAATCGGTGGCGATGTACACGAGGTCGATATCTTCCCGCTCGCAGAGCTGTTTCCACGCGTCCTCGCTTCCCGAGTAACCCGCGGCTTCCGGCACCCCGGCTTTTCTCAATATTCCCTGTGTTTTTTCCACCCGCTCGGGGACAATATCACAGAGAGCCACCACCCGCGTTCCCGGGATATGGGTAAACCGCTCCACGGCTCCCGGACCGCGCATTCCCAAGCCGATGAACCCGACCCGCACGGTATCTAGCTTCGGGGTCACCAGCCCCAACACGTCTTTCTGTCCCGCCGGGCGTTCCGGCACGGGAGTTTCGATCATCATGCTTTTCTTCGGATTCTTGTCCGACACGCCACTCGAGCACGAGCAGATTATCCCGCAGAAGAAAGCCGCCAAAGCAAATACAAGAGTCAATTTTCTCATAAATTTCAAATTAGTTTCACAATACTCTAAACAACAACACGATTCGTTTGCAACGATTCAAGTCCTAAAAATAAGAATAATTATTAAAGATTCCTCGAGCGGATGTTACATTATTTTCATAAAATCCCTTTCAAAGCCTTTTTACACGTAAATATTCGTATATTTGTAGAAACCAATACACTTGCAAATATGAGCACGAATCAAAAGTCAGACACGGGAATCTACCACTCGTTGCGCCCGACGGCACGAATGATGACGGAAATCCTGGCATACGCCTGTTGTCCCCTGGACTACTGGTCACTTTATTCTGTCATGAGGCAATTTAGCCCAGAGGTAAACAGCCAAAAGTTCGAATCAGCCGTGAAAACGCTAAGCCAAAGGTTCCAAAAAATGAAAGTCACGGAGCAATATAACCGGAGGACATACGCGCTCGATCCCGTGTTTTCGCTACACGTGTTGCTGGAACTGGCGCGCGACGGTCGTAACCTGGAACAAGAGTTTCCCGACATCAAGTTCTGGAACAACGCCACCGTGGAGGGCAAAGCCTCACGGGAAGCGATACTGGATTACTGGCTGGAGAAAAAATTACCCGGTGATGCCCTGGCTATCGACCGGTACAGTTACACGAGAAAATTGATCCCGGCAACGGTACACGTCCCGGAACTCGACGGGATGGAATGCCTGATTCCCCCCTTTGACCTCGCGCTCGAGATATCCCGGGGCACGCTCGAGCGGATCGAAGCCCTCGCCCCGCGCCAGCTCGTTGACGATTGGATCGCCCGGTTCTCCGCGCCCGATTCCCTGGAGCCTGATACCCGGCACGCGCTAGAAAACGCGCGAGCGCTCCACTCCTGCCTGTTAACGGGGCAACTCGAGGAATTCCCCACCGGTCTTATCCACCGTTTCCGCGCGGATTACCAGCTGACGGGAATGTACCACCTCTACACGGGCAATTATCACGAGGCGCTCCAACTTTTCCACAGGGGAGTGAACGAGTTACGATACGGCTGGGAATACGATCAACCCCGCTTCTCTTTCTTCGAGTACGGGCTCGCGATAGCCTTGTCGCTCGCGAGCCCGGAACAAGGGATCGAGTATTACAAACACTCGCTAAAACTGAACCGGGCCGTGAGCGGGAAAAGGTGCACTCCCGTGGAAACACCCCACGTGCTGACATCCGTCATCCTGAGCGAGGACAAGCGAGAGAGAGTAAGAAGAATAGATTTTTCCCTGAAAGGGAAAGACGCACCCGCGCCCGACACGCTCACCGCCTTGCTGCTGCACACGCTGGCACGGCGTGATGAAACGGGCGACCCGCGCGTGATGAAAGGGGACGCGACGATGCTAAAGCGAGTCGCCGCCGCCGGGTGGAAACTGGTTTTACTGGAATGCTACGCGACAATGCCCGACAAGCAACCCGAGTACGAGGCTTTAAGCCGCGAACTGGGAGTGACGGCTCTCGTCACGAGAATATAATCATCGTCAAATCAACGTGATCGCGACAACGAACAAAAATGAGGCTGCCGTTTACCCGGCAGCCTCCCGCGTCTGTCGCCCGTGCGCCATTCACGCGTCAGCATCACCATCACTATTAATTGGGGCAAATAGGGGGAAGTTCTGAAATAACAACCGGGTCTAGCAAAAGATAAGTGACAGACCGGATACTCAATTTCTTTTCCTTGACAGGAGGAATTTCTACCGTGATGTGTACCTCGTTTTCCATAATACAGTATTAAAATAAAATTCATGTACCGAGTCTTTATCACGACAAAAAGAAACGTACCACGTTTCACGCTTCCTTCCCTCCAAGCTTCGAAACAATCAGGGAATTTCACGTAAAACGGGTACGCGTATTTTATATACACGTACGCCGTTACCGAAAGGTTACCCGATTGATTCGAAGCTTGGAGATAACCTTCGTTTGCCGTACAAATATTTTCAATCCAAGAACGTGCCGTGCACGCTCGTATCGCGAAGATATGAAAAGTTATTAAATAGTATCGCTTTATTTATTTAATTTCAACATCACTTTGTTTTTATTGTTGTTGTATCCTTTTCAAGATCGCCATACCTGATATCAATATCTTCCTCGTGGCCCTTTACCCATTCCTTTAACGTGGCGGAGTCTTGGGTCGCATTTTTTTCTTTGACCGGAACTCGGCTCCTGGTACATTTGTGTTCCTGTATTTTTTCCCGCCCCCGTGCGGCGGGAAAATTAACCTTACCCGATCCCGTACACCGCGACGGCGGGAGAGCAATGCTTTTTCTTCACGTCACGAGCCAAGCCGTAGACGACAATAGAAGCAATATCCCACTTGTCGGGAATTGCCACGGAAGTCGACCCGCTTTCCTCGCGTTTGCGCAAGGGGACGAGGATACAGAACTCGTTCTTCATGTCAAACACTCCCGCGAACACGTCATCATCCGGGTTCATTTTCGCCCCCACGACCATTCCTTCCTGCTCGATAATAATCTTTCGCGTTTCCTCGTTGAGGGTCACGGTGAGATCGGGCGAGTAAAGTGTCCCCCGGCTCAGCACGAGGTCAGAAAAATTCACCACCACTTCTTTCGTCTTGGCATCCCACGTCACGTTCTTCCGGTTGTAGTGCACGAAGTTATTGTACACCGCCGACGGCCCCGTGCACTTGCCGTGTTTCAACCCGACCGAGGTGATCGGGTCGAACATGCTTGACAAGCGTCCCAGGGTAGCCATGATATTTTGCTGCGCCACCTGCTCGTCGGTCATGTCGCCCGACGGTCCAGCCCCCTTGCGCCGCATATAACAATTTGAACCTACCATGTAGTAGACAACGTCGCCTAGCGCGTTGCTAATACCTGTTATTAAAGACAATAATATTTTTGGCATATTATCATTTTTTTAGTTTATTAAAAAATCCCCAATTAATCCCGCGTGAAACGGGCTAAATAGTCATGCATGAACGTGTCTTACACGGGTGACACGCCGCACGTGCACACAAACGCCTTCCCTTCCGGGAACATTCAAAAACTGGTTTGTACAGCCATATTTTAAACGATACCACAAGGTAATGTTTTATTGTTGAATAAAAAAATAAAAATGTTTCAAATTTTTATTTTTAACATCAGTTTAATTTTAATCACGACAATCTTCTTGCCATAATCTTGACACGTACCCGCCATCTTCCCGGGGGGATCCCGCTGGTTTCAATACAAGTTCAATACAAAACGATACAAAAATCAACGTTTTTGTATTGATTCTGTATGTTTTTCCATAATTTTGTATTGAAACCCACGGTTTACCCGCCGGAAGACTTCTAGTACGCGGCAAGGTGACAGGTACGGAAAACTAAAAAACAAGAAAGCATTATGCCGATTATTGACTTGGAAAAACTGGATAAATCACGCGGCAGGAAGACGGGAGATGATTTCCGCGGCGAGAATGACGGGATCGTTACGCGTAGAAGCAGGAGCGTGAGGCGCGTGCAAATGGTGAATCACGTTTGGACCGCCCTCAATATATTCAAGTTGCAACCAGCGTGGCAAAACGAGGCAAAGAGGCGAGAGATGAAAGGGAAAAATTTATTCATGCAAGAAACCTATTTCGCCTACGACGCGAATATGCGTATCGGCATGTATAACGCCATGCATTTCAGCACGGGAAACCTGGTGCGGCTTCGCAATCCCCGCCTGGTTGATAACGAGGACGGGAGCTGCACGCTCACGTGGCAGCCCAATGTCGAGGGGAAAAGGGCGTTTCTTGACGACCGCTTACGCGTGATTGTTTTGCGGGAGAGTAACCCGGATGTTTTCGCGGAGATCGCGGGGATCACGGCGCGGCGGGCGGATGGGCAAGTGACATTCCACGCACGCGATAACAAGGAATTGTCGGGTGCGGCACACTTGTACGCGTTTTTCATGTCGGCAGACGGGAAGGAGTTTTCGCCGGACGAACATTTCGTCAGCGGCTGGGATGAACCGGTCGCGTGATCTCGAGCGAGAGATGATGCCTCGCGGAAAGCGAAATAGAGAAGCCCGCTCGACGACAAAATCAAGCGGGCTTCTTTTATACTATCATACCGGGCATTTCTACCGGTTCGCTACAAGTGTTAGTCACCTAAAGTAGCCACCATCACGGCTTTGATCGTGTGCATGCGGTTCTCGGCCTCGTCGAACACGATGGAGTTCTCCGATTCGAACACTTCCTCGGTTACTTCCAAGCCGTTCATCCCGAATTGCTTGTAAACGTCACGACCTACTTGGGTTTCCAGGTTATGGTATGCCGGCAAGCAGTGCATGAATTTGCAGTTCTTGTTTCCTGTCAAATCCATCACGCGTTTGTTCACCTGGTAAGGAGTCAACAATTTGATACGCTCTGCCCATACTTCGGCGGGCTCGCCCATGGATACCCACACGTCGGTGTACAAGAAATCGCAACCTTTTACGCCTTCTTCCACGTTGTCGGTTATTGTCACCGTCGCGCCGGTTTCTTCTGCAATAGCCTTGCAAGTAGCCACCAGTTCGGCATCCGGCTGCAATTCTTTCGGGGCAACGATACGAACATCCATACCCATTTTGGCTCCACCGACCATCAAGGAGTTACCCATGTTGAAACGGGCATCACCGAGATAAGCGAAAGTCACTTTGTTCAACGGTTTGTCGGTATGTTCCATCATCGTCAGGAAGTCGGCAAGGATCTGGGTCGGGTGGAATTCGTTGGTCAAACCGTTCCACACGGGTACTCCCGCGTATTGAGCCAGCTCCTCAACGATAGCCTGCCCGAAACCGCGGTACTCGATACCGTCATACATACGACCTAGCACGCGAGCCGTGTCTGCCATGGATTCTTTCACGCCGATCTGTGACCCGGAGGGACCGAGATAAGTCACGTGGGCACCTTGATCGTGAGCGGCGACCTCAAACGCGCAACGGGTGCGGGTAGAAGTTTTCTCGAAAATCAAAGCGATATTTTTACCTTTTAAACGAGGTTGTTCGGTTCCGGCATATTTTGCCTTTTTCAGGTCGGCAGCCAAATCCAACATGTATTTGATCTCTTTCGGGGTGAAGTCCAACAACTTCAAGAAGTTTCTGTTTCTCAAATTAAAAGCCATAACTTTATTTATTTTAGATTTATGATTTTAGATTTTAAATTGAAAGGATTCTCCATGTTCCTTCCCGTTGTAAAATTTCGTCAAAAATACAACATCCAATCGAGAATAAAAAAACATTTTCAATTTTCAATTCTCCATTTTCAATTTTCAATTATCTTCTGTCGTCCTCGTATTCCATCGTGATCTTGGAACCGTAACGACGGTCTTCCAGCTTGGTCGCTTCCGTGATCACGGATTTCTGCCCGCCATTCTTCACGAAACGCAAGCAAGCGCGAATCTTCGGCGCCATGCTTCCCTCGGCGAACACGCCTTCCTCGAGGTATTTCATGGTATCGGCATAATCGAGGAACTCGAGTTTTTGCTGGGACGGTTTCTTGTAATCCTTGTAAATATAAGGTACGTCCGTCAGGATGTAGAACTCGTCGGCTTTCACTCTCGTCCCGACCATGGCGGAAGCCAAGTCCTTGTCGATGACGCCTTCCAGGGGTTGAATATCCCCGTTCTCGTCGATATACACGGGGATACCGCCGCCGCCGGTTGTAATCACGATGTTGCCTTCGCGAGCCAAACGCTCCACGAGGTCGGCATTCATGAAATCTTTCGGGTCCGGGGAAGGTACCACGCGGCGCCATCCGCCTTCTACCTTGATTTCTTCCTTGAAAATCCAACCTTTTTCCGCGGCTAATTTATCCGCCTCCGCCTTGGTATAGATTTTACCCACGCGTTTCGTGGGGTTCTGCATTGCCGGGTCGTTCTTGTCCACGATTACCTGTGACACCATGGAGATCACGTTGCGTTGCAAACCATGTTCTTTCAAGATATTACGCAAGTTACGCTCGATCATGTACCCGATCTGCCCTTGCGTGAAAGCCACGCAGGTATCCAGCGGCATTGCCGCGTTGCCATACATCTCGGCCCCGGCAGCGTTGTCCATGAGCACGTTTCCTACTTGCGGACCGTTCCCGTGCGAGATAATCAAATTGTATCCATCTTTAATCAAGTACACCAAATTTTCCAACGTGTCTACCGTGTTGGCATTTTGCTCCTCGATGGTTCCTTTCTGGTTTCCTCTTAAAAGAGCGTTTCCACCTAACGCGATTACCGCTAACTTCTTTTCCATTTCTAGTATTTTATTGTTATTCTTCTTTTTATCTATAAATTCTGAAAACACAAAGCTAATGAATTTAGTCACACGAAAAATAGGGAAAGTTCTTTTTTATTAATTTATAAAACACTGAAAATGAATGCGATGTATAAATATTCCCGCCGTTTTTATAAATATGCAGCGCGAAATCGTGATTTTACCCGTATGGAAAAAAATTACACGGGGATGCATCTTAACCATCTCTTTTTTTGTACCTTTGCATCATGCAAGACGAAAACAAAGAAACATCGAGGAATTTGTTTCAGCGATTTGCAAACAAATACACGATAGTGGGGCTGCTATTTGTTGTTTGGATCGCGTTGTTCGATAAATATAGTTTTATCGACCAGCTACAGTTGCGCGCGAAAATCAGCCAGATGGAGAAGGAGAAGAAATACTACCAGAAGAAGATTGAAGAGGACAAACGCAAGAAAGATGAGTTGTTGGGAAACAGGGATAACCTGGAGAAGTTCGCGAGAGAACAGTATTTGATGAAGAAAGAAAACGAGGATATTTTCATTATCGTAAAGGATTAGGGTATTGGGAAGAATTGTTGCTATCGATTACGGGAAAAAAAGGGTTGGCGTGGCGGTTACTGATCCATGCCAGATCATCGCCAACAGTCTCACGACGGTCAAATCACACGAGATATTACAATTTTTACAGGATTATTGCTCGAGAGAAAAAGTAGACCTCATTGTCGTGGGGCATCCCAAGCAAATGGACAACTCGGACTCGGAAAGTATGGCGTATATCAAACCGTTCCTCACCGCGCTCAAACGCAAATTCCCGGATATTCCTATTGTCATGTATGACGAACGCTTCACCTCTGTCTTGGCACACAAGGCGATGATCGAGGGGGGAGCCAAGAAAAAACAACGTCAGGATAAGGCGATTATCGATGCCATTAGTGCCACGATCATATTGCAATCCTACATAGAATCACAAAGAAATATGAATTTTTGATATGCTGTTACCTATTTACATTTACGGACATCCGGTACTTCGGAAGGTATCTGAAGACATTACCCCGGAATACGAGGGGTTGGGCAAACTGCTCGAGGATATGTGGCAAACCATGTACGAGTCGGACGGGGTAGGACTCGCCGCTCCCCAGATCGGGAGGAATATACGCGTTTTCGTCATTGACGGGAACCCGTTTGAAGAAATTGACCCGGACTGCAAGGGTTTCAAAAAAGCGTTTATTAACGCGCATATACTGGAACGCTCGGGGGAAGAAGTTCCCTTCAACGAGGGATGCCTAAGCATACCCGGCATTCACGAGGACGTGATGAGAAAAGACCGGATTAAAATTGCTTACCGGGACGAGAACTGGGAGGAACACGTGGAGGAATTCACGGGAACCCGTGCACGCATCGTGCAACACGAGTATGACCACCTGGACGGCATCGTGTTCACGGACCACCTGTCCGCATTGAAAAAACGCTTGCTGAAAGGGAAATTGAGCAATATCAGTGCCGGAAAATTTAAACAAAACTATCGGGTGGTTCTACCGAAACTGAAATAAAGGAGGGAGGGAGGTTCATGCATCCTATCCACTGGCACCGGTACCCGTACCTTTTCCTCGTGATCCCTTTGATTTCGGGTATTCTGGCTAGTGAATACGTTGCATTCGTCCCTTCCCGGATGATTCTTTACACGCTGATCGGTTCGCTGCTTCCGCTCTTTTGTGCTTCCCGGATGCCCCGGGGAAGATACTTTTATGCCGTTACATTTTTGTTCCTTTTCTTGACAGGCGTGTATTGCCACCGCCCCCTCGACCTTTCGTTTACTCCCGGGAAAGTTTACACGCTAGAGGGGCGTTGCACGCGGATCATACCTCCCGACAAGGCTGTCATCTCGTCGAACGGGATACAAGTATTTACACAATACGGAGATTCCGTTCGTTTTTCTATCGGGGATTCGCTTTTGCTGAATGCCAGGATTTATCCCTTGACTTCAAGCGGGAATCTACATGAATTCGACTACAACACGTACCTTCGCCATCAGGGTATCCAAGCAAGGTGCGTACCTCTCTCGCCCCCGAAACACACGGGGCACTCGGAAGACATTCGTTCCTTTTGCCATTCTTTACAAGAATCCCTACAACATAAATTAGCCGCAATTGTTCCTGACAGCACAACTTACAATCTACTCACGGCTCTCTGTCTCGGCAACCGCCAAAGCCTTGCCCCGGACACGAAACAATTATTCCAAGACACGGGAACCATCCACCTGCTCGCCATTTCCGGATTACACATCGGGGCAATCTATCTCTTGCTACTTTACGGGCTGCGCCTTCTCGGCTTCAAGAAACGCAAATACACGCTCGTGCTGATTCCCTTATTATGGCTGATCACGGGGATTACCGGATTGTCGCCCTCCGCTTGCAGAGCCGCCACGATATTGAGTTTTATTATCGTCGGGGGAGCATTTCAACTGGATTATGTACCACTGAATGCCATAGCCGCCGCGGCATTCTTCACGTTGCTTATACAGCCGGAACTGCTTTATTCCGTGAGTTTTCAAATGTCATATGCCGCCTACACGGGTATCACGCTTATCTATCCGTTGACTGTTATCAAGAAAAAAGACCTCCCGCCGGTTGTCCGGAAAGTTTACACCCTCCTTTGTATCAGTTTTTCGGCACAGATACTGACCCTCCCGGTTATGGCCTATCACTTCCACGTGATCAATTTGAATAGCATTCTGTTCAATCTCGTTGCCGTTCCGGTAGCGACATTGCTACTTTATCTTGGCATCGCGTTACTTGCTTTACCTGTATTTATAAGTGCATACCTCGCGATGCTCTTGACAGGGATTACATATGCCCTGCTGCATTGCCTCCGGATATTTTCCCGTATCGCCATAAACCTGCCGGACTTACACCCGACTATTTTCCATATCATATTGATATACACGATAGCCTTGCTAACCATTCTTTACCTGAGAAATCGCCAGCGACGGGGACTGCAATTACTTTGTGGCGCAGTTTGCTTACTCGTTACTTTTACTTACGGACATACCTTCTACCGGCAAAACCGGCAAGAAGTCGTCGTGTACAATCGTTACCGACACTCCACGATACTGTTAAACCACAAGGGATATTACACGTTTTTAAAAAACACGGACAATCCTTCACGGCAATTGGCTTACACGAGGGCGAATAAGTTACATCCGTTAAGAGGAAGCGATGGCTTTATCGGAAAGGGAATCACGTACGCGGACAACCAACTATACATACGCGAGCAAACAATCACCATAGCCGATCACCTTCACCCGGAGTTACCGGGGCAAGGCACCTTAATTATCACGGAGAATATCTATCCTCCCACGGAAATGACAAAGAATTCATATCCTCATCAAATCATTCTGGATCAATCCAATTCTCCCCGATGCACCCAAGCATGGGATGATTTTTGCCGCGAAAGACAAATCCCCTTGTTCAAGACAAAGGAACTAGGCTCTATCGTGATTCCCTTAGAATAAAAATTGCCACATTTTTCTATGTTATTCGGATTATAATTCTTTATTTTGCCAGTTGATTAACACTTAACAAAAATGGACATAGTAATAGCGGGAGCCGGAGAAGTAGGGACACATCTCGCAAAAATGCTTAGTAAGCAAGAACATAATATCATGTTGATTGACAATGACGAAGAAAAGCTGGAATTACTTGAAAACCAGCTGGATGTCATGTCTATCGTGGGATCATGTACCTCCATCGGCGCACTTAAAGATGCCGGTGTTCGCAAATGCGACTTGTTCATCGCGGTAAATCACCAGGAAGATCAAAATATCAACTCGGCAATCCTAGCCAAAAAATTGGGAGCGAAACAGACTATTGCACGAGTAAATAATAGTGAATACCTGGAAAATGAAAACACGGAATACCTGAAAATGATCGGCATCGACTCGTTGATCTATCCGGAACGCTTGGCAGCGGAAGAGATTGTCGCTTCACTAAAGCAAAGCGGTTCCCGGCAACTACACGAGTTCTCGGACGGTCGCCTGCAATTATTGGGTATCAAATTATGGGATAACGCTCCTGTCCTCAACCTCACCTTGATAAAAATGGCAGAGAGATACGGGGCACAACACTTCCGCGTGGTGGCAATCAAAAGAGCCGAACGCACGATCATCCCCAGGGGAAACGATTCTTTCCGTTACGGGGATCTCGTGTTCATCGTGACCAAACCGTTTTATGTCCCGAATGTTTTCGCCCTTTGCGGCAAATCCCAGTACGAGGTCAAGAATGTCGTCATCGTGGGAGGCTCCCGTATCGGGATAAAGACGGCTTCCTTGCTCGAGAAAAACTATAACGTTAAGATTATCGAGAAAGACCGGGAGAAATGTATCCTCATCGCCGATAAATTAAAATCGACCCTGGTCATCAACGGCGACGGTCGGGATCTTGCTTTGCTACGAGAGGAAGGGATTAAGAACACGGACGCTTTTATCAGCGTGACGCATTCTTCGGAAACCAATATCCTCTCTTGTTTATTAGCCAAAAAATTGGGAGTTAAGAAAAGTGTCGCGGAAGTAGAAAATATCGACTATATCGACCTTGCCGAGAACATCGGGATCGGAACACTGGTAAATACGAAATTGATTGCCGCCTCACACATCTACCGCTACACGATGAACGTGGACGTGAAACACTTGAAATTCCTCACCTTCTCGGAAGCAGAGGTATTCGAGGTTACGGCTGAACCCGGCTCCAAGATCACCCGGAAAACATTGGCAGACATGAGCTTTCCGGAAAATGCTACCGTGGGAGGTGTCATTCGCAACGGGGAGGCCATTATCGCCAAAGGGGATGTTCAGATTGAAGCGGATGATAAAGTTGTAATTTTCGCCTTGCCCAGTGCGGTAAAGAAAGTAATCAAATTGTTCCAAAAATGATTAACTTTAGGTTCATTACCAACATTATAGGAAAACTCCTACTCGTCGAGAGTGCCTTTTTGATACTTTGTATCATTGTTGCCGTGATATACCAGGAAAATGATATGATGGCATTCGTGTATTCTTCTGCCATTACGCTTGCAGCCGGAAGCCTGATGGCTTTCACTGTCAAGGTGAAAGATCGGGTACTTGCCAAAAAGGACGGATACTTCATTGTTACCAGTACGTGGGTGATGTTCACCATATTCGGCTGCCTTCCTTTCTTGTTCGGGGGTACCATTCCTTCCATTCCGGATGCCATATTTGAAACGATGTCCGGCTTCACGACAACGGGGTCAAGTGTCGTAAACGATATTGAAGCCCTACCGCACGCCACTCTATTCTGGCGTTCGCTGACTCAATGGATGGGGGGACTAGGAATTATCGTTCTGTTGCTGGCGATACTGCCAGGTCTGGGTATTGAGGGGCGCGACCTCTTTGTTGCCGAGGTCCCCGGTCCCACGCATGACAAATTCACGGCAACTTTCACTTCCACGGCACGGCGTATGTGGTATCTTTATATATCTCTAACGGCTGCAGAAACCTTGCTTCTTCTACTGGGTAACATGGACTTGTTTGATGCTATCTGCCACTCGTTCACGACCATGGCTACCGGGGGATATTCCACGAAACAGGATAGCCTTGCCTACTGGAATTCTTCTTACATCCAGTACATTGTCACCATATTCATGTTTATTGCCGGAACGAACTTCGGTCTGCTATACATCTCGCTTCACGGGAAAATACGAAAATTATTCCGTGATGAAGAGTTCAAACTGTACCTCTTCATTATCTTGATTTCGAGTGCTATCATAGCCAGCGTTTTGTATTTCAAAGGATACGACGATTTGGAATTAAGTATTCGGGAAGCCTTGTTCCAAGTCGTTTCGATCATCACGACAACAGGTTTTGCCACGGCGGACTACTTGTTATGGCCTCCTTTATTAGGGGTCATTATATTCGTACTCTTGTTTATCGGGGCTTGCGCGGGCTCCACTTCCGGTGGTCTGAAATGCATCCGACTGAATCTGCTATTCAAGAATTCGTTCATCGAGATGAAGCGAATCATACACCCCAACGGGGTCATCAATGTAAAGTACAACGGAAAAAGTATTCACCCGAACATCATGACAGGAGTCATGGGTTTCTTTATTCTCTACATCCTTATTTTCGGGATATCGAGCGTGATTATGTCTTTGTTCACCGAAGATATTGCCACCGCTTGCAGTGCCGTCATTACCAGCATGAGTAATGTAGGACCGGGATTCGGGGAAATCGGTCCCATGAGTAATTTCGCTCATTTGAACGATTTTGCCAAGATTTTCCTATCCATCCTGATGATGGTGGGACGTTTGGAAGTATTCACCGTGCTGGTATTATTCAGCAGAGCTTTCTGGAAAAAGTAATCGTTTATAAAATAAAAGAGAGGCTTCGTTCCGAAGCCTCTCTTTTATTTTATAACTCACCCAATCCCTGTCGGGAAACTACAATCTCGTCACCGGTACAATCTATCACGGTAGAAGGAACGTTATTCCCGTATCCTCCATCAATAACCAAATCGACCAGGCGACCATATTTCTCGTGAATCAATTCAGGATCTGTGATATATTCCTCCACCTCACCTTCCTCCGCCTTCACGGACGTTGTCAACAGCGGACCTCCCAATTCATCCACGATAGCTTGCACGATAAAATTTTTCGGGATACGAATACCGATCGTCTTACGTCTATTCATCAGAGCATTAGGCAATTTATTGGTAGCAGGCAACACGAACGTGAAAGGTCCCGGCAGATAGTGTTTCATCAACCGAAATTCCTCGTTAGTTACCTTAGCATAAGCCGCGATATTCCCCAAATCCTTACAGATCATGGAGAAATTAGCCTTTTCCGGCTTTACTTTGCGGATAGCCGATACACGCTGTACGGCTTTCACGCTATTAATATCACACCCGATCGCGTAAATAGTATCGGTCGGATAGATAATAACACCTCCATCACGTAAAAGCTCAACGATCTTTCGAATTTCCCTATCGTTAGGGTTATCCTCGAATAAACGTACAAGCATGATTGTAGATTTACGAGTTTACTTTCTTGTGGTCAGCCAGGAATGTTGCCAAACCGGAATCCGTCAACGGGTGTTTCAACAAACCTTTGATAGCGCTTAACGGACAGGTAGCCACGTCGGCACCAGCCTCAATACATTGTATAATATGTTGCGTGTGGCGGATCGAAGCAGCCAATACTTGAGTATTGAACCCATAGTAAGCATACATATCCACGATCTTCTCTACCAGCTCGATACCATCGCTGCTGATGTCATCCAAACGTCCCACGAAAGGAGAAACATAAGTCGCACCAGCCTTAGCTGCCAGTAAAGCTTGTCCCGGAGAGAACACCAATGTGCAGTTCGTACGGATACCTTTATTCGTGAAATATTTAATCGCCTTGATTCCATCGGCAATACAAGGAACTTTCACCACGATATTCGGATGCAAAGCTGCCAAAGCTTCCCCTTCTTTAATCATCCCCTCGTAATCCGTGGCAATCACCTCGGCACTTACGTCACCATCCACGATATTGCAAATCTCAACGTAATGTTTTTTACAATTCTCGTCACCTTTAATACCTTCTTTTGCCATTAATGACGGGTTAGTTGTTACTCCGTCCAATACACCAAGGTCATTTGCTTCCCGAATCTGGTCAAGATTTGCCGTATCAATAAAAAATTTCATCTTCTATTATTTTTTGCGTTTAACTTCAAAAATTATGGACAAAATTACAAACAATATCGGTAATCCAATCATATTTAGTTTATAAAGTTTATAAACTTCACGAACTGACTAGGCAATAAGCCCGAAAAGTATCCAAGCCACGAACAACGTGAACACCACGTTAAAAGCTTGTGCACCCAGGAAAGCATACGTGGAGCGGCGATTCTCGGAAGTTATCAGACTTTTGAAATCGGTTTCCAAACCGATTGACATGAAAGCAAGAGCAAACCACATCCCCTGTATATTTTTCAATATCGGTTTTGCTTCCGAAACGACCTCCGGACTCACGAGAAAAGAGAAGACGAGAGAAGCCGCAACGAATCCTAACACGAATTTAGGAAAACGCAACCAAATTACTTTCAACGTCGGTTTCTCTTCTGCCACATCCTTTTTCGAATACGACCAATAGATACTGATTAAAAAAGCAGCAACGCCCAAAAGCACGTTCTGCGAGAACTTCACGATCGTACTGGTTTGCAAGGCGACCTCTCCGTAGATAGCTCCCGTGGCTGCCACGGCTCCTGTTGTATCGATTGTTCCCCCAATCCAAGCCCCCGCCATATCTTCCGGCAACCCCATCAACTTTGCCAAACCGGGCATGATCAAGATCATCGGCACGGCGACCACCAACACGAGGGATACCACGTATGAAAGTTTCGTTTTATCACCCTTTATTGCCCCAGCGGTTGCCACGGCAGCCGAAACCCCACAAATGGACACGGCACTGGAAAGCATCAGTGACATCTCTTTATCAATCTTCATCTTGCGGCACAGCCAGAAGCAAAAATTCCATACAGTGAAAACCACCACGCAAGACTGAATCAGCCCCAACGCCCCGGCTTTCAACAAATCGTCGAAAAGTACGGAAGTACCCAATAGTACCAAACCGATCTTCACGAACAACTCAGAGGAGAGCGATTCTTTCAACCACTTGGGAATAGAAAACACATTACTAATAAAAAGCCCAATCAAAAGACTGAATATCACGGTTTCAAATCCCCAATCTTTCAAGAACTTATTCCCCCCTACCACCATAGCCAAGAGGGTCAGAAAGAAGACCACGGGAAAACTCGCAGCAACGGTCTTCCACTTTTTCCCGGCAAGACATCCTGCCAGTAATGCCATGAAAAACATGAAGCAAAAGACGATTAAAGCGTGCCCCACGTTATCCAAGGTAAACACTTTATTTATTAATGCATCGGCATCAGGCCAACTGAATGAAGGCCAATGCGGTTTCAATTGAAATACGATCAAAAGGATGATAAACCATCCGACGATAGTAGAAGTCCAATCTTCCGAAATCTTTAACTTGCTCATGTGGAAATCTATTAATTAGTGAATAATATACCGGGCAAAGTTACGATCGGAAGTCGAATGTATAATCCGTATTTTTACTGATTTACACTTAGTACATTTCCAGCATCCCCTTTATAGAGCCCAAGTAGTATTCTTTCCACCCTTCCACGATCTCCTCGAATACATCGTCCGGAATATTCGTGTGCTCCAGCTCCACCCGGGTCTGCGATCCCTCTTTTTTCAATTTCAAGGTCACGATGGAACGCTCCTCCGTCTCGCCAAAGAACCATTCTTGCACCAGCAAACGATTGGGCTTTACTTCCAAGTTCACCCCGCATATATCACCTTCCCACAAGGAAAAAACAAATCCTTCCTCCGCTTTCATTTCTGCAGGATAACCACTCCATATTTCTATCTGGAAAGGATTGGTCAACGCCGTGAACACTTCCTCCGGGTCTGCTGCAATATCTACCGTGTATTTAAAGTTCATCTTCTGTTATATGATAAAAGAAAAGGCTGATTGCTCAGCCTTTCCCTGTATATTTTTCTGCCTATTTTTTCGGGTATTGGGCATTCAATAAGTTTACAACCTCGTTGGTAATGTCAAACCCTTTTTGGGCAAACAACACGTTACCACCTAACGTTGTGCTCAGGATCAACTCATAGCCCCGTGATTTATTATAATCGGTAAGGAAGTCCGTGATGGCATCGTACAATTTACGATTGATTTCCATTTGTTCCCGTTGGGCATTCTCGCTCATCTCCTGTTGGAGTTTTTGCAGGTTTTGTTGTTTAATCAACAACTCGGTTTGAGCCTGTTCTGCTCTTTCACGGGTAAGGAATCCATTATTCTCCACTCTGCGTTGGAAATCAGCCACTTCCCGATCAAGATTCTTTGCCTTCACATTCAATTCAGTACGATTCGCTTCCAATTTCTTCAAAAACGCCTCGTTCAACTCCCTTGATTGAGTATAATTATTGAGCAAAGTGTCCATGTTAATGTAGACTATTTTTGCCTCTGCATTCACAGTTGCAACTCCGTCTTGACTGCCCGTACTCTTACCATTCCCGGAGAAATGTAATATATACAAAACGATTACAGCAATCAGCAATAACACATTTAATCCTATCGACAAATTCTTCATAAAAACGTAACTTTGATATTAATAAATCGATTCACTGAAAACTTTGCCCACACGTGGCTTGTTTCGAATACAAAGATAATCTTTCTTCTTTTAGTTATCCGATTTTTCTCTTTTTTCTATATAAAAAATTTTCTTTAACAGGTCAATTTCCTCTGTTCTTATCACTTTGCCTTTGTCCGCCATACGGCGTGCCCGCATCAAGCCCTGCAACGCGGTAAGCGTATTTGTACCGACACCCAACTTCACGTCGACCATGCCCTTCATCTCCACCCGACGGGCGAAATCATTGATTACCATTTTCTGGTTCATTTCCCGATCCATCTCTTTCACGGGACGAGATGCGGCATGAACTGCCTGATTCATATTATTACGGGCATTTATCAAGTTGGCGTCCATCTTGAATTCCTCCATGAAAAAACGAGGCAATACCATGACTTCCGCCAATTCTATCGTATCTCGTACCATAAAAATTCCCAGGAGATAATCGTCTTTTTTCAACGTGTCGGATACGACAACCCTTACACTCTCGAAACCGATATGCGAGAAGTATAGAGTGTCACCGACTTTCACGTGCACGGAGAAGCGCCCTTGTTTATCTACCCCCCGAACTGCCTGCCCCAAACGATAGACCGCCTCGGGCAAAGGCTGCACACTGTCACGGTCACAAATCACGCCTGTCAGAAATATACTCTTGTCACTCGTGTTTTGTCCCCGTAAACCCAAACATAAAAAGATCAAAAGAATAAGAAGACTACGCTCTCTCATTTTCTCTGGCTATCTCGGTGTTCTGTAAAATATTCAGCAACAACTCTCTAGCCCGAAACAATTGAGCTTTCACAGTCCCTAACGGAATCCCCAGCTCCTGAGCGATCTCCTCGTAAGAATATTCCTCAAAATAACGCAATTCAATCAACTTACGATAGCGCCCTTTCAACATGGCAACTTTCTCTCTCATGAACTCCGCCCTTTGGTTGCGAATCGTTTCCTCCTCCGGAGTCAACACGTCAGCCGGAATACTATTAATATAGCCGCGATCATCCGGATTGATGTCATCCTTATCCAAGGAAACAATCTTTGCTTTCTTCTTCCGGATAAAATCAATCGTGTTGTTGGAGGCGATTTTAAACAACCAAGTACTAAATGCGAATTGAGGAGAATAGTAATTCAAACTCCCGAAAGCCTTCTCGAAAGCTTCGAACATCAAATCCTCTGCGTCTGTCCTATTATTTACCATCTTCAGTATCATAAAATATACTGAATCCTTATACCTTTTAAATAACTCGGCATAGGCTTTTTCATCTCCCGTAATAGCCCTTTTCACGATCTTGTAATCGTAGAGGGCTTTCTCTGACAAGTTGTTTGTTAGCTCCATTTCCTCCTATTAAAAAATGAGTATCCATTCCAATACCATCGATAAACGAAACCGATAGTGCTAATAATAAACGAAGTTAGGAATAATTTTTTTTGTTTCAGACAAATAGCGCAAATATTTAACAATATAAAGTCTGTTAAAAATGCCACAGCCACTATCGCGAATATATATATCGGATATAGACCCATGATAACTAAATAAATAGCAAGTGCATAAAATAACAAACGCACTATCATACCTTTATCTGTCCCTAATCTCTCCGTCATTGTCAATCTCATCTTGCTAGCATAATAATATGATATTTCGTTTACGTCTCCTTTTTTGTCACTTTTATCAATTATCACGTATGTGTCCGGGATTTTTGTCATTTTTATTTTTCCAAACTTCGATAATTCCCTAACCATATCGTTATCGTATCCCAAATACGACTGAGAGTTCTTCGCAAACCCTCGATTACTGATGTAATACGATTTTCGGTAAGCCATGTTACATCCATCCCCGAAAATATATTTTTTATTTTTCACCAAAACCATCATTTCCAGGAAACGAAGAAAACGAAAAGCACGCCATGTAGCAACCAAATGTTCCTCCGGTTCGTAATTTGCATAACCTACAACCGCCGCGGTGTTTTTATCGAAACAAGCTTGCATGGTCTTTACCCAATGCATCGTGGCAGGCCTGCAATTTATCTCTGAAAACAACAGAATGTCGTATTTTGCGGCAAGCACCCCAATATTTATTGCCAGTTTTTTCGTGAAACGAAATTTCGTGTCAGGATAAATACGCGTACTCCTTAATTGTGGATAATCCTTCTGAATCTCTGCCAACACGTCCTGCGTGTCGTCCTCGGAACACTCGTCAACCACGATAACCTCGAATTTATCATACGCCTGCATCAGGAAACTAGGCAGATTCCTCCGCAATGCCTCCGCGTTATTATGGGCGGTAATAATGACAGACACGCCTTCCTGCTCCGGCTTATCAAGCGGTTTCCCTCCCCGGTACACGATAACAACCCGCCGGATCATCAGGTACATATAAACGCATAACAACATGAGCAATAGTATTGCCCAATACTTCAACATTCCCGATTCTTCCCAAAATACTTGCAAACTCTCCATTTCAAATAATAATATGTTTTCTCGATAAAAAACGGACAAATATAGTCACTTTAATAACGAAATTAACGTATTAATTAAATAATTTCATGTATATTAGTTCGATTTTACTAACATAAAGCTACTACAATTATGATACCACAAAAAACAAGAGGAATCATAGGAATACTCACCGGAGGAGGAGATGTTCCCGGTTTAAATCCCGCCATACGGGCAGTGACTATCAGAGCCTTACGCGAAGGTTACAAGGTTATCGGGATACGAAGAGGCTGGGGTGGTCTGATTGACATCGTGCGGGACCCCGAATACGACAACTCGAATAACTTTTTCGAGCTAACCGAAGAAATCGTGAACAAAGCCGGGCGCACCGGAGGCACGTTCCTTCACACATCAAGGACTCGAGCGTCCCATGTACCTAGAGCTAATGTCCCCAAGCACTTGCAAGACAAATACACGGATGACATCAACGACCTAACACCCGAAGTTCTTAAAAATCTCGAGTTCATGGGCATCGACTATTTAATTCCGATCGGGGGCGACGACACGTTGAGTTACGCTGTCCGCCTGAGCCAGGAAAGCGTCAAGGTGGTCGCCATTCCCAAAACGATGGATAACGACGTGCCGGGAACAGATTATTGTATCGGGTTCAGTACCTGTATCACCAGGACGATTGCGCTCACGCACGATTTGCGCACCTCTGCCGGGTCTCATGAACGCATCCTCGTTCTGGAAGTCTTCGGTCGCTATGCCGGTTTCACTGCCATGCTGCCCACGTTGGCAGGAGCAGCCAACCGTTGCATGATCCCGGAATACGAGTTCAACATTGAACGCCTGACAGAACTACTCTGCGAAGACCGCTTCACGAACCCGAGTAAATATTCGGTAGTCCTCGTGTCAGAAGGAGCTACCTTCTCCGGGGGCAACATGATCTTCCAAAGCGAAGAAACTGATATGTTCGGGCACAAAAAACTCGGGGGTATCGGTAACATGATTGCCGAACAATTGAAAAACCTTACCCCGCAATTCAACCACGGGCAGGTAATCAACACCATCACTCAAAAATTAGGCTATCTCGTGCGCTGCGGCGATCCCGATGCCCTCGACTCCATCGTCCCCATGGCATACGGGAATTTAGCCCTTGACCTTATAAATAAAGGACTACACGGACGCTTGGTCATCCTTCGTAACGGACGCTATGACAACGCCCCGATTGAAATCGTGACTAGCAGTAAAAAGCTGGTTGATGTTCAGAAATTTTATCACACAGAAAGGCTCCGACCGAAATACAACAGTTTCGAATTCATGCCACAAATGATATTATAAAAACAAACACCCCTTACCGGGGTGTTTGTTTTTAATTAATACTATCAACCTCCACGACTACTTCCGACTCCTCGATGACAGCACCTGCCGGTTGTTGGTTTTCATTATAATTGACAGCATGTTACAAAAAGGTGGGTCACCATCACGGCCCCACCTTGACAAATTTAGAATTTTCAAAAAATTGTTACGGAAATCATAACAATATCTTATGTAACACGTTAAAACTCACAAAAGAAATGCCTCCGGACTCTATTAAACTAAGATCCCACTCCGAATTTAATACGTGCATCGCACGCCGGAGGCAATCTCTTCCGCGCAATACACGTTCTTTTATCTTAATTCGAGTGGGATGCTGCAAATGTAAGCAATTAATTCCACAAACGACGAAAGTCGAACGCAATTTTCTTGCCTGAATTAATATCTAACAACATTATTTCTTATTTCGGATTTGGAAAAAAGAAAATCAATGGTTAGTTTTGTAGCCACAAAAGACAAAAAAGACATGATATACTATCAACACATAGCCCTTACGTGGTGGTGGCACCTCTTTAAACTTCATAGTAAACAATGAGGTTATGTGATTGTATTGCATAATTGAAAATATAGAGAGAGCCTATTGTTTACTGACAATAGGCTCTCTCTTTTTTATTCACCATTAAATCAAAAAACATGAAACAGATCAAGAAAATTTTGCTCACGGAGCAAGAAATGCCGACAACATGGTATAACATTGCGGCAGATATGCCAAACAAGCCCCTGCCGCCGCTCCACCCGGGCACGAAACAAGCGTTGAAACCGGAAGACCTCTACCCGCTGTTCGCCGAAGAACTGGCAAAACAAGAGTTTTCCATGGAACGCTACATCGAAATTCCCGACGAAGTGCAAGATTTGTACAAGATATGGAGGTCTACCCCTCTCGTGCGGGCATATGCGTTAGAGAAAGCACTCGATACCCCGGCAAAGATTTATTTCAAAAACGAGGGCACCAGCCCGGCAGGTTCACACAAGCCCAACACGGCTATCGCCCAAGCTTATTATAATTATAAACAAGGTATCAAACGAATCACCACAGAAACCGGAGGGGGACAATGGGGTACGGCACTTAGCTTTGCCTGTCAGCATTTCGGGCTAGACCTGAAAGTCTTCATGGTGAAAGTCAGCTACAACCAGAAACCTTACCGCAAACTGATGATGAACACATGGGGGGCCGACGTTATCCCCTCCCCGAGCAATCTCACGGCTGCCGGAAGAAAAATCCTGAGCGAGCACCCCGACTCCCCCGGAAGTTTAGGAATCGCTATTTCCGAGGCTGTAGAATTGGCGGCACAAGACCCGTTCACGAACTACTCGCTGGGTAGCGTGCTGAACCACGTGTTGCTACACCAAACCATCATCGGGGAAGAAGCCCTCCTACAAATGGAAAAAGCAGGAGACGAGCCGGATATCGTGATCGGTTGCTTCGGCGGCGGATCAAACTTCGCCGGAATCAGCTTCCCGTTTATCCGCCGCAACCTGAAAGGAGGCAAACACACGCGGGTTATTGCCGTGGAACCGCAATCCTGCCCAAAACTTACGCGGGGACAATTCCAGTATGACTTTGGCGACACAGTAGGACTCACCCCGCTGCTCCCCATGTACACGCTGGGACACGACTTCCAGCCAGCAAGCATTCACGCGGGAGGCTTACGCTACCACGGGGCAGGCGTACTGGTCAGCCAATTGCTAAAAGACCGACTCATGGAAGCCGTGGCTATCCCGCAACTGGAAACCTTCGAGGCTGGCATCCTGTTCGCTAAAACCGAGGGAATCATCCCCGCCCCGGAATCTACCCATGCCATAGCCCAAGCTATCCGGGAAGCCAAGATAGCCAAGGAAGAAGGGAAAGCCAAGACCATTCTATTCAACCTATCCGGACACGGCATGATCGATCTGTTCGCCTACGAGCAATACCTGGGAGGCAACTTGCAGAACTTCGAACTCTCCGACCGGGAAATCGCCCGTTCGTTGAATAAACTCGAGAATCTCATCTGAAGAGCATAGCTATCTGATTTTTTGCTACATTTGCAAAAAAAATCAGATAGCATGTTTTATACAGAACTTACTTTCCATATCACTCCCCACGTGGAGGACATCGCCGACGCGCTTATCGCCGAACTAGGAAACCTCGGGTATGACAGTTTCTCGTACTCCGACGATGGTTTCAAAGCCTACATTCCCTCGAAAGATTTCAAGGCAGAACAAGTTGAAGAAATGGAACTTCTCACTTTCTTCCAATCCTTGTACACCATAACCTGGGAGAGAGCCGAAATCGAAAATCAAGACTGGAATAAAATATGGGAAGAAAACTTCACCCCGATACTCGTGCAAGATCGCATCCTCGTGAGAGCTGGTTTCCACCCAACCATCGAAGGCATCGAGCATGAAATCATCATCGACCCGAAAATGAGTTTCGGAACCGGACACCACGCCACCACCGCACTGATGCTGGAAACCATTCTCGACATGAAACCCCGCTTCGCGGGCAAAAAAGTACTCGACATGGGTTGCGGGACTGGCATCCTTTCCATCATGGCAGCACAAGCCGGGGCAACCGACCTCACGGGTATCGACATTGACGACTGGGCATACAACAACGCCATGGAAAACATCGCCACCAACAAGGTTCGGAACATCCGTATCCTGATTGGCGATGCTACTTTACTGGACGGCAAAGACCGTTATGACATCATCCTGGCAAATATCAACCGCAACATACTGCTCAACGATATGCACGCCTACGTGAACGTACTGAACCCGGAAGGTTATCTCATCATGAGCGGTTTCTACACGGAAGATATCCCCATGATACGGGACGAAGCAGAACGCCTGGGACTCACGTACCAATCGCACAAGGTGAAAGACAACTGGACTGCCGTTATCTTTCAATACCTGTAACTCTGCAACTTGCAACCGGCAACGTGGCGAAGCCACCTGAGGGAACGGCGTTAAAAAAATTAACGCCGTTCCCTCAATCGTTAATATCTTAACAAGCACTTGTTTTTTCAAATTCATTGTGCAATATTTGCATCGTGAAAAACACAAAAGCAGAATGATGAACCAAAGTATAAATAAATATAAACACATGATGTGCATGCAAAGGCTCTTTGCAGGCTAACGTACTGTTGTGAAAAAAACTGACGAAAAAGCCTGTGTGAATACACGGGCTTTTTTTATGTGACAAAATGAACGATAAAACTAAAATAAGACTTATGAATGTATTAAAATTTGGAGGCACCTCTGTCGGTAGCGCACCACGAATCAAAGAAGTAGCAAAACTCATCTCGAACGATCAACCCAAAATCGTAGTACTCTCCGCTATGGCAGGAACTACCAACACATTGGTTGACATCACCAATTACCTGTATCGAAACGATCGCCAGGAAGCCCTGACCACGATACAAAACCTGGAACTCGACTACCTGATGACCATCAGCGAACTCTATGATACGGAAGCCTACAAGCACAAAGGCCAAGAATTCGTGCAAACGATCTTCACGTACCTCCGTTCCTTCGTCAATAAAGATTTTTATCCCCTGCAAGAAAAAGCCGTGGTGGCACAAGGAGAAATCATCTCCACCACCCTCACGCACTTCTACTTGCAGGAGCAAGGCATCCCCTCCACGTTACTCTCCGCTCTTGATTTCATGCGTATTGATAAAGATTGCGAGCCGGATTATTTCTACATCGAGCAAAACTTGAAACGCCTGCTCTCCAACCCTGCCACGGAACGCATCATCATCACCCAGGGATTCATCTGCCGGAACGCCTACGGCGAAATCGACAACCTGAAAAGAGGGGGAAGCGACTATTCCGCCGCCCTTATCGGTGCTGCCATCAAAGCCAACGAAATCCAGATATGGACAGACATCGACGGCGTGCACAACAGCGATCCCCGTTACGTGAAAAACACGAAACCCCTTCGCAGCCTGTCTTTCGACGAGGCAGCAGAACTCGCTTACTTCGGGGCAAAAATACTACACCCATCCAGCGTGCAGCCCGCCAAGAAAGCAAATATCCCTGTCCGCATGAAAAATACCATGAACCCGGACGACGAGGGCACCCTGATCACCAAGGAAAGCCCCGTGCGAAACTTTAAGGCTGTTGCCGCGAAAGACGGTATCACCGCCATAAAAGTAAAATCCAGCAATATGCTCTTGGCATACGGTTTTGTCCGGAAAGTATTCGAGATATTCGAGGCATGGAAAACCCCGATCGACATGATCGCCACCTCGGAAGTCGCTATTTCACTGACCATCGACAACACCTGCCACCTGGAAGACATCAAGAAAGATCTGACCAAATACGGCACGATCGAAGTCGAGGAAAACTTATCGATCATCTGCATCGTCGGCGACTGCTCCATCAACAACTACGGCTTAGCAGCCAAAGCCCTCACCGCCTTGCAAGACGTTCCGCTACACATGATCTCGTACGGGGCAAGCGAACACAGCATCTCCCTGCTTGTTAAACAGGAAGACAAACAACGCGCACTGGAAGCCCTTAGCGAGAGATTGCTGAATGAAGAGTAAACGAGTCCTTTAAGCCTATAAATCAAATTGAAAATGAATATAGAAACCATCAAAACATTCCAATCTTTAAAGACACCTTTCTATTATTACGATACCGCGCTCTTGCGGGCAACCCTCCAAGTGGCGGCACAAGAAGCAGAGCACCATGGCTTTCACCTGCACTATGCCATTAAAGCGAATGCCAACCCGAAAATACTGGAAATCATCCAAGGCTATGGCATCGGGGCAGATTGCGTCAGCGGCAACGAAGTTGCCCGAGCCACGGAATGCGGTTTCCCTGCCAATCGTATCGTCTATGCCGGGGTGGGCAAAAGCGACGAAGAAATCCGGCTAGCACTGAAACAGGAAATATTCTGTTTCAACTGTGAATCCCTACCGGAAATTGAAGTCATCAACGCCATCGCCGGGGAACTAGGCAAGAAAGCATCCGTCGCCCTTCGCGTAAACCCGAACGTGGACGCCCACACCCACCATTACATCACGACCGGGATCGAGGAAAACAAATTCGGGTTCTACCTCTACGACTTGGATCACGCCATTGCTGCCAGCCGGAACATGGAAAACATTAACCTGATCGGCTTGCATTTCCACATCGGCTCCCAGATCACCGACCTCACCGTGTTCCGGGGACTTTGCCTGCGAGTGAACGAGATACAGGCACGCCTCAAAGAGCAGGGTATCCTCCTCCCCCATATCAACTTCGGCGGAGGCTTGGGCATCAATTACGATTGTCCCACCTGCGGCTTGATCCCCGACTTCGCCTCTTATTTCCAGGTGTTCGCGGACTTCTTCGAAGCCCAACCGGGGCAACAGCTGCACTTTGAACTCGGACGTTCACTCGTCGGGCAATGCGGCTCTCTAATCTCCCGTGTCCTGTACGTCAAAGAAGGAAAACACAAGAAATTCGTGATACTCGATGCCGGCATGAACGACCTCCTGCGTCCCGCCCTTTACCAGGCATTCCACCGCATCGAAAACCTCACTTCCGTACAACCGCACGAGAAATACGACATCGTGGGACCCATCTGCGAATCCTCCGACTGTTTCGGCAAAGACCGTGACCTTCCCGCCACCCGCCGGGGCGACCTCCTCGCCATCCGCTCCTGTGGAGCCTACGGCGAGGTCATGGCTTCCCGGTATAATCTAAGAGAATTACCAGGTTCTTACTTTTCGGAATAAAAAATGAAGAGGTTGTGTCAAAACGCTGGCACAACCTCTTATAAAAATCTGAATCTACCTCTTATTTCTGCGTATTCTTTTTATCGTTCGGCTTAGCAATAGACTCACGCATACTGGTATCCGCCTCGATATTCTTCATTTTATAGTAATCCATAACACCGAGATTACCATTACGGAAAGCTTCAGCCATAGCACGAGGCACCTCGGCTTCCGCCTCGATTACCCGGGCGCGCATTTCTTGCGCCAAAGCCTTCATCTCGTGTTCCGTGGCGACAGCCATCGCACGACGCTCCTCGGCTTTTGCCTGGGCGATCTTCAAATCAGCCTCAGCCTGATCGGTTTGCAACTCGGCCCCGATATTCTTACCGATGTCAATATCGGCGATATCAATAGACAAAATCTCGAAAGCGGTACCGGAATCCAATCCCTTGTTCAACACCACCTTAGAAATAGAGTCCGGATTCTCCAACACTTCCTTGTGCGAACCGGCAGAACCGATAGACGACACGATTCCCTCGCCCACACGAGCCAAAATAGTTTCTTCCCCGGCACCACCGACCAACTGGCGGATATTCGCCCGCACGGTAACCCGCGCTTTAGCGATCAACTGGATTCCGTCCTTTGCCACCGCGGCAACGGGAGGAGTATTAATCACTTTCGGGTTCACGCTCATTTGCACCGCTTCGAACACGTCACGACCAGCCAAGTCAACCGCCGTGGCAATCTGGAAAGTCAAATCAATATTCGCTTTAGAAGCCGACACGAGGGCGTGCACCACCTGTGCCACGTGACCACCTGCCAGATAATGGGCTTCCAGAAGATCGCGATAAAGTTCCAAACCGGCTTTCTTCCCCTCGATCATGGCTCGCACGATAATAGTAGGAGGCACTTTTCTCCAACGCATCAACACGAGTTGCAACAAAGATACTTTCACGTCGGAAACCAACGCTTGAAACCACAATCCGATCGGAATAAAATAGAGTATCATCCAAAGCAGGAATAATCCCCCCGCGATGACCGCTACCAGAAAAAACAAACTATTATCCATCCTTTATTCTGTTTTTAATTTAACAATTATCTTATTTTTATACACCTTCACTACTACTACTTCCCGGTTCTCCTCCACGTACCCCGAGCGGGATTCCGCTTCCACCACGCTATCCCCGATCCGCACTTTCCCCATCGGAGCCAAACGCCCTTGCGCCACCCCGACATCACCTTCTTTGATCGAATCGTCGACACCTTCCACGGTACTATCAATCTGGCTATTCAATTGCATCCGCCTCCATGTCTTCGAGCGCAAAGCATACCACGTCACCCCGAACCCGCAAATCGCCGTCCCGAGCAAGGTAAAATGCCCCACGGTCGTGCCCATGGTGGAATAAGCCACGTAAATCGCTACCGCCACACAACCGATGCCAAGTATCCCGGCTACATTCACCCCGGGAAACACGAGAAACTCTAGAATCAACAGGACAAAACCTATCGCGATGAGCATGAATAACACGAACCACTCCATATTCAATATTTTTTGCTAAAGATACATTTTTTCGAGAAATATACACGCGTTATCACGCTGAAAAATTCAATATTTCTCCTTCCCTTCTCTTACCCTTCCGGCAAACATCTATCGATCAACTATTGATCATTTATCCATCATCTATTGTATTCGGGAATAGATGATGGATAAATGCCCGGCAATTCATCCCCTCGTGCCAGCCGGAAGGGCAAGAGAAGTGTACAAGAATAATATCACGATTAACGTGAATGTTCCAAAAAAATAATAACTTTGTGAGATTACTAATTGTTCGCATTATGGAATTACACGACAGGTACATACGATTTGACTGGGCCATCAAACGTCTACTCAGGAACAAAGCGAATTTCGGGGTACTCGAAGGGCTTTTAACCGTGTTGCTCAACAAAGAGATCCACATTATAGAGATTCTCGAGAGCGAGAGCAATCAACGACACGAGGATGACAAGTTTAACCGGGTCGACATCAAGGCACGCGACAACGAGGACGAGATTATCATTGTCGAGGTGCAGGTTACCCGCGAACTATACTATCTCGAGCGTATCCTTTACGGGGTTGCCAAGGCGATTACCGAGCACATCGAGCTAGGGCATATTTACTCGGAAGTGAAAAAAGTGTATTCTATCAGTATACTTTATTTTGACATTGGCAAGGGGGACGACTATCTCTATCACGGACAAAATTCATTCGTGGGAGTACACACCGGAGATTTATTACAGATCACAACGAAAGAAAAAGATACCATCACCCGGAGGCTTCCCTCGGAGATATTCCCCGAGTACATTCTCATCCGGCTAAACGAGTTTGACAAGGTAGCGGTAACCCCTCTGGAAGAGTGGCTCGATTACCTGAAAAACGGGCATATCCGTCCTGACACGCAAGCCCCGGGATTAGCGGAAGCCCGACAAAAATTAATCTATTACAACATGGACAAAGCAGAACGGGAAGCCTACGACCGCCATGTAGATGCCATCATGATCCAAAACGACGTGTTAGGCACGGCAAAGCTGGAAGGATTGATTGAGGGAAGAGCGGAAGGTAGAGCCGAGGGAAGGGCGGAAGGAAAGGCGGAAGGAAGAGCCGAGGGAAGAGCGGAAGGTCTTATGGAAGTAGCCCGCAATCTAAAAAAAATAGGCATACCTATTAATACTATCGTGGAAAGTACCGGGCTAACCATCGAAGAGATTAATAACCTGTGATATTCCCAATTGCCCACCCGACCGTGGCGAATGATGTAAAAACCGAAGGGTTGCCGAAAGTTGCCGGCAACCCTTCGGTTATATAATTTTTTTTCTATAGAAGATTTTTTCTACTAAACATTCGATAACATTTTTCAATAATACAAATATATTCCAACACCCCTCTCGCTCTTTCTATCAAAGCAAATTTCGACATTCGCCTTTCGCAAAGCTAAAATAGGTTAGCCTAAATTCTTTTTATTCTAACGTTTATTGTAAATTTGTGATGCGGTCACCCCCGTGAGTGTTTGTAAAATGCTAATTATTCTTTATATTTGTGAGTCGTTTAGAGAAATCGAAACGAAGACATTTTAATGAAAAGCGTTTAGTTTTATCCTTGTTTTGAAAATCGCCAGTTTTTATGCAGGAGGATAAACGGTACAAACGCTCATGCTTGCCATATATACAATTCTGTTTATATAATGGGCTAGCGTGGGGTGACTGTTTATTTCTGCAAAGGTGTTTGGCGATACCTCAAAACGGATAAACTGAGAGTTCCCACGCTATTTCTTTTATAGTAATTTACCTTCAGGGAATCGGGGTTACAAAAGTATGGTTGTATGTGGAATTTATTTACTCGTTTTTTCAAGTGCCGGCACTTGATATGGCTCTCGATCCTATGCGTTGCTTTCGCGGGATGCAACGATGATTTCGATGACAGTGAGTTACGCGACCAAATCGCGGATTTAGACGGGAGGCTCACCTCCCTCGAAAAGTTGTGCGCACAGATGAACACGAACATCTCGTCCATGCAGACGATCGTCAACGCGCTGCAGCAAAATGATTACATCACGGGAGTTACCCCCATCATGGAAGGAGGCAACACCATCGGATACACGATCACGTTCATGAAAAACAAACCGATCACCATCTATCACGGGAAAGACGGGAAAAAAGGAGAAGATGGCATTACCCCACGATTCAAAATTGAAAGCGGCAGGTGGATGGTATCACGGGATAATGGCAGCACATGGGAGGATGCCGGACAAGCCACGGGCGATCAAGGATTACCGGGTGTGGCAGGCATCACACCCAAATTAAAGATAGAAAACGGCAGATGGCTGATCTCGTGGGACAATGGCGCCTCGTGGGAAGATGTAGGACAAGCTACCGGAGATCAAGGGCAACAAGGGGCAGCAGGCATCACACCACAATTCAAAATCGAATTCGGGAACTGGTTCGTTTCCTTTGACCACGGGACAAACTGGAGCCTCCTAGGGCAAGCTACCGGAGATAAAGGGGAAGATGGAATAACTCCTGTTATCGGGATAAAACAAGACACGGATGGTATCTATTACTGGACATTGAATGGCACTTGGCTTTTGGATGACAATAACCAAAAAGTCAAGGCAGAAGGAACTGACGGTGCTTCGGGAGAAGGCGGGACTCCAGGCACCCCGGGGAAAGACGGCGTCACTCCTCTTTTAAGAATAGAAAACGCTTACTGGGAAGTATCTTACGATAACGGCACAACTTGGCAAACATTATGGCGAGCAACCGGTCCACAGGGGGAAAAAGGCGAACAAGGCATTCCGGGAAAAGATGGTGATTCTATGTTCAGCGACGTGGACTACACGAGCAGCAATGAATACGTCGTCTTCACACTCTCCGACGGTGAGCAGTTGAAAATCCCGACATGGTACGCTTTCGAGGAATTAAGAACAAAATGCAACCAAATGAACACGAATATTTCCTCGTTGCAAAGCATCGTAACCGCATTAGAAAAAAACGATTACGTCACGTCCATCACACCCTTGATGGAAGAAGGGAAAGCTATCGGGTACACGATTAGTTTTTCCAAAAGTCCGGCAATCGTTATCTATCACGGAAAAGATGGTCAAGACGGAGCCCCGGGAGAAGAAGGAATCCCCGGTCAGGATGGAACAACACCAATCATAGGCGTGCAGAAAGATTCTGATGGCATTTATTACTGGACATTAAATGGCGATTGGCTCTTAGATAGCTCTAGTAATAAAATCAAAGCGCAAGGAATTGACGGGAAGGATGGGGAAGATGGCACACCAGGAGAAGACGGCAATGATGGTACTCCAGGCGCATCGGGACAAAACGGAATTACCCCTCAATTGAAAATTGAAGAAGGCTACTGGTATGTATCGTACGAAGAAAGCGTATGGCAAAAATTAGGACCAAGCACAGCCGGTGGCGATAATGCATTTTTCGAGGACGTGACGGAAGACGAAGATTATGTACACATGACTTTAGGTAGTGGAACCCAAATTTCCATTCCCAAATATAAACCGCTTTCTATTACATTCAGTGTGACAAACAACATTCAAGTACTTCCAAATAAAACTTATACAATTACGTATACATTAAACGGTTCGGACTTAAAAACCGAAATAAAAGCCTTAGCACAAGACGGATTTCGTGCAGTAGTAAAATCGATTGACCACACACAAGGTGTCATTGAAATCACAACTCCCGCAACAATCTTAAACAGCGAAGTACTAATATTCATCTCCGACGGGAAAGGGTATACAACAATGAGATACATTAATTTTGTAGAAGGAGTTATGAATATTACAACAAAAAGTTTCACTGTTGAATATGGTGGAGGGGAAGTTACTGTTAACTTCCAGTCAAACATAGACTATACAGTGAAAATTCCCACAGAAGCACAAAAATGGTTAAGTATATCTGCTTCAAGCAGATATACTGAAATAAATCCTTATTTTATTCGATTTAAGGTAGAACCCAATAGTACAACAAATGGACCTCGGTCTGCAATTGTAAATATAGTTGATGAATTAAACACTATAATTGAAACAATTTCAATACACCAAAGAGGTGGAAGAACTCTAGTTATACAAATCCCATCTGATAAAACTCTTGAACAATCTATCACCCAAGATATCCGCACGATTGATGAATTAATTATTGCAGGTTCATTAACCCCTGAAGACTACGCCTTTATACAAACAATACCCAACTTGAATTCAGTTGATTTAAGTGGCATCACAAACACGGAAATACCTGAACGAGCATTTTACCGGAGCAAGGTCACCTCTGTTAAAATGCCGAATACAATAAAAACAATCGGTTCTTATGCATTTTATGAAAGCAAGATCACATCGCTAATCCTTCCCTATTCTTTAGAGCGCATAGAGGATCATGCATTTTCCAGTATCAAAGTAAAAGAAAATCTCATTATTCCAGAAACAACGATATTCATTGGTGAAAGTGCTTTTTCCAGTGCTTTTTTTGGATACGATTACAATAATGAACCCAAGTTTAACGGGACTCTAACGTTGGGAAGCAATTTAAAAGAAATAGGAGCACGTGCTTTTTGGGGGTGTAGGCTACTAGGTGATTTAATTATTCCTAATTCCGTACAAAAATTAGGAGAAAGTGCTTTTGAATGGGCCATGTACTTTTCAGGTTTATTAAAAATAGGAAACGGACTAACTACGATTCCAGCAAAAGCATTTAGTCATTGCCACGGTATAAAAGACCTCTCTATTGGTGAAAATGTAGCCGGTATTGGCGATGAGGCATTTCTAGGTTTGACTGGATGCACAGGAAATTTAGTCATTCCTGACAAAGTCGGAACTATCGGATTGAGAGCTTTTATGAATGGAAGTTTCACCGGATATTTACATCTCGGTCCAAATGTTCATACGATAAAAGAAGACGCTTTTGTACTCACACACAGCTACAATTCTGATGGGATTACCAATGAAGTTAAAGCTATGAATTTCTCTTATATAGAATTCAATCGTATTGCTCCTACAGATATGTTTATTTCCAAGGTCAGAGATGGAGAGTATAATTCTTTTGGATGTGCCAAACCCTACAATGACCCTGACAATGGAAAATATTCTTTGACAGGTACATTCCCTTCTGTATTATATATTCCAGAGGATGCTCGACCTAACTATATAATGGCACCTGGCTGGAAATATTTTACTATTATTACTAAAACATTCGCACAATAAAGCCAACAAAAAATGACAATCATGCAACAAGAAAGATTACTACAAATTTGGAATAAATACAAAGGCCAAATGACGTCCGAGGAGCTGAACACGATCCTCGAGCGGGGCATTTGCTACTCGAAGATAGAGAAGGCGCACCGGATTCTGGTGACGGGGATGAACCCGTCGTTCCGGCAGGGAGATCCGGCACGGGAGAATTTCGTGTGCGAGTACGAGTATCAAAGAATCGTGGAAGGCGGGGAAGACCGTTATTTTTTGGCTTTCGACAAGCTTTTTCCGGAAGCGTACAAGCGGGAAGTGGCGTACATGGATTTACTGAATTTCCGGGAAACGGATCAGAATACCGTGTGGAAGTTCTGCAAAGACCCGAAAGGGCTTGAATTCGTTGCCGAGAATTTGCGGTTGAACCAGCTTTTCATCGAGCAAGTGGTACGTCCACGCCTAATCATGGTAAAAAATAGAGGATCATGGTGTTTCTGGGGAAAGGAAACAAAGGCGAATGAAAACATCTGGATGGGATACCGCCTTGAACACTTGGAATCACTCCCTTGCGGTGATCTCTGCCGCATCACGGGGTTGATAGACCACACGGGGCGGGTGAGCCACGATTGCCTGTTGGAAACGAACTTGAAAGGCACGCTGGTGTTGTTCACAAACCATTTCCAATATTGCGCCACGGAGAAATTGCCCACGCCGGAATTGCTCGCACGGCTGTGCGGGATGATGTAAAATAACGAGGGGTTGCCGGACACTTTCGGCAACCCTCCGTTTATAACACGTTACTATTCAACCACAGGCGAAACAACGGATCGATTATCCGATATTTCGCCCCTCTTTGGTTTTTCACCCCTCTCTCCACGATTTTTTGATCTGTCATCATTTTCAAATACGGAGATATTTGCCCGTTCTCTTGTCCTGTCATTTCCCTGATTTCTTTCAATGCCAACCCCTCGTCCGCCATCGCCAATACCGACAGCAAGCGCTGAATTTGAATGACAAACGCATCATATTTGGCTTGATAATAGAGGTGAAAACAGTCGACCAATTTTTCCAAATCCACGTCAGCATTCGCGGATGATGCCACGATACCGGACACGACGAGCAAGGAACGTATGGTCCTTGGCACATACTCCCAAAGGCGGGTAAAACGCCCCCGCTCAACGTCTTGTCCCAACACGGAATCAATTGCACGCTCACCGACAGGACGGATATACAAAATCTTGAAACCGTCGAAAAAGGCAGACTTGTAGTCCGTGAAAAACGAGGAAACCTCATTGGCTGTAGCGATCAACACGGGTGCCCCGGCTTTGTTCAGCTTGCCCCTTAAATTGTAATGCTCGGCGTCATCCGTTCGCTGGAAATAATACTGGATATTATCAACAAACAAAACAATCCGACAAGCATGGTGAGCCTGCCACGAGATGAGATCATCGAAAACATTTCCAGACGAAGTGGCGAGATTCAAGCGTTTCGCACAACGCATCCAAATATCCTCGGAAGAAAACAACGCCTTGGCATCCATCAATACAGGGAATAAAGCTAAACGCTTATCTTTTTCGATAGCGTTCAATAATCTTTTAAGAAGATAGGTTTTACCGCTCCCGGGCTCCCCTATCACCAGATAGGGCTGTGCCGTCTTTTCGGTACCCTCTTTAGAGAGATAGTCGGAAATCGAAGAAAAAATATCCTCGTTAACCGCGATCGCTTGTTTCGCATCCCACGCGTAAAACCGCGGCGTCTGGTATAATATACTCATCTTTCGCATACTCATATTTTACACTCATTGAACAAAGGTGTTGAACCAATAATCTCTCAACAACGGGGAGCGGAATACCCGAACAGCCTCCTTTTTCATGATATAGCCATCGTTTTCCAACATTCTCAATACTTTACTCAACAGATAATCCATGTCCTCGACTCGCGAACTCTCTTGCCCGGTCATCAACATGTTCAGCAAAGTTTCACGACTTAACCCGGATGGATTGAAAGAGAGAGATTTCAAAATCTGCCGTGCCGGTATTTCCAATTCGCCATACTCGACCAATCTTTCGGACCATGTCGTCAAATAATTCTCTGAAACCAACTTATTGTACGCGATATCTATACTTTCCGTGGTCATCGCTTTCTCTTCATCATACAACTCGAGCAGTTTAGCGAATATAATCTGGATAAAATAAGGGATATTCTATAATAACTTATTCAACGTGTAATCAATTAACACATCATCCATACTCATTTGTTCGGAAGCACACAATTGTTGCAACAACCCGTGCGCCTCTTCACGAGTCAATTCATCCAAACTAAACTCGGTCAAATCATTTATAGTGTACCCCAAATCAAGATTAGACGTGAAATTACGAAGACCGACAGAACCACAAAATAACCAACGCACTTTCGTCCGGCTTATTTGTCGCAGACTTCTCAACCAATTCAAAATAAACGCCACCTTCTCCTGCCCACCCGAAGCCTTGCTAAGAATGCCAAGGAATAACGTCAACTCGTCAATCACGATAAAGGTGTCTTGCTCGTGATTTATCAACTCCTTCAAATTCTTGTAAAGTTCCTCCCGCTCCTCGTTTCGATTGAATTTTATATCTACAGGTCCTATCGATATTTTTTCAACACCTTCAAATAAAACCGTTAAACCTTTCGAAATCCCTGTTGTAATTTGTTTCCAAACACCACTTTTAGCAAAAGCCGCCACGACCATACGAAGAAAACCTTCTTCCGTAGCAACTTCCTCAAGATCGATATACACGCACTTCCAACTCTCGTACATTTTTTCAGCAATCAATCGCTTCGCCAATGAAGATTTACCAATACGACGCGGCGCCGATAACAATAATGAATGTCCTGAATCTAACAATTTGTTAGCGTGACGTATCTCTCTCGTTCTCCCCAAAAAATCCGTCCCCTCAACCGGAGGCCCTATTCTATTTGAAATACACATAGTTATCACTTAATTAAACTTACTGACAAATATACAAGATTTCTTATCTACTAATTCCCCAAAATGCACGTTCAATTCCACAATTAACCACCTATCTACCTGTATATTACAAAATATTTTTAACTCCCCTGCATTTTTTCTCTCGCAAAAGTGCAAATCTCACCTCTCGTGTAGTAAGATACCACACGTAAAGGTGAAACTTCAGGAAGAAGCCAAAGCCTTACCTCTCATCCAAGCGAGTTGGAGGGAGAATATTTTAATTAATTTCTAAATTAATAGAACTATGGCAAAAATTACTCCAGATCCAATAGCTAACTATTGGGGGCGTATTGGTAAGATCTCTTACTACATACGCGAATGCGAGAACATGGCTCGCAAAAGTTCATCTGCCGGAAAAGCTTCCGATTCCCCGGTAGCCGTTGCACAACGAATGAAGTTCGGAAGGTTGATTAAACTATCCCGGGAACTTGCCCCGGCAATCAAACTCGGGTTTCCCCAACACAAGAGAGGACAATCGTCGGCAAACACCTTCATGTCCCTAAACAAGGGGATTTGCACGGTGGAAGGCGATACCGTAACCGTGGACTACGAACAATTGCAATGCGCGCAAGGATCGCTCACGGAACCGGACATCACCGCCACGTACAACGCTTCGACTTCAAAAATCGTGTTCGAGAACACGAGCATGGAAGACGTCGCGTATTGTAATGCGGACGACAAAACGTACGGGGTGCTGGTGAACACCCTACGAGGCGGATGCCGGGTGATTCCTCTTCGCGAACGAGGGGAAAGCGGTTCGACAAGCGCCACTCTCCCGGCAAAGTGGGAAAAAGAACACGTGAAAGTGTACGTTTTCGCCACAAGTGCGAACGGGAAAATGGCTTCTCCATCTGTCTGCATCACGTTGGCAGAAGAGGCTTAACGCTAGAGAGGGGGGATCCCCCCCCTCTAGTTTATAAAGTTCATAAAGTTGAACCTCCGGTTCCTAAAGTTTATAAAGTTTCAAATATCACAAGATTATGGTTCATCATATTATCACCACTTTATATCTCATTGTCAAATATTTAAATTATTGTATTATGAAAGTAAAAGATTTTATCAACGGGCTATTTCAAGGAAGACACAACAACCTTATTTTCTACACGAGGGGCGACGAAACGTATGTCCGGCGGTATGCCATTCCCGGTAAAAAACGGAAATGGGAAATCGAGGGACGCAGTCCCAAGCAGCGCGCCGTGGCGATACGCTTCAAGGCGGTACAAGTTTTTTACATGACGTTCGCCAAACAGGTGTCGCCCGAGATCTGGCGCATAGCGGCAAAAGCAAAGGGACGATATGCCTCGAACATGTTTTTCTCGAAGAATTTTCACTGCTTCGGGGATGAAGGGGAAATCGTCGATTTCGAGAATTTCAAGTTCACAGCAGGGGCTTTACCTCTCCCCTGGAATCTGGAAATAACCGGGGAAGGTCCTCTATTCAAGGTCACGTGGCAAGAAGAACGGACGTGGAAGACCGTGGCAGGAACAGACAGATTACAAATAGGGGTATTATACGACAACGATCCCCGTATACCCCGGGTCGCCATCCAGGTGAAAGGGAGACGCGGAGAGTTGCATGGAGAATTTGCCCTTGACGAATCCATCGGGAAAAAGGCGCACGTGTACATTTTCTTCCGCGACGAAACCGGCACCAAGTTCTCCGCCAGCCAACACGTTCACGTGGAAATAAATTCATTATAACATGAATAAAAACTCGATCCATGAAATTCCAACGGAAAATTTCCCGTTGGAATTTCCTTACTATTCCGGTTCCCGATTTTCAATTCTCGATTATTATATTTTACTTTGTACCGAATTTTTCATTACTGACACGAGTGATAAATCAAGCACATAAAAGAGAGTTTGAATGAAATACACGGAATTGGACGACAGCGAAGAATTCTACCGCAAAGTAGAATACTACAACAAAACAAAGACCGAACAATTAAGTTACCATTATAAAGAAATACTGAAACTGTTGGGCGAAGACCCCGACAGGGAAGGTTTGGTAAAAACTCCTTACCGCGTGGCAAAAGCCATGCAATTCATGACAAGGGGGTATCACGAGAACCCGGAGGAAATCCTGCGGTCGGCTCTCTTCAAAGAAGATTACCGCCAGATGGTTATCGTGAAAAACATCGAGATTTATTCCATGTGTGAACACCATATGCTACCCTTCATCGGGCAGGCTCACGTGGCGTATATCCCGAACGGGTACATCACCGGGCTAAGCAAAATAGCACGGGTAGTGGAAGCCTTTTCCAGAAGGCTGCAAGTACAGGAAAGATTGACAAACGACATAAAGAACTGCATCCAGAACACCCTCAACCCCTTGGGCGTTGCCGTGGTGATCGAAGCACAGCACATGTGCATGATGATGCGGGGTGTGCAAAAACAAAACTCGGTGACAACGACTTCCGACTTCAGCGGTGCGTTCGAGAAACTCGCCACGCGGGAGGAGTTTATCCGATTAATCAGTAACAAATTTCATTAAGAAATAAACAGAACGAGTATGAAAAAAGCATTTGTTTTCCCGGGACAGGGAGCCCAATTCGTGGGAATGGGTAAAGATTTATACGAAAACTCACCCGAGGCAAAAGAATTATTTGAGAAAGCGAACGAAATATTAGGATTCCGCATCACGGACTTGATGTTTAACGGAACCGACGAAGACTTGAAACAAACCAAGGTAACCCAGCCGGCAATATTCCTTCACTCCGTGATTTTAGCCAAATCACTGAACGAAAAACCGGATATGGTAGCCGGGCACTCGCTCGGGGAATTCTCCGCGCTCGTGGCGAATGGAGCACTTTCATTCGAAGACGGATTGCGCCTGGTACACGCCAGAGCTCTCGCCATGCAGAAAGCCTGCGAGGCAACTCCTTCCACGATGGCAGCCATCCTCGGGTTACCGGATGAAACAGTTGAAAACGTACTCGCCGAAATCGACGAAGTTGTCGTGGCAGCCAACTACAACTGTCCCGGACAAATCGTGATCTCCGGCTCCATGGAAGGCATCGCCACCGCTTGCGAAAAATTAAAAGCGGCAGGGGCTAAACGGGCTCTCCCGTTGAAAGTAGGTGGAGCGTTCCACTCTCCCCTCATGGAGCCCGCCCGGCAGGAATTGGCAGACGCGATCAAGAACACGCATTTCTCCAAGCCCTCTTGCCCGGTTTATCAAAACGTGAATGCGAAACCCGTGTCCGACCCGGAAGAGATCAAACAAAACCTAATCGACCAGTTGACGGCATCCGTGCGCTGGACTCAAACCGTGCAGAATATGCTGGCTGACGGGGCTTCTTCATTCCTTGAAATCGGTCCCGGAAACGTTCTTCAAGGCTTAATCAAAAAAGTAAGCTCCAACGTAGAAACCGCGGGAATACAATAAGCATTATTTGCCCATGGCAAATATTACTGGTTGCAGGTTAAACACGAACTTGTAACTTGCAGAGCCGAAGGCTCAACTTGTAACCTGCAACAATTTTAAAGCCTCCCGATAGGAGGCTTTAAAATTTTATTATATCTTTGAACAAAGATAATTCTATAACATCGGATATGCTAAGTAATAAAAATAAAAAGCATCGTACTATTCAACACGTGTTCAAAATCAGTACGATCGTTATTATCTGCGGTATAATCGTTTTGCTACTTCCCAAAATAGAGGGGTTCAAATATTCTTACCAAAAAGGAATGCCGTGGAAATACGAAACGTTGATCGCCCCCATTGACTTCCCGCTACACAAAAGTTCAGAAGAAATCACCGCCGAAATCGAAAAAATACGGGAAGAACAACCTCCCATTTTCAATTACACGGAAGGAAGTTCGGAAGTACAAATCAACAAATTCGCCGAGAAAATAAGCGAATATAAAACCACAAACAACGGGAACGACATCAACAAAATCGTCAACAAGTTGCGGGATATATACTCCCAAGGGATTCTTTTGATGCCGGAAAAATTGAACACCAACAAAATTAAAAACATATTGATCGTCAAGGACGGTATCGCCAGGGAAGAGAAATTCGCCAATGTTTACACGCTGAAACAAGCGTACGAAACCCTCGTTGAATACGTGAAAAGTCTGCATTTGGCGACATCGACAGAGGAAAAGATACTCAGCATGGGATTGAATAACTATATCAACCCGAACTTGGAATACGACCTCTCCAAAACAGCCCTAGCTGTCGAAAGCAGTATCAAAAACATCACGCCCACCCAAGGCATGGTGAACAAAGGGGATATCATTATCTCGAAAAACGATCTGGTCACGCCCGAGGTATATAAAGTATTGGAATCCTTCCGGATAGAACACGAGCAAAGTCTAGGTTCAACCGTGGACAGGATCAGAATCACCGCGGCTCAAACCATCCTGACACTGATAGCGATACTCAGCTTCTCGATATTTCTTTACATATCCCGGAAAAGATTGTTCTATAACACGAAAGACTTCTTTTTCCTGTACAGCATGTTCTTGTTGACGATAGCCGTTGGAAGTATCAGTTATTTCCAAAACATTAACATACTTGCCATTCCGGTCTTATTTTTCCCGATTATCGTGAATATACTGTTTGGCACACGCCCGGCGCTCTATTTGCTATTAGGAACCACCATGCTGATCTCGTACTATGCCCCGAACAACTACATGTACTTCTTCATGCAGATTTCGGCAGGCATCGTGGCAATGTTCAGCCTCTCCCACCTGCAACGCCGGTCACAACTATTCATCGCGCTAGCGTTGATATTCGTGACCTACGTGCTCGTTTACGGGGCATTCACGCTCATACAAGAAGGGACGTTCTCACCGAAACACTTCTTCGCGATACTCTTGTTGTTAATCAACACGGCATTATTAAGTTTGATATATCCCGCCCTATACCTCGTGGAAAAACTTTTCGGGTACACCTCGGAAATCAGTTTGTTGGAATTTTCCAACCCGAACCATCCCGTGCTACGTAACCTCACGAAAAAAGCACCGGGCACCTTCCAACATTCCCTCATGGTTGCCAACCTGGCGGAAGAAGCGATATATCATATCGGTGGCAGCCCGCTGTTGGCACGTACCGGGGCATTATACCACGACATTGGGAAGACCTACAACCCGATCATGTTCATCGAGAACCAAACGGGAGGACTCAACCCGCACAGTTCCCTGGATTTTGACGAGAGCGCCCAAATCATCATCGGACACGTCACCCAAGGTTTGGAACTTGCTAACAAATACAAGTTGCCGGAAGCAATCAAGAACTTTATTCGCACGCATCACGGCAAAAGCAAGGTGAAATATTTCTACTACTCATTCAAGAACAAGTACCCGGATCGGGAAATAGACGAATCGCTATTCACCTATCCCGGACCCGACCCGGTGAAAAAAGAATGCGCCGTGGTGATGATGGCAGATGCCGTGGAAGCCGCTTCCCGTGCGTTGGAAGTAAAGGACGAGGAAAACCTGACAAACCTGGTAAACAATCTTATTGACGGTATGCTCCAGGAAGGCAGATTCGCCAACGCGGACTTGACATTCAAGGATATTTCCACCGTGAAACGGGTATTCACCGAGATGTTGATAAACGTCTTCCATGCCCGGATAGCCTACCCGAAATTACAAAAAAAGTCGTGACCTAAACATATTCATATATGACAACACAAAAGCCAATAACGATCAAAGACATTGCCGAAAAACTAAAGATTTCAGTATCCACAGTTTCCCGCGCATTGAAAGACAATCATGAAATCAGCGCAAAAACCCGCAAGAAAGTGCAGGATTTAGCCAAGCAACTCGGGTATAGACCCAACCCACTTGCCGTCGCGCTGAAAACACACAAAAGCCACTCTATCGGGGTTATCGTGCCCCAGATCGTGAGTACGTTCTACGCCACCGTGGTAAAAACAATCGAGGAAGTTGCAGATGGTTACGGGTACAATGTTTTGGTTATCTCCTCGAACGAAAATTTCCAGAAAGAACAAAAGAGCGTGGATGTATTACTGGCAAACCGGGCAGACGGCATCATCATGGCATTATCCCATGAAACAAAAGAATTCGACCACGTGAAACAGATCCAAGAATCCGGAATCCCCGTGGTTCTATTCGATCGTACAACAAGCTCCGTCGAGGGAGTATCGAGAGTTGTCACGGATGGGGTAACTGCCGCATTTCAAGCAATCCAACACCTTATATCGGTAGGCTGCAAGAAAATAGCCATTCTAACCGGACCGGAGCAAATCACAATTGGCGGGAATCGTATGAAAGGATACCTGAAAGCACTGGAAACCAACAACATCCCGACAAAAGAAAGCTATATCCGTCACTGCCCGGACTTCACCGTGCAAGCCGGTAAAGAAGCTACACTACAAATACTCGAAATGAGAGAAAGACCGGACGCCATATTTGGCATCACGGACGACCTGGCAATCGGGGCTATCGAAGCCATAAAAGAAAAAGGATACAATATCCCGGAAGACATTGCCGTGGTTGGATTCTCGAACACGAAACGTTCCCGGTACATGAATCCCACGGTAAGCTCTATCAACCAATTCCCGGAAAAGATTGGAAAAACCGCGGCAGAATTACTGTTCGAGCAAATCACGAACAGCAGGCACGCCAGGGTAAGAAAAGAGGTCGTCAATTGCGAATTGATCGTGAGAGAATCCTCCGACAAACATAATTAAATTATAACGGGTTCAAATGTAAAAACTTAACACCATTGATTAAAACGTTGTTAATTACTCGGTTAAAGATTATTAAAGCGGCAAATCATAGGTTTGAATGACTATTTTTGTAGAAATAAATAACAGCAGCCCATGGACGTCATTGTGGAAAAATTAAAAAAGTCTTTCGAGGGACATATTGCCGTGGATTCCATCTCTTTCAAAGCAAAGAGAGGAGAAATTCTTGGGCTATTAGGTCCTAACGGGGCAGGCAAAACAACCACGATGCAGATACTATCCGGGTACCTCTTGCCCGATCGAGGGAACATTAATTTCGGCGATTATTCCATCTGGAAACAAGCGGGCAAGATCAAAAAAGTTATTGGATACCTCCCGGAACACAATCCGCTGTACTCGGAAATGAACGTCATCGAGTTTTTGTTTTTCATCGGGAAGCTCCAGGATATCCCGAAATACAAAATGACGTCACGGGTTCTTGACATGATCCGCTTGTGTGGATTGGATAACGAAAAACACAAGAAGATACACGAACTGTCCAAAGGGTATCGACAACGCGTGGGAATAGCTCAAGCGCTCATCCACGACCCGGAAGTGGTTATCCTCGATGAACCGACGACAGGACTCGATCCGAACCAGATTTTCGGCATCCGGAAAATCATCAAAACCATCGGGCAGGACAAAACCGTGATCCTAAGTTCTCACATTCTATCCGAGATAGAAACCACTTGCGATCAGGTAATGATCATGAGCAACGGCAAAATCGTGGCAAACGGCACAACATCCGAACTTCGTAGGAAATCCGACTCGGACTACAGCCTGAAACTAGGAATCAAGGGTGACAGCATCCCCGTCATTCACGATGCGTTATGCTCGCTTCCGAATGTTTTACACGTGGAGCTCATTCAGGAGCAAAACTTCGAGCTCCAATGTAAACCTGAAGTAGAAATTGAAAGAACTATTTTTGACCTTTGTCGGGAACACAATTGGTATATCAGCGAACTGACTCCCGTGCAGACTAGGTTGGAAGATATATTTCGCGAAGTCACTCAAAACGAATAATTCATGAGCGCAGTTAATGTCATCATAGATAAAGAATTAAAGGTCGCTTTCAACTCATTGGCGACCTACATCATCTACACGGTTTTCTTTTGTATCACCGGATTCATTTGCTGGTTCTCGTGGAAAAACGTGTTCTATTCCGGACAAGCCTCCTTGAACTACTTGTTTAACGTGTTCTACTGGACGCTCTTTTTAATGATTCCCGTTCTCACCATGAAAAGCATATCAGATGAACGGAAAGACGGAACTTTCGAACTTTTGTTCACGAAACCGATCAAACCATGGCAATTCCTTTGTGGCAAATTCTTCGCGATACTCCTGCAAATCATATTTTGCCTGGTGTTGACACTACCCTACTATATCACGCTGACTTCTCTCGGGCACGTGGATCACGCCGCCGGAATTTGTGGCTACCTGGGATTAATTTTGGTCAGCGGTTGCTATATCAGCATGGGAATATTCGCATCATCATTGACTTCGAATACCGTCGTCGCCTTCTTCCTATCCTTTGCTATCGGGATCTGGTTCCAATTCCTTTTCGAATTTATTGCAGAATTATTCAACTCCGGTTTCTTGGCAGCTTTTTTCACGTATCTATCCATGGGAGAACACTTCGATGCCATACCCCGCGGGGTAATTGACACCAAAGACTTTGTATATTTTATCAGTATTACAACCATATTCCTTGCCTTGGCAAGGTACTTTATCAGTAGAACCCGAGCTTAATATTTGCCCCGTGATGAAAAACAGATTTATATACAACCCCACTTTCCTGATTTTATCACTCGTTGCGATAAATATTATCTCCTATTTTGTCTTTATCAGAATAGACCTCACGAGCAATAAGAAATATTCCTTGAGCCCCGTGAGTAAAAACATGGTAAAGAATATCGACAAGGATGTCACCGTGACCCTCTTCATGTCTGAAGGGCTTTCCCAGGATAAAATGAAAATGGGACGGGAATTCAAACATTTATTGAAAGAATACAAAACACTTAGTAACAAGGCATTCACTATCAACACCATTGTCCCGGACAACGATTCGAAAAAACTTCTTGCTCTTGAATCCGGCATACACCCCTTCCTACAAGAAAGCACGGAAAAGGATATGGCAAAAATTCAAAAAATCTACTTTGGAGCTGTTATACAAATCGATAATAAAAGATCGGTTATCCCGATTATCAGCCAGCATACCCCATTCGAATACGAAGTCACCCGTATGCTAAAAGAAGCATGCGACACCACAAAACCGACCATCGGTTTCTTACGGGGACACAATGAAACATTACTAGATAATATCAAACAAATCAGGCATGAACTTTCCCGGAATGCACATGTAGAACCTATGCTCATTGACCCGTTCATCGACCTGAACGAATACAAGGTGATCTGTATCGTGGGACCGAAAGACACTTATAGCAAGGAGGAAATAAAGCAACTTCAACAATACCTGAAACAAGGAGGAAGATTATTCATTGCCTTACACCATGCCATAGGACAAATCACCACGAACCAAAATAACGGTTTCATCAATCGTGTCGGTCTTGAGGATATGTTACAAGAATTTGGGCTTAAAATCAATTACGATTTCGTGGTAGACAACTATTGTGGACGGATTCGGGTACAATCACCAGGACCTTTTTTCCGGTATCATGACGAACTTACATTTCCGTACATGCCTACTATTCAAAAATTTAGCTCTCACGTGATAACAAACGGGTTGAATGCCATCTCCCTACTATTCGCGAGCAGTATCACCACCGTGAAAACCACATCTTCTTATACTTTTACCTCATTAGCAAGGACTTCCCCAATATCCGGGGTTCAAGAAGTACCCGTGTTCTTTGATCTTCAAAAAACATGGACAAAACATGACTACAATCGTCCCAACAGCACCGTGGCAGCCTTGTTGAATAATGAAGATGATAAAAGTGCCATTATTGTCGTTTCAAACGCCAGTTTCATGGAAGACAACGATTATGACGCACTTCTGCTGGATAACATCAGGTTTGCCATAAACTCTATCGAATGGTTGGCAGATGATTCCGGTTTAATCAAACTCAGGAACAAATACATCGTGAACCAAACTTTGGAACCGGTAAGCAATTCTTACCGGACATTCCTGAAGTATTTCAACTTCTTCTTACCGATCGTGATTATTTTGGGAATCGCACTATTTCAATACCGACGTTACAAGATCAAACGGCTAAGACGTTCCCAGGCAGGATATATCGATTAGGTGATTATTACTCACCTGATCGTTTAAACTTCTGGTATAAAGTATCGCTAACCTCACACAAAGGAGCCCGTAGTCTTTGACTGGCAATAACACCTTTCACGTGTAAAGCTGCCTTTACTCCTGCTGGATTTCCCTCTTCAAAAAGTGCCTTGAACATCTCCCCCAATTTCAAGTGGATATCCTTTGCCTCCCTGAATTCTCCTTCCAAAGCCAAATGCACCATAGAAGTAAACTCGTGTGGCATTACATTCGCAATTACCGATATTACCCCGCTTCCTCCAATAGAAACCAGTGGCAGAGCTATCCCATCGTCGCCAGACAAGAAAATAAAATTCTCAGGCATCCCGGCTATAATAGATGTAGCCTGTTCAAAATTTCCAGAAGCTTCTTTGATAGCAATAATATTCTCAAAATCATGAGCCAGCCGCAGAGTGATCGCTGCCGTCATGTTCACGGAAGTACGCCCCGGGACATTATACAAGATTACAGGTAGGGGAGAATGCTCGGCAATAGCCTTAAAATGATTGTAAAGCCCCTGCTGGGAAGGTTTGTTATAATAAGGAGTAACGCTCAATATTGCATCCCCCTGCTTCAAATAAGGCAATGTGGCAAGCTCCTGCACCACCTGAGCCGTATTATTTCCCCCAACTCCCAGAACGATTGGCAGTCGTCCGGCATTCTCTTCCACGATCACGCCCACGACATAAGCTCTTTCCTCTGCCGTCATCGTCGCAGCCTCGGAGGTTGTACCCAAAGCCACCAGATAATCGACACCACCGTCTATCACGTAATTTACCAAGTTCCTTAAAGAACTCTCATCTATATTTCCTATTTCGTCAAACGGGGTGACCAAAGCAACTCCTACTCCCGAAAACTTTTTCATTTCAATACGTATTTATCTTTGTGAATAACTTGAATAAACGATCAATAAAAATGTCTACACGCTGAACGTTAGCAAAAACAATATCATGCTCTATCCCTTCCCTAGGCATACCAACTTTACAAGCAGTCTTTGCGTATCGTACGATATAATCCCCCAAAACGTCTGGCTTCACGGATAAGTCGATAAATAATCCGTCTTTTCTCTCTAGCAATTCCTTCAATTTCATATCTCGGAATTTTCCTCCATAGAAAATAGAAGCTTCATCGGTATATAAGACCTTCTCCACACGTTCAAACACAGATTTAGACTGCCGTATAAAAGAAAGCAAGTAGACATTCATATGCTTTGCCAATAGTTTCTGGATTCGTTCTATTTCTGTCCAAGAAACATCTTCAGCTATCCAAAACAATGTACATTCCTTTACTGCCTCTAAATTCTGGAACGCCAATATCCTCTCGTCTTTGACGACCATATTTTTGATATGATGCTTCTTGAGTCTTTCTGTTATGTATTTAAGCATATTCTTTATCTGTACTTGAACAACCTAACACAAAAGTAGTAATAAAAACTATACGCACCTCCCTTTGTTATTTTTCAAACATAAAAAAAAGTATTTGAAAAAAAAGCTCTAAACTCTTGCATAAACAAAGAACATTCTCTACCTTTGCCACGCAAAATAAACAAGGACTCGTAGCTTAATGGATAGAGCACTTGGTTACGGCCCAAGAGGTTGTGGGTTCGACTCCCGCCGAGTTCACAAAAATCCCTTGAAAGACATCTTTCGAGGGATTTTTTGTATCTACACTCCTTATCAGCATTGCCGACTTCTCCTCTATAAACAGAAGAAAAGCTAGTGTCAAAATAAAGCGTCGGAACAAACAGAGAAATCATCAAATCAAAAGATCGGATTGTATTGGGATATATTTTAAAGAGGTGCTTTTTTAGAGCAAGAATTAAAATTCAAACAAAAAAGAGCGAGTCATTTGAACTCGCTCTCTCTAAATTTGGCATCGACCTACTCTCCCACCTTTCGGCAGTACCATCGGCGCTAACGGGCTTAACTTCTCTGTTCGGGATGGGAAGAGGTGGATCACCGTCGCTATAGACACCGTTTAATACCATTCAAAGTCGTTTCCAACTCACGTCACTCCAGCGTGGCACTCTTGCCAACCGTGACAAATATCTTTAAAGTCCATTATTCATTCATGCCTTCAAGCGATTGTTTTGACAATCGCTTGGAACGTTAATCGAATCATCTCA
>NZ_KB903366.1 GCF_000379665.1 Butyricimonas synergistica DSM 23225 | reverse complement strand
AGCGTGGAATATTTCGGGGCGAATATTTTTTGATCCAAAGCTTTGTCATTCAACCAGTCGCTATCTCTCAATTGCTTGATAGTCCAACGCATGGAAGCCCGTTGAACATCACGGGATACCGGCTGGTAACGCTCTACCGGGGTCCCTTCTTTTACAGGATTCAGGTAAACTCCACCCACCTGGCACAGGACGTTTGAAATATACCGGTAGTACTGGTTCAATATTTGAGAATACAATTCCAATCGGTATTCAGAGAAATCATCATCTGAAATCCAATTATTCACGTTTGGCAGAATGTATTTCAAATTCTTGATACCGTAATTACTAGCCTTGATAGGATCATCCCCCAAGTCTTCGGTCAACGCGCTCGGGTCATACATGCTTGCAACTTGTTGTTGACCATAGCGATACATCGGGTCGCCAACTTTCTCGTCAATCCATTGCTCGACAATCTTTGATTCCTCTTTCACGCTTTTATTGCCGGCGATCGGGGAGTACAACCATTTAATCGCGTAATAATCGTAAACACCAAGATCGGGAGGGGTCAATTTCAATCCTTTATCACCGGGCTGTGCCACGTAATTGTAACGAGCGTAGTCCATGATAGAAGGTGTTGTCCCGTATTTACGAGTGAAAGAAGCGGAACGTAACGAATCTACCGGGTAAGCATGAGAAGACGCCATATTGTGCATCAAGCCCAGCGTGTGCCCTACCTCGTGAGCCATCACGTAAACCAAAGACTCGTGCAAAGCCTCTTGTGGCATCTCTTTCTGGCGCATGGATTCGTCAACCTGCGCGGTTTGAACAAAACGCCACTGAGATACCAACTTCACGATATCATTATACACGATCACGGAAGCGTTCACGATTTCGCCCGTTGTCGGGTCTACCCAACTCGGTCCCATGGCATTAGCCACCCCGGCAGGACAATAGCGGATGCAAGAATATTTCAAGTTATCCGGGTCAAAGTTCGGGTCATCCGTCGGGAAATCTTTAACTTGAACCGTGTTCTTGAAACCAATCTTCTCGAAAGCCTTGTTCCAGTCTAAAACTCCCTCCCGCAAAGCAGGTTTCCAGTTTTCCGGGAAAGTATTGTCCAGGTAGAACACGATCGGTTTTACCGGTTCAACAAGTTCACCCCGCTCCCAGGCTTGAACATCTTTCGGTTCCAAACGCCAACGATTGGCAAATGAATAATA
>NZ_KB903365.1 GCF_000379665.1 Butyricimonas synergistica DSM 23225 | reverse complement strand
TCTCGCCCCCATTATCGTTACTTATGCCTACATTTGCTTTTCCTGACGCTCCAGGATACCTCGCGATACCCCTTCGACGCCGACAGGAATGCTCTCCTACCGGTCAGACATGATCTGACCCCACTGCTTCGGTTGGCGGTTTGATGCCCGTGTATTATCCACGCGGGACCACTCGACTAGTGAGCTGTTACGCACTCTTTAAATGAATGGCTGCTTCCAAGCCAACATCCTAGCTGTCATCGCGATCCCACCTCGTTTTTTCAACTTAACCGCCCATTGGGGACCTTGGCAGGTGGTCTGGGTTCTTTCCCTCTCGTCCGCGGACCTTAGCACCCGCGGGCTCACTCCATGGTTATGATGTTCTAGCATTCGGAGTTTATCCGGATTTGATAGGCGGTGAAGCCCTCGCGTCCAATCAGTAGCTCTACCTCTAGAACAGAACACCACAGGCTGCACCTAAATGCATTTCGGAGAGTACGAGCTATTTCCCAGTTTGATTGGCCTTTCACCCCTACCCCCGAGTCATCCGAAAACTTTTCAACGTTTACCGGTTCGGTCCTCCATCACGTGTTACCGCGACTTCAACCTGCTCGGGGGTAGATCACAAGGTTTCGCGTCTAGCGCCACCAACTGCACGCCCTTTAGAGGCTCGCTTTCACTTCGGCTAACATCCCTGAAGGATTTAACCTCGCTGGTGACGACTAACTCGTAGGCTCATTATGCAAAAGGCACGCCGTCACCGGACGTACCGGCTCCGACCGCTTGTAGGCGCGCGGGTTCAGGGTCTATTTCACTCCCCTGCTAGGGGTTCTTTTCACCTTTCCCTCGCGGTACTGGTTCTCTATCGGTCTCTCGGGAGTATTTAGCCTTGCCAGGGGGTCCTGGCGAATTCAGGCAGGATTTCTCGTGTCCCGCCCTACTCGGGATTCCACTATCTCATTTTGTCTGTACACGCACGGGGCTATCACCCTCCGCGGCTTACCTTTCCAGGTAATTGCGTTTAAACAAAAATCGAATGACGTGGTCCCATGACCCCGTTGTCGCCGAAACGGCAACGGTTTAGGCTCTTCCCCGTTCGCTCGCCACTACTGGGGGAATCACATGTTGTTTTCTTCTCCTGCGGGTAATGAGATGTTTCAGTTCCCCGCGTTTGCCTCCTTTACAGGATGACTGGAATCTATCCAGCCGGGTTGCCCCATTCGGAAACCCACGAGTCAAGGGTTACTTGCACCTCGTCGTGGACTATCGCGGCTTATCGCGTCCTTCATCGCCTCCGAGAGCCAAGGCATCCACCGCGCGCCCTTCATTATTCACGTTCGTTAGCGTCGTGTGTTTATATCTACCTTTGTCGATGTATCACTACATCAACGGCTCTGTGTATTTATTCACTACATTTTTACTTCGTGGATCAAATGATCCATTAACGTTCCAGCATGTCAAAGAACTT
>NZ_KB903364.1 GCF_000379665.1 Butyricimonas synergistica DSM 23225 | reverse complement strand
AAATTTGGCATCGACCTACTCTCCCACCTTTCGGCAGTACCATCGGCGCTAACGGGCTTAACTTCTCTGTTCGGGATGGGAAGAGGTGGATCACCGTCGCTATAGACACCGTTTAATACCATTCAAAGTCGTTTCCAACTCACGTCACTCCAGCGTGGCACTCTTGCCAACCGTGACAAATATCTTTAAAGTCCATTATTCATTCATGCCTTCAAGCGATTGTTTTGACAATCGCTTGGAACGTTAATCGAATCATCTCACCCACCGAACGTCAACTCTCGGGTGATTAGTACCACTCGGCTTTGCCGTCGCCGGCTTTACACCTGTGGCCTATCAACGTCGTCGTCTACGACGACCCTAAATGGAGATCTCATCTTGAGGCAGGCTTCGCGCTTAGATGCTTTCAGCGCTTATCCCGTCCGCGCGTGGCTACCCGGCCGTACGACTGGCGTCATAACCGGTTCACTAGCGGCGCGTCCAACCCGGTCCTCTCGTACTAGAGTCAGGACCTCGCGAATCTCCTACGCCCACGACAGATAGGGACCGAACTGTCTCACGACGTTCTGAACCCAGCTCGCGTGCCACTTTAATCGGCGAACAGCCGAACCCTTGGGACCTTCTCCAGCCCCGGGATGTGACGAGCCGACATCGAGGTGCCAAACCGCTCCGTCGATATGAGCTCTTGGGAGCGATCAGCCTGTTATCCCCGGAGTACCTTTTATCCTTTGAGCGATGACCCTTCCACGCGGGATCACCGGATCACTATGCCCTGCTTTCGCACCCGATCGACTTGTGTGTCTCCCGGTCAAGCACCCTTGTGCCATTGCACTCTACGGTTGATTACCAACCAACCCGAGGGTACCTTTGGAAGCCTCCGTTACGCTTTTGGAGGCGACCACCCCAGTCAAACTACCCACCACGCGGTGTCCTCTTGAAAAGAGTTAGATCCCAGACAAGAGAAGGGTCGTATTTCAACGATGGCTCCATGAATCCTGGCGAATCCACTTCATTGCCTCCGACCTATCCTACACGTCCCGTGCCCGGGAACAACGCGAAGCTGCAGTAAAGGTTCACGGGGTCTTTCCGTCCCGTCGCGGGTACCCGGCATCTTCACCGGAACTACAATTTCACCGAGCTCATGGTCGAGACAGTGCCCAGATCGTTACACCATTCGTGCAGGTCGGAACTTACCCGACAAGGAATTTCGCTACCTTAGGACCGTTATAGTTACGGCCGCCGTTTACCGGGGCTTCAATTTAAACCTTCGACTTTCGTCTGAGCTCTCCTCTTAACCTTCCGGCACCGGGCAGGTGTCAGGCCATATACGTCATCTTTCGATTTGGCATAGCCATGTGTTTTTGGTAAACAGTCGCCTGGGCCATTTCTCTGCGGCTCTATCACTAGAGCGTCCTTTTTCCCTAAGTTACAGGACTATTTTGCCTAGTTCCTTGACCATGAATCACTCGAGCGCCTTGGTATACTCTACCCGACCACGTGTGTCCGTTTACAGTACGGTTCCTCGTCACTTGAAGTTTAGCGGGTTTTCTAGGGGGTTAATGCCAGGAGCGCTGTCCGCTTGGCCGAGGCCTCGCGGTACTATCGGCTTTCGCCTCGGGTGGCGTGCTTGACTACCACCGTCACAGGGTACGACCTTCAACGCGCTATTCCGTCAGCGCGCGGCTCCGTGATC
>NZ_KB903363.1 GCF_000379665.1 Butyricimonas synergistica DSM 23225 | reverse complement strand
CGACACCAACACGAACAACCGGAACACCCAACTCCGCCACTGCAACTTCATCTCGTACCCAGCGATACACATTATTTCCTGCAAATTTTTCATAACACTCATATAAAAAAACAAAAACTTACCTAACAGCTCCTTAATTCCTACCAGCTTCACTACTTACCGTTAATTGCGTCCCTTCAGAATAATAAAACATATTATCTTTTTGTACGCCAACATAAAATGTCCCTGAATCTTCTTTCCTAGTGCTAAAAATTGTTATAACACCACTTTCAAAGTTATGCCTATAAACAACAGATAGTCTATATTTGAAAGGAGTATCTCGATACTCAACACTACCATTCGGCTTTAAGACTGCAAGTATTTCCAATTTTCCCTCCGGCGTTGCATGAATGACATAAAGCGAATAATCAGTTCCCAATCCCTGAACATAAAACGTTATATTCACAGTTGTCCCAGGTTCTGCTAATATCGACTTGGGTGTTGTAACCACTCCTACACTTGCTTTACTCCCTTTTTTTTGTGCCGTACTCCCGGTTATTCCTCCCACCAAGAAAAATACAGACACCAACAAAAACATCATCATCTTTTTCATAATTCTAAAATTTAAATGTTTAACATCAAATGGTCTATATTACAATTACGAACTTTCACTCCAACTTCACCCACTTCACCGCATCCGCCACGATAGCGATTTCATTTCGACCGCAAATCTCCTTATCCGAAAGCGTCACGCTTGCCTCCCCCGCCGGGAAATCATACTCCCCGAGAGAAGCCCAACACGATTTTTTATCTTGCCCCAGCAATTCCCCATCCAAATTCACTTCCACCTCCTGCTGTTGCCCCCCGAAAGAAAGCGTGTAATAATAAATAACTCCAGCAGGAATTTTCTCGTCGATGCGCCACATCCTCGTGAATGCTTTGTACACCTTAGCCATCACCCGGTAGCGTCCCGCCTCCGGGATATTCAACCGCCACGTGGCGGACGTTTTACCCTTGCCGCCACGGATGTAATGATAACCACGTATCGAATCCCCACACGCGTTAATGTCTATCACCCGTTTCCAACGCCCATCCACGTCACCGATCTCAGTATTAACAACAAGCGGAGGCGATGTTTCCCGCCACACTTGAAGCCACGAGCGAGAACCTTCCCGCAAACAGAAACCCGAACCCGAGTCATCCACGATAATCTCATTCGGGTTTTCCCCTTCCATGAACTCCGACACGGGTATCGTGCGCCACTCTTCCCCGAACTCCCAGGGTGTTGACAAACCGTCAACACTTTCCCTCCGGAAATTGAATGATGCCGGACGATTAGCCGCCAAAATAGCATTGATCGTCACGACCGGTTGGTTTGTCACTAACGTGAAAGCCTTTGCTTCCCCGGGATTCAAGTAACAATTACTACATTGCATTCTATTAAAAGAACCGTATTCAATAGACACCACGCCACCTTCCCTTCCTGCATTCATGATTTTCCCCTCGCATTTATAGCGTCTTGAAGCCTTGTCAAAATAAGATACGGCATCCTTCACTTTGAAATATTGCTCGTGTCTCGTGGTAAGCCAATCCGCGATGATTCCCTCCACATCCGTGTCCCAACGTCTCGTCCACTCATGCATCAAGGAATCATAATCCACCTCCCCGTCGCCACAAGCGTACAAACGATCCAAACCTTGCCGCAGGCTATCTTTGGGAATTTTCAATGTCAAACGATTCCATAAATCACTCAACTTTTCCCGTAACTCAAAATTCTCGTTATTCGCCAATAGCTCGACAAAAGAGTGCCCGACGAAAAAATCACTTTGCTTTTTAACAGGCGCAATACCCAACACGTCAGGCACCCCAAGCGACTTCTCCCAATCCCCGACAAAGAAATCATTCCATATTTTACCCATAAAGGGATATTTGGATGAATACACCCACACCCTCTGGTCCTCGTCCAAAGATTCCCCGTTATGGTCATTCTTTATCGAATTTTTCATATTCCCCGAGTTATTCTTGCCAATTCCAAATAAAGGATGACTATCGGACAACGTCCGGGGAGAAGTTAATATATTAGCATATAAAACATTAGTAACTCCAAACAAAGTATCCTCACGCCACATTTCCTTGTCATTCATTATAGAAGCAATATCCATATCAAACCCTCGTTCCCGCAAGAAAATCATCCCCGGCTCCACTAACCCTCCCTCGGTCTTTCCGGTATGGCTATCTAAACGGAACGACACGGGCACCTCAAACAAATACAGGTAAGGTGTCTCCGGGTTATACCAATTTTTAGACAAACAGTCTTCCCATAGACCATACCAACCGGGCCGAGAAGTCAACGTCCACGTGGCAATAAAATCCTCCCGGCTCATGGTCGAGAACCTCTCCTCGAACACCTTCCCCCAACTCGGCGAGTTCAATTCCAGGTTCACGGACAAATCTGTCGGTATCACGTAACGCCGCTCGTTCACCCCGCACAAGGAGATCCCGTGCAACGTCTTCCGGTTCTCGAAAACCACCCGGTCATTCCCCTTCTCGGGCACACCCTGCGAGATCACCTCCCGCTGCCGGGGATGAAGCACCTCCAGGCGGAAACGGGTGAAATCCCTCCCCGTCGCCATCGGCATCAACGGGTTCACGGGGGGAATTGCCACCGGGTACCACACGCTTGCCGGAGTCAACACCAGCAAATCATCCTCCACGAAGGCTCCCCGCCTGCCCGTCGCGTAAAAGCGATCGTGATAGAA
>NZ_KB903362.1 GCF_000379665.1 Butyricimonas synergistica DSM 23225 | reverse complement strand
ACAGACTGCTTCTCCTGAGCTGTTAATGGGATTTGAACCCATGACCTCTTCCTTACCAAGGAAGTGCTCTACCCCTGAGCTACAACAGCAATTTGTTGATATATAGTTACTTATTAGCTATGTAAACTCTGTTTTTAAATAGGGTGACAAATTGGGGATTTTATATTTTCAAATTGCCAGAATGTCAGTTCTTGATTAAACTTGAATTGTTTGTGATTTCTCTAACTATTAATTACTTGTACTGATATATAGAACAAGTTTATAAGTTTGATGATAATGCCTGTTTCTCATGATGTAAGAGAAAGTCTATGGGTTTTAATTTAACTAGTATTCATGGTGTTGTTTTATATGAAAGTGGCTATAATGGCTTAAAAAGAGCCTTATTTTTGATTTTAATTGAATGCTGTGAATGTAAAGCATCTGGATTGATTTTTGAATGGAAAATGTAAATAATATCAAAAATAAGTCTTTAAAAATTTGGATTTTGTTAATTTATGTATTATATTTGTATCAATTTTCTAGGTCAAAAGACCATGTATTCAATAATCTTATCTTAAAATCTTATCTAAACTTCAATGTCCTTCTCTCCTTTTGGGGGAGTAAATTAGTGAAATGGAGCATTGTTGGATCAGGTAAATACTCCTGTGTCCAATAGCAAGGTGTTTCTTTGTTTGCATTCTAGCCCCCAGCCTTATACTATGCACCAACAGTAAAAACTGTTGAGAGAGTGAAAATCAATCAATTTTAATGCAAACAGAGGGGGCAATAATATTTATTATCTATTATGGATTGATATATAATCCTTTAAAATTATCAATAATACTTTTCAGTAACTAACCATAAATTGATTATCTATTAAGGCAAAGATATAACATGATTTCAAAAGGAAACACCAGCCTAAGCCAGTGCCTCCTTCCTTTTCAGAGTGGGTAGAACTTAAATATTTTTTGACTTCATCTGCTGGTAATAGTGTTGTAATTTGCCTCAAAAAATACCTTTTATTACCATGCTTTAATAGGTGATGATTGTTTTTTATGAAGGGTAGGGGGATAAAGATTCTATTAAGAGAAGAGGGGGGAGTGATTATATTGTCCTCCCTCCTCATGTATTTATTGTTTTACTTTATATTCCACTCCTTCTGGTACAAGACAATTATCAAAACTTGTAGGATCAAACTCTTCCCATACCCATATTGTGGAAATGGAAGAATTATTACAATTGAATTCATACAAGTTTTTTAATCCACTAATATCTATACTTGTAAGTTTTGTGTAGGGTATATATAAGATTTCAATATTAGGGCAATTAATGATGTTCAATGATTCTAATGGAAATTCTTTTGCCATAGGACTTCCTCCAATATTTACACATCTTAAATTAGGTAGGTTTTCTAAATTTAGCTTTGTTATGTCATAAAATCCATCAATTTCAACAAGGTTGAGAGAATTGCAAATTTTCATATCTCCTTCACATCTGGATAAATCAAGATATTGTATATTTGAACATTTTGAAATGTCAATGTTGCTATACCTATTTCCACTTTGAAATGCTAAGCCATAAATCTTTTTTGCTTTAATAGTTACTGTGTAAGTCCCAGCTTCTTTATATTCATGTTTACTACTTCTTGTGATCCTTCCATCTCCCCAATTGATCTCTAAATTTTCTGGATATGGATATGAAACTCCATAGCCAATATAGTTCCCACTAAATTCAGAAAATAATAACTCTACATTTAGACCACTAAATGTACTTGTAACTTCAAATGTAATCACATCATATTTCTCTTCTTTAGGAAGAGATATAACACTTCCATCACTAAATACAAATTCCAAAGCATTTTCAGTTTCATTAATATCAGTAATAGTTGGAGCATTTGTTCCATTTTCTCCATCTATTCCATCTTCCCCTTTCTGTCCTTGGGTGACAGATATAGTGCTTCCATCACTCATTTTTAGGGTGTAGCCATTCTCTGTTTTTTCATAAGAATTGATGAAGAGTTGATTTTGCAAGGCACTGGTTAAATCTTGGATGGTTTTAATAGATGCTTTTGTCTCTTCCAGTTCTTTTTTTAAAGCATCAATGTCATCTGAATAATCATCATCATTACACCCTGCAAAACAGAAAAGGAGGATGAATGACAGCATGGAAATAAAAAATTTAAATTTCATGTTAAATGTAAAATAATCCTTCAGTTTCCAAAAGGTCATTACACAAAAAGAAGGCATGGAAACTGTAATTTATTTCACTTGGAGGTTCTGGTAATAACCCTTGATATTAAATAAAAACAGCCCATGCCTAACCCATATATTATTTTGATAATAATATGCATGAGAAGGCAAGCACTTGTTTTACCCTTATATCAATTCAAAAATTTACCAGATTTCCAAATGAAGGATAAATTAATGCCTCTTTATTCTACTATGTTTGCCAGAATGATCTCTCACTCCAACAATACAAAAATAGGAATAATCAGCATCATAAACAAGTGCTGCATGGGCTGTATAAGACAAAAATATAATATTTGTTTCAATCTTGAGTATGGGATGGAATATTTCTATCTTCCTTGGTAGTTCTACATTCAATGTGATTCATTACAGGTTTAATTCTATATATCATGAAAAATTAGAACTGTAATTGTTGCAGTTAGTTTGATATATTATATACATCTAAATGCAACATCAGTACCATGTTAATTTTTCTTCCTCGTTCTCTTGATTGTAATACTTTGAAATATAGTATTTAATTGAATTATAGCTACTTATTTTTTTTCTTAAGAGGAAATATTAACCAAAAAAGAAAGTGTCTTAAATTAAAGATTTGAAGCCTTATTTCATGTTATTGATTGATGTTGTGGCTATTAGCCCAAGATATATTATTCAGATCAATAAAAGGTGATGAATTTTTGGAGGTGGATACAGTTTTATTCAATATGTCTATCCTATCTTTATCACAATAACTGTAATATCCCTCTGCTGTCACAATTACATGATCTATTAATGGGATTTCTAGTAAGGTCATAATTTTGTTGATTGTTTTAGTTAGGTTATCATCTTGCCAACTTGGTTTTAGTCCACCAGAAGGATGGTTATGGATTAAGATGACCTTTGAGGCATTGGATAGAATGGATAGTTGTAAGATGATCTTTGGATCAACAATGGTTTGATTTGTACCTCCTTTACTAACTTGTGATACCCCCAATACTTTCATGCTATTGTTAAGCATTATCAAGTACACCTCCTCATGATGTTCCATGCTATTTCCTAGTAGTTGCTTGGATAGGGTATAAACATCATTTGCATCATTGATTTTTATTCTATCTTTAGCTTTAATGGTGGTTTTGTAAGATAATTCCACCTCTGCTACCTTTAGTAGTTGTTCATTTTTTGTTTCCATATTTTGCTATAATAATGATTGGTTTCCAAAATATGGGGTTGGATGACTGTTTTTTATTTTAATTATAGATTCATACTTTAAATAGTGAAGTTATATCTGCATTGTCTGGGATAATTTCTTTATGCTCTGCTTTTAAAGAATCAATGAGCAATCCTTTTACAAGAAAGTACCTGCCAATACCATTCTTGTCATTGTTTTCTGTTGTTTTAAAAAATTTCCTGAATAGAGTAACAGAAGTTGTTTTTGAGTGAGGAAGTCCAAAATCACTATATATTCTTTCCATATTATTCTTTATTAATTCAGGAGTAAATCTTTTATCTTCCTGTAAAAATGTATCTTTCATGACTTTTTTGAAATTGTGGTTATCATCAAGAGCCCACAAGATGATACTTTGGTACAATTGCTCATATTGATCTTTGTCTATCCCTTTCAATGTGTTTTCATCCTTAACAAGTTTTGAAATAAGAATTTCTAAATTGATATACTTGTATAGTGATAGAACCCTTTCATAAAGTGTTTTCATATCCATATTGCAATGGTTTATGTGTTCTTGCAAGATTGCATCTGAAAGAGTATTTTCATTATCTAATTTTATCAGTTCAGAAATAGCTGTTTCCATATTTTCTTTTAATGATTCATTGTTCTCTTCTCCTACATTTTTAGCAACTTGTTTTTGAATGTTTGAATATGGGATTTCGTTATAAGTGAAAATCACATGATGCCCTTCTTTATTCAGTGCTTTTTCTAAGGCATCAGGAGTTGCATATAGTTCATTTTTTAATTGCTTTTTTTCACATAGGGCATCTATATTAAAATAAGAAACTTTATAATCACCATTTATGTCTTGATAAGTTAGAGGAATAGGTGCAATACCCTCAATATTTTCTGTTGCTGCTGATTGAATAGCATTATTAACTTTATTGCACATGGGAATTATTGTTGAATTCCTCTTGCAAATGGCTTTGGTGGCAGCGTATAATGTTTCAATTTCTTTCGCTTTTTCTATCAAATCATTCCTGTAAGATTCTATATTAAATCTTTCATTACTATGTTTGTTGTCATATGTATTGAATACAATGTATTCTGAAAGTAATCCTTTTCTACCTCTGCCTGCTATCTGGGTGTATTTATTAGGTGATAGTAATGTATATGGGACAAATATATTGGAAACTGAAATCAAATGAAATGGCTCATTAATATCAAGTCCAACAAAGAAGGCACAGGTCATGAAGTTTATTTTCCTGGGGAGTAATACTTGGTTGTTTTCATTTACAGCTAATTCTTGATAGAATTCCTTAACCTTGTATCTACTTGCATCACTACATAATATTCCACATTTATTTTTAATCTCTTGTTTTACCCTCTTTTGCTCTTCCTTATGTTTAATATCTTTTATGGCATATGCTTGAAGTAATTCAATAATAATTTGAATTTGGGTTAATGAATTGTAAGCAATGACTATTTTTCCAGACTCTTCTAATGCTTGGATAAGGTCATGAACTAGTTGGTCTGGATTATCTGTTCTGCACAAATTGATAGTTCTTTTTGCTGGAATTTGAAATTCAATTTCAATTAAAGGTTCTTTTCTTACCTCTGGATGAGAAAATTCACCCATAGTTGCAGATAATAAACACCTATGTTCTTTGTTAAATGTAAAATAATAATCTATGACATTTTCAAGTTTTGGTCTGAATGTGCTGTCAGATTGAATTATATCCACTTCATCCACTGTAAGAAAATAATCATTCCTATCTATTTTCAAATAGTCCAGAGCGTTCAGTACTTTCTTTAGACTATCAGCAACAGTTATAATTTTCTTGGGATGAATTGACCTGTTTGTTATGTATTTGATAATATCTTTTTGTGTGGAGCCTGAATTTGCCTTCCCATTAATAGTACTTCCAACATACAGATATTTCCCTTGTCCTGTTTGGGCTTTATTATATGCTAAATTTTTAGTTGGAACAACAATTATGGAATTTCTATTAGCATTTAATTCTAGTGTTGTTGCTCCAATTCCTGTTTTGTTTTTATTTAATATTCCATATGGTAGGTTACTAAGTACCTGACTTAGTTTGCAATCTCCAATAATGTAAAAATTGAATCCTCTTCTTTTGGGGATATTTGTTTGATTACTTGTGGGAATTCCTACTTCATATACTTGTGCTTTTTTTTCATTAGTAATAAGACAACCATTTAAACCTATATAATTATCCAGTCTTGCTCCATTTTCCATATCATCTAGCAGGGCTAAATCAGGATGTTCTTTTTTGAAATTTTCAAGTAATAAAGCAAGTTTTTCTGCTGGTATAGTGGGGGTGTTTTTTTCATCTGTATTATCATTAGTTACAAGAGGGGTGGTTTTATCAAATATCAGTAAATTTCCATTTACAACCTTTAGTCTATCTTTAGAGTTTGACTTCATGATCTTACAGTTCTAAAATTTGATGAAATATAGAATTAGACCTGTAATTACAAGTCTAATTCTGTTATATGCAAATGTAACAATAATCACTTCTATAAGTTGTTTTGGTTACATTTATATTAAATTTTAGCGTAAATTTTTCATGGCTTCATCTATCTGGGTGTTTTCAAAACCATTCAAATAAATTTGAGTTGTTTTTTGGTTTGTATGTCCTAGTGATTCAGAAATAATACCAATATTAACACCTGATTTCTGTAAAACACTTGCAAATGTGTGGCTTGCCACATAGGTTGTTAGCTTTATATTTACATTAAGTTTTTTGCTAAGGAGTTGTAAATTTTGGTTGATTTTTCTTCTAGTCTTTTGAATACGATTAAATTTTTGTTGTTCTGTGGTATGGATATGTCTATTTAAAATGGGGAAAATATAGTCTTCAATATCAAAATCCTTTTTTATGTATTTGTTCAGTATCGCTAAAGCTTCTGGGAGCAATTTAATGGTCAAATTTTTCTGGGTCTTGCTTCTTGAATAATAAATATGATCTGTATCCATGTTTTTGTATTTTAAGGTGGCTATATCTTTGAAGTTGATGCCTGCTGTGTAGTAAGAAAACATGAATGTATCTATGGCAAGTTCCAAATATGGGCTTGGATTTTTACCAAAATCAGACAGGTTAATTGCTTTCAATTCATAAATATTCTCTTTTTGTATGGCTCTCTTTTGGGTGGGAATCCATAGTCTGCCAACTTTAAATTTCTTGAATGGAGATTCCTTGCAAGTGAAAAGTCCTTGGTCTAAGGCTGAATTGAAGGCTGCTTTTAGGGTACTGAATAGGGTCGCAATACTGTTGTCTGCAAGTTCTGCTTTTCTAAGGAACATTTCAAATTCAATTAAAAATTTATAGTTTATATCAGTGAAGGGGATATCCATAGAGCGATATTTACACAAGGATGATAGACAGTACTTGTATTTAGAGACTGAACTAAATTGCCCAGCAGCTTGTAGTGTGGTTATTTCTTTTTGGAAATAATGCTTAATGGTTAAAGATTTAAGTTTCTTTTCAGTGATCCCTAGCAGGTCATCAAGTGTAAAGGGTTGATTTTGTATTTGATAGTTTAGAATTTTCTTGTTTATTTTTTGGATTTCCATATCAATAAGAAGTTGGAGATATTCTCTATTGGGTGCGTTTTCTTTCACCTTATTGTATTCAAAATCCCAATCATTTGCATTAATTTTTATGCCAAGACTGATTCTTTTAAATTCGTTGTTATGACTGATTTTTGCACAGATAAAAGATTCATTGTGTTTGTTGACTTTTTCTTTTCTGAAATAGATAGAAATTGATGTGCTCATAGCTAAGATGTGTTTAGCTGAACATTGGCATTTGAAAAATGGGTGTTTAAATGGGTGTTTAAACAGGGGCAAAATCCCTATTTTTTATCTAAAATCCCCTTTTGTCACTTGAAAAATAAGAATATTGCATTGAAAGGGAAGGTTTGGTAACTAAGAAACATT
>NZ_KB903361.1 GCF_000379665.1 Butyricimonas synergistica DSM 23225 | reverse complement strand
GGCAAAATCCCTATTTTTTATCTAAAATCCCCTTTTGTCACTTGAAAAATAAGAATATTGCATTGAAAGGGAAGGTTTGGTAACTAAGAAACATTCTTATTGTAACTATTTAAATAATAGCTATATAAAACAAAAGAGCAGCCCTTTTACAGACTGCTTCTCCTGAGCTGTTAATGGGATTTGAACCCATGACCTCTTCCTTACCAAGGAAGTGCTCTACCCCTGAGCTACAACAGCAATTTGAAAGAACTTACTTTCTAGAGCCTCTTGTCGGATTCGAACCAACGACCCCGAGATTACAAATCACGTGCTCTGGCCAGCTGAGCTAAAGAGGCATTTTTAAAATGGGTAAGCTGACTATGTCGCACCGCTCAACCATCTACCCTTGCTGCCTTCCGACCCTGGGGGAGTTCGACAGGAGCTGGTCGCATAGGACTTACCCGGGCACAAAAGTACAAAAATCTTCTCAGTTACCAAATGTTTTGAACCTTTTTTGTGCGGGAAAATATGACGAAGAATTTAATATATTGGTTAATAGGAAATTGTTGTCTGATATATTTTATGGAAGTTGTATAAAAATAGGGATTAATGTAACCTAAAATGTAAATTTCGTGTATAAATACTGACAATTGAAAGCATTTATTAAGGACTAAACGATCCAAACGAACGTATGCAAACACAAAACAACATAACAGGAGCGGAGTTTCTTTCAGATTTAAACGTATTGTTGTCTACAAGCGTGGGATTGAATAGAAACGTGAAACAAGCCCTAAGGAAATTGGGCGAACACGAGAAAGCCGATCAGGTGTATATCGTTAGTATTAATCATGATATGACTTTCACGATCACGGAGGAATGGACGCGAAACGGGGATTCCGTGTTCCCGGAGACAGACGAGAAACGAAGTTTTTATTATGACAGGAAGCTCGAGCAGGACTTGGAACGGGACAATTATATTTATATCCGGGACATCGAGGAAGTGACAAACGAGGGATTGAAAAATATCATGCGAGCCATGCAAGTGCGTTGCGCTATATTCTTGCCTTTATATGTGTCCAGCCATCTTTTTTCTTTTTTATCCTTGAGCCGTTGCGGGGAGCAGGAGTTGTGGTCGGAGGAAGATATTGCTTTTTTAATTCAGGTGGCATCCGTTATGTCGGGCGCTCTGGAGAAAGAGTTGATACTGCGCAAGCTGGTTAAACATCACGCCCTCTATCAAGATTTTATCGAGAACCGGGTAGATTATATTCTGAGGCTGAATAGGCATTTGCATATCAGTTTTTCCAACAAGACTTTCTACTCGTTGTTCGGGGATAGCCCGGATGATGTTATCGGGTGCCGTATCGGGGATTTGATGACGGAAATGGATATACCCCCCAAACAACTGGAAGCCGTGGCAAAGCACCCGGATATGTTATTGACGTTTCATTCCACGCTGGCTCCCGCGGACGAGGTTATTTTCATCGAATGGTATGCTTATCCCGTGAAGTTAGACCGGGAGCACATAGAGATACACCTGATCGGGCATAACGTGACCAGATTCCGGGAAGTGGAGAATGAGCTGAACGTGTTGAAAACGGACTTGCAGGTATTTTCCGAATCAATGTTTCCCATGTGGAAATCAATATGTGAGCGAGTGCAGAACGACACGGGAAATGAAAGCGGGGAGGAGAAAGATGATTTGAGGGAAAAGACTGAAATATTTAATCGGTTCTACGAGGAACTTTTATCAAAAATTGGTTATAAATTTGCGGTGCATGCATATAGATCATAGCGAATATACGATACTTTTGGCGGACGATTCCGTTTCGAATATGGAGAAAATGAAAAGCCTGCTTGCGGGGGAGAATTTTAGGTTGGTTACTACCTTGGAAGCAGAAGAAGTGTTTCTGCTCGCGAAATTAAGATCGCCTGATTTGATTATCGTTCGATTGGCATTGGAAGAAGGTAAGGGGATCAAGGTCGTTCGCCAGTTGAAGGAGAGTGTCCTGACGAAACATATCCCGATTCTTTACATGACCATGCCGAACCGGCACGAGGATTTCCGGAAAGTGGCGGATTACGAGGACGTGGAATTTGTCTCCCGCCCGTTGAGTAAGAAAGAACTAGTATTGAGGATTAACAATCAATTGCTTTTGTTGGAATCACAACGGATTATCGCTTGCCAGAACGAGAAGATTCAGGACGTGGTGCGCTCCAAGGATAAACTGTATTCGGTGATAGCCCATGACTTGCGTGCCCCGATCGGGACGTTGAAAATGATTCTCGAGGCGATAGACCACCAGAAAGAGCGGATTCCGGATTCTAATATCAAGCATTTGATTAAAATGTTGCAGGAAACCACCGACGAAGCCTATTTGCTTCTGGAAAACTTGTTGATGTGGAGTAATAGCCAGAATGGGGTGTTGGAGCCTTCCTTGCAGACATTTTCTTTCTCGGAAGCAGCGAAGGAAGTTGTGGCGTTGCAGGAGAATATTGCGGGAGCAAAAGGAATCAAGATGCATAACCATCTGAAAAAGGTGTTTTCCGTGCATGCCGATCTGAACATGATGAAGACGGTGTTACGTAACTTGCTGTCAAATGCGATAAAGTTTAGTTACAAGGGGGGGGAGATCACGATTAACGGGGAGGAGAAAGACGGTTTCCTGGTCGTATCCGTGCAGGATAAGGGGCAGGGGATAAGCAAGGAGCACCAGCGGGATTTGTTCGCGGATGGATTGCACTTTATATCTTACGGTACCCAAAAGGAAAAAGGTAGCGGATTGGGATTACAACTCTGTAAGGACTTCGTGAAGATGAACCACGGGAAGATATGGTTTAACTCGGAGGAAGGGAAAGGAACTACATTTTATTTTTCCATTCCCGTGTCCGATAAAGTCCAGAATTAGGATACTTGTTGCAGTTGGCTTTTGCCGGATTTCAATGCTTTATACATTTTGAGTGCGCCCCAGGCGTCTGTTGCCGCGTAATGAACTTGTGCGGATGTTAGTTTCGGGGCTTCCCAGTTTGATGTGCGTTGCCGCTTCGAGATTTTTACATGAAATATGATAGACATGAGTTTCGAGAATGACATTTCTTCGATCCCGAAGGCTTTCGCGAAAATCTGTAAGTCCAGGAAATTGGTTGGCGTGAAATTAGCCAGTTTTCTCAATCCCCGGATGTCGTCCCGTATGCCCACGCCAATTTTCGTGGTCTGCTCGCTTGCTAAAAGTTCTTGCAAGGCTTCCGTGAAACCACATTTATTCAAACGGAATAAATACACCCGCTTGTCTGTTGCCAATTGAAGCAACCCGACCTGGTGGGTTACTCCTTTCTTGAATGCCGGTTTGGTTTCCGTGTCGAAACCGATGTAGGGATACGAGAGCAAATCTTTCACCGCCGCATCGATTTTATCCTCATGGTCGATCACGACGATTTCCCCGTCGAACGTAAAGATAGGTAACCCCTTTATCTCTTCTTCACTAATCTTCGCCTGGTATTCCATGTTTCGTATTTTATTGAAGGTCGTCCGTGTCGGTCACTTTGTATATAGCCAGATGGATTGCCCTCAATACGCTGGTGCATGATTTGCCCCAGTATAATTCAAAACTATTGTTTAATTGCCACAGCGCTTCTCCCATCACGTCGATCATCCCGCTACGGTACGAGGAAATGAAATTCTTTAAATCCTGATATATGTCGCAGAGTTTTTCCGAGATCGAATTCACGATCGGGGTTTCGCTGTATTGCATGTTGTCATCAAAAACCTCCAGGTACTCGTCATGTTCCCTGAGAATGCCGTGCAGGGATGCGAGCAACGTGTTGTAATCTTCTTCCGTCACCACCTCGTCCAGCATTCCCATTTCGTCACTCTCGCAGCTTGGCAATAGACTACCCTTCAAGTAAATTAACGGGATAAATTTCTGCATTTTAGAAAGAAAATCATTGGTTTCGTCCTCGTGAGCGGATTCCAAGTATCCACAAAATTCCTTTGCCACAGCCACGAATTCGATGACCTCTTTGCTATATCCCACGTGTTGTAAATCGTCCATAACGTTTTTATTTTTCACCGCGAAATTACCAAATATCTTAGATTATACGTAAAAAGCGGACAAGTTTTTAGTTATTATGGTAAATTTTCCATGTAAAGAAAGTGCGGTTACCTTCATCACGAAGTAACCGCACCGAGACTAGCAACAATCTACATTCACTTTTTCCCAAGCTGTGATACTGGGGATTCCCTCTCTCCTAAATGCTAGCAATCTCTTGCATTTCTCCGGTTCATCTCACTTTCCCTCCGGAGAAATTGTATTATTGATACGCCCCGAGAAAAAAATCGTTGTAGATTTCCAGTTAAAAATAGATAAGAATATACGTGATGATAAAAAATAATTTCTATATTTGTCCCCGCATCCGGAAAGATGCAGGAGTGGCTGAACTGGCACGCCTGGAAAGCGTGTGAACCTCTAAAGGGTTCCGGGGGTTCGAATCCCCCTCTTTCCGCTGAAAATGAGATAAAAGAGAGTTGGAACAAGTGTTCGACTCTCTTTCTCTTTTGAAGGATTCGAATGAAGGGAGGGAGGGTTCTAGCTTTTTGGGGGAATGTGGTCCTCCCTTTTTTGCATGATAATGAAATTGTTATGGAAAACAAGAAGGTGCATATTCTTGTTTGAAAGACGTTGTTTGTTTTTATATTTTTCTTTCTTAATATATTTTTCGTACTTTTGAACTGCTATTTATTGTTACTTTAAATAGTTTCAGAGTCTGATTTAAATGTTTTGCGAAGATGATGATAGCGGAAAAAATACTTCATATGTTTACTGAAACTGAGGAGGATGCGTTTCGGTTGTTGTACGATACGTATTACAAGACGTTAGTGCTTTTCGCAAATCAGGTAGTGAATGATAAGGAGGTCGCAAAAGATATCGTGCAAGATTATTTTGTGAAATTCTGGATATCCAAACCTTATAAGACATTGAAATTCGGTTTGGATAAGTATATATTTCAGGCTGTTAAATTTTCCGCGCTGACCTATCTGAAGGAAGCGCGACGAAAAGAGGATTGTTTTCAATCTTTTTCCCATGAAATGGGTGATGAAAAAGATATGATACAGTTAGAAGGGCAAGTGGATATTATTAAGGTCGTTTATCAAATGATTGATTTGTTGCCCGAGGAGCGCCGCCAAGTATTTATGATGGTTTTTGTCGATGGTATGTCTTACCAAAAGGTGGCGGATCGCTTGGCTATCTCCAAGAACACGGTGAAAACCCAATTGGCACGAGCTTTAAAATTCCTTCGTAAGGAAATGAAAGATAATGATATACCATTCCTTTTTATTTTTTTGATAAAAAAATAAATTCTTGCTTGTCACCCTTTAGCTACTTTTTATAGATTTTTATATGGATGGTCGTTTGTCGTTTTTCTGTGGGTAAAAGGGAAACGACTGGTGCTATTCCATAATATAATGTATAATAGTTAAAAGAAAAGAAGATGAAAAGGATAGTTTTTGGGGTGTTGTTTATGTTTTTAGTATCTTCGGGTCTTGTGGCCCAAGAGAACGGGAAGCCCGGGAAGGTTTTGCAACCCCGGAATTTTCCGCGCGACTGGCATTTGGGGTGCATGGAGGTTGATACGGTTTCCGGGGCGGATGTATATAGGGCTCACGACTACTTGAAGGGTCGGACACCCAAGGCAAAAACGATTGTGGCGATTATTGATGCCGATGGGGATGTTACGCACAAGGATTTGAAGAATAGCCTTTGGGTGAACCGGAAAGAAATACCCGGTAACGGCATTGATGATGACAATAACGGGTTCGTGGATGATATTCACGGTTGGAACTTCTTGGGATTGCCCAATGGGCGTAACATGGATGCAACTGATGTGATGGATTGGGAATTTTTGCGTTTGCGGGATAAGTTTACGAATGTCGATACGACGAAACTTTCAAAAAAGGAAAAGGAAGAGTATCATTATTTCGTGAATGTGGTGTGCAATTTTTCCGTGTTGTATAAAATTTCGAGCTCGGAGAAGACATATAATATGAGGGTCCAAAGGATGCTAGACTGGAAAAAAAGGCGTGATTCTTTGGGCGATGATGTGAATAATTTGAAGACACGTAGTTACGGAAACAATACATTGTGTTATGGCAGTTCGATACATGGGACACATGTCGGAGGTATCGTGGGAGCTGTGCCGACAGATGAATCGGGAGCGCACGGAATCGCAGATGTGGAATTGATGTTCGTACGTATTCTGGGTGCAAAAGGCGACGAGTTGGACGAGGATGTGGCATCGGCTATATGTTACGCCGTGGACAACGGGGCTCGTGTGATAAACATGAGTTTTAACAAATTCTTATCCCCGAACAAGAAATTGGTGAACAAGGCTATGCGCTATGCCGAGAAAAAAGGGGTGCTGCTCGTGAATTCAGCCGGGAATAACGGTTGCCCGATAGATAAGTATCCTTGTTACCCGAATAAATTTATCGGAAAGAAGAGAGAGGTGAGGAATTTCATTTGTGTCGGTTCGTTGGGACCTGACGGAGATGTTTCGCGTTTCAGCAATTATGGAAAAATTAACGTGGATATTTTTGCTCCCGGGGAGCATATTTATTCTACTGTATTGAATAATAAACACAAACTAGCATCGGGGACCAGTATGGCTGCGCCTATCGTTACCGGGGTGGCGGCTTTGATTTGGAATTATTTCCCGGAATTGACAATGGAACAGGTTAAGCAGGCTATTTTGGAGGGAGCGGAGTCTTGGAAAGGGCGGCGTGTAACTTTGCCACGGGGGGCAATAAAAATACCGGTGAGTTTCCCGTTCGTGAATTTCGAAGAGTTGTGTGGCTCGGGTGGGGTGCTGAATGCCTTGAATGCCGTGAAGTTGGCAGAAAAAATGCATGAGAAGTCGAAAGGTAAGCGATGATGCCTGATCGATATTTCTAAGGTAAGATTAATTTTTTTAAGAAAAATATGGTGTCGGCTGTCACCCTTTAGCCCTTTTTTTTAGATTATAATAAAAACGACGGTTCATGAGAGAGATTGAAGATATATTAATAGACTATTTTGAAGGCGAGGAATTGTCTGAAAATGATTCTTCTGAGCTTGAAAAATGGTTTAGGCAAAAGAAGGGGGCAGAGTTTGTCCGCGTGTTGGAAAGCATGCGGGGAGGGAAAGCATTGTGGGAGGAATTGGAGCGGGATGCCGAGGCGGGAATGGAAATGATCAAGCGTAAGTTGAAAAAGACGAGGCGTCGTCGTTCGTTATGGTATGGCGGGGTGGCTGCTGCCGTGTTGTTTCTCTTGTGTGGTTTGGCGTTTTTGTTCGAGGAACCTGTGGTGAATAGGAGCGAATTGCCGGGATCCGAGGTTTCCCAATGCTGTACATTGGTAAAGCTGAAATTGGATAACGGGGAAGTGCTTCCGTTACACGGAGATCAGGTAGGTGAGGTGATCGTGAAAGACAGTTGCATGCGTATTGAAAATGATAACAATACATTGATTTGTACGAACGAGGGGAGCAGGGAAAAGATAGGGTTTAACACCATTTCGGTTCCCGTGGGGGCAGAGTACCGGGTAGTTTTGCCTGACGGGACAAAAGTTTATCTGAATGCCGATTCGGAGTTTCGTTTCCCGGAGATGTTTTCGGGGGAAAAACGGGAAGTGTTTTTGAAAGGGGAAGGTTATTTCGAAGTGGCGAAGGATTCGACCAAGCGATTTATTGTTCATGTTTTAAATATGGATGCGACGGTGTTGGGTACTGCTTTTAATATTAAGGCTTACCCGGAACAGGATGAGGTGGTCACGACCTTGGAGGAGGGACGTTTGCAAGTAAATTGCGAAGGTTGTGAGGGGTACGATTTAGAGGCGGGGGATCAGGTTGTGTTTAATAAGTTGAGGGGCGACGCTGTAAAGAAGCAGGTAACGACGTTTTACTACACTTCGTGGAAAGACGGTTTTTACTCCTTCGACGGGGAGAATTTGGAAACGATTATGGCGGTTTTAGCCAAGTGGTATGGCTTGGAGGTGTTTTACATGGGTGAGAATTTGAAGAAGAATAAATTTTCCGGGCGGTTGAAACGATATGATGATTTCCTCTATTTGTTGAACAAGTTCGAGGAAACCGGGAATGTTGAATTTATAGTAAAAGATAACGTGATAACGATAAAAGGAAAAAAAAGGTCGGGAATGTGAGTTCCCAACCTGTAATTCATATACTTTCTTGATTTTGGAACGATCGAAAAGTATATTTTTATTTACTAACAAACAAAAATATGGAAAAAAATCGAATGAAAGTCAATCTAGTGCGATTGATTCTGTATCGTAAGATGTTAATGAGTATGAAATTACTGAGTGTGTTGATGTTATGTTTTTGCATGACGGTTCATGCAAAAACTTTGTCACAAGAGGCAAAGATCTCTTTACGCGTGGAAGAAGCTTCTTTGAACGATGTGTTGCAAGAAGTGAGCAAGCAAGTTGCTTGCGATTTTCTTTATGACTTGAATTTAATGGAAGGAAAAGTCGTGAAGAATTTGGACGTGAAGGACAAAGAGTTCTTGATTTTTCTGAACGATTTGTTACCTCGTTACGGCTTGATGTATTCCTATGACAACAACATTGTTGTTATTAAAGTAAAAGAGGAGCCCAAAGAGGAGAAGAAGATGATTATCATCAAGGGAAAGGTCACGGACGAGAAAAAAGCTCCGCTTCCCGGGGTGACGGTTGTGTTGAAGGGATCAAGCCGGGGAACTGCGACAGACATGGAGGGAAGATATACTCTGCCCGTGCCGAAAGCGAATGTCATCGAATTGATATTTTCTTTCTTGGGAATGGAAACGCAGACCGTGGCGTACACGGGTAAGGACACGATCAACGTGGTGTTGAAAGAGTCTTTCAACCAGTTGGATGAGGTAGTCGTGGTGAACACGGGGTACGAGCAGGTGGACAAACGTAAATTGACGAGTGCTATTACCTCTATTAAAGCAGACGATATTCGGGTTCCCGGGTTGAACACGATTGATATGATGCTGGAAGGGCACGTGCCCGGTATGATGTTCATGCAGAATTCCGGACAGTTGGGAGCCGCACCGCGGTTAAGAATCCGGGGTACTTCCACGCTGTTGGGAAACCAGGAACCGTTGTGGGTGGTTGACGGTATAATCCGTACCGATCCGGTGAACGTGGATCCTAAAGATTTGAACGATTTGGATTTCGTGAATTTATTGGGTAACGCGATTTCAGGGTTGGATCCGGAGAGTATCGAACAGATTGACGTGTTGAAGGATGCTTCGGCGACTGCTATTTACGGGGCTCGCGCTGCCAATGGAGTTATCGTGATCACGACGAAAAAAGGTCGGAAAGGTCCCCCTTCGGTATCCTATTCTTTGTCGGGAACTTTTACGAGACGTCCGCATTATGGCGATAGAACCGTGTACATGATGAATTCCAAAGAGAGAATTGCTTATAGCCGGGAATTGGATGCGGCTATGGTGAAGTACCCTTTTTTCAATAGTTGGGTAGGGTATGAAGGTGTGATGAGGGATTATTATCAGAATCGCATCGATTTCGATGAGATGAACAGGCAGATCGGTTATCTGGAACAATTGAACACGGATTGGTTCGATTTATTGGGACAGAATTCTTTCTCGCACAAGCACACGATCGGTATATCCGGTGGTGGTGAAAACATGACCTATTATGCTTCTATCGGTTACAACGATGCTAAAGGAACCACGAAACGGGAGGGGAATAAAACCTATACGGCTAACATGAGTTTAGCGGCTCATTTTAATCGGTTCTCAGTTCAGGCTGGCATGGACGCTAGCGTATTGGAAAGGGAATATACGCCTACCGCGGTAAACGTGATGAATTATGCTTACCACACGAGCCGTGCGGTACCAGCCACGAATCCGGACGGTTCTTATTGGTTTTATAAAAAAGGTTCATATGCCGGTTCTAATTATAATATTTTGAACGAGGTGGAAAACAGCTCGTACGATATCAATCAATATTCGTTTAATTTTAACACGACTGTAGGGTATCAGATTATCGATCCTTTGAAGTTGACTGCAACGTTGGCTTATGGTTTCTCGAATTCCAATCAAGAAACTTGGTATGGTGAGAATTCCTATTATATAGGAGATTTGCGTCACGAAACAGAGGGTATAACCGATGAAGCGCAGATGATGAATAATTATTGCCCGATGGGTGGTGAGATTTCGAAACAAAGCGATCAAAAGCACAACTATATGTTGCGTTTGCAGTTGGGGTATACTCAAACTTTTAAAGAGGACCACAATTTGAGTGCAATGGCGGGATTTGAAGTTTCTTCGTCCGAATCGGATCAATTCAAACATATTCAGAGAGGATATATGCGTGATCGGGGAGGAGTTGTCGCTCAAATTGATAATATAGAAAAATATTCCGCTTTTGTAAGATGGATGAATAATAATCCTGCCACTTATAGGGTGTCGAAAACGAATTTGTTGTCCGGATACGGAAGTGTGTCTTACGCGTATAAAATGTGGTATGTGTTGAATGCCAATATTCGTTTCGACCAATCCAACCAATTCGGTAGCAGGGCTAACGAAAAGTTGGCTCCGATCTGGTCGTTCTCCGGTCGATGGAATGCTAAAGAACATATTTTGGAAGGAGCGAATTGGATTAATGAACTTTCTCTTTTGGCTTCTTATGGTTATCAAGGAAATATGTTGGACTCGGAGAGTTCAAGACTGATAGTTTCGAAAGGGGGAGCGACCAATGCCGCGGGTGAACTTTATTCAACAATCGTGACTTATCCGAATCCCGATTTGAAATGGGAAAAAACCTCTTCAACCAACGTGTCATTGACATTTTCGCTCTTCAACAAGAAATTGAACGGTACGGTGTCTTATTTCTATAAAAAGACCAGGGATGCATTCTTGACGAAGACGATTTCAACCGTCAACGGACGTTCGTCATACACGATGAATAAAGGAACTGTGGAGAACAAGGGTACGGAAATTTCCTTGAAAATTGTGCCGCTTGATTTCCGTTCATCCGGAAACGTTCGGGGATTTCATTGGTCGATAGATCCTCAGCTCGGATCGGTGTTGAATCAATTGCTTAGCAAAAGGAAAGTAAAAGACAATACCTTACAAGATTTGCCTACTTACGATAAATATTTGAATGGAAGCGTGCTTATCGTGGGGCGTCCGGTGAATACGTTTTATTCTTATCGTTTTGCCGGTCTGAGCGAACAGGACGGGCGTCCGATGTTCTATAATACCGGATCGATGATAAGAGATGAAGGTCGTTATGTGGATGCTAATGGTATGCCCTTGTTTGACGTTAATGGTGAAACGAAAGGTGCGGTGGATTTACGTGAAAAGTATCGTAATATGGAGCCGGAGGAAGTGTTTACAGAAGTGATGGAACATTCCGGAACTCGCGTGCCGACTATTCAAGGTGGAATCAGTAATACCTTCTCTTACAAAGGGGTCACGCTATCATTTAACTTGGCGTATAGCTTGGGGTCGAAGGTGCGTTTGTTGCAAATGTATCCTAATGTGAATAGTGAAACTATAGCTCCAGTTCCAACCGAGAACGTACGAAAAGAATTCACGAATCGGTGGCGCCAGCCCGGTGACGAGAGGTTCACGAATATTCCCGGGGTGATCTCCGGTCCGGACTTTAAGACATCAGTACAAAGTCCGTGGTGTAATAATAATGATTACAAGTTTGCGGAGAATATCTGGCAAATGTATGACAACTCGAATATTCGGGTGGCAAGCGGAAATTTCCTGAAGATGCAATCGCTTTCTTTGCGTTACCAGTTTACGGATGCGTTTTGTCGGAAATTATTTATGAAATCGGCTTATATCGGCTTTGCTTGTACGAATCTGTTTATGATTTGTGACAAGAAATTGAAAGGACAGGATCCTGCCACACAGTCGGGAAGTGCTCCTCAGTTGAATATGTCATTGCGTCCGACGTTTTCGTTTAATTTGAATGTTTCGTTTTAATTGATGATTATGAAGAAGATTTTATATTTAGTTGTATTTCTGGTATTCGGATGGTCTTGTAGCGATTTTTTGGAGGAGGATGCACAGAATTTGACCTATGTGAATTCGATCGATGATTTGGACCAGGTGTTGATAGGAGAAGGCTATGTGGTAGCATCTTATCAAGAGAGAGATAAATGGAATAGCTCGGTACCTGCTTGGATACATCTTTTGGATGATGATGTGCGATTTGCAGGAATGGGAATGGCGCCGGATTATTCCTCATGTTCTGCAATTTATGCTTGGCAAAGGGATCCTTGGAAAGGTGGTTTAACAGATGATGACCTCGGTGCTAGGGATAATCAGGCATGGAGTGAATTGTATAAGCATATCAATGCATTGAATATCATACTGTATGAGGCGGAAGAGTTCAAGAATGAGCCTGATTATAATCGGATTAAAGGCGAGGCATATTTTTTGCGTGCCACGTATTATTGGTGGTTAGTCAATATCTATTCGAAGGCTTATGACGTGAAGACGGCAGAAGAAGAACCGGGAGTGCCTTTGAAGTTGAGTCCCTTTGTGGAAGATTACGAGGAAGAGGGCGGATTTTCCAGAGCCAAAGTGGCTGAGGTGTACGAGCAGATTGTTGCCGATTTGAAAGAGGCCGTTCGATTGCTTTCCGGATACGAGAGAAAATCTGTTTATCGCGCATCGAAAGAGGCTGCCCGTTTGTTTTTAAGCCGGGTTTATTTGCACATGGAGAATTACGAGGGTGTGATTAACGAGTGTGATTCGTTATTACAAAATAATTCTTATCGTTTGGATGATTATACTTTACTTGAGGATAATTTGCAAAGTCTTATAACGAGTTATTCACCGGAAGTTATATTTTCTCAAGGTGGTTATCGGTTGCGATATTTCTTTGGAAGTGACGGGTATGTGCGAGGAGATGAAATAGATTGGGAGACTGCTACTGGAATGTTTTATATACCATTCGTACCATATTATGGTGTTTCCGATGATTTGATAGATGCATTTAATGACGATCAGTTGGTTCCGGACCAGTCAAAAGAACGTGATATTCGTTATAAGGTAGGTTGTTGTGAAGTTACCGATATGACAATTTTTAGTGTATCTGTATTACCTGCCAAGTTAAAAAAGTGGAGTGATGGTGGAGTTTCTGATTGCTTCACATTACGTTTGGCAGAAGCCTATCTGAATAAAGCAGAAGCGTTGGCAGCCGTGGGACGTGAAGAGGAGGCAAACCAATTGTGGCAGGAATTACGTCGGTATAGAATATTGGAACAGGAACCGGTTGTGCTGCGAGGAGAGAACTTGATGGCAGCTATTCGCACGGAGCGTAGGTTAGAATTTAATTTTGAAGGATTCCGCTGGTTGGATTTACGTCGATATGCCGTGAATAGCAAATATCCGCAAAAGAAAGAAATTACTCATATTTGGCTTTGGCAAGGAAATGAGGAGTTGGGAACAACCGGTGGACAAGAAACTTATGAATTAGCTCCTTATGGAGAAGATCCGGCTTGGGTGTTCCCTATTCCGGCTGACGAACATCGTTTGAACACTCGATTTGAATTCAATGAAGAACGTAATGAAAGAGAAGCGGTAAAATAGATTAATATTAGGTTATGAAGATAGTATATTATTTGTTATTAGGTGTTGCATTGTGCTTTGCGGCATGCAATGATGATGATGATAAGAATTTATCTCCCACGGGAGAAACAAACTGGTTTGTCTTGGAAGATTCGGCTGACGAATTGGGGCATTTGGCTTATGAGATTTATAAAGAAACGGGTGTTACTATTTTTTATAACGATACAATTGCCAAAGTTCAGCGTGGGGTGAATCCCGAGGGTGAACCGGTGTATCGTTACGAGGTGTTGGGGGTTAATTATAACGTGACCGATCTTTATACATACTCGTATCCGCTACTTACGGATCGGGAACGGATAAAGGAGGGAATGGAGTTTTTACGTGATGAAGTGATACCGGGATTGTTGAATGGGGTTTCTCCTCACAGTTTTCTGTTAGTGGATTCTTTGATAAATAGGACTAATACTACTAATGAGGACATTTTGGGACTTTATTTGCGGGATGTATTTAAAGCTAGAAGAACGACTTGTGTCGCTTTGTACGAGAAAGAGACACAAGTAGATAAGAAAAGCTTGAGAGCAACGGTATTGGCGGAAGAGTATGCGACTTATCTTCAGAAGGTAGAGTCAGATGAAATAGAAGTTTTTTATTCTTTTTCCACAGGGAAAGTAAATAAGGTGATGGATCAATCGTTGTATGGCCAGAGATTGCAGTATAATAATAGAGGTACTACTGCTTGGAGTGAGGATTGGCGGGAATTCGGTTTTTTATCGTATGATAGAGAAAAGAATTATACCCTGAAGAATGGTAAGTTAGAGGGATACAATTGTCCTACACAAATGCGGGATATTGCCGATTACGTGAAAGAAGTGTTGTTGGGAGATGATGCGGCGTTTGAAGAGAAGAATGGGAAATTTAAACGGTGCATGGAGAAATACAAAGTGATGAAATCGATTGTAGCGGAATTGCAGAAAACACTTGGAAAACGTTCGAATCAATGATGAGATTTGGAATAATCTTTTGGTTTATATTTTGGGCGGGATGTACTACTCCGGAGACTTGCCGGATAGATTTGACGGGTGAGATTGAAGGATGTAAATACGGAACGGCACTTCTAGTAAGTGCCGATTCCGCCCGGAATATTCTTTTTTCTTCCGAGATAGATGGCGGTAAAATTTCGTTGGAAGGAGATTTGCCTGAACCGGGAGAGTATATATTGAAAATAAATCACTTGGAATATCCTTTGCTATTGGAGGCAGGGAGGACGAAGGTCGCTCTTGACATCGCGAGCGATAGGGTGAAGCTGACGGAGGGGAAGGTGATGGAGATGGAACAGTTGTTCAAGAAATGGATGGATGAGAGATACAAGCCGGAACAGGAGCGTATCGGACGGGAGTATTGGGAGGCGCAGAAACATCCGGAAGATAAAGTTAATTTGGATAAAAAGACATTCGAGTATTTCGACCTGGAAAAATTGAAGTACAATGTAGTCCGAGATTTTATAAAGGAGTATCCCGATCGTGTTTTCTCGGTGTACCAGGCATTGGAAATGTTGGATAGGGATTACGAGCGAGGGATGGAAATGTACGCGTTGCTCTCGCCGGGAATGCAGCAGTCCGTGTTAGGGAAACGATTGTATGCCGAAACTCAAGTATTTGCCGCTTCTGCCTTGGGGAATGAAATTCCCCCGATCGAGGTGGAAACGGAAGAGGGGGAAGCTGAAGTGATAGAACATTTCCCGGGGATATGGGTACTTGACTTTTGGGCATCTTGGTGCGGACCTTGCCGGAAGGAAATGGTTTACCTGAAAGAGATGTACCGGGAGGTACATAAATTCGGGGTGAATATGATTAGCATTTCCATGGATGATAAGGTAGCGGCTTGGAAGAAGGGAAACGCGGAGGAACAGATCCCTTGGAAAAGCGTGCGGAATAAATACGGTTTTAAGAGTGACGTGGGTATTTGCAGTCAGTTGCGATTTAATAGTATACCTTATATCGTTTTGGTAAAAGACGGTCGTATCGTTGCCCGCAATTTGAGAAGGGGGCATTTGAAAGAGAAAATCATGGAGTTGTTACAAGAATAGTACGAGATGAGAGTATATTTTATTGGTTGTGTATTATTGGTTTCTTGTTGGTTGATGCCACTCTCGCTTCTCGCGCAAGAAGAGGGGCGGTTGACGGATGCTCTTCCAAAAGATACTACCCGGAGCACGCGGATTAGAGAGATAAAGGAGGTTTTCGCGCATGTCGGTCGTTTAATGGAAAAAGAGGGAAGCGCGAAACGGGATAGTTTGCAGGGTGTGGTGGATCGTTTGTTCCCGGGATTTGATTTGGATAGTCCGGATGTGGAGTTGTTGCCGCAAGAGATGATGGTGGAGTTGATCGAGGATTATTTTAAGGTGTATAATGTCGTGCGAATGAACGTGAACAAGTATTCGTACGTGTTGTTTAACGTGAAAAGCGAGAAAGTGCGTAATGCTTACGTGTTGCCTTTCGTGAGGAGTGCTTTCGAGCAAGGGGGATACGGGAAGGAATTGGCGGAGGTTTGCGAGAATGTGCGCTGGTGTTCCAAGACCCCGGAAACCGTGAAAGAGGTGGAAGCGTTGGTGGAACAATACCGTCCGCTTCGGGCGGGGGCTGCCGCTCCCGAATTCGTGTTGGAAAACCGAAAGGGGGAGAGCGTGAAACTCTCGGATTTCAAGGGTAAACATGTATTTATGGGAATCTTTTCGTCGGAAATGAATGAGAATGAGGCGATAAGTCGGTTCACGGCTTTGCCTGATGAATATAATAATACCGACCGGTTCGTGTATTTCTGTGTTTGTTTGGGGAAAGCGGACGCACGGGATGGCTGGAGAAAACAGGTTGCTGATAAGACGGGAAAAGTAGACTTCCTTTTCTGTGACGTGGAGAGGTGTTCTTTCGTGCGGGATTATTGTATATCCCGAGTGCCTCGTTACGTGTTTGTCAACAAGGATGGTGCCTTGAGAGATGCTTGGTATGTAGCCCCGGGGATGCCTGAGTTTTCTTATCAATTTGGGGATAAGGCTCCTTCGAATCTGTTTGATATGTTAAAGTAAAATAGAATTTGTTTGATTATGAGATTAGTGATAATAGCTATATGGTTGTATTGCGTGTGGGGATGCTCTGAAGCCGGGGGATATCGTTTTACTATGAAAGGGCGTGTGCCGGGTATGAAGTATGGTACGGTGTTTATTCGCACGAATGATACCGAATCACGTGTTTTGGCTTCCGCGGATTTAGATAATTATGAATTCACTTTGAAGGGAGAGTTGGAGGAACCGGGATGTTATGTATTGCAGGTGAATGATAAGAGAATGACGGTGCTGTTGACGGTCAAGAGTTGGTTGCAGAATTTCTTGAAGGAGCTTTTTTGAAGAATCTGAAAGGATCCCCCGCCCAAGACTGCTTCAAGAGATATGAAATGGAGGTTGGAGAGAAGGTAAGTGAGATGTCGGAAAAGAATGTTGGAGAGGAAGAGGTATTTTCGTTTACAGCTCAAGATAAGATTCAGCAATTGAGGTTTAAGGTAACTTGTAGTTTTATCGAGGAGAATCCGGATAATATCGCTTCTGCCCGTATCGCATTGGAGGAGATGAAGAATGATTACGATAAGGGGATAAAGATGTACAACTTGTTGTCGGAGAGAGTGAAACAATTGGAGATAGGCAAGGAGCTGAAACGGAAATTGGATCAGGTGGAAGGTGTGGCTAACGGGAGAAAGTTTCCCGAAATAGAGGTGTATTCGATAGAAGGAGATTCCTTGACGTTGAAGGATTGGAGCGGGAGCGTGTGGGTGATTGATTTTTGGGCGTCTTGGTGTGGGCCTTGTCGGGAGGAGATGCAATATTTGAAGACGTTGCATAAGGAATTGGAAGGGAAAGGCGTGAAGTTCGTGAGTGTGTCGTTGGATAATTCGCCGAAGGCTTGGGCGCGTGCTAACGCGGCAGAGAAGTTGGAGTGGTTAAGCGTTCGTAACCGTTATGGGTTTAGTCAGGAGCAAGGAATATGTAGAGCATTGGATATTAAAAGAATTCCTTTTATCGTGGTATTGGATAAAGATGGAACTGTCGCAGGGAAATCTTTGCGTCGGGAAGTTTTGCGGAATAAATTGTTGGAGATGTTAAAATAATGAGTATGAGAAGTGTAGTATGCTGTATCGTAGCGTGTTTTGTGTTGCTACAAGGGGAGTTATATGCCCAAACGTCTTACCCGGAAATAAAGAAGATTTACGAGAACGTGGATGGTTCGCTTTCGATAGACGGCTATATGCAGGCATTGCAAGCGATGGACGCCCGGGCGAACCAACTTGTGAGTGCGATTGACGACGCTCAAGAGAGAGGGCGGGCCACGTTGTTGTGGCATACGTATCAGCGGGAAAATATTTATCAATATTGGAAAGCTATAGGTGGACGACCGGCAGATTTGAAAAAATTGCGTCCTTGTCAATTGAGCACGGACCCGGATGTCCCCGAGTTGGAGTTGTTGTCGCCGGAGGAGTTGAAAGAGGTGCTGGATTGGTATTTCCGGGTGAATAAGAATGCTACAAGTTATGAGCGTATGAAGGAGTGCTTGTACGGCATCAAGAGTGAAAAAGTACGTCGGATTTACGCGTTCGGGTTGTTGGAGCGGGAGTTGCAAGTGAACGGGATGAATAAAAAAATGAGGTCTGTATTTGAGGTTTTCAGATGTTGTATAAAAGACCGGGAAATAGTGGAGCGGGTGAATGAATTGGAAAAGTTGTACGAGTCTGTCCAAGAGAATGCGCGTGCGCGTGAAATCGTGTTGCCGGACGATAAAGGGAATATGTTTCGTTTGACGGATTTTCAGGAAAAATATGTGTTTATTTGCGTGTGGGCGTTGGATAGCGTGAACGGTGCCGATGAGTTGGATACGTTTGCCGAGGCGAGAAAAGCGGGTGGAAAATGGGGTAAAGCCGATATCGAGTTCGTGAATATTGCCGTGGGTACAAGTGAAGATATGGATAAATGGAGAAAAATATTGGCGGAGAAAAAGCAAACGGAATGGATGATAAACTTGTTTTGTGACAAGACGAAAAGCACTTTCGTGAAAGATTACGTGATAGATTCTCTTCCGCGCTATATTTTCGTGGAAATGGATGGTGTGTTGCGCTCCGGGTGGTTTATTTCTCCAGCTAATCAGCCGTTGTTCGAACAAATGTTCATAAAAAATCTTTGGACGTATAGACGAGTTGAAATATAATATGTTATTTTAATGATAAATGTTTGTTTTTTGTATTATCACAATGTTTAATTTTAAATTTTAAAAAATGAAAAATTGTTTCGTGTTAGTTTTATTGCTATCCTTGCTTATTCCTTCCGCGGGAGAGAGTTATGCAGGGGAGTTATTCAAGAAAAAAAAGAAAAAAGAAACAACGGAGGCGGTGAAACAACCTGTTGTCAAGAAAAAGAATAAATACCAGACTTTGATGAAAAGCCCGGGAATCGTTACCGCGAAAGGTGATTTTTTGACAATACACAAAGTGGGACAGAAGATTTATCTGGAATATCCTTTGAAATATGTGGGACGCGAAATATTGGTGGGAGGAACCGTGTCTGCTACTTCTGAACCTATGTTGCTTAACGTGGGGTATAAGTACAATGATCCTATTCTTTATCGCGTGGTTAAGAAAGACTCTGCTATTGTTTTCAATAAACCCAATCTGGCGGCTACCGCGGGAGAAGATAAACCTTGGGTGAAGAAAGCCATGGAAAAGAATTATATAGACATGCAGTCGAACACGTTCTCGATTCATTCGTATAATGCGGATAGTTCTGCCGTGGTAATTGACGTGACTTCCTTTTTGAAGGATAATAAGGGCTTGGCCCCGAAAATCAGTGCCGGGCCTATTTCTTCTTCTCCGGTTGCAAGCAAATTTTCTTTTGAAGGGGTAAAAGCGTTTGAAGATAATGCATCGGTGCAAGTTTCTCAACCTGTGGAGGCTAGTATTCAGACGTTCTTCTCCAAAATAAATTTGGGACAAGTGTCTTCACATTCCGTGATTACTTTCCTTTTGTTGCCGGAAGCTAAAATGCGTCCTCGCGTACAGGATTCCCGCGTCGGAGTGTTTTTCACGGTGAATACGGCAAGTGATAGGATGCAGTTGCCTATCCGGAAAATATCTCAGGAAAAAGACGGATTTGATACTTATATTTTGGCGAACCGTTGGCGTTTGGAACCCAAAGACGTGGAAGCTTGGAAACGCGGCGAGCTCGTTGAGCCTGTAAAACCGATCGTGTGGTACGTGGATGATGCTTTCCCGGACGAGTGGAGAGGTCCGATCAAAGAGGGTATTTTGATCTGGAACAAGGCTTTCGAGAAAATCGGTTTCAAAAATGTGATGGTTGCAAAAGATTTCCCGAAAGACGATCCTAATTTCGATCCGGATAACTTGAAATACACGTGTATCCGTTATAGCCCGAATGCAGAGGCAAATGCCATGGGACCGTCGTGGGTAGACCCGACAACCGGAGAGATTATCAATGCTTCCGTGATTGTGTATAACAATATTGTAGAGTTGATTAATAACTGGCGTTTTGTTCAAACCGCACAGCTTGATCCTCGCGTTCGTGCATCTAAGATGCCGAAAGATGTTCTTGATGAGTCTATCGTTTATGTTATTTCTCACGAGATCGGGCATACTTTGGGATTGTTGCATAATATGGCTGCTTCTGCTTCTATTCCGGTGGATTCGTTGCGTTCCGCTTCTTTCACTCAAAAATACGGGACAACGACTTCTATCATGGATTACGCCCGTTTCAACTACGTGGCACAGCCGGAAGATAAAGGGGTGAAATTGACTCCTCCCGAACTTGGAATTTATGATTATTACGTGATTAAATGGTTGTATTCTCCTGTTCCGGAAGCTAAGGATATGTGGGAAGAAGCCGAGATGGCGCAAAAATGGATTGACGAGAAGGCGGGTGATCCTCAGTATCGTTACGGGCGTCAGCAATTGATGCTTCGTATTGACCCGAGTGCATTGGAAGAAGATTTGGGTAATGATCCGTTGAAAGCAAGTACTTACGGGATCAAGAACTTGAAATATATCTTGAGCCATTTGAACGAGTGGTTTGAAGATGATGTGGATTACACTCATAGAATGCAACTTTACAATTCCATTCAGTCGCAGTATATGCGTTATTTGTTGAACGTACTGTACCAGGTAGGTGGTGTGCATTTGACTCAAGTGAAAGGTGGTACGCCCGGTGAAGCAGTGGTTTCTGTGCCGTGTGCAAAACAAAAAGAAGCGTTGGCATGGGTGATTAAAGAATTGAGAAATAGCGCTTGGATTGATCTTCCCGAATTGATTAACCAAACGGGATTGGCTGTATATCCGTCTGCAAAGATTGTTTCCGGAGTCAGTAAAGCAATTGTTGCCAAGGGCGGACATGTAATCTTGTCTTCTCATGTGTCAAAAGAGAAGAATCCTTATACAATTGGAGATTTCTATGACGATTTGTATGCCGGAGTTTTTGCTCCCACGATTCAGGGAAGAAGATTAACTGCAGCAGATAGAATAATGCAGGAAAATATTTTCAAGAGCATGATTGCTGTTTCTTCCCAAAAGTTGGCTAAAAAAGGTATTCAAAGTTTGAGTCCTTCTTGGGCTGAAGTTGAGGCTTACGAATTGTGTTCTAAAGAGTTGATGGCGATGTTGCATGATAACTTCCAAAATATTGAAGAAGAATTCGATATGAATGTTTTGGCACGTAAAGGGTTGCCCGTGGAGTTTGGACAAAGTGCTTCGCCTTTCCAGGATGAAGTGAAAATCAATGCAATTGATAATTCATTCGGGTACAATCAGGCTATGTTGAAACGAGTTATTACTTTGTTGAAGGGTAAGTTGGCATCGGCTAACCGTGATGACAGAGTGCATTACGAAGGGTTGATATCCATATTGGAAGCAATGATGAAGAATGCTAAAGAGTAATTTCACGTTTATTTTATAAGGTAAGGAGGTTGTTCCGAAAGGGACGACCTCCTTTTTTTGATGATTGATTTTGTCGCGTCGGGTAAAAAGAAAGCGACCCCGCGACGGGGTCGCTATGTCAAGGAATCAAACTAAGATCACTTTTTTTGGTGCGTGCTTCAGTGACCGATTGATTAAAAACATTAAATAATCGTAGTGTGCTTTTCGTATCAAGATTACTCACTCCTTGACAAATACAAATATAGTAATTTTTTATTATTCAACAATGGAAATTTCTTTCAGTATATTTGATGCTCCCGCGTAATTGTCTAAAATCCAGAGAACAAAGCGAATATCCACGCAAATACTTTTATTGTATTCGGGATGAAAGTACAAGTCGCCAGCCATGGATTCCCAGTTGCCGTCGTAGGCGAGCCCGATGATTTCTCCTTTGGCATTCAACACTGGACTGCCGGAATTGCCTCCCGTGATGTCCAGATTGCAAGCGAAACTCGTGTATAATTTCCCGTCTTTATCGGCATAACGTCCCCAGTTGCCTGTTTGGAGGGCAGCTAGGACTTCGGGAGTCAGGTCGAATTCCGGGTCGTCTTTCACGTATTTTTCTTTATAGCCGTCGACCGATGCCCGGTAGGAGTACGTGACTCCGTCCTTGGACGAGTAGCCGCCGATGTTGCCGTACGTGATTCGCATGGTCGAGTTGGCATCTGGGGGAAGAGTTTTATCCCGGTTCATTTCGAGCAGGGCTCTCGTGTACAGTGTGCGTAAGTAAGCATTCTTTTTCTCGTTGTCCCGGATGCCGTCCCGTAGATTTTGATTGGTTTCCCGTGTGATGCGGGAAAGTGAATATACCGGGTCGTTTGCCAATAGTTCAAGGGTGAAATTTTTCAATGCCGCGTACAGGCGCTCCTGGTTTGCCAGAAAAGAGCGGGCGTACAGGGAATCGGCTAAACGGGCGTAGTCGCCATTGTATTCTTTTACCAGGTTGGCGACTTCTGCGGGTAGATGTTCCGGTTTCACTTTTTTCACGTAAATCGGGAAGATGGCGGCGAATACTTTTTTGTCTGTCGCTTTGTCATAGTCCTTGAAGTATTTCTCGCAATATTCCCGGAAACCGTCACATTGCGTACTTTGGGGGTCTAACGTGGTGATTTTTTCCCGGATCATGGAGGATTCCAGCCCCCGGACACGCATGGCAAGGCGCATGATGTCGGCACCGTTGACCACCGCTTCCTTGTAATAGACGTCCGACGTGATGTAAGGTGATATGTTGTCGTAAGTGGCTTTCAATTCTTCCAGGAGGTTGCCATAGCGGGCTTGACGGTCGGGATCGGCTTTTAGCCAGCGAGCAAGTCGTTGTTCCTCTTCCGCTTTCCGGGCGGCTACCCGGTAGCGTTTCACGTACTCGGTTTCCCCGATGGTAAATTTCCACGGGTTGCTGATGGAGAATGCCTTGTAGGCGTACTTGATGTTGATTTCCGGATCGGCGTTCATTGCCTCGTTGAGAATGTCGAGCTTTTTGGTTCTGACTTCGATCATGGCGGGATTGGAACGTTCGATTTTTTCGCTGACCCCCCACGAGGGAGTGTAGCGGGAAGTGGTGTACGGGTAACCCAAAATCATGGCGTAGTCACCTTCTTTTATCCCTTTGGTCGAAACCGGTAGCACGTACCGGGGGGTGATCGGGGTGTTTGACGGGGAGTATTCTGCCGGATTGCCGTCTTGATCCCCGTATACGCGATACATGGTGAAGTCCCCTTTGTGTTGTGGCCATGTCCAGTTGTCCGTGTCTTTCCCGAATGCCCCGAAGCACGTGGGGGGAGCGAACACCAAACGTACATCTTTGAAAATACGATAGAAGTAGAGGTAATATTTATCCCCTTTCATGATAGCGTTGCAGGAAACTTCGTAGCCTTCCTTGGCGTAACGTTTCTCGAGCATAAAGTTTACTTTCCGCATGGAATAGATGGGAAATTCTCTTTCCGGAGCGTGTTTCTTCAGTTCTTCCCGGTATTCGTCGGTAACGTCGATTACCCGATCGAGGAACAGTACCACTTTGCCGGGCAGGGGAATCTCTTCCGCCCGGGTCTTTGCCTGGAAGCCGTTGCGCAGGTAATCATGTTCAAGGGTACTTAGTTTTTGAATATCGTTGTAAGCGCAGTGGTGATTGGTGATCATCAGTCCTTGCCGGGAGATCATGCTTCCCGTGCAGGTGCCGTAGTCGATGGCGACAATGGCGTCTTTTATCGAGGGTTGTTCCTCGTTGTATATCTGCGAGGCTTTTAGTTTCAGCCCGTGGGATTTCATCGCTTTGTAGTTGGTCTGTGCCATGAGTTGCACGAGCCACATTCCCTCGTCCGCGGAAGCGATAGAGGGAAATGCAAGGCATAGGATGAGTATCAGACTTTTAATCTGGCGTATTGGTGACATGGTGATAGATTTAATGATTTAGTGATTCGGTGATTTAGCGATTCAGTGATTATAAGAATCACTGAATCGTCAATTGTTAAATCGCAGAATCTATTGTTTTTCCCGGTTGTTTGAAACTGAGGGTCGGATCCATATCTTTCACGGAGCCGTCCTTGAAGTGAATCGTCCATTGGGGCGATTGAAGATATTCCCATATCTTGTCGTCATCGAGGACGTCTTTCACGTAAGTGATGCGGATGACGGACATATCGCCGCGGAGAGCCGTTTCGTAAGCCAGGATACCGGGGTTATTGGAAAGGAAGCTGCCCAGGTAAGGGAGTTGGCGTTGGATCAATGGTTTGTCGATTCCGGGGTAGTCCATCTCGTAGACGGCTGTGGCGACGTTTGTGTCATATTTATCCTTGTTGCCTTTGAACGCGGAGGATGTTTTCGGGAACATATATTCCAGGAACTCCTGGCGTCCTATCGTGTCCACTTGGTCGGATACGCTGGTCAACTCGTAGTTGCAGATGATCTCCTTGACACCGCCGCCGTGTACCGGCATTTCAAACTTGCGGGTTTCCACGATTCCTTGCAGTTCTTTTTTGTCGATCGGTTTGTTCACGTCCATGTATAACTTTACTTTCACCGGGCAGCCATATTCGGACACGATGCCGTAGAAGCCTTCTCTTTCCTTGATGATGTTACCCAGGAAGGTAATATCCATCCGGTCGAAAAGTTTATCTACCTCGAGGGTGACAATCTTCAGTTGCTCCACGTTTGCCGGGGGCGTGTTCAGTTTGCGTTTCGTGGGGGTGAACATACTCTCCTCCACTTTTTCTTTGGTTGTTTCGCTCGGGTCGTAATGAATCACAACGGCAAAACGGTTCACATAGGTAGTTACCCCGTAGACTCCCGGCACGGTACGCATCTTGTTCGCGAAGGCTTTCGAGCTGCCGAAACATTTCACGGTGCGCATTCCGTCCCGTTCAAAGGATTCCAGGCGTTCGATTTTTGCCTCGTTACCCCAGCGCTCGTCGATAGTCGGTAATTCCCAGTGTTGTGACATCCACAAGGCAAGGAAGAACAGGACGATTACCAGGATAACCGGCACCCAGCGTAAGCCGGGACGGCGATTGATATTCAGTGATTTTTCGGGACAAGAGGCGATACATTCGCCGCATAGGGTACAATCCACGTGTTTTACCACTTTCATGCTCTTCACGTCGATCTGCTGCGGACATTTCCGGCTACAAGCCCCGCAATTGGTACACGTCGATTCGTCTTTCGTGATGCGCAGCAAGGGGAACACTTTGCTCTCGTAGTACACGATCTCGAAGATATAGCATACCACGCAAGCCACGCCCAGTAACCATACCCACGGCATGGATAAGCCGAGCGCCCCGGCGATCAGTGAAAGGACTACCAGTCCGGCGAACGTGAGGGTGAATTTGAAAATGTTGCTCAACGCTCCCAGCGGGCAGATGTATTTACACCAGAACATATTGATGAACAAACTGCCGAGGAAGAGCAGGAGCATGGAGATAACCGTCATCCAAGCCGTGATTTCTCCTCTGAACCCGGTAGCCATAGCGTAATAGGGGTCAAAGTTCTTGCAGAAAAGTTCACTTGTCGTGATGGTCATGTAGAATATCCAGAACAGGATGATGTACTTGAATACCCGCAACACTTTGTCCGCCACCGACCCCATGGGAATCTCGTATTTAATCTTCATTTTTTTGCGAAGGACGCTCATCCACTCCGTGATGGTGCCGAGAGGGCAGACGTACCCGCAGAATAGTTTGCTGAACAGGATGACCCCGATTGCCAACACGATACCTATCATGATCTGCACGATAGACATACTACAAGCGAGAGTGTTTGAATTCAGGAAGGTTGCCAGTGATTCCAGTCCACCTAGCGGGCAGTATGCTTCAACATCGGCGGGCTTCCCTCCAAAAAATACTTTCACGATAAATCCGACAATGAGTGCAATCACACCTAATTGCAGTACATGCCTCCATAAATTCTTTTTAATTTTGCTCATGATGTTTCTTTAGTTTTATGTTATTTAGAATGAAAATCCTAACATTACTTTGACCGTCGTCCGGTCGTCGTTTTTGAAACTGCCGCTCAGAGCCCTTTTCCACGTGGCGTGGGCGTCCGCGTACAGGTTCATGCCTTTCTCCTTGTTCAGGAAATAGGTATAGCGGGCTTTCAGTTGTCCAGTGAATTTGTCTGCCGTGATGTAATCGAATTCACGTTGCAGCAGGTCGGTACGTTGTTTGTAGAGGTCTTCCCCCGTGATCTCGTCCGACACGCTCTTTGCTTTCAGCATGGTGCCGTCGCCCACGGCGTAGGCAACACCGATACCGCAGTCGAACATCCCTTTTTTGCATTGGAAATTCTTGTTGAAGGCGGCGTATCCTTCTGTGTTTTCCCATTTCTGGGAGTATTCCACGGGGTAGAGGCGGTACGTGTTTTCCACGTTGAAGCCTTTCACTCCCATGCTGGCGTTCCACGAGTTGTCGAGTGTGGCACGATCCCGGTAGAGGGTATAGCTCACGTCGTAAGTGGTGGCGTCCTGCGTGTTTTTGTTTTTCTTCCCGTATTGGATCCAAGTATTGTAACCGTCGACGAGTTCATTTTTTTGCATATTTTCAAATCCGTGTGTTTCATTGAAATGTGCTTCCCCTTTAATCACGTGGTGAAAGTTATTCCCGTCGATATTCATTTGTCCGTTGTAGGAATAAGTGGTGCGTTCCATGTTGCCGCCCCTTTGTCCTTGCACGTAGTTTATCCAGATGGATTGGTCGGCTTTCTTCCCGGTAAACTGGTTTAGGAATCTTACTTTTCCGGTTGTCAATTCGAATTGGGCTGCCCCTCCATAAGTGTTCGTCGTGTAATTGCGGTCTTCCGAGTAATTACTGGTTGTGATGGAAGAGGTGTAAAACCATAACCCCTCGAAATAATAGACTTCGTGGTTGATACCTTCCCCGAAAAGTTTGCTGGTCACTTTTTCCGTCATGCGCTGGTACAGGAAGTTTGCTCCCAAGTTGAAATATTTCGATTTGTACATGGCTCCCGGGTAGATCTCAAATTCCATGTAGGTATTGGTGTTCCGCACGTCCTTTTTCTTGGAATTGGAGGCAGCCTGATAATGGACGTATCCTCCGACTGCCCAATGTTCACCGAACGTGGTACCCACACCCGCGTCTAATATATAGGATTCCAACGTCTGGCGTCCGGGTACGGAATCAGCGAGGAAGAACGGTGTCGCGTAGGGATCGAGTACGCTCGACCACGATTTGTTTTGCCGGTGGATGTAGTCGAAGGCGAATTTCCCGTAGAAGTAGACTTTGTCGATCTTCCGGTAAGATTCAGCCAAGATCTTCGTGCCGAAGGCAGAAGTCGGGTCGAACACGTTTCTGAAATCCCCTTTGTCGTATTGGAATCCGATTTCGGCAAGGGAGAAGTCTGAAAAACGGTTGAACGTCAATCCCGAGGCATTGTGCGAGTTAATCCACGGGTTGTCTGCTTTCAGACACTCCATGTTGTAGATGTTTTTATCCTCTTTTTGAGCTGAAAGCGATAATGTGCTGCCCAAGATGAGGCTTAAACCTAAGGTATATATTTTATTGAATTTCATAATACTTGCGTTTTAGGGTTATGACCTCATTTGTTTTTCCAGGAAGGTACTGTTGTTTCCAGGTCTAAGGTTGAATTGTTCGTGTCCTGGTAAATGATCCTTCCATCCACGACTTCCTCGACTTTCCTGATGGCTGCCAGACCACATCCGGCGGCACCACCCTCGATGAAGAAGTATCCGGCGTCGACACGGGTTACCAGGCGTTTGTTGTTCTTGTCGGCGCTGGTGACACACTCGATTCCGTCGAGAACCCATTGTTTTGGTATTCTCAGGTAATCCAATGATGATGAGGTTCCGCCCGGTGCTTTAGTAATGTTTTTGGGGTTCGCCACGTATTGGGCGGCGGTTACTCCTTCTATCTTGAATAAGATCATTGCTTTAGCGGCATTTGCAATCGGGAATGCTTTGGTATTTTCCTTTGTCCTCCATATGCACTCCAGGTGTTTTACGCCGATGGCTGGTTTCTGTACTTGGGCGGAACTCATATCGAATTTCTCTGTCCAGAATGCGTAATCTGCTTTTGACAGGTCAATGGAATTGGGATGAAGTGCCTTGTGATTTATTGCCGAGTAAGCGATCACGCACTCTTCTCCCGGTTGCAGGGGATAGTCTTTGCCGGTTCCCGGGAATTGCCATGCCATTTGATCTAATGGTATTGAATCCATGAGGACGCCATTATTGTAAACGAATTTGCTGGGCGAGTTACTGGTCATCGGGGTTACCATCCCGATACAAATACTATCGAGGTAAGCCACTTTGTTCGAGTTGTTGTAGATGCTCAGGTACGTGTCGTACGTGTAATTTTTCCCGTCATTGCCGATGCATCCGAAGTGATAGAATTCTTTGATAATTACTTGAGCCGTGGTCGCCGTGATAATTTCCATCGGGAAAGGTGTGGCGGCTTGTGCCTCTGTTTCGCGGGAAAGGACGATGTTCTCGAAACGCCCGTTAAAGATGTGGATGACCCCATCGTCCGCGATATGCTTGTGTTGGAAATTTGCTTCGTAGAAGCCGTATTCGGCGTTGAACGAGGCGATGCCATTCGCGTCACAGTTGCTCTTGTATTGTACGCCGTTCGACGTGTTTCGCAGGTTTACCACGATGGGTGTCCGGTCCATGTCGGCAAATTCTTCCGGGAAATCCAGTTGGACTTGAATGCCCGTGTATATCTTTTCGTCTTTAAGGCAGCTCGTCATAAAGAATAGAGCCAAAAGAGTGTATATGTATTTTTTCATGGTATTCAGAGTTTAGAATTTTAACTTGAGTTCCGCGCCGAAGCTGATGTCGGAGTTCATTTTTTGGTGTTGTCCCGTGGAACGGAAGTAGCGTTTCGGGGACGAGTTCGTCAAGTTGTTCACGTAGAACGAGAATGTTGTTTTCTTCCCGATCTCTTTCGTCAAGTGTAAGTTCATCATGAAGTAAGGATCCAGGTTGTCCTGCAACAAGAATTTCGGCTTGGAGCTAAGGATCAGGTTTTGGAACTCGGGCATCTTGGCGTGTTCGTCCGTGAAGGTATAGACATTACCCGCGAGATCCATGTAATGGGTCGGGTTGATGTACTTGTTATGTTGCGAATCCTTGTTCGGGTTGCCGGGGACGATGTTGCCTGCCTCGTCTTTCATGTAGATCATGTTCTTCCCGTTGTAACTGAAGGTACGTTTACTGTTGTCTACCCACACGCATTGCGTGGTGAGGCTTATGATGAACCGCAGTTTGGGGATGTGCGTGATGATTTGGAAATTCGTGTTGAAACGTTGGGCTGTTCTTCCGTTGTCGACACCGTTGTCCGTTCCGGCATAGATACCGGCGTAGGCGTAAGAGGTGGTCGACTTGTCACGCATAAGCGGGCTTTGGTCTGTCCGCTTCTCGTAGCGGTAAGCCCCGGTAGCGATCAAAGAAGTCCGTATAGCGGGTATCATCCCAAAGTCGAGGGTGTATTCCACACCCCATTTCTTGATGCGGTTGCCGTTGCTGGGACTGTCGTAGGAGATGAATATGGAGTCCTGGTATGATTCCGCTATTTTGCCGTCGTCATAGACGATTTCCCCGTTGATGTATTCCGGTTTGGTCACGATGTTCAGGTCTTTGTGTCGTGTCCAATGGAACGGAATCACTTGTTTGCTGGTGCTGAACGCGTCTTTCAGGTTCTCGCGGTAGTACGCTATGTTTGCCCGTATCCCGTAGAGGTTGACGTCCACACCGAATTCCATGTTGGTGCTGACCGGGGTTTTCAAGTCGGGATTGTCCGTCGGGGTGACCTGCGTGTGATACACCGCGAGCGTTGTGTCGCCGTTTATATACTGGAAAGCGATTCTGTCCGTGTATCTCGGGTCGGGGTACAGGTAGTACATGGTAGGCATCTTGTGCTGTATACCCCATCCTCCCCGTACACTCAGGTGTTGCAAGCCGCCTTTTTTCCATTTCTGGTCGTAGAGTACTACCCGGGCGTTGAAACGGGGATCGACCATGATGTCATAGTCCGCGGCGTCCGTGCTGATATTGGACAGGCGAACCCCGGTGGAGAGTTCAAAGAATTGTTGTTTACTCAGGGGGATGGTCAATTTGTTCTCCGCGAAGAAGGAATACTCGTGGATGGCGGGAATGTCTTTGAACGAGCGGGGACGTAACCCCGAAGCGGGTTGGTATTGCCCGTATTGTTTCCCGTCGCCTTCATTGCCTTTTACTTTCCATTCGGCACCGATCAGGGCACTGTTGTAGAGAGAGCCGTATTTGCCGGACAGGTTGGCTACCACTTTGGCTTGGGCGCTGTAAGGCTTTCCTTCAACCCAGAACGTGCTGAAGTATTGTGCCGGGAGGAATGTCCCTACATTGGGACCAGTTTCGGTTGCCGACGTGGTCGGTTGCATACTCCCGGAGTTCCATTTCTTCTCGTAGTTGTATTGTTTGCCGTATGACCCGGCTAACGTGTATTTCAGGTTCGTGATCCATGCCTTGTTCAGCATCCAGTTCCCGTAGAGGTTCAGGCTTGCCTGTTTGTCCTCGGCTTTGTACAACCGATCTTGTTTCATGTCGGGATCTTCTTTCTGCTTGTCGAGGGTCATGTGACCGTTGAACTTGGCGTTGAAGCTAAGCGGTGTCCGGTCTTTGTTGAAGGTGTTGGAATAGCCCAGCCCCAGCGTGATCCGGTTGAAGGTCGTGGAGGGCGAGCGGTTGTCTTTGTTGGAGTAGGAGTAGTCCATGTTGGCGTTGAAGAATCCTTTGTTCTCCCCGAGGGCGAATCCTTTCGTGGCGCTCACCTGTTTGATGTTCGGGTCGGTTTTGAACCCGACTTCGAGGGGTGCCTGTCCCGCTCTCGTCTTCACGATAACGGCTCCGGAGGTTAAGTCCCCGTATTCGGCGGAAGCGACCCCGCTGATGACTTCTATCGACTCGACGTTGTTGATCGGTATCTGACGGGTGTCGATACCTCCCTCGCTGCTCGTGGAGAAAGCGTTGTTGTCCGATGAGCGAGTCTGCATATTGGCGTCATTCGAGAGTTGTGCCCCGTCGATGATGATGGCGGTTCCCAGTGCGTTGGTCGTGTTCGGGACAGCCGTTCCGTTCGTGATAGGGGGTAAGTCACGGATGGTGATTTGGTTGATCTTTGTCAACGACGGGTTGAAGGTCAGCACTCCGGGGAGCAGCTGCATGATGTCGGTGAGGCTGGTCGCCTGCAAGTGGTCGATAGCCGTTTTGTTGATCGAGTAGGAACTATTCAGTTTCCCTCCCGATTTGGCGGTCACTGTCACCTCGTTGATGGCGAGCGATTCTTCTTCCAGCCGTAGTTTGTAGTTCAACACGTCTTTCGTGAGTACCATTCTCATCTCGTAGTCCTTGTACCCGAGGCACGAGGCGGTGACGGTGTATGTCCCCGGTTTGATATTTTTGAAAGTAAATACGCCTTCGAGGTTCGAGGTCGTCCACATATTCAGTTCTTTGATATGGACTACCACGACCGGGAGGGTTTCTCCGGTTTTGGAATCAAGGATAGTACCCTCGAATTTTACCTTTTTTTCCGCTTCCTGTGCAGTTACAGGAAGTTGACTTGTGATAAAAATGCACAAGCATAGAAAAATGAAACGATAAAGACTCATAGTTAATTGTGTTTGTAGGTTAAGTTGGTATTAGGTATTCGTCAAAACAGATTGATGTCCATTTTCTCCAGGTTCATGTCGTCGAGATGGTATTGCCCGATCCATTCTTTGAGCATCGAGTCACGGCTCTGCGTGTGCTCCACGTAATGTTGCAACCCGAGCATAATCATCCCCATAATGATGCCGGCTGCCACGCTCATCCCGAGGTAACGTTTCTTGAACTGAAACTCGTGTACGCGCAGTTTGGAAAGGCAGGCGATCACCTGATCCGTGAAATCGGGCGATACCGTCCTGACTCTATCTTTTTGAATTGCATTTTCCCACTTCATGACGCTTGATATTAGGTATTTGTTTGTTTAGACAACGGGTGGCAAGATTACTTGCGCGGGGTATTCGTTTTTTTTACAGCAGGGAATCTCTTTCTTGCTGTCGGAGCCTGTCCTCGGCTTGGTTGTCGTAAGTATAGGCTTTCGTGCAGCGTCGGCATTTTTCCTTTTTCTCGCTTTTGCTGCATTTGGTTTTGCACTCTGAGCAGTGTTTGTCGATCTCCAGAATGTCGATAAATATCTTGTTCAGTTTCTTGGACTGTTCCGGGGTACAGATTTTTTTCACGTTCAGCAGGTGGTATATGGTCTGCTTTTTCAACGCCCGGTGCAGGAACCCGACCGACCTCGCCGTGTTGGTCAGTTCTTCCATGGAGGGTTCGGGTTTTGCCAGTTCGTGTAGTAGCCGGTAGCGGTTCTGGCAAAGCAGTTTCAGAACGGTTTCGTGCCTTTTGAGCACTTGTTGGTCCAGTTCCATGAGTTGGGCGTATTGCTCGTCCGTCAACTCGAGTTCTTCTCTTAAAAATTCCATGTTCAATTCTTGGCTCGTGTTCTCTGCCGGTTGTTCCCGGCTCGTGTTTTGCCACAAGAAAACCAGAAGAGCGGTATTTACCATCAGAAAGATGATATTAAACCAGTAAAATAACTTGTTCTTGCTACCCGTTGTCATGTCAAATCGTTTTTATAGTTACTGAAATATTTTTCCAAATAGCTTTTTGCCCGGAACAGGAGGGATTCGACGGAAGCGAGGGAGATGCCCATAATTTCCGCTACTTCCTTGTAGGGGCGTTCTTCATATTTATTTAAAACCAAGGCGATCCGCTGCCTTTCGGGCAGGTTCTTGATCGCCTGGTGGAGATGTGATATGATTTCTTCTTTCTCTATTTTCTCTTGTGCCAGATCGTCTTTCGAGGCGATGGAGATGGAGGAGTCCCCCTCGAGGCGTATCCTTTTCATCCTGTACCGGACGGATTTCTTGTAATTGATGGCTTTGTTGACGGCTATGCGGTACAACCACGTGGAGAGTTTGCATTCTCCCCGGAATTTGTCGAGGGATTCGTACACTTGTATGAATACTTCTTGTGCGAGGTCTTCGGCTTCTTCCTTGTCGTGAACAAAAGCGTAACAAGTGTTGACGACGATCACTTTATAATCGTCTACCAAATCCTTGAAGGCTCGTTGGTCGCCTTCAAGGATAGCTTTTATTCTCAATTTCTCACACATGCACAACTTCCGGGTCAAAAAACAGTCAATCGATGGTATCGCCAAACGCGATATTTTTAGTCTTTACAGCTACACGACTGTTTCTTGTATTGTTTTGTATATTAGAATGTTGATGAATCGATACGATGCAAATATAATAGAATTATTCAAAATAAATTGTTAACGGGAACCGGAGTGCCGGCTCGCTTTCTTTCTTTACTTCCGCTTTTTTGATTTCAATGTCTTCCAGCAACAGGGCAGACGGGTAGATAATGGACGACATCACTTCCCCGTCCAGCAGGTAATTTGCCACGTTTTCTTTGTTGGAAATAGCGCTCAATCTTCTCAGGTGCGACAGCGTGATCGGCATGATCTCTCCTGTGCGCACGAGGGTTTCGCTGCCGTCTTTTACGCTTACCTTATAGATACGGGTGGCGTTCCCGGCAATCTTGCGTACGATGTAGGCGTGCGGCAAGCCTTCCGATTTGGCTATTTTCAGCAGGTTCTTTTTCAGTGTTTCCGGTTTCACCGCGTTCCTCGCCGACACGTGGATGGTGCCGGGGGCTGTCTTGTACGCTATCTCCCGGGCAGAAACGATATACCTCGAACTTCCGGTCGTGTTCTCGCAATTCAGCGTGGGAACTCTCCCGTTCAGCAGATTTTTCAGGATGCCGTTCTCTACCAGCGTGACTTCCTGTGGCGGGACTACTCCCTCGGCGTCGATCTCGTAGGCTCCGTGCAGTGGGGTGTTGTTGTATTTACCCAGCGTGCTGTAATTCTTGACGGTCAGCCGGTTGTCGATGATCTTCAGACCCATGCGGGGTGCGATGGAGTTCACTTTGTATTGCGATGCCGTGCGGGGATCTTGCGGGGTGCGGTAGGCGAACAGTCCTTCTTGGCTCAGCAGGTTCTCCCGCAGGATAGAGGCAGCGGCACTTCCCTCGAACAGGACGGGACCGCAGTAATACGGGTCGATGGTTTCCGCCTTTTTCAGTGCGGTGAGTTGTTCGGCGAAGTTCTCGATTCTGTTTTTCAATTCTGCCAGCGACGGCAATTCTTCCGGTACGCGAGCCGTGATTCCGAGGGCATCTTTGATTTGCATACCGTCTTCCGTGCGGGTAGTGGCTTCGGCATGAAGGGTCACGACGCGTACGGGCTGTTTTACCACGCTGCCCTCGGAGGTCGTAAGGTACACTTCCATGTCTGTACCCGACAGTTGCACGGAAGAGTTATACAGTTCCGGGTAGGAGGCGAAGATTGCCGATAACACCCGCAGGTTGTCTTCCCACTGTTCCCGGTTATAAACGAACGGCACTTGGGGCGTGATGATCTTTTCCCGGGCTTCTATCTGCACGAGGTCGGGGAGTCGGGTTTCTTCGTCCGTCTGCACGTTCCGTTTCTGCATACTTCGTTTGGTAATCCATTCGCGGGAGGCATTCTTGTAGGCGTAGTCCGTGGCGAGCCAGTAATCTTGGCGGAGCAGGTCGTAATCCGGTTCCATGGACAGGATTACCCGGGTATGCCTGCCGAGGTAACGGCTGTCGCTGTTTTCCTTGTAGTCGCCCAGCAGTAGTTTGACGGAACCTACCAGCTGGTTCGGTTTCTCGGTCGATCGTGTGATGGCGCCCAGGGTTGCCGTGATCTCGAAGTGATGGGATGCCTCGGTAGCGTACGAGATAAAGAACGGTTTCTGCACCTTGGGCAGGCTCAGTTGTTCCATGTTGCGCCGCAACTCGTCTTGCATGGCTTTGATGATAACGTTGTCTTTGTCCGTCTGGGCGGACACGGGGGATAGGCTTCCGAGAAGGAAGAGGAATACTATATAGAGGATAAATCTTTTCATGTCATCAAGGGTTAAAGGTTTGTACTTCGGTTATTCTCATGGTTTCTCCAGAATAGGGGGCAGGTCGGAGGCTTTCGCCTTGCGCTGCATTTCTACTTTTTGGACGAGAATAGTCGGAGAGGTGGCTGTCACCGGGATTCCTCCCGATTCAGCCCCGCACGTCCCGGTAAATATCTCGGGTACTTTGCCGGCGTGAATGATGTTCGAGAACATGGAGAGGGGCGTCCCGATGAGGTCTACTCCCCGCACCAGCTTGTCGGGGCGACCGTCGGCATATACCTCGTAAACCTCGAGGGGCGTGACGTTGAAGGCGTTTGCCCCGCGACGGTTGGTCATCGTGAAGCCTCCTGTCACGCTTTTGAAGAAATAGCCCCGGTCTTTGCCTTGTTTCTTGATCTCGGCAACCAGCAATTGGCGCAGTTCTTCTTCTGTCTTTGGGTCGGAACACTCTACCACAAGGTTGGATTGCCGCGACACGGGATCGTACCCGATGTCGGCACGGGCGTGCCCGTTACTGCGGGGATGCGCGTCGAGGGGCGTCCGGGTCATCAGGAAGTCATTTAGCTTGCCGTCGATCACGACGTCCACTCTTTCCGCTTTCACGCCCTGGTCGTCATATTTGTAATAGCCGTTCATGTCCTGCGCGGCGTAGTTCTTGAGTGTCGGGTCGGAGAATACTTGCAGGTGGGCGGGCAACACGTATTCGCCTACCATTTTCTTGAATGTCTGGGCGTCCTTGTCGCTTTTCATACGTTGTCCCTCGATGCGGTGACCGAATATCTCGTGGAAGAATACCCCGCTGGCACTGCCCGACAGGATGGCGGGTCCCGTGTAGGGATCGACGATCGGGGCGTCCCGCAAGGCGATCAGTTTGTCCGCCATCGTGTTGGCATCCTTCACGATCCGCTCGTTCGAGGGGAGTCCCTCCGGTGTATGGGCGAAATAGGAAAGCACGAGTGGCAATTCCATGCCGTCGTCCGCTTTCGTGGCGCCCTGCACCATGATGCGGGCATACGTGAGGTTCTGCACGACTTCCGTGCCTTCGGTGTTCAGCACGTAGATGCGTTTCACCGTGTAGCGGAAGGATGCGTCCCCTCGCAATATCTTGGGATGTTTCTTGAATACTGCCGAGATTTCTTTCAGTCGCTTTTCCCACGCGTCGAGGTCTACGGTCGTCCGGTCGGCGGGAAGCGGAGCCTCGTAGTATTTTTCCGCGGGAGCCCCGGAGAAACAGGGAGCCTTGTCCTCTTCCGCCACGTTGATCGTGGTTTCGGCTCTTGCCGTCTGGTAGGCGTCGATGGCGAACTTGTAACGATTGTTTACCTCGTGCCAAATGGCTTGCCGTGTGGCGTTCTCGCCGTCCTCGTCCGTGGGAAGCACGGCGTATGACGGTCCGTGGAAACGGGAAATGGAGGTTCCCATCTGCTTGATCTTGAAGTTGTCAAACTCGGGACTACCGATTCTGATTTGTGGTACCAGCGTGCGTTCCCGGTTATTCTCTTTTGCGGTCAGTACCCCGAAGGAGGTGACCACCCGGGCATACTGTTCGTCTACCACCCGGTAGTTCATGTAGTACGGGGGAAATTCTTGCTTTTTCAGCTCGTCCATTTGGGCGTGTAGTTCTTTTCTCAGAAAATCCGTGAACTTGTCCTGTGCACCGGACAGGGAGGGAATCAGAAGGATGGATAGTATCCCTAAAATAATGAAACTGGTTCTTCTCATGGTTTATGTTGTTAGTTTTTTCTCTTTTCGTCACGGGTTTGGACAACCGGGAGAGATAAAACTTGCGCGGGAATAGGATAAAAAAGTTATATCTGTACATTAGTAGCCCTATTTCCCGGGATGAGCTGGCTTTTTGGGTGAGTTTTGAGTGGCTATTAGGCGGGTTTCTACAGGCATCGCCTACTGTTCGCCCGTTTATCGCCTACTGTTCGCCCACGTTTTAGTATAAAATAAGTAAATTTAACGTACTCGATATTTCAGTTGTTTCGGGCAATTCCCGGTTTATTCATGGGTTAAAGAAATGCTTGCGGATAGTTCAACGCGGGTATTAATTACGTGTAACGCCGGAGTGTGGGTATGTGATTTATAGAGGAGCGTGTTGCTTGAGGTAGGTAAGCAGGGTTGCTATGACGGAAATTTCCGAGTGTATCCCGTTGCCTTTGCCGGGGAAGTCGTAGCGGGCGTTTATGTAATCGTTGAGGGCGACTTTGTAACGTTTGTTTGGCACGAGGGGAGTGCCGGACGGGTTGCGGAGGAGGACGTCGATGCCTTTGCCCGAGGAGTCCCGGACGATGGTGAAAGTGCCGCCGCCCATGAAGAGGTCGTCGAAGACAGTGGGGAGGAGTTCGTTGAAGCGATTGAGTAGCAATTGTTTTATGTCGTCGACAGTCATCTCCTGGACGACGATGTGATTGCTGAAAGGTTCGATGGCGAGCAGTGTCTTCAATGTGATGTCACCAGCCGGGATGCCCGATACGCGAATTCCCCCGCGGTTGTAGAAGGCGAAGTCGCAGAGGACGGCTTGCCGCATGGCGGAGGTGAGGAGGCGGGCTATCGCCTCGACGGTGAGGGGACGGGAGGTGGTGCCGACGATGGTGTCGAACCGGGGGGTGTCACGGAAATGCCTCACGAGGGCAAGGGTGGCGGGATGAAGCACGGTGATGGTGTCGATAGGAACGCTGCGATACGAGCGTTGGGTGAGTTTTTTGCCGGAGAATTTCAGGATGGTAATCCCGGCGTGGGTTAATGTCGCCCCCGTCTGTCCGATCATAACGTTGTTTACGATCTTGGGCTTGTCGAGCAAGGTGTGGGTGTGCCCGCCGATGATGACATCCAGCTCGGGCATATGCGTGGCTAGGATGGAGTCGGAGTGGATGCCGAGGTGGGTAAGACCGATGAGGGCATCGCATTCTTGTTTTAAATACTTGTAGCGGGAGGCGGTCTGTCGGAAGTCGTCGAAGGTGATGCTGTCGAAGTGCGTGGGATTGGCGTCGGGCGTGCCCTTGCTGGTTTCGACGATGCCGAGGAAGCAGAGCCGTAGCTCGCCGACGGTGATGGTGTGGTAAGGCGGGACGGTGTCTAGCTTGGCTCGGGAAGAGTTGATGTTGGCACAGACAATGGGGAAGGATGCCTCGTTGATGCGTTGGCGGAGAATCCGCTGCCCGTAGTCGAACTCGTGGTTGCCGAACGTGCCGACGGAATAGCCGAGCGAGTCCATGATGGTGATGATCGGTTTACCCCGTTCGTCGGCGTAATCGACGTAGGGATCACCCGTGAAACGGTCGCCGGCATCGACGAGGATGACGTTCGGGTGGCGTGCCTTTACGCGCTCGACAAACGTTGCCAGTTGCGGGAATTGGTCGATGTGCCCGTGGATGTCGTTGGTGGAGATGATGACAATTTCCTTCTCCGTGGGTTTACATCCGGCAAGCAGCAGGAGGAAGAACAAGAGAATGTCCCGGAAGTAAATACCGGGACGGTGTGTTGCCCGTTTGTTCATGTGTTTGCTTTTCATGGCTCGTTTTATCGGGCGGCAAAGATAATCAAAATTAGTAGAGGAACAGCTCCTTGAAGCGGGGGATGTCTACATTTAATTCTTTGACGAGGAAATTCTCCACGGTGCCGTGGTCTTGTTTTATCCGGTCGATTGCGGCTTGCAGGAATTCCCGTTTTACCGTGAGCACGGATTTAAGACTGGGGTTCTGCGCCAGTTCCTTGGCGTATTTATCGCCGAGGTAATGGTTGGAGGCGAGGTAATCATTCATGATGACCGCCTCGTCGACGCCCAGTGCGTAGAGAATGAGGGCGGCAGCCGTGCCCGTGCGGTCTTTTCCGGCAGAGCAATGGAACAGTAGGGGGGTGCGGGTGCTGTCTTGCAAGAAGTGGAAGAACGTCCGGTAGCGGTCGATGAATGCCGGTTCGGTGACGAGGTGGACGTATATCTGTGTCATGAGGCTGTCCAGTTGCACGGGATCGAGTTCGGAGAAACTGACGAGGGACAGCACGTTGCCCGGCTCGATGGATAGTTTGTCGGCGTGGCGGATGGAGGCAGGCAATTTGTCGGGAGCGTTGGCGATCTCGTTAGGTCCCCGGAAATCCACGACGGAGGTCACGGGGATACTAGACAAGTAGTGCAGGTCGTCTTCCGTGAGGTGATGCAGGTCGTCGGAACGGAACAGCTTGCCCCACTTGACGTGCCGCCCGTCACGGGTGGGAAAGCCTCCCAGATCCCGGAAGTTGTAACCGCCTGCCATGGGGAGTTGCCTTTCCGAGAAAGTGAACGTTTCTTTCGGGGTGACGAGCCGGTAATATTTTTTTTCCGGGGTGGGAATGGTAATGCGGTGGGGCATTTTGCTACCGGAATTGCCCTTGGTGAGAGGGGATTGCATGGCGTCGAGCGCATCAATGGAAGAAGCCTCGAATAGTGCCCACTCTCCATCTATTTGTAGGATGATTGTTGTTTCTTTGGTATTTTTATTGGCAGTGATCTCTGCCATGCCAGGCAGGGCGTGCCCAATAGTGATCGTTTTGTCAGGTGTCTTGTCTTTGCATGAATGGCATACGATGGTTGTGGTAATGATAATGATGGCTATTCTCATAGTGTGTTAATCGTGTTGGTTTTTACAAATATGCGAAAAATATTTTAGATACCTGCGGGGGAATGTCATGTATCTTTAAAAGTTTACAATAAATTCTTAATGTTTTCATAACATGGGTTTCGTGGTGTGATTTTTGTCATAGAGGTATGTATAACCCCTTAAAGATAAAGTTATGAAAGCAGCTTTGTTCCTTGAAAATGACCGCCTTTGCAACCTCGACGAGAACGTGCGCAGAAAGGAAATCAGAATCTCAACCATTACCACGGAAGAAGATAAAGTTGTTTCTATTAAAAACAGCGAGGTGAAGATCCGTAACTTTAATTCTTTTATATCGTGGCTTGTTGATCGCGGGATTAAGATGGTTTACGTTTCCGGTATTGACGAGAAGATTAAGCGTTTTTTTGAACAAGTCAAGATTATCGTGAACGTGAAGGAGAAGTCGGATCAGACGCTTTTGCTGTCAGAGATTACTTCAAGGGACTGAAAAAATGTCCCTTTTTTACAATACATCAAAGGTGTAATGCGTTATCTTTGTTGTATTGTTTAAAAATCTGTTTTTGAATGCAATCATTCCGAATGATAAAACCCGCTCCGGCTTTGGCTCCTTATGTCCGGCATTACTGGATTTTGGAGATTGACGGGGTTGTGCCCGTCCGTGAACGGGTGTTGCCTATCGGGTGCGTGCAGCTGGTGTTCCACAGGGGGGAGTCGCTGTTTCTGCCAGAGGAGGGACGGTTGCAGCCCCGGACGATGATCTGCGGGCACACGGTGGGGTTCTCGGATGTCCTCTCGACGGGACGGCTGGAGATGATTACCGTGGTCTTTCAGCCTCATGCCGCCAAGGCTTTCCTGCGTATCCCGGTGCGGTTGTTCCACGGGCAGAGCGTGGCGATGGACGAGGTGGAAGATAAGGAGTTCAAGGAGCTGACGAGGCAAGTAGGCGACGCGGAGGAGCATGATGATTGCATCCGATTGATAGAGAGTTTCTTGATTCGCCGTTTATACACGTTCCCTGAGTACGAGATGAAGCGGGTGGCAGCCGTGTTGCACGAGATCGAGGTTTGCCCGCGGGTGGATATTCCTCGCTTGTCGAGTGTCGCTTGTCTCGGGGACAAGCAGTTGCGGCGGGTGTTCACGGACTACATGGGAACGACACCCAAGGAATTCGTGCGGATCGTGCGGATGCAGCGGGCGTTGTTTATGTTGCAACAAGACGTGGCGACACCCTTTGCGCAGGTGGCTTACGCTTGCGGGTTTTCCGATCAATCCCACATGATCCGAGAGTTTAAACTTTTTTCCGGTTATACCCCGGCGGAATATCTTGCCGTTTGCGCACCTTATTCCGATTATTTCTCCCGTATGTAAAGGAGATAACCAATAAAGAAAGCTATATGAAAAATTTAATTGCGTTTTTTGAGATTCCTGCTGTCGATTTCCAGCGGGCTATCGATTTCTACGAGAGTGTACTCGATCTGGAACTTACTATCTTTGAATATGAGCACGAGAAAATGGCGTGTTTTGTCGAAGACGGGCAAACGATGGGGGCAATTGCCTCGGTTCCTGATTTCAATCCTTCCGCGGGCGGGGTGCTCGTGCATTTCCGTTGCAAAAGTATCGAGGAAAGCATCCGGAGGGCGCGGAAAAAAGGGGGAGAAGTGGTCATCCCGAAAACAAGGATAGAATCGGATTACAAGGGACATTTTGCCGTGTGCACGGATAGCGAGGGGAATCGCTTCGGGCTGTACATGGATAGGTGAGGTCTGTAAAGTCTTACAGGCTTTACAGACCTTATGGACTTTATAGACTCTTTTTTAAATACAGGTACGATTGAATGCCCTGCATGGCAACAAACACGTACTCTGCCATCAAGTACACCGCTAACGGGGCGGTGAAACAATAACAGAGCAGGTAGAGATAAATCAGGTAGACGGCGATGGTGGTCACCTGGAAGATGAAAGCCGTTTGGGTGTCGCCCGTGCCGGATAAAGCACTGATATACACGTAGCCGGGTACCGCGAAGATGTAGTTTAGCAGCATGACGATGAACGGGGTGAAGGCAATTCCGACCAATAGCGGGTTATCCGTGTAGCAGCCTATGATTTGCCGGTTGAGCAGTATGGCAAGCGCAATCAGTGGCAAGCCGATGGCGTACCCCAGCTTTAGTATCTTGCGGCAAAGCGGGAAAAGTTGGTCGCTCTTGCCCTCGCCGATCAAGTTACTCACGAGAGATGCCGTCGTGGCTCCCAGCGAATTGACGATCACGAAAAAGATCGTGGAAACGCTTCTGGTGATGTTGGATACCGCCAGTTGGACTTCCCCGAGGCGTTCGATGGCGATAAAAAACAGAAACCACGGTGCCACGCTGACGAAGGAGTGCATCATGCTCCACTTCGAGAGATGGAGTATGGCTTTCAATAGTTTTCGGTCGTAGACGGCTTGCAGCCCGTATTTTACCTTGTCCGTTTTGCAAAGCGTGTAAATGACCACGATGAGCAAAGAACCTGCCTCCGCGAAGGAGGACGCCATTGCCGCTCCCGATATGCCGAGGTCGAACGTGAAAATGAGCAGGTAGTTGCAAGGGATGTTGATGAGGACGGCGATTATTGCCGCCAATGTCAGAACCGTGGTTTTGGTGATTCCGACGTAAAAGGAACGGAATGCCAAAAATGGAAACGAGAAGAGTAGCCCGAAGCACCGCCAGTCGAGGTAATCCACTACAGCTCGGTAGATTTGGGGCGAACGGATAAAGTATTTCAAGAGAGTTGGGGACACGAGGGCGGAGATGAAGATGAGGGTTACTGCCAGTCCATCGAGGAAGAACAAGCCTTGAAAGAATGTCCTGCCTGTCTTTTTATATTGTTGCTCCCCGTTGCGGCGTGCGATCATGACTTGCAGCCCGAGACTGAAGCCGAACCCCAGGATATAGATCGCCATGTAATAGACTCCCGCGAGGGCGGATGCCCCTAGTTCCACTTCGCCGACGTGCCCGAGAAAAACGGCATCGGTGATATTGATTAATTGTTCCATTAATATGCTCATCATCACGGGATAGTTGATGAGCCAGATTTGTTTGTAAGTATAATTCATCGCTCAATGAGAATAGCACGAATGATATAGGGTCATTCGTTGATGTAAATAATTGAATATAAAACTCTCTGCCGGCTCGGGATGATCCGTTACGGCTGAATAGCTTTGTTTGGTAAGTGCTATTCGTGGAGCGTAGCTATATGCAGAGTTTCATAAGTCGATGAATGTTCTTTTGTTCAATGTTCGCGCTACAAATGTAGCGATAATTTGTCAAACCTGCTATCCATGCAGGCGCTGATGTCCGTCGTGATGAATTTGCCGTTGTAGAACAGGCTGAATATCGTGGCGGGAGTCGGGGCATTTTGGGCTTGCTCCATGGTTTCCAGCTTGATGATTTTCAGCGGGATGTTTCTGTTCCGAGCCGTTTCGACCAGTGATTCCCGGATATGGTATTCCGTGAAAGGACAACGATTGGAGTAGTAGACGACCAGTCCCTCTTTGTCCGGACATTCGCCGCTTAGCACGCTGGCGTTGAATTTGGGGGTTGCCGCTTTGGGGGTGATCTTTTTCACGAGAAGGCTAAATCCGGAAGGGAGTTTCTCCACGGCTTCGAATCCTTGCAGGAGGAACCATTTGGTGTCGCCCATGAACGGGAATTTCTTCGTGCCGACCACGGTCGCCAAACCGTCTTTGCCTTGTGCTATGGCATCGTTGATGGCGCTTTGCAGCAAGGCTTTGGCGTATCCTTTGCCCTTGTATTGCCCGGCAACCCAAAGGCAGTTGATCATCAGATAGCCGGGAGCCTCCACCGGGAGCCATGCTTTTTCCGCGGGACCGTATTCAATGAAGACCTTTGCCCGTTCGTCAAGTCGGCGGAAGACGTACCCGTTGTCAAATTCCTTTTTCAGCCATTCCTTTTTCAGCGCGTAGCTGTCCTTGCATTTCTTGTCGGAAAAAGCGCAACAGATATGTTCTTTGTTGATGTTCTCCCGGGTCAGGGTAATGAATTGTGCTTCCATGCGTTCAGCAATTTTGTTCCCGGCAAAGGTAGTTTATAATTGTCTGATTGCCTATATTTGCCAGGTAAAATAAAGAAGAGAGGTTCGCTTATGTCATTGGAAAAAGTAAAACAATACTTCGATACCCTCGGTTTGGGACAGCGGGTGATGGTGCTGGATCAATCGAGTGCTACCGTCGAGGAAGCGGCTGTCGCGGTCGGTTGTGAGCCGGAACGGATAGCCAAAACGATGTCGTTCCTGCTGGGCGAGGAAGCCATACTGATCGTTACTGCCGGGGACGCCAAGATCGATAATAAAAAATATAAGGCACATTTTCACCAGAAGGCGAAAATGATTCCGGGAGAACTGGTGGAACAATACGTGGGACACGCTCCCGGAGGCGTGTGCCCGTTCGTGATTCCCCCGGGGACGAAGGTGTTTCTGGATGTATCCCTCAAGCGCTTTGATGTGGTTTATCCGGCAGCGGGAACGAGTAACAGTGCCGTCGAATTGTCGATCAAAGAACTGGAAGATTGCTCCGGGTGCACGGGGTGGATTGACGTGTGCAAAGACTGGTCGGGGGAATAAAACGGCTCGCTTTCCCGTGGCAAGTGAGTGTCAGCCGGTGCATTGCCCGGGTGGCGGCGACGTAGAGCATACTCCTGTCGATGGGGGTGTTGTAGTTTTTGTCGTCCGTCCGGGGGACGATTACCTCATCGAATTCCAGCCCCTTTGCCATGTGGGCTGATGTGACGATAATGCCTTTGGCAAAAGCGGAGCTTTGGTTGGAAAGGAAATAAATGCCGTCCGTGTATGTCTTGAGTTTTTCGGTCATCTCCTTTGCCTGTTCTTCGGTTTTGCATATGATCCCGAGGGATTTGTGGTTCGATGCCTTGAATATCGATAGCAGACCGGCGATGCCGGCAATTTCTTCTCCCGGGTCGGTGAATTGAAGAATGGCGGGGTGTTCTCCGTGGCGCATGACGGGTTCCAGCTCGTCGTTGGTCTGAATCTTTTGCGCGAAATCGGTAATCTCGAACGTGGAACGGTAACTTTTGCATAGTTTCATCACCTCGCCCGTGACGAACGCTTTCCGGATCATGTCGGCAGTCGACGAACCGTAAGGATTCACCGATTGGCAGGCATCCCCGAGAATGGTTTTTCGGCAGGGATAAAGTTTTTGGATGACCTTGTACTGTACCGGGGAATAATCCTGCATCTCGTCGATCAGGAGGTGTTTTACCCGGTGGCAGGCTGCGTTCCCGTCCAATGCCATGTGCAAGTACGCCAAAGGTGCCAGATCGGCGTATTCCAACGTATGGTTCTTGCGCGTCTTGAACATCTCGGGCTTCCCGATCCACCCGAAGAAGTCTTTGTACACTTGCAGGTCATTGTTGCCCGTGAACATTTTCTGTATCTCCTTCTTCAGTAGATTCCTCTCCGCCGTGGTTACCGTGAAACCGTATTTGACTTTCATCCGGTCTAAAATATAGTCCGTCATGGTTTCAAATCGCTGGCGCATGGGATAGCGGTTGAATCGCCGGAACTGTTCCTCGATAAATTCAGCTGGAATGGTAATCAGCCGCGTGAGTTTTACATCCGTCGCCTTGAAATAGTGGTTCTCCATGTACAGGATAAATTTGTCCAGCAGCGAGATGAACTCGAACGACGCCTTGTATTGTATCCGCACGATAAAGTCCGGGGCGGGTTTCCCGAGTAATTCCGTTACTTGATCGAAGAAATTGCGGTAGCGGTATTTATGGTCGAGTATCCCCGAGAGAATCTGTTCCATGCTGGTTTCGGGTACGGTTTCTTCGCCGAGTTCCGGAAGCACGTTGGAAATATAATCGGCAAAGACCTTGTTGGGCGAAACGATCAATATATCCTTGGAAGAAATATCCCCTTTCAGGGCGTAGAGCAGGTAAGCGATGCGATGCAGGGCGATGGAGGTCTTGCCCGATCCTGCCACTCCCTGTATGATGAGCACGGGGGCATCCTCGTTACGGATAATCCGGTTCTGTTCCCGCTGAATCGTGGTCACGATGTTTTTCATCTTGTCGTCGGCGTTGGCACTCAACTCCTTTTGCAGGATGTCGTCGTGAACGGTCAGGGAACTCTCTATCATGTATTCCATTTTCCCGTTGCGAATGCGGTATTGCCGTTTGAGCGAAATCTCCCCGCAGATCTCTCCCGCCGGGGAAAAATAAGCTGCTTCTCCCAGTTCGTAATCGTAAAACATACTCGAAACAGGAGCCCGCCAGTCATAGATCAGGTTCATCTTTTGGTCGGCATCGTAGAACGTGTGTATCCCGATATAGAGAGGCATCGTTGCGCTGCCCTCTTTCCTCTCCCTGAAATCTATCCGCCCGAAATAGGGAATATCCAGAATCTTCCCCAACCGCTCTCGTTTATGAATCACCCCTTCGCCCGATGCAAAATGGCGCAGGATGCTCTCCCGCATGGAGCGTATCTCGTGAGGGTCGATGTCCTTGTTCGACCATAGGTAATCCTTGTACTCCTTCAAAGTATCCACGTGCTCTTTTACCGACTTGTCCGTGTTGTTTATCGTATCGTTGATGATACCGATGATCTGCCGTAAATACTCTTTCTCCTGTTCTTCTGTCTTGTTGAATATCATATACCTCTCCTTAGTTATATAAAAATGCACGAAAAGAGGAACAAAGTTAATTCAACAGGGGGAGGCGGTAAATAGTTATTTATAGCTATCTCAATAATCCACGTGACAATATTTTTTTGATGTTTTCTCTTTTAGTACCTTTTCGGGTATCGTTTTTATTTTGAAGAGTAAATTGATACCCTTTCGGGTATTTTTTAGAGCAATTATTTTAAAAGCCCTAAATCTATTCCTTTATTGATCGCTTCAATCGAATTCTGCACGTCTAGTTTGCGAAGAAGATTCTGACGGTGAATATTCACCGTGTGGATGCTGATACTGAGTTTGCAAGCGATCTCCTTGCTTAGCAATCCACCCTGTATCAAGTGTAGTATTTCTATTTCCCGTTCGGTCAAATTGATTTGCGGTGAGGATAATAGAGTCGGGGAGAACATATCCCCGTTTTTAAGATTAAGCACCGTGCAGTCTACCTGCCCGTGTTCTTTTTGGTCGGCAGCGATATCCATATTCCCCACGACCAACCACGCTTTTCCCGTGCGCTCCTGTTCTAGCACCTGTTGCCTGCTGACCACCCGTACGTACTGTCCTTTGGCATTCTGCACCCGAAAACTGTAAATATTGCAATAATCATTCCGCTGTTCGAGAGGTAAACTATATATAAACCGGCTTAGTTGTATCTGCAATTTTTCCAGTTGCGAGAAATCATCCGGGTGGAAACGGGACTCCAAATAATCCCCCTGTCTTTCCAGCGTGTTGATTTTACGGCTGTCATACCCTAGTAAATCCGCGAAATTCGAGGAAGCGAAAACATATTTGCCTTTATATACGTCAACCACAAACGAACAACTCCGGCTGATTCTCTCCATTTGGTGTAACACTGCCTTATCCCGCTCCCACACGGCATAATCAATATCCTCTGCCGCCAGGCATTGCCTTGCCCACATTTCTTCCCGGGTGATGTTGGTTGGTTTCATAATATCAAAAATACTATAAATTTCTGACAACAAGGAATCTTTATTCAAAAAATCTTTTCATGCACGAGTATTCGCATTTATCAGTCACTTTGTCTAACTTTACCTTATCGTTTATATTTGCCTTTATGCTTAAGAACTTGATTAACGGAGAACCTGTCAGGCATCTTTACGTGATAGGAAATGGATTTGATCGATACCACGGGGCGAAATCCACTTATTGGGATTTCAGGGGGTATTTAATCAGACATGATGACTTTGCGCTAAAGATGTTTGAGTTGTTTTTCGGGTCAAGGTCAATGATGAATAATTTTCAGTCTATAAAAGATTATTTGCTTTGCCTGCAATACGGGCGTGCTTTGTTTGCGCCGAGGAATACGTGGGCTTGTAAATGCTTGTGGAGCGATTTCGAGAGATACCTCGGCGGGTTGAATCGGGAACGGGTATTTGACTTCGTGGATGAGGATCTATCGGAGTCGGAAGAAGGTGGCTCTTGTGCGAATTTTTATGCGATTATAGAGCGGGTGAGCGATATTGTGAAGGCGTGTTCTGTCGAGATGCAGTATCATTTCCATCGCTGGATCAATACCGTGCATTACGAGAAAGGATTTAGGAAGAAGATGTTACAACTTGATGGGAATGCGGCTTTTTTGAACTTCAATTATACATTGTTTCTTGAAACTGAATATGACATTCCACGGGAGCAAATTGTGTATATACATGGAGATCGAAGACAACGGTTTGGTAAGCTGGTGCTGGGACATCGTGTGGAGGATGATGAGGTGGCTTTTGATGAGTGGATTCATAAAAACAGAAACAGAAGAAGGTATCGTCCTAATTTGAAAGGAAAAAACGGAAGGTATTTTGCGAATGACAAGTTGGTTTATTTGGCTTTCTTTTCGGAAAATGAAGCTAAAGGTAATTGGCGCTTGCCTGTTAGGTATTATGCCGTGGATTTGATAGAAGAACGTTTGGAGGGTTATTACAAAGAAAACGTGAAACGATGCGGAGAGATTATAGACCGGAATTTGGGATTTTTCAAGTCATTGCGGGAATTGCGGGAGATAACGGTACTTGGACATTCTTTGAGCGACGTGGATTTACCCTATTTTAAAGCTATTCTTGAGAATGTGGTCGATCCGAAATATTTGAAATGGCAATTTAGTTACTATAATGATGCTGATATATGTAGAATTAAAAGGTTTTGTCGACAACTGAAAATCCCTGAAGGGAAAAATGTCCAGTTGTTCAGTATGTCGGATTTAAAGCGTTAACTGGACTTGCGCCTATTTGCGTACCCTATGAACCCCAACTCGGTTGCGTGGTACGCGACTTGTTAATTACATCCTTGGGATGAGAATTCTACTGTATAGGCGTATTTGAAGTTCTACTTTTGCAGGACTTGTTTTTGAAAACCAAAGTCGTCGGTAGGTGCGTCAGGCATTCGAAAACTACTTGTGAATGGTTATGAGGATAGGTGAAAATCTATCCTCTTTTTAATTCAGCTTTCTTTCCCTGTTATCGCTACTTTTATCACTCCATCTCGTTTATTCTCGAAAATGCGATACGCCTCTTCTATTTCGTTTAACGGGAATTGATGAGTGATGAGTGGGGTGGTATCAATTTTGCCTTCTTCTATCAAGTGAAGTATTTCGGCGCAATCGCAACCATCCACGCCCCCGGTTTTGAAAGTAAGGTTTTTGCCGTACATATCGGGTAAAGGTAGGAATTGCGGTTTGTCGTAAAGAGCGACCACGGTTACGATGGCGTTGGGACGGGCGCATTCCCATGCCATATGGAAGGTGTCATCGCTTCCGGCTACTTCCAGTACCACATCAGCCCCTCCATGGTCACTGTGTTGAAGCACAAATTCTTTGCATTTTTCCGGTTCTGTCACCAGTACATCGGGGTAGTGGTCCCGGACAAATAGTATCCTTTCCGGGGACTTTTCGCAGACAATAATTCGTTTCGGTTTCTTCAGCATCACGCAAAGCAGGGTACATATTCCGGTGGGTCCGGCTCCAATGATGAGTACGGTATCGTCTTCCGTGATCTCCGAAATACGTGTAGCCCAAAATCCGGTGGCAAGTACATCGCCCACGAAAAGAGCCTGTTCGTCGCTTACCGTATCGGGGATGCGGTTGAGTCCGCTGTCTGCATAGGGGACACGCACGTGTTCAGCCTGTCCGCCGTCAATGCGGCACCCCAAAGTCCAGCCGCCATTGGGATCGGAACAGTTGTTCACGAATCCCTTTTTGCAGAAAAAGCACTCTCCACAAAAAGTTTCCACGTTCACGACCACCCTGTCCCCGGGTTTCACGGTAGTAACGTCACTCCCCGTTTGTTCTACAACGCCCACCATTTCGTGCCCAACGGTAATGCCCGGTACGGCACGGGGTACACTTCCGTGTTTGATGTGTAGATCACTGGTACAAATACTTCCAAGCGTGACCCGCACGATGGCATCTCGTGAATCCTTTATTTGAGGTATCGGCTTCTCTTGGATTCTGAAGTTCCCTTTGCTTATGTATGTGTATGCTAACATTTAATCGTAAATATATACTTTGATGTTGAAACGAATAAGAAACATTTTTCTTATCGGGTTTCAAATATAGGTTTTTAATCTCAAAAGAGAGATTTTGGAAGTTCTGAATATGACCTTTTACTACTGAAATCCCAAAGAAGAGCCGAGGAAGTTCTTGGGAAAATAGACTATGTGGGCGTTGTATGAACAGTTTCGCTCCTATGTTTCTATATGAAAGATTATAGGATCTTTACAGGAGAAACGGAGCAAGAACGGAGGTTGTGTAGGGTTACTGTATTTCTTGGGTAGGATTACAGTGGGTCTTCAGTAGGTTCTCGTGTAAAAAAGGAACGAATACGACTTACCCGATGAGTGCGATTCTCTGTAAAAGGTACTTTTTCTTTGATTGTGCTCGTGTCTGGATTATTAATAACTATAATTTCCGCGTGTAATTGTATACTTTTTACGGGAAATGCCAAGTGAGATTAACGTGTAAAGAATAAACCTTTTTGCTCCTTTGTCCGTATAGAGCGGTGTAATTTATGAAATATAGCATATACAATTTATTAAGAGAAAAGAATGAAAGCAGCATTGTTTTTAGAAGATAACCAACTTTGCCACCTTAGTGGAAATATAGAGGAAAAAGCAATAAAAGTATCGACGATTACGACGGAAGACGATAAGGTTGTTTCTATAAAAAACAGAGAGGTGAAAAACTGGAATGTGAATTATTTCGTCCAATGGCTTGCGGAGTGCGGGATAAAAATGATTTATGTTGCCGGAATTGACGAGAGGATAAAACGTTTTTTTGAACAGATGAAAATTATCGTGAACGTGAAAGATTCGTCAGATCATCCCCTATTAGTGAGAGAGATTACCTCTTGGGGGTAAAGTAGGAATCCCGGGTTTGTTTCCGGTTTAAACATGGTTTAAACGAAGGTCAATCGAAAAATCTGTGAGTGAAACAATTTGTGAGCCATAGTTTTTTCGATTGCTCTTTTTTATGAGGAGTTGTTGTTGAAATGTACGCGACAAATGTTGGATGGGTGTTCCAGTTGATCCGACAAAACCATTGAGAATCATACAAAATGAGGCAAAAAGAAAAAAGAGTTACTTTTGTAACTCTTTTTCTTTCAGTGGTGCCACCAGGAATCGAACCGGGGACACAAGGATTTTCAGTCCTTTGCTCTACCAACTGAGCTATGGCACCAGCGTTATGTTTTAACGGGTGCAAAAGTAGGGGAATTTTTTGAAATTACAAGCGATTGTGAAGAAAAAATAGGAATGTACACAAAAAAATAGGGGAAATAATGAGGGGGGGGAGATAGGCTATGTGATTTTCGGGGGGAGTATGGAGGGGTAGATAAATTTATATAGGATGATGAAAAAAAGTGATATTAATTTTTGATTATTAATAAATTAGTTATATTTGCTGCGGTAGAAGTTAAATAGTTGTTTATCGTTGAAACCAAAGATATATCTCTACGTACTCTTCTACATGTATTATTAATTTTAATTATTTTTATTGTGAATATTTTTGTTGCAAAGCTAAGTTCCACCACCACGAGTGAAGACTTGCAAGCTCTTTTCGCAGAGCACGGTTCTGTTTCTTCAGCCAAAGTAATCATGGACAAAGAAACTGGTAATTCTAAATGTTTTGGTTTTGTTGAAATGGAAGATGAAACAGAAGGTTTCAACGCAATCAATGCTTTAAATGAAACTGATTTTCAAGGAAGGAAAATTGTTGTTAAAAAAGCAAGACCGAGAGAAGAGGGAGGCGATAATAGAGGTTATAGAGCACCGAGAGAAAGAAGATTTTAATGCCAATCGCTAAGATTAAAAAAGCCGTGCATTCTAGTTGCACGGCTCTTTTATTTTAGTCTTTATCAAATTATTTACTCGTGCAGTTTGTAATCTCCTGCTTTATCGGTCACGACTTGCTGTAATTCGCTCAATGGCAATTCGCCTTTTGTGAATTCGATCGTGGCAGCCGGGGGATCCAGTGTTACGACTGCTTTTACCCCGTCAATACTGTTCAGTGCGTTTTCCACGTGTGTACGACAATGGTTACACATCATTCCGTCTACTTTGAATGTCTTTTTCATTTCTTCTTTATTTATTAGTTCAACTTCTTTTGATACGATATTTGTCTTGTCGGGACTCTCTTCCGTGTGGGTTGAGGGGATGTTGCTGCGGGAAACGGAGCCTATCTTTTTACGTTTCAGGCGCAGGCTGTTGCTGACGACGCTCACGCTGCTGAATGCCATGGCAGCACCTGCGATCATTGGGTTGAGCAGAAAGCCATTGATCGGGTATAGTATGCCTGCCGCGATAGGTACGCCGATCAGGTTATAAATGAATGCCCAGAACAAGTTCTGCCGGATGGTTTTCACTGTGAGCTGGGAGAGGCGGATAGTTTCCGGGATTTTCATCAAGTCGGAAGCGAGAATCGTAATCATGGCGGTATCCATGGCGATGTCACTTCCTTTGCCCATGGCGATACTCAGGTCGGCTTGTGCCAACGCGGCGCTGTCATTTATGCCGTCCCCGACCATGGCGACTTTCCGACCTTCCTGTTGCAGCTGTTTTATGAAAGTAGCTTTATCCTGTGGAAGGACGCCCGATTTGTAATGCTCGATGTTTGCTTTTCGGGCAATCTCCCGGGCTGTGTCCGCGTTATCTCCCGTCAGCATATGAACGGTTATTCCCATTTTCCGCAATAGGGCGACCGCTTGTGGGGAGGTTTCTTTTATCTTGTCGGTTATGGCGATCACGGCGATGGCTTTTGTCGAGTTGCCGAACCAGATGACAGTTCTAGCTTCTCGCGACCATTTATCGGCTTCTTGTAGCAAGCTCGTGTCGATGCTGATGCCGTTGCCTGCAAGCAAAGCAGCCGTCCCGGCGTAATAAGTTTCATCACCTACCGTACCTTTTATCCCTTTGCCCGGGATGTTCTCGAATCCGGAGACCGTGACGGTGCTTTCGTTTTTCAGTTCGTTTACCACGGCTTCCGCCAGCGGGTGTTCTGACAGCCGTTCGAGGCTATACAGAATTTCCCGTGCATTCCCGAACCCTTCGCTCCACCGGGTGTCCACGACCACGGGATGTCCCTCGGTGATGGTTCCCGTCTTGTCGAGCACTACCGTGTCTATCTTGCGCGCAATTTCGAGGCTGGTGGCGTCTTTTATCAGAATGCCGTGTTCCGCTCCTTTGCCGATGCCGACGATGAGGGCAGTTGGGGTCGCTAACCCGAGGGCACAGGGACAGGCGATGATAAGCACGGTGACCATTGCCAGTAACCCGTGGGTAAACCCGTCCGCCGGGGCAAACAGCCACCAGGCTATAAATGACAAAACGGATATGCCTATGATGACGGGAACGAAAATTCCCGCGATCTTGTCCACCAGTTTCTGCACGGGGGCTTTACTTCCCTGCGCGTCTTGTACCATACGGATAATTTGAGCCAGCATCGTGTCCGAGCCTGTTTTGTCTGTGGTGAAGCGAAAGGAGCCTTTTTGGTTGATCGTTCCGGCGTAGACTTTCTCTCCCGCCCGCTTGCGTGCGGGGATAGGTTCTCCGCTTAGCATACTTTCGTCCACGTAAGATTCCCCATCAGTTACGGTGCCGTCCACGGCTACCCGCTCGCCCGGTTTTACGGCTATAATATCACCTACACGGGCTTCCTCGATAGGTACTGTCCGTTCGCCGGATTCCGTGATGACCGTGACTGTCTTCGGTTGTAACCCGACCAGCTTTTTGATGGCTGTCGACGTGTTGCGTTTTGCCCGTTCTTCCAGCAATCGTCCCAGCAGGATAAAGGCGATGATGACACTTGCCGCCTCGAAATAGAGGTGGGGAGTCACGCCTCTCGACAACCAGAAATCCGGGAACAGCAAGTTGAACACGCTGAACAGGTAAGCGATACCCGTGCTGATGGCTACCAGCGTATCCATGTTCGACGTCCCGTGCTTTAATTGCCGCCACGCGTTGGTATAAAATTCCCGCCCGAAACCGACTACCACGAGAGTGGAAAGAGCCCACAAGAGGTAGTCCATGTAAGGGAGGGCAATGTGTGCCATGCTGATGATCATGATCGGCAGTGACAGTATTACGGCTCCCCATGTCCGGATTTTCAGTTGCCGGTATTTTTTCGCGCGAGCCTGTTCTATCTTGTCGTCCGTGCTGCGGTTCGTGTCGATCAGTAAATCGTATCCTGCGTTCTGCACTGCTGCTTTCAAGGACGATCCGGAGCATTTGTCCGTGTCGTACACGACTTGTGCACTGGCTGTTGCGTAATTGATATTCGCCTCGTACACGCCGGGCTGGGCGTTCAATACTTTATCCACTCTGGCGGCGCAGGATGCACAACTCATTCCCTGCACCGGAAATATTTTTTTGACTTTCATACGCTTTATCTTTTATTCTTTGCATACAAAGATAAAACGTATCGTGCCGCGAATCGTTACAGAATTATGGATATGATTTACATCTTACACTTTGTCCAGCGGTTCTCGCCCGTGTTCCTTGAGGCGTTTGAACTGGCTCGGCGACATTCCCGTCACGTTGTGGAACTGCGTGCTCAGGTGTGCCACGCTGGAATATTGCAACAAGTCGGCTATCTCGCTGATGGAGAGTTCGTCGTAGACCAGCAATTCCTTGATCCGTTCCACTTTTTGGGCGATATAATATTTCTCTATGCTGATTCCGTTGACCTCGGAGAAAAGTTTGCTCAGGAAGCTGTAATCGTAATGGCATTTCTCTTTCAGGTACTCGGATAATTTCAACTTGGAGGTATTGTCCTCGTAGTGTACCAGCTCGATGATCGCCGTCCGGATTTGTTCGATCATGCGCATTCGTTTATCATCTATCAGTTCGAAGCCGTATTTCTCGAGAGCCGCTTTGATCGTTTCCCGGTCAGCGGGTTGCAATTGTTCCTGCACGATAGCCATGCCTAGCTCGACCTTGAGAGGTGTCAGGTGTAAGTCCTTGAGCATCTCTGTTACAACGAGAATACAACGGTTGCAAACCATATTTTTGATAAAGATAACGTGCTCTTGTTCTTCCATGACGATAATGGGAGTTATTCCCTGTATTTCGCTTTTAGGTAGGCGTACAGCACACGGTGCATGAGTTGGGCTTCTTCCAGTTCTTGGTCGGATAGGTTGGGGGCGAGTTCGATGCCGTTGCTGACGTCGGCGAGTTGCTCGTCCCGGTCGATACGATTGCCGAAGTTTTGTTCCATGAAGAAGATGTCAAACAACTGCATCCGTTCGAGGGATTCCAGTGCAAGTTTCCGGGCTTCCAACAAATTGTTCTCCCTGTATTTCTTCAAAAACACCTCGATCAGGCTGTCCGTGAAATAATCTGCAAAATAGTGCATCAATATGATGCGTTTTTTCACGCGGTCATAGAGGTTTTCCGGGTCGCACGCGATTCTCTCGCTGAAGCCCAGGTATGCCAGTTCTGCCAGTTCGATACTTTCCTCTTCTTCCTCGTCCAGTTCGAGCAGAAGGATTTTGTATAACATATCGGCGTATTCCTCTTGGCGGGTGATCGCCCGGCTCTCGTGGTAATACTGGAATCTGTCGGGGATGACCTTTTTCAACAACAGACGGAGAGCTTTCCGATCACCGCTGGCGCTGTGGAGTAAAGATTCGTCCAGTATATTGTTCAATTTGCTCATGACGGAAGGATTATTGTTGGTTATCGGGATTGAAGTTTACCCAGCCTTGGGCTTTCAACTCGAAGGAATTGCCGTCTTTGGTAATCAGGTTGTATCCCTCGCTTTTGGCACAAGTGTGCCCGATGACGCTGATGCCTTCCATGGCGGATAGTTGCTCGAAGTCTTCCAGTGGTGCGGTAAACAGCAATTCGTAATCCTCGCCGCCGGAGAGAGCGCAGACGGTGGCGTTCATGTTTAGTTCCTCTGCCATTTTGTACGTTTGGTAGTCGATAGGGATTTTTTCCTCGTAGATTTTACACCCTAGACCGGAGTCGTGACAGATGTGCAGAACCTCGGACGAGAGTCCGTCGGAAACGTCCATCATAGCCGTGGGGCGAATGCCTTTTTCTTTCAGCAGGCGGACGATGTCCACGCGGGCTTCCGGTTTCAACTGGCGTTCCAGGATGTACTCGTAGCCGGAGAAGTCCGGTTGAGAGTTTTGATTTTCTTGGAATACTATTTTTTCTCTTTCCAGCAATTGCAGTCCCATGTAGGCGGCTCCCAAGTCCCCGCTGACGCAGATGAGGTTGTTTTCTTTCGCCGTGTTGCGGTACGTGATCTCGTCTTCGTTTGCCTCGCCGATGACTGTGATGCTGATGCACATTCCGGTTTTGGAGGAAGTCGTGTCGCCGCCCACGAGGTCAACGCCGTATTGTTCGCAGGCAAGATAGATGCCCTCGTACAATTCTTCCATGGCTTCCAGCGAGAAGCGGTTGGATATGGCTATCGACACCGTGATCTGTTTCGCCGTGCCGTTCATGGCGCAGATATCACTGACGTTGGTCGCCACAGCCTTGTAGCCCAGGTGTTTCAAGGGGGCGTACGAGAGGTCGAAATGCACGCCCTCGATCAGCATATCCGTGCTGACGAGTACTTTTTTATCCTTGTAAGCCAGTACGGCGGCATCGTCGCCGACCCCTTTCACGGTAGAGGCGTTTTTTAGTTTTATATCTTGTGTCAGGTGGCGGATCAGACCGAATTCCCCTAACGTGGACAGTTTCGTCAATGGTTTGTTTTCACTCATATATCGTCTTGTTCAAATTTGAAGAACAAAAGTACACTAAATTGCCGAATGACACAAAAGGTTGAATCATAATCTCTATTTATCACGTAATAAATATTATCTACCCGATAGAGCGTTGGGCGGGTGATATTTTTTTGTACTTTTGCACAAATTGAATAATTGGGTCTTGCCAGGCGATATTTCCCTGTCATTTTCAATTTTCGATTTTCAATTTTCAATTAATAAGTTATGGCTAAAGAACAAGACGATATATTGAATGAAGTAACCGAGGGTGAGTATAAATACGGCTTTGTTTCTGACGTGGAAACCGAGATGATCGGGAAGGGATTGAACGAATCCGTTATCCGGTTGATTTCACAAAAGAAGGAAGAACCCGAGTGGTTGCTGGAATTTCGGTTGAAAGCATATCGGCATTGGTTGACCATGAAGATGCCCACGTGGGCGAAATTGGAGATTCCGCCGATTAATTACCAGGATATAGTGTATTATGCAGCCCCGAAACAGGAAGCGAAGAAGTCATGGGATGAGGTCGACCCCGAGTTGAAAGCGACTTTCGATAAGCTGGGGATTCCTCTGGACGAGCAAAAAGTACTGTCCGGGGTGGCGGTTGACGCCGTTATGGATAGTGTGTCGGTAAAGACTACTTTCAAGGAAACTTTGGCGGAACGGGGGGTTATTTTCTGTTCCTTCTCGGAGGCGGTGAAGACTCATCCCGATCTGATAAAACGTTACCTCGGGTCGGTGGTGCCTTATTCCGATAATTTCTTTGCGGCGTTGAATTCGGCGGTGTTCAGTGACGGGTCGTTCGTGTATATCCCGAAAGGTGTACGTTGCCCGATGGAGTTGTCGACTTATTTCCGTATCAACGCGGCAAATACCGGACAGTTCGAGCGCACGCTGATCGTGGCGGAGGAAGAGAGTTACGTGAGTTACCTGGAAGGTTGTACGGCTCCGCAGCGGGACGAAAACCAGTTGCACGCTGCCATCGTGGAGATCGTAATCGAGAAGAACGCCGAGGTGAAGTACAGTACGGTACAGAACTGGTATCCCGGGGACAAGAACGGGAAGGGCGGTATTTATAATTTCGTGACGAAGCGGGGTATCTGCAAGGGCGAGAACGCCAAGCTGATTTGGGCACAGGTGGAAACCGGTTCGGCAATCACGTGGAAATACCCGAGCACGATATTGAAGGGCGACGGTTCCGTGAGCGAGTTCTATTCCGTGGCGGTGACGAACAATTACCAGCAGGCGGACACGGGAACCAAGATGATCCATATCGGGAATAATACCCGTAGCCGTATCGTGTCGAAAGGTATTTCGGCAGGATTCAGTTCCAATTCTTACCGGGGGAAAGTGAAAGTCGTGAAAAGCTGCCAGGGGGCACGCAATTTCTCGCAGTGTGATTCGTTGCTGCTTGGCGATAAATGCGGGGCGCACACGTTCCCTTACCTCGAAGTGGCTAATCCCACGGCACAGGTGGAACACGAGGCTACGACTTCCAAAATTGGTGAAGACCAGATATTTTATTGTAACCAGCGGGGTATATCCACGGAGGATGCTATCGGTTTGATCATTAAAGGATACGCCGGGGATGTTATCAATAAAATGCCGATGGAGTTTGCCGTCGAAGCGCAGAAGCTGTTGCAGATCAGCCTGGCGGGAAGCGTGGGTTAATAATCACTAAATCACAGAATCACTAAATCTAAAATGAATTATGAAGGGTTTACTAAAGATAAAGAATTTGCACGCCTCGATAGACGGGAAAGAGATTTTGAAGGGAATCGATTTGGAGGTGAATGCAGGCGAGATTCATGCGATCATGGGACCGAACGGTGCCGGAAAAAGTACACTTTCAGCCGTGTTGACGGGACGGGAATGTTTCGAAGTCACGGAAGGTGAAGTTTGGTTTGAGGGTAAGAACTTGTTGGAATTGCCTGCGGAAGATCGGGCTCGGGAAGGGATATTCCTGAGTTTCCAGTATCCGGTAGAGATTCCCGGGGTAAGCACGGTCAATTTCCTGAAGACAGCCGTGAACGAGCAACGTAAGTACAGGGGGCTTCCCCCTTACCCGGCAAGCGAGTTTTTGAAGATGATTCGCGAGAAAATGGAACTCGTGAGTATTGACAGCCGCTTGTTGAACCGGTCGTTGAACGAGGGGTTTTCCGGTGGCGAGAAGAAGAAAAACGAGATATTCCAGATGGCGGTGTTGGAGCCGAAGTTGGCTATCCTCGACGAAACGGATTCCGGTTTGGACATCGATGCTTTGCGTATCGTGGCAAGCGGGGTGAACAAGTTGAAACGCCCGGACAATTCCACGATCGTAATCACGCACTACCAGCGGTTGCTCGATTATATCGTGCCTGACGTGGTGCACGTGCTGTATGACGGTCGTATCGTGAAGACCGCCGGCAAGGAGTTGGTGGCAGAGTTGGAGAAGCACGGTTATGATTGGATAAAAGAGGAAGTGAATTCCGCTAAGTAATAGACAATGGAGAGATTAGAGAAAATAAATAACGATTTCGCCACTCTTTTCCGGGAGGGACAACAGTTGTTGCGGGAGGATTGCGGCGACGTGATGAACCGCTGCCGGGAGGAGGCATTCGGGCGTTTCATGGCGTTGGGTGGTGTCCCGTACAAGACGGAAGATTACCTGTACGCGGACACGTTGCCCGTTTTCGATCGGGATTACAAGGTGGTGTTGAAGCATATCAAGCAAGGGGTAGATTTGAACGAATTGTTTAAATGTCATGTCCCGAACTTGGAAACCGATCTGTTGTTGACGATCAACGGGTGGTTCGTGCGTGAGAATGTCGTACCCGAGATGCCGGAAGGGGTGATTATTTGCAGCTTGGCAGAGGCGAGCGTGAAGTACAAGGAGATTTTCGAGCAACATTATAATCAATATACGCACCCGGCGGATACGGATGGGCTGGTGGCTCTGAACACGGCTTTCGCGCAGGACGGGGTGTTCGTGTATGTCCCCGATAACGTGGTGATGGAACGTCCGTTGCAGGTGGTGAACCTGATGCGGGCAAATGCTGACCTGATGTCTTTCCAGCGGAACATGGTGATCTTGGGACGTAATGCCAAGGCGACGATCCTGGTGTGCGACCATACGTTGTCGGACGATGCGTTCCTGTCGAATAATGCGACGGAAATCGTGGTCGGGGAGAATTCCGCGTTCGAATATTATCACGTGCAGAACCAACATATAGAGGCATCGCAGATCAACAGCGTGTTCGTTTCACAGAAACGGGATTCGCGTTACGATGCGAACGTGATCTCGCTCTACGGCGGGTTTATACGCAACAATTTGTTTGCCGCCTTGACCGAGGAAGGATGCGAATGTAATTTGTACGGTATGTATTTGTCGGACAAGAAGCAACAGGTGGATAATTTTACTTTTATCGACCATATAGCACCGCGTTGCACGAGTAACCAGCATTTCAAAGGGGTATTGGATGATGCCGCATTGGCGAATTTTGCGGGGCGGATTGTTGTTCGACCGGATGCCCAGAAGACGGAGGCTTACCAGGCAAACAACAATTTGTTGTTGACGGATACGGCACAGGTGAACACGAAGCCGCAGCTGGTGATCGACGCCGACGACGTGAAGTGCAGCCATGGGGCAACCGTGGGACAGATTGACGAGGAAGCCATGTTCTACTTGCGTACGCGGGGTATCGGGGAGGCGGAAGCCCGGTTGATGATGATGTTCGGGTTTGCCCACGAGATTGTCGGACGGGTGAAGTTGGAACCCCTTCGTGCGGAGATCGATGATTTGGTGGATAAACGTTTAAGAGGAGAATTAACGAAGTGCCACAATTGCGTGATGCACTGTAAGAAATAAATTATGTTCGATGTAAGTCAAATCAGGAAGGATTTTCCGATACTCGAGGAAAAGATATACGGAAAGCCGTTAGTTTACCTGGATAACGGGGCAACCACCCAGCGTCCGCTGACCGTGGTCGATAAAATGACGGAGTATTACTTGCGTTATAATTCTAACGTGCATCGCGGGGTGCATTATTTGAGTAATAAATGCACGGACGCGAACGAGGAGGCTCGGGAGATCGTGAGAAAATTTATCGGAGCGGCATCCGCGGAGGAGATTATCTTTACCCGGGGAACGACGGAGAGCATCAATTTGGTGGCGCATTCTTTCGGAGAGGCTTTCATTCATGAGGGGGACGAGATTGTCGTGACGGAAATGGAGCACCACGCGAATATCGTGCCGTGGCAGATGTTGTGCGAACGCAAGAAAGCCGTGTTGAAGGTTGTGCCTTTCAACGACAAGGGAGAGTTGGATATGGAGGCATTCGGCAAGTTGATGAATGAGCGGGTGAAGCTGGTCGGCGTGGCTTACGTGTCGAACGTGTTGGGAACGGTCAATCCCGTGAAACAAATTATTGATGCCGCCCACGTTTTCGGTGCGTATGTGCTGGTTGACGGGGCGCAGGCGATACAACATATACCGGTGGATATGCAGGCGTTGGACTGCGACTTTTTCGCTTTTTCCGGTCATAAGATTTACGGACCCACGGGGGTAGGCGTGTTATATGGGAAGAAGAGCTTGTTGGAGCAGATGCCGCCGTGGCAAGGCGGGGGCGAGATGATTAAGGAGGTTCGTTTCGAGAAGACGACTTATAACGAGTTGCCTTTTAAATTCGAGGCGGGGACTCCTGATTTTATCGGTGTGATCGGTTTGGGCGAGGCGTTGGAATACGTGAATCGGATCGGTCGGGAGGAGATTGCGCGTTACGAGCACGAGTTGTTGGGGTATGCGATGGAGCAGATTCGTGCGATACCCGGTATCATCCTGTACGGGGATGCAGCGGAAAAGTCTTCCGTGATTTCTTTCGGGATCGAGGGCATCCATCCTTTTGACTTGGGGACGTTACTGGATAAGATGGGAATTGCGATCCGCACGGGACAGCTTTGTGCCGAACCGGTGATGCAACATTTCGGGGTGAACGCGATGGCTCGTGCGTCGCTTGCCATGTATAATACCCGGGAAGAGATAGATGTCTTCTGTGCCGGGTTGAAGAAGATTGAACAGATTTTCAAAATGTAGGAGAAATGACTATAAAAGAAATTCAAGATCAAATCGTGGAGGAGTTTTCCATGTATGACGATTGGATGGATAAATATGCTTACCTGATCGAAATCGGTAATGGCTTGGAGGCTATGGACGAGGCGCACAAGACGGAAGATAACCTGATTAAAGGTTGCCAGTCACGGGTGTGGTTCCATGCCGAACTGAAAGATGGGAAGTTGTATTTCGAGGCTGACAGTGACGCGATTATCACGAAAGGAATTGCCGGATTGTTGATTCGGGTGTTTTCCGGCCAGGCGCCTCACGACATCGTGAACGCGAATCTGGATTTTATCGATACCATCGGGTTGACGCAACATTTGTCGCCCACGCGGTCGAACGGGTTGCTGTCTATGGTGAAACAAATCAAGTATTATGCCTTGGCTTACGAGGGAAAATGATGTGATATGGGAAAAAGTTTAATGGAAGATTTGGTGATCGAGAAGTTGTCGACCGTGTACGATCCGGAGGTTCCGGTGAATATATGGGAGTTGGGACTCGTTTACGGTATCGAGTTCCCGAAACAGAATGAGGTGATCATCACGATGACCCTCACGGCTCCGGGATGCCCGATTGCCGACCAGATCGTGCAGGAGGTGCACGACGTGGTATTGACGATTGACGGGATTGACGAGGCTACAGTGAACTTGACTTTCGAGCCCGCCTGGACTCCGGAAAGAATGAGCGAGGTGGCGAAGTTGGAGCTCGGGTTCGGGATATGAACCTTATAAACCTCTCCGTTGCCGCCCGGCGATTGGGATTCGATGCTTGCGGGGTGGCTCCGGTCGATGTGTTGACCGGGGAGAAAGAGGCGCTGCTTCGTTGGATAGAAAAAGGGTTCCACGCGGGGATGGGGTACATGGCAAGAAATGTGGAGAAGCGGGAGAACCCCGCTTTACTTGTTGAAGGAGCCCGTTCCGTGATCGTGACATTGACGAATTATTATACTCCTCGGCAACAGGAGAAGAGTGTACCTGTTGTTGCCCGTTACGCCTACGGGAAAGATTATCATATTGTATTGAAAGAGCGATTGTTCCGGTTGTTGGCTTTTTTGAAGGAGATGTCCGGGCGGGACGTTCGGGGCAGATGTTTCGTGGATTCCGCCCCGGTATTCGAGCACGAGTGGGCTCGCCGTGCCGGATTGGGATGGATCGGACGCAATACCTTGCTTGTCAATCCCCGCTTGGGATCGTATTGTTTTATCGGGGTAATTATATCAGACCTGGAATTTTCTAGCTATTCCCAGCCGGAGGAACGTGATTTTTGCGGGACGTGCCGTCGTTGCGTGGAGGCTTGTCCCACGGGGGCTTTATCCCCTCACGAGGTGAATGCCAATCTTTGTATCTCGTATAATACCATCGAGCAGAAAGGTGAAATTCCGTTGGCGGTAAAGGAAAAGATGGGACAACGCTTTTTCGGGTGTGACGCCTGTCAGGAAGCGTGCCCGTGGAATGGGAAAGCGGTTCTGCATCATGTCGGCGAATTTCAGCCTAACGAGTGGTTGATGCGTATGAACCGGGAGGATTGGCTGGAATTGGATGAAGCTACTTTTGAAACCCGTTTCAAGGATTCTCCGCTTTCACGTCCCGGGTTGGAACAGATTAAACGGAATTTATCGCAGCCGCCATTACTGTAACCACGATACAACAGCGTAAAATAGTAGAAGTGCACGTGATGGAGGGTAAATTTCTTTTGAAGAATTTGTTTCTGAATCGGAATCTGGCTAAATTTGTATATCTATAATAATTATTGATATGGCAGTAGCAGATGCAATAAAGCAGGATTTGTTGGAAAAATTGAAACACGAACATTGTTTTTGGTCATTCAATGAGGACTCGATTAAAAATATTCCGGATAATATTTTAATCGAAAAGACTTTGCTGCATCTTGATCTGGACGATATTAAACAATTATTTCAAGTTTATCCTTTCGCTAGGATAAAGAAAGTTTGGTTGGAGAGTCTTGTACCGCAAGGAGATTATCTTTATACTTTAAACCGTTTTTTAGCGTGGTATTATTTTAAGGTAAAGAAACCTGATGTCTATCTTAAATCAATGGAAACTCGTCACTTTAATAAATTGATACAATGAAAGGATTAGCCCCTCGTACTGGAGAAATTTTTGAATCGGTTTCAAGGCTTGAGTGTATAAAGCCTTATATTCTTGTAGGGGGAACTGCTTTGTCTTTGCAGATAGGAACCCGGCAAAGTGAAGATCTGGATTTTATGAGGTGGCGTACATTTTTCGTGTCACCCAAAATTGAAGTTCGTGTCTTTTAGAGAAAATTTAAGGAAAAGACAAGAATCAGGAACAGATTGATTGGACTTTTAATTCGTACAAGGAGATGTTCAATGTATTACATCTGCAATAACCAAGCCAGACACGCTATGGTCAGGTAATCTGCCAGTTCAACCCGGAGTTTACGGAGGGCGATTTCGATATGTTTTTCTACCGTTCGTGGAGAAAGTTGTAATTCTTCGGCAATCTCTGCCACATTTTTATTGTCAAAACGGTTCATGATAAAAATTTTCTGGCATTGGGGAGCAAGTTTGCGAATGGCTTTTTCTATGTGTTCCCGCAATTCGGCTTCCACGTAATATTCCCACGTGAGCATTCCGGTAATATCCCCGTTTTGGAAAATGTTTTCCTGGTAGTTATTGCGTACTTTCAATTGTGCCAGATAATTGAGGGATCGGTTGCGCACGGACGTGAACAAGTACGCTTTGATGCCTTCCATGCGTAGCATCTCTTGTTTTTCCCACATGTGGGTAAACACATCACACACGATGTCCTCGGCTGCGGTAGTATCGCCCGTGAGATAGGCGGCATAAGCTACCAATCCGGAATAGTACGTGTTGAATAAGGATTCAAACAAATCAATATTCCGGCTGAATGGCATTGAAGGGGTATGTTGTTTTGGATGCTTCATTTTATATCCACGTTGTCCGGACAAAGATAGGATATATCTTTTGAAGGATCAAAATGAATTATTTCTTTTTCCTTGATTTCTTAATCTCATCAGTAACTAGTACTTGCAATTTGTTCTTTGGTATTAGGTATTGGTATTCGGCAACTCCTATTGGTTTGTGAATATCTTGCAAAGCTAACTCGACATCTAAATGGTCTTTTTCTGCACATAGGATAATGCCAATGGAAGGATTTTCATCAGGAGCTTTTTCTAACTTATCCAATAATGACAAATAGAAATTCATTTTGCCGACATACTCGGGTTTAAACTCTCCTATCTTTAATTCAATTGCTACCATAGATCGAAGATGGCGATGAAAAAATAATAAATCCACACGGTATTCCTTATTATTGTATTCCAATATATGTTGATTGCCGATGAAACTGAATCCGTTACCTAATTCCATAATAAAGGTTGTAATCTTCTTGATAAGTCGGCGTTCCAATGCCAACTCTTTTAAAGGCTCGACCGCATCGATAAATCCTAAATTATAATTGTTTCGAAATACCTCATTGGCATATTCCGCTTGTTTGGCAGGTAATGTCGTGCTGAAATTATTTGATTTCTCGTCAGTCTGTATTGCAAGATGATAGTTTGATTTCAACGCATGGCGTAACATATCGCGTGACCACCCTTTGGAAAACACTTCATTGGCATAGAACACGACATATTCTTCTGATAAATCATAATTCATTAGAAGCAAATTATGACCCCACGGCAAAAGTGCAACAGCTTGTTGCACTTTTTTATCGCACTGATAATATTGAAGATAGAAACGTTTCATGTTCCAAAGATTTCTTGTCGATAGTCCCATTGTCGGGAATTTTGATTTCAAATCTACAGATAATTGTTTGACAACGCTATCGCCATACTTGCTATCAAGTTTACGCTCCTCTAACAATTTGCCAATCACCCAATATGATGATATGGTAATTGTGTTTATTTGTTTTGCTATCTGTAAGCGTGAAGACTCGATTACTGCTACAGCTTGTTGCAGTAATTCATAATACTCCTCTTCTCTGAAATGTTTTGATGTGGTTAAATCTGTCATACTCCCAATTTACGTTTTCTGGACCTAAACAAAGATATAAAAGATTTTTGAATTTTTTTCCCAAATTAGATTACGTGTATTTCCATGTTGAACTGTTTTATACATGTAAAAGATGAAAAACATATGGAAAAAGACGAACATGATATTGTGGTTCCGGGAGTGGAACAAGCGAAATTGGACGAGGCTATCCATGTATTGAAGCGGATGGAGGCGGTGGATAAAAAGAAGGGGTACGATCGGCTCGTGAAACCTTTGCGGCAACGGGAAAGGCGGTTACGGGCGTGGCGGCGGATAGCGGCGTGTGCGGCGGTTGTATTCCCGTTGGCAATCGGGTCTTTGTGGATGAGTAAAACTCCGTCGGCCGAGATCCTGCCACTTGTGAAAGCGGATTCCATCGTCCCCGGGAGCAACAAGGCCCGGTTGATACTGGCGGATAAAAGCGAGATCGTTTTGGATACCGTGGTCGTGCGTGATATCGTGGAACTAGCCGGGGTGTCCGTGCGGAAAGAGGGGGATGGGGTAATTTACGAATCTCGGCAACAAACCAGGGAAGACAAGATCGTTTACAACGAACTGGTCGTTCCCCGTGGTGGGGAATACGATGTTATTCTGGAGGACGGGACCCATGTCTGGTTGAACGCAGAGTCAAGATTGAAATACCCGGCGGTGTTTGCCGGGAAGGAACGCCGGGTTTACCTGGAAGGCGAGGCGTATTTCGATGTGGCGAGAGATACGGCGAAACCTTTTTTCGTGGAAACCCGGGAACAAAGTGTGCGGGTGCTGGGAACCGCTTTTAATGTCTGTGCCTACGCGGGGGAAAGTGTGAATTACGCCACTCTTGTCCGGGGACGGGTACTCGTGGAGGATAAGCAAACGGGTGTGAACCGGGTATTGCGTCCGGGGGAGCAGGTGTGCTTGAACGTGTCGGACGGCGAAGCGGTTGTGCGTGAAGTGGATGTGCGGAAAGAGATTGCCTGGAAAGACGGATTGTTCGTGTTTAACGGGCAAACGCTGGAACAGATCATGGGCAAGTTAGCCCGTTGGTACAATATCACGGTCTTCTACCAGAACGCGGAGGCGAAAGAGATGCTCTTCAAGGGAAATCTGCCTCGCTATAGTGATTTCCGTACCGTACTGGAGGTACTGGAAAAGAGTAGTGATGTCAAATTTACAATACGTGACCGGTTGGTCGTGATAAGTATATAAAAAAACAAGAGGAATCTGCTAAATTCCTCTCGTGTAGTCAACCATCTGCTGCTAACAGATGAATGTCGAATTTAAAATTTAAACAAAGGTATGAAAAAAAAGCAAGACTATGTCTTTTCCCCGCGGGGGAAATGGCGAAAAATTTTGTTGATTATGAAATTGAAATTATTCATTTTACTATGTTGCGTTCAGACGGTGAATGCAACCGCTTTCTCGCAAGAGCAGAAATTGAATGTCGCCTTCGATAACGAACTTCTCGTGAAGGTAATTGATTATCTGCAAGATCAGACAGGATTGCAATTCTTTTATTTAGATAAAAGCGTGTCTGCTTCCGATCGGGTATCGGTGAAAATGAAACAAGCCACATTGCCGGAAATACTGGATAAAGTGTTGAAGGGTAATGGATATGGTTATGAAATTTTGGATGGAGTGGTCATTATTAAGCCAATGAAGGGGAATGAGCCGGAGAAAAAGTCGGTGAGAGTGAAAGGATTCGTGTATGATATGGCAAAGCAGCCCATGCCGGGAGTAACCGTGAAGGTTGTGGGGGTCGCAGTGGGAACGTCTACGAATGCTAAGGGATGGTTTGTCATGGACTTGCCTTTGCAGAAGGGAGCGTTGGAATTTTCTTTTATCGGTTTCAAGAAAGAACAAGTGGAATTTACTGAAAAGACAGATACTCTCCGAATCGTTATGGAGGAAGACGTTTCGGATTTGGATGAGGTCGTGGTACGTGCGTACGGTACACAGAATAAGCGGGAAATGATTTCAGCCATATCTTCAGTGAAAGCAGAGGAAATGAAGGAATTGCCGGCTGCTAGTATCGTGAGTATGTTGCAAGGACGATTGGCTGGGGTGAACATCGTGAACCAGTCCGGGGCTCCGGGGAGTGCGGCAATGGTGGCTATTCGGGGATATAACTCGTTGTTCACTGATTTGGCAGACGGTAAAGTAACGGATGCTGCCGGGAATAATGGTCAACCGTTGTACGTGGTGGACGGGGTGCCTATGTTCTCCTTCGTATCTCCCGTGACAGGATCGAATGCATTGGCTGATTTGGATCCGAGTATGATCGAGTCTGTGGAGGTATTGAAAGATGCGGCAGCCGCTTCTATTTACGGGTCGCGAGCCGGCAACGGAGTGATACTGATTACCACGAAAAAAGGTAAAGAGGGAACCTCTTCTTTTGCGGCTAATGTTTCTTATACTATTTCGGATTTGATGGAAACTTCCGTGCAAACAGGAGGGCGTATGGAGCGTTGGATGGCTATAATTTTTAAACGAAATCAGGTTAGCAGATATTCTGAACGAATTCCTGGTACTTATAATTACAATTATTATATTCCCACGTCATATACAGATGAAGATGCTTTCCAAAAATATGGAACGTATGATGCATTCTGGAAATCTGGAGAGGACTACATAAATATTGAAAAACCTTTACAAGATAGTTTAAATCCCTTTTATAATAACTGTACAAATTGGTGGAATTATGCTTTCCGTACGGGAAAAGTGTTAAATGCAAACATTCAGGCTTCCGGGGGAAACCAGAAATTTCAGTATATGGTAGGAGCTGGATTTTACAAAGAAAAGGGTATCATGTTGAATAGTAATTACTCTCGAGTGAATTTGATTTCCAACATGACGGTGAAGCCGATCGAGGAGTTACAAGTGGATTCTCGAGTTTATTTGGCCTATATGGATAGAAGTGTGAATGTAAATGGAATGCATAATGGTCGTTATGAAGGTATGACGGTCAATCCGAGAGGGCAATCCACGTTAGAATCGGCAGAAGGGATTGTGGGAGATAAATGGTTGGAAATGATGAACGGAACGGTGACGCGGTCTGATGACTATCGTTTGATGGCAGGTCTTACGCTTCGTTACGAACCGCTTAAGGGATTGACTTTCTCGGCAAATGCCAACGTGGATTATGCGCAAAGTAACATGAATCAGTTTACCCCAAGTTATTTAAGTTCGCTCACGGGAGAGAATCAATCCTCCGGAATGATAAGTCGTTCAGTGGCTTTGAGCACGGAAGAGTTGATGAATTACAAAAAGTCATTTAATGAACGTCATAATTTAGACCTTTTACTAGGATTCAACGCAATGAAGAATCAAACATTCGACATTAGTGGTTGGGGTAAGGGTATGGCTACGGATAATATTTATTATTATAATTCAAAAAGTAATCCGGAGACCGTAGATTACGGAAATGCCAATAACCCGAATGTACATTCGTTACGTAATTATGATTCTTCTTTTAAAGAGAAAACTTTAATAAGTTTCTTTTGTCGTTTGGGCTATAACTACAATTATCGTTATCTTTTAGAGTTTACGTTTCGTCGTGATGGGTCTTCTACCTTTGGAGAGAATAATAAGTGGGCGAATTTTCCCTCTATTGCCGTGGGGTGGAATTTTGCGGAAGAATCTTTTATCAAGAATTGGATCGGTCATTGGATGAATCGCGGTAAGGTGCGTGTCTCGTACGGAACTTCTGGTCAGATTTTCGGTAACGAGTATTTAGCTTATGGTTTATTGACCAATGCAGATGGAGTAAATTTCAATGGGAATGCCGGGATGGCTGCTGCCGATGGAATCAGTCCCGATCTGACCTGGGAGAAATCAAAACAATACGATTTGGGGTTGGATATCGATCTGTTAGAATCGCGTGTTCAAATGAAATTGGATTACTATTATAAATATTCATCTTCTTTGATTTATGCTGTTCCGGCTCCGGGAGATATGTATGGTTATTTGGAGTACATACAGAATGCAATGGAGGTAAGTAATGAAGGTCTCGAATTAGAATTGACCTATGAGGCTTTGCGCAATACCGCTGTAACTTGGCGGACGAAGTTGAACGCTTCCCGAAACTGGAACCGTTTCGAGAAATCGTATGATAATCGGGATAAGGCACAATTAGTGATTGGTCAATCATTGTATCAAATCTACGTGTATGATGATGATGGTTACTATACCTCGGAGAATGAGGTGCCTACCTATTACAAAACCACGGGAGAAAAGACGTATTTGGGAGGAATCTCCACCAATAAAGGTGTCAGCGGTTTGGTGGGTACGCAGAAATTGAGAGATCTGGATAGCGATGGAAATATTAACTATGCATTAAAGGATCGCTATCCTGCGGCTTCCCCGCTGCCTTTGGTATATGGAGGTTGGGTAAATGAAATACGTTGGAAAAATTTGGATTTGAATATTTTATTCAATTACACGCTTGGTCGCCATATCGTCAATCAAAATAGAGCTACGCTTTCGTCGGGAGGAACGTTGTATTTGGATTATCGGGACATTCGCTTTTATGGGCAAAGTGAGAACCCCAATTACCCGCGCTTAGGAACCGAATATAACATTAACGTACGTTCGGCTATAGAGAAAGTGAATCATGTTAGTTTGAAACAAATCACGTTGGGATACGATTTCCCGAAGAAATGGTTTACGGGTAGGTGGAAGTTTTCGGGAGCGCGCCTATTCGTGACAGGGGAAAATCTTTTTTATTTGAGTAATTATTCAGGCTTGAATCCCGAGGTGGTGGATGTGTACACGGGACAAGACACGGGACAAGCTTATCCACTGCCGAGAAAATGGACATTTGGTATAACTTTAAAATTATAATTTCATGAATATAAAACATATCATAAATGGACTCTTGTTCGCCGGGGCATTGATGTTCTCGGGATGTTCTGATTTTATCACTGTGGAGCCGGAGAATGATATAACTTTCAAAAGTTATTTCAACACGGTGAAAGATGCTGAAGCATTATTGAATACCGTTATGAATGACATAAGAACCGTAGGATGTGGTAGTACGTTTGCTTATGCGGGATGGATCGTGGATACGGTTCAAGATCAATGGGTGGATGATGCTCGTCAATTAGAAGTAGATGATAATCCCACGAACTGGAAAGGTTTGTATGATATTATCAAGAATGCGAATGTGATAATAGACAATATTCATCGTTTCCCGGAGACGGTGGATGCTGTTCCCTATTTGTTACAGGCGTATTTTGCCAAAGCGTATGTGTATTTTAGAATAGCACAAAGGTGGGGGGAATGTCCAATTATTAAAAGTACCTCTGACACGGAAGCGAAAGGGAAGAGTTCGATTCCTGAAGTGTTGGAATATACTACGGAATGTGCGTTGAAGGCGTTGGATTTGCCGGTATTTTCAGAATTGAAAGATGGTAATGGAGAAGCACGTACTCTGAAGCAATATGCGAGTAAAGGGGCTGCTGCCGCATTATTGGCACACATCTATGCCTGGCGGGCTGAAATCGAGAACCGTCCGGAGTATTGGGCGGAAGCTGAGAAATATTGTACGATGATTATTGATGGAAAAGCTGGATACTATACGTTGGCAGCTGATCCGGAAGCAGTGGCTCTAAACGTGATGCATCGAGATGATCCTGAAAGCATTTACGAAATGTATCGAACTCCCAAGGAAACTTCTACAATGAATAGTGCTGGCAACGTGTATGTCGGGGCTGATTTCGTGAAATTTCCTGTACGAGAGGATATGCCAGTGGATGATTCGTGGGACTATTCGGTTAAGATATATAAATCTACCGTTCGAAAAATGTTTCGTCCGGAAGATAAAAGACGGGATGCTTGGTTCTGGGGCGTAACTGCGGATTCTATCTATATCGTTTATAACAAAGCTACACTGAAGACAACCCCGGTTTACACGCAAAAAGTAGATGACAAAATTATTTGTAAAAAGTGGGATGGAACTGCTCATGCGAGTGTTGATAAACCGGTTTTGTTGGAAGAGGGTGATTCAATAGTGGAAAATGCCCGTTACGGGGCAGATGAACTTAAACATGCATTCGTGTCAAAAATTCGTTACCCGTATTTTGAAGAATATAAATATTCTACGTCTGGAATACAATTTAGATCATGGGATCAAAATAAGGTGGTTTGGCGTTTGGCAGATATTTATTTGCTTCGTGCGGAAGTGCGTGCCCGTCAAGATGCTAGATCTTCTGGGGCAATTGCTGATTTGAATTGTATTCGGGAGAGGGCTTATGGAAACTCCCAATTTAATTACCCTTGTGCCGATGATGTGGAAAAAGGGTTGGATAAGGATTTGCGATTGGCCATCTTCCGGGAACGAGAGAAAGAATTAATGTTTGAGGATCATCGTTATCTTGATGTGGTGCGTAACGGTCGTGATTATGTGCGGAAGGAACTTCCCCAGGCATTTAGTTACTTGACAGACAAAGATATTGATGATGGTGCGCTTTATTTACAAGTGGGGCGTATGGCTTTTGAAAGCAATGAGTTGATGAGACAAAATGTTTATTGGAATAGAAGAAAACAATAATTATGAAACGAAATTTTTATACGCTGATAGCCATGCTGACTTGCGTGGGGCTAGTAATGGGGTGTACGAAAGATAATTTCATCGCCACGGGTGTGAGCGATGGTCGACATGATTGTAGTCTTTTGGAATATATGATGAAACACTCGTACGATTGGGATTCTACAGTGGTAATGGTGCGTCATGCGGAATTGACTTCGCTGTTCGAAAATAACGAATTGGATGGTCATAAATACGAGGGCTTGACGTTCTTTGGTCCCACAAATCATTCGATTCGCCGTTATTTAATGGAGCAAAAAAAAGCACAGGTGACGGATTTGGACCCGAATATGTGTCGTACTCTTTTGTTACGCTGCATGATAGGCAAAAAATATTATATGGATGATTTTAAAGCTGGGGAGCATACCACGGGCTACGTGATCGTGGGAGAAGGGGGAGATCGATACACGACGTTGGCTGGGACTGAATGTTGGATCTATACGGTTGCTGCGAATTACAACGGAGTGCCATACATGGGTGCCAAATCAATTTATATCAAAATGTTGGATGTGATTAATCAAAATAAAATGGAAATCGCTTCCGGTAATATAGAACCCAACGGTTGTGTGGTTCATGCGTTAGAGTATAAGTTTACCATTGATGATTGGTTGAAAAGAGGAGAGACATTGATAAAGAAGTAATAATTAAAGAAGAAAGAATGATGAAAACAAAAGATTTGTTATTACTGATAGGAATATTGTTCGTTTGCATCACGGGGTGTCAGGATATAACGGAAGGTTATTTGGAAGTCGATGAGGCTTCGTATACGCCAGACACGTTGTATGTTTACAAAACTCTGGATCCCGTGAATGATGCCGTGCGAATCCGAGAAGATGCGCCGTGGGTAAGTTTGGCGATAGAGGGTGTACTCGGGACTGCGCAAATTCATTATAGCGTAGAAAACGTGACTGCACCCGAACTGGGAGAAGCTGCCGCAAAAATTGTAAAAGACGAGTTGACCATTCGTGGAGGTGGAATTATGCAGTACCCATTGAAAAATCAAGCTCAACCCGGTACGTATAAGGTTTCTGTTCGAGTGACGAATCCTGGTTACAGTAAAGTGATACAAGATGCAATGACGATTATTGTGAAGGACTAAATCTGATTCACGAATTTTCGATTTGGCTTATTATTCTTTATTTATAAACTAGTTCGAGAATAAAATTCTGTTGGAAGGATTATCGTTTTCGTTTGTCTGATAACGAGGGTGGTCGCTAGGTTGTTGAAGATGTTTTAGTTTATATCGTGAGGGATAAATAAAATTTTATTATAGAAAGGAGTTTTTACGATAAAGTGAATTTTAATATTTGAAAAGGTCGGGTGATGTGACTCTCGTTCGCGTGCTTTCGAGATTACGTCACCCTCTTTTTATGATTGATTCTTTCTATAAACGATAGACTTTCCGGAATAAGCATTTTATGGCACCTAGTACTTGATAATCATGGAAAAAGACTCCTCCCGGGGACGAGGAACGCATCAACCGTGAAAAATACTGCGGGATAATGGATTTTAAAAAAGATCGGATTTTCGTTTGGGATAAAGATGCCTATTGTAGGATTTTTTATTCGGAAATCACGTGGCTGGAAGCCAGCCGTAATTATTGTTGCATCCACTTGCTCGATCATTCTAAAATACTCGTGGCGAATCCGTTGCAGACGTTTGAAAACACGCTTCCTGGGGATCGTTTTAAGCGAGTACACCGTGGTCACATGATTAACCTGGAGCACGTGGACCGTCTACGGGGAAACACGATTTATATCGGCAAACTGGAAATCCCGCTGGGGCAACCTTACCGGGAGCGTTTTCTCGCCTGTTTCGATTTCTTGGGAAGCGTGAAGGGCTTGCACAAGTGACGGAAGGAGGTGTGGTGCGACACACCTCGATATGGTAGACTAAGATAACGTGCTGATTACAACTCACCAACGATACGTTCTAGATTGTATCTGAATCCGTATCTGTAGTAATATTCATCTTTAAGGAAAATGACTTCGAACATAGTAGAATGAAAATTGTTTTTTAAAAGAAGGAATGGATCATAATTTGAGATATTTCTCGAATGTAAACACAAGCGTTTTTTTGCGGCGGTTATTTTCATGGCGGCGAAATTTGCTTGTCGCAAATGAAGCGTTCGGTCAGTTGAAAGAGGCAATGGATCAGTTGATGCGGCGAACGGGATAAAATAGTTGTATTGAGGGTTATACTAGTTTACTTTTGTCGTGTAATCAAAATTAAACGATATGGATTTATTATTTGAAACGGTTCGGGAGCGAGAGGGCTTCCCGGGAAGAACAAGGCGAAAGCGGGTCGAGAAAAGGGTGAGGACGGGCTATAACTCCAGTACAACACTTACACGTCGGCTGGATAACACCTGGCGGGACAATTGTGGTAGGGTTGTTATCGAAATCGTGTTCCCGTGGAGAGGCTCCATCCTTCCCTTTTGCCGGGCTGACCGCGGCGGGAAGCGGGTAAAAACAATTTATTCACTTAAAAATGTAGGGTGATGGCAGAAGTATGCAGTATTTTCAAGGTTAAGGGGCGAATAGGCAACACGATTTTTAGCGAGCGGAACGGCAAGACTTACGCCCGGTCAATGCCGGCGGCGGTGAAAAACCCGAACACGGAGAAGCAGCAGGCGGTCCGCAACCGCTTCCGGGTGGCTGTCCGATTTTACCAGCGATTGAAGGAAACGCCCCTGGAAAAGGTGTGGCAACGTTCAGGGAGAAACGTGAAACTCACGGGTTTTGCCCTGTTCATGAGGGTGAATTTGAGGATGTTCGACCACCGGGGAAAAATCGTCGATTACGAGGGGCTACGCTTGTCGACGGGGAACCGGGACGGAGAGTACGATTTGTCGGCTTCCGTGGACGAGCGGGATCGGGTTACCCTTCGTTGGGCGGAGTCGGTCGATAGTGCGTACCTGGACCAGGATGACCGCTTGATGGTCGTGCTGTTGCATGACGACCGCGCTTTCTCGCCGGAGGTGGTCGAGGAGGTGCAAACCACGCGGGGGGATAGGACGGCGACTTTCGCGTTGCACCGGAAAAAAGGGGTGCCGGTACACGTGTATTGCTTTTTCGTGTCGCCCTCGTTTTCCGCGTTCTCGGACTCTCAACATTTATTGGTATGAGCGAGGGGGTGAAACCGGTAACGGGTATCGCGGGAGCCATCGGGAAGGTGGTGGACCGCCTGACGCTCCCGTCACGGGAGAAAAAGAGATTGGAAACGGATTTGCTCCGGCTCATCGCCGAGAGCGAGCGGCAACGCCTGGAAGGGCAGGCTGCCGTGATCGGGGAGGAAGCCCGGGGCAACTGGCTGCAACGCTCGTGGCGACCGCTCGTGATGTTGACGTTTGCCGTGATTATTCTCGCCGGAACGTTTACCAGCCTGCCGATCCTGGCGGAAACTTCTCGCTTCTGGGATTTGCTGGAAATCGGTTTGGGCGGCTACGTGGTGGGAAGGAGCGGCGAAAAGGTCGCGGGAACGATTTTGAAATTGATGGTCAGGAAATAATTTTAATTTTTTATCATGGATATTTTAAATCATCGTCTAGTGGACTGCCAGGCGGTTCACCTGACTTGCTCGAAGAATACCCGGGCACTCGAAAAGCCGGACACGATTGTTCTGCATTACACGGCGGGCAGAAGTGTTTTATCCTCCGCGTTTTATCTTTGTCGTCCGGACGTGGCGGCATCCGCTCATCTCGTGATCGGGCGTGCCGGGGAGATCATTCAACTCGTCCCGTTCAATATTGAGGCGTGGCATGCCGGGCGGAGTTTTTACCGGGGACGGGTGGAGTTCAATCATTTCTCGATCGGCGTGGAACTCGATAATCTCGGGCGATTGCGGCGCGACGGGATGCGTTTCTTCGCCGAGTGTGGCGTGGAGGTGATGCCTTCGGACGTTTACGCGGATGACTCGGGCGGAAAAATCAGCTACTGGCACAAGTACACGGACAGGCAAGTGCGCACCTTGCGTGACGTGTGCCGGATGTTGGCAAGGGAGTATTCGATAGCCCATGTCCTGTGCCATTCCGATATCACTCCCCGAAAGATCGACCCGGGACCGGCGTTGGAAGGGGCGCTCCGGGAGATCGGGTACTTAAACATACAATCGCTAATTTCAAATCTTTAATTTTCAATTTTCAACTTTTAATTTTCAATTATCATGGCAGAATTTAATTCTTATTTGTTAGGAAAAGCGAAAAGATCGGTGGGTAACATCACGTTGTGTTACACGAGAAGAAAGAATATCGCCAAGGCGAAGGTGTTTTCCCGCAAGGATAACCCGACGCCGGAGATCCTTGACCAGCGGGCGAGGATGAAAGCCCTCGTGTCCTTGTCACAAAGGATGATACCCGTGATCCGGAAAGGGTTCGCGGGTATCGGGCACGGGACGACCTCGAACGCGTTCGTGGCGCGAAACATGGGAGCGGTTATCGTGGACGAGAAACACGCGGGAACGGTAGATTTTGACTTGTTGAAGGTGGCGGCGGGGATGCTTTACCCGCCCAAGGTGGCGGTCGCGTATAACGCGGAGAGCCAGAAATACGTCTTCGAGCAGGAGATGCAAGAGGAGGAAGATGGATTCGCCTTGCAGGATGATAAGGTGTACGGGGTGCTTTACGAGACGGAGCTGGAGCGGACGAGGCTAGTCACCTTGCGGGATCGAGGCGAAAGTGGTAGCACGACTTACGCGTTACCGGAGGACTGGAATAACGAGAACGTGAAGGCGTATTGCTTCGCCACGTCGAAAAACGGGCGACAAGCCTCGGATAGTAGAGCCTTGACGATAGGGGAATCCTAAATTGATGAGATATTTTAGACTATCTGTTTTAGATTATCTAAAATAGATAGTCTAAAACAGATAGTGAAAAGATATTTTTCATACCTTTGTCAAAAATGAAATCGGTATGAAAGGAGTAAAGAATCCATTTTTGGTAAAGGGGTACCTGACAAAAGAGCTGTTTTGTAACCGGGAAAAGGAGCTTGAGGTGTTATACGAAAATGTATCTAATGGAATAGATACCACGTTAATATCTCCCCGGCGTATTGGAAAAACGGGATTGATATTACGTTTCTTTGATTATTTGAAAGAAAAAAAATGGGGAGAGAGCGTGTACGTGGATATATACGCTTCCCGGGGGTTGGAAGATTTTATTCGCATGTTGGCTGAAGCTATTTTATTGAAATTTCCTGAAAAGACAAGTATCGGGAAACGGTTTATGCATTTTTTGAAAGGGTTGCGTCCCTTGATCGGGTATGATGCGTTGACGGGCGAGCCTCAAGTGCAAATTGTGTACCATACGCCACAAGAGAGAGAAAACACGTTGAAGGGGCTTTTGGATTTTTTGGACATGCAAAACGTGCCGATAGTTTTGGCTATTGATGAATTTCAGCAGATAGCGGAATACCCGGAGAAGAACATGGAAGCCTTGCTACGGACTTGCATGCAGCAACTCAACAATATCCGTTTTATTTTTAGTGGTAGTCGGAGAACTCTTATGCTGGAAATGTTCTCGAGCGCGAATAGACCCTTTTTTGCCAGTACACAGTATTTGACCGTGGATAAAATAGATCGGGAAGTGTATGCCTCCTTTATAATTCATTTGTTTGAAAACTATGGCAAGGAGATTGAACGGGAAGCCGTTTATGAAATATTGGATTGGAGTAATGTACATACCTTTTACACGCAGAGTTTGTGTAATCGGGTGTTTGCCATGGATGAATTTCCCGTAACCGCGGAACACGTGAGGATGGCTTGTTCTGATTTGTTGGAACGTAACGAGCCCGCTTTTCTACAATATCGTCAATTGTTGACACCTATACAATGGAATTTTTTGATAGCCGTGGCTAAAGAGCGGGAGGTGAGGCAAATTTCCGCGCAAGGTTTTGTCGGGAAATACAATATTGGAACTCCGGCAAATGCCCGAAGATTAGTGAAAGCATTGGTTGATAAAGAATTGTTGCTGGAATCAGTGGATAAGAAGGGGATTGTTTATCGGGTTTATGACGTGTTTTTGTCCCGTTGGCTGGAACGGGAGTATTAATCCATGTCGATACTTTGAGGTTTTTTGGGGCGTGTCGTGTTATTTTTAAATATTTGTTTTCTAGTGTCTTGTAAAAAAGTTCAAAAAAAGGTGGTAAAAAATTTGGAAAAGGTGATTTTCTGCTATTATCTTTGCACCCGCAAAACCGAAAGGGGCGCGAGTGATAGAAGATGTCGAGTGGCGGTTTTAGCGGAGTTCTCGAGATGTTTGAAGAGGTAAATCGAGGGGTGGAATTTATTATTAACGATCCCGCTCGAAAAAAGTTTGAAAAAAACTTTGGAAAAGATTTGGAAGGGAAGGGAAAAACGATTTATCTTTGCATCCGCTTTCGCCACTAGAAATGGCGGCAGTGAAGACGAGAAAAAGAAGAGTTCTTTAACAATATTGACGTGAAAAAGAAACAACGTAGCGAGCGTGAATCGACCGACGCGATGTCGGGATTCATACACATGACCCTGCCAGATATAAATTTCTGAATAATATTTTACAATGAAGAGTTTGATCCTGGCTCAGGATGAACGCTAGCGACAGGCTTAACACATGCAAGTCGAGGGGCAGCATGAGGTAGCAATACCTTGATGGCGACCGGCGCACGGGTGAGTAACACGTGTGCAACCAACCTCGTGCCGGGAGATAACCCGCGGAAACGTGGACTAACATCCCATGGGACTTTTTGGTCGCATGACCAAAATTTTAAAAGTAATGGCACGAGACGGGCACGCGCGGCATTAGGTAGTTGGCGGGGTAACGGCCCACCAAGCCGACG